>NZ_CP028035.1:2400000-3600000 GCF_005491205.1 Nissabacter sp. SGAir0207
CGGCTGACCTCTGCCCCTTACCGGAGATATGCTTATGGAAACTGCATTGATTGGGTTGTTGGTGCTGCTTTGTGTGGTGGCGGCCTACGCCCTGACCCGGCACATCCGGTTGAGCCGCTCGCGTGACCTGCTCAACCCGCGTGACCGCCGCCGTTGAAGGTAGGATCCTGGGCCAGAGGGAACCGGCCCCCCTCCCTGCCGCGCTGCGCCTGCCAAAAAAGGCGCAAGCGCTCATTTTCCTAAATTATCAATAACCTCTTTGCTATTCTCGGGTTAAATTATATCTGGATTATCCAGACCATTTAACACGCTGGCATGGTTGCTGCATGACTGGCAAAAAGGAGAGAGGCAGAGTGAACGCATCCACAATCAACACACTGTTTGTGATTGGCGCCGTGTTGGTGGGGGCAAGCATTCTGCTAAGTTCGCTCTCTTCCCGCCTCGGCATTCCCATTTTGGTGATCTTTTTGGCAATCGGGATGCTGGCCGGGGTCGATGGTCTGGGCGGCATCGAGTTTGACAACTACCCCTTCGCCTACCTGATCAGCAACCTGGCGCTGGCGGTGATCCTGCTGGATGGCGGTATGCGCACCCGCGCATCCTACTTCCGCGTCGCGCTATGGCCAGCGCTGTCGCTGGCGACGCTGGGCGTGGTGCTCACCGCCGCCCTTACCGGGCTGGCGGCCGCCTGGCTGTTTGACATCGATCTCTATCAGGGCTTGCTGATTGGCGCGATTGTTGGCTCGACGGATGCGGCGGCGGTCTTCTCGCTGATTGGCGGCAAGGGGCTGAATGACCGCGTCAGCGCCACGCTGGAGATTGAGTCCGGCTGCAATGACCCGATGGCGGTGTTCCTGACCATCACCCTGATTGACATGATCGGCAAGGGCGAGCAGGGCCTGAGCTGGATGTTCCTTATCGACATCGTGCGCCAGTTTGGCCTTGGCATCCTGCTTGGCTTTGCAGGCGGCTGGCTGTTGCAGCAATCCATCAACCGCATTTCGCTGGCCAACGGCCTCTACCCACTGCTGGCGCTGAGCGGCGGCCTGCTGGTGTTTGGCCTTACCACCCTGCTGGAGGGCAGCGGCATCCTGGCGGTCTACCTCTGCGGGCTGAAACTCGGCAACTCCCCGATCCGCAACCGCCACGGCATTTTGCAGACCTTTGATGGCATGGCCTGGCTGAGCCAGATTGGCATGTTCATGGTGCTCGGCCTGCTGCTCACCCCGAGCCAGTTGCTGCCGATTGCCGTGCCGGCGCTGCTGCTCTCGGTATGGATGATCCTGTTTGTCCGGCCGGTGGCGGTGTTCGCCAGCCTGCTGCCGTTCCGCAGTTTTACGGGCCGCGAGCGCATCTTCCTCTCCTGGGTGGGCCTGCGCGGCGCGGTGCCCATCATCCTGGCGGTCTTCCCGATGATGGCGGGCATCCCGGATGCGCGGCTGTTCTTCAACGTCGCCTTCTTTATTGTGTTGGTGTCACTGCTGGTGCAGGGCAGCTCGCTGGCGTGGGCCGCCCAGCGGGCGCGGGTGCTGGTGCCGCCCCAGCCTACGCCGGAGTCACGCATTGGGCTGGACATCGACCCGCAAAACGTCTGGCAGCACTTTACCTACAAGCTTGGCGCGGAGAAGTGGTACATCGGCGCGGCAATCCGTGACCTGCACATGCCGCCGCAGACCCGCATTACCGCGCTGTTCCGCGGCCAGGAGATGATCTATCCCTCCCGCCACACCCGCTTGCAGGAGGGGGACGTCCTGTGCGTGATTGGCCGCGAGAGCGACATTCCGCGGCTCGGCAAGCTGTTCAGCGAGACGCCGAAAACCCGGGTGGTGGATGAGCGCTTCTTTGGCGACTTTATCCTCGACGCCGATGCCCCGCTGGGCGGCGTGGCGGCGCAATATGGGCTGACGCTGGAGGCGGAGATTGATCCCAACCAACCGTTGCGCCACTTCATCATGCAGCATCTGGGCGGTGAGCCGGTGATTGGCGACCACGTGGAGTGGAACGATCTGGTCTGGACTATTGCAGAGATGGAGGGCCACACCGTGACCCGGATCGGCGTAAAAATTGACGGCGACGAGCCGGCCTAGGGGCTGGTACGGTACATCACCACCAGCAGCACGACGATGGTCAGCCCGCACAGCAGGCTCAGGCATTTAAACAACCGCTCAGTTTTCGGTCTCATGGCGTCTCCTTGTGAGTGAACACTCAGGTTACGCCATCTCCCCCGCCAGCCATGGCGGGAATAGCTGGCCGCTTTGCTGCCAAATTGCGCGATTGCCCACGCATCGATAAAAAAAGGCCGCCGGGTCTCCCCGGCGGCCTCTCTGATGTGGTGCGATTACTGGCCCTGCTGCGGGTCTTTGTCGTAATCGGAGCAGGACTGGTAGCCCTTGTTCATCACATGGCCGGTTTCATCAAAGCTGACAAAGTAGGTCTGCGCCTTGCCGTCACGTGGTTTCACCGCGTAGGTGCTACAGGTGCCCTTGGCATGCACCAGCGTGGCGTCGGTGGATGGCGGGCCGGCGATGGCGCGCACCTGGGCGCGGGTCATACCGACTTTGACATCGCTGACAACCGGCTCATCTACATAACTGGCAGCACGGTCGTATGCGGTACAGCCTGACAGCAGCGTGACAGCTCCCATTGCCGCCATTAACAGCGTTTTTTTATTCATGACTTCTCCTCCTGAGGTGCGTGATGTCCTTTAAGCCTAGAAGATAACGCAAGTTTTTCAAATTCGTTTGCCGATTTTGCCACCGCCCGGCATTTTCCTATGAGACCGGTTTACCCCCGTCGGGTGCGCGCCACCCCTTGCCAGACGGCCTGTTTGCCCGCGTCCGCGTGGGAAAAAAAGCCACAGGAAAAATCTTCCTACCGCGACCAGCATCACGTTTTGCGCTATACCTGTTTGATGTAAGCCTGCGCAATTGCTGTGCTTATTCCACCGTTACCCAAGGAGGAGCGCCGATGCCGCTTGATCGCCGCCAGTTTTGCGGCTTTTTCATTTTACTGGCCGTGTCGCCCTTTGGTTCCCCGGCGCGCGCGCAATCACGGGAGGTTGCCATGGAGAGGATTGCACTGACCAAAGCTGCCCACGGTGTCCCTAACAGCCCCTATCCGGTGATCCTCTATCACCATGTGCTGCCGCCGGAAACCGCTGACCCCGCGGCCTACCTGGAGCACCTGTTCACCGCCAATGGCTGGCCGCCGCAGTGGCGTTACCCGGTCTACCCCTATACCCATTTCCACTCCAACACCCATGAGGTACTCGGCTGCTATGCCGGCTCCGCCAAATTACAGCTCGGTGGTGAAGGCGGGCCAGTGCATGAGGTCACGGCCGGGGATGTGCTGCTGCTCCCGGCGGGAGTGGGTCATAAGCAGATGGAGGCCGACAAGGCCTTTATGCTGGTGGGCGCCTACCCCACCGGCTTTAGCCCTGACCTCTGTCGGGATGAGCCGCCGCTGTTGGCGAAACGCCGCAAAAGTGTGCTCGCGGTGCCGCTGCCAACCAGCGATCCGGTCACTGGCCACAGCGAGGGGTGCCTCAAGTATTGGGTGAAAGCGTAGAGGGTGACTCTTTGATATAGCAGCGTTTGACGTCCAGCCGGGCGTCGTCGTGCTTCACATCATTGAAGTAGGTGATGGCAAACATCACGGAGACCACAATCAGGCTGGAGGCCAGCAAGGCAATGAGGGCAATCAGTTTGTTGTCATCGAAACGGTTCTTCTCCATGCTGTTTCCCTCCTTGTCCGTCAGGTCACCAGTAGTGTAATAATCAGCGTAAAAATGATAAGGGCGCTGGAGGCTACCACCAGCACGGCGACCGCAAACTGCGCGTCGCCCAACGTCTCCTGATACGGAGGTCTCTCCGGGAGAGGGGATCTCTTTTCCACAACATCTCATTACGCAGCGTACTGCGTGCAATCGCGGGCGACACATATTCACGCCCATCATGAAGATATAATAAACAATACAGCCCAGATGTGCCACGCGCCGCAGTCATCACCGATCGCCAGCAACAAAAAAACCCTGCGCCAGGCAGGGTATATTTTTGCTGCAAAACATCATTTTACTGATTGGCCTATCTGCTGCTAACAGAAGTCCGTGAGGAAAGGTCGTTAACCCCCGGCGCTTATCTCCGGTTGTCAGGCAAGTCAGCTCTTCGACGGGAAAACAACAGACAACCTCCGTTCGTCTATTGGCACTAATCCTAATTTATTACTTAGTTTCTGAATGTGATGAACATCACTTTCCACTATCACGACTTATGTGTCGTGCTTAAGTTAGAACAGGATCACACTTCTGCGGGCATTTACAGACAGAGAGAACATCGGTGCAAAGATAAGGAAAGTCAAAGAAGATACGGCGCTTGGAACTATCAGGGAGAGTGTCATGAGGTACTGCAGGGAGAGTGGCGGAGGAGGTGAGATTCGAACTCACGGATGGTCTCCCATCGACGGTTTTCAAGACCGTTGCCTTAAGCCGCTCGGCCACTCCTCCGCAACGACGCGAACTATAAACATCCCCGATCACGTTGTAAAGCCCGATGTGTGTCAATTGCCTGAAAAATCGACATAAGGCACGTAAGCGTTGCAAATATCATCAGGATGATGCGTTTTTATGCGTCAGGAGCGCGTAAAGAAGGGTAAAACGCCTTTGCCCGCTTACGGTAACTTCTTATTATTTCCTCTCTTTTCACTCTTTATAGGTGGATGGTTATGGATCGTATCGTCGTATCGTCACGGGAGTCATCGCTCCTCAGCACCCACAAGGTGCTTCGCAATACCTATTTCCTGCTGGCGTTAACGCTGGGCTTCTCTGCCCTGACGGCGACGGCCAGTACCCTGTTGCAACTGCCGGCACCCGGCCTGTTGCTGATGCTGGTAGGCTTTTATGGCCTGATGTTCCTGACCTACCGTCTGGCTAACAGCCCGGCCGGTATTCTGGCAACCTTCGCCCTGACCGGCTTCATGGGGTACACCCTGGGGCCGATCCTGAGTTCGCTGCTCTCGGCGGGCGCGGGAGACATCATTATGCTGGCATTGGGCGGCACCGCACTGGTGTTCTTCTGCTGCTCGGCCTACGTGCTCACCACGCGTAAGGATATGTCCTTCCTCTCCGGCATGATGATGGCGGGCTTTGTGGTGCTGCTGGTGGCGGTGATCGCCAACCTGTTCCTGCAAATCCCGGCGCTCTACCTGGCAATCAGCGTGTTGTTCATTCTCTTCTCCTCAGGTGCCATCCTGTGGGAGACCAGCAACATCATCCACGGCGGCGAGACCAACTACATCCGCGCCACCGTTGGCCTCTATGTGTCGCTGTACAACATCTTTGTCAGCCTGCTGAGCCTGTTGGGCTTCGCCCGCAGCAACTGATCCCCCTGCCCCGTCGCCCCACTCCGCTGGGGCGACGCCCTGCTGTCCGTTGCACACGATTTTTGCTAGACTGCCCGCCGTTTTTTCTGCATGACTGAGGTTGTATGTTCGAGTTTGAAGGCCGCCCCATCGAAACCGATGCGCAGGGCTATCTGAAAAACAGCGCCGACTGGCAAGAGGGCATGGCGCCCCTGCTGGCGGAGCAGGAGGGCATTGAGCTGACGGACGCGCACTGGGAAGTGGTGCGCTTTGTGCGCGGCTTCTATCTGGAGTTCAATACCTCGCCGGCCGTGCGGATGCTGGTCAAGGCGATGGCACAAAAGTATGGTGAGGAGAAGGGCAACAGCCGCTATCTGTTCCGCCTGTTCCCCAAGGGGCCAGCCAAGCAGGCCACCAAGATTGCTGGCCTGCCCAAGCCCGTGAAGTGCCTGTAATCAGTGACGCACCCTGAAGTCAGGGTAGTCGCCGGGGGCCTTGGGTTCCGTCAGTACCCGATCCACTTTGGCGCTTTTTGGCCCCCCCTGTTTTAGCCAGTCAATCAGGCTGTCCACCTGCTGCTGTGATCCGCACGCCACCACTTCGACGCTGCCGTCGTCCAGGTTGCGCGCGTAGCCGGTCAGGCCAAGCTGGGTCGCCTGCTGCTGGGTCGAGTAACGGAACCCGACGCCCTGTACTCGCCCATAGACATAGGCAGAAACACAGACATTTGCCATAATCTTCTCCTCCTGATGTGATTCATTGCATTTTCGGCACCACCGCCCGACAATGTCGCTCTTTTTTTTCAGCTGGCAGCCTTTATATTATGACCGTACGTCTGTTTCTCGCCAAAGGGCGTGAAAAATCCCTGCTCCGCCGTCACCCTTGGGTCTTCTCTGGCGCCGTTGCGCGCGTTGAGGGCAAAGCCGCCTCGGGCGACACCATTGAGATCCATGACCACCAGGGCAAGTGGCTGGCACGTGGCGCTTACTCGCCGCAGTCCCAGATCCGCGCCCGTGTCTGGACTTTTGACAAAGAAGAGGCGATCGATACCGCGTTCTTCATTCGCCGTCTGGAGCAGGCGCAGCAGTGGCGCCAGTGGCTGGCCGAGCGCGACGGCCTGAATGGCTACCGCCTGATTGCTGGCGAATCCGATGGTTTGCCGGGCATCACCATCGACCGCTTCCAGAACTTCCTGGTGCTGCAACTGCTCTCCGCTGGCGCGGAGTTCCAGCGTGCGGCGCTGCTCTCCGCCCTGCAACACTGCTTCCCAGAGTGCGCGATCTATGACCGCTCCGATGTGGCGGTGCGCAAGAAAGAGGGGCTGCCGCTGACCCAAGGCCAGGTGCTGGGCGACCTGCCGCCGGCGTTGCTGCCCATTACCGAGCACGGTATGCAGCTGCTGGTGGATATCCAGCAGGGCCACAAAACCGGCTTCTACCTTGACCAGCGTGACAGCCGTCTGGCGGCACGCCGCTATGCCGAAGGCCGCCGGGTGCTGAACTGCTTCTCCTATACCGGTGCCTTTGCCGTCTCCACGCTGATGGGCGGTTGCCGCCATGTCACCAGCGTTGACACCTCTCAGGCGGCGCTGGATGTGGCGCGCCAGAACGTCGAGCTGAACCAGCTGGATCTGAGCAAGGCCGATTTCGTGCGCGAAGATGTGTTCCAGCTGCTGCGCGCCTACCGTGACCGCGGCGAAACCTTCGACCTGATCGTCATGGACCCGCCCAAGTTCGTCGAGAACAAGAACCAGCTGGCGGGCGCCTGCCGCGGTTACAAGGACATCAACATGCTGGCGATGCAGATCCTGTCACCGGGCGGCATCCTGCTGAGCTTCTCCTGCTCTGGCCTGATGCCTACCGATCTTTTCCAGAAAATTTTGGCCGACGCCGCTGTGGACGCGGGGCGTGATGTACAATTTATAGAGCAGTTCCGCCAGGCGGCGGATCACCCGGTCATTGCCACCTACCCTGAAGGACTCTATCTGAAAGGCTTTGCCTGCCGGGTGATGTAACTTGAAAACGTGCCTTTTGCCCCCATCTCTGTTGGGTTAAGGCACGGTTTCTCAGGAGGTCATCTATGATTGCCAGCAAATTTGGTATTGGCCAGCAGGTTCGCCATAAGCTGCTAGGGTATTTGGGCGTGGTGATTGATATCGATCCCGAATACTCATTGGACAAGCCCAGTGCGGAGGAGGTAGCAGACAGTGACACGCTGCGCTTCGCGCCCTGGTATCACGTGGTCATGGAGGACGATCAGGGGCAGCCAGTGCACACTTATCTGGCTGAGGCGCAACTCGATAGTGAAGTGGCCCAGGCCCACCCTGAGCAGCCCTCGCTGGATGAGCTGGCCGAAAATATCCGGCACCAGCTCAAGACCCCGCGCCTGCGCCACTGATCGCATCACTGAGAAACGCCTGAGCCCAGACCCGGTCTGGGCTTTTTTATGGCTTTATGCTGACTTATGCAGCCCCAGCCGGGGGATCTCAATCTTCGGGCAGCGATCCATCACCACTTTCAGGCCAGCATCCTGCGCCAGCACCGCCGCTTCCCCATTGATGACGCCGATCTGCAACCACAGCACATCCGCGCCAATCTCAATCGCCTCCTGCGCGACGCCATAGGCCGCATCGGGGTTGCGGAACACGTCGACCATATCCACATGCTTGCCAATTTCCTTTAGCGAACCCACTGCCTGCTGGCCCAGCACGCTCTTGCCCGCCAGTTTGGGGCTGACCGGAATCACGTCATAGCCCTGTGCCAGCAAATAGGCCATTACCCCATAGCTTGGCCGTGACGGGTTATCACTGGCACCCACCAGCGCGATTGTTTTTACCGATTGCAGGATCTGCGCAATATCACTCTGTTGCATGGTTTCACTCCTTTGCCTGTTCAGTGTGCTAAGTGTAACCCACCGGCGACGCCCGTCACTCCATCGCACATTTTTTGCCGCAAACTGCACCATCCCGTTCAATTTGTCAGCAAAAAATTCACGTCATGAATAAATAATCAACAGTCATTTCATTTCTAAATATTAACAAAGCGTCCATTTGAAAAACTTTGACACACTGTGGCGGTTCACTGAGAATATCGGCGGTCAATTTTTATAAAGGAGAGCACAATGAAAAAAGCAAGGCTGTTTGCCGGGTTGCTGGCGCTGGCCGTCGGCCTGCCGGCTATGGCCGCTACGCTGGCGCTGTCACCCGAAGTGGATCTGCTGGTGGTGGATGGCAAAAAAGTATCAGGCTCGCTGTTGAAGAGTGCTGACAGCCTGGAGTTGAGCGCCGGGGAGCACCAACTGCTGTTCCGCGTCTCCAAGGTGGTCAAATCGGGTCAGCATGATCAATTTATCTACCACTCTTCGCCGCAGATCGCGGTCTTTGACACCCAAAACCATAAAACAATCAGCATCAAGCTCCCCACTCTGGCCAGCGATCGTGATGGCCGCCGTTTTGACACACACCGCGACTACCAGATTCTTGATGAACAGCAGCAACCTTTGCCGCTGCGCCGCGATACGCTCCAAGTGCCCGGCCTGACCCTGACGGCAGATCTTGAGAATGTCATGGCTGGCTACAATGCTGGCAAACACCCGGCCTCACTGCCAGCACTCGCCATCCAGCCTCAGGAAGCCCCAGCCGCGCTGCCGGTGGTGGTCGGCAACGTCAACCAGAAAACCGTCACGCTACAGGGTGAGAACGTCACCGAGCAGATGTTGCAGTACTGGTTCCAGCAGGCGGATCACACCACCCAAGCTCGCTTCCTCTCTTGGGCGGAACAGCACCGCGCAACCGCGAAATAACCTCATCAGGCGCTTTTTTCTACAAAAAGCGCTTTTTTCTCCTCGCGGGCCGCTTTTCCCCGCTCCAGCATTTGCAGAGAAAAACAGTTTCAGTAATCTGTCACTTATCTCAACGTCTGATAAGGGACATCGCATGGAATTCACGACCCGCACGATCGGCAAGCAGAAGCACATTGCTCTGGTTGCCCACGATCACTGCAAGCATATCCTGTTGAACTGGGTGGATGAGAACAAGGCTCTGCTCTCAGAGCACCGGCTCTACGCCACCGGCACCACCGGTAATCTGGTACAGCGCAATACCGGGCTGGAGGTCACCAGTATGCTAAGCGGGCCGATGGGTGGCGACCAGCAGGTGGGCGCACTGATTTCTGAGGGCAAGATTGATGTGCTGATCTTTTTCTGGGACCCGCTGAATGCGGTGCCGCATGACCCGGACGTCAAGGCGCTGCTGCGTCTGGCGACGGTATGGAATATCCCGGTCGCCAACAACCGCGCCACAGCGGATTTCCTGATCAGCGCCGGCCTGTTCCGTGAGGAAGTGAAGGTCACCATCCCTGACTACCAGCGCTATCTGCAAGAACGGTTGAAATAATCCCCCGTCAGGGCGTGCGACGCTGCGGCACGCCCTGCGCACGCAGCGCCGCCGCCCACGGCGAGGGTGCCTCTGGCGGAGAGAGCAGCCAGGCCCGCGTGCGGGCGCGGGTCAGCGCCAGATAGAGCAACCGTTGGCTCTCCGCGCCAGCCTCTTCCGCAGGTGCCAGCGCCTGTTCCAGTGCCGCTACCGCACCCTCATCCGCCATCGCTTCCAGCACAATCACATACTCTGCCTCCTGCCCCGCGCTCGCCTGAATGGTCGAGAAAGCCAGCGACAATTTTGGCCAGCGGGTTTTCGCCTTTTGCAGCAGCGCTGGACGTTGGTGCGCGTCACACGCCAGCAGCAGCACCCGCTCCTTCTCCTGCGCAAAACCGCTCAACTTGTCGAGCAGCGCGGCCAGCTGGTCATCCGGCAACAGCAGCAAGTCCGGCGATGGCCCGTTCCGCAGGCCCAGCTTGCGGCGCGCGGCCACGTGGCCAGCCAGAAGACGGTCGGCAAGCTCGCCTATCGCGTCGGCGCGGTAGCTGCGTGCCAGCGTACACACCGCCATCGCAGCCGGTAATGCTTGCGTGTGGGTCTCATGCGATAGCGACGCATTGACGGTGACAAACAGGCTGGGGCCATCGTCACCCGTACAGAGGGCACGCAACAACTGCGCATGCAGCGGCGGCAGGTCTTGCCACTCATCCAGCAGAATATGCCGCCAGGGTGGATTGAAACGCCCCTTGTTCAAGCGATCCAGCGCCTGCCGGATCGCGCCGTCGGCATCCACCGCTCCCTCCTCTTTCAGGGCGCTGCGCCACCCCTTCACCAGCGGGGCCATCAGTTTTACCTGTTTTGCGAAGCTTGGTGCCTCTGGTGCTTCAGCGATGATTGCGGCCTGGCTGCCACCGTGCGCGCGCATCAATCCCAGCCAGCGATCGAGCCGACCGGCCAGCCGCTCGCCCAGCGCCCGGTTTTTCCAGAACGCGCCGGTAGGCAGCGCCCAGCCCAGCTCCTCTTCCAGCCAGAGACGCCAGCCGTTGGCCTGTGGCTTTTTCTCTTCACACTGTTGCCGCCATAGCTTCAGCAACAGGGCGCGGCGCGCCTTCTCATCCTGTTCCAATTTGCTGAGCACCAGCGCCTTGCGCCCGCCCTGCTGGAGAATCTGCAACGCCAGCGCGGGCACGGTAAGGGCCTCGGGGGCCTGCTTGCCCTGCTCGATTTTCAGGCGGCCGTTCAGCTCATCTGCCGTGCTCTGGCCGCTGGCGATCAGCAGGATCTGCCCGGCGGCGGCCTCCCCGCGCTGCACCAACCAACCAGCGCGTGCCACCAGCACCGCAGTTTTGCCACTGCCAGCCATGCCCGCGACCTGCACGGCGCGTTCGCCATTCACTACCGCCTGCACCTGCCGCTCATCCAGCGGCCCAGTGGCTGAGGTGGCGAGCCACGCCGGGTGTGCCTCCTGCATCTGTTTCGCCCAGCGGCGGTTGCGCGCCGCCTGTCGTGCCTCCCCCTCCTCCAGCCACGCACGGCAGTGGGCCGCGGCGGCGCGGCAGGCGTCAAATTCCGTCATCCGTGCCAGCGGCATCGGCAGCGCGGCAAAGGTATCGGCAATCTCCGCCTGCAACGCTGACAGGGCGGGCTGGCTCATCCAGCCATCGGCCTGCTCCGCCTGCGCCAGTGCCGCGCTCTGCGCCTGCAATACGCTGGCACTGATGACGCTCATCTCTTCGCTCCACTGCTGCCACACCTCGTTCAGGTGGTGGTGGAAGCGCTGCGTCTCCTGCCAGTCAGTGCCATGCAGCCGCACCACTTTCTGGCCCGGCAGCTCAAACTCCAGCTCGCCCCAGACCATTCCTCGTTTACACTGAATACGGACCAATTGGTTGAAAGGGATCACGTAGTGGTGTCGCTCCCCACTCACCTCAAGGCCCGCATTGAGCAGCCGTACCCGATCATAGGGGTGCTGCGCCAGACGTTTGCCCAGTGACGTTGCTTTCAGTTCCATAATCCACGCTGTCAGTTACCAAGGGTTCAATGTTCCAGCGCAAGTTTACCTGTGGGAGGGATAGGCGCTCCAGCGTTAAAAAAAGGGTAAACTGGCCGGGTGTGGCACAACCATAGCGCACTCTGGCAACCAGGTTTTTTAAATAAGGGACAACTTTTCTATTATGCGTACTGTATTGAATATTTTGAATTTCGTGTTGGGTGGCTTTTTCACCACCCTCGCCTGGCTGTTTGCCACGCTGGTGAGCGTGGTGCTGATCTTCACCCTGCCGTTGACCCGCTCCTGTTGGGAGATCACCAAGCTGTCGCTGCTGCCCTACGGCAATGAGGCGGTGCATGTGGATGTGCTCTACCCGGAGCGGAGCAGTACCCTGCTCAACAGTGGCGGCACGCTGCTGAACGTGGTCTGGTTCGTGCTGTTTGGCTGGTGGCTCTGCCTCTCCCACATCGCTACCGGCGTGGTGCAGTGCCTCTCCATCATTGGCATTCCCGTGGGCATCGCCAATTTCAAGATTGCGGCCATTGCCCTGTGGCCGGTAGGCCGCCGCGTGGTGCCAGTCGAAGTGGCGCAACAGGCGCGGCTGGATAATGCCCGACGCCGTTAATCGGCGGCAGGCCACCTGGCCTGCCCTCGCCCCGGCTGCGGCCGGGCCAATTTTATGATTTGCGGAGTCTTCTGTGCTCGCTTATGCCACCGGCCTGCGTCGGTACTTTTATAACAGCAGCGTCCTGTACCATATCCGTATCACCCTGGCGTTGGCCGGTGCGGCGGCGGTGCCCTGGTGGCTGGGCCAGCCCAAGCTCACCATCCCATTGACGCTCGGGGTGGTGGCAGCCGCGCTGGCCGATCTGGACGATCGCCTGACCGGCCGCCTACGCAACCTGCTGATCACGCTGCTCTGCTTCTTTGTCGCTTCCGCCTCGATTGAGCTGCTGTTCCCCTACCCCTGGCTGTTCGCCGCCGGGCTGACGCTCTCCACCTGCGGATTCATCCTGCTTGGCGCGCTTGGGCAGCGCTACGCCACCATCGCCTTTGGTGCCCTGCTGATCGCCGTGTACACCATGCTGGGGACGTCGATGTACCACGTCTGGTATCAGCAACCGCTGCTGCTGCTGTGCGGCGCGATGTGGTACAACCTGTTAACGCTGCTTGGCCACCTGATCTATCCGATCCGGCCGCTGCAGGATCTGATTGCCCGCAGTTTTGACCAGCTTGCCGCCTATTTGGATGCCAAATCCAACCTGTTCGATCCCGACCTTGAGGAGGGCAATCAGGCGCTGATTGATGTGGCGATGGCTAACGGCACACTGGTCGCGACCCTCAACCAGACCAAAGTTTCCTTGCTGACGCGCCTGAAGGGGGATCGCGGCCAGCGTGGCACCCGCCGCGCCCTGCACTACTATTTTGCGGCGCAGGATATCCATGAGCGCGCCAGTTCCACCCACGCCCAGTACCGTGAGCTGAGTGAAAAATTCCGCTACAGCGACATCATGTTCCGCTTCCAGCGGTTGCTGACTATGCAGGCGCGGGCCTGCCAGCATCTGGCACAGTGCGTCCTGCACCAGCAGACCTATCACCATAACAGCCAGTTTGAGCGGGCATTCAGCCACCTGCAGGCGACCCTGACCCGGCTCTCCGCCGACGCAGAGAACCGCGACCTGTTGCGGGCGCTGCGCCACCTGCTGAAAAACCTGCGCGCCATTGATGCCCAGCTGGCAAACATTGAGTCTGAGCAGGCGAGCGCCGCCCTCTACGCCCATGAGCGGCTGTCGGAGGAGGGATTGTCAGGCTGGGGGGATATGTTGCTGCGTTTTCGCCGCAACCTGACGCCGCGCTCGGCGCTGTTCCGCCACGCCATTCGCATGTCCGTGGTGCTCTGCGTCGGTTACGCCTTCATCCAGGTGACCGGAATGGATCACGGTTACTGGATTTTGCTGACCAGCCTGTTTGTCTGCCAGCCCAACTATAACGCTACCCGCCGCCGGCTGGCGCTGCGCATCATTGGCACGCTGGCCGGGGTGCTGCTTGGCCTGCCGATCCTCTATTTTGTTCCGTCGACGGAGGGTCAGTTGGTGTTGGTTGTCATCAGTGGCGTGCTGTTCTTTGCCTTCCGCACCGTGCAGTATGCCCATGCCACCATGTTCATTACCCTGCTGGTGCTGCTCTGCTTCAACCTGCTGGGCGAGGGGTTTGAGGTGGCACTGCCACGCGTGGTGGATACGCTGCTGGGCTGTGCCATCGCCTGGGCGGCGGTCAGCTTTATCTGGCCGGACTGGCGTTTCCGCCAACTGCCGCAGGTGATTGACCGGGCGCTGAATGCCGACTGCCGCTACCTTGACGCCATACTGGTGCAGTACCATCAGGGGCGCGACAACCGTCTGGAGTATCGTATCGCCCGTCGCGATGCCCACAATGGCAATGCCGAACTGGCCTCGGTGATCTCCAATATGTCGGCGGAGCCAGATAACAGTGCCGATCGCCAGGAGCAGGCGTTCCGCTTGCTCTGCCTTAACCATACGCTGCTCAGCTATATCTCCGCCCTTGGCGCGCATCGCGGTGAACTGGGCGATCCGGCCGTCCTCGCCATTCTGGATGACACCGCCTGCTACGTCGATGGTGCGCTGCACCTGACCGAGCATGACGCCGCGCGCATCCAGCGGCTGCTGGCCCAGCTCTCTCAACGGGTGGCAAGCATCACGCCGGAGGCCGAGAGCCGTGAGCAGTTGGTATTGCAACAGGTGGGGCTGGTGTTGCGGCTGCTGCCGGAGCTGGTGGCCCTGCATCAGCGGCTGGCGCACCCTGCACAGGAGAGTGCGGCGTGAATGGCGGCCAGCCCACTGGCTGGCCGCCTGACCTCAAGGCTTACTTTTTGGCGGCGGGGTGGATGCTCTCATACCAGCTGCGCAACTCCTCACGGCGCTCCGGTGGCAGCGCCGCCTCATGGTAGCCCGTGATCGCCCCCTCCAGAGCAAACAGCACCCGGATACTCAGGGGCGTTTTCTCGGTATCCAACTTCAGATAGCACGCCTTGGCACCCTGTGCTTTCAGCTCAGCCGGGTTGCCGATACCGGCCTGTAGCAGCTGCCCCTCCAGGTTAAGGCCAATATTGGGCAAGGCCTTTAGCCGGGTATCGCCTTGCTTCTCGCTTCCCTCGCGGCGGGCGCTCTCCACGGCGAGGGCCGCGAGCGCCTGCAACTGCGTCTCATCCGCCCAGAGCGCCTCCGTTACCCGGTAGTAGTTCAAGGTCAGCGGCAGACCGCGGCGCAGATAGCGCAGTCGCGTCATCCCCTGCTGGAGGAATTCCGCCTCAATGTGCGCCGTGGCGCGTAGATAGAGTTCACCCTGCAAAAACAGGCCGAACATCACGCCGCCGGCCAATACGCCATAACCGCCGAACTGCGGACGAGTACAAATTTCACCCAAAGAGGCCAGCGCGAGCTTGGCGCGATCGATCCTTTTTTCGTATAGGTTCTTCATTACTATTTCCTTTAGTAAATAGGTCTATCAACGAAATAACTGTATTAAGAACAGCGAATTACAAAATACGCAAACTGGGTGAGCGTGCCAAACACAAATTGCGTTTGCAGCGGATTACCTGCCAAATCTGCGAGCTGCTTTGAAAGAATGGCGTTGATTTTTGAATTTTCTGGGGATACTGTATATGCATACAGTGACTTCAGGGCAGGGAAATTATGCGTCCATCTCTTCATAACTATCAGACTGGCGAACACGCTCAAATCACAATGCCGTCCTCCACGCTGCCAGCCTCACCGGACTACCAAGGTGGCCTGATCAGCGAATTTGTCTACAGCGAGGAGCAGCCTGTCCTGGCACACATCCTTCTTCCCCTTCTGCACCACCTCGGCGCCCAGTCCCGCTGGTTGCTCTGGCTGGCCCCTCAACAGAAATTGAGCCGCCACTGGCTACGTGATTCCGGGTTGCCGGTGGATAAAGTGGTGCAGCTGCGCACCCTGCCCCCTGCCTCCACAGTAGAAGCGATGGCAAGGGCTTTGCAGAGCGGCAATTACAGCGTGGTGTTGGGGTGGCTGCCGGAACTGACCGACGCCGAACATGCCCGACTGCAACAGGCAGCACAACGCGGGCAGGCTTACGGTTTCATTATGCGCCCCCAGTTGGGGGAGCGCCGGGCGTGCGGACATTTCCCGGCCCTTAAAATTCACTCATCACGTTATCATTGACACAAATTAGGAATATTCTCATGAAAAAAGCCCTTTTTGACGTCAATAACTCTATAACCCGCCATTCAAGCGGCCTGTTTAACGTCCATTAAGGGTTTTTTTCGCCTAAATTCGTCACCAATTGCTCGAACATGTTAAAAATTATGTACGTTTTAGGCCATTTTTGCTGGCCCTGAAAACTTCATACTTGTAAGTTTCACGCCACGTTGTAGACTTTACATCGCCAAGGTTGCTCTATAAGGCCAAATCAATTGGCAAAGTAACTAACGGAAGCAATAACCTTGACGAAGGATTTTAACCAAGGGCTTATAACAGCTTAAAGCTCATTGCCTATTTGGATGATAACGAGGCGCAAAATGAAAAAGACAGCTATCGCATTAGCAGTGGCACTGGCAGGTTTCGCTACCGTAGCGCAAGCCGCCCCTAAAGATAACACCTGGTACACCGGTGCAAAACTGGGCTGGTCCCAGTACCATGACACTGGTTTCTATGGTAACGGCTACAACGGTGTTGGCAATGGCCCAACTCATGAAAGCCAACTGGGTGCAGGTGCGTTCGTAGGCTACCAAGCGAACCAGTACCTGGGCTTTGAAATGGGATATGACTGGCTTGGCCGTATGCCTTACAAAGGCAGCGTGAACAACGGTGCATTCAAGGCACAAGGCATTCAGCTGGCTGCTAAACTGAGCTACCCGATCTACGACGAGCTGGACATCTACACCCGTCTGGGCGGCATGGTATGGCGCGCTGACTCCAAAGGCTTCGTAAACGGCAACCGTATCAGCGACAACGACACTGGCGTGTCCCCGCTGGCTGCTGTAGGTCTGGAATACGCACTGACCAAAAACTGGGCTACCCGTCTGGACTACCAGTGGGTTAACAACATCGGCGACGCAGGCACCGTGGGTGCACGTCCTGACAACGCCATGCTGAGCCTGGGCGTCTCCTACCGTTTCGGTCAGGATGACGTTGCTGCTCCGATCGCTGCCCCGGCTCCGGCCCCGGCTCCGGTTGTTGAGACCAAGCGCTTCACCCTGAAGTCTGACGTTCTGTTCAACTTCAACAAATCCACCCTGAAAGGCGAAGGCCAGCAGGCTCTGGATCAGCTGTACTCCCAGCTGAGCTCCATGGACCCGAAAGACGGTTCTGTTGTGGTTCTGGGCTTCACCGACCGCATCGGTTCCGACCAGTACAACCAGAAATTGTCTGAGCAGCGCGCTCAGTCCGTTGTGGACTACCTGGTCTCCAAAGGCATCCCGGCTGACAAAATCTCCGCACGCGGCATGGGCGAAAGCCAGCCGGTTACCGGTTCTACCTGTGACAGCGTGAAAGGCCGTAATGCCCTGATCAACTGCCTGGCCCCGGATCGTCGTGTTGAGATCGAAGTGAAAGGCATCAAAGACGTTGTAACTCAGCCGCAGGCTTAAGTTAAACGCTCCAGATAATAAAAACCCCGCTTCGGCGGGGTTTTTTTATGCCAGCAGTCAGCCATAAAAAAAACCGCCAATGCGGTTTTTCTGTTCCCTTGATCACGGCCTACTCTTTCTTGGCCAGAATCTGCTGCAAATCCTGTTTCAGTGAGGACATCTGGCTCGCGTACTTCTCTTTGCGCTCCGCGTCTTCGATCAGCTGTACCACCGTTTCTGACAGCGTGACGCCGCGTCGGCGCGCCAGTCCGGCCAGCCGCTGCCAGACCAGAAACTCCAGATCGATCGATTTTTTGCGGGTGTGCTGGTGCTCGGCATTGAAGTGGCGTTTGCGCCGCGCCCGGATAGTCTGCTTAAGACGGTTATCCAACGCCGGATTCATGTGCTCGGCGATCCATTGCAGGACTTTGACCGGCTCGCTCTCCATCTGTAGCAACGCCTGTACGGCGTGTTGCGCAGCACTGTTTTCAAGATGGCGGGTGATGTGCTCCCCTTCCCGGTGTTTTTTCACCAGATACTTCCATTTCCATCCGCTTTCCAGATTTTCGAGTTGCTGGTATTTCATTGCGCGCCTTAATGTGACCGTGTAACGTTATTAAGCATAACAGCTTTGCGACGACTTTTTACCCCTTTTCTTTCTGTGATTTGTCTGTTTTTTGCGCACTCCACATCTACCCTGGAACCTGAATCCCGGATGAGACACTCTGCGTATATGCAGCCTTCGTTATTCTTGTATAATCGCCCTTTACCTATTACTGATTGACCCTGATACTTTGACCAATAACCGACTTGAATGGCAGTCACTTCTTCCTGACGCCGCGCCTTATGAGGCATTATTCGCCGCGGCGCCAGAATTGGCCCCGATAACCTTCTCCGCGATCCAACCGCGACTGGAAAATGGCTTGACCCTGTTCTGTCATCCCCAGTCCCGCCCACGCATGATGACGGTTAAAGCCCAGGAGAGTCGTGCCTATCTCTCGGTCATCGCTGAAGCGGTAGAGGGCTTGTTGCCAGAGCGCGACGGCCCGGCTGGCGGCCACTACCAGATTGAGGGCACCACCGCCCACTTTATTCCTGCCGCTTCCGGCCCGTTTAGCGCCACGTCGCGTTGCCAGTTCCATGAGTGGATAGAGCCAGAGCAGCTGTTTGGCCGTGCCGCCCTGCTGGACGGCCAGCTGGTGCTACAACCGGGCGTGGTGCACCAGCTGAATGGCGGCGTGCTGATCCTGAGCGTGCGTACCCTGCTGGCGCAGCCGCTGATGTGGCTGCGGCTCAAGCAGATGGTCAACGAAGGGATGTTCCGCTGGATCTCGCCGGACGAGAGCCGCCCCCTGCCGGTCGCCGTCCCACCGATGCCGCTGGCGCTGAAGCTGATTATCGTCGGTGACCGGCCGGGGCTGGCCGATCTCAATGAGATGGAGCCGGAGCTGGTCGATCAAGGGCTGTATGGCGAGTTTGAGGGCGAGTTGCCGCTCACCGAACCGGAAGAGATGGCGACCTGGTGTGCCTACATCAATACGCTGGCGGACACCCTGTCCCTGCCGCGCCCGGCGGCCGACGCCTGGCCGGGCCTGCTGACGGAGGCGGTGCGCTTCAGTGGCGATCAGGGCAGCCTGCCGCTCTGCCCGGAGTGGATTGCCACCCTGCTCTCAGAGGCCGCGCTCTATGGCAACGGCCCGCTGCTGGATGAGCAGGCCTTCGACGCCGCGCGTCAGGCCAAGGCATGGCGTGAGAGCTATCTGGCCGAGCGGATGCAGGATGAAATTGAGCTGGGCCAGATCCTGATTGAAACCGAAGGCGAAGTGGTAGGCCAGATCAACGGCCTTTCGGTGCTGGAGTACCCCGGCCACCCGCGCGCCTTTGGTGAGCCATCACGCATCAGTTGCGTGGTGCACGCTGGCGACGGCGAGTTCCATGACGTGGAGCGCAAGGCGGAGCTGGGCGGCAACCTGCACGCCAAGGGCATGATGATCATGCAGGCGTTCCTGATCTCAGAACTGGAGCTGGACCAGCAACTGCCCTTCTCCGCCTCGCTGGTGTTTGAGCAGTCCTACGGTGAAGTGGATGGCGACAGCGCCTCACTGGCCGAGCTGTGTGCGCTGATCAGCGCCCTCGCGCAGCAGCCGCTCAACCAGCAGATTGCCGTGACCGGCTCCGTGGATCAGTTTGGTAACGTCCAGCCGATCGGCGGGGTCAATGAAAAGATTGAGGGCTTCTTTGAAGTCTGCCAACGGCGCGGGCTGACCGGCAAGCAGGGCGTGATCCTGCCGCTGGCTAACTTGCGCCACCTTTGCCTGCAACCGCAGGTAGTGGATGCCGTGCGTGAGGGACAGTTCCATGTGTGGGCTGTCACTACCGCCGCTGAGGCATTAACGATAATCACAGGCGTAACCTATGCTGACGAACAGCAACCCAGCCTGCTGGGCGCCATTCAGGATCGCATAGCACAGGTCACCGCACAGGAACGCAGGCATCTGCCCTGGGGACTGCGCTGGTTAAACTGGTTTAACCACGGCTGATCGGAGTTGTTCAGCTTACACCTGTACGCTAATCTGCGACCTTCATTAAAATAAGGCTTACATCGACATGGTAGAAAAACGCGACTCTTACACGAAAGAAGATCTGGAAGCCTCCGGCCGCAGTGAACTGTTCGGCGCAGGCGGCCCGCCGCTTCCGTCTGGCAACATGCTGATGATGGATCGCATCGTCAAAATGAGCGAAACCGGCGGCAGCCATGACAAAGGCTACGTGGAAGCAGAGTTGGATATCCGCCCTGACCTGTGGTTCTTTGACTGCCACTTCATCGGCGATCCGGTGATGCCGGGCTGTCTGGGTCTGGACGCGATGTGGCAGCTGGTTGGCTTCTACCTCGGCTGGCTGGGCGGCGAAGGCAAAGGCCGTGCGCTGGGCGTGGGTGAAGTCAAATTCACCGGCCAGGTACTGCCGACGGCGAAGAAAGTGACCTATCGCATCAACTTCAAGCGTGTGATCAACCGCAAGCTGATCATGGGCGTGGCAGATGGTGAAGTGCTGGTTGATGGCAAGGTGATCTACACCGCCACCGATCTGAAAGTGGGCCTGTTCAAGGACACCAGCGCGTTCTAAGCGCCAAAATGAAAACCTCCGCGCCGTGGCGGAGGTTATCCCTTTCTCTTACAGGGCGCCGCTTAAGCGGTCACAGCCCTGTCCTCCATGGCTTGTCGCCAACCTCCCAACCAGTGAGACCGGGCATCCAACGATTGATAGGGACATAGCTCCCTGGGGCGCCCTGAAATACCTGCGTGATACCCGCGTGAATGTGCCCGTTCCAGGCGATCGCGTTTTTGTCTCTTCATATGCCTCATTTCCCTCATTGATAGTCTGGTGGAAAGAAAACAGTAACGCCGCCAGTTGCGCGCGCCACATGTGATCAATAGACCGAATAAAGGGGAAGATCAATGCGCAAAATTCACGCCAATGTCACATTTGTGAGGTATGTTAGGCGATTCAGGTAACTCACTGATGTAAATGATGATAGCGTAATTACCTGATAACAATAAAAAAAGCCCGGTGGGTCAGCGCAGAGTGCGGCTGGCCCACCGGGCTTTGACTTTTTTTGTCAGCTTATTTTAGATAAGTGGCAATAACCTTTGCCTGCTGCTGCCAGCCCTGCGCCAATGTGCTCACCAGCGCATCATAGCCATCTTCACCCTGCTCCAGTTGCAGGTTGAAGGGCTGGCTGATGATCTGGTTGTCACGGTTCAATGTCCACTGGCCGCTGATGATGGCTTTGCCATCGTAGCGGCCGTGGAAACCGGTCACGGTCACATTCAGTACCGCCTGCTCGCCGCTCATGGCGCGGGAAGAGACCAGCCAGCCCGGCAATTCGCGCCCCAGTTGGGCCGCCAGTGTCTGCTGCAACTGCTGCTCCAGCGGGCTGGCCCACAGGTTGTCCTTGGCGATGTGGTATTTCACCGCGCTGGTCTGGTAGGCCACGCCGGTGCCATTCAGATAGTCCGCCACTTCCACCTGCTCAATCCACAGCTGGCGCAGCGCCACCTGCGCGCCCGTTGCGACAGGGGCGGCGCTGGACGGCAGATCCGGCAACTGATAGTAGGCTTTGTTGTCGTCACTGCTGCTACAGGCGGCCAGCAGTGCCGCCAGCGTCACGGGAAGTATCCATTTCATCATTTTTTGGCCTTCTTCGGCTGAGGATCGGGGCTGTCAGATGCTTCAAACACCAGCGCGTTGCTCTTGTCATTGATGGTGCGCAACACCGGTTGCAGCTCACGCATCACCTGATCCAAACGCTGCATGTCGGCGACCATCTTGTTATAGGCCGGCGAGCCGGGCTGGAAGCCCTTCATGCTGCGGTTCAGCTCACGTAGCGTCTGCTGCATGTCCGTCGGCAGGGCCTGCATCTCCTTGCTGTTGACGATTTTGTTCAGCGACGCCATGGTGCGCTGCGTCTCCGCCAGGGTGCGCTTGCTCTGTGCCAGCGTCTGGGTGGCCTCATTGATCAGCGGGTTGAGCGGCAAGGCGTTGATCTTGTCCAGCGTCATCATCACTTTCTGCTGGATCTGCGCCAGGCCGCCGCTGGTGGTCGGCAGCAACGGATAGCCCGCCAGCTCGCGCGGTGTGCTCCACGGCTTCTCGTTCGGGTAGAAGTCCAGGTCGATGTAGAGCGCCCCGGTGAGCAGGTTGCCAGACTTCAGCGAGGCACGCAGGCCACGCTTCAGCGCGTCCTTCAATGCCGTATCCATGTCAAAGTGTTCGCCCAGCTGTTTGACAAAGCGATCCGGCTCAATGCGGATCAGCACCGGGATGCGGTAGTCGCTGTCAATCTGCTGCTCCACGCCACGCATCACAAACGGCACTTCGGCTACGGTTCCGAGGCGGATGCCACGGAACTCCACCGGCGCGCCCACCGTCAGGCCACGGATGGAGTCGGAGAAGAACATCACGAAGTCGCGGTGCTTGGTGTAGAGCGAATCCTGGATACTGCGCTGGTCATCAAACAGTGCGTACTCCGCGTGCTCCTGCGCCTCATCGCCGCGCTCCCAACCGCTCGGCACGTCAAAGCTGACGCCGCCGCTGAACAGCGTGGTCAGGGAACCCATCTCCACTCGCATTCCCTGCGCGGACATGTCGAAGTTGACGCCGCTGTCCTTCCAGAAGCGCACATTGGTGGTCACCAGCGAATCATAGGGAGCATTGATGAACAGCTGGTAGTGCATTGAGCGCGACTCGGTATCGAATTTCGCGGTCTCTACCGAGCCAACGCGATAGCCACGGAACAGCACCGGGTCGCCCGGCGTAAGCTGGCCGGAGCGCTCACTGTCGAGCACCACGCGAATCCCCTTGGCATCGGGCGCGGCCAGCGGCGGCGAGTCAAGCAACTGGTACTCGGCCGGTGCCTCCCCCTTGCGCCCCGGCTGCAACTCAATGTAAGCGCCGGAGAGCAGCGTGCCTAACCCGGACACGCCTTCGCGGCCAATCTGCGGCTTCACCACCCAGAAAGCGGAGTCGCCCTTCAGCAGCTTCTCCATCTCCGGGTTCAGGCGTGCCTTCAGGATGACGTGGTTGAGGTCATCACTCAACGTCACGCTCTCCACCCGGCCAACGTCCACGTTGCGGCTCTTGATGGTGGTTTTGCCCCCCTCAATGCCCTCGGCGCTGGTGGTGATCAGCGTCACCTCTGGCCCTTGGTGGCTGAAGTGGTAGAACAGGATCCAGGCGCCAATCAGTGCCGTCACAATCGGCACAATCCACACCGGCGACCAGCGTTTGATCTTCTCGACCTTGGCGTGGGTGCCTTCATTTGCTGTCAAGGTGCAGCTCCTTCTGGTTTTTTCTATTCAGGCCATCCCAGCTCAATCTGGGATCAAAGGTCATGGCGGCGATCATGGTCAAAATCACCACCATGGCAAACAGTACCGCAGCGATCTGCGGATAGACATTCATCAACTGCCCAATCCTGACCAAGGAAGAGAGCACGGCGATCACGAACACGTCTATCATCGACCAGCGGCCAACAAACTCCACCACCTCATAGATCAGGTGCATCCGCTCGCTGTCACGCTGGCGGTGTGGGTGGCGCGCGTCCCAGCAGAGCCAGGCGATCGCCATCATCTTCAGCGTCGGCACCATGATGCTGGCGATGAAGATCACCAGCGCCACCGGGTAGTCGCCGTCGCTCCAGAGCACAATCACCCCGGCCATGATGGTCGAGGGCGCGGCATTGCCCAGCAGCTCGGTGTTCATGATTGGCAGGACGTTGGCCGGGACGTAGAGCATTGCCGAGGTGATCAGCAGTGCCATCGTCCACTGCAAGCTGTGCTTTTTACGCAGATGCCCAACGGTATGGCAGCGCGGGCAGAGCGTCTCATCGGCTGGCAGCACCGCCGTACAGCAGGGGCAGGCGCGCAGCCCCTGTTGCAGGCCGCTCTCGCCGATCCGTACCGCCTGCCGGATAACCGGCTCTGGCGCGATGTCATGCCACAGCCAGCGCCGATCCAGACACTGGAAGGCACGCACCTGCAACAAACAGAACAGCACAAAGGCGTAGAAACTGAGGTTCACGCCAATGTTGCCGTAGGCCATCAGCTTGACGAAGCTGACCAGTACCCCGGCGAGGAAGATCTCCACCATGCTCCACGCCTTCAGCATGAACAGCAGGCGCGCCATCCGCACCTTCAGCGTCTGTGGCATCCGTACCCGTTGGCAGAGCAAAATGATGGCGACCATGCAGAACGCCGGCACCAGCTGCACAAACAGGATGAACATGCCAGCCATGCTGGCGTAGTTTTCTGACATCATCACCTGCGGAATTTGGTGCAGCGAAATTTCGCTGCTCAGCCCGCGCACATGGATGTTGATGAAGGGGAACAGGTTGGCCAGCAGCAGCATCAGCAGCGCACTGGCGGCAAACACGGTGGGACGGTGGCGAGGCTCAGACCAGGCCGTGTGCAACGTGGTATGGCAGCGCGGGCAGTTGGCCCGGTTGCCGGGGGAGAGGGGCGGCAAGGCCACCATCAGGTCGCATTGCGGACATAACATCTGATCTTCTGGGCGATGCGCGTGCACAGCCTCACTCTTCAACGGCATAGGTCTCCTCAGACAACAGGGCGGCCTCGCGGCCGCCACCTCAGTTATCCGTTCTTTTGCGCCTCAAGGCTTTCCCAACGCTCAAACGCCACTTCCAGCTCGCTCTCCGCCTTGGCCAGCGCATCAATCACGCGCTGGGTCTCCTCGTGCGGACGACTGAAGAAGGCCGCGTCGCTCATGGTCTCCTGGAGTGAGGCAATCTCAATCTCCAGCGCCTCGATGCGCTGCGGCAACTGCTCCAGCTCGCGTTGCAGGTTATAGCTTAGCTTGTTTGCCGCACGTTTGGGGGCGTCGGTTTTCGGCGCTGACTCTGCCGGACGGGCCGTGGCCGCAGACTGGCGCAGGCTACGGGAGGCCGCACGCTGCTGGTGGGCGTCATGGTAGCCGCCCACAAAGCTGTTGATGCTCCCCTGCCCTTCGAAGATCCAGCACTCGGTCACGCAGTTGTCGACGAACTCACGGTCGTGGCTGACCAGCAGCACGGTGCCCTGATAGCTGTCGATCAACTCCTCCAGCAGCTCCAGCGTTTCCACGTCCAGGTCGTTGGTCGGTTCATCGAGGATCAGCAGGTTGCTGGGGCGCAGGAACAGGCGCGCCAGCAGCAGGCGGTTGCGCTCGCCGCCGGAGAGCGCCTTCACTGGCGTCATGGCGCGTTTCGGGTGGAACAGGAAGTCCTGCAAATAGCCCAGCACGTGGCGCGGCCGGCCATTGACCATCACCTCCTGCTTGCCCTCCGCCAGGTTGTCCATCACCGTGCGCTCCGGGTCCAGCTCCGCGCGGTGCTGGTCGAAGTAGGCGATCTCCAGTTTGGTGCCACAGTGGACGCGGCCACTGTCCGCTTTCAGCTGACCGAGCATCAGTTTCAGCAGCGTGGTCTTGCCGCAGCCGTTGGGGCCTACCAGCGCGATCTTGTCGCCGCGCTGCACCTGGGCGGTGAAATCCTTCACCAGCACCTTGTCAGCCAACCGGTAGTTGACGTTCTCCAGCTCAAAGACGATCTTGCCGGAGCGCGTCGCCTCCTCGACCTGCATCTTGGCACTGCCCATCACCTCACGGCGATCGGCGCGCTCGCGGCGCAGCGCCTTCAGCGCCCGCACGCGGCCCTCGTTACGGGTACGGCGCGCCTTGATGCCCTGACGGATCCACACCTCTTCCTGCGCCAGCTTGCGGTCGAACTCGGCGTTTTGCAGCTCCTCCACCCGCAAGGCTTCCTCTTTGGTCGTCAGGTAGAGGTCATAGTTGCCGGGGTAGGAGACCAGCTTGCCACGGTCGAGATCCACGATGCGCGTCGCCATGTTGCGGATGAACGAACGGTCGTGGGAGATGAAGATGATGCTGCCCTGGAACTCTTTCAGGAAGCCTTCCAGCCAGTTGATGGTCTCAATGTCCAGGTGGTTGGTTGGTTCATCCAGCAGCAGCACCTGCGGGGCACTGACCAGCGCGCGCCCCAGCGCCGCCTTGCGCAGCCAGCCGCCGGAGAGCGACGACAGCTCGGCATTGCCATTCAGCGACAGCTGGGCCAGCACCTCCTGGATGCGGCTGTCGAGTTGCCACAGCCCCTGATGGTCGAGCACTTCCATGATCTGCGCCATGCGCGCCAGATTCTTCTCGCTCGGGTCCAGCTCCACCTGATGGGAGATGGCGTGGTAGGCCTTCAGGTGCTCGGCCTGCTCCGCCACGCCCTCGGCGACGAAGTCAAATACCGTGCCGCCGATGTTGCGCGGCGGGTCTTGTTGCAGGCGCGCCACAATCAGATCCTGTTCGTAGACGATGCGGCCATCATCCAGCGGCACCTCACGGTTGAGGATCTTCATCAGGGTGGATTTGCCCGCACCGTTGCGGCCCACCAGACAGACGCGCTCGTTCGGCTCGATATGCAGCTCGGTGTTATCTAACAGCGGTGCGTCACTGAAGGAGAGCCAGGCACCGGACATACTGATTAAAGACATAGCAGTTACTTTTCCTCGCCGGCGCGTTTCAGCAGCCAGCAGTTGTGAATCTGACGGTTACGGGCGAAATCCTGCGACAGCGTCTGGGCGGTGATCTCTTTCGCCTCCAGCCCCAGCTCGGCAAGGCCAGCCATATCCATCTGGAAGCCGCGCTTGTTGTTGGAGAACATGATGGTGCCGTTGCGGCGCAGCAGGCGCGTCAGGTGCTTCATCAGCGCCAGGTGGTCGCGCTGCACGTCGAAGGTGTCGGCCATGCGCTTGGAGTTGGAGAAGGTCGGCGGATCGATGAAGATCACGTCGAACTGCTCATTCGCCTCTTGCAACCAGGAGAGGCAGTCGGCCTGAATCAGGCGGTGCTGGCGGCCGGTCAGGCCGTTGGCGCGCAGGTTCTTCTCCGCCCACTCCAGATAGGTGCGCGACATGTCCACGGTGGTGGTGCTGCGCGCGCCGCCCAGTCCGGCGTGGACGCTGGCGGTGCCGGTGTAGGCAAACAGGTTGAGGAAGTCCTTGCCCTGGCTCATCTCGCCCAGCATCCGGCGGGCGATGCGGTGGTCGAGGAACAGGCCGGTGTCCAGATAGTCGGTGAGGTTGACCCACAGCTTGGCGTTGTACTCCTCCACCAGCAGGAACTCGCCCTTCTGCGCCAGCTTCTCATACTGGCTCTTGCCCTTCTGGCGCTCACGCGTCTTCAGCACCAACTGGTTGGACGGCAGGTCGAGCACCGCCAGCGTGGCGTTGATCACATCGAACAGGCGCTGGCGCGCTTTCTGCGGATCGACGGTTTTCGGCGGCGCGTACTCCTGCACCACCACTTTGCTGCCGTAGCGATCCACGGCGACGTTGTACTCCGGCAAATCGGCGTCATACAGGCGGTAGCACTCAATGCCCTGCTGCTTCGCCCACTTCTCCAGCTTGCGCAGGTTTTTGCGCAGGCGGTTGGCGAAGTCCTCGGCAATCTGCGGCGCGGCCGCGCCGTTGGCGTTCTCCGCCAGCTGGTAGTTTTTCTGCACGCAGTCGAGCGGGCCGTTTTTCGCCTTGAACTGGCGCTCGGCGCGCAGTTGCAGGCAGCTCAGCAGCTCCGGCGAGGCGCTGAACAGCGAGAGCTGCCAGCCGCCGAACTGGCTCTTCATGATGCGGCCCAGCAGGTTGTGCAGGGCGATCAAAGCCGGTTCACTCTCCAGACGCTCGCCGTAGGGCGGGTTGCTGATGACCGTGCCGCGCGGGCCTTCCGGCAGCGGGTTGGTCAGCTTGCTGACGTCAGCGGCGTTGAAGGTGATCAGCTCCGCCACGCCAGCGCGGCGGGCGTTGGCGCGCGCCATCTCAATCACCCGGCGATCGATGTCCGAGCCAAAGAAGCGGGAGGTGGTCTCTTGCAGGCCGCGGCGCGCACGTACCTGCGCCTCGGTGGTCACTTCGCGCCACAGCTCGGCATTGAAGCCGCTCCAGGCGGTAAAGCCCCAGTGCTGGCGATGCAGGCCGGGCGCGCGGTCGGCGGCGATCATCGCCCCCTCAATCAGCAGGGTACCGGAGCCGCACATCGGGTCGAGCAGCGGCGTGCCGGCCGCCCAGCCGGAGCGCATCACGATGGCGGCGGCCAGGTTCTCCTTCAGCGGTGCCAGGCCGGTCAGGTCACGGTAGCCGCGCTGGTGCAGGCCCTCGCCGCTCAGGTCAAGCGCCACGCTGGCGGTATCACGTTGCAGGAAGACGTTGACGCGGATGTCAGGCTGCTGCTTCGCCACGTTCGGACGCTGGTCAATTTTGCGCACGAAGCTGTCAACGATCGCGTCTTTTACCTTGAGTGCGCCATACTGGCTGTTGCGGATCTCATCATTCAGGCCGCTGAAGTGCACGGCGAAGGTTTTGTCCACGCCAAACACGGAGGGCCAGTCAATCGCCATCACGCCAAGGTAGAGATCAAGGTCGCTGTGCACCTTGAACTCATTCAGCGGCAGCAGGATACGGGAGGCCAAACGGCTCCAGAGCAGGCTTTGGTACAGAAGACGATCGTCACCCTGAAAATGTACCCCACCCTGCACCACTTTGCAGGCGTGGGCGCCCAGCGCTTCCAGTTCGCTTTTTAACAGTTCTTCCAAGCCACGCGCCGTGCTTGCAAACAGAGAGTTCATATCGACTTATCACCAAATAGAAAATTGTTGCGCATTATAGCTAATCCCACCCGCTTGTCATAAAGTTGCTGACGCCCATTTTTGTCAGCAAGGAGGCAACCATTGATTACCCTGACCAAACTCTTTATTCATCCGGTGAAATCGATGCGGGGATTGCAACTGTCGCAAGCCCACGTGGCGGAGTCCGGCCTGGCATTTGACCGCGCCTTTATGCTGACTGAGCCGGACGGCACCTTTATTACCGCGCGCCAGTACCCGCATCTGGTGCAGTTCACCCCGGCCCTGCTGCCGGGCGGCCTTTACATCACGGCCCCCAACGGCGACAGCGCGGTGGTGCGCACCGAAGAGTTCAGCGACAGCGACAGCCCAACCGAGGTGTGGGGCAACCATTTTACCGCCCGCATCGCCCCGGACGCCATCAACCAGTGGCTGAGCGGCCTGCTCAACCGAGAGGTGCAGCTGCGCTGGCTGGGGCCGGTGCTTAGCCGCCGGGTGAAGCCGCGCCCGGAGATCCCGCTGACCTTCGCGGATGGTTTCCCCTTCCTGCTGATCAATGAGGCTTCGCTGGAGGCGCTGCGCCAGCGCTGCCCGGCGGGCGTACAGCTGGCACAGTTCCGCCCCAATCTGGTGGTGGCAGGCGCGACCGCCTTTGCCGAGGATGGCTGGCGCACGCTGCGCATCGGTGGGGTGACTTTTGAGGTGACCAAGCCCTGTAGCCGCTGCGTGCTGACCACCGTCAGCACCGAACGTGGCGAGAAGCACCCCAGCGGCGAGCCGCTCAAGACGCTGCAATCCTTCCGTACCGCCGACGATGGCGACGTGGATTTCGGCATGAACCTGATTGCGCACAACAGCGGCATTATCCGCGTTGGCGATCGGGTGGAGGTGCTGACCACCGGTACACCGCGCGCTTACCATGCTGGTGAGGTAAAGGAGCGGCTGGCGCCACCGCTGCCGATGGCAGGCGGCCAGAGCGTGCAGATCAGCTATCAAGGCCAGAGTTTCAGCGGCAACCGGCAAGAGGTGCTGTTGGATCAGTTGGAGCAGCAGGGATTCCGCATTCCCTACTCCTGCCGGGCCGGCATGTGTGGCAGTTGCCGCCTGACGCTGGAGAAAGGAAAGGTGGCCCCGCTGGTGCAGGACGCATTGGGGGATGACGGCACGCTGCTGAGTTGCAGCTGCATACCGCTTGGGGATGTGGCACTCAGCTAACGGACGCCGTCAGGCAGGCGGCGCGCACCGGGCGCGCCCTGCCCGCTACACCGCCTGATCGTACAGGGCGGCGAGATCAACCTCTTCCGCGACCGGGATCAGCCGGTCATGCATGATCTTGATGGCATCGCCAAACTGCATGGTGCGCCCGGAGAGCGTCAGCTGGCCCTGGGCCAGTAGGCAGAGGCTGGCATTGTCGCCCGCTTCCACCACCAGCAGTTGCGCCTGCTGGCTGCTCTCGGTCACCTCGACCGCCACCACATCACCGCTTTTCGGTTGCATGGCGCGCGCCTGCTGCGCAAAGTGCCAACTTTTCGGCATCAGCGGCTTCAGGAAGCGGCAGGCCACCAACGCATTCAATACCAGTTCCGCCCGCAGCTCGGATTTAAGCTTAATTCGGCGGCACTGCTCCTCATAATCAAAATAGAGCGCGGCATCATCGACAGAAAATGCGCACTCCCCGAACGCGTCCGGCGTCAGCATTTTGGCAGGAAACCGTGAGCGAAATATCATCCCATTCGCCAGATCCAACATCAGCCGATCGTGATCGGCATCAAAATACCACCGCCAATTATCGTCAGGTTTGATTCTCATGGGTTACCCTTTCACGCCTGTTAATGAAAAAAGAGAAAAAAGACCGCCTGAAAATGTGTGCAGGGTGACGGCATGCTAATAAATGATGCCGGTGAGTGGAGCGGGACTTATTATTTACGCTGATAACGGCCTCTCATCCCGTGCCTAATACCCCCGGCAGTGGACAAAATATAGACGAGCCGGAGAGAGAAATAAACCCCCCGGCCCGGCAAGTTGCCTAAAAAATATCAAATTGAGTGAATAATATCTTTAATCAGGCGTGGCCCGTGGTAAATAAAGCCGGAATAAATTTGGATGAGCGAGGCCCCGGCCTGCATTTTCTCGCGCGCGGCGGTCAGGGAGTCGATGCCGCCCACGCCAATAATCGGTAAGCGGCCCTGCAGTTCCTGGTTGAGGCGGCGGATAATTTCTGTGCTGCGCAGCTGCACTGGCCGGCCGCTCAACCCACCCGCCTGCTCGCAATAGGGCAGGCCGTGCACCAGTTTGCGGTCGAGGGTGGTATTGGTGGCAATCACGCCGTCAATATTATGGCGCACCAGACTGTCGGCAATTTGTACCAGCTCCTCTTCCGAGAGATCCGGCGCAATTTTCACCGCCACCGGCACATATTTTTGGTGGCGCTGCTGCAATTCAGCCTGCTTATTCTTGATGGCGGCCAGCAATTCATCCAGCGCGTCGCCATACTGTAAGGTGCGCAAACCGGGGGTATTGGGTGAGGAGATATTCACCGCGATATAGCCGGCATAGGGGTAGACCTTCTCCATGCAGATCAGGTAATCATCCTTGCCCTGCTCCACCGGCGTGTCTTTATTTTTGCCGATATTAATCCCCAGAATGCCGCCGAAATGGGCCTTCTTCACGTTCTCGACCAAATTATCGACACCGCGGTTATTGAAGCCCATGCGGTTAATCAGCCCCTGCGCCTCGACAATGCGGAACAGGCGCGGCTTCTCATTGCCATCCTGCGGGCGCGGCGTCACGGTGCCCACCTCGACAAAGCCGAAGCCCATCGCACCGAAGGCGTCAATGCACTCGCCATCCTTGTCCAGCCCGGCCGCCAGGCCCAACGGATTGCGGAATGAGAGGCCCATGCAGCTGACTGGCTTGGCTGGCAGTGACTGGCGGATAAGGAATTCAAACGGCGAGCCGGAGAGGCGGCGAAGCTGGCGGAAGGTTAATTCGTGCGCGTGTTCGGGGTCGAGCTGGAAAAGCGCTTTTCTGACGAGCGGGTAATACATGAAATCTCCTGAGTTCCCGGTGGCAAACCGGGGGCGTATTATCCGGCATCGCCGGGCAAAAGGGAACTGATTCCCGCCCTCTACGCAATCGTTTACCAGCCCGTCACAGGCTGCTTACCTTTTTCCTCCTCTTCCCTCTCTATTCATTACCCACGTTTATCCGTTTTCTGGCAAAGGAATGCCGGAATTAAGATTTCATCAAAAGCGGACGGGCTGTTAGCTTTGTTATCACTTAGTTAGGAAAAACCGAATTATTATTCATTTTGGTTATAAGGAGTGATTATGCACGTTATATCCCTGGCTGGCAGCCCGCGCCTGCCGTCGCGCTCCTCGGTGCTGCTGCATCTTGGCGAGCAGTGGCTGCAACAACGTGACGTTAAGGTCACCAGCTATAGCCTGCATGATTTTGCCGCAGAGGATCTGCTGTTCGCCAATTTCGCCAGCCCACAGGTCAAGGCGCTGGCGGCGGATCTGGCCGGGGCCGACGGCTTGCTGATGGCCACGCCGGTCTACAAGGCCGCCTATTCCGGTGCGCTGAAAACGCTGCTCGACCTGCTGCCAGAGCGTGCACTGGAGCATAAGGTGGTGCTGCCGCTGGCCACCGGCGGCTCCATCGCCCACATGCTGGCGGTGGACTACGCGCTGAAACCGGTGCTGGCCGCGCTGAAAGCCCAAGAGGTGCTACACGGCGTCTTTGCCGATGACAGCCAGGTGGATATGAAGGCGCAGCCGCAGCCACAACTGGCGCCAGCGCTGGCCGAACGTCTGGAGGAAGCACTCGCCAACTTCCACCTGGCGCTGAGCCGCCGGGCGTCAGTCTCTACATTTGATTCCCATTTACTGCGGCATATCGCCTGATAACGGCCCGGAGGACAAGGATGAGTGCAAGCCTATTACGACACTGGAAACGCGCCACGGCGCTGTTCGCCCTGCTGGGCAGCCTGAGCCTAATGGCACAGGCGGCGGATGACCCGGCGCAGTTCCGCATTGGCTACCAGAAAGGCTCGGTCAGTCTGGTGCTGGCCAAGAGCCACCAGATGCTGGAGACGCGCTACCCGCAGACCCACATCACTTGGGTGGAGTTCCCGGCCGGGCCACAGATGCTGGAGGCGCTGAACGTCGGCAGCATTGACATGGGCAGCACCGGCGACCTGCCACCGCTGTTCGCGCAAGCCGCCGGGGCGGATCTGCTCTACGTCGGCCAGGAGCCGCCGAAGCCGAAGGCCGAGGTGATTCTGGTGCCGGAGAACAGCCCGATTAAACAAGTGGCGGATCTCAAGGGGCGCAAGGTGGCCTTCCAGCGCGGCTCCAGCTCGCACAATCTGGTGCTGCGGGCGTTGCAGGAGGCCGGCCTCTCCCTCAATGACATTACGCCGGTCTACCTGACCCCGGCGGACGCACGGGCGGCCTTTGCGCAGCACAACGTGGACGCCTGGGCTATCTGGGATCCCTACTACTCGGCGGCGCAGTTGCAGGGTGGCGTGCGGGTGCTGAAAGATGGCAGCACCCTTAACCAGACCGGCTCCTTCTATTTGGCGAGCCGCCAGTATGCCGAGGCGCACCCGGCCTTTATTAAAGAGGTGCTGGCGCAGCTTACTGCCGCCGATGCCCTGACGCGCAGTGACCGCACCCAGAGCATCACCCTGCTGGCGCAGGCGATGGGCCTGCCGGAGCCGGTGATTGCCACCTATCTGAGCCACCGCCCAGAAACCATTATTGAGCCGGTGGATGACCGCACGGTGCAGGCGCAGCAGAACACCGCCAACCTGTTCTTTGAGAACCACCTGTTGCCGAAACGGCTCGACATTGCCAGCCGTGTCTGGCGCGCGCCGCAGTAACCCTGATCTTTTCTCGCGATTCAGCCCGGCCGGATGCCGGGCACTAAAGGAGCACACCATGAGCCTGAACGTATTCTGGTTTTTACCGACCCACGGCGACGGCCGCTACCTCGGCACCAATGACGGCGCCCGTACCGTAGACCACGCCTACCTGCAACAGATTGCCCAGGCGGTGGACCGCATGGGCTTTGGCGGGGTGCTGATCCCGACCGGCCGCTCCTGCGAGGATTCCTGGCTGGTGGCGGCGTCGATGATTCCAGTGACGCAACGGCTGAAGTTTTTGGTGGCGCTGCGCCCCGGTATCATCTCCCCGACGCTGGCGGCTCGGCAGGCCGCGACGCTGGATCGCCTCTCCAACGGCCGCGCGCTGTTCAATCTGGTGACCGGCGGCGACCCGGATGAGCTGGCGGGTGAAGGGCTGTTCCTCGACCATGAGGCGCGCTATGAGGCGTCGGCGGAGTTCACCCACGTCTGGCGGCGGGTGCTGGAGGGCGAAACCGTGACCTTCAACGGCAAGCACATCCAGGTGCGTGACGCCAAACTGATGCTGCCGCCGGTGCAGCAACCGCGCCCGCCGCTCTACTTTGGCGGCTCCTCGGAGGCGGCGCAGGATCTGGCGGCTGAACAGGTGGAGCTATACCTCACTTGGGGCGAGCCACCGGCGCAGGTCAAGGAGAAGATTGAGCAGGTGCGCGCCAAGGCCGCCGCCAAGGGACGTAAGGTGCGCTTCGGTATCCGGCTGCATGTGATTGTGCGCGATACCACGGAAGAGGCGTGGCAGGCCGCTGACCGGCTGATCGCCAACCTCGATGAGGAGACTATCGCCCGCGCGCAGCAATCCTTCGCCCGCTTTGACTCGGTGGGCCAGCAACGGATGGCCGCGCTGCACGGCGGCAAAAAAGATAACCTCGAGATCAGCCCCAACCTGTGGGCCGGTGTCGGGCTGGTACGTGGCGGGGCGGGCACCGCGCTGGTGGGCGACGGGCCGACCGTGGCGGCGCGGATGCAGGAGTATGCCGATCTCGGTATTGATACCTTCGTGCTCTCCGGCTACCCGCACCTTGAAGAGGCCTACCGGGTCGGCGAACTGCTGTTCCCGCATCTCGATCTGGCCGCGCCGGACGGTGGCGAGACCAACCTGCGGGTGCTGCGCCCGCAGTCAGAGGTGATCGCCAATGATTTCTACACCGTTAAAGCCTCCCAGAGCTAAGGAGCGAACGATGCGAAATTTTGCCAAACGCGGGGCCTACCGCCTCGCCCCCTGGGCGGTGCCGGTGCTGTTGGTGCTGCTCTGGCAACTGGCGGTGGAGACCGGCTGGCTGTCAAACCGCATCCTGCCGGCCCCGAGCGCCGTGGTGACCGCCTTCTGGTCGCTGAGCGCCAGCGGCGAACTGTGGCACCACCTGGCGATCAGCAGCTGGCGCGCGGCCATCGGCTTTGCCATTGGCGGCAGCATCGGTTTGCTGCTCGGTTTTATCACCGGCCTCTCCCACTGGGGCGAGCGGCTGCTCGACAGCTCGTTGCAGATGCTGCGCAATATCCCGCATCTGGCGCTGATCCCGCTGGTGATTTTGTGGTTCGGCATTGATGAGTCCGCCAAGATCTTTCTGGTGGCGCTCGGGACGCTGTTCCCGATCTATTTAAACACCTACCACGGCATCCGCAACATTGACCGTGGCCTGCTGGAGATGGCCCGCAGCTACGGCCTCTCCGGGCTGCCACTGTTTATGCAGGTGGTGTTGCCGGGCGCCCTGCCCTCCATCATGGTGGGGGTGCGCTTCGCGCTGGGCTTCATGTGGCTGACGCTGATTGTGGCGGAGACCATCTCGGCCAACGCCGGCATCGGCTACCTGGCGATGAACGCCCGTGAATTTTTGCAGACTGACATTGTGGTGGTGGCGATTGTACTGTACGCCATCCTCGGCAAGCTGGCCGACCTCAGCGCGCAACTGCTGGAGCGTGTCTGGCTGCGCTGGCACCCCGCCTACCAACTGACGTCCCAAGGAGGCAACGCATGAGCACGCCTATCCGCATCCCGCAGGGGACCCCGCTGACGCTGAACCGCATCAGCAAACAGTATGGCGCGCGCGCCGTGCTGCGTGACATTGATCTGCGCATCGCCCCCGGCCAGTTCGTGGCGGTGGTTGGCCGCAGCGGCTGCGGCAAGAGTACCCTGCTGCGCCTGCTGGCCGGGCTGGAGCAGGCCAGCGACGGCGAACTGCTGAGCGGCAACGCGCCGCTGGCCAACGCCCGCGAGGAAACCCGGCTGATGTTCCAGGAGGCGCGTTTGCTGCCGTGGAAGCGGGTGATCGACAACGTCGGGCTGGGGCTGAAGGGTGACTGGCGACCGGCCGCGCAGGCGGCGCTGGCGTCCGTTGGGCTGGCCGAGCGCGCCAATGAGTGGCCTTCCGCCCTCTCCGGCGGGCAGAAACAGCGGGTGGCGCTGGCGCGGGCATTGATCCACCGCCCCCGCCTGCTGCTGCTGGATGAGCCGCTGGGCGCGCTGGATGCACTGACGCGCATTGAGATGCAGGGATTGATTGAGTCACTGTGGCTGGCGCATGGCTTTACCGTGCTGCTGGTGACCCATGATGTCAGCGAGGCGGTGGCGCTGGCAGACCGGGTGCTGCTGATTGAGGAGGGCCAGATTGGCCTGGATCTGGCGGTGGATGTGCCGCGCCCGCGCCGCCACGGCAATGCGCGGCTGGCTGAGCTGGAGAGCCAGGTGCTGGATCGCATCCTGACCCCGGTGCCGGTGCCGCTACAGGCCGTGCCGCCCGCACGCGGCTACGCCTGACCCACAGCCAATAAAAAAGGGCGCGATTATCGCGCCCTTTTTCATGGCTTACGATCAGGCCAGCAGTGCCTTGCTGATCTTCTCATAGAGATCGCCCGAGAGGTTTGGCAGTGCCTTCAGCTCCTCCAGCGCCGTGCGCATCAGCGCCTGATGCGCATCATCGTAGCGTTGCAGCCGGATCAGCGGATCCACCAGCCGTGACGCCACCTGCGGGTTGCGGGTGTTGAGGTCGGTGAGGATCTCGGTCAGGAAGCGGTAACCGCTGCCATCCGCCGCGTGGAACGCCGCAGGGTTGCCGGATGCAAAGGCGCCAATCAGCGAGCGTACCCGGTTCGGGTTGCTGAGGCTAAAGGCGCGGTGCTGCAACAGGCTGCGCACCCGCGTCAGCACATCCGCCGCCGGGCTGGTGGCTTGCAGGATGAACCACTTGTCCATCACCAGCCCATCCTGGTGCCAGCGCTCATCAAAGGCTGCCAGCAGCGCGTCGCGGCAAGGCAGCTCCGCGTAGACCGCCGCCGACAGTGCCGCCAGCGCGTCGGTCATGTTGTTCGCTTCGTGGTACTGCTTCGCCACCAGCTTATCGGCCAGCGTGCGGTCGCCGAACGCCAGATAGCTCAGGCAGAGATTGCTCAGGCTGCGCTTGCCGATGTCGGCATGATCCACCCGGTACTCCGGCGTGCGGTTGGCGTAGTAGACCGCCAGCCACTCATCCACCATTTCGGTCGCCAGACAGCCAACGAACGCCTGATGCACCGCGTGGATCGCCTCCGGGTCAATGGTGGTGAACAGCTCCGCCATCTCATTCTCGCTCGGCAGTGACAGGATCTGGGCCGCCAGCGCTGGCTCCAGCGAGGCATCCAGCAGGATGCCACGGAAGGCGTCCGCCACATGCAGCGGCAGGGAGAGCGGCTGTTTCTGCTGGTGGCGCGCCACGTTCAGCTTGATATAGATCGCCAGCAGGCTCTGGGCGGCATCCCAACGCGAGAAGGGATCGGTGGCGTGCTGCATCAGGAAGGTCAGCTGCTGGTCGCTGTAGGGGTAGTCCAGCTTCACCGGCGCGGAGAACTGGCGCAGCAGCGACGGCACCGGCGGCAGGGTGATATTGTCAAACACAAAGGTCTGCTCGGCCTCGGTGACGTTCAGCACCGACGACACCGGGCTGCCCTCGCGCACCAGCGGGATCACGCTGCCATCCATATGGTAAAGCTCGATGTCCAGCGGGATGTGCAGCGGCAGCTTCTCCTGACGGTCGGCGGTCGGCGGCGTCATCTGGCTGACATGCAGGCTGTACTGTTGCAGCTCGGCATTGTACTCGTCGCGCACCGTCAGCACCGGCGTGCCGGACTGGCTGTACCAGCGGCGGAACAGCGAGAGATCGACGTTGGAGGCATCCTCCATCGCCTGCACGAAGTCATCACAGGTGGCGGCGCTGCCGTCGTGGCGCTCAAAGTAGAGCTGCATCCCGGCCTGGAACTTCTCTTCGCCCAGCAGGGTGTGCATCATGCGGATCACTTCCGAACCCTTCTCATACACCGTCAGGGTGTAGAAGTTGTTCATCTCGATCACCATGTCCGGGCGGATCGGGTGCGCCATCGGGCTGGCATCCTCGGCGAACTGGGCGCTGCGCATCAGGCGCACGTTGCCGATGCGGTTGACCGGGCGCGAGCCGAGGTCGGAGCTAAACTCCTGATCGCGGAACACCGTCAGCCCCTCTTTCAGGCTGAGCTGGAACCAGTCACGGCAGGTGACGCGGTTGCCGGTCCAGTTATGGAAGTACTCATGACCAATCACCCGCTCAATGTTCAGGTAGTCGGTGTCGGTGGCAGTCTCCGCCTTCGCCAGCACATATTTGGAGTTGAAGACGTTGAGGCCCTTGTTCTCCATCGCGCCCATGTTAAAGAAGTCCACCGCCACGATCATATAGATGTCGAGGTCATACTCGAGGCCAAAGCGGGTCTCATCCCACTTCATCGACTGCTTGAGCGAGGTCATCGCCCAGTCGGCGCGATCCAGGTTGCCACGGTCAACGTACAGCTCCAGCGCCACTTCACGGCCAGAGCGGGTGGTGAAGGTGTCGCGCAGCACATCGAAGTCGCCCGCCACCAGCGCAAACAGGTAGCTCGGCTTCGGGAACGGGTCTTCCCACTTGATCCAGTGGCGGCCATCCTCCAGCTCGCCCTGCTCCAGCCGGTTGCCGTTGGAGAGCAGGAAGGGGTAGCGCGCCTTGTCCGCGACGATGCGGGTGGTGAAACGCGCCAGCACGTCCGGGCGATCCAGGTAGTAGGTAATGTGGCGGAAGCCCTCGGCCTCGCATTGGGTGCAGAGCGCCTCACCGGAGAGGTACAGCCCCTCCAGCGCGCTGTTGCCAGCCGGGTGGATCTGGTTGACGATGGTCAGGGTAAAGCTGGCGGGCAGTTGCTCCAGCACCAGCGCGTGGGCCTCCTCGCGGTAGTGCGGCCACGGCTGGCCGTCAATCGCGACGCTCACCAGCGTCAGGGATTCACCGTTGAGCACCAGCGGCGCGCCCGCCTCGCCGCGACGGGTGATCCGGCTCGTCGCGGTGACGGTGGTGGTGTCTGCGTCCAGCTCAAAATCGAGGTCAATGTCAGTGATGGTATAGTCCGGCGCACGGTAGTCATGCCGGTATTTAGCCTGCGGCTGCGTTGCTGTGGTGACCTGTGTCATAGAAGCCCTTTGACGTCCGGTAGTTGAGGTTAACGAAGTGTATTCCGCCCGCGCGGGGCTGCCAGCATGGTGGCGGCGTAGGCCGGTTGCGGCGATCCATCGACTTTATCATAGCTGCGATAAAATCCGGGAATGTAAGAAGTTTACGGGAAAATCGGTCGCCGCCCGCGCGTGCCGCGCCCTGACGACGGCAAGGGCCTTGTAAATGTTTACAATTTTACTTTGTTGTTATCTCATTTTATTAACATTTATCGGCCATACTCTCCCCCGACGGCACGTTTTCCTCTCGACCCCCGTTTCGCTTTTATGGTGTGATGAGGCTTCAATAACCGGATAATCAAGGTATACTTCACGCACTTTTGCTGATTATCCCGACTATGGAATGCTCCTACGAGGATGCTGTAACGCGCTATGACTCAATACGCCTCCCCGATTTTGACGTCAATACTGGACACCGATGCCTATAAGCTGCACATGCAGCAGGCGGTTTTCCATCGGTATCATGACATTACCGTGGCCGCGGAGTTCCGCTGCCGTGGCGATGAGTTGCTGGGCGAATACCGTGACGAGATTCAGGCGCAAATCACCATGATGAGCGACCTGGCCCTGACCGATGCGGAGTACCAGTTCCTCGCCGGGCTGCCCTTCTTCCACCGGGACTACCTCGACTGGCTGAAAGCATTCCGCTTCAACCCGCAGCAGGTGCAGGTGACCAACCGCAATGGACGGCTGGAGATCCGCATTAACGGCCCGTGGCGTGAGGTGATCATGTGGGAAGTGCCGCTGCTGGCGGTGATCAGCGAGGTGGTGCACCGCCACCGCTCGCCGGATGCCACGCCTGAGCAGGCGGTCAGCCAGCTGCGCAGCAAACTGGCGCGCTTTGAGGAGATGGCCGGCGACACCGACATCTCCCGCTTCCGGCTGATGGACTTCGGCACCCGCCGCCGCTTCTCGCGCGCCGTGCAGCAGGCCATCGTCAGCGAACTGAAGGGCGACTTCCCCTATCTGGTCGGCACCAGCAACTACGATCTGGCGCACCAGCTTGGGTTGGCGCCGGTCGGCACCCAGGCCCACGAGTGGTTCCAGGCGCACCAGCAGATCTCGCCGGTGCTGGCCAACAGCCAGCGCGCCGCGTTGCAGGCCTGGCTGGATGAGTACCCGGATCAGCTCGGCATCGCCCTGACCGACTGCATCACCATGGATGCCTTCCTGCGTGACTTCGGCCCCGGCTTCGCCCATCGCTATCAGGGGCTGCGCCACGACTCCGGTGATCCGCTGGAGTGGGGTGAGAAAGCCATCGCCCACTATGAGAAGCTGGGCATCGACCCGATGAGCAAGACGCTGGTCTTCTCCGACAACCTGGATCTGGACAAGGCGCTGGCGCTCTACCGCCACTTCTATACGCGCATCAATCTGGTGTTTGGCATCGGCACCCGCCTCACCTGCGACATTCCGGGCGTCCGCCCGCTGAATATCGTGATCAAACTGGTGGAGTGCAATGGCAAGCCGGTCGCCAAGCTCTCGGACAGCCCCGGCAAAACCATCTGCCAGGATCAGGCGTTTGTGAAGGCACTGCGTAAAGCCTTCGACTTGCCGCTGGTGAAAAAGGCCAGCTAAGCGCCCTGACGGTGCCGCCCTTGGGGGCGGCGCCGCTGCCCTCCCCGCCCGAGATCAACTTCCGCTCATTTTCCCGGCCATTTCGCCCAGAATGTTGCCGTGCGCCCATGATTTCTGCTTGTGTCCTGTGACGCGGTAAGTAACATAGCAAAACCCGCCGCGGCGGGTTCCGTAATTTTGAATTAACCCTTATTAAAGAGAGAAATCTATGAGCGTTGTGCCTGTAGTCGACGTACTGCAAGGCCGTGCTGCGGTCGACAGCGAAGTCACCGTACGCGGTTGGGTACGTACCCGGAGAGATTCTAAAGCTGGTATCTCCTTCCTCGCCGTATATGACGGCTCCTGCTTTAATCCGTTACAGGCCGTCGTGAATAACTCTCTGTCCAATTACCAGGATGAGGTACTGCACCTGACTACCGGCTGCTCCGTGGAAGTGACCGGCACCGTGGTCGCCTCGCCGGGCGAAGGCCAGAGCTTCGAGTTGCAGGCCACCGCAATCAAGGTAGTCGGCTGGGTGGATGACCCGGACACCTACCCGATGGCGGCCAAGCGCCACAGCATCGAGTACCTGCGTGAAGTGGCGCACCTGCGCCCGCGCACCAACCTAATCGGCGCCGTGGCGCGCGTGCGCCACACCCTGGCTCAGGCGATCCATCGCTTCTTCCATGAGAACGGCTACTTCTGGGTTTCTACCCCGCTGATCACCGCCTCTGACACCGAAGGTGCTGGCGAGATGTTCCGCGTTTCCACGCTGGATCTGGAAAACCTGCCGCGTGACGATCAGGGCCGGGTTGATTTCCGTGAGGATTTCTTTGGCAAAGAGGCGTTTTTGACCGTTTCTGGCCAGCTTAACGGCGAAACCTACGCCTGTGCGCTCTCCAAGGTTTACACCTTCGGCCCGACTTTCCGTGCGGAGAACTCCAACACCAGCCGTCACCTGGCTGAGTTCTGGATGATCGAGCCAGAAGTGGCCTTTGCGACGCTGGATGACGTAGCAGGTTTGGCAGAGAAGATGCTGAAATATGTGTTTCAGGCAGTGCTGGATGAGCGCGCTGACGATTTGGCGTTCTTCGCCGAACGTGTCGATAAAGAGGCGATTTCTCGCCTTGAGCGCTTCATCAGCTCTGATTTTGCTCAGGTCGATTACACCGATGCGATCGAGATTCTGCTGAAGTCGGGCCAGACCTTTGAGAACGATGTGAGCTGGGGCATTGACCTCTCCTCCGAGCATGAGCGTTACCTGGCCGAGAAACACTTCAAGGCACCGGTGGTGGTGAAGAACTACCCGAAAGACATCAAAGCCTTCTACATGCGCATGAACGAAGATGGCAAAACCGTGGCCGCGATGGACGTGCTGGCACCGGGCATTGGCGAAATCATCGGCGGTTCGCAGCGTGAAGAGCGTCTTGACGTGCTGGATCAGCGCCTTGAGGAGATGGGCCTGAACAAAGAGGATTACTGGTGGTATCGCGACCTGCGCCGCTATGGCACCGTGCCGCACTCCGGTTTTGGCCTTGGTTTTGAGCGTTTGATCGCCTATGTCACCGGTGTGCAAAACGTGCGCGATGTGATTCCTTTCCCGCGTACGCCGCGTAATGCCAGCTTCTAACGGCTAACTTTCGCACTATTAATACAAAATTGTTACAAATCAGAGGCCAGCAATGCTGGCCTTTTACATTTTTTTAAACTTCGATCCTGCTCACAAAGTTCCCTAAAATTCACACATTGTTACAAATGGTTGCTTTCTGAAACCCCATTAGTACTTTCGTAGCATTTTCGCGGTAGATTAACCGTACTACCAATGGAACACTGCGTGCAGACACAGGAAGACACCAAACTTTCAACAATAGTTCCCAGAACTATTAACGGCAGTGGCAAGGTGTCCGAATAACACCAATGAGGGTAATATAATGATGAAGCGCAACATTCTTGCAGTGGTTATCCCGGCTCTGTTGGCTGCTGGCGCAGCGAACGCCGCCGAAATCTACAACAAAGATGGCAACAAGCTGGATCTGTACGGTAAAGCTGTTGGTCTGCACTACTTCTCTGATGACGACGGTTCCGACGGCGACCAGACCTATGTTCGTTTCGGCTTCAAAGGTGAAACCCAAATTACTGACCAACTGACCGGTTTCGGCCAGTGGGAATACAACGTTCAAGCGAACAACTCTGAAGGTTCCGATGCACAAGACGGCAACAAAACCCGTCTGGGCTTCGCGGGTCTGAAATTCGGCGACTACGGCTCCTTCGACTACGGTCGTAACTACGGCCTGCTGTACGACGCGATTGCCTGGACCGATATGCTGCCAGAATTCGGCGGTGACTCCGGTTACTCCGATGGCTTCCTGAGCGGCCGTTCTACCGGTGTGGCAACTTACCGTAACCACAACTTCTTCGGCCTGGTGGATGGCTGGGACTTCGCAGTCCAGTACCAGGGCAAAAACGACCGTTCTGACATCCGCCGTGCAAACGGTGACGGCTGGGCACTGTCCACCTCTTACACCAGCGAAATCGGTGTAGGCATCGTGGGTGCATACGGCGAATCTGACCGCACCAACGCACAGAACGCACCGGGCGTACTGGGCAACGGCGAGAAAGCACAGAGCTGGGCAACCGCTCTGAAATATGACGCCAACAACGTCTACCTGGCCGCCATGTACGGTGAAACCCGCAACGCGACTCCGTTCTCCCAGCAGATCGGTAACAGCGACGGTTCTACCACCAGCGTAGCTGGCTATGCCAACAAAGCACAGAACTTCGAAGTGGTTGCACAGTACCAGTTCGACTTCGGCCTGCGTCCGTCCCTGGCGTACGTTCAGTCCAAAGGTAAAGACATCGAAGGCATCGGCGACGTTGACCTGATCAAATACTTCGATGTGGGCGCGACCTACTACTTCAACAAAAACATGTCCACCTACGTTGACTACCGCATCAACCAGATTGATGACGACAACGCACTGGGCATCAACAGCGACGACATCGTGGCGCTGGGTCTGGTTTACCAGTTCTAATCACGATCTCCTGATTTATCAGGTGTGAATAAGGCAGGGCTTCGGCCCTGCCTTCTCTTTTTCTGCCCCCCGCCCCCCCCGCCAGCCTGTCCGCTCTTTTTGCCGCAAACGGTTGGCAAACGCCTGACATGGCGTTAACCTGATGCTTCTGCCCGCTTATCACAAGCCATGGACGTTTCTACATGTTTGAGAAAATCACCGCTGCCCCTGCCGACCCGATTCTGGGCCTGGCTGACCTGTTCCGTGCCGATGACCGCCCGACCAAAATCAACCTGGGTATTGGCGTCTACAAAGATGAGACCGGCCAAACGCCGGTGCTGACCAGCGTCAAGAAGGCCGAGCAATACCTGCTCGAGAACGAAGCCACCAAAAATTACCTGAGCATCGATGGCATCCCGGCCTTCGCCAGCTGCACCCAAGCGCTGCTGTTTGGTCAGGCCAGCGCCCTGATTGCTGACAAACGCGCCCGCACGGCCCAGACGCCGGGCGGCACTGGCGCGCTGCGCGTCGCCGCTGATTTTCTGGCGACCCAGACGGACGCCAAACGCGTCTGGATCAGCAACCCCACCTGGCCGAACCACAACAACGTGTTTGGTTCCGCTGGATTGGAAGTGTTGAGCTACCACTACTATGACGCGGAGAACCATGCGCTGGACTTCGACGCCATGCTCAAGAGCCTCGACGCGGCGCAGGCCGGCGACGTGGTGCTGTTCCACGGCTGCTGCCACAACCCGACCGGCATCGATCCGACCGCCGAGCAGTGGCAACAGCTGGCCGATCTCTCGCTGGCCAAGGGTTGGCTGCCGCTGTTTGACTTCGCCTACCAAGGCTTCGCCAACGGTCTGGAAGAGGATGCTCAGGGCCTGCGCATCTTTGCGGCCAGCCATGCCGAGCTGATTGTCGCCAGCTCCTACTCGAAAAACTTCGGGCTGTACAATGAGCGCGTCGGGGCCTGCACCCTGGTGACCGCCGATTCAGAGAGCGCCGATCGCGCTTTCAGCCAGATCAAGGCCACCATCCGCGCCAACTACTCCAACCCGCCGGCCCACGGTGCGGCCGTGGTCGCGACCATCCTCAGCAATGAGGCACTGCGCGCCCTGTGGGAGCAGGAATTGACCGACATGCGCCAGCGCATCCAGCGTATGCGCCAGCTGTTCGTCAATACCTTGCAGGAGAAGGGAGCACAGCAAGATTTCAGCTTCATCAGCAAGCAGAACGGCATGTTCTCCTTCAGCGGCCTGACCACCGAGCAGGTGCTGCGCCTGCGTAGCGAGTTCGGCGTCTACGCCGTCAACTCTGGCCGCATCAACGTCGCGGGCCTGACGCCGGACAACATGGCGCCGCTGTGTGAGGCGATTGTCGCGGTGCTCTGATGCATCCGGCATAAAAAAAGCCAGCCCGCGGGCTGGCTTTTTTATTGGCGTCACGCCCGTTACTGGAGGAACGGGTTGGTCAGGCGCTCATGGCCGAGGGTAGAGCTTGGCCCATGCCCCGGCAGGAAGGTCATCTCGTCACCCAGCGGCAGTAGCTTGGTGCGGATGGCATCAATCAGCGCCTCATGGCTGCCGCGTGGGAAGTCGGTACGCCCCACCCCGCCACGGAAGATCACGTCGCCGGAGATCATCAGGCGCGCGGCACGGTTGACGAACACGATATGCCCCGGCGTGTGGCCGGGACAGTGCAACACCTCCAGCCGCATCTCGCCGACCTGCACGATCTCCCCCTCCTCCAACCAGCGGTCAGGGGTAAAGGGCGCGCACTCGGCCAGCCCAAACATCTGGCTCTGCACCGGCAGCGCCTCCAGCCAGAAGCGATCCTCCTGCTGTGGCCCCACCAGCGGCACGCCAAAGTGCTGCGCCAGTTCAACCGCCGCCCCAACGTGATCGAGGTGGCCGTGGGTCAGCAAAATCTGGGTGACGGTGATGGGCCGGGCGGCCACTTCAGCAATGATGGTGTCGGCATCGCCGCCCGGATCGACAATCGCAGCCTCATGGCTGGCATCGCACCAGATCAGGGAACAGTTTTGGGCAAAGGCAGTGACGGGGATAGTGACGTAGTTCATAGGGCTCCACGGCCGGTGCGGAACGCCTTCCGCACCGGCGTAAACGCACACCTATCAGGACCAGTTACGCACTGGGCCAGTATCAATGTGCACAAAGTTGCTTCGTGGGTAATATCCTACACCACCGGCACGCATTTTTAACGCGGCCTTGCGGATATTGCTCAGTTGCACACCTTCAATGTGGAAATCCATGGCACGCCCGAGCGTGTGGTAGCTGTGCTTCGCCACCCCGCTGCTGTGCTTGCGTAAGTCGTCATTGGTGGCTACCGAGCGGTAACCGGAGATGAGCTGAACCGGTTTGTTGTTGCCCAGCATTACCTGAAGGCGATAGAGCTGGTCAAACAGGCTCGGGTCAATGGTCTTGATCTTATTGGCGCGAAAATCGCGGAACAAATGATTCAGCCTGGTCAACTCGTCCGTGTTGTAATTCCTTCCATCAAAGAACTCAGCTTTGAGCGTTTCCCCAGTATGCAGGTTATTGAGCGTCAATACCCGGGGACGAGGAGTTGAGAGAGTTGCGAACGCCTGCCCTGGAAGCAGTGCGATCCCCATAGCGGCGCCGCCTAACGCCAGCCACTTTCGGCGCTGTTTATCTATTTGGTCCATGAACTGTCTGATTACCCGGCAAGAGAGTCAAAAAATAAGCACATTGGCTGTGCTGTCCCGAACCTTAACTGCCAACGTTAGGTGAGTCAACCCACCAAAAAACGGGCTGAACCCCCGTTCCAGCAGCAACTGTGGGGATTCAGCCCGATAATCAGACCGTTAATTTGTGGGAATTTCTACATTTATTGCAGCAGGCGCTCGGCCTGAGGCAGTATTTGTGCGCCGGATCGCACGGTTTTATCATAATTGTAAATATCTGTTCGGAATTGCGGTTTCCCATCCTCTGCCACCCAGGCAGTCAAATAGTAGAGCTGCACCGGGATATGGTGACGAATCGGCACATAGGTGGTATTCCGCCCCTCCAGCGTGGAGCTGAGGCGTGCGCTGTTCCAGCCCGCATCTTTCAAAAGCATGTCCGCCAGCACCGAGGCCTTATTCACCCGCACGCAGCCGGAGCTAAGGGCGCGGATATCCTTCTGGAACAGCGCATGGTTCGGCGTGTCATGCAGGTAGATGGCATCCGAGCTTGGCATGTTGAACTTATAGCGCCCCAGCGAGTTGGTCGGCCCCGGCGCCTGACGCAGGCGGTAGGGGAAGCTGTTCGGCGACACCATGCTCCAGTCAATCATTGACGGATCGATCACCTCCGCATCATTGCTCCAGCCGCTCAACACCGTATAGCCATGCCGTTGCAGGTAGCTGGCATCACCCAGCGCCTTGGGAATGATGTCCTGACGGGTGAGCGTGGTTGGCACATTCCACGGCGGGTTGACCACCACGTTATTCAGCGCGCTGCTCATCAGCGGAGTCTTGCGGCTCGGGCGGCCAACAATCACGCGGGAGGCCAGCACCTCATTGCCATCACGGTAGTAGACCAGCGAATAGTTAGGAATGTTGACCATAATGCCGGTGGAGACGTTGCCCGGCAGGATGCGCAGCCGCTGGATATTCAGTGCCAGCAGGGTGGCGCGGGTCTGCGGCGAGACGTTCAGCCAGTCGCGGGTGCGGCGGCCAATCACGCCATCGTCTGCCAGCCCCTGCCACTTCTGGAAGCGCTTGACGCCCTCGACCAGATCGGGGGTATAGCGGTTATCTTGCACCTCAGTGGCGGTCTCCGGCGTGGCGGCCGGCGGGCTTTGCGGTGACGGCGGCACATCCTCAACCGGCGCAGCGGCTGGGCTGACGGTGGTAGGCGGCGCGCTCTCCTGCGGTGCAGCCTCCTCCAATGACAGATCGTCATCTACCGCCGGGCCATTGTTGGGGCCGCTCTCTGGCAACGGATCGGCATCCGCCAGTGGCTGGGCATTGGCATCCAGCATACCGGAGCGCGCCAGAATCTCGCGCAGCGCCGGGATGTCGTCGCTCAATTGGCCGGGGCGCAGGCTGGGGCCGTTGACCAGCTGCGGCCAGGGGCGGCCATCCGCCAGCATCTCTTTCAGCGCCTGATGCATCCGCGCGTACTGCGGGTGCTGCGGCGCCAGTGAGGTGATGTAGTTCCGCAGGCTCTGCGGCTGGGTGGCCTGCCCCGCCACCACCATTTGCCACTGGTTGATCACCGTGGCAGCTGGCAGCGACATCTTATAAGGCACGCTGGTGTAGAGCCAGTCACTGCCGTGGGTGCCCACGCCCGAGACAAATTGCAGATAGCCGAGCATGGCATCTGACAACACGATGTCGCGCGCCATGCCATCCAGATCAGGATTGCTTAACTGGCGCACCCACTGGGTAAATTGTGGCTGGACACCAGAGATCGCCAGTTCCGCCAACTGCTGCTGGAACTGCTGTACTGCCTGCTCATCGCGCCACATTGGCCGCATATGGTTGGCCGCATACAGGGAGGTCAGGGTATTTAGATAAAAAGGCGTTATCTTTCCGGGCAGCGCCGCACGGATCTGGCTGGCGGCATCCTGGGTGCTGATGCTCCCCGCCGTGGCAGGCAGCGCAGGCGCCGCGCCGGCGGTGTGAAGTGACGTGGTGCCCCAGGCCAGCGCGCAGCTGACGACCAAACTCTTGAGTGTACTAGGACGCGTAAGCATCATCCCTTGCCCCTTGGTTAAATACAAATAGATATCAATCATCTACTTGTGGTGGAACGTTATCTAAGTATAAAGCAGAACTGATTTTTTGCCCTCGCCACCCCACAATTCCCTAAAGGGAGGGGGCCAGCATGTCAGTGACTGCCAGAGATAGCGTGGCAGAAAGGCCAGAAAATGAAAAGCCGCCCGGAGGCGGCTTGATACATTTATTTTGCTCAACTATTCAGCATGATTATTTCAGGCTTCAGCTGCAACACTGCTATCTATGACAGGCTCCACTGGGGCAAAACCGCGCAGCCCGACCACGTGCACATGCTCATGGTTCTGCACCACTTTACGCACCAGCTTATAGGTGGTGCCCTTCTCTGGGCTGATGTTCTCTGGCGCGGCGATGATCAACTGCATCTCCAGCCGCTCACACAGCTCAAACAGCGTGGCGATGGACTTGGCATCCAGACGCGCGGCTTCATCAAGGAACAGCAAACGACAAGGGGAGATATCTTTGCCGCGCAGGCGGCGGGACTCCTCCTCCCAGCTCTGCACCACCATCACCAGAATCGACATGCCGGTGCCGATCGCCTCGCCGGTGGAGAGCGCCCCGCTCTCCGCGCGCAGCCAGCCGTCGGAACCACGGTTCACCTCCACCTCCATCTCCAGGTAGTTGCGGTAGTCCAGCAACTCCTCGCCAATGGTCTGTGGTGTGCGCTGACCCATATCAATCTGCGGGTTGAGGCGCTGGTACAGCTTCGCCAGTGCCTCAGAGAAGGTCAGGCGGTTGCTGTTGAACAGATCCTGATGCTGCTCCTGCTGCTCAGAGAGCACCTCCAGCAGCGTGGCGTGCGCCTCGCGCACATTGACGTTGAGCCGGACGCTCTTCACCTGGCCGAAGGCCACGGCCTGCAGGCCCTGATTGAGCATCCGGATGCGGTTCTGCTCGCGCTGGATGGTTTTGCGGATGATGTTCGCCACGCTCTTCGAACTGATGGCCAGCTTCTGCTCGCGGGCGGTCAGCTCCTCCGTCAGGCGGCCCAGCTCAATCTCCATCTGCTCAATCGCCTCCACCGGATCATCGGTACGGATGATGTCCTGACGGATGCGCTCGCGCAGATGCTGGTAGACGGCGATATAGAACTGCACCTTGCGCTCCGGTCGCTTCGGATCTTCGGAGAGGCGCAGCACATCGCGCAGGTGTTCGTTGTCCGCCACCGCCAGCCGCAGCGCGCCCAGCGCCTTGTCCGACATGGAGCGCAGTTCGTCGGCACCCATGTAGGCCAGTTCACGGCGATGCAGGCGACGCTCCATGCCATTATCTTTCACCAGCCGCATCACCGCGCACCAGCCAGCTTTCGCCGCCACCACCTGCTCGCGCAGCTGGTGGTAATCCCGCTCCACCTTACGCAACCGCTTCTGTAGGGTATCCATCTCCGCTTCGCAGAAGGTCAGCTGCTTCTCCAGCTGGTTGCGACGGGCGCGGTTATTGTTCAGCGCGGCGTGCAGCTCATCGCGGCGGCTGCGCGCACGCGCCTCCGCGTCGGCATCCGCCCGGACGCCAATATCCTGCAACTCCTGCGTCAGCTCCTTCAGCATGTCGCGCTTGGCGTCATAGGAACTTTTCAGCGAGGCCAGCACCTGGCTGTACTGGGTCAGCTGGGCCTGATGCTGGCGCAACTGATCGCGCGCGCGGGTGCGATCCGCCTCCGCATGCTCCAGCCGCTGGCGCAGCTTGTCATTCAGGTCGCTGTTGTCATGCACCATGCCCGCCGAATCGGTGTAGCTGAAGTGGGCGCGGCGCTGCACCACTTCGGTCAGGGCGAAGGCTTGCTGTTTCGCCAGACGTTGCAGGTGCTGCGCGTCAGCGTAATCCGCCTTGAGCTGCTCATGCTGCTCCGGGTCGCTCTGCAACACTGACACCAACGGCTCGAGTTTGGCCAGCGCGGCCCCGTGCTGCTGGATGGCACGCGCGGCCTCCTGTGCCTCCTCCAGCTCCTCGCGGATCTCCTCCACGCGGTCTGGCAGGGTGTCGTCACACAGCAACGCCACCCGTGGCAACAGGCGGTTCAGTTGGGCAATGCCCTCTTTCGCCTGCTCAAACTGCTGGCGCTGCTGCTGGTTCTGCGCCTCATGGGCTGCCAGCGCGCGCTCCAGCTCGCTGCGGCGCGTGGCCAGCGCCCGCATCTCCGCCTCAGGATCGTCCTCAAACGCCACCGCCAGGTGGGTGCCGATAAAGCGGCTGAAGGCCTGATGGGCGCGCTGGATCTTCTGCACGTCAAAGGAGAGCGTCGCGTAGCGCTCCGCCAATGTCTCGCGCTCCTGATGCAGCGTCTCCAGCCGGCTCTCACGCGCCGCGCGGCCAAACAGCGGCACGGACGGGAAGCGCGAGTAGCGCCACTGGCGATCGGCGACCTTGACCACTACCGCACGCTCCAGCTCCTCGACATCCAGCACGCTGTCGTCAAAGGATTGCGGATCGCCCTCGATCAGGTAGAGATCCTCCGGGCACTCCTCCATTCCATTAAGCTGATCGCGGATCAACGAGAGATCCGGCACCACGATGGCGTGGCGCGACGGGCCATAGAGCGCCGAGAAGTACGGCGCGTCATCCAGGGTGACGTCATCATAGATCTCGGAGAGCAGCACGCCGCCGAAGCGCTCGGCCAGCGCCACCAGACGCGGATCCTCTGCGCCGCCCGGCTGGCTCAGGCGCTCAATCTGCGCATCCACCAGCCGCTTGGCCGCCGCCACCTCGTCGCGCTCCACGGTGGTTTCGCGCTCCTGCTCCAGCAACTGCTGCATGTACTCAGTGACCTGCTGGCTACCCTCCAGCTCCTCGCCACTCTGGACGGCCAGCTGATCCAGTGCCTCCTGCGCCGCCAGCCAGACTGGCGCGCGCGCGGTCAGCGCCTTGATGCGCTGTTGCAGCTGCTCCATCTCCTGACGCATCGCCATGCGCTGCTCACCGGCCTCATCCACGGCGGCGGTGAGGGTCTCGATGCGCTCCTCCAGCTCATACTGGGCGCTCTCCAGCTCCTCCGGCGGGCAGTCACGCCCGCTGCGTTTGCAGAACTCCTGCAACTGGCGCTCGGCCTCCTGCTGTTCACGCAGGCGCTGCTCCAGCTCGCTCAGGCGCAGGCGCAACGGGGCGACCCGCTCGGCCTGATGCTGCTGGGTGCCCCACTCGCGCAGCAGGTCGCGCGCGGTTTGCCACGCCTCGCTGCGCCCCACCTCGCCAGCGATGTTCACCACCAGCTGGTAGGCGTGCTCAAACTGGCTGTGCGCCGCCGCGGCCACGCTCATCTTCTGCTCAAGCTGCAACAGGGTGTCGGTGGCCTCCTGCTCTCTGGCGTTGAAGGTCTCCAGCCACTGCCCGGCGTTGGCGCTCTCCAGATCCGGCAGCTCGCACAACTCGCGCGCGCGGTTGAGCGCGTGCAGCGCCTGCTGGTACTGGATGGCGCGCGTCTGCTGCACATCCAGCGCCTGCTGGTAGTCGGCCAGCTGGCTCTTCAGCTCGTCCACCTCGGCTTCGGCGGCTTCAGCGCGCGCCTCATGCTCAGCGTGCAGGTCGGCGGCCTCGGCCACCACCTCATTCTGCTCCTCCAGCCGGTAGGTCAGCTCATCCAGATCGGACTGGTAGCGCTCAATTTTCTCCTGCTGGCGCATCGCGGTCTGCACCAGATTCAGGTGGTCGCTCGCGGCCTGATAGTCGGTCTCAAGGTCTGACTCCGCGCCGCTGTGCTCACCCAGCTCACGCGCCATCTCGACATGGCGGTACTGCTCATGGATCAGCTGCTTGCGGCCGGCGAGCAGCTCATTGCGCAGTGTCAGCGCGCCATCCAGATGTACCCGGCGCTCATTGGCGTGGCGCATGTAGTCAGCAGCCACGTAGGAGGTCGCTTCGGAGATCAGGTGCTTGAAGAGATCGCGGTCAGACTGGGTGACGCGGATCGCCTCCAGCGTCATGCGGTTCTCGCGCAGTGCCGCTTCCATGTCCTGAAACGCCTTGCGCACGCCGCTGTTTTCCGGCAGCAGGTAGTCGCGCAGCGAGCGGGTAATGGTGCTGGAGATGCCGCCATACAGCGACGCCTCAATCAGGCGGTAGAACTTGCTGCGATCCGAGGAGGAGCGCAGGCGGCGCGGGATGACGCCCAGATCAAACATCAGCGAGTGGTAGTCAGTGATGGAGTTGAACTGCTTGAACTGCACCCCCTCCATCGCCTCGACTTTCTCTTTCAGCTCCTGCAACGGCAGCACGCGCGCCTGACGCTCCCCGACCGTTTCGGTCAGGATCTGCGTCGGTTGCAGCGCGGTCGGCAGCCCCTGGATGGTAAACGCCTTGATGTCCACCTTGCGGTCGCGCCCGGCGACCTGTTGCAGGCGCACGCCGACAATCACCCGCTGGTGGCGGGAGTTGACCACATCCAGCGCCGAATAACAGACGCCAGCGCGCAGTTTGCCGTGCAGCCCCTTGTCACGCGAGCCGCTGGTGGCGCCCGCCTCGGTGGTGTTGCGGAAGTGCAGCAGCGTCAAATCCGGGATCAGGGCAGTGACAAAGGCCGCCATGGTGGTGGATTTCCCGGCACCGTTGCCGCCCGACAGGGTGGTGACCAGCTCGTCGAGGTCAAAGGTACGGGCAAAGAAGCCGTTCCAGTTGACCAGCGTCAGTGAGCGAAATTTACCGCGTTCAATCATTCTTCATCCCCTCCACGCGCCGGCACTACATCACCGGCCTGTTCGCCTTCGCCCTCATCGCTCTCATCCCGCAGGGAGAGGCTGCTCTCGACCGGCATCGCCTCACCGTCGCGGATCATACGCAGTTGCGCCTCGCGCGGATCATCGCCGCTGCGCACGTCAGCGCCGAAGCGGAACACCGCCTCCGTAATGCGGAACTTGTTGTTGTCGCCGCCCATGAAGTAGACCATTCCCAGCCGACGCAGGCGGTTGAGCGAGGTGCGCACCTTCTCCTGCAACTTCTGCCGATCCAGATCGGAGCCGGAAGAGCGCTGGTTGACGAACTTCAGCAGCTTGCCCTCGTCAGCGAGGCTCAGCAGCTCGTCATACAACTCCTGCTGGCTGAAGATGCCCTCGTGGGCCAGCCGCTCCGGGCTGAGGTAGAGGTAACAGAGGATCTTGCCGACCATCATGTCCAACTCGGAGAGCACCGAGCGCGGGATCAGGGTGGTGGAGCGCGGGCGCAGGTAGAAGAACCCCTCCGGCGCGCGGATCAGCTCTACGTTGTAGCGGGCGTAAAAGTCGCCCATTTCGTCCTGGAAATCCATCAGGAAGGCGTGGTTGTCCAGCTCTTCAATGCCGATGTGGCGACCGCTGCGCAACTGGCTGTCCAGTGCCGGGAAGAGCGGGTTGGCCAGGGCCTGTGCCAGTTTGACTGGCATCACTGCTTCAATATTTGTCGATGACATGGGCCTGTACCTTGGCTCCGTAATCATTGATCGCCTGCCATTCGGCCGGCAATCCGGTGAAATCTGCTTCGGCCACACCGAGGCGTACCGCCTGGTCGACCACGATGCGTGCCACATCGAAATGACGCGCACGCGGGTATTGCGCCAGGTAATCGCGCATCACCGCGCCCAGATTGAGCGGGGTGTTTTCGTCCCGGTAGACCGCCAGAGCCGCCTCGATCATGGCCGCCAGCTGTTCGCGGATCTCGTTGAACTCCTCGAACTCCAGATCCGGTGGCAACTCGCCGGTGACCTCTTCGCTGCGCAGCGCCAGCTCCTCATCGCGCATGTCGATCAGGCGCTCGGCGTTGGCGTAGGTCAGCGTCCAGGGCTGGTCAAAGTAGTTCTGCACCGACTGCCGCAGGCGCTGGGCGAAGACGCGGTTCTTGTCCATATCGATGGCGGTACGGATAAACTTGTGCACGTGGCGGTCGTAGCCGATCCAGAGATCGATGGCCTGCTGGCCCCAACTGATGATGCGATCCAGCTTGTTTTGCAGGTCAAACACCAGCTTGTCGATAAAGCCCAGCTCCATCTCCATCGGCATTGCCGCCTGAATGCGCAACAGGTTGGCCTGCAATTTGTCACCGGCGGCCTCCAGGGTATCCTGCAACTCGCGCAGTGTGCCGGAGGTCTCGGAGAGCAGCAGCTCACAGCTGGAGATGGCGGCGCGCCAATCCTTGTTGAGCAGCGCGGCGATATCCTCTTTCACCCCCTGCTGCTGCTCATCCATCAGGCGCTGGCTCAGGTCGATGCTGTCAAACACCTCCGCCACCGAGTACTTCAACGGCGCGAACACCTGACGGTGCCAGTGCAGCTCATCGCCGTTCTCTTCCGCGGCGTCGGCGGCGCGTTTCAGCTCCTGCGCCACCATCGATAGCTGCATGGAGAGGCGCAGCGTGGAGAATTCGCGCTGGCGGATGTAGTAGTCGGTAATGCCGATGCCCAGCGGCGTCAGGCGGTAGATGGCGAGGCCATCCGCATGTTCGCTGGTGAAGCGGTTGATCAGCCGCTGTTTGACCATGTCATTGATGGCGTTGTTGGCACGAACGTTAATGGTCTCATTGGTCTGCTCAAAGCCCTGGCTGACGTGACGAAACGCATCGACCAACTCACCCTCACTCATTTCACCGTCAAGGCGTTCGCCATTGAGGGTTGCTATCGCCAGTAAAAAGGCCAGCCGCTCCGTGGGGAGCGAAATGGAGAAGTCATTTTTCCGTGCCCAGGCGACCAGTTCGGGTACAGTCTGGGAAATTTCACTCATGATTCGTCCTTCACATTCGGTTTGTGCGCCATCACATGGATGTAGCGCCCCAAACTCACAAAAGGTTCCTGCCGGCAGTAGCGCTGTTCCAGCGCCAGCAGCGCCGCGAACTCCTCTGTCTGCTGCTGTTTATTTTTGAGGTAGTCATGGAACACGCGCACCCCGGTCTTGCCGCGGATCTCCATGCCCATCTGCTCCAGCCAGCCATACACCTCAGCTGGCACCAACGGGTAGTCCGGGGCCAGCGACCGCTTCTTCTTGACCGGCATATTGGCGTCCACGTAGTCGAAGTTGCCGACCACCATATGGCGCATCACCAGACCGTGGTGATTGAAGAACATCAGCGACAGCGCGCCGCCCGGTGCCAGGCAGTGATACAGTGCGTGCAGCACTGCCTGCGGCTCCGCCACCCACTCCAGCACCGCGTGGAACAAAATGAGATCCACCGGCGCATCCAGGTGGCTGGCAATATCCTGGGCGGCGCTCTGCACAAACTGCATGTTATGGCTGACGCCTTTGGCCTCTGCCGCCGCTTGGGCGCGTTGGATCATCTCACCGGAGAGATCGCACAACAAGACCTGATGTCCTAAAGCGGCCAGTTCGCAGGCCATTTTTCCCTCGCCACCGCCGGCATCGAGAATGCGCAACGGGCGCTGCGGGAGCGCGGCCAGCAGCTGGTGAAGATCCTGCCACAGCACGGCCTCGCGAATCCGGCCCTTGGTGGTGCCGTAAATATTGCGGGCAAATTTCTCAGCAATATCATCAAAATTGCGGCCGGGTATCGACATCGGCGACAGGCTCCATGCAGGCTGGGGGAGATTTTCGAGCCTGCTATTTTGGCACAGGCTGACGTAGAATAAATCTTATTGCCGCGCAAAGTTGCCCGGATGTCGTTTTTTCACCCAGAAGGACCGGTTTTCATGCTTTTTGACCTGAAAAAGTGGGTGGGCGGCCTGATGATGCCGCTCTCTTTTCTGTTGTTGATCATGGGCGTTGCGCTCATCCTGCTCTGGTGTACCCAGTGGCAACGCACGGGAAAAGTGCTGATTTCCTGCGCCTGGCTGTTTTTATTGCTGCTAAGCCTGCAACCGGTCGCCGATCGCTTGCTGAGGCCGCTAGAGGCACGCTTCCCAACTTACCAAGGCACCACATCGGTGGGCTACATTGTGGTACTGGGCGGCGGCTACACCTTCAACCCAGAGTGGGCACCAAGCTCCAACCTGATTGGCAACAGCCTGCCGCGCGTGACGGAGGGGGTACGGCAATACCTGCGCCACCCCGGCGCGAAACTGGTGTTCACTGGCGCGGCCGCGCCAACCAACCCGGTCAGTAGCGCGCGCACGGCGGCGCTGGTGGCGGAGAGTCTGGGGGTACCGGCTGGCGACATCATCATGTTGGATCAGCCGCGCGACACCGAACAGGAGGCGGCGCAGGTGGCCACGCTGGTGGGGAAACAGCCCTTCCTGCTGATCACCTCTGCCAACCACCTGCCGCGGGCAATTGGCTTCTTCCACGCGCGCGGGTTGCAGCCGATTCCGGTGCCAGCCAACCAGCTGGCGATCAGCTCCCCGCTGAATGGCTGGGAGCAGGCCATCCCGCAAGCGCTCTATCTCGCCCACAGTGAGCGGGTGTGGTATGAGGGGCTGGGCCGCCTGTGGCAGCGGCTGCGGGGGAGTCAGGAGAGCCAGGGCAACAACTGACGGCTGGCATGGGCGAAGGCCGGTTGGTCAAGCTGGCCGGTATGCAGCAGCCGGCCAACCGCCTCCCACAGGGCATAGAGCCAGCGGCGCGCGACAAAGCTTTCCGCCACCGGCGCGCGTTGCAGGTAAGCCCCCAGCAGCTCGCCAGCGGCCCCCTCCTCGCTAAGGCGGAACAGGTCATACTCGCGCGGCGCCCACAGCACCACGCCGGGATTGACCATCGCCAGCAGCTGGTCACTGCGCGCGTCCTTCACCATGCTGCGCAGGGTCAGGTTGCCATGCACCAGCACCGCGCTGTCATCAAAATCCTGGAACAGTTGCGGCAAGTTGGCGCGGGCGCGGTAGAGCAGCGCCCGATCCGCCGCCGTGAACTGCGGGGCCTGCATCTGGCTGAGTGTCACCCACAGCACCTCAACCCGCTGGCGATACCAGTTGCGCCAGTTGTTCTCCTGCGTGCTGTCCACCGTGCCGACGCAGCCGTGGCTGTCAATGCGATGCCACGCCAGAATGCCCTCGACAATCTGCTCTTTCAGCGTCTCCCAGCGCTGCGGGTTGCGCGTCGGGGCCTCCACCGGCACGCCGCGCAGCCGCTCCATCAACAGCACATCCTTGTAGGGCGACTGGCGGGTCACCACCAGCCCGTAGACCGCTGGCATCCGCACCAATCCCTCCCGCGAGAGCATTGAGAGTTTATAGGCCTCCTGCCGGGCAATGCCGGCGGCAAGATAACTCTTCGCCAGCAGCGGCACGGCGTGCCCTTGGGCGTCGTAGAGGGCAAAAAGGTGGGCGTAGGGCTGTTCGCTGACACACTCCAGGCGGGACAAGGGTTCGCCCAGCACCTGGCTAAGTTCGGCTTTGAGCTGTTCCATGGGGCACTGACCTCGGTTGAAAAGTTCAGTCCATGATGGAAGTGTTACTCCGTCAATTCTTCAATGTAGATCAAGATTGCACGGATTCTTTGCGACGGGGTAAAAACAGAATATATGCGGCCGGGCGACGGGGCGCCCGGCCGGAGGGTTATTTCGCCAGCGCCGCGCGGACGCGGGCCAGATCCTCTGGGGTGTCTACGCCCACCGCCGGTACGGCCTGCGCGACGTCAACATGGATCTTTTCGCCATACCACAGCACGCGTAACTGCTCCAGCAGCTCGATGTTCTCCAGCGTGCTGGGCGCCCAGGTGACGTAGCGGCGCACAAAGCCCGCGCGATAGGCGTAGATGCCGAGATGGCGCAGGAAGTGATCGCCAATGGCGTCACGCGACTGCGCGAAGCGCTCCCGATCCCACGGAATGGTGGCGCGGGAGAAGTAGAGCGCAAAGCCTTGCGCGTCACGTACCACTTTCACCGCATTCGGGTTGAACGCCTCTTCCGCCGTCTCAATCGGCACCGCCAGCGTCGCCATGCCCGCCTGACAGTTGGCGAGGTTCTCCGCCACCTGACGGATAATCACCGGCGGGATCATCGGCTCATCGCCTTGCACGTTGACAATGATGTCGTCATCGCCAAAGCCCAGGCGGTCAATCACTTCGGCCAACCGCTCGGTGCCGGACTGGTGATCCGGGCGGGTCATGCACACCTCGCCGCCTGCGGCCTCGACCGCAGCCGCCACTTCCGGGTGATCGGTAGCGACAATCACCCGATCCGCGCCAGACTCACGCGCCCGCTCGACCACATGCACGACCATTGGCTTGCCGTGGATATCCGCCAGTGGCTTGCCCGGCAGGCGGCTGGAGGCGTAACGGGCAGGGATGATGGCGATGAAACTCATGGGTGCCTCTCGTCTGCTGACAGCGCGCGCGCCTCATTCTCCAGCAGCACCGGGATGCCGTCCCGCACCGGGTAGGCCAGGCCGTCCGCCTTGCATACCAGTTCCTGATTCTCTTTGTTGAAATAGAGTTTGCCGTTGCAGACCGGGCAGGCCACTATTTCCAGTAAACGATGATCCATATTTCCTCCATGCTGGGATGGGGTTAAAAGCGCTAAGGGCGTCAGGATACCATACTCGTTTGCTGGCGGTTAAGCCTGCCCGCCAATCTCCTGCCCGCACGCCCAGCCCTGCCCCCAGTGCGGTCGCAACGCCTCTGGCACCGCGTCCACCGCAATGCGCGTCGCGCCATGCCAACGTGCGCAGCGCGTTACCGCCTCGGTCAGGTCACGTAGCCGTTGCGCCCCAAGCCGCACGCCCGGCTCCAGCCATAGCCCCTTGATCTCGAATACCCCCTCCTTGCGATGCATCTTGGCATCCGTGCGGCCAATCAACGCCCCACGCTGCAAAATCGGCAGCACAAAGTAGCCGTAGCGGCGCTTCTCCTGCGGCGTATAGCACTCAATGCGGTAATCAAAATCGAACAGCTCCAGGGCGCGCTTGCGGTGCCACACCACTGGGTCAAAGGGGGAAAGGAGCGTAGTGACGGAGGAGCGGATGCGCCGCTGCTGCATCTGCTGGCAGAGCGGCAACAGGCTGTGGTGCACATACCAAGGCTCATCGCTGCCCTCGACGCTGACCGGATGCAGGCTTCCCTCCTCCAACATCGCGGCGATGGCCGGTTTGAGCGCTACCCGCTTCAGCCGGTAGTAGTCCGGCAACCATGCCGCCTTGAAGATGCCAAGGCTGCGCGCGCTGCGCCGCAGCATCTCCTGACGCGCCGTGGCCTCATCCAACGCGTCGCGCGTGTCAGACCAGTCGGGTTTGACGCGTGCGGTCACATCGTAGACACGGTGGAAATTACGCCGCTCCGCCACCATCACCTGCCCCAGCGTAAACAGCGTCTCCAGGTGGCGCTTCTCCGGTTTCCAGTCCCACCAGCCATTGCCGCTGCCGGCGGGCCGTGAGAAATCCGCCGAGCGTACTGGCCCATGTTGCTCAATGTGCGCCAGCAATTTTTCAATGGCGGGCTGGTGCGCCTGATGCCAAGCGGCATTGTACTTCCAGCCCATATTGGCCGGGTCCAGCATCCGGTGGCGCAACAGGCGGAAATCTTCAATTGGGATAAAGCAGGCTTCATGCGCCCAGTACTCAAACAGCTGGCGCTGGGCGAGCGCCTCATCCAACCAAGCGGGTGGATAGGCCCCTAAGCGGCTGAACAGCACCAGATAGGGACTGCGGGCGACCACGCTGATGGTGTCTATCTGCAACAGCCCCATCGCCCGTATGGCATCCAGCAACTGGTGGGGTTGCGGCGATCCGGTCGGTGGGCGGAGCAGGCCTTGAGCAGCGAGGTGGAGTGTGCGGGTGTCGGCCAGAGATAGGGTCGGGCTGGGCATAACGATATCCATTGATCGTGGGATGATACAGGATAATCGATAGCACAATTCAGACTATGGGTAAAATCACGCTACCCAAGATAAATTAACGAAATGCAATAACATCCGCGGCAGAAAGACCGTGGTAGACACTGTGGTAACAGGTAAATTCCACCTGCTGCCCCTCTTGCAGTGACTTATTTTTATTGTTGGCAATCGCCATGCGATTCACATAAAGATCGCTACCGCCGTCACTCGGGGAAATAAAACCATAGCCTTTGGCTTGGTTATACCATTTTACTCGTCCGGTTTTTAACATCATATTTTTATATTCCTTTGTTGTTGAGCATCAACGGACGCCTTTTCCGTGCGCCGGATACTGTTGCTCAATCGTGTCTTCAATAAACAACCTCTTTTGAGCCGTTTTAAAAACCCGCATCACTGCGGGTTCAGAATTGATCAGTTTGCGAGGCAGGGGAATCAGCAATAATCTGAATTTATCCTGCCTTGGCACCGACTGTGCGGTTCTTACAGCGCAACCACGTTGGCAGCGGCTGGCCCACGCGGGCTATCCTGAATGGTGTACTCTACACGCTGGCCTTCTGCCAGAGTTTTGAAACCTTCAGAAGCAATCGCAGAGAAGTGAACAAATACATCTTTGCCGCCATCATGCTGCTCAATAAAACCAAAACCTTTGCTCTCGTTGAACCATTTAACCTGACCAGTTTTCTTGGACATTTTATTACCTTTAAATTTTTAATCACATTACCGTAACGGCATTATTAGCCAGGGCAGAAACATCATTTATGGGGGGTACAACGAGAGGGGGTTCAACCTGGAAGCAAAATCGATACGACGGCTTGGAGGGAGGGCTTAACTCTAATTGGATCACTTAACGCATAAATAGGCCTGCTCACAGGCAGGCCATCATTTACGCATATTCGCAGGGCGTTAGCAAGCTTTTTACTGTAGCCCTTCAACGCGGGCTGTAAAGTTATATCGCCACGGCGGACATTAGCCGTTACTTTGCCGTTTCAGGCGTGATATTTTTTACCTGTGCGACCAGTTTATCCAGCAGCACTGTGGCTTGCGCACTCTCCATAACGGCATTGACCGGCAAATACCACCATGAGGCTTGGGCAAAGGCGCGGCACTTCACTGCGTCTTTTTCCGTCATCAATAGCGTCTCACCGGCGGGGGTTAATGCGGCCAGTTGGTCTGGCTGGTAGGCCTGATGATCGGCAAAGGGTACGCGGCGCGCAATCTGTACGCCCAACGCTTCCAGCGTGGCAAAAAAGCGTGGCGGATGGCCAATGCCCGCCATTGCCACCACGTGCGGCAGGCTGGCAGCGGCGCGCCGCTCGCCGGTCAGCAGGTTTACGGCCATGCCAGCGTGCAGCGTCATGGCAATCTCCCCTGGCTGGGCCTGCCCGCCGTTGGTGATCACCGCATCCACTGAGCGCAGGCGTCCGGCACGCTCACGCATCGGCCCGGCCGGTAGCCACCAGCCATTTCCAAAACGACGCACGCCATCCACCACCACAATCTCTGCGTCCCGTTGCAGGGCATAGTGTTGCAGGCCATCATCGGTCACTACGATGTCAACCTGCTCTGCCAGCAGCGCCTCGACCGCCTCACGGCGTTTTGGCGCGACGGCCACCGGCGCACCGGTACGTTGGAAGATCAGAACCGGCTCATCCCCTGCCTGCTGGGTGGAAGTCTCTGCGGTCACACGCAGCGGATAGTGCTCCGCTTTGCCGCCATAACCACGTGAGACCACCCCCACTTTCAGGCCACGCTGCTGGAGTTGCTCCACCAGCCAGATCACCACCGGCGTTTTGCCGTTGCCGCCGGCCGTCAGGTTGCCCACCACCACCACCGGCACCGGGGCCTGCCAGCTCTTGCGCCAACCCCAGCGATAACTCAGACGAATCAACGTGGAGATGGCGCCATACAGCCAGGAGAGCGGCAGCAGCAGCAGATAGAGGGGCGAGCGCCCGGCCCAGATCTTCTCAATCATTGGCCGAACTGCATCCGGTGCAGCTGGGCATACACGCCGCTCTGCGCCAGCAGATCAGCGTGATTGCCGCGCTCCACAATTCGACCATCTTCCACCACCAGAATCTCATCGGCGCTCTCAATGGTGGAGAGGCGGTGAGCAATCACCAGCGATGTTCGGTTCTTTTGCAGCTCATCCAGCGCCTTCTGGATAGCGCGCTCAGACTCTGTATCCAGCGCGGAGGTGGCCTCATCCAGAATCAGCACCGGGCAGTCACGCAGCAGCGCACGGGCGATCGCGATACGCTGGCGCTGGCCGCCAGAGAGCATCACGCCGTTTTCGCCAATGACCGTGTCCAGACCATTATCCATCTTCTCAATGAAGTCCATGGCGTAGGCCATGCGCGCTGCCTGCTCAATCTGCTCGCGGCTGTAGCGCTCCTGGCTGGCATAGGCAATGTTATTGGCAATGGTGTCATTGAACAGGTGCACATTCTGCGACACCAGCGCCACCTGCCGACGCAATGACGCCAGGGTATATTCGCGCAGGTCATGCCCATCCATCAGGATCTCGCCTTCCTGGACGTCATAGAAGCGCGTCATCAGGCTGGCGATGGTGGATTTACCGGAGCCAGAGCGGCCAACCAGTGCCACCGTTTTGCCGGCTGGAATGTGCAGGTTGATGTCACGCAGGGCCGGAATATCTTTGCCGGGGTAGCTGAAGGTGACGTGGCGGAACTCAATCTCGCCAACAGCACGCGTGACCTCACGGCTGCCTTCGTCTTTCTCCTGTTCCATGTCCAGGATAGAGAACAGCGTCTGGCAGGCTGCCATGCCGCGCTGGAACTGGGCATTGACGTTAGTCAAAGATTTCAGCGGGCGCATCAGGGCGATCATTGAGGAGAAGACCACGGTGATGGTACCGGCCGTCAGGGTCTCCATCACGCTCGGGAAACTGGCGGCATACAGCACAAAGGCCAGTGCCAGCGAGGCGATCAGCTGGATGATAGGATCGGAGATGGAGGAGGCAGAAACCATTTTCATGCCCTGTTGGCGCATGCGGTTGCTTACCTGATCAAAACGTTCGGTTTCCACTTGCTGGCCACCAAAGATCAGCACCTCTTTATGCCCTTTTAACATCTGTTCGGCGCTGGTGGTCACCTGCCCCATCGTGTTCTGCATGTTTTTGCTGATGTTGCGGAAACGCTTGGAGACTACCCGGATCGCAATCGAGACAATCGGCGCAATCACAATCAGGATCAGCGAAAGCTGCCAACTGTAGTAGAACATCAAGGTAAACAGACCAATGATGGAGGCCCCCTCGCGTACTACGGTAATCAGCGCGCTGGAGGAGGAAGAGGCAACCTGCTCGGAGTCATAGGTGATGCGTGAGAGCAGTGTGCCGGTGGATTGCTGGTCAAAGAAGGAGACCGGCATTCCCATCATGTGGCTGAACAGGCGACGGCGCATATGCATGACCACTTTGCCTGATACCCATGAGATACAGTAGCTTGAAACAAAGCTGGTGATGCCGCGTACCAGCATCAATCCAATAACGGCCAACGGCATCCACAGCAGGATGGAGCTGTCCGCCTTGCCGAAACCATTGTCGAGCAGTGGCTTCAGGAGCGACAGCATAAAGGTATCACTGGCCGCATTAAGAATCAGTGCGATGGCCGCTGCGATCAGGCCTGTTTTAAACGGTGCGATCATCGGCCAGAGGCGACGAAAGGTCTGCCAGGTGGAGAGATCTTTATCATTCATCATGCAATTAACCAGCTTCGAAAGTAATAGCGGCTCATTCTACTCATTATCCTTCTGTACGCCAAACCGCTGGTGATACCAACGTGGCACTATTTGCTCGCGGAAACCCTGTAATTCCCAACTATCGGATGAAAAAAGTACAGACAATTGTCCCGATCGCGAGGTATCACGCCACGGAATACCTGCCGCCTGATAGCGCCGCCGAACCCGAATCGAGGGCAATCGCCAGGCGTTATAACGTGAGGCAGAGGCAATGGCGATCTGGGGCTGGACTGCCCGCAGGAACGGCGCAATAGAGGAGGTATTGCTGCCATGGTGTGGCGCTTGCAGGATGGTTGCCGTCAGTGCCGGGCGCTGTTCGCGCAATAGCTGCTGCTCCGCCTCCCGCTCAATATCACCCGTCAGCAACAGATGGTGGGTGCCATCTGAAACCTTTACCACGCAAGAGTCATTATTGCCCGCCTGTTCCGCCAGCCTTTTCGGCCACAGCGCCTGAAAATGCAGCCCGCGCCACTGCCACTGTTCGCCCTGCTGGCAGGGCAAGCCCGGCAGGCCGCGCTGTGATGAACGGAGGGTAGCATGGGGAAAGGCTTTCTGCAGCGCTGCCAGCCCACCCTGATGATCAAGATGGGCGTGACTGATGATGATCTCTTCAAGGGTAACGTGACGCCAGCGCAGAAAAGGCAAGATAGTCTGCTCGGCGCTACTGCCACCCGGCCAGCGGTTGCCGGTGTCATAGAGCACGCCCCGTCCCTCTTTCTCTATTAGCACTGCCAGTCCGTGGCCAATATCCAGCATGTCCACTCGCCACTGCGCAGCAGGTGGGGCATTAAGATGCACAATGCTCACCCCGGTTAACACCATCACTGGCACTACCTGTTTCACTATGCCAAGGCGCCAGACCACGACGGCCAGCCAGCCTGCCCCACTCCAGTAGAGCGCGCGCTGATCCCACTCTATCCAGCCTGACTGCAACCACGTCAGCGGTGCCAATGCCCAGTCCAATACTCCATCCGCCCCCTGCCACAATGTACCGGCGATGGCCGGCAGCCACAGTAGACAGAGGGCGAGCAGGATCAGTGGCACCACCAGAAAGGAGACCAAGGGCACGGCCCATAGGTTCGCTGGCAAAGAAGCCAGACTCAAGCCATGAAAAATGGCGATTTGCAAAGGCACCAGTAACATAAACATGCAGAGTTGCAGATGCAGCCAGCGCAGGCCAAGCCATCGCCAACCCGTGGCATAGCGCACTGGCAATGGGCACCAGTGAAACCAGAACAGCAGCGCGCCGACAGCAAAACAGGAGAGCCAGAAACTGTCTGACAACACCATCAAAGGGTTCACCGCCAAAATCAGCGCCATCGTCCATAGCCCTACCTGCCAGCCGCTGCACCGGATGGCGCACAGTCGCAATAGCAACCACAGGCCAAGTGCAATCCCGCTCCTTACCGCTGGCGGATTGACGCCAGAGAGCATGATATAGAGTAGAGCCACTGCCCCGCTTAACAGCAGTGGAAAGCGATGGCCGATATAGCGCCCTGGCAGCAGAATCTGTAGTCCACGCGCCAGCACCCAACCAAAAAGCGCTGCCATGCCAATATGCAACCCTGAAATTGCCATCAGGTGGGCAACGCCCGTCTGTTGCAGCAGCAATTTGGTCTCGCGATCCAGAAAGCGACTCTCCCCAAATGCCAGTGCCAGCAGGATGCCCTGATGGTGGGTGACTGGCAGGATATGCTGGGCATACTGGATCACCCGCTGACGCCAACCGCATGATAAATCCAATGGCGTGGCAGTGATGACCCTGCCCTCCAACAACTGGTGGCGCGCCATTGCCCAGCGCTGGCGATCAAAACCGCCCTCATTTAACTGGCTATGTACGGGACGCAATGCCATCTGCAACTGCCAGATTTGTCCGGCGCACCTTACAGTACCCTGAGGTGGCCACTCTACCCATGCCGTTACCGGTGGGAACAACCCCTGACCCTCTACCTGATAGAGGGTGATGGCATACCGCTCCTCCGGCTCGTCACTGAGAGCCAGCGAAGTGACCCTACCCTGCACATTCACCTGATGCTGATAAAGTCTGTCTACCTGCTTGAGTGACAGATGGGCGTGGATAAGTGACCAGACTAACGCCAGCAGCATTACTCCCAGCCAACACACTGCTGGCTTGGACGCAACATAGCTGCCTGCCAGCGTCAGGACGAGCAGTGCTGGGCAGACCCATAATGGTGGCAGTGTATGCCACAGCAACAAAGGCAGGGTGCCGATAATAACGGCTGATGAGATCTGGTTAATTGACAGCTTGATACCCCACCCCGCTATAAAGACTTCACTGGAAAAGCAGTGTGCAGCAAGCTGCGCAGGGTAAGTTGAGGAAAAAAGCAGAGGTGGAATCTGGCAGGGAAAGAAAAAAAGCACGCACTGGCGTTACAACTCATTTTGAGAGCGGCTTTCCAAAGATGCTTTTTTCAAACATAAAAAAACGGCGCCCAAGGGCGCCGTTTCATAATCTCTAAGGCAATAACTTTATGCCATCATATCAGGCATAAATGTTCGCGCGGTCGCGCAACTCTTTACCCGGTTTGAAGTGCGGGACATATTTGCCGTCCAACTCCACTTTGTCACCAGTTTTAGGGTTACGCCCGATACGCGGCGCACGGTAGTGAAGTGAAAAACTGCCGAATCCGCGAATTTCAATGCGTTCACCTTCAGCCAGCGTACCGGCCATATGCTCAAGCATCTCTTTCACTGCATCTTCAACGGCTTTCGCCGGAATATGAGATTGCTGGCCAGCAAGTCTTTCAATGAGTTCAGACTTGGTCATGTTTCCTCCAAGCTTTGCAGCTTAACTACCGTTTCGGGGCGGCAAGGCCGCCCCCCGTCATTACTCGCCTTTAGCCGCTTTGAAAGCTTCAGCCATAGCGTTAGAGAAGTTACCTTCTTCCTGTTTGTTGTTAACAGAAGCGATGGCATCTTTCTCGTCAGCTTCGTCCTTAGCACGGACGGACAGGCTTACAACGCGGTTCTTACGGTCAACGCCGGTGAATTTAGCTTCAACTTCGTCGCCTACATTCAGAACCAGAGTTGCATCTTCAACGCGGTCGCGAGAAGCTTCAGATGCACGCAGGTAGCCTTCTACGCCGCCCGCTAATTCAACTGTAGCACCTTTAGCGTCTACTACAGTGACTTTACCAGTAACAATAGCACCTTTCTTGTTCATAGACAGGTAGTTATTGAACGGGTCTTCCGCCAGCTGCTTAACGCCCAGGGAGATACGCTCGCGTTCTGCGTCAACTTGCAGAACAACCGCTGCGATTTCGTCGCCTTTTTTGTATTCACGTACTGCTTCTTCGCCTGCAACGTTCCAGGAGATGTCAGACAGGTGAACCAGGCCGTCGATGCCGCCGTCCAGGCCGATGAAGATACCGAAGTCAGTGATAGACTTGATTTTACCTTCAACGCGGTCGCCCTTGTTGTGGGTTTCTGCGAACTGCTGCCACGGGTTGGCTTTGCACTGTTTCAGACCCAGGGAGATACGACGACGCTCTTCGTCAATGTCCAGAACCATTACTTCCACTACGTCGCCAACGTTAACAACTTTGGACGGGTGGATGTTTTTGTTGGTCCAATCCATTTCGGAAACGTGTACCAGGCCTTCAACGCCTTCTTCGATTTCAACGAAGCAGCCGTAGTCAGTCAGGTTGGTTACACGGCCGGTCAGCTTAGTGCCTTCCGGGTAGCGCTTAGCGATAGCAACCCACGGATCTTCGCCCAGCTGTTTCAGGCCCAGGGAGACACGGGTACGCTCGCGGTCGAACTTCAGCACCTTAACGGTGATTTCGTCGCCAACGTTGACGATTTCGCTCGGATGCTTAACGCGTTTCCACGCCATGTCAGTGATGTGCAGCAGGCCGTCAACGCCGCCCAGATCAACGAATGCACCGTAGTCAGTGAGGTTCTTAACGATACCTTTAACTTCCATGCCTTCCTGCAGGTTTTCCAGCAGCTGATCGCGCTCTGCGCTGTTCTCGGATTCGATGACCGCACGGCGAGAAACAACAACGTTGTTGCGCTTCTGGTCCAGCTTGATGACTTTGAACTCAAGCTCTTTGCCTTCAAGGTGCAGCGTGTCGCGAACCGGACGCACGTCAACCAGGGAACCTGGCAGGAACGCACGGATACCGTTCAGCTCAACGGTGAAGCCGCCTTTGACTTTACCGTTGATAACACCGGTAACAGTCGCTGCTTCTTCGTAAGCTTTTTCCAGCATCAGCCATGCTTCGTGACGTTTCGCTTTCTCGCGGGACAGCAGGGTTTCACCGAAGCCGTCTTCTACCGCGTCCAGAGCCACGTCTACTTCGTCACCAACCTGGATTTCCAGCTCGCCCTGTGCGTTTTTGAATTGCTCAGCCGGGATGGCAGATTCAGACTTCAGGCCAGCGTCAACCAGCACTACGTCTTTATCGATAGCAACAACAACGCCACGAACGATGGAACCCGGACGGGTTTCGATTTCTTTTAAGGATTCTTCAAAGAGTTGAGCAAAAGATTCAGTCATGTTGATAATCTTTAGGTTCTTAAGTTTAACGTCCATCTAGCATCCCGCCGGATGGGGTTGTTTCACATGCCCCGCCACCGTTCCTGGCAGCAGGGTACTAAATTCAGTGAGCGCGACGCTTATTTCTGTGGCAGTGCCAGTACGTCATGGGCGTAAGCCAACGCTTTTTCAATCACTTCATGGATGGACATGCTGGTCGAATCCAGCAACAGGGCATCAGAAGCAGGCACCAGCGGTGCAATCGCGCGGTTGCGATCGCGGTCGTCACGCTCTTTTATCTCGGCTAAAAGACGTTCAAAGTTAACACTAAAGCCCTTTTCCTGCAACTGTAGCATGCGCCGACGTGCACGTTCTTCCGCGCTGGCGTCCAAAAATATTTTTACTGGCGCGTCAGGAAAGACCACCGTGCCCATGTCGCGGCCATCGGCAATCAGGCCAGGTGCCTCGCGGAAGGCGCGCTGGCGGCGCAGCAGTGCTTCGCGCACCCGCGGGAAGGCGGCGGCCTGAGAGGCGGTGTTGCCTACGGTTTCCGTGCGGATCTCATTGCTGACATCCTCACCTTCCAGGATCACTTCAAGCTGCCCGTTGCGCGAGATGAACTGCACGTCAAGGTGAGCGGCCAGCGGCACCAAGGCCTCCTCGGACTGGATATCGACCTGGTGGTGCAGCGCGGCCAGCGCCAGCACGCGGTAGATGGCACCAGAGTCCAGCAGATGCCAGCCTAATGACTCCGCCAGCGCTTTGCACAGCGTACCTTTACCGGCACCACTTGGCCCATCAACGGTAATCACCGGGGCTGTAACCGTCATATCTCACTCCTTTAGATCGGGGAAACCCGCTTTATTACTCAGTAGGCTACTTCAGCCGCAGCATTATACGCTGCCTAACGCATAACTGTTACCTTTCGCACGCGCAGTTGCTGAAATTCCCCCCATAAACTGTCAGAGAGTGTAGAAGATAGACAAAATCTGTGGGGAAGGAGAATAAACGGGCATAATTTGCCCGTTTTGTTCATATTATGCCGGTTGGCTCAGTGAAGCCAGGCGGTCAAAGTAGTCTGGGAAGGTTTTGGCAGTACATTTTGGATCGAGGATAGTCACCGGCGTTTCAGAGAGCGCCACCAGCGAGAAGCACATCGCCATGCGGTGATCGTCGTAGGTGCCGATCTCCGCGTACTGCAGTTCTGCCGGCGGTACCACGCGGATGTAGTCGTGCCCCTCCTCCACCTCGGCGCCCACCTTGCGCAACTCTGTCGCCATCGCCGCCAGACGGTCAGTTTCTTTCACCCGCCAATTGTAGATATTGCGGATGGTGGTCTCCCCTTGGGCAAAGAGCGCAGTGGTCGCGATGGTCATTGCCGCATCCGGGATGGCATTCATATCCATGTCGATGCCATGCAACTCGTGGCGGCTGCACTCAATGTAACTGTCGCCCCACGTGATGCGCGCGCCCATCTTCTCCAGCACGTCGGCAAAGTGAATATCTCCCTGCATACTGTGGCGGCCAATGCCGGTCACGCGGACGGTGCCGCCCTTGATCGCCGCAGCCGCGAGGAAGTAGGAGGCGGAAGAGGCATCGCCCTCCACCAGATATTCGCCGGGTGCCTGATAAGTCTGCTGGCCCTTGATGTGGAAGACGCGGTACTCATCATTCACCACTTCAACGCCAAAGCTCTTCATCATGTTGAGCGTGATGTCGATATAGGGCTTTGAGACCAACTCACCCTTGATGCGGATCGCCGTATCACGTGCCGCCAGCGGCGCGGTCATCAGCAGGGCCGTCAGGAACTGGCTGGAGACGCTGCCATCAACGGCAATATCACCGCCGTTGAACCCACCACGCAGTCGCAGCGGCGGATAGTTCTCCTGCTCCAGATAGTCAACCTGCGCGCCGCCCTGACGCAGGGCTTCCACCAGGTGGCCGATCGGCCGCTCTTTCATGCGTGGCTCGCCGGTCAACGTGATGTCGCCGTCCGCGAGGCAGAGCGCCGCCGCCAGTGGGCGCATGGCCGTTCCTGCATTGCCCAGGAACAGCTCCAACGCCTGCGCGCTGCGCAGTGGCCCGGCTTGCCCTTCCACCTCACAGCGGGTGCGATCCGCCGAGAGGCGAAACGCCACGCCCAATTTCTCCAGGGCGTTGAGCATATGGCGCACGTCATCACTGTCGAGCAGGTTGGTCAGGGTCGTGGTGCCTTGCGCCAGCGCCGCCAGCAGCAGCGCACGGTTGGACACACTTTTTGAGCCTGGGAGGTTGACGGTGCCATCAATTTTGGCAATCGGCTGTAGGGTTAACGAGTCCTGCATGTAAAACACACTCTCCAAATACTTTGCTATAAAAGAACCCCGGTTTGAGCCGGGGTTCCTGAAAATCAACGGGTTACCAGAACATGCCCGCAGCCTTACAGGTGCGGGCTGGCGATTAGCCGTGGCGACGCTCGAAGTCCGCCATAAATTCGGTCAGGGCTTTCACGCCCTCAATCGGCATCGCATTGTAGATGGACGCGCGCATCCCGCCCACCACACGGTGGCCCTTCAGGGCGTGGAGGCCCGCCTTCACGGACTCGTCCAGGAAGACTTTGTCCAGCGCCGCGTCAGCCAGTTGGAAGGGAACGTTCATCCAGGAGCGGTTCGCCTGTGCCACTTCGTTGCGGTAGAAGTCGCTCTGATCGATGACACCATACAGCAATTCCGCCTTGGCTTTGTTACGTTTTTCCATCTCCAGCAGGCCGCCCTGCTCTTTCAGCCACTTAAATACCATGCCGGAGAGATACCAGGCAAAGGTCGGCGGCGTGTTGAACATGGAGTCGTTCTCGGCCAGCACTTTGTAATCAAGGATGGAGGGCAGCTCGGTTTTTGCTTTGCCCAGCAGGTCTTCCCGCACAATCACCAGCGTCAGGCCAGCCGGGCCAACGTTTTTTTGCGCACCGGCATAAATTACGCCGAAACGGCTGACGTCAATCGGACGCGAAAGGATAGAGGAGGAGTAGTCCGCCACCACCACTTTGTCACCGAAATCGGGCATATCGTGAATGGCCAGGCCGTCAATGGTTTCATTCGGGCAGTAGTGGACGTAGGCGGCGTCATCACGCAGCGCCCACTCGCTCATTGGCGTGATAGCGTGGCGGCCATCGACAGACGTTTTCACGTCCAGCACATTTGGCGTGCAATATTTCTGCGCCTCTTTTACCGCGCTGTGCGCCCAGTAGCCACCGTCGACATAGTCGGCCGTGGTGTGGTCACCCAGCAGGTTCAGCGGCACTGCGGCAAACTGCGCGCGCGCGCCACCATGGCAGAACAGCACCTTATAGTTGTCCGGGATCTTCAGCAGGTCTCGCAGGTCACGCTCCGACTCTTCCGCCACCTGGATGAACTCTTTACTGCGGTGGCTGATCTCCATCACGGAGGTGCCCAGCCCATGCCAGTTGCAGAGCTCCTGCTCGGCACGACGCAAAACTTCGACCGGCAGCATGGCCGGACCCGCACTAAAATTGAAAACCTGAGTCATTTCCCTTCACCATTCACGATAAGATAACTGTTATGTATGACCACCAGCCTTCGGTTTTATCATCCGAACCGGCGGCCTGCAACGGTTATCGCTCCCGACGGGACACCCCGGCAGAAACCAGAACAAGATCCTCTTCTTATACTCTGCCTGCCACGATGGCTCCCGGTTTGATGATCCCCCGTGGCAGGGCATTAATCTGGCAGGATATGCTGATTTCAGCCTACCCGGCGGTGGGTCAACGCAGCCACCCACTTGTCGCTTTTACATTGCGGGCACTGATATGACTCGCCGGCTTTCAGGTGATGGATCAGGCTGCACTGGTGGCAGGCGTAGTCACCCTCTTTTGTCGCGCGGGTCATAAAGGTGATGTAATCGGCGGGCATCACGGGCAGCCCCGGCTTTACCTCCTCTGGCTCAAAAAAGAAGACGCTGATGCCGCCGTTGACCTCCAGCACCGCCAGTCGTACCTGCCCCAAATGCTCAACGCCAGCCAGCCGCAGCTCCATAAAAAACTCATCGTGAGTGATGTTGCGCTTTTTCATGGTCTTCCACTCAAACTGGCCGTTGCGCACCAGCATCAGCGGCTTGCCCTCCATCCAGTTCTGTACATGCCGGTTGTAGGACATCAGCTTGGTCGCCAGACGATAGAACACCATGATAGAGGCAAACACCATGAACACCGGCAGCAATGGCACATCGTCATAGAAGGTGACATCTCCTGCCGCCGAGCCGAGGGTCAGGATGATCAGCACCTCAAACAGCGACATCTGCCTGACACCCCGCCGGCCACTGACTTTGAGGAACAGAAACACCAGCACAAAGGTGAACAGGCAACGAGCCGCGACTTCCGCCAGGAACTCCAGCGGGAACTTGTCCAGCGCCATCCGTTGAAGATCAAACGCTTTCATCTTGCTTTCCTTAGAAAAGGCCATGACCAGATGCCGACAATCTACGGTCTGCGGTGGCTGCTTGGCAATCTTTTGCCCCGTTCCCGCCGACGTCATCACACACGGGCTATTGGATGGCGAAAAAACAATCTTTTTATTGCCCCCTTTGCCATGATCAATCCGTGGAGCTGAAGAATAAAAGTCCGTATCATGGCGCCTTTCAGTACGATGATAAAAAGTGATCCCCATGACCCAAACCTTTATTCCCGGCAAAGACGCGGCACTGGAAGACTCCATTGCACGTTTCCAGAAAAAGCTGACCGATTTAGGCTTCAACATTGAAGAGGCCTCCTGGCTGAATCCGGTGCCTCACGTCTGGTCGGTGCACATTCGCGATCGCGACTGCCCGCTCTGCTTCACTAACGGCAAGGGCGCCAGCAAGAAAGCCGCGCTGGCCTCGGCGCTGGGCGAGTATTTCGAACGCCTCTCCACCAACTATTTCTTCGCCGACTTCTATCTGGGCAAAGCGATCGCCGAGGGCGAATTCGTTCACTACCCTAATGAGAAATGGTTCCCGATCCCGGAAGACAACAGCCTGCCGGAAGGGATCCTGGATGCGCGCCTGCATGACTTCTACGATCCGGATCAGGCACTGTCTGGCAGCGATCTGATTGACCTGCAATCCGGCAATGCCGCGCGTGGCATCTGCGCCCTGCCCTTCACCCGCCAGTCGGATGAGCAGACCGTTTATATCCCGATGAATATCATCGGCAACCTCTATGTGTCGAACGGCATGTCCGCCGGTAACACCGCCAATGAGGCACGCGTGCAGGGCCTCTCTGAGGTGTTCGAGCGCTATGTGAAAAACCGCATCATCGCGGAATCCATCAGCCTGCCGGCCATCCCGGAAGACGTGCTGGCGCGCTACCCTGGCGTGGTTGAGGCCATCGCCAAACTGGAAGAGGAAGGTTTCCCGATCCTGGCCTATGACGCCTCGTTGGGCGGCCAGTACCCGGTAATTTGTGTCGTGCTGTTCAACCCGGCCAATGGCACCTGCTTCGCCTCCTTTGGTGCACACCCGGACTTTGGCGTGGCACTGGAGCGTACCGTTACTGAGCTGCTGCAGGGCCGCAGCCTGAAAGATCTGGATGTCTTCACGCCGCCGACCTTCGATGACGAAGAGGTCGCGGAACATGCCAACCTGGAGACCCACTTCATTGACTCCAGCGGCTTGATCTCTTGGGATATGTTCAAGCAGGACGCGGACTATGCGTTCGCTGACTGGGACTTCAGCGGTACTACCGAAGAGGAGTTCGCGACCCTGATGGCCATCTTCCAGCAAGAAGATGCCGAGGTATATATCGCGGATTATGAGCATCTGGGCGTGTACGCCTGTCGTATTCTGGTGCCGGGCATGTCGGATATCTACCCGGCAGAAGATCTGTTGCTGGCTAACAACAGCATGGGTGCCCCGCTGCGTGAGAAACTGCTAGCGCTGCCGGACAGCGACTGGAGCCGCGAAGAGTATCTGGCGCTGATCCAAGAGCTGGACGACGAGGGTATGGATGACTTTACCCGCGTGCGTGAACTGCTTGGTCTGGCGACCGGCAAAGACAATGGCTGGTACACGCTGCGCATTGGCGAGCTGAAATCCATGCTGGCCCTGGCGGGCGGCGATCTGGATCAGGCGCTGATTTGGGCGGAGTGGACACAGGAGTTCAACGCTTCTGTCTTCACGCCAGAGCGCAGCAACTACTACCGTTGCCTGCAAACCCTGCTGCTGCTGGCGCAGGAGCCAGAGCGCGAGCCGGCACAGTACTATGCTGCCTTTGTGAAGATGTATGGTCAGGAAGCGGTGGATCAGGCTTCCGCCGCCCTGAGTGGCGAAGCGCGTTTCCATGGGCTGTTTGCCATTGATGATGAGCTTCAGGCCCTGCCAGCCCATCAGGCGTTGCTGGCGGCTTATGAGAAGCTACAACAGGCTAAGCGCCGCCACTGGGCGTAAAGTCAGGCTGACGCCCCTGTTTTAAGGTACCATTCTCAAGCCCCGGTAATGCATAACATTACTGGGGCTTTTTATTTCTCCCACTTTTCTACGCCTTAGGAGAAATTAATTTCCAGCCCGACTCCTACCCTTCAGTCACGTTAATGATAATGCGGCAATGTTAATTATAAATTAAATTTATCGCGCAAAAGAGGCTTGAAATAATACATTTATCTATTAGAGTTAACCTGATCTTTAATTCACATCGCCTACCAATCAAAAAAATATATAAAAGTTAAAATAAATTTAATGTATATAAATCAAAGCTTTAACAATAAAAATAAAGACAATCTTATGGTGGGCGTGGATGCGCCCGGTGCGTTTATGATCTAAATCAATTTTTATCGATCATGGCTTTGTTAGTATCTCTTTGCACTGTCTTAACCTATCAGAGAGAGTTAGTGTGAACGCTGACAACCCTTTCAATTTACTGCTTCCCCCCGCGATGGCAAAAGTTGCCGAAGATGCGGGTGTCTATAAAGCGACTAAACATCCGCTCACCACCTTTTATTTAGCGATTACCGCGGGTGTGTTTATCTCGATTGCGTTTGTTTTCTATATTACCGCCACTACCGGCACCGCTGGCGTACCTTACGGTCTCGCCAAATTGGTCGGCGGCCTCTGCTTCTCCTTGGGCCTGATGCTGGTGATTGTCGGCGGTGCGGATCTGTTTACCTCCACGGTGCTGATCGTCGTCGCTAAGGCCAGCCGGCGCATCACATGGGGGCAACTGGCCCGTAACTGGGTCAATGTTTACCTCGGCAACCTGGTGGGTGCCCTCTTCTTCGTCGCCCTGATGTGGTACTCCGGCGAATATATGGTTGCCAATGGGCAGTGGGGCCTGAATGTGCTCCAAACGGCCGATCACAAAGTCCACCATACCTTCATTGAAGCCGTCTGCCTCGGCACTCTGGCGAACCTGATGGTCTGTCTGGCAGTGTGGATGAGCTACTCCGGCCGTACCCTGACGGACAAGTGTCTGGCGATGTTGCTGCCAGTAGGCATGTTTGTCGCCAGCGGTTTTGAGCACAGCATCGCCAACATGTTCCTTATTCCCTTTGGCATCGTCATCAAGAATTTTGCCACGCCGGAGTTCTGGCAAGCCGTCGGCGCCAGCCCGGAGCAGTTTTCTCACCTCACCATCAGCAACTTTATTGTCGACAACCTGATCCCAGTGACACTCGGCAACATCATTGGCGGCGGGGTGCTGGTAGGACTGACGTACTGGGCAATCTATTTACGTGGCGGTAATCACCACTGACCGGTGTTTACGCCACTGCGGGTTTACAAAGAAATCCATATTTTAAGGTAGGTGCAATATGTCCGAACTTAATGAAAAACTGGCAAGTGCATGGGAAGGCTTCCAACAGGGCGAATGGCAGAATACCGTCAACGTCCGTGACTTCATCCAGAAAAACTACACCCCCTATGAAGGCGATGAGTCCTTCCTTGCGGGCGCAACCGAGGCGACCACTGCCCTGTGGGCACAGGTGATGGAAGGCGTCAAAATTGAGAACCGCACCCATGCGCCGGTTGATTTTGACACCCACGTCGCCGCTACCATCACCTCGCACGATGCCGGCTACATCCAGAAAGGGCTGGAAAAAATTGTTGGCCTGCAAACGGATGCCCCGCTGAAACGCGCGCTGATTCCCTTTGGCGGCATCAAAATGGTGGAAGGCTCCTGTAAAGTCTATGGTCGCGAACTCGACCCGCAGCTGAAAAAAATCTTCACCGAATACCGCAAAACCCACAACCAGGGCGTATTTGATGTCTATACCCCAGACATCCTGCGCTGCCGTAAATCTGGTGTGCTGACTGGCCTGCCAGATGCCTATGGCCGTGGCCGCATCATCGGCGATTACCGTCGTGTGGCACTGTATGGTATCGATTTCCTGATGGCGGACAAATTCGCCCAGTTCAAATCCCTGCAGGCAAAGCTGGAAAACGGCGAAGATCTGGAGATGACCATCCAGCTGCGTGAAGAGATCGCGGAGCAACACCGCGCACTGGCGCAGATGAAAGAGATGGCTGCCAAATATGGCTATGACATCTCCGCCCCGGCGAAAAACGCGCAGGAAGCCGTACAGTGGACCTACTTTGGCTACCTGGCTGCAGTGAAATCGCAGAACGGCGCAGCCATGTCCTTTGGCCGTGTCTCCACCTTCCTTGATGTCTATATCGAACGTGACATCAAAGCCGGTACCCTGACTGAACAGCAGGCGCAGGAGCTGATCGACCATCTGGTGATGAAACTGCGTATGGTGCGCTTCCTGCGTACGCCGGAGTACGATGAACTCTTCTCTGGCGACCCGATCTGGGCCACCGAATCCCTGGCAGGGATGGGCGTAGATGGGCGTACGCTGGTCACCAAAAACAGCTTCCGTTTCCTGAACACGCTCTACACCATGGGTCCGTCACCGGAACCTAACATGACCATCCTGTGGTCGGAAAAACTGCCTCTCAACTTCAAGAAGTTTGCGGCCAAAGTCTCCATCGACACCTCATCCGTACAGTATGAAAACGATGACCTGATGCGCCCTGACTTCAATAACGATGACTACGCCATCGCCTGCTGTGTTAGCCCGATGATTGTCGGCAAACAGATGCAGTTCTTTGGCGCTCGCGCCAACCTGGCGAAAACCATGCTGTATGCAATTAACGGCGGCATGGATGAGAAGCTGAAAATGCAGGTCGGCCCGAAAGAAGCGCCGATGATGGATGACGTGCTGGACTATGACAAAGTCATGGAGCGCATGGATCACTTTATGGATTGGTTGGCGAAACAGTACGTTACCGCGCTGAACATTATCCATTACATGCATGACAAATACAGCTACGAAGCCGCATTGATGGCGCTGCACGATCGTGACGTCTACCGTACCATGGCATGTGGTATCGCTGGTCTGTCAGTGGCTGCCGACTCCCTGTCAGCGATTAAGTATGCCAAGGTGTCAACCATCCGTGATGAAGATGGCCTGGCCGTAGACTTCAAGATTGAGGGCGAATACCCGCAATTTGGTAACAACGACCCGCGCGTGGATGACATCGCCTGCGATCTGGTTGAGCGCTTCATGAAGAAAATCCAGAAGCTGCGCACCTATCGTCATGCAGTACCGACCCAGTCAGTGCTGACCATCACCTCCAACGTGGTATACGGCAAAAAAACCGGCAATACCCCGGATGGCCGCCGTGCTGGCCAGCCGTTTGGCCCCGGTGCCAACCCGATGCATGGTCGTGACCAGAAAGGTGCGGTAGCGTCCTTGACCTCGGTGGCTAAACTGCCATTTGCCTACGCGAAGGATGGTATCTCATATACCTTCTCTATCGTGCCGAACGCGCTGGGCAAAGATGATGATGTACGCAAAGCCAACCTGGCAGGTCTGATGGATGGTTACTTCCACCATGAAGCCTCCATCGAGGGCGGCCAGCATCTGAACGTCAACGTCATGAACCGCGAAATGCTGCTGGATGCGATGGAACACCCGGAGAAATATCCGCAACTGACCATCCGCGTTTCTGGTTATGCCGTTCGCTTCAACTCGCTGACCAAAGAGCAACAGCAAGACGTGATTACCCGTACCTTTACCAAGTCGCTGTAATCATAAATGGCCAAAAGCTCCAGGGAAGGAGCTTTTCCCCCACCCTCTGTTCACCCCTTCATTTCCCCGACCGGGTGACGGGTTTGCCGGGCATCCACTGCTCTGGGTATCAGGCAAAACCGTTATTCCTCGCCAGGCAGATATCACCTGATATCTTGTGTATCGCTGCACCTCCCCCTGGCGTGATTCAGACTGCATTTGAACAGTCACATTTTGGAGAGCCCGCAATGTCAGTAAAAGGTCGTATCCACTCTTTTGAATCCTGCGGCACGGTAGATGGCCCCGGCATTCGCTTTATTGTGTTTTTCCAGGGCTGTTTGATGCGCTGTCTTTACTGCCATAACCGCGATACCTGGAACACCCACGGCGGCAAAGAGATTACCGTCGAAGAGCTGATGAAGGAAGTGGTGACCTATCGCCACTTTATGAATGCTTCCGGCGGTGGGGTCACGGCGTCTGGCGGTGAAGCGATTTTACAGGCTGAATTTGTACGTGATTGGTTTCGCGCCTGCCAGACAGAGGGTATCAATACCTGTCTTGATACCAACGGCTTTGTCCGACGCTACGATCCAGTAATTGATGAGCTACTGGACGTTACCGATTTAGTGATGCTGGATCTGAAACAGATGAATGATGATATCCACCAAAATCTGGTGGGGGTCTCGAATCATCGTACTCTGGACTTTGCCCGCTATCTGGCGAAGCGTAACCAGCGTACCTGGATCCGTTATGTGGTGGTGCCAGGTTGGTCTGATGATGATGACTCGGCGCACAGGCTGGGCGAGTTTACCCGTGACATGGGGAACATTGAGAAGATTGAACTGCTGCCCTATCACGAGCTGGGCAAGCATAAATGGGTAGCGATGGGGGAAGAGTACAAACTGGATGGCGTCAGGCCGCCGCCAAAAGAGACCATGGATCGGGTGAAACAGATTCTGGAAGGGTATGGCCACAAAGTCATGTACTGACCACACCACGAGATAACAGGGCGGTTACCCGCCCTGCCAGAAGCGTTACGCTGCTGCGAAAGGTGTCGGAGAGTGTCCCGGCTTTCTGAACAGCATAATCATGTAGATCAGCGCCACCGCAGCAATCATCACAAACAGCAGTTGATCTGAATAGTGCTGCATTAGCACGGCCGTCATGGTCGGGCCGGTCAGGCTGCCAATGGTATAGCTCATCAACAACGCCTGATTCATTGCCACCAGCTCATGCTGCGGAATGCGTTCACAGGCCCAAGCCATCGCCACCGGATAAAGAGTAAAACCGGCACAGCCCAGAATAAACAGCGTAGGCGCCATCGCATAGCCACTCAGCATTGCCATGCACCCTAAGATGATGACAAACACCTGGATCCGCAGTACCAACAAGCGCCCATAGCGATCGGCCAGTCGGCCTACCGGCCACTGTCCAACAATGCCAGCACTCACCAGCAGTGCCATCCAGTAGCCCACGTTGCCGTCGCTCATCCCCTGATGCGACAGATAGAGCGGCATCAGGCCATACAGTGAGCCGAGCACGATACCGGAAATAATGCAGCCGTTAATGCCCAGCCGGGCATCGCGACGCTTCAGCATCGGCCACACTGACGCCTGCGGTTGATTCAGGTCTTCATAGCCGAAAGCGGCGAAGAAGAGCGGCAGCATAGCCACCACAATCATAGCGGTCACCCACGGCAGCACGCTCAACAGTGCGGTCGGCATCATGCCCAAGACCAACTGCCCGGCCACGGTGCCGAGGTAGTAGGTCATCATGTAGGCGGCCAGCAGTTGCCCACGGTTTTGTGCTGTGCCGCTGCGTAGCAAGGCGCTTTCGACCACCACCCAGATCAAGGCACACCCAATCCCAGCAATAAAGCGGAAAGCCAGCCAGCTCCAGAACTCCGTAGAGTAAGCCAGCCCTGCCGTCGCCAAGGAAAAGATGATGCACGAGAGGTAATAGCTGCGGTTAAAACCGTAACGTTTGATGATGGCACCTGCCACCAGCGTACCGGCCAGGTTGCCGCAGAAATAGGATGAGCTTACCAGCCCAATCTGCCAGGTAGGTAACAACGCATGGGTCAGCCATAACGGCACCAGCGTATTCAATACCGCGATCGACACGGTCAACAATAAAAGCCCACAGAGCAATAATAGCACTGGGCGAGAGTAGGCAGACATATGGGTGATGATTAACGCTAGAAGGAAAGTGCGCGCATCATGACACCGAGCTGTAAAAAGTCAATTGGCTAAAAAAAGGCTCCCGCACAAAGTGTTACTTGATGATTGAAATTATTTATTAACTAATTCTTATTGAATGCCTGTGGAGATAACACCAATTGGATATGCCCATGATAACAAGCAAATTTACATGCCCCACAGCCCCAACAACGCGCTTCGCTTAGCGCTGGATGATTTTCTTGATTAAAAAATATTGCCGAGCTAGGACAGGCCATTACGCAGAGTTGGCACCCGCCGGTGGTTTGCCCAAAACAGTATTCGCGCATTATCGGACGTAGCCCCGTTTCCTTATTACAGTCAGGTGCCAATGCGTCAGTGGGGCAAGCGGCAGTACACATCAAGCAGCCGTCGCAGAAAGCGGTCTCTGGATCCAGTTCCGCTTTTCCTCCTGCCACCTTAATCATGCCTAATGGACAGGCCGCCACGCAGGCACCGCAGCTATCACAACGTGCCAAAAACAGTGCGTCTGGCTGCGCCTGCGGTGGCCTGGGAGCCTGACGCACCGCGGGTGCTGGCTCAGGCCGCCCTGCTCGCAGTACGCTGCGCAGCAGCCCACGGCGACTGATCTGCCGGTGGCTCAACCATGCACGGTAGTAACGCTCATTACGGGGCGACATTGCCTGTGCCTGCTGCTGGTATCTGTAGCACCTCATGCTGCCAGCCGGCCAAAGTGATCATTGCCAACCTTGCCACGGCTTGATAGAAGGGGTGTTCGGCAGCAGCGGCCAGACGTGTCAGGTAGCACTCTGACCACGGTAAAAGATGGCGGGTTAAAAAGTCATTCAGCAGGCAAGGCCGCTGTTCCGCCAGCCAGGCCGTCATCAACAGCAGCAGGCCAATGTGATCTTCTGGCTCCCGTGGGTTGTGCAACATCTGAATCTGGTGCTCCGCTAACCAGTGGCGCAATGCCAATGTCGAATCACCAAACAACACCTCTTCCCTGTCCAGATAGACCGAACCCCACGGCGGTGCGGCCAGTGCCTCTGGCCCAATAAACAGCCGCTGATACGCAGCTGTAAGTGACTCCTCAGTCTGCTGGGTAAATTGCCGGGCGATATAGGCCAGCTCCTCTGCAGTGCCATAGGGCCAGGATGCACACCATGCCGGGTTGGAAAACAGTGGGGCAGTGACCGAGAAATCTGGCTGTTCAGGTGAGTGCAGCAGCAGTACACCGAGCAGGCGGCCTGTCATGGCGATGGCCTCCAGGACAACCGCGTGCTCCTCGCTTTCGGCCATCTCAACTGCCATACGCCATTCCCACGGTCATGTGCAGGCCATAAAACAGGGAACGCCCCAGCAACTCTCCCGCCAGCACTAGCATAAAGCCCGCCATCATCCAGCCTACCGAAGGCGTTTTAGCTTTCAACAGAGGCACTAACCAGCAAGCCAGCCCCATACTGAGCAATATTAATCGTATCCCGGTCAGCGTGCCTATATCAGGGACCAGCGCCTCTGCATGCTGGACGGAACTTTGAATTTGCCCAAGGCTCGCCAACTGCCCAAAGCCAAAAACACAGCTGGCGACCAACGCACAGAGCGCAACGGCCGGCAGCAGGCGCAAAGCCCCACTGATGCTGGCTCCGGCGGCATGAAGCAGCAGGTAGCCCAGCAGCGAACCGCCCAGTAGCGCCGTTAACAAGAAACTGAGTGCCGTATAGGGCGTATCCCAGGTAGGAACCGTCTCAATGGTATAGACCCGGCACATGGCATAGAGAAAAACGGCCCCAACCAGCCCGGTAACAGCCAGCCAACCCTGCCTGATCGATGGTGAAAGTTTGTCCAGCATGGCGAGCAACCAGTAGAGTCCGCCCAGTGCAAAGAAGAGGGAGCCGCTGGCGATCTCCATGCTCAACGGCGACGTGCCAAGCTGGTTCAGTGCGTTCAGCGCGCGCAATGGTATGCCCAGATGCAGGATTGAGGCAGAGAAGGCGATGCCCATCATCAGCCACAGGTAGAGCATCTGCCAATGCAGCGCGCGTACCTGCGCCGCATCTTGCTCGCTGCGCCCCAGCGCCCATGCCATCACCACAAAACCCCCTATGACACACTGGCTGAGCACGGTAAAGAGCACCAACGGCCATTCACTCCATCCGGTTCCCATTTCACACCTCCCTCGGGTTCGCCAGATAGCCGCTGGTATCACCTGACGGGCGGCTATGGGCATTGGGTTTAATGACAATATTGGGTTGGGTGAAGTGTGCGGCTGGCAATGGGGCAATGGCCGCCAATTCACCGTACTTGGCTCGCAGTTCGTCAATGGGTGCCAGCTCCAGCGCCCGTAACGGACAGGATTCAACACAGATTGGTTTCTTCCCACCGGCGACCCGTTCATAGCAGCCGTCACATTTAGTCATGCACCCTTTGCTGGCATTGTATTGGGGAGCATCATAGGGGCAGGCCATATGACAGTAACGGCAGCCGATGCAAACCTCCTCATTGACCACCACAAAGCCATCCTCCCGCTTATGCATTGCGCCGCTAGGGCAGACTTTGGTACAGGCCGGGTCGCTACAGTGGTTACAGGCGATGGAGAGGTAGTAGGCGAATACGTTCTGCCGCCACCCGGCCCCATCCTGCTGCCAGCTACCACCGGCATACTCGTAAACACGGCGAAAACTCACTTCCGGCGTCAGATCCTTATAATCCTTGCAGGCCAGTTCACAGGTTTTACAGCCGGTGCACCGGCTGGCGTCGATATAGAAACCATATTGGGTCATTGTGTCTGCTCCTTACACATGCACTTTCTCAACCTGCACCAGATTGCTGTGGGAAGGATTGCCTTTTGCCAGCGGTGAAGGACGTTGTGAAGTCAGTACGTTAATGCTACCGCCGTGATCAATTCGCTGTGTGTCGGGGGAGTACCACGCGCCTTCCGCCAGCGCCACCACACCCGGTATAATCCGTGGCGTCACCCGTGCAGTAGTGCGTACCTCACCGCGATCGTTTAAGACACGGATCGGATCGCCATTTTTGATCCCACGCGCTTGTGCATCGATCGGATTGATCCAGAGATCCTGGCGGCAGGCAGCACTGAGCACATCCACATTGCCATAGGTGGAATGGGTGCGCGCTTTGTAGTGAAAGCCTGTCAGTTGCAATGGGAAGCGATGATTCAAAGGATCGTTGTAGCTTTCAGCGCCTTCGGCATAGATCGGTAAAGGATCGATGACATCTCTGGCGTCAAGTTGCCAAGTGGACGAAATAGTTGCCAGCTGCGCTGAGTAGAGCTCGATTTTTCCTGATGGTGTGGCTAATGGGTTGGAAATAGGGTCTTCGCGGAAAGCACGGTAAGCCACATGGTGGCCCTCAGGATCGCGTTGCTTGAAGATCCCCTGCTGACGAAACTGTTCAAACTCAGGTAATGCAGGTATCGCCTCTCGTGACTGTTGGTAGAGATGGCGTAACCACTCCTCCTGGCTGCGCCCTTCAGTAAATTGCGCCTCCACACCCAGCCTTTTTGCCAGCTCGCTGGTCATTTCATAGAGGGTTTTGCACTCAAAACGCGGTGCAATGACCCGATCGGCAAAGATGACGTAACCCATCTCCCCGCTGGAGGCATCCAAACAGAAGTCCATCTGCTCCGCCGTGGTACAGTCCGGCAACAGGATATCGGCGTATTTCGCGGAGGCGGTCATGTGGTTATCAATCACCACTATCATTTCGCACCGACTCTCATCCTGTAGGATCTGGTGGGTACGGTTAATGTCGGCATGTTGGTTGATCAGGCAGTTGCCCGCATAGTTCCAGATGAATTTGATGGGCACATCCAGCTTCTCTTTGCCCCGCACACCATCTTTCAGGGCTGTCAGCTCTGGGCCGCGGGCTACCGCTTCCGTCCACAGGAACATCGAGATGCTGGTTTTTACCGGGTTCTCCAGAGTCGGCATCCTGACAAATGGCAGAGCGTAAGATCCTTCGCGAGCGCCAGAGTTGCCGCCTGGAATACCAACGTTACCGGTTATGATCGCCAGCATGGCAATGGCTCGGGTAGTCAGTTCCCCGTTGGCATGGCGCTGTGGCCCCCATCCCTGGCTGATGAAGACGGGTTGGGTCGAGCCCATTTCACGAGCCAACCGGATAATGACCTCTTCCGGCACGCCGGTAATGTCGGCGGCCCACGCTGGGGTTTTGGCTATCCCATCTCGTCCCTGCCCCAGGATGTAGGCTTTGTAGCTGGCGTTAGCGGGCACACCGGGCGGCAGGGTCTTTTCGTCATAGCCGACGCAGTAGGTGTCAAGGAAGGGCTGATCCACCCATCCTTCCGTGATCATCACATAGGCCAGTGCCGAAGCCAGTGCGGCATCCGTGCCCGGCCGCAGCGGAATCCACTGGTCTTCGCGACCCGCGCCGGTGTCGGTATAACGCGGATCGATGATAATCAACCGTGCGCCCGACTTCTGCCGGGCCTGCGCCATCGCATAGGTTACCCCACCGCCGCTCATCCGCGTCTCCGCCGGATTATTGCCAAACAGCACCACCAATTTGCTGTTTTCAATATCAGACGGGCTGTTGCCATCCGCCCAGCCGCCATAGGTGTAGTTCAGGCCGGCGGCGATCTGGGCGGAGCTATAGTCGCCATAGTGATTGAGGTAGCCGCCACAGCAGTTCATCAGGCGCGCGATCAGGGTACTGCCGGGCGGCCAGGAGCGCGTCAGGGTGCCACCGAGGGTGCCGGTGCCATAATTGAGGTAGATGGCCTCATTGCCATACTCACGGATGATGCGTTGCAGCGTGCACGCGAGGGTATCGAATGCCTCTTCCCAACTGATGCGTTTGAAGCGCCCCTCGCCCCGCTTGCCGACGCGTTTCATCGGGTATTTCAGGCGATCGGGATGGTAGATGCGCCGCCGCATGGAGCGCCCGCGCAGGCAGGCGCGCACCTGTCGCAACTCGCTATCGTCACGACCATTGTCGCTCTCGACGTAGCGGATCTCGTCCGCTGTCACATGCATTCGCAATGGGCAGCGGCTGCCACAGTTCACCGTACAGGCACTCCAGACCACCCGTTCTGACTGTGGCTCCCCTGCCCCAGCCAGCGTTTTTTCTGACTGTTGGAAAGGCAAGGCGATGCCCTCTGCTGCTATCGCCAGCGCGCTCGTCGCCAGGCTCCCTTTCAACAGGGTTCGACGACTGATAGCCAGCAGAGGGACTTTTGCTGCACTCATATTTTCTCCTTATCGATACCTGTAGACAGGGCCGACGCGCGGCTGACGTGTGCTGTTTTACGCCTGCGAGGGGGAGTGTTTTTTGTTTTCCATCAACAAAATGGGACGATAAATTGAGCAGGAATGAAAAGCGGGAGGTAACTCGAAGAATTGCGTGAGACAGACAGAAAAAAAGCGCCCGTAGGCGCTTTTTAGGAGGGGTAACCCATTAACCGATATGGGTTTCGCCGCGCATGTAAGGGCGCAGCACTTCAGGGATTTCGATACGGCCATCGGCTTGCTGGTAGTTCTCCAGCACTGCCACCAGCGTACGGCCAACCGCCAGACCGGAGCCATTCAGGGTGTGCACCAGACGCGGCTTCTTCTCGGTTTTGCTACGGCAGCGAGCCTGCATACGGCGCGCCTGGAAATCACCCATGTTGGAGCAGGAGGAGATTTCACGGTAGGTATCCTGCGCCGGCAGCCACACTTCCAGATCGTAGGTTTTAGTGGAGCCAAAGCCCATGTCGCCGGTGCAGAGCAGCACTTTACGGTAAGGCAGGTTCAGCAGTTGCAGCACCTTCTCCGCATGGTGGGTCAGCTCTTCCAGTGCCTGCATGGACTCTTCCGGGCGCACGATCTGTACCATCTCGACCTTGTCGAACTGGTGCATACGGATCAGGCCACGGGTATCACGTCCGTAAGAACCCGCTTCAGAGCGGAAACACGGCGTGTGGGCGGTCAATTTCAGCGGCAGAGACTCTTCATCGAGGATCTCATCACGCGCCAGGTTGGTCAGCGGCACCTCAGCGGTCGGGATCAGCGCATAGTTGCTGCTGGTGGACTCCTCTTCCAGCGGTTTGGTATGGAACAGGTCCTCACCAAACTTCGGCAGCTGGCCGGTACCGTAGAGGGTATCGTGGTTCACCAGATAAGGGACGTAGGTCTCCTGGTAGCCATGCTGCTCGGTGTGCAGGTCAATCATGAACTGCGCCAGCGCACGGTGCAGGCGGGCGATCTGCCCTTTCATCACCACAAAGCGGGAGCCGGTCAGTTTCACGGCGGCCGCAAAATCCAGTCCGCCGGCCATTTCGCCCAGCTCAACGTGGTCGCGTACCGGGAAATCGTAGTGGCGCGGTTCGCCCCAACGGCTGACTTCCTGATTTTCGCTGTCATCCTTGCCGTTCGGCACGCTGTCGTCAGGCAGGTTCGGGATGGACAGGGCAATGTCACGGATCTCAGTTTGCAGTGCGTCCAGCTGCGCTTTCGCGTTATCCAGCTTCTCGCCCAGCACATTCACTTCCTGGCGCAGGGGCTCGATATCCTCACCACGGGCCTTTGCCGCGCCGATCGATTTCGATCGCGCATTGCGCTCCGCCTGAAGCGTTTCGGTGTCGACCTGTAAAACCTTACGGCGCTCTTCCAGGGCACGTAATTTTTCCACGTCGAGCGTAAAGCCCCTGCGAGCCAGTTTTTCGGCGACTGCGTCTAGCTCATTACGCAGCAGATTGGGATCGAGCATGCTAATCCTGTGCTTGTAGTTATTGAATGATATGTAACGAAAGATACCGCGAATCAGCGCGGTATCCTGGGAATAATAACGGAATAACCTTACCGCAAGCCACCCATCAGCGGTAGCGTTTTATCGGGCTATTTTGATCCTGTTCAGACAACCATGCCAGCTTTTCACCAATTTTCCCCTCCAGCCCACGGCTGGTGGGGAAATAGTAACGGGCAGCGGCCATCTGGGGCGGGAAATAGTTCTCGCCAGCGGCATAGGCGTTGGCTTCATCATGGGCGTAGCGATACTCCGCACCCAGCCCCATCTCCTTCATCAATTTGGTCGGGGCATTGCGCAAATGCTCCGGCACATCGAAATCGGGCTGCTCCTTGGCGTCACGCAGCGCGGCCTTGAAGGCGGTGTAGACCGCATTGCTTTTGGGCGCGCAGGCCAGGTAGACAATTGCCTGAGCGATAGCCCGCTCCCCCTCCGCCGGGCCGACACGGGTGAAGCAGTCCCAGGCCGCAATCGCCACCTGCATTGCCCGTGGATCGGCGTTGCCAACATCTTCGGAGGCGATGGCCAGCAGACGTCGCGCCACATAGAGCGGGTCGCCCCCGGCGGTGATAATACGCGCATACCAGTAGAGGGCGGCGTCTGGCGCGGAGCCGCGCACCGATTTATGCAGCGCCGAGATCAGGTCATAGTAGCGATCGCCTTTGTTGTCGAAGCGGGCGCTGCGCTCACCGGAGACCTCGCGCAACAGCTCCGGCGTCAGGGTACGCACCCCGCTGGCATCCGCCTGGGCCATGTCGGCCATCATCTCCAGGCTGTTGAGCGCCCGGCGCGCGTCACCATTGACCAGCTCCGCCAGCATCCGGCGCGTCTCCTGTGGCACCACAATCTTCTGGCCGCCAAGGCCGCGGGCGCTGTCATTCATCGCCTGCTCAATCACCTGCTCAATCTCTTCGACGGTGAGCGCTTTCAGCAGGTAGACACGCGCACGCGAGAGCAGCGCCGAATTCAGTTCAAACGAGGGGTTTTCCGTGGTGGCGCCAATAAAGGTGATGGTGCCATCTTCGATATGCGGCAGGAAGGCATCCTGCTGGCTCTTGTTGAAGCGGTGCACCTCATCCACAAACAGGATGGTGCGGCGGCCAGCATTGCGGTTTTGCCGCGCGCGCTCGATCGCCTCACGGATCTCCTTGATGCCGGAAGTGACCGCCGAGATGCGCTCCACGTCGGCGTTGCCGTAGCGGGCAATCACCTCCGCCAAAGTGGTCTTGCCGGTGCCGGGCGGCCCCCACAGGATCATTGAGTGCAGTTGGCCCGCCTCAATCGCCCGCGGCAGGGGTTTGCCCGGTGCCAGCAGGTGCTGCTGGCCGATGTACTCCCCCAGCGTGGTTGGCCGCATCCGGGCGGCCAGGGGCTGGAACTCATTCTGTGAAAAATCGAGTGATAGGTTACTCACGCGCACCTCACTGGCGCTGGTCGTCCAGCGTCACCCCCTTCGGTGGGGTAAATTTGAATTTGTCTGCGGCTACCGGCCCATTTTGCTGGCTCTTCAGGTGATAGGCGCTGCGCTGCCCATCCTGTTCCACCGCCGTGAAACTTTTGATAGTGCCGTCGCGGGTCACAGTGATGGCGAACTGCTTCAAGTTGCCATTGGCGGATTTCGGCGTCAGCTCAAAATCATCGCCCTTCTGGGAGACCTGATACTGCGCCCAGTCGCTGCTGTTGTTGCGGGTAATCAGCATAAATGGCGTGTTGCCGGTGGCGCTCTTCAGCCAGGTTGCGGTGACCTGCTCCACAAAGGGATTATAGAACCACAGGGTTTCACCGTCGGAGACCAGTACGCTTTCGTCCGGCGAGGTCATGTGCCAGTTGAACAGATTGGGACGTTTTACCCACAGCTCGCCCTCGCCCTGCTGCACTTCGGAGCCATCATCGGCCGTGACCTGCTGCGTAAAGCTGGCATGGAAGCTGTTTACCTTGCCCAGACGGCTTTTCAAATCACTGCTGGCGTCTGCCCACACTGATGAGCTAAAGGATGCCAACAGGCAGCCTGCTACTAACCATTTTTTCATACTTATCATAACCTCATATCTTCCATCATTACCCATCCGGCTAACGTTAAGGTTAGCTAAGTGAAGAAACTTTAACGGATTATTTTGCACGGCAGGTAGGCTATTTGTCTCAAAACGCTGGCTTTTACGCATCTTTGCATAAGGGCCGCAAAAGCGGCCCTTAACGTTGGAGGTTATTCGTGCGGCGGAGGGGCCAGCACGTCGCGGTTGCCGTTGTGGCCCGGCTCGCTGACGATGCCCTGCATCTCCATCTGCTCGATAATGCGCGCCGCCCGGTTGTAGCCGATGCGGAACTGGCGTTGCACGCCGGAAATGGAGGCGCGGCGCTTGTCGATGACAAAGGCGACCGCCTGATCGAACAGCGGATCCAGCTCCTCGTCCCCATCCAGGCCGCCGCCGCCCTCGCCCTCTTCCGCACCACTGGTGATGCTGTCGATATACTGCGGGCGGCCACGCGCTTTCCAATCCTGCACCACGGCATGCACTTCCTGATCACGCACGAAGGCACCATGCACACGTACCGGTATCGAGGAGTTTGGCGCCATATAGAGCATGTCACCCATGCCGAGCAGAGACTCCGCGCCACCCTGATCCAGAATGGTACGGGAGTCGATTTTGCTCGACACGGTGAAGGCGATACGGGTCGGGATGTTGGCCTTGATCAGGCCGGTGATCACATCCACTGACGGCCGCTGCGTCGCCAGCACCAGGTGGATGCCAGCGGCACGGGCTTTCTGCGCCAGACGCGCAATCAGCTCTTCCACCTTCTTGCCGACCGTCATGATCAGGTCAGCAAACTCATCGACCATCACCACGATATAAGGCTCGCGCTCCAATACCGGCGGCGTGATATCCATGCTATCGGTCGGTTTCCAGAACGGGTCTGGGATGGGTCGGCCCATTGCTTCAGCCTGATCCACCCGTTCGTTGTAACCGGCGAGGTTACGCACGCCCAACGCAGACATCAGCTTGTAGCGACGCTCCATTTCGCCCACGCACCAGTTCAGCGCGTTGGCGGCCTTCTTCATGTCGGTAACGACCTCAGTCAGCAGGTGCGGGATGCCCTCATACACGGACAGTTCCAGCATCTTCGGATCGATCATGATGAAGCGGACATCTTCCGGTTTCGCCTTGTAGAGCATACTGAGGATCATGGCGTTAACGCCTACCGATTTACCGGAGCCGGTGGTACCGGCCACCAACAGGTGAGGCATTTTCGCCAGGTCAGCCACCACTGGCTCACCCGAAATATCTTTCCCCAGCACCACCGACAGCGGCGACGGGTTATCCCGGAAGGCCGGGCAGTCCAATACTTCACGCAAGTAAACGGTCTGACGCTTGGTGTTGGGCAGTTCCAGGCCCACGTAAGGCTTGCCAGGGATCACTTCCACCACGCGCACCGCAGAGGTGGAGAGGGAGCGCGCCAAATCGCGTGAAAGGTTTGAAATACGTGCGGCCTTGACGCCCGGCGCCAAATCCAGCTCAAAGCGGGTAATGACCGGCCCCGGCAGGATATCCACCACGTCAGCCTTGACGCGGTAGTCCGCCAGCGAGGCTTCCACCAGTCGAGCCTTCTGCTCAAGGGCGAACATATCCACCGGTGCCACCTCTTTCGGGGCGGCGGTCAGCAGATCCAGCGTCGGCAGCGGTGTGGTCGGCTTCTCCAGCGGCTGGTCGTTGCGCACCAGGAACGGGTGGAACAGGCTATCCATTGCCGATTGTTTCGGTGCCTCTTCCGCTGGCGGCGTGTAGGTCTCCTCGACCTGCGGCGCGATCACCGGCCGGCTGGCGGCAGGTCGCTCCTCTGTGTAGGAGGTGCCTGCCGTTTCGCTACGGTACGGCGAACTGGCTGGCGTAACCGGACGTGATTCAGCGGTTTCGCTACGATACGGCGAACTGGTCGGCGCAACCGGACGTGCTTCAGCAGTTTCACTGCGATACGGAGAACTCACTGGCGTAATCGGACGCGCTTCAGTGGTTTCGCTGCGATACGGAGAACTCGCTGGCGTAACCGGACGTGGTTCAGCCGTTTCGCTGCGATACGGCGAACTCGCTGGCGCAACCGGACGCGCTTCAACGGTTTCACTGCGATACGGAGAACTCGCTGGCGTAACCGGACGTGCTTCAACGGTTTCACTGCGATACGGAGAACTCGCTGGCGTAACCGGACGTGCTTCAGCGGTTTCGCTTTGTACCGGCGCATTAGGGCGCGTGAAGGACGTGGTTTCCGCGCGGTAAGAGGCCGTCTGCTGCACGGTCGAAGCTGGTGCGGCAGAGACCGGGGCAAAGGCGGGCGCAGGTGTGGAAGATTCGGCCGGCAGCGTAAACAGCGGTTCAGATGGAGCCTCATCCGTTACCGGAGAGAAAGTAAAGGCACTGCCCGCCTGGCTGACAGCCGCCGTAGTGGCCGCTACCGTCGCCACGGCGGCTGGCGTGACGGAGGAGAGCGGCGAGGCTGCTGTCGGTGAAGCACCATAGCGCGCCTCTTCACGGGCCGCAAAGGCCTGGCGAAGCGCGTCCTCATCCTCGTGCAGGGCGTCAGTCACTGGCGCGGAAGGTGGCGTCTCACGCCCTTCACTGCCATAGCGCTGCTGTTGCTGATCGGCAAAGGCGCGTGCCAGTTCAGCCTGCTGCGCCTCTTCATCCGGCTCGGCGTGCGCGGCCTCAGGCGCGGACGATGTGCCATAGCGCTGCTGTTGCTGCTCGGCGAAGGCTCGGCCCAGTGCTTCCTGTTCGGCAGCTTCCTCTTCTTCCGGCGAGGAGGAGACAGCGGCCTCACGTGCGGCCTGCTCCGCCTGACGTTGCGAAGGCAATTTAATGCCATAGGAAGCCAACTCGCGACGGGTCGGGATACGCACCGGGTTCGGGCGCGGCAGTTCCGGGCCAATGCCCTGCTTCACCTGTGGGTTGGTGTCGCTGACTGCACTGAAGGCTGGCATAAAGGGTACGTCAGCGTCACTGCCCGTGGTATCGCTGGCGGGAAGCTCATCGCTATCGCGCTGTGCGGCGCTGAAATCGAATGGCGAACGGGCGCTCTCTGTCTCATGCCAGTTCCCTAGCCGTGGCCCCTCATCCTCTTCTGCCTCTGGCAGCGTAGGTTGGGTTGGTGCAGGCGTGGTCTGTGGCGCGGCACTCTGCACCTCGACGTGGTGCAGGGCCGGTGCAGCTGTCGCCTCTACATGGGCAGCCGCTGTCACGTGCTCTGCCGCTACGGCCGGAGCCTCTGCTGGCGCAACCGCAGCGGGTTGGGCCACAGGCTGCGCGGTAGCTGGCGCGGGTTGTGCGGCAGAAGGCGCAGAGAAGAGCACGTCGTCGTCAGCCGTCAGGTGCGGCAGTGGCGCCTCTTCACGGGCGTGGCTGGCCGGTGTGGGCGCGTCGTCGAACGCCTCATCCTCGTCATCATACTCATAACGATCGTCACGGCGGGAGCGATTGGTCATAAAGGTACCGGCACCCAGCACCACCGCGCCGATGCGCTCGGCGATGGTCAGCCAGGACCAGCCGGTGAACAGGGTAAACCCTACCGCCCAGACTGCCAGTAGCGCCAGCGTGGCGCCCATGGCATTGACCCACGGCGTCAACGCGTTGCTTATCAAGCTGCCAATCACCCCGCCCGAGGCGAAGTAATAGAGATCGTCAACGTTCAGCGCCGCCAGACCACACGAGGTGAGCACCAGCGCCAGAAGGCCGATCAGCCGCAGGGAGAGCGTAAAGAAATCGATATAGTCACGGCTGCCACGCTGCCGGTAGACCACCACACAGCTGACAACCATCAGCGGTGGAATGGCGTAGGCAAACACGCCGAAGGTGAAGAACAGGGTGTCGGCCAACCACGCCCCTACCCCGCCCCCCAGATTATGGATGGGCTCATGCCACGCTGTCTGTGACCAACTTGGGTCAGAAGGGTTGAAACTGAGCAGCGCTGCCATGAGATAAATCCCGAAAAGCGCAATCACCACCAGCAAGGCTTCAAGGAGCCGCCGGCTGCTGCTGAGCTTTTTCAGGCCAATGTCTTTATCTTCTGTGTATTCCTGGCTCAAGAAAGGCTCTCCAGGTTCCTGTGAACGGAAATAACAACCGCGCCGGGAACCCTTCCCGGCGCGTGGGCTGTATGGATAAACAGCAGTGTAGCGAATCTCTTCAGGTTTTGCACCTGCAGCGTTTACCGGGTCTTGATGACCAGACGGTTACTCTGTTTGACTTCTTCCATCACCACATAGGTACGGGTGTCATTCACGCCCGGCAGGCGCAACAGCGTTTCACCCAGCAGCTTGCGGTACGCGGACATATCCGGCACACGGGTCTTCAACAGGTAGTCGAAGTCACCGGAGACCAGATGACACTCCTGGATATCTTCCAACTTCTGTACGGCGGCGTTGAACTGCTCAAAAACATCTGGCGCGCCACGGTTCAGCGTGATCTCAACGAAGACCAGCAGCGAGGCATCCAGATAGTGAGGATTGAGCAGTGCGGTATAGCCATGAATGAAATTCTGCCGTTCCAGGCGACGGACACGCTCCAAGCATGGCGTAGGGGATAAGCCTACCCGTTTGGAAAGTTCGACGTTGGAGATGCGGCCATCCTTCTGCAATTCATTCAGGATGTTGCGATCTATCCGGTCGAGGTCCTTTCCCGGTCGTTTTTTGTTGTCTGCCATTATTATTGTCTCTCTTCTGTTCTTCCCTGTCTTTACACACCCTGCCAACTTCAATGTGTTAAGGGTTGTCCCAAGCGAATACCCAATTGCCCTTGCCCATCGTCAGCCTGGCCCCTGCCTGTCAACTGGTACCTTGCCACGATGAAATCTGGCTGAGAGAAGAATTAATCGCTGAATGTCCTGCCAGTTGCGGCTGGCGGGGCCATTTGCGCGGGTTTAATTTCTTCTTACACAGATGTTTTCGCAAATGCGTAGCCGATTGTCAAAGTAAAAGAACCAAAATCAGAAGAACGTGCCAGATTAAAAAATAATCACTCCCATTTTTGCAGTGAATTCCCCTGTCGCCTGACGAGAGGGCCATCACGGCCCAGAGCCGATGGGGCTTGAAATGGCAGCACTTCCTACTGGCACATGGCACGCCCAGCCAAATTTGGTGGGTAGCACACTTTGGCGAAAATTTCCTGTATCAACCCATCAAAAATAGGCAAAAACTATCAAACAAATTGATAACAACAGCGGCTGAGGCTTTTGTTAACGCGATTATTTCCCTACAATCGTTTTCATTGCATGTCGCCCCACGCGGAGATAAGAATTCATGAGTACGGTTAAACACAGTAAATTGTTGATTTTAGGCTCAGGCCCGGCGGGTTATACCGCTGCGGTCTATGCAGCGCGCGCCAACCTGCATCCGGTCTTGGTTACCGGCATGGAGAAAGGTGGCCAGTTGACCACTACCACCGACGTTGAGAACTGGCCGGGCGATCCGGAAGGGCTGACGGGGCCGCTGCTGATGGAGCGTATGCATGAACATGCCGCTAAATTCAACACTGAAATCCTGTTTGACCACATCCACAGCGTGGATCTGCAGAACCGCCCGTTCCGCCTGACTGGCGACAACGGCGAGTACACCTGTGACGCCCTGATCATCGCTACCGGCGCGTCTGCCCGCTATCTGGGCCTGCCGTCGGAAGAGGCATTCAAGGGCCGCGGCGTCTCCGCCTGCGCCACCTGTGACGGCTTCTTCTACCGCAACCAGGAAGTCGCCGTGGTCGGCGGCGGCAACACCGCCGTGGAAGAGGCGCTCTACCTCTCCAACATCGCCGCGAAAGTGCACCTGATCCACCGCCGCGACACCTTCCGCGCCGAGAAGATCCTGATCGACCGACTGCATGACAAAGTGGCCAGCGGCAACATTGTGCTGCACACCAACAAAACTCTGGATGAAGTGCTGGGCGACCAGATGGGCGTTACCGCCGTCAACCTGCGCAACGCGCTGACTGACGAGCTGGAGAAAGTCGATGTGGCGGGTGTCTTCATCGCCATCGGCCACAGCCCGAACACCGCTATCTTCAACGGCCAGCTGGAGCTGGAGAATGGTTACATCAAGGTGCAGTCCGGTATCCACGGCAATGCCACCCAGACCAGCATCCCTGGCGTGTTTGCCGCCGGCGACGTGATGGACCACAACTACCGTCAGGCGATCACCTCCGCCGGCACCGGCTGCATGGCCGCGCTGGATGCGGAGCGTTACCTGGACGGCCTGGCCGCGGCCTGCAACAACGAGTAACCCGCGCCCCGCTCCTCACGCAAAAAAAGGCGGCCTTCGGGCCGCCTTATTATTTTCAGCCGCCCCACGGACGCGGTAACATGTGCGCGATCGAAATAGACCTTCAAACGATCAGGGATTTGGCCTCGTGCCATAACTTCCATGCGCCAGGGCGCATGTGACCGCCATGCACGTCCTGCATGTTCTGCGATGACAGATGGCTGATGACAAAAACTCGACAACAACAACTGCTTCGATGGCTGCGACAGCAACGCGCGCCCGCGCGCCGCTGGCTGCAACTCTCCATGCTACTGGGCCTGTTCAGCGCGCTACTGATCCTGATGCAGGCTGGCCTGATGGCGGCCCTGCTGCATGGGCTGATCATGGAAGCGACACCGCGTGACCGCCTGATTCCGCTGTTTCTGCTGCTGGCCCTCTCCTTTTTATTGCGCGCGCTGCTGGCGTTGGGACGTGAGCAGGTGGGCTTCCGCTGCGGCCTGAGCGTGCGCCAGCAGATCCGCCAGGCGGTGCTCGACCGGTTGGCGCAACTCGGCCCGGCCTGGATCAATGGCCGCCCGGCCGGCAGCTGGGCGACACTGGTGCTTGAGCAGATTGATGACATGCAAGATTACTATGCGCGCTACCTGCCGCAGATGTTTTTGGCCGGTGTCATCCCGCTGCTGATTCTGCTGTGCCTCTTCCCCATCAACTGGGCGGCCGGGCTGATTTTGCTGCTCACCGCACCGCTGATCCCGCTGTTTATGGCGCTGGTCGGCATGGGGGCGGCGGATGCTAACCGCCGTAACTTCGCCGCGCTGGCGCGGTTGAGCGGCAATTTTCTGGACAGCCTGCGCGGCCTCGAGACGCTGCGCCTGTTCCACCGCGCCGCCGCCGAAACCGACGCCATCCGCCACGCCTCCGAGGATTTCCGCGCCCGAACGATGGAAGTGCTGCGGCTGGCATTCCTCTCCTCCGCCGTGCTGGAGTTTTTCGCCTCTCTCTCCATCGCACTGGTCGCGGTCTACTTCGGGTTCTCCTATCTGGGCGAGCTGCATTTCGGCAGCTATGGCGGCAGCGTAACGCTGTTCGCGGGTTTTCTGGCGCTGATCCTCGCGCCAGAGTTCTTCCAGCCGCTGCGCGATCTCGGCACTTTCTACCATGCCAAAGCGCAGGCAGTCGGTGCCGCCGAGTCGCTGTTCACACTCCTTGAGGAGGCGCCCACGCCACCGCAACATGGGCAGGGGCAAGTTTCCTTTGAGACGGATGCGCCGATTGCACTGAAAGCAGAGGGGCTGAAGATCCTCTCGCCGGAGGGCACGGTGCTGGCAGGGCCATTGAGCTTCCAGATCGCGGCCGGGCAGCGGGTGGCGATTGTCGGGCTAAGCGGCGCGGGCAAGAGTTCGCTGCTCAACGCCCTGCTCGGTTTCCTGCCCTACCGTGGCGAGTTGTATGCCAATGGGCAGCCACTGCATACGCTGGAGGTAGCCAGCTGGCGGCGGCACCTCGCGTGGGTAGGGCAGAACCCGCATTTGCCAGCGGCGACGCTGCGGCAGAACATCACATTGGGCCATCCACAGGCCAGCGAGGCGGAGGTGGCACACGCGGTTTCACAGGCGTATGTCGATGAATTCTTGCCGCTGCTGCCGGCCGGACTGGAGACACCGGTGGGTGACCATGCCGCCGGCCTCTCCGTCGGCCAGGCGCAACGTGTCGCGGTGGCGCGGGCTCTGCTGGCGCCGAGTCAGTTGCTGCTGCTGGATGAGCCAGCGGCCAGCCTCGATGCCCATAGTGAACAGCGGGTGATGGCCGCGCTGACCGTGGCGGCGGCGCGCCAGACCACGCTGCTGGTGACGCACCAGCTGGAAGATGCCCGGCACTGCGATGAGATCTGGGTGATGGAACGGGGCGCGATTGTCGAACGCGGCCCCTATCAGCAACTGCAACAGCAAGGCGGCCCCTTCGCGCGCCTGCTGGCCCAACGCGACGGGGAACTCTGATGCGTGTGCTTCTGCCCTATCTGGCCCTCTACCGCCGCCACAGCGGCCGGATGCTGCTCGGCCTGCTGCTGGCGATCATTACCCTGCTGGCGAGCATCGGCCTGCTGGCGCTCTCCGGCTGGTTCCTGGCCGCCTCGGCGCTGGCCGGGCTGGCGGGCCTCTACAGCTTCAACTATATGCTGCCCGCCGCCGGGGTGCGTGGGGCGGCGATTTTCCGCACTGCCGGGCGCTATGCCGAGCGGCTGGTGAGCCATGACGCCACCTTCCGGGTGCTCGCCCACCTGCGGGTGGACACCTTCGCCCGCTTGCTGCCGCTGTCGCCAGCGGGGCTGGCGCGTTTCCGTCAGGCGGATCTGCTCAACCGGCTGGTGGCGGATGTCGATACGCTCGATCACCTCTATTTGCGGGTACTTTCGCCGCTGGCGGCGGCGCTGGCGGTGATTGTGGTGGTGTGCGCGGCCCTCGGCTGGCTGGATATCACACTGGCGCTGACGCTGGCGGTCATTTTGCTGGCGCTGTTGCTGTTACTGCCGCTGCTGTTTTACCGCGCTGGCCAACCCATTGGCCGGGCGCTGACCGGGCTACGCGCTGACTATCGCATCCAGCTCACCGCCTGGTTACAGGGTCAGGCGGAGCTGGCCCTCTACGGCGCGGCCGGCCGTTTTCGCGCAACGCTGACCGAAACGGAGCAGCAGTGGCAGCGGCAACAGCAGCGGCAGGCGACGCTCACTGGGCTGGCACAGGCGCTGCTACTGGCGGCCACCGGGTTGACCGTGACCCTGATGTTCTGGCTGGCCGCCGGGCAGCTGGGAGAGAGCAGCGCGCAGGTGGCGTTGGTGCTGTTCACTACTCTGGCGGCGTTTGAGGCGCTGGGGCCGGTCGCCACCGCTTTCCAGCATCTGGGGCACGTCATCGCCTCCGCCGAGCGGCTCCATGCCGTTACCCACCAGCCGCCAGAGGTACGTTTCCCGGCCGCTGGCGTGACACCCGCGGGCGCGCCAACGCTGGCAATGGCGGACGTGCGCTTCAGTTACCCCGGTCAGCCGCAGCCGGTGCTTGATGGGCTAAATTTGACGGTCGCGGCGGGCGAGCATATCGCCCTGCTGGGGCGTACCGGCTGTGGCAAGTCAACGCTGCTGCAACTGCTGACCCGCGCCTGGGACGCGCCCGCGGGCCAGATCCGGCTCGGCGGTCACGCGCTGGCGGAGTACGATGAAGCCACGCTGCGGCGACAGGTCACCCTGATCCCACAGCGGGTGCACATCTTCAACACCACGCTGCGCGACAACCTGCGGCTGGCGGCACCCACCGTCGATGACGCCCAATTGGCCGAGGTGCTACGTCAGGTGGGGCTGGGGGCGCTGCTGGAGGGGAGCGGCCTGAACGGCTGGCTGGGCGAAGGCGGCCGCCCGCTCTCCGGCGGCGAGCAGCGGCGCATCGGCATCGCCCGCGCCCTGCTGCACAATGCGCCGCTGGTGCTGCTGGATGAACCGACCGAAGGGCTGGACGCAGAAACGGAGCGGCAGATCCTTGCCCTGCTGCGCCGCCACTGCGCTGGCAAAACGCTGGTGATGGTCACGCACCGCCTGCACGGGCTTCAGGAGATGGATCGCATCTGCGTCATGGAAAATGGCAGCATCATTGAACAGGGCCACCATGCCGAACTGCTGGCAGCCGGTGGCCGGTATGCCCACTTTATGCGGCGTCTGGGTTAATTAAGGATCACTATGCGCGTTGTGCAACTCACCCCTCACTCCCTGCTCTTCCCGCCGCCCGAAGGGGCACTGCGGGAGCCAAACGGGCTGCTGGCGGTGGGTGGCGATCTCTCCCCTGCCCGGCTGAAGCTCGCTTACCAGAGCGGCATTTTCCCGTGGTACAACCCCGGCGAGATGATTTTGTGGTGGTCGCCCGACCCGCGCGCGGTGCTGTTCCCCGACGCGCTGCATATCAGCCGCAGTATGCGCCGTTTCCTGCGCCACTGCCCGTTCCAGTTCACCCTTAACCACGCCTTCCCCGAGGTGATTGCCGCCTGTGCCGAGGCGCGCAGCGACGGCACCTGGATTGGCCCGGCGGTGGCGGAAGCCTATCGGCAGCTGCACCGGGAGGGCATTGCGCACTCGATTGAGGTGTGGCAGGAGGGTGAGCTGGTGGGCGGGATGTATGGCGTGGCGCAGGGGGCGCTGTTTTGCGGCGAGTCGATGTTCAGCCGCCGTACCAACGCCTCCAAAGCGGCGCTGGTGATGTTCTGCCACCACTTCGTGCAGCAGGGCGGCCAACTGCTCGACTGCCAGGTGCTGAATGACCACACCGCCTCATTGGGGGCAACGGAGATCCCGCGCCACCACTTTCTTTCTGCCTTGCGGCAACTGCAACGGCAAGCGTTGCCGGCTGGCTGTTGGCAGCCGCAGACGCTGCAACTGCCGGCAAGTGTGTGAAATTAATTCCATGTCCCCGGCAGAAGTATGGTATCATTTCTATACACCATGCCCCTGATTTATGTATGTTTTTGGCTGCCTCTCCCACCAGGCCCGGTTTAACAACCATTTAGGGCGGAGCGAATGCCTCCTTTACATAATGTGGGATTTTCGGCATTATCTTGCCGGTTAAAAACTAAGGTAGTAAAACCTAGAGGACTCGATGGCCAAAGAAGACAATATTGAAATGCAGGGCACCGTGCTTGATACGCTGCCGAACACCATGTTCCGCGTTGAATTGGAAAACGGACACGTGGTTACCGCGCACATCTCCGGTAAAATGCGTAAAAACTACATCCGTATCCTGACGGGCGACAAAGTCACTGTTGAGCTGACCCCGTACGACCTGAGCAAAGGCCGCATTGTCTTCCGTAGCCGTTAATCGGCGCACGTCTCGCTGATTCCCGGCGAAATACTCAGGACCTAAGTCCCAACCGCCCTGCCGGCAACGGTCAGGGCGTTTTGTTATGTGCGCCGCCAGCCGGTTTTGGGCGAAAAAAAAGAGCGATATCACTATCGCTCTTTCTGCTTTTTCAGGCCGGGATCAGTGGACGACCCCCTCCTCTTTGCGTTTCTGCGCGCTGAGGAATTCGTAGGTCAGCCGGTCTTCGGCCTTGTTCAGCTCGACCTTCACCGAGCCGCCATCGACCAGACTGCCGAACAGCAACTCGTTCGCCAGCGGTTTCTTCAGGTTCTCCTGCATGACGCGCGCCATCGGGCGGGCGCCCATCGCTTTGTCGTAGCCTTTCACCGCCAGCCAGTCGCGGGCCTCGTCGCTGACCTCCAGCGAGACGCCTTTCGCATCCAACTGGGCCTGCAACTCGACGATGAACTTGTCGACCACTTGCTGGATAACTTCGCTCGACAGGTGGTTGAACCAGATAATGTTGTCCAGACGGTTACGGAACTCTGGGGTAAACACTTTCTTGATCTCTTCCATCGCGTCGGTGCTGTTGTCCTGCTGAATCAGGCCAATCGACTTACGTTCAGTCTCACGTACCCCGGCGTTGGTGGTCATCACCAGAATCACGTTGCGGAAGTCCGCCTTGCGGCCGTTGTTATCGGTCAGCGTGCCGTTGTCCATCACCTGCAACAGCAGGTTGAAGACATCCGGGTGCGCTTTCTCGATCTCATCCAGCAGTACCACTGCGTGCGGATGCTTGATCACCGCATCGGTCAGCAGGCCGCCCTGATCAAAGCCGACGTAGCCCGGAGGCGCACCAATCAGACGGCTGACGGTATGGCGTTCCATATACTCGGACATATCAAAGCGCAGCAATTCAATATCCAGCGCCTTGGCGAGCTGTACCGTCACCTCGGTTTTCCCGACCCCGGTTGGCCCGGCAAACAGGAAGGAACCCACCGGCTTGCGGTCGTGGCCCAGTCCGGCGCGGCTCATTTTGATCGCCTCGGTCAGGGCGCTGATGGCCGGATCCTGGCCAAACACCAGCATCTTCAGGCGATCGCCGAGATTTTTCAGCACGTCGCGGTCGCTGGCGGAGACGGTCTTCTCCGGGATACGCGCGATGCGCGCCACCACGGATTCAATGTCACCGACGTTGACGGTTTTCTTGCGCTTGCTGACCGGCATCAGGCGGCTGCGGGCGCCAGCTTCGTCGATCACGTCAATCGCCTTGTCCGGCAGGTGGCGGTCATTGATATATTTCACCGCCAGCTCCACCGCGGCACGCACCGCTTTCGCGGTATAACGCACGTCGTGGTGGGCCTCATACTTCGGCTTCAGGCCGTTGATGATCTGTACCGTCTCTTCCACGGTCGGTTCGGTGATGTCAATCTTCTGGAAACGGCGTGCCAGCGCACGGTCTTTCTCAAAGATGTTGCTGAACTCCTGATAGGTGGTGGAGCCAATCACCCGGATCTTGCCGCTCGACAGCAGGGGCTTGATCAGGTTGGCGGCATCCACCTGCCCGCCGGATGCCGCGCCCGCGCCGATGATGGTATGGATCTCATCGATGAACAGGATACTGTTCTGATCCTGCTCGAGCTGTTTCAGCAGCGCCTTGAAGCGCTTCTCAAAGTCGCCGCGATATTTGGTGCCGGCCAGCAGTGAGCCGATATCGAGGGAGTAGAGGGTGCAGTCAGCCATCACTTCCGGCACGTCACCCTGCACGATGCGCCAGGCCAGCCCTTCCGCGATGGCGGTTTTGCCGACGCCCGACTCACCCACCAGCAGTGGGTTGTTTTTACGGCGGCGGCACAGCACCTGGATGGCGCGCTCCAGCTCTTTGTCGCGGCCAATCAGCGGATCGATGCCGCCGACGCGCGCCAGCTGATTCAAATTGGTGGTGAAGTTTTCCATACGGTCTTCCCCTGCCGACTGCTCTTCGTTGACCGGGTTTTCCGCATTGGGAGCCTGGCCCGGTTCGTCTTTACGCGTGCCGTGGGAAATGAAGTTCACCACGTCAAGGCGGCTTACGTCATGCTTGCGCAGCAGATAAGCAGCCTGCGACTCCTGTTCGCTGAAGATTGCGACCAGGACATTGGCGCCGGAGACTTCGTTGCGCCCGGAGGATTGAACGTGGAACACGGCCCGCTGCAACACGCGCTGGAAGCTAAGCGTCGGCTGGGTGTCGCGCTCCTCTTCACTGGCCGGCAGGGTCGGTGTGGTCTGTTCGATAAAGGCTTCCAGCTCCTGACGCAACGCCACCAGATCGACGGTGCAAGCCTCAAGGGCCTCGCGCGCCGCAGGGTTGCTCAGTAGCGCAAGCAACAGGTGCTCCACGGTCATAAACTCATGTCGGTGCTCGCGCGCTCTGGCGAAAGCCATGTTGAGACTGAGTTCCAGTTCTTGATTGAGCATAAGCACCTCCCCAATAGATTGCCCTTTCAGGCTTTTTCCAGCGTACAAAGCAACGGATGCTCGTTCTCCCTCGCGTAGCGATTCACATGCGCGACCTTGGTCTCTGCCACTTCGGCGGTAAAGACGCCGCAGGTGGCTTTTCCTTTATAGTGCACAGTGAGCATCAGTTGCGTTGCACGTTCAATATCATAAGAAAAGAACTTTTGAAGAACGTCAATCACAAATTCCATCGGCGTATAATCGTCGTTGTTAAGTATAACTTTATACATGGACGGCGGTTTTACCGCATCCAAATGCTGATCCTGGATTAAGTGCTCAAAATTTAGCCAATCCTGATTATTGCCCATTGCTTGCTCGTCATCAATTGTCTGTGTTGGATGCCCGCGCCGGGGCGGGGGATGTCTGTACAGCGTACACGCTTCACTCCTTAGTTTACCATCTTCCCGCGCTGATGCGCGGCGGCGCGGCCCCTTCGCTGAGAGTATAAAATTTGACCGCAGAAAGCCAATAGCGTTATCTGCTTCAAAGTTTAAACAACTGGTCGGGCCGAGAAAATGGCGATCCCTTGACGTGAAAATCAATTCCACTAGAGTGTAAAATCGTGAACTGATGGAGTTTTAATCAATCAGTCTTCACGCAATAAAAAAACTTACCTCTCACCTACAAAAGAGACGCGAGGGATGTAGAAGCATGGAGACGGGTACTGTTAAGTGGTTCAATAATGCCAAGGGCTTCGGTTTCATCTGCCCGCAGAATGGCGGCGAAGATATCTTTGCCCACTATTCCACCATCCAGATGGATGGCTACCGGACACTGAAAGCAGGACAGCAGGTCAGCTTCGATGTCCATCAGGGGCCGAAAGGAAACCATGCGAGCCTCATTATTCCTCAGACCAACGACGCGCTTGCCTGACTGCCAGGATTGCGGCGACGCCCCTCAAAATGCCAGTCAATTGACTGGCATTTTTACAGATGGGGGCGTCGCTGGCGCTTTCAAGGTTAAATTTTCATCTTTTTTCACCCCCGTGCCGCCACGCAACATAAACCAGACCTCAACCCCCCGTTAACTTTTTCCCCTCGCCCGCCGGTATTGAGGCGCGGTTTAGCCAGTGCCTGCTGAAATGCGCCCAACGCACTTTTTTTGGACCATTGCCATGACACACCTCTACCTGCCGCTTAACCACCTGCGCCGGCAAACGCCCTGGCGGCTGGCGACCGGGCTGGTGAGCGGCCGCATCATGCCGGGTTTCCTCTGGCAGTTCACCGGCTACCGCTTCAAGTTCCTGCTGCGCAGCGCGCTGCACCTGCGCACCACCCGCACCCTGCTCAATGCCTTGGTGCAGCACCCGCTGCTGCCGGAGATGATGCGCGCCCAGCCCAACCTGCCCTGCAAGCTGCATCGCCCCTATCTGGCGGTCAACCTCGGCACCCAGCAGGCATTGCAGGCGCTGTGCGATCACTATCAGCTGATCAACCATGCGATGCCGGAGGCGATGCGCCTCGGCTACCTCGACCACCAGCCCTACCCGCTGGCCGAGGTGGAGGGCAAGGAGGGCGAGCGCTACACCCTGTCGCTCAGCGCCATCGGCAAGCTGGACAAAGAGGGCGAGGCGACGCTGCTCTTCAGCCAGCAGGATGGCACCATTCTGGCGGAGATCACCTTCACGCTGATGCACTATCAGGGGCAGCCAACGCTGTTCATTGGCGGTTTGCAGGGCGCGCACCGCAAGCTGGGGCATGACGCCATCCAACTGGCGACCAAGGCCTGTCAGGGGCTGTTCCCGAAACGGCTGGCAGTGCAGGCGCTCTGCCGGCTGGCGAGCCAGTTGGGCATGACGCAGATCCTGGCGGTCGGCAACCAGACCCACATCTACCAGAGCTGGCGCTACAACAAGAAGAAGCAGGGACAGCTACACGCCGACTATGACAGCTTCTGGCGTTCGCTGGGGGCGGAGCAGCAGGCCGAGGGCTACTTCAGCCTGCCGCTGACACCGGCGCGCAAAAGCATGGAGGAGATTGCCAGCAAGAAGCGCGCCGAGTACCGCCGCCGCTACGCGCTGCTGGATGGCATTGACGCGGGCGTCGACCGCCACTTCGCGTCGCGTTAGTCGGCGTGGCCGCGCGCCAGCCACACCACGCGGGAGAACATCTGCCGCAGCAGCGGCGGCATCGCCTCTGGCCCGCGCTGTCCGGCGGCCAGCGCCACCTCGATTGCCAGATCGGGCTTGGAGCTGCGCTGGATCGCCCGGTGGATGATGCGGCGCGCGGACATCGGCACCGCGGCCGGCAGGTTCGCCACCCGGTGGTAGACGTCGCTGAACCCGGCGCGATAGAGGAAGTGCTCCATATCCGGGGCGGGCAGCGCGGTCAGGCGATCGCGCTCCGGCTCGTTGGCGCGCCCGGCCATCTCGCGGGCGGTGGCGGCATATTTTTTCCCGGCCTCGTCACCATCCACCATCGCGTGCCACTCAATGCCCATCTGGCGGGCAAATTTTAGCAGCGGACGCAAACCGCACTGGGCAAACTCAATCACCTTGATCCCCTCCGCCTCAAAGTGGAAGCCGCACTGGCGCGCCAACTGGCCGAGGATCCACACTTCGGTCTCCCCCTCCACCAGCAACCAGCAGCGGGCGAACAGCGCCGCCGGGCGGTTGTAGCGGATATGAAAGGTGATTTTGCGGCTGTCCGCCGGGTTCATCCCCGTCGGGCCAAGGCGGTAGGCGGCCACCCGCCCCGGTTCGCGCACCAGCCGGCTCACCTCCTCCAGCGGCGTCAATGACACCAGTTCGCCGGAGTTGGTGGTGGTCAGGCGTTGCAGTGCCAGCTGGTTGAGCAGCCCCCAAGCCACCGACAGCATAATCGGGTGCAGCCGGGTCTCCGGGTCTTCAATCAACAGCAGCGGCTGCGCCTCCGGCGAGAGCCGTGCCGCGCCACGCGCCTGCAACAGCGCGGCGAAGATGCCAAGCAGAATCATGCGGATGCTGCGGCTGTCCGGCCCGGCCAGTGCCTGATTGAGGGTGTCGAGGGAGCGCCACGCCAGCCGCGGCTCGGTGTGCGCCTCACGCGGCGGCTTGTGGCGGCCGGGCTGCGGCGGCTCGGTGACATGCTGCTCGGTGAAGTAGTGCTCCAGCAGCTGCTGCATCACCGCCACCCCTTGGTAGAGCGCCCGGTTGCTGAGGCGCTGTGGGTTGCGCCCCAGTTGCCGCGTGAGCTGTGCGATCTGGCGTGTCAGCGCCTGTCGCGGCCCCTCCTCGCCCGGCGGTAGCGCCCCATCCCGCAGGCGGCGGATAAAGCGTGCATCGCGCAGCCGCAGCACCGGGTGCAGCCGCGCCAGCGTCAGCGCCAGGCTGTCAATCTCCGCCAGCGGCAGCGGCTCCCCTTGGGCGTCGAGGAAACTGCGCAGCGTCAGCACGCTGTTATCTGCCTCCAGCGCCCCCTCCAGCCGGTAGTAGAGCCGCCGATGGTTCCCCTCACCTGCCACCGCGGCGCTGACCAGCGACCGGTAGCGCGGCAGGTCGAGGTGGCCGGGCACCGGTTCGGTGAAGCGGAACACCACCTGCAACGTACGGGCGCGGCTCCCCTCCTCGCCAGCCGGGGCGTGGAAATCACCGGCGGTAAAGTGGTAGAGCCGTGGCTCCGGTGACAGCAGCAGCGTCAGCGCATCCAGCAGGCTGGACTTGCCCCAGGCATTCTCCCCAATCAGCAGCGTGCTGCCGGGCTGGCGTTCGCCAAGCAGCGACAGCGACAGCCGGTTGATGCCGCGAAAACCCACAATATCAATCTGTTCCAGGATCATGAACTCGCCTCCGAGGCTACACCGCCTGGCTTGAGCATGGCGATAAACCGGGCATCCGGTCAAGGGGAACGCCACCATCCTGCGATCTTCCGCTGACCGGCGGACGCGTCGCCATCGTCTATGCTTAGCTGTGCAGAAAAATGTGAAAGGGATCTCCCGGCAGATCTTCGTCATCCATCTCAGACATTAGGGGAAGCCATGAAACAGACAGTTGCCAGTTTGCTGGCGCAAACACTGGAAAAAGCAGGCGTAAAACGAATCTGGGGCGTCACCGGCGATTCACTCAACGGCCTGACCGACAGCCTCAACCGGATGAACAGCATTGAGTGGATGGGCACCCGCCACGAAGAGGTGGCGGCCTTTGCCGCCGGTGCGGAGGCCGCGCTGACCGGCGAGCTGGCGGTGTGTGCTGGCTCCTGTGGGCCGGGCAACCTGCATCTGATTAACGGTCTGTATGATTGCCAGCGCAACCATACGCCAGTGTTGGCAATTGCCGCCCACATCCCCTCCAGTGAGATTGGCAGTGGCTACTTTCAGGAGACCCACCCGCAGGAGCTGTTCCGTGAATGCAGCCACTACTGTGAGCTGGTGACCCACCCAGACCAGCTGCCGCAGGTGCTGGAGATTGCGATGCGCAAGGCGATTTTAAACCGGGGCGTCTCGGTGATTGTGCTGCCGGGCGACGTGGCGCTGAAGCCAGCACCCGAGACCCGCATTAGCTGGACGGCCCCGCAGCCACCGCTGATGCTGCCCAACATCAGCGAGCTGGAGACGCTGGCGGAGGTGCTCAACCGCTCGAAAAACATCACCCTGATGTGCGGCAGTGGCTGTGCTGGCGCGCATGATGAGGTGGTGCAGCTGGCGGAGACGCTGAAGGCACCGATTGTCCACGCGCTGCGCGGCAAGGAGCATCTGGAGTGGGACAACCCCTACGACGTCGGCATGACCGGGCTGATTGGCTTCTCCTCCGGCTATCAGGCGATGATGAACGCCGACACGCTGGTGCTGCTCGGCACCCAGTTCCCCTACCGCGCCTTCTTCCCGACGGACGCCACCATCATCCAGATTGATATCAACCCCGGCAGCATCGGCGCGCACTGCCCGGTGGATCTGGCACTGATGGGCGACGTGCACTCCACCCTGACGGCGCTGCTGCCGAAGCTGGAGGTGAAGCAGGATCGCCGCTACCTCGACAAGGCACTGGCGCACTACCGCGAGGCGCGCCGCGATCTGGACGCGCTGGCCAGCGCCAAGGCGGGTCACCCGATCCACCCGCAATATTTGGCGAAGCGGCTCAGCCACCACGCCAGCGAGGATGCGGTGTTCACCTGCGACGTCGGCACCCCCACCGTCTGGGCGGCGCGCTATTTGGAGATGAATGGCAAGCGCCGCCTGCTCGGCTCCTTCAACCACGGCTCGATGGCCAACGCCATGCCGCAGGCGATCGGCGCACAGGCCACCAACCCTAGGCGGCAGGTGATCGCCATGTGCGGCGACGGCGGCTTTGCGATGCTGATGGGCGACTTCCTGACGCTGGCGCAGAAAAAGCTGCCGGTGAAGGTGGTGGTGTTCAACAACAGTTCGCTCGGCTTTGTGGCGATGGAGATGAAGGCTGGCGGCTACATGACTGACGGCACCGAGCTGCACAACCCGGACTTTGCTGGCATCGCCGAGGCGTGTGGCGTGCGTGGCATCCGCGTCACCGATCCGATGGCGCTGGATGCGGCAATTGAAGAGGCGCTGGCGCACCCCGGCCCGGTGCTGCTGGACGTGGTCACCGCCACGCAGGAGTTGGCGATGCCGCCCGCCATCAAGTTCGAGCAGGCGAAGGGCTTTAGCCTCTATATGCTGCGCGCGCTGATCAATGGCCGCGGTGACGAGGTGGTGGAGCTGGCGAAGGAGAACCTGCTGCGCTGACCCCCGGCGGGCGGCCCCTCCGCCCGCACATTTTTTCCCCACTTCCCCCTGCCGCCCCACACCATTCCGGTTATGATAGCCCTGCCCGTCCCGAGCCGGGGCGGCGTTTCCCAGTTGAAAAGGAGAGCAGTGGTGATCGATTTACGCAGTGATACGGTAACCCGGCCAACCGCGGCCATGCGTCAGGTGATGGCGCAGGCGGAGGTGGGCGATGATGTCTATGGCGACGATCCGTCGGTGAATGCGCTGGAGGCGCAACTGGCGGAGCGCGCTGGCAAAGAGGCGGCGCTGTTCCTGCCGACCGGCACTCAGGCCAACCTGGTGGCGCTGCTGAGCCACTGCCAGCGCGGCGAGGAGTACATCGTCGGCCAGAAGGCGCACAACTACCTGTATGAGGCTGGCGGCGCGGCGGTGCTCGGCAGCATCCAGCCCCAGCCGATTGACGCGGCCGAGGATGGCACCCTGCCCCTCGACCGGGTGGCGGCGGCCATCAAGCCCGATGACATCCACTTCGCGCCGACCCGGCTGCTGAGTCTGGAGAACACCCACAACGGCAAGGTACTGCCGCTGGATTACCTGCAACAGGCGTGGCAGTTCACCCGCGAGCGCCAGTTGGCGCTGCACATTGATGGCGCGCGCATCATGAACGCCTGCGTGGCGCTGGGGGTCGAGCTGGAGGCGCTGACCCGCTACTGCGACAGCTTCACCCTCTGCCTCTCCAAGGGGCTGGGCACGCCGATGGGATCGCTGCTGTGCGGCAGCGCCGACTACATTGCCCGCGCCCGCCGCTGGCGCAAGATGGCTGGCGGCGGTATGCGCCAGATCGGCATCATGGCGGCGGCCGGCAGCTACGCCCTGACGCACCATGTGGCGCGCCTGCAAGAGGACCATGACAACGCGCAGTGGCTGGAGCAGCAGTTGCGCGCGCTGGGGCTGGAGATGGTCGGCGCGAGCGCGCAGACCAATATCCTGTTCGTGCGGGTGCCGCCCGCGCAGGCCGCGGCGCTCGGCCCGTGGATGCGCGCGCAGGGCATCTTGCTCAGCGCTGGCCCGGTGACCCGCATCGTGACCCATCTGGATGTCACGCGTCAGGATCTGCAACGGCTGGTGGCGCTGTGGCAACGCTTTATGGCGGAACACGCCTGACCCCGGCGGGGCCGCATTTTTGGCGGCCCCTCCCTGCTATACTTCCCTCCATAACAGGCTGGCGCTCCCCGGCTGCGCGCCTATTTTTCACCCGGTCGCGCGCCTTTTCCCCTTCTGGCTCCGCTGGGGGATTGCCTGCCGCACATTTTCACGAAAGAATGGCACCCTATTTGCAGTGGCGGCTGTCGCCCCTACGCAGCACGGGTTTGGTGGATGGATTTATGACGTTTTTGGTTACCGGGGCAACCAGCGGACTGGGCAGGAATGCAGTCGACTCTCTGCAACAGCGCGGGATAAAGGTCAGGGCGGCGGGGAGCAACCCGGCCATCGGCGCGCTGTTGGCCAAGTCCGGGGCGCAGTTTATCCACACTGACCTCACCAATCTGGTCTCCTCGCAGGCGCGCGCCATGCTGACCGAGGTGGAGACGTTGTGGCACTGCTCCGGCTTCTCCGCGCCGTGGGGTGCCGAAGAGACCTTTGAGCTGGCCAACGTGCGCGCCACGCGCCGCCTCGGTGAGTGGGCCGCCGCCTATGGCGTGCGCAATTTCGTCCACATCTCGTCGCCAGCGATCTATTTCGATTTTCGCCACCACCGCGATATCCATGAGGATTTCCGGCCGCAGCGCTTCGCCAACGCCTTCGCGCGCAGCAAGGCGGCGGCCGAGGAAGTGATCCAGCAACTGGCGCTCGCCAACCCGCAGACCCACTTCACCATCCTGCGCCCGCAAGGGATGTTCGGCGCGCATGACAATGTGCTGCTGCCGCGCCTGTTGCAGATGATCCGCCACGGCTCGCTGCTGCTGCCGCGTGGCGGCGACGCGCTGGTGGACATGACCTATGTCGAGAACGTCGTGCACGCCATGTGGCTGGCGACCGAAAACAGCCGCACCGCCTCTGGCCGCGCCTATAACATCACCAACCAGCAGGCGCGCCCGCTGCGCACGCTGGTGCGCCACCTGATGGAGTGTCTGGGGATGCCGTGCCGCATCCGCTCGGTGCCCTACACCCTGCTGGATGTGCTGGCGCGCGGCATGGAGCGTCTCAACGCCAGCTCCAACAAGGAGCCAGCGCTGACCCACTACAGCGTCGCCAAGCTCAACTTTGACCTGACGCTGGACACACACCGCGCCCAGGAGGAGTTGGGTTACCGCCCACTGGTGTCGCTGGATGAGGGCATCCTGCGCACCGCCCACTGGCTGCGTGACCACGGCAAACTGCGTGGCCTGAACGCCGTCAGCTAGCCACGCGGCGGGTACTGCTCCAGCAAGGCCCGCACTATCGCCTCACTCTCCGCGTCCGCCTGCCCGCTGTACTCCGCCGGGCGGAAGTGCATCTGGAAGGCGGCAATCACCTGTCGCCGCGCCTGCGCATCCATTCCCGGTGTGACCGGGTAACCATAGGCCGCCAGCCGCGCCAGCAACGCGGCCTCCGCTACCGGTTGGCGCGGGTCGCGCCCTGCCAGCCAAAAGGTGACGCGCGCCGGATCTGGCCAGGCCCCGATGCCCTGTGCCGCCAGCGCCTGCCACGGGAAGCGCGGGCCGGGGTCGGGCTTGCGCAGCGGCGCGATGTCCGCATGGCCGACCACGTTCTGCGGCGCGATGCCATAACGGCGCACAATCTGGCCAGCCAGTTCCGCCAGCGTCGCCACCTGCCCCGGCGGGAAGGCGTACCAGCGACGGCCCAGCAGCGTGCGCCGGAAGCCGGGGTTCTCCAGCTCAATGCCGATCGAGGTGTCGTTAAGGTTGGTGCGCCCGCGCCAGCCGCTCGCGCCCGCGTGCCAGGCGCGCTGCGACTCCGGCACCAGCTGCCACACCACCGGCTTGCCGCTGGCTTGCGGCGGCGTGGCCGGGATCAGGTAGTGGGCGCTGACATGCTCCTCGGTCAGGGTCGCCAGCGAGGTCGGGAAGTCATCGGCAGTGTAGTGGATCACCAGAAAGCGGATGCGCGGCTCCTGCCCCTGCACCGGGTGGGCGTGGTTCACCCACAGGTTGCCACGCGCCTCCAGCCCGGCCGGTGGCGCACTCTGGCAGGCGGTGAGCAGCAGCGCCGCCGCCAGCAGCCACGCGCGCCGCACGCTCAGCGCGCCACCTTCACGGCGGTGCCGGTCACGCTGACCATCAACATGCTGCCCTCCTTGCCGACCGTCTCATAATCGATGTCGATGCCCACCACGGCATTGGCGCCCAGCTCCTTGGCCTGCTCCTCCAGTTCACGGAAGGCGATCTGCCGCGCCTTGCGCAGCTCCTTCTCATAGGCGCCCGAGCGGCCGCCGACGATGTCACGCACGCCCGCAAAAAAGTCGCGGAAGATGTTCGCGCCCAGGATCGCCTCGCCAGTCACGACGCCGCAGTAGTCGGTGATGGTAAAACCTTCCAGGGTGGGGGTGGTTGAGAATTGCATCAGGCTCTCCTTCTATGGGGGGGAATGGCGTGCCGCCGCGGGCGAGAAACCCTGCAACGGCAGAAATCAGACGTATACTCTAAGCTAACGTCTTCAAGGTAGAAAACTCCAATAGGGCAATGAGATGAAAAATAATGTAATCGCCGCCGTCCTGCCATTGGCACTGTTGCTGAGCGCCTGCACCACCCCCGTTGAGCCGGCCTTCAAGGCCAATGAGAATGGCAGCCACGCCACCGCCTGCGTGGCGGGCGGGCCAGATGCCGTGGCCCAGCAGTTCTACGATTTTCGCATCCAGCAGCGCAGCAACGGCGTGCCAGACAGCGCCACGCTGGCCGCCTACCGCCCCTACTTGAGCCAGGCGCTGTATGAGGCGCTGCGCCACGCCTACCAGGATCGGCGGGTGGATGTCGCCGCCACGCCGAATGAGAAGCCGGGCGTGGGCGATGGCGATCTCTTCTCCAGCCTGTTTGATGGCCCGACCCAGGTGGCGGTCGCTGACGCCTCCACCATCCCGAACCGCGACGCCCGCAACATCCCGCTGCGCGTCAATTTAGTCAACCAAAAGCCGGGCGCGGAGAGCGCCACCCAGTGGCAGGATGAGATTTTAATGGTGCGCGAGGGGGAGTGCTGGACGGTGGATGACATCCGCTACCTCGGGCCGTGGGAGTTCGCCTCCAGCGGCACCCTGCGCCAGGTACTGGAGCGGCGCTAACGTCCCACGCGCCGCTGCCAGCAGGATAACCGCTTGATTTTGCGCGATGGGCGCAAATCGCGTTCACAATTCGCACAAAACAAGCAAATTCTCTATCCTAAATGGCAGCGGGGCGACAAATCCCGCCGACGCGGAGCCATCACCGCATCTTGTGCTGCCTGCCCCGTGCTTTCAGGGTGGTTAATAAATTTTAACGCACAATGATTGCATAACTATTCTGTGGAAGTTAACATTTGCGGCATCAATTGCTATTCAAATTCTGCGCATGAGTATTCAACTTAACGGCATCAACTGCTTTTACGGCGCCCATCAGGCGCTGTCTGACATCACGCTCTCATGCCCGGCCGGTGAGACGCTGGTGCTGCTCGGGCCGAGCGGCGCGGGCAAAAGCTCGCTGTTGCGGGTGCTGAACCTGCTGGAGATGCCGCGTTCCGGCCAGCTCCAGATTGCCGGCAATCGCTTCGATTTCGCCCAGCCCCCTGGCGAAAAGGCGATCCGTGCCCTGCGCCAGAATGTCGGCATGGTGTTCCAGCAATACAACCTCTGGCCGCACCTGACGGTGCTGCAAAACCTGATGGAAGCCCCCTGCCGGGTACTTGGCCTCGGCAAGGATGAGGCGCACGCGCGAGCGAAGAAATTGCTGGATCGCCTGCGGCTCACCGACTTTGCCGACCGCTTCCCGCTGCACCTCTCGGGCGGCCAGCAGCAGCGCGTGGCGATTGCCCGTGCGCTGATGATGGAGCCACAGGTGCTGCTGTTCGATGAACCGACCGCCGCCCTCGACCCGGCCATCACCGCCCAGGTCGTGGACATCATCCGCGAGCTGGCCGGCACCGGCATCACCCAGGTGATCGTCACCCATGAGGTGGAGGTGGCGCGCAAAACCGCCAGCCGCGTGGTCTATATGGAGAATGGGCATATCGTGGAACAGGGCGACGCCAGCCGCTTTACACAGCCGCAGACCGATGCGTTTGCAAGTTATCTTTCCCATTAAGTTGGTTCGGAGTTCATAATGAAAAAATATATCGTTGCCGCGGTGCTCGCTGGCCTCAGCCTCTCCGCCTCCGCCGCCGAGAACATCCGCTTTGCCACGGAAGCCTCCTACCCTCCGTTTGAATTTGTGGACGCTGGCAACACGATCCAGGGCTTCGACATCGATCTCGCCAAGGCGCTGTGCAAAGAGATGCAGGCCAACTGCACCTTCACCAACCAAGCCTTTGACAGCCTGATCCCCAGCCTGAAGTTCCGCCGCTTTGACGCGGTGATCTCGGGCATGGACATCACCCCGGAACGCCTGAAGCAGGTGGCCTTTACCAAGCCCTACTATGATAACTCTGCATTGTTCGTCGCGCAGAAGGGCAAGTTCGCTGACCTCGCCGCGCTGAAGGGCAAACGCGTAGGTATGCAGAATGGCTCCACCCACCAGAAGTACCTGACCGAGAAGCACCCGGAGATCACCCCGGTGCCGTATGACAGCTACCAGAATGCCATCCTCGACCTGAAAAATGGCCGTCTGGATGCGGTGTTTGGTGACACGGCGGTAGTGAATGAGTGGCTGAAGCAGAACCCGAACCTCTCCGCCGTGGGCGACAAGGTTACGGACGCCGCCTACTTTGGCACTGGCTTGGGCATCGCCGTGCGCCAGCAGAACAGCGACCTGCTGGGCAAGCTGGACGCCGCGCTGGCGAAGGTGAAACAGGACGGCACCTACCAGACCATCTACCAGAAATGGTTTCAGCAGTAATTCCTGATGAGTGAATTCCAACCCCTACTCAGCGCCGCCGGCATGACCGTCGGCCTGGCGCTCTGCTCGCTGGTGCTCGGTCTGGCACTGGCGATGCTGTTCGCTGTCTGGGAGTCGGCGCGCTGGCGGCCGGTAGCCTGGCTCGGCACCGGGCTGGTGACGCTGCTGCGCGGCCTGCCGGAGATTCTGGTGGTGCTGTTCATCTACTTTGGCTCCTCCCAGGTGCTGATGCTGCTGGCGGACGGCTTTACCCTCAACTTCTACCTGTTCCAGTTGCCGGTGCAGCTCAACATTGAGAACTTTGAGGTCAGCCCGTTCCTGTGCGGTGTGGTGGCGCTGGCACTGCTCTACTCCGCCTACGCCTCGCAGACGTTGCGCGGCGCGCTGAAAGCGGTGCCACATGGCCAGCGCGAATCCGGGCAGGCGCTGGGGATGAGCAAGGCCGCCATCTTCTTCAGGCTGGTGATGCCGCAGATGTGGCGCCATGCGCTGCCCGGCCTTGGCAACCAGTGGTTGGTGCTGCTGAAAGATACCGCGCTGGTGTCGCTGATCAGCGTCAATGACCTGATGCTGCAAACCAAAAGCATCGCCACCCGCACCCAGGAGCCGTTTAACTGGTATCTGATCGCCGCCATGATCTACCTGCTGGTAACGCTGTTCAGCCAGGCTGTGCTACGGCGCATTGAGCAGCGCACCACCCGTTTTGAGCAGAGGCCGCACTGATGCTGGAGTACTTACCTGAGATCCTGAAGGGGTTGCACACCAGCCTGACGCTGACGGTCGCCTCGCTGCTGGCGGCGCTGGTGCTGTCGCTGCTGTTCACCCTGATATTGGCGCTGCGCACGCCGGTTATCAGCCAGCTGGTGCGCGGTTACATCACGCTGTTCACCGGCACGCCGCTGCTGGTGCAGATCTTTTTGATCTACTACGGCCCCGGCCAGTTCCCTGCTATCCAGCACTATCCGTGGCTGTGGAACCTGCTGTCGCAGCCGTGGCTCTGCGCGGTGCTGGCGCTGTCGCTCAACAGCGCGGCCTACACCACGCTGCTGTTCCACGGCGCGCTGCGCGCCATCCCCGCCGGCCAGTGGCAATCCTGCGAGGCGCTCGGCATGTCGAAGATGCAGTCGCTGCGCATCCTGCTGCCGTTCGCCTTCAAGCGCGCCCTCTCCTCCTACTCGAATGAGGTGGTGCTGGTGTTCAAGAGCACCTCGCTGGCCTACACCATCACCCTGATGGAGGTGATGGGCCACAGCCAGCTGCTGTATGGCCGCACCTACGATGTGATGGTGTTTGGCGCGGCCGGGCTGGTTTACCTGTGCGTCAATGGCCTGCTGACGCTGTTGATGCGGCTGATCGAGCGCCGCGCGCTGCGCTTTGAACAGCGCAACTGACCCCCCAGGGGCGGCATTGGCCGCCCCTTTTTTTGCCCGCCATCCTGCCCGCCTGATTAAAACTCACCCACTCATTTAATTTTTTAAGCAATTTTATTGCATATAAATTCAAATAATGTCAGCGTAGTGACCTGTCCCGGCCGCCGTACAGTGCTGCCCGTTCCGCAGGCCATCCCGGCCGGCGCAGGGGACCACAACAATAATCTGGAGTATCACCATGAAAAAATTGCTGCTCGCCGCCCTGCTCTCTGGCATCGCGTTTACTGCCAGCGCGGCTGACACCATCCGCTTCGCGGCTTCCGCCACCTACCCGCCGTTTGAGTCGCTGGACGCCAGCAATCAGATGGTTGGCTTTGACATTGATTTGGCGAACGCACTCTGCAAACAGCTTCAGGCCAACTGCACCTTCACCAATCAGGCCTTTGACAGCCTGATCCCGGCGCTGAAATTCAAGCGTTTTGACGCCGTGATCTCTGGCATGGACATCACCCCAGAGCGCCAGAAGCAGGTGGCCTTCACCCAGCCCTACTACGCCAACTCGGCCATCGTGATCGCCCAGAAGGGCAAGTTCCAGACGCTGGCTGACCTGAAGGGCAAGCGCGTCGGCATGGAGAACGGCACCACCCACCAGAAGTACCTGCAAGAGAAGCACCCGGAGATCACCACCGTTGCCTATGACAGCTACCAGAACGCCATCCTTGACCTGAAAAATGGCCGTCTGGATGGGGTATTCGGTGACACCGCGGTGGTCAACGAGTGGCTGAAGAGCAACCCGAATCTGGCTCCGGTAGGCGAGCACGTGACCGATGCGCAATACTTCGGCACCGGCCTCGGCATCGCGGTGCGCCCGGACAATCAGGCGCTGCTGGCGAAACTGAATGGCGCGCTGGAGGCGATCAAGGCCAACGGCACCTACAAGGCGATCAACGACAAGTGGTTCCCACAGTGATCCCGCTCCCCCGCTCCGGCGGGGGACATTTTCCCGCCTGATTTTTCCGCGCCAGATTGCGTGACTTCGCTCACTTTCCCATGTCATTTGCATGAATTTCACCAGAAATGTGATGCTCGTCACACTGCAATCCATTGCGTCCCCCTACACTGGCTGCCCGAATGTTGCCATAAGATGGAAGGACCGATGCACGCACGATTTCATACCGCGTTTTCCGCGCTCTCAATGGAACTGGCCACGGCGCTGGAGCCGCTGCTGCGCCATAATGATTTCCCCGCCTTTTTCACGGCAGCAGAGGTTACCCGACTGCAACAGGAGAGCGGCCTCTCCGCCGACGCGCTGGCGTTCGCCCTGCTGCCGCTGGCGGCAGCCTGCTCTCTGGCACCGGTCTCCCACTTTCAGGTAGGGGCCATCGCCCGTGGCATCAGTGGCAACTGGTACTTCGGTGCCAATATGGAGTTCATCGGTGCGCCGCTGCAACAGACCGTGCACGCGGAGCAATCGGCGGTGACCCACGCCTGGCTGCGCAACGAGCGCCAGCTGGAGGCGATCACCGTCAACTACACGCCGTGCGGCCACTGCCGCCAGTTTATGAATGAGCTGAATAGCGGCGTGCAACTGGCCGTCCATCTGCCGGGCCGTGAAGTGGCCTCCCTTGGCCACTACCTGCCGGATGCCTTTGGCCCGCGCGATCTGGCCATCACTACCTTGCTGATGGATCAAGTAGACCACGGCTATCAGGCGGAGGGTGATGCGCTGACCAAGTATGCGCTGGCGGCAATGAACCAGAGCCACGCCCCCTACAGCCATGCCCACTGCGGCATCGCGCTGGAGGATGCGGAGGGCAAAATCTTCCCCGGCCGCTACGCCGAAAACGCCGCGTTCAACCCCAGCCTGCCGCCGTTGCAGGCCGCGCTGAACCTGATGAACCTGGCGGGCAGTGACCACGCCACCCTGCGCCGTGCGGTGCTGATTGAGCGTGAGTCGGCGCTGCTGTCACAGGTTGATGCCACCCGCGCCACGCTGGCGGCCCTCGGCTGTGATGACCTGACCGTGATCGCGGTCTAACATTGCCCCTCTCCCCGGCCGGGCGCCCTGCCCGGCCCAATGGTTTGACCACTCCCGCCCTCCGCGAAAATGCATCAAAATCGGTAAGTTAGGTCACTGACCGCACGATTTTTGTCATACATTGATAACAATTGCTGTACATATTGGCGTTATCTTTTAGGATCAGCGCGCAACCTTTTCTCTAAGACCGCCAAGAGTAGATCAATGGAACTTGAAAACGAGAGCAAACGCCCCCTTTATATCCCCTATGCTGGCCCGATCCTGCTGGAAGCGCCGCTGCTGAACAAAGGCAGCGCCTTTACTGACGATGAGCGCACCCACTTCAACCTGCACGGCCTGCTGCCCGAGGCGGTGGAGACCATTGAGGAGCAGGCGGAGCGCGCCTGGCGCCAGTTCCAGGATTTCAAAACCGACATCGACAAGCACATCTACCTGCGCAATATTCAGGACACCAACGAGACGCTGTTCTACCGCCTGCTGGATAACCACCTGAGCGAGATGATGCCGATCATCTACACGCCGACCGTGGGTCTGGCCTGTGAGCACTTCTCCGATATCTACCGCCGCGCGCGTGGCATCTTCATCTCCTACGCCAACCGCGACCGCATCGACGACATCCTGCAAAACGCCACCAAACAGAACGTGAAGGTGATCGTGGTGACGGACGGCGAGCGCATCCTCGGCCTTGGCGATCAGGGCATCGGCGGCATGGGCATCCCGATTGGCAAGCTGTCACTCTACACCGCCTGTGGCGGCATCAGCCCGGCCTACACCCTGCCGGTAGTGCTGGACGTCGGCACCAACAACCCGCAGCGCCTGAACGACCCGCTCTACATGGGCTGGCGTCACCCGCGTATCACCGGCGAAGAGTACGCCGAGTTCGTGGAGCTGTTTATTCAGGCGATCAAACGCCGCTGGCCGAAAGTGCTGTTGCAGTTTGAGGACTTCGCACAGGCCAACGCCACCCCGCTGCTCAACCGCTACCGCGATGAGATCTGCTGCTTCAACGATGACATTCAGGGCACCGCCGCCGTGACCCTCGGCAGCCTGATCGCCGCCAGTCGCGCCGCCGGTTGCCGCCTGCGCGACCAGACCGTGGCCTTCCTGGGTGCCGGTTCTGCTGGCTGTGGCATCGCCGAGCAGATCATCGCCCAGATGAAGTCCGAAGGGCTGAGCGAAGAGGAGGCACGCGCCAAAGTGTTCATGGTGGATCGCTATGGCCTGCTGACCGACAAACTGCCAAACCTGCTGGAGTTCCAGGCCAAGCTGATCCAGAAGAGCGACAATCTGGCTGGCTGGGACGTCAGCAATGACGCCATCTCGCTGATGGACGTGGTGCGCAACGCCAAGCCGACCATCCTGATTGGCGTCTCCGGCCAGCCGGGGCTGTTCACGGAGGAGATTATCCGTGAGATGCACCGCCACTGCCCGCGCCCAATCGTGATGCCGCTCTCCAACCCGACCTCACGCGTTGAGGCCCGCCCGGAGGACATCATCAGCTGGACCGACGGCGCGGCGCTGGTTGCCACCGGTAGCCCGTTCGCCCCGGTGCACTACAAGGATCAGGTGTTCCCGATTGCCCAGTGCAACAACTCCTACATCTTCCCCGGCATCGGCCTTGGCGTGCTGGCGGCAGGTGCCACCCGCGTCACCGACAACATGCTGATGGCCGCCAGCCGCGCGCTGGCCGACTGCTCGCCGCTGGCGACCGAGGGCCACGGCTCGCTGCTGCCGGACGTCAATGACATTCAGGGCGTGTCGCGCGTCATCGCGATGGAAGTGGGCAAGGCCGCGCAGTTGCATGGCGTGGCGCCTGTGACCTCTGAGGATGCGCTCTCCACGGCAATTGAGCACAACTTCTGGCAACCGAAGTACCGCAACTACAAGCGCACCTCGTTCTAAGCGGGGCTTCGCGCATCTGGCAAGGGCGCCCGCCCTTGCCTTTTTATTGGCTTTCCCCACAAGCTGATGAAAAATACAGCGAAACCGCCGCACAAACCCGGCATACCTTGCGTCGCGCAAACAGGTAAAGTAGCCTTGGAACCCCAAGCAAATCTCATCCCGTAGGGCCTGAACCATGTGGAAACGCCTGATAGCCAGCTTACTGCTTATCGTGTTCGCGATCGGCGCGGCGGCTATTGCGCTCGATCGCTGGATGAGCTGGAAAACCACCGCCTACATCTATGAGGATGTGCGCACCCTTCCGCACCGCCAGGTGGGCGTGGTGCTCGGTACCGCCAAGTACTACCGCACCGGTGTGATCAACCAGTACTACCTCTACCGCATCCAGGGGGCGATCAACGCCTACAACAGCGGCAAGGTGAAGTACCTGCTGCTGAGCGGCGACAATGCGCTCCAGAGCTACAATGAGCCGATGACCATGCGCCGCGACCTGATCGCCGCTGGCATCCCGGCCAGCGACATCGTGCTCGACTACGCTGGCTTCCGCACCCTCGACTCCATCGTGCGCACTCGCAAGGTGTTCGACACCAATGACTTTATCGTCATCACCCAGCGCTTCCACTGCGAGCGGGCGCTGTTCATCGCCCTGCACATGGGCATTCAGGCGCAGTGTTACGCCGTGCCCTCGCCCAAGGATATGCTGACAGTGCGGGTGCGTGAGATTGCCGCGCGCCTCGGTGCGCTGACTGACCTCTATCTGCTCAAGCGCGAGCCGCGCTTCCTCGGGCCGCTGATCCCGATCCCGGCGGTGCACCCGGTGCCAGCGGACGCGCAGGGCTACCCGGCCGTCACGCCGGAGCAACTGCTGGAGCTGCAACAGCGTCTGGCGCGCGAGCGCCAACAGGAGCAGGAGAAACAGGAGGCGCTGGCCCGCGCGCGCCAGCAGCATGAAGAGGAGCAGGCGGAGCGGTTGCGCCAGCAGCAGGAGGCCGCGAGCCAACCCGCTGCGCCAGAGGCGCCGCCCCACCCCGGCCACCTGCTTCCCCCGCCGGCCACCCAGCCGCAACCATAAAAAAAGGCGCCCTGACGGCGCCTTTTTTTGGCTTTTGGCTTACTTCTTCTTGGCGTACTTCAGGGAGTCCAGCGCCACCGCGAAGATGATGATGCCGCCCTTGATGATGTACTGCCAGTAAGGGTTCACACCGATGTAGGTCAGGCCGTAGTTGATGACGGTGAAGATGATCACCCCGGTCACTACCCCGGCCACGGTGCCCACGCCGCCGGCGAAGGAGACGCCGCCGACCACGCAGGCTGCGATGGCGTCCAGCTCATACATGAAGCCGAGGTTGTTGGTGGCACTGCCGATGCGGCCCGCCTCCAGCAGCCCGCCAAAGGCGTAGAAGACGCCGGAGAGGGCATAGATCATGATCAGGTTCAGCGGCACGTTGACGCCGGAGACCTTGGCCGCCTCAGGGTTGCCGCCGATGGCGAAGATGTTCTTGCCAAAGCGGGTCTTGTTCCACAGCACCCAGACAAACACGATGGCGATGATCGCATAGAAGGTGATGTAGGAGAGCTTGAAGCCGCCGAGGCGGATAAAGCCCTGCGCAAAGGAGGAGAAGCCACTGTCAAAGCCAGCAATCGGGGACGCGCCGACAAAGTCGTAGTAGAGCGAGTTGATGCCGTAAACGATGATCATGGTGCCGAGGGTGGTGATAAACGGCGTCACGTTCAGGTAGGCGATGATGATGCCGTTCAGCAGGCCAATCAGCGCGCCAATCACGCACACCGTCAGGATCACCAGCGGGATCGGCACGGTCTGGATGTCCGGGAACACCTTGTTGACGTTATCCATCGCCTGCAACATGGTGGCCGCCACCACCGCCGCCAGCCCGACCTGGCGGCCCGCTGACAGGTCAGTGCCCTGCGTCACAATCAGCCCCGCCACGCCCAGCGCGATGATGATGCGCACCGAGGATTGGGTCAGGATGTTACTCAGGTTCATCAGGCTCAGGAAGGTGGGGTCCTGGAAAATAATGATCGCCAGCAGCACCAGCAGTACAACGTAAATCCCGCCCTCTTTGAGATAAGTGAGCATACTTTTCTTATTTAATGCAGTCATAATAAGAACCTTCAACAAGATTAGAGGTGCAAGGAGGCAAGACGTAATATTTCATTCTGCGAGGTCTCTTTGGTATTCACGATACCGGCGACCTGCCCGTTACTCATCACCAGAATGCGATCGGTAATCCCGAGCAGCTCCGGCATTTCCGAGGAGATGATGATGATCCCCTTCTCCTTCTTCGCCAGTTCGGTAATCAGTTGGTAGATCTCAAACTTGGCGCCGACGTCAATGCCGCGCGTTGGCTCATCCAGCATCAAAATCTCCGGCTGGGTCAGCAGCCAGCGACCAATGATCACCTTCTGCTGGTTACCGCCTGAGAGCGAGCCAATGTGGGTGTGGTGGCCCGGCGTTTTCACCCGCATTGAGTCAATCACCCACTGGGTATCACTCTTCATCCGCCGGTTATCCAGCAGCCCCAGTTTGTTCTTGTAGTTGCGGATGTTGGAGATGAGCGAGTTGAAGCCGATATCCAGGTAGGCGTAGATGCCGGTGGAGCGGCGCTCCTCGGTAACCAGCGCGAAACCGTGGTTGATCGCCTCGTTGGCGCTGTGGTTGTTGATCGCCTTGCCATGCAGCTTGATGGTGCCACTCACCTTCTCGCGGATGCCAAACAGCGTCTCGACGATGTCGGTGCGCTTGGCGCCCACCAGCCCGGCGATGCCAAGGATCTCCCCTTTATGCAGGTCAAAGGAGACGTCCCGGATCGAGGGCTGGCGCAGCGAGGTGAGGTTTTTCACCTCCAGAATGACTTCGCCCGGCGTGTTCTGCCGGTCAGGGAAGCGCTGGCTGAGGGAGCGCCCGACCATCTTGGCGATGATATGGTCCATCGTCATCCCCTCCAGCGGCCGGGTCTCAATCCACTGGCCGTCGCGCAGGATGGTGATCTCGTCACACAGCTGGAAGATCTCCTCCATCTTGTGCGAGATGTAGACGATGCCGCAGCCACGCTCTTTCAGCTTGCGGATGATGGTAAAGAGGTGGTTGACCTCTTTTTCAGTCAGCGAGGAGGTTGGCTCATCCATGATGACGATTTTGGCGTCATAGGAGAACGCCTTGGCGATCTCGATCATCTGCATCTGCGACACCGACAGTTTCGCCACCTTCTCCCGGGGGTCGATGTCGATGTCCAGTTCGTCGAAGATTGCCTTGGTGTCGCTGTACATCTTGTCCTGATCGACGAAGATGCCCTTGGTTGGGTAGCGGCCCAGCCACATGTTGTCCATCACCGTGCGTTGCAGCACCAGGTTCAGCTCCTGATGCACCATCGACACGCCCTGCTCCAGCGCCTCTTTGGAGCTTTTGAAATCAACCTCTCTCCCCTGGAAAAGGATGCTGCCGGAATCTTTGCTGTAAATACCAAACAGGCATTTCAATAACGTCGACTTGCCTGCGCCATTCTCCCCCATCAGGGCGTGAATGGAGTGGGGGCGGACTTTTAAATTAACGTTATCCAGTGCCTTTACGCCCGGAAATGACTTCGAGATATTGGTCATCTCCAACAGCCACTCGCGCGGCTGTCCCGTACTGATATCGGCCATAGTTACACCTGGCTAAAAGATGGAGTCTGCTGTTCGGGGTATCCTGGGCGCATGCGGCGGGCCGGACGAACCGGTGACCACCTGCCTGCCCAGCGACAACCTGAGGTGGCGGACGCCGCTGGCCATCCTGACCCGCGGCGGGGTATTGCTTACTGCACCGTTAGACTAAACGGGGGTTACTTACCGATAAATTGCGCCAGGTTATCCTGGTCTACACCGACGTAAGGGACACGTACGATTTTATTTTCAATTTTCCAGTTGGTGCCCTCTGCCGCGGCTTTACCCTCGGACAGATTCTTCGCAAGCTGGAAGGTGGCTTTCGCCTGGTTGTTGGCGTCATTCAACACGGTTCCCGCCATCGCGCCTGATTTCACCAGCGCCAGGGCCTCCGGCAGCGCATCCACGCCGAAGACCGGGATCTTTGTCTTGTTGTGGGCTTTCAGCGCTTCCACCGCGCCCATGGCCATCGCATCGTTGTTGGCGATCACCACCTCAATCTTGTCGGCGTTCGGGCCGGAGAGCCAGGCGTCCATCTTGTCTTTGGCCTGTGCGGTGTCCCACATCGCGGTATCAAGTTGCAGCTGCTGGGTCTTCAGGCCCTCTTTGCCATTCAGGGTGTCGATGACGTACTTGGTGCGCGCCTCGGCATCCGGGTGGCCCGGCTCGCCCTTCAGCAGCACGAACTGCACGGTGCCATCTTTGTTCAGATCCCAGGCGGGGTTGGCTTTCCAGTGCTTGGCGATCAGCTCGCCCTGAATGATGCCGGACTCCTTGGAGTCGGTGCCGACGTAGTAGGCTTTGTCATAGCTGTCGAGCGCCTTGCGGCTCGGCTCTTTGTTGTAGAACACCACTGGCACGTCATTGCCGCGAGCCTTGTCAATCACCACTGGCGCGGCAGCCGGGTCTACCAGGTTGATGGCCAGCGCCTTGACGCCCTTCGCCAGCAACACGTCGATCTGGTCATTCTGTTTGGACTGGTCGTTCTGCGAGTCATTCATCAGCAGTTCGATATCCGAAGAGGATTTGGCTTCCTTCTCAATCGCCTTGCGCACCACCGACATGAAGTTGTCATCGTATTTGTAGATGGTGACGCCGATGCGGGTGTCCGCGTGTGCCGCTGCGCCGAACAGCATGCTGGCGGCCACTGCGGCCAGGGTAAAGACCTTCTTATTCATTTGTCGTCTCCGGTTTATGTAGGGTAGAACCAGGGGTTGCCGCTCTGTCCCCCGCGCACGCTGTGTGTGGTGTAGCCGGTGGCGGCGCGGCGGGAAATTGCCAGGGTGTGACTATTTGTAAACGTGTTGACACATCCTGACAGAAAACGTTTGCATCATAATCGCTGTATTGTTAATTAACTGTGAATGCGTTCACAATTTGAAAGCGGTTACACAAGGCAATCATGACACTTCGTGACCGTTTCCGCATTTCAGCGCAGCGCCACCGAGTGGCGGCGCACCAGCGTCGGCATAAAACAGTGAGTTACACCGCTCTCCAGCCGGTTAGCCGCCCCTTTCAGCGCCAGTTCGGTCGCTAAAGTGGCCATCGACATGATGGGATAACGTACCGTGGTCAGCTTCGGGCTGGTGTAACGGGCGATCGGGATGTCATCAAACCCCACCAGCGAGCAGCCCTGCGGCACACTGATACCGTTTTCTTTCAGCACTGCCAGCGCCCCGGCGGCCATCGCGTCGTTGTAGGCGAAAATCGCCGTCAGTTGCTGGTTGCGCCCCAGCAATTCCACCATCGCTGCCTCGCCGCCCTGCAAATCCGGCGGGCCGGCGGCGTACCACGCCTCGGGCGTCGCCAGCCCCACCTCCGCCATCGCGCGCCGGTAGCCCTCGCGGCGCTGCACGTCATCCTCAATCGGGTGGTTGGAGCCGATATAGCCGATGCGCCGGTGATTGTGGCTGAGCAGCAGCCGGGTCGCCATCAGCGCGCCGCTGACGTTGTCCAGCCCAACGCAGCGGTGCTCATAGCCCGCGATGATCCGGTTGACCAGCACCATGCCCGGCACCTGCTCCAGAAAGGCGATCAGCTCGCGATCATCCAGCGCCTTGGCATGGACAATCAGGGCGTTGCAGCGCTGGCGGATCAGCACCTCAATCGCGTGGCGCTCCTTCTCCGCCTGATGGTAGCTGTTGCCGATCAGCACATATTTGTGGTGCAGCTGGGCAACGGTATCCACCGCCTTGACCAGCGCGCCGAAAAAGGGATCGGAGACATCCATCACCACCACGCCAATGGTGTCGCTGGATTGGGTCGCCAGCGCCTGCGCATTGGCATTCGGCCGGTAGCCCAGCTCGGTCGCTGCCTTCAGCACCAGTTCGCGCGTCTCTTTGCTGGCGATGGCCGAGTTGTTCAGCACGCGGGAGACCGTCGCCACCGAGACGCCAGCGCGGCGCGCCACATCACGGATGGTGATCATTGCGGCCTCCCGCCTGCCGGTGGCAGGGGCGAAAGGCGGGGGCAAAAGGCAATGAAAAGGGAAACGATCATGGAGATTCCTGTTATTCGGCTGGTAAAGGGGCACTGACTGCACGTCGCTATCCTAGCGACTTTGCCCGCCCCCCTTCGTGAATCACGTCACAGGAAAGAAAACGTTTTCATACATTTCTTTAACTTTCAGGGGAAATTATGCGGCAAAGCACAGCACTGAGGGAGGAATATGCTGGTGCCCGGCAGACGCTGGGCACCGGGGGATCAGGAGACGGAATCGGAGCGGCCGGCAGTGAGCGCCGTCAGGCGGCGCCAGACCCACTCCACTGGCCCCTGTGGGAAGAAGCGCAGCCAAACCACTGACAGCAGCAGGTTCACCAGCCACACCGCCGGTACAAAGGCCAACAGTTGCAGGCGGCCAAAGTGCTGTACCCAACCAAAGCGGTAGAAGATCGTGGTGCAGATCAGGGTCTGTACCAGATAGTTGGTGAGCGCCATGCGCCCGACCTGCGACAGCCAGTCGCACACCCGCCAGCGCACCAGCGTCGGCCAGAAGCCGTAGACCAGCGCCAGATAGCCAATCGACTGCATCATTGCGCCAATCTCGCGCGGTGCCTGTAACAGGTAGCCGCTCCAGCGGTACTCCCAGCCCAAATGCCACTGCACCAGCGCCGTCGGGATCTGGATCAGCCATGAAAGCGTTATCAGGCAGAGCGCCGTATAGCGGTAGTGGCGCAGGCTGAACTTGCCACGCAGCCAGCCGCTGCGCATCAGGCCCGCGCCCACCATCATCGCGCCCATCAGCTCCCAGCCATACTGCGCGGCAATCGAGATCAGCATGGAGGAGAGCATATCCAGCCGGTTGCGCCACGCCTCGGGGCCGCCCTGCATCTTCCACAGCGCCTCATACTGGCGGTCAGCCGCCCCCGGCAGCCAGAAGCTGCCCGGCTCCGGGCTGGTGATAAAGGCGAACATCGCCAGCACCGCCACCCCCAGCACAAACAGCAGCACCCCGGTGGTCACCAGCGTGCGGCTGGAGGGTGCCTCGCGGATCATGCGCCAGCACACCAGCCCAATCAGCCCGTAGGAGAGCAGAATGTCCCCCTCCCAGAAGAAGATGGCGTGCACCAGCCCAAGCAGCACCAGCCAGGAGAGGCGCGCCTGAATCCAGCCGGAGCCACGCGGCAACAGCAGTTGCAGCCCGGCGCCAAACAGCAGCGCGAACATGGTGAGGAATTTGGCCTGCGCCAGCACATCCATGATGACCCAGGTCAAGGCGTCGCCGGTGGAGGGCTGCCCCAGATAGGCCGGGTTCAGGTAGGCCGCGCGTGGCAGGCCGAAGGAGTTGATGTTGAGCAGAAGAATGCCAAGGATGGCGATCCCGCGGGCGCAGTCAAGGGGGGCAATGCGTGGTTGGCGCATAGGTCACAACATCCTGTAGTGTCAGGCGACGCCTTGGGGCGTCGCCGGTAACGGGGTGCGGACTCAGACGTGGCGGACAGCGCGCAGGAACTCCTGGCGGGTGTTCTGGCTGGACTTGAACAGACCGCCCAGCGAAGTGGTGGTGGTGGCGCTGGTCGCATCACGGATACCGCGTGCTTTCACGCAATAATGTACCGCATCAATGGATACCGCAACATTATTGGTGCCAAGCAGGGTTTGCAGCGCCACCAGGATCTGCTGCGTCAGACGCTCCTGCACCTGCGGGCGCTGGGAGAAGAACTGCACGATGCGGTTGATCTTGGAGAGGCCAATCACGCCATCTTTGGGAATGTAGGCCACGGTCGCCTTGCCATCGATGGTGACAAAGTGGTGCTCGCAGGTGCTGGTCAGCGTGATGTCACGCACCGTCACCATCTCATCCACCCGCATCTTGTTCTCGATGATGGTGATCTTCGGGAAGTTGCTGTAATCCAGGCCGGAGAAGATCTCATCGACATACATCTTGGCGATGCGGTTCGGCGTCTCCGCCAGGCTGTCATCGTTCAGGTCGAGGTTCAGCAACTGCATGATGCTGGTCATGTGCTCCTGGATGTGGCGGGTACGGGTCTCCCGATCAAGCATCGGTTCCGGCCGCAAGGGGGTCTCCAGGCCGCGCGCCATCAGCGCTTCATGAACCAGTGCGGCTTCTTTACTCAGCGTTGCCATTCTTCTTCTCCTACAGGTATTACAATTTTGGCTGGGATCACGCCAAAATTTGGTGCCTCACTGTAGTTGAGTAGACGGCGATTATCCAGCGATTACGCTTCGTGATTGATGAAATAGCTGCAAGTTATCGGTGGTGTGGATGGGTGCTCCCCTGCCCGCCCGGTTATCGCCAGTTGCCAACGCGTCACCAGATCGCTACACTCACAAAAAATGAATAACATCCTTTCACTTCCTCACAAAAAGAGAAAACATGGATCTGACCCAGCTTAGGATGTTCTGCTGCGTGGCGGAGACCGGTTCGCTGGTAAAGGCAGCCGAACAGCTGCACCGCGTCCCCTCCAACCTCACCACCCGCTTGCGCCAGCTCGAGCAGGAGCTGGGCACAGACCTGTTTATCCGCGAGAAGCAGCGCGTGCGGCTGTCGGCAATGGGCCACAACTTCCTGAACTACGCCCAACGCATTCTGGCGCTAAGCGATGAGGCGATGAGCATCACCCACGCCGGTGAGCCAGCCGGCCAGTTCGCCCTGGGGTCGATGGAGAGCACCGCCGCCACCCGGCTGCCGCTGTTGCTGGCGCGCTACCACCAGCGCTTCCCGGCGGTGTCGCTGTCGCTGCTGACCGGCACCTCCGGCGAAATGATTGAGCGCGTGCGTGCGGGCACCCTCGCCGCCGCGCTGGTGGATGGCCCGGTTGAGCCGGATGACCTCAACGCCTGCGTCGCCTTCCGTGAGGAGCTGCTGCTGGTGGCACCGGCTGGCACTCCCCTGCCCGTGGCGGGCAGTGGCCCGCTGACGGTGTTTGCCTTCGGCGAGGGGTGCAGCTACCGCCACACCCTGCTGGCCTGGCTGAAACAGGCTGGCGTGCTGGTCGGCAGCGTGCAAACCCTGCGCTCCTACCACGCGATGCTGGCCTGCGTCGCCAGCGGCGCGGGCATCGCGCTGATGCCGCGCACGGTGCTGGCGCAGCTACCCGGCGAAGGGCAAGTGGCCGCCCACGCGCTGCCGCCGGAGGTGGCGGAGACCGCCACCCACCTGATCTGGCGGCGTGAAGCCTTCAGCCCCAATGTGCGGGCGTTGAAGGAGATCATTATTGAGTACAACGATGGCGTCGTTCCGGCGCTGAAACACCCGATTGCCGGTGAGTGACGTACACTTATTGCGCCATCCCTGTTCTGACACCCCTAAATACCCTGTAAGGAGCAACACATGGAGATGATCAAAACCCGCGCCGCCGTGGCCTGGGGCCCTAACCAGCCGCTGACCATTGAGGAAGTGGATCTGATGCCGCCGCAGAAGGGCGAGGTGCTGGTACGCATCGTCGCCACCGGCGTCTGCCACACCGATGCCTACACCCTCTCCGGCAAAGACCCGGAGGGCATCTTCCCGGTGATCCTCGGCCATGAGGGCGGCGGCGTGGTGGAAGCCGTGGGTGAAGGCGTCACCAGCGTGGCGGTCGGCGACCACGTGATCCCGCTCTACACCCCAGAGTGCGGCGAGTGCAAATTCTGCCGCTCTGGCAAAACCAACCTCTGTCAGGCGATCCGCACCACACAGGGCAAGGGGCTGATGCCGGATGGCACCACCCGCTTCTCCAAGAATGGCCAGCCGATCTTCCACTACATGGGCACCTCTACCTTCTCGGAGTACACCGTGGTGCCGGAGATCTCCCTGGCAAAAATCAGCAAGGAGGCCCCGCTGGAGGAGGTCTGCCTGCTGGGCTGTGGCGTCACCACCGGCATGGGTGCGGTGATGAACACCGCCAAGGTGAAAAAGGGCGACACCGTGGCGATCTTTGGCCTCGGCGGCATCGGCCTGTCGGCCATCATCGGCGCGCAGATGGCCGGAGCCAGCCGCATCATCGGCATCGACATCAACACCAGCAAGTTTGAGCTGGCGCGCAAACTGGGCGCGACCGATCTGGTGAACCCGAAAGATCACAGCAAGCCGATTCAGGAAGTGATTGTCGAGATGACCGACGGCGGCGTGGACTTCTCCTTTGAGTGCATCGGCAACGTCAACGTGATGCGTTCGGCGCTGGAGTGCTGCCACAAGGGCTGGGGCGAGTCAGTGATCATCGGCGTCGCGGGCGCGGGCGAAGAGATCGCCACCCGCCCGTTCCAGCTGGTGACCGGCCGCGTCTGGCGCGGGTCGGCGTTTGGCGGCGTGAAGGGCCGTTCGCAGCTGCCGGGCATTGTGCAGGACTACCTCGACGGCAAGTTCCAGCTCAATGACTTCATCACCCACACCATGGGGCTGGAGGCGATCAACGAGGCCTTCGACCTGATGCATGAGGGCAAGTCGATCCGCTCCGTCATCCACTTTGACCAGTAAGCGGGGCGCACCGGATGAGCATTGAGCTTCTTGAGGAACACCGGCTGTTTGGCGGCTGGCAGCAGCGCTACCGCCACGCCAGCAGCAGCCTGAACTGCGACATGACCTTCAGCCTCTACCTGCCGCCGCCGCGCGACGATGCCCCGCCGCCGGTGCTCTACTGGCTCTCCGGGCTGACCTGCAACGACGAGAACTTCACGTTGAAGGCTGGTGCGCAGCGGGTCGCCGCCGAACTGGGGCTGGTGCTGGTGATGCCAGACACCAGCCCGCGCGGCGCAGGGGTGGCGGATGACGAAAGCTATGACCTCGGCCAGGGGGCGGGCTTCTACCTGAACGCCACCGAGGCACCGTGGTCGGCGCACTACCGGATGTATGACTATCTGGTGGATGAGCTGCCCGCGCTGGTGCGCGAGCAGGTGAACGTCAGCGATCGCCAATCCATCAGCGGCCACTCAATGGGCGGCCACGGCGCGCTGATGCTGGCGCTGCGCAACCCGCAGCGCTACCGCTCGGCCTCGGCCTTCGCGCCGATCGTCAACCCGAGCCAGGTGCCGTGGGGCCGCAAGGCGTTCACCGCCTATCTGGGCGCGGATGAGCAGCGCTGGCTGGCCTATGACAGTTGCCACCTGCTGGCGAGCCGCCCGGCCGAACCGCTGCCGATGCTGGTCGATCAGGGCGACGCCGACCAGTTCCTGCCAGACCAGCTCCAGCCGAGCAAACTGGAGGAGCTGGCGACCCAGAATGGCTGGCCGCTGACGCTGCGCACCCAGCCCGGCTATGACCACAGTTACTTCTTTATCGCCAGCTTTATCGAGGATCACCTGCGCTTCCACGCGCAGCATCTGTTCGCCTGATTTGCCCCCTCCCCCGGCCCCCGCCCACCCGCGGCGGGGGCCGCTCTCCCGCACGCTGGCTGGCGCAACCGTCGGGATCTACTACACTTTATGGTCAGAAGCGAATGTCATGCGCCCCGCAAGTGCTGGGGCGCCTCCTGTTGTTTCAAGTGAATGGAGAAGAAACGATGTCAAAACCAGACCAATATACCCGCCAGAATCCACTCACCCAGTACAAGCATGACCGTTATCCAAAGCAGACTCAGCCCGCGCCGGGTTTGGCCGTCAATATGCAGCCTGCTCCGGATCACGGTGAGGAGAGCTACCGCGGCAGCGGCCGGTTGGAGGGCCGCAAAGCGCTGGTCACCGGCGGTGACTCCGGTATCGGCCGCGCGGCCGCCATCGCCTACGCCCGTGAAGGGGCGGATGTCGCCATCAACTACCTGCCCGCCGAGCAGCGTGACGCCGAAGAGGTGGCGGAGTTGGTACGTGCGGCGGGCCGCGAGGCCGTGCTGCTGCCGGGCGACATCAGCGATGAGATCTTCTGCCAGAAGCTGGTGGCCGATGCCCATGAGCAGCTGGGCGGGCTGGATATTCTGGCGCTGGTGGCCGGTAAGCAGGTGGCGATTGAGAACATCAGCGATTTGACCACCGAGCAGTTCCGCAAGACCTTTGAGACTAACGTCTTCGCGATGTTCTGGATCACCAAGGCGGCGCTGCCGCTGCTGCCGGAGGGGAGTTCCATCATCACCACCTCCTCGATTCAGGCTTACCAGCCGAGCAAGTTCCTGCTCGACTACGCCTCCACCAAGAGCGCGATCATCGCCTACAGCCGCGCGCTGGCCAAGCAGGTCGCCAGCAAGGGCATCCGCGTCAACATCGTCGCGCCCGGCCCGATCTGGACGCCGTTGCAGGTGGCTGGCGGCCAGTTGCAGGAGAACATCCCGGAGTTTGGTAGCGCCACCCCGCTGCAACGCGCTGGCCAGCCCGCTGAACTGGCACCGATCTATGTGTTCCTCGCCTCGCAGGAGTCGAGCTACATCACCGCCGAGGTGTTTGGCGTGACCGGCGGCAACCACACCGCCTGATCTATACAAAGCCGGACAGCGTTCAAGATGTTTTGAAACGCATAAAAAAGCCCCATCAGGAAACTGATGGGGCTTTTTTCATCTACCCGCCGGATCGTTCAACCGAGCGGGGTTTACAGGGATCAGAAGTGGTAGCGGTAGTTTACCATCAGCCCGGTATCACGCAGGCCATCCTCCTGCCAGTGGTAGGCATCGGCGCTCAGTGCCGCCTGTTTGCTTTGGTACTTCACGCCGACCTGCGCCAGCCCGTTAACGCCGCCGCCTTTCTGGCCGTCTTCCACGCGGAAGCGCTGACCGGCCGCGCCCTGCAATGACGCAGTGCGTTCACCCTGGCTGTAGCTCAGGTTCGGGCCGCCCTCCAGTGTGGCGGTGGCCGCCCAGCCATTGTCCCCGGCGTAGGTCAGTTTCAGGCCAGCCACGGCGTCTACCGCCGTTTCCTCAACGCCTGACATGCGCAGGTTGAAGTCACCCGCACCGCGCTCGTTGTAACCCTCCTCCGAGGTGTAACGCAGCTTCATGCCCGCGAACGGCGTCAGCGTCAGCCCCTTCTGTGGGGTGTAGCTTTTCGCCATCTCGCTGCGGAACTCCAGGTACTGCTGGTTGTTGTCGCTGTCGGCCACGCGATTGACGTCGCCGTACTGCACCTGCCGGTTGCTGTCGAGGTTATGGATGTCATAGCGCAGGGCGTTGTTCCAGCTCAGGCCACTTTCTGCCAGCGGCAGCGAGTGCTGCACACCGAAGAACTGGCTGTAGCCACCGGTCACGCCGTTGTCACCGGCGGTGCTGACATCGCCGTCACCATCCAGCCGGGCGATACCGTACTCCAGCGAAAGCGTCTGGTGGTTGTCCAATGCAAACTGCTGGCGCAGTGCCATCATGTCATAGCGGGTGTCGTTGCCCAGTTCACTGCGCTGGTCACCTTTCGCCACCACGTTGAACGCCAGTCCGTTGCCCATAGTTGGTGCGGTGTCAGCCAGCATCTCAAAGCGGTTGCCCAGCACGCGCGCGTCACGTGCCACGCTTTTCGCCTGACTGCCGGAGATTTGCCGTAGCGCGCTGTTCAGCTCCGCGGTGCTCTTCAGGTTGAGGCTGGTGAACAGGTCGTTGTTGGTGTAGGCCGCATCCAGCGCCCCGGCGATGCTGGACACGCTGTCGTCACTCACCACGTCCGCGTAGGCGTTTTTGGTCATGGTGACATCCACGTTGCCGCTGTCGTCTTTCTGGCCTTCGGCACTCCACACCACGCTGGTGGAAGTGATGTTCTGCTCGCCGCTGATATTGTCACCGACAAACACATCGTTGAATGTTTGGGTGGTGGCGGCACTGCCCTGCGTAAAGCCGGTATCAATCGATACGTCGCCCAGCGCCACATTGTTGGCGGTCAGCGTCCCGGCGGTGCCGTCAGCGTTGGTGCCAATGGTGTACTGGTTCAACGTGCTGGCGGTCGTCGGATCGGTCGGCAGGGTGTAGCTGGCGTAGTGCGTCTCGCTCTTGTCGTCGGTATTGCCGTTGACCCCGGCAATCTCCACGTCGCTCTCTTTTACCAGCCCGCTGCCCGTGCCCTCCAGATTGACAGTGCCGTTGTTGACGATGCGGCCGTTGTCGCCCAGCTGGCTGAAGGCGTAGGAGTCCGACGCATAGATATTGATGGTGCCGTTGTTCTCCAGCACCGCGTCGGCAGTGGCGTTGGCGTCGAGTTGCATCGCCACCATGCCAGTGTCGCTGGTGCCTTCAGTGCCGAGGTTAATGGTGCCGTTATTTACCAGTTGCGCATTGCTGCTGCCTTTCATCGCCACCGTGTTGCTGCCGCTGACGTTCATCACGCCGTCGTTGATCGCCACGGTATTGGTGTTCTTCATATACACGGCGGTGCCGTTGGCGGCGTTATAGTTCACTTCACCGGTGGCACCGCTGTAGCCGTTCAGGCCGTCGCCCTGATTCCAGAAGGTCGAGGCCTCGTTACGGTCGGATATCGATGCCACCAGCACGCTGCTGCCGCCGGTCTGGTTGATGGTGCCGTTGTTAATGATGCTGTTGCCGCCGCCTTTGCCGAGCTGCAAACTGGCACGGCTACCCTGCGAACCGTCACTGCTCAGGGTGCCGCTATTTTTGAAACTCGACACACTCTGTACCATCAGGTTGCGCTTATTGGTGAGCGTGATAGTGCCGTCAACAGCATTATTAAACACGCTCTGGTCCCGCAGCCAGAAATCCTCGCTGGTATTGGCGTTCCAGGTACCGTGGTTGGTCAGGTTGCTGCGGTCGGTTTCGGCCCCGTTCTCGATGGTGCCGCCGGCATTATTGATAATGGTTGCGTCGGTGGCCACCGGTTGGGCACCGTCAATCACGCCGCTGTTATTGACAGTGCCCCTGCTTGTAACAGAGAGGGTGGTGAGAGTGCCCTCATTATTGACGGTGCCATGATTTTCAACGGTCAGCGGTGCACTGACGGTGGCCCCGCTCTCATTGTCCAGTGTGCCCCAGACGCTCAACCCGCTGCCCTCGACGGTGCCGGTATTGCTGACAGTGGTGTCGGTGTAGATCAGCGTATTTTGTGTCAACGTGGTGGTGCCGCTCAGCACCGTGCCGTCAATTAACTCTTGCGTAGCCAGCGTGCTGCTGTTGTCGGCGTCGTCCGGTATGCCATCGCCGACATTAATCTGCCCGCGGTTGATAATGGTGTTGTTGGCATTGCCATCGCTGTAGAACGCCTGACCGTTTTCAGCATTGATATTGATCACGCCAGTGGTGTCGTTGATGGCGGTAGCGCCCTGATACACCGCCATACCTACCAGTGGCTGGCCCGGCTGGGCATTTTCATTGCTCTCCAGGTTAATGGTGCCCTGATTGATAACCTGATTACCGCTACCATAGGCCACCATACCGGCCCCGGCGTTATACACCGTGATCGTCCCGTCCTGATGGTTGGTGGCAATGGCGTTACTTTTGGTGCCACCATAACCGTCTGTGCCAGCATACATGCCGACGGCAAAGTCTTTGGCTGAGGCGGACGGGATGTTGGCTGCCATCTGCGTGGTATCGGCCGCATCTTTCCACAGCGCATCGGTGGTGATGGTGCCAAAGTTATCGGCGGTGCTGTTATCAATTGCATTCATTGCCACGCCGCGGCCATACACCTCCAGCGTGCCGTCGGCCATATTGGTTGCCGAAGCGCCATGAACAGCCGTCATTAACTGGATACCCACCACGGTATTATTCGACCAGCCCATGTCGGAAATTTCTGTGCTTGTCTTGGCGTTCCACAAGCTGTCTTGGTTCATGATGTGGCCGGTGAGTGTCCCCTCATTGATAGCAGAGGCACCGTCATACGCGTACAACGCACGGGAAAAGAGCGCCTGGTCTGTTAGCAGGCTGGTACGTTGGAGGTCAATACTGCCCTGGTTGAGCAGCAGCGTATTTTCGCCGTCCCCCTGCACCAGCGTCATATCAGCGGCCTGGATGGTGCCCTTATTTACAAAGGAGGCCCCTGAGGTAAGGGCGACCAGACTGGCATTCTGTGTAAATTGGTCTGCACCATTGTAATTATTGTAAGCCGTGATACCCGACGTGTTTAAAGATGCGCCCTCAGCGATCTCCAGTTGGCCACCATTCGCGAGCGCAAAGGCATTGATGCCGACCGGGAAGTTACCATCAATGGTGCTCTCTCCTTGCAGGGAGAGGGTAGAGGCGCCATCAATGGTGATGGCCGCAGCTGGCCCCAATCCCTTGCGTTGTTCGGCAATGGCATTTCCTGTTGCCGTATCGGCGATCTGATCTACCTCCCCGGTGAGCTGGAGGCCCTGCTGCAACTCCACGCGGTTACCGTCGCCGCTGATGGTCACGCCGGAAATAGTCTCCTGTGAGCCATTCTCTTTGGCAGATTTATAGGGCGCGACTTCCGTATCCACCACCACCTGTAGATGGCCGTCCAGCACCACCGTATTGTTGCTGCCAGTGACGGCAATCCCGGTGGTGGCATCATAAAATTTCTCGCCGGCCAGCGGGGAGGACTGGTCTTTATCGACCCGCATGTCACCGGTCAGAGTGATCTGATTGGACTCGCCCGTGACCTGTACGCCGGTAGCCTGCTGGCCAATCACGTCGATATTATCAGCGCTCAGGTTGACGGTGTTGTTCTGCCCGCTGACGCTGATGCCGGTGGCAAAATCGCCCACCACCATATCGCCACGCTGGTTCAGGGTGTTGCTGTCACCGGCAACGACAAAGCCGGTGCCGCCGTTGCTGAGCGTGGCATCACCATCGGTATTCAACGTATTGCCATTACCCGTTACCTCCACGCCAGTGGAGCCGCTGCCATCCACCACGACGGGGCCGAGGGTATTGAGGGTGTTGTCATTTCCGCTAAGGCTCAGGCCGGTGCCGCCGGCCTGCGCGCCGGTGGCGGCGTTATTGTTGATGGTGTGACCATCCAGCGCCAGTTGCGTGCCGATATTGCCTTCGCCAACGCCGATGCTGTCTTCATTAATATCGATAACCTTGCCTACGTCATCGCCATTGTCATCACCGCCGCTGGTGGCGGTATGGCCGCTGTCGTCATCGGCCACAATCAAGCCCACCGCCAACGCGGCGGCCACCGCGCCACCGGCGATCCACGTCCACTCCTCCTGTGAGAACGCGGTCGGGGTCAGGCAGGCCTTGGGCAGGGCGTCGCGCTGCTCTTGAGTGAGCTGGTTGATATTGGTCGGGCATTTCAGAGGGGTTTTATCTTCGGGGGTATCAGCGGCAAAACTATTATTGCTGATAGCCAGGGCAATACAGAGTGAGAGAAGTTTTTTACGTTGCATGATTCACCTTCAAGCGTATTTGACGAGTCATTTCCCTGGCTTGAAAAAGTCAGGGTTTAATTCCATTTCGAAAGCACGTAAAAGCAAGGATTACGGTGTTGTTATCATTGGGGGTCACTTGAAAATTTGAAGAGAAATTATATCAATTGATAGCAAATGTCCCGGTGTAGCGAAAATAATTCCACGAAACGCCAAGGATTAGAATGACATAAATAAAAAACAGTAAGTTAGACGGAAGGAAATCTTAATTAAAATTTGCTTAATCTTTTATTAATTTGAAATTGATTACCGCTGATAATCTTTTATGGATTAACCATTCATTAAATATTTATTTAATAGAAATAAAAACAGGCGACCCATTCGGGGAAATAATAGGGTGAGAGTTGCCGCTTCAGCGCCAGCGGTTTTTACGGCATAAGAAAGCCCCATCAGGAAACTGATGGGGCTTTTCATACCCGCCGGATCGTTCAACCGGGCGGGGTTTACAGGGATCAGAAGTGGTAGCGGTAGTTTACCATCAGCCCGGTGTCACGCAGGCCATCCTCCTGCCAGTGGTAGGCATCGGCGCTCAATGCAGCTTTTTTACTCTGGTACTTCACGCCCACCTGTGCCAGTCCGTTAACGCCGCCGCCTTTCTGGCCATCTTCCACGCGGAAGCGCTGACCGGCCGCGCCCTGCAACGAGGCGGTGCGTTCACCCTGCTGGTAGCTCAGGTTCGGGCCGCCCTCCAGTGTCGCGGTGGCCGCCCAGCCATTGTCACCGGCGTAGGTCAGTTTCAGACCAGCCACCGCGTCCACGGCCGTCTCTTCAACGCCTGACATGCGCAGGTTAAAGTCACCGGCCCCGCGTTCGTTGTAGCCCTCTTCAGTAGTGTGGCGCAGCTTCATGCCCGCGAACGGCGTCAGCGTCAGCCCCTTCTGTGGGGTGTAGCTTTTCGCCATCTCGCTGCGGAACTCCAGGTACTGCTGGTTATTGTCGCTGTCCGCCACGCGATTCACATCGCCGTACTGCACCTGCCGGTTGCTGTCGAGGTTGTGAATGTCATAACGCAGGGCGTTATTCCAGCTCAGGCTACTGTCGGCCAGCGGCAGCGAGTGCTGCACGCCAAAGAACTGGCTGTAGCCACCGGTCACGCCGTTGTCACCAGCGGTGCTGACATCGCCGTCGCCATCCAGCCGCGCAATGCCGTACTCCAGCGAAAGCGTCTGATTGTTGCCCAGCGCAAATTGCTGACGCAGCGCCATCATGTCATAGCGTGTGTCGTTGCCCAGCTCACTGCGCTGGTCACCCTTCGCCACCACGTTAAACGCCAGTCCGTTGCCCATAGTTGGTGCGGTGTCAGCCAGCATCTCAAAGCGGTTGCCGAGTACGCGCGCATCCCGTGCCACGCTTTTCGCCTGACTGCCGGAGATTTGGCGTAGTGCACTGTTCAGCTCCGCGGTGCTCTTCAGGTTCAGGCTGGTGAACAGGTCGTTGTTGGTGTAGGCCGCATCCAGCGCCCCGGCGATACTGGACACGCTGTCGTCACTCACCACGTCCGCGTAGGCGTTTTTGGTCATGGTGACGTCCACGTTGCCGCTGTCGTCTTTCTGGCCTTCGGCGCTCCATACCACGCTGGTCGAGGTGATGTTCTGCTCACCGCTGATGTTGTCGCCGACAAACACATCGTTGAATGTTTGGGTGGTGGCGGCACTGCCCTGCGTAAAGCCGGTATCAATCGATACGTCGCCCAGCGCCACATTGTTGGCGGTCAGCGTCCCGGCGGTGCCGTCAGCGTTGGTGCCGATGGTGTACTGGTTCAGCGTGCTGGCGGTCGTCGGGTCAGTCGGCAGGGTGTAGCTGGCGTAGTGCGTTTCGCTCTTGTCGTCAGTGTTGCCATTGACCCCGGCAATCTGCACATCGCTCTCTTTCACCAAGCCGCTATTGGCCCCGGCCAGATTGACCGTGCCGTTGTTGACGATGCGGCCATTGTCGCCCAATTGGCTGAAGGCGTAGGAGTCTGACGCATAGATATTGATGGTGCCGTTGTTCTCTAACACGGCGTCGGCAGTGGCGTTGGCATCCAGTTGCATCGCTACCATGCCGCTGTCAGTGGTGCCTTCAGTGCCGAGGTTGATGGTGCCGTTGTTCACCAGCTGGGCGTTGCTGCTGCCTTTCATCGCCACCGTGTTGCTGCCGCTGATGTTCATCACGCCGTCGTTGATTGCCACGGTGTTGCTGTTTTTCATATACACGGCGGTGCCGTTGGCGGCGTTATAGTTCACCTCGCCGGTGGCACCGCTGTAGCCGTTCAGGCCGTCGCCCTGATTCCAGAAGGTCGAGGCGTTAGCATGGTCAAAGGCCGATCCCACCAGCACGCTACTGCCGGTCTGGCTGATGGTGCCGTTGTTAATGATGCTGTTGCCGCCATTCTTGCCAAGCCGCAACACCGTCTGATCTTTCTTGGTGTCGGTGCTGATTATGGTGCCGCTGTTTTTGAACACCGAGCCACTCTCAACCGTCATGTTGCGCTGGTTAGCGATGGTAATCGTGCCGTCAGTGGCATTGTTCATCACGCTCTTGCTGCGCAGCCAGAAGTCTTTGTTATTAGTGGCATTCCAGTTGCCGTGGTTGGTCAGGGTGCTGCGGTCGGTCACGGCCCCGTTCTGGATGGTGCCGCCGGCATTGTTGATAATGGTTGCGTCGGTGACCACCGGCTGGGTGCCGTCAATCACGCCGCTGTTATTGACGGTGCCGCCGGTAGTGACGGAGAGATTGGCAGCGGTACCCGCATTATTAAAGACGCCCTGATTCTCAACCGACAGTGGCGCACTGATGGTGGCCCCGCTCTCATTGTTCAGCGTGCCCCACACGTCCAGTTGGTTGCCCTCGACGGTGCCGGTATTGCTGACGGTGGTGTCGGTGTAGACCAGCGTATTTTGCGTCAACGTGGTGGTGCCGCTCAGCACCGTGCCATCAGGCAGTTCATCCTGTGCCAGCGTATTGCTGTTGTCGGCGCTGTCCGGTACACCGTCGCCGACATTAATCTGCCCGCGGTTGATAATGAGGTTGTTGGCATTGCCATCGCTGTAGAACGCCTGACCGTTTTCAGCATTGATGTTGATCACGCCGGTGGTGTCGTTGATGGCGGTGCCGCCCTTATACACCGCCATGCCTACCAGCGGCTGGCCCGGCTGGGCATTTTCATTGCTCTCCAGGTTAATCGTGCCCTGATTGATGACCTGATTGGTGCTGCCATAAGCCACCATACCGGCCCCGGCGTTATACACCGTGATCACGCCGCCCTGATGGTTGGTGGCAATGGCATCGCTATTGATGTCAGCACTACCATAATTGTCTGAGCCGGCATACATGCCGACGGCAAAGTCTTTAGGCGAGTCGGATGGGATATTTACTGACATTTGCGTGGTATCGGCCGCATCTTTCCACAGCGCATCGGTGGTGATGGTGCCAAAGTTGTCGGCGGTGCTGTTATCAATTGCATTCATCGCCACGCCGCGGCCATACACCTCCAGCGTGCCGTCGGCCATATTGGTTGCCGAGGCGCCATGAACAGCCGTCATTAACTGGATACCCACCACGTGATTATTCGACCAGCCTATGTCGGTAATTTCTGTGTTTGTCGCAGTATTCAACAGGCTGTCCTGATTCATGATGTGGCCGGTGAGTGTCCCCTCATTGATAGCAGAGGCACCGTCATACGCGTACAACGCACGGAGAAAGAGTGACTGGCCGGCCACCAGGCTGGTACGTTGGAGGTCGATACTGCCCTGGTTGAGTAGCAGCGTATTTTCGCCGTCACCCTGTGCCAGCGTCATATCAGCGGCCTGGATGGTGCCCTTATTTATAAAGGAGGCCCCTGAGGTAAGGGTGATTAGACTCGCGTTCTGTGTGAAGTTGTATGCGCCATTGTAATTATTGTAAGCAGTGATACCCGATGTGTTTAAGGATGCGCCCTCAGCGATCTCCAGTTGGCCACCGTTTGAAAGCGCAAAACCAATAAAGCTGACCGGGAAGTCGCCATCAATGGTGCTCTCTCCTTGCAGGGAGAGGGTAGAGGCACCGTCAATGGTGATAGCTATGGCTGGCTCATGGCCTGTTTGCGTGCGTTGTTCGGCAATCGCATTTCCTGCTGCCGTATCCGCGATCTGATCCACCTCCCCAGTGATCTGAAGGCCCTGCTGCAACTCCACGCGGTTACCGTCACCGCTAATGGTCACGCCGGAAATAGTCTCCTGTGATCCATTATCATCACCATATTCAAAGGTCGCGACCTCCGTATCCACCACCACCTGCAGGTGGCCGTCCAGTATCACCGTATTGTTGCTGCCAGTGACGGCAATCCCGGTGGTGGCATCATAAAATTTCTCGCCAGCCAGCGGGGAGGACTGATCTTTATCCACCCGCATATCGCCGGTCAGGATCACCTGATTGGCCTCGCCCGCGACCTGCACGCCGGTGGCCTGCTGGCCGGTGACGGCGATATTATCAGCGCTCAGGTTGACGGTGTTGTTCTGCCCGCTGACGCTAATACCGGTGGAAAAGTCGCCCACTGCCATATCGCCGCGTTGGTTCAGGGTATTGCTGTCACCGGCGACGACAAAGCCGGTGCCGCCGTTGCTGAGGGTGGCATCACCGTCGTTATTCAGGATATTGCCGTTGCCTACCACCTGCACGCCAGTGGAGCCGCTGCCATCTACCACGACGGGGCCAAGGGTATTGAGGGTGTTGTCATTTCCGTTGAGGCTCAGACCGGTGCCGCCGGCCTGCGCGCCGGTGGCGGCGTTATTGTTGATGGTGTAACCCTCTACCACCAGTTGCTTACCCATGTCCCCAATGCCAACGCCGATGCTGTCTTGATTAATATCGATAACCTTGCCTACGTCATCGCCATCGTCATCGTCATCGCCATCACCGCTGCTGGTGGCGGTATGGCCGCTGTCGTCATCGGCCACGATAAAGCCCACCGCCAATGCGGCGGCCACCGCGCCACCGGCGATCCACGTCCACTCCTCCTGTGAGAGCGCGGTCGGGGTCAGGCAGGCCTTGGGCAAGGCATCGCGCTGCTCTTGAGTGAGCTGGTTAATATTGGTCGGGCATTTAATGGATTGTTTATCTTCGATGGTATCAGTAGCAAAACTATTATTACTGATAGCGAGGGCAATACAGAGTGAGAGAAGTTTTTTACGTTGCATGATTCACCTTCAAGCGTATTTGACGAGTCATTTCCCTGGCTTGGGAAAGCCAGTGTGTAATTCCATTTCGAAAGCACGTAAAAGCAAAAGTTACGGTATTGTTATTACTGAGGGTTACTGGAAAATTTGAAGAGAAATTATATCAATTGATAGTAAATGTCCCGGTGTAGCGAAAATAATTCCACGCCACGCCAAAGCGTTCGAATGACATAAATAAAAAACAGTAAGTTAGACGGAAGAAAATCTTAATTAAAATTTGCTTAATCTTTTATTAATTTGAAATTGATTACCGCTGATAATCTTTTATGGTTTAACCATTCATTAAATATTTATTTAATAGAAATAAAAACAGGCGACCTATTGGGGGAAATAATAGGGTGAGAGTTGCCGCTTCAGCGCCAGCGGTTTTTTCGGCATAAAAAAGCCCCCTCAAGGAATTGAGGAGGCTTTTTATATACCCGCCGGATCGTAACCGGGCGGTGTCAGGGCACTGCCCGGCGTTTTGCGTTACTGGTTCTGGTGCTGCCGGTGTTCTACCGTCTCGCGGTACTCATCGAGGAACGGCTGCTCCGCCGGGTCGATGCGATCCATGCCGGAGGTGAAGCGGTGCCAGTAGGGGTAGCGCGGTGCCGGGCGAGTGGCGCGCTCGATGCGCTGGATCTGCTCCGGCGTCAGCGTCAGACGCGCGGAGGCCAGGCTGTCCCGCAACTGCGCCTCGGTGCGCGCGCCGACAATCAGGCTGCTAATGGCCGGGCGGGTGTTGAGCCAGGCGAGGCAGACCTGCGCTGGCGACACCCCATGCTCATCGCCCACCGCCGCCAGCGTGTCGATCACGTCGTAGGCGTGTTCCATGTCATGCACGTAGGGTTCCGGCCAGCCGTTGCCCTGACGGGAACTCTCTGGCGTCTTCTGGCCGCGGCGCACGGTGCCGGTTAGCAGCCCCTCGCCCATTGGCCCCCAGATCAGCGTGCCGACGTTCTGGTCAAGCGCCAGCGGCAACAGCTCAAACTCCGCCTCGCGCGACTCCGGCGTGTAGTTGATCTGCTGGCTGACCGGGCGGTTGACGCCCAGTAGCTCGGCTTTGCCCAGCGTCTTCATCATCTGCCAGCCGGTGTAGTTGGAGGTGCCGTAGTAGCGGATTTTGCCGCTCTGCACCAGCGACTCCAGCGCATAGAGCGTCTCCTCGACCGGCGTCACGCCATCCCAGTTGTGGATCTGGTAGAGGTCGATGTGGTCGGTCTTCAGCCGACGCAGGCTGTTCTCACAGGATTTGATCAGGTGGTAGCGGGTCGCGCCGCTGTCGTTCGGATCATCGCTCATCGGGCTGCGCGCCTTGGTGGCGAGGATGATGCGCTGGCGATCGCGGCCCAGCGCCTCGCCTACCACGCTCTCCGCACCGCCCTTGGAGTAGAGGTCGGCGGTGTCCACGGTGTTCACGCCCTGCTCAAAGGCGATATCCATCATCCGGCGGGCGGTTTTGGCATCCACCTGGCCGGTCTTCTCAAAGCCGTCACTGCCGGAAAAAGTGAGGGTTCCCAAGGTCAATTCAGACACAAACAGGCCGGAGTGGCCAAGCTGGCGATACTTCATCAGTGACTCCTTATTGATGTTGGAGGACTTTTAGGTATAGCCAACTCTCCGGCGAAGGCGAGCCGGAGAGCGGATTTTTAGGATTAGTTGACCCCCGGCTGGCGCGGTGTCCCGGTTTAACGCCGGGCAGCTCAGAGTTTCGGGTCGAGGGCGTCGCGCAGGCCGTCGCCCAGCAGGTTGAAGGCCAGCACCGTCAGGAAGATGGCGAGGCTGGGGAAGATGGCGACGTGCGGCGCGATCACCATGTCGGCCCGCGCCTCATTCAGCATCGCGCCCCACTCCGGCGTCGGCGGCTGCGCGCCCAACCCCAGAAAGGAGAGGCTGGCGGCGGTGATGATGGAGGTGCCGATGCGCATGGTGAAGTAGACCACGATGGAGGAGACGGTGCCCGGCAGGATGTGGCGCAGCAGGATGGTGCGATCCGGCGCGCCGATGCTGCGCGCTGACTCAATAAAGGTCTGGTGTTTCAGCACCAGCGTATTGCCACGCACCAGCCGGGCGAAGGCCGGGATGCTAAAGATCGCCACCGCCACCACCACGTTCGCCATGCCGCTGCCCATGATGGCCACCACGCCAATCGCCAGCAGGATGCCGGGGAAGGCGAACAGCACGTCACAGATGCGCATGGTGATGCGATCCCACCACCCCTCGTAGTAGCCAGCCAGCAGGCCGAGCAGCGTGCCAATCGCCGCGCCAATCACCACCGACACCACGCCAGCCACCAGCGAGATGCGCGCGCCCATCAGGATGCGGCTGAAGATGTCGCGCCCCAGCGAGTCCACGCCCAGCCAGTGCACCAGCGATGGCCCCTCATTCAGGCGGTCATAGTCAAAGAAGTTTTCGGCGTCATAGGGCGCCAGCCAGGGGGCAAACAGCGCCACCACCACCAGCAGCAGCACAAACAGCCCGGCCACCAGCGCCACTGGCTGGCGGCAGAAGCGCAGCCAGAAGGCGCGCCACGGCGTGCGACCACCGCCCGCTGCCAGCCCGGACGCCCGCACCAGCGGCATACCGGCCAGCGTGGCGTCCCGTCTCCACAATTTCATTACGGCCTCACTTATAGCGGATCGAGGGGTTGATGGCGGCGTAGAGCACGTCCACCACCAGATTAATCAGGATAAACTCCAGCGAGAAGAGCAGCACTTCGGCCTGGATCACCGGGTAGTCGCGCATCTCCACCGAATCCACCAGCAGGCGGCCCAGTCCCGGCCAGTTGAACACCTTCTCCACCACAATCGAGCCGCCGAGCAGGAAGCCGAACTGGAGGCCCATCATGGTCACCACCGGGATCATGGCGTTGCGCAGCCCGTGCTTGACGATCACCAGACTCTCGCGCACCCCCTTGGCTCGCGCGGTGCGCATGTAATCCTCGCGCATCACCTCGACAAAAGAGGCGCGGGTGAAGCGTGCCATCACCGCCGCCACCGCCGCACCGAGGGTCAGCGAGGGCAAAATGTAGTGCTGCCAGCTCTCCGCCCCCACCGTCGGCAGCCAGCCCAGCTCCACCGAGAAGATCTGCATCAGCAGCATCCCGAGCGCAAAGGCCGGGAAGGAGATGCCAGAGACCGCCAGTGTCATGCCGAGGCGATCCGGCCAGCGGTTGCGCCAGACGGCGGAGACCACGCCAATCGCCATGCCAAACAGCACCGCCCAGACCATGCTGGTCAGCGTCAGCCACAGCGTCGGCAGGAAGCGTTGGGCGATCTCCTCGCTCACCGGCCGCTTGGAGACCATCGAGGTGCCAAAATCGCCCTGCACCACATTGGCGAAGAAGTGCAGGAACTGCACCGGCAGCGGCTGGTCGAGGCCCAAATCCTGGCGCACCAGTTCCACCACGCTCTCGTCGGCGTCCGGCCCGGCGGCCAGCCGCGCCGGGTCACCCGGCAGCAGGTGGACAAACAGGAACACCAGCACCGCCACAATCAGCAGCGTCGGCACCAGTCCCAGCAATCGTTTTAAAAAGTAGTTCAGCATCGGCTCTTATGTCCCCGGCGGGCGCACCCCGGCGCGCCCGCCGCAGCCCCTATTGGATATCCGCGTCATCAAAGCTGAACAGGGTATCCGGCATCATGTAGAAGCCCGTCAGCCGTTTGTTGTGCGCCGAAACCAGCCGCTCGGTGGCGAGGAAGGCCCAGGGCGCGTCGGCCCAGATCTTGTCCTGCGCATCCTTGTAGAGCTTCGCTTTCGCCGCCCGGTCGGTGGTCGCCAGCGCGCCAGCCAGATCCTTGTCCACCTGCGGGTTGCTGTAGAAGGCGGTGTTGAACTGGGTCGGCGGCGCGGACTGGCTGGCGAACAGCGGCGTCAGCGCCCAGTCGGCCTCACCGGTCGAGGCTGACCAGCCGGTGTAGAACATCCGTACCTTGGCCTCTTTCTGGCCGACCGCCTCCACCTGCGCCGCGCGCTGACCGGCGTCCATCGCCGTGACCGTCACCTTGATGCCCACCTGCGCCAGCTGCTGCTGGGTGAACTGCAACACCTTCTGCGCGGTGCTGTGGTTGTGCGATGACCAGAGCGTGGTGGTGAAGCCGTTCGGGTAGCCCGCCTCTTTCAGCAACTCGCGCGCCTTGGCCGGGTCGTAGGGCCACGGCTGGTAACGGGCGGCGTAGTCGATGCTCGGCGGCACCGGCCCCTCGGCTGGCACGGCGTAGCCCGCAAAGGCGACCTTGATCAGCGCCTCTTTGTTGATGGCGTAGTTGATCGCCTGACGCACCTTCAGGTTGTCAAACGGCTTCTGGGTGACGTTGAAGCTGATGTAGCGTTGCAGGATCGAGGGGGTCGCCACCAGATCCAGCTTGGCGTTGTTCTTCAGGATGGCGGCCTGCTCATAGGGGATCGGGTAGGCAAAATCGGCTTCGCCGGTCTGGAGCATCGCGGCGCGGGTGTTGTTGTCCACCACCGGGCGCCAGGTGATGCTGTCGAGCTTCGGCAGGCCCGGCTTCCAGTAGCCGTCAAACTTCTTCACCTTGACGAAATCGGTCTGGTTCCAGGCGACAAACTGGTAGGGGCCGGTGCCGACCGGGTGGAAACCGATCTCCTTGCCATACTGCTTCAGCGCCGCTGGCGAGATCATCACCGCCGACGGGTGCGCCAGGTTGTTGATAAAGGCGGAGAATGGCGCTTTCAGCGTGATCTTCACCGTGGTGGCGTCCACCGCTTCGGTGGAGGCGATCATCTTGAACAGGTTGTAGCGCTTGAGGCGGTTGTCCGGGTTGCTGGCGCGATCCAGGTTGACCTTCACCGCCTCGGCGTTGAAGTCGGTGCCATCCTGGAACTTCACCCCCGGATGCAGCTTAATGGTGTAGGTCAGGCCGTCGTCGCTCACCTGATAACTGTCGGCCAGCACGTTCATCAGCTTCATATCTTTGTCGAAGCCAAACAGCCCCTGATAGAAGGACTTGGCCACCGCCTGCGACAGCGAGTCGTTGGCGTCATAGGGATCGAGCGTGGTGAAGTTGGAGCCAACGGCAATGGTGGCATCCTTGGCCGCCCAGGCGGGGGCGGCGGCCAGTGCGGCCAGGATGGCACCGGCCACCAGCGCGCGTTGGGTTGGGGTCTGCTGGGTCATCTCTCTTCTCCTGGGGGTTATCCCTGTCAGTAAGCACCTGCAATCGGATGGCGCGCCACAAAGTGGCCCTCGCCGACCTGCACCAGCGGGGCGACGATCGGCTCATCGCCCACCGCCCGCACCGGGCTTGGCATCTCATCCACCAAAAGGGCCTGCTCCGGTCGGCGATGCGCCGGGTCGGCCACGGGTACGGCTGCCATTAATTTGCGTGTATAGGGGTGTTGCGGGTTTTCGAACACGGCGCGGCGCGGGCCAATCTCCACAATCTGGCCGAGGAACATCACCGCCACCCGGTGGCTGATGCGCTCCACTACCGCCATGTCATGGGAGATAAACAGGAAGGCGATGCCAAACTCGCGCTGCAAATCCATTAATAAGTTGATGATCTGCGCCTGAATGGAGACATCCAGCGCCGAAACCGACTCGTCGGCGATCACCACCTTGGGGTTGAGCGCCAGTGCGCGCGCGATGGCGATGCGCTGGCGCTGGCCGCCGGAGAACTCATGCGGGTAGCGGGCGGCGTGCTCTGGCAGCAGCCCGACGCGCTCCAGCAGCGCGGCGACGCGTGCCTCGGCCTCCCGCCCACGCGCCACGCCATGCACCAGCAGCGGCTCCATGATCGAGTAACCGACCGTCAGGCGCGGGTCGAGGGAGGCGTAGGGATCCTGGAAAATGAACTGGATATCGCGCCGCAGGTGTTGCAGCGCCGCGCCGTGCAGGTCAGTGATACGCCGCCCATCGAAGGTGATGCTGCCGCCCTGGCTCTCCACCAGCTGCAGCAGCGAGCGCCCGGTGGTGGACTTGCCGCAGCCGGACTCGCCGACCAGCGCCAGCGTCTCGCCGGGGTAGAGGTCAAAGCTCACCCGCTCCACCGCGTGCACCCGGCGGGTGACGCGGTTGAGCAGGCCACTGCGGATGTCAAAGCGCGTCACCAGATCCTTAACCTGCAACACCGGCTGCGCCCGCGCGGGCACCGTGTCCTGTGGCAGGGCGAACTGGTCGCCGGGGCGGCCCTCGGCGTTCAGCAGGTCAAAGCGCGCCGGGAAGGTGCGGCCACGCATCGCCCCCAGCTTCGGCACCGCCGCCAGCAGCGAGCGGGTGTAGGGGTGGCGCGGCGCGGCAAACAGGCTGTTGACGTCACTCTGCTCGACGCTCTGGCCGCGGTGCATCACCAGCACCCGGTCGGCCACCTCCGCCACCACGCCCATGTCATGGGTGATGAAGATCACCCCCATGTGCAACTCCTGTTGCAGCACGCGGATCAGTTGCAGAATCTGCGCCTGAATGGTGACATCCAGCGCGGTGGTTGGCTCGTCGGCGATCAGCAGCGCTGGCTTGCAGGAGAGCGCCATCGCGATCATCACCCGCTGGCGCATCCCGCCGGAGAGTTGGTGCGGGTAGCGATCCAGGATGTTGCGCGCCTCAGGGATGCGCACCTGATCGAGCATCCGCAGCGCCTCCTGCCGCGCCCCCCGGTGATCCCGGCCCTGATGCAGGCGGATGGACTCGGCAATCTGCTCGCCGACGGTGAACACCGGGTTGAGGGAGGTCATCGGCTCCTGAAAGATCATCGCCATGTCAGCGCCACGCAGGCTGCGCAGCGTGCCGGGGGCGGCCTGCGCCAGATCGAGCACCTGCCCGCGCCGACGGCGGAACAGCAGTTGCCCTTGGTCAATCACGCCGCCGCCCTGCTCCACCAGCCGCATCAGCGCCAGCGAGGTGACGGACTTGCCGGAGCCGGACTCGCCAACAATCGCCAGCGTCTCGCCGCGCCGCACATCAAAGCTGAGCTGGCTGACCGCCTGCACCGGCTGGCGACCGGTGCGGAAGCTGACGCTGAGATCGCGCACCGCCAGCACCTGATCCTCTGGCAGCGTGGCAGCCAACGAGGCGTGGGCGGCGTTTACCGGTTTACTTCCGCCGTTCAACGCATCGCCCCCGCCACCGGCGCGGCCGGTGGCCGCCCTGCCCGGCCGGAGGGGGAGATGGCCCGTGCGGCCAGCCCGTCATGAACGGTCATCATTGATCTCTGCATGAGGCCCTGCACCCTGTTAATCACTCAATCCATAAAAAACGCGCACGTTCTGGCGCGTCCTGACACAGTGTTTTCGTGGCTTAGCCAGCGCGACCAATCCGTAGGCGGAATGATCGTCATATAAATCAGTGTGGCACTGAATGGCTGGGACTGCTTTTTTTTGACTATATTTAGCCGCGCCGGCTAAGTAAAGCAGAAACTTAGCCGGCGTTATGCGGATATTTACGCAAGTTATTCAGGGAAATAGCGCGCGCCAGCGGGGAAGCGGCGCGGCGGGGATCAGGCGCAGCTTGCCTGCGGCAGCGACAGCTCGCGGTTGCTGATGATGATGTCCACCTCTGGCAAGGCGCAGATGCGTGCCACGCCCTGCCGCCACAGCTTGCTCTTGTCCATCAGCAGCAGCGACTGCGCCGCCCGCTTCACCAGCATCGCCTTGAACTCGGCATTGTGGTCGTTGGAGTCCCACAGCGTGCCCTGCTTGTCCAGCCCCTCGCAGGAGAACATGAACAGGTCAATCTCATAGTGCTTGATGAGCGACAGCAGCGCCGGGCTGCGGTAGACCTCCTCCTTGCGCAGCAGCTCGCCGCCGGTGCAGACCACGCTGACATACTGGCGGCGCTCCAGCTCGCGCACCACGCGGGCGCTGTTGGTCAGCACCGTCAGCGGCACATCTGGCAGCTTGCGCGCCAGGTGCCAGCAGGTGGTACTGGCATCCAGCGCCAGCACCATGCCAGCCTCAATATAGGCCAGCGCCTGGCGGGTGATATCATCCTTGTCATGGAGGTGGCTTTTCACCCGGCGGGTGAAGGGGATGCCAATGTCATCCTGCTGGATGATGCGCTTGGCCTTGCCGTGGCGGCGCAGGATCAGCCCCTGCTCCTGCAACTCGCTCAAATCCCGGCGGATCGTCTCCCGGCAGACGCTCAGCTGTTCGGAGAGCTGGTTTACGCTCATCACATCCTGTTCGGCGATCAATTTCAGCAGTGCTTCATGGCGGGTGTTTTTCATGCTCCGGTCAATCTCCACGTCGGCAATGACTCCGGCAGCATACTCTGTGGCGCATGACAATTTGGGGATCGGAACGGAATTATGGAATGGGGATCACGGTTTTGCCGGGCAACATCAGGCAGGTGGCAGGAAAATGCCCCGGCAGGCGGGGCATGGGCAGATCAGGCGTCCGGGTGGGATTTCAGCGGCTTGCCAGCAAACTCGCGCGCGTTGAACAGGGTGTCTGTGCCGCGCTGGTCGCGGTTGTCCGGCATCCCGAGCTTTTTGCGCAGGGCGATAAAGTCATGCATCGAGGCGGCGTTGACCTGCTGGATCGGCAGGTTGAGCTGGGTCGCCAGCAGCAGGATGCGGCAGTAGGAGTCCACGTTCTCCAGCTTCCAGTAGGCATCCTCCACATGGTTGCCCCAGACGATCACGCCGTGGTTCTCCATGAAGATGCACTGGTGGTCTGGCGACACCGAGCCAACGTTGTCGGCGTTCTCCGGCGTGCCGGGCGTGGCGTACTTCGCCTGCACCACTTCGCCAAAGAAGATGTCCGGCTCTGGCATGATGCCGGTCGGCGGCACGCTGCCAGTGATGACAAAGGCGTTGGCGTGCACCGGATGGGCATGGACGCAGGACTTGGCGGCTGGTACGCGGCTCATGATGCCGAGGTGGGTCTTGATCTCGCTGGTGGAGGGGCGTTTGCCCGCCTTCTGGCGGCCCGCCATGTCCACCAGACACATGTCATCCGGCGTCATGAAGCCCTTGCTGATCAGCGTGGGGGTGCAGAGCACCAGGTTGTCGCCGACGCGCACCGAGATGTTGCCGCCGTTGCCATCCACGTAGTCTTTCTGCCACATGCGCTGGCCAATGGCGACCATCCGCTGTTTGATCACCTGAAGCGCGTCGCTGTAGAAAAACTGATTTACCTCCTGCGGGGTCTGCGGGTCTTTGCCCTCTTCCCAGTGGAACTCCAGCGTCGGTAACGGGGGGGAAATTGACCAATCAGATTGACTCATCGCTGTACTCTCTTTGGTTTGTGGCTGGGGGCCGCCGGGGGCGGCGTCAATAGGGCTATGCTATGCCGCTGCCGCGCCGCTGGCACCCCTGCCGCGCCAGTTCGCCGCTTTCCCCCGTGCTTTGTGACCAAAATCACAGGATTTCGCCCCGCGGGCCGCCGATTTCGCCGCGCGCCGCTGCCCGCTTTCTCTGGCCGCCGGGCAAAACGGGGTGACCGGCCAGATTGGTCAGCCCGGCGTTCTCTGCCATAATGGGCAGATTCCCCCGATTTTTTGCCGCCTGCCCTCCCGGCGCGGCCGCCGTACAACGGAGTAATTGATGACCCCACAACACCCCCACCTTGCCGGTTTGCTGTCGTTGGATGACGCGCTGGAGAAGATGCTCGCGCAGGTCAGTTGCCAGCGCATCGCCACCCGCATCCCGCTGGCCAGTGCCGCTGGCCACATCACCGCCGCCGAAGTGACCTCACCGGTGCAGGTGCCGCCGTTCGACAACTCCGCGATGGATGGCTACGCCGTGCGCGTGGAGGAGGCCGCCAGCGGCCAGCCGCTGCCAGTGGCGGGCAAGGCGTTCGCTGGCGCGCCCTTTGACGGCGAGTGGCCAGCGGGCCACTGCATCCGCATCATGACCGGCGCGCCGGTGCCGCCGGGCTGCGAGGCGGTGGTGATGCAGGAGGAGAGCGAGGTGACGGATCAGGGCGTGCGCTTCACCGCGCCGGTGAAGGCCGGGCAGAACATCCGCCGCGCCGGTGAGGACATTGCACAGGGCGCGACGGTGCTGCCGGTCGGCCGACGGCTGGGCGCGGCGGAACTGCCGCTGCTGGCGTCGCTGGGCGTCACGGACGTGGCGGTCTATGAGCCACTGACGGTGGCGGTCTTCTCCACCGGTGACGAACTGCAACCGGTCGGCACGCCGTTGCAGCCGGGCCAGATCTATGACACCAACCGCTTCGGCGTGCGGCTGATGCTGGAGCAGCTCGGCTGCCGGGTGGTTGACCTCGGCATCATCCCGGATGACCCGCAGGCGCTGCGCAAGGCGTTCCAGCAGGCGGACGCGGCGGCGGATCTGGTGATCAGCAGCGGCGGCGTCTCGGTGGGCGAGGCGGACTACACCAAAACCATGCTGGAAGAGTTGGGCGAAATCAGCTTCTGGAAGCTGGCGATCAAGCCGGGCAAGCCCTTCGCCTTTGGCCGCCTCAGCCAGTCGTGGTTCTGCGGCCTGCCGGGCAACCCGGTCTCCGCCGCCCTCACCTTCTACCAGTTGGTGCAGCCGCTGATCGCCCGGCTGGCCGGTCACCGTGACTGGCAACTGCCGCCGATGCTCAAAGCCGTCGCCGCCAGCGGGCTGAAGAAGCAGCCGGGCCGACTCGACTTCCAGCGCGGCATCGCCTTCACCAACGAGCAGGGTGAACTGGCGGTGCGCACCACCGGCCATCAGGGGTCGCACATCTTTAGCTCCTTCAGCCAGGCCAACTGCTTTATCGTGCTGGAGCGCGAACGCGGGTCAGTGGCGGAGGGCGAGACCGTCACCATCCAGTTCTTCAACGCCCTGCTGGGGGGCTGACCATGCACCCGGAACTGAGCGACGAGGAGACGCTGCGCTACAATCGGCAAATTGTGCTGCGCGGCTTTGACTTTGACGGCCAGGAGGCGCTGAAGGCCAGCCACGCGCTGGTGATTGGCCTCGGCGGCCTTGGCTGCGCGGCGGCGCAATATCTGGCGGCGGCGGGCATCGGTATGCTGACGCTGGTCGATTTCGATACCGTGTCGCTCTCCAATTTGCAGCGCCAGACGCTGCACAGCGACGCGCGCCTTGGCATGGCGAAGGTGGAGTCGGCGGCGCTGGCGCTGGCGGCCATCAACCCGCATGTGCGTATCCGCACCCTGAACCAGCTCCTCGAGGAGGAGGCGCTGGCGGCAGAGGTGGCGGCGGCTGACGTGGTGCTCGATTGCAGCGACAACGTCGCCACCCGCAACCAGCTCAACCGCGCCTGCTTCGCCACGCGCACGCCGCTGGTCTCAGGCGCGGCGATCCGCATGGAGGGGCAGCTCAGCGTCTTCACCTGGCACGAAGATGAGCCGTGCTATCGCTGCTTGAGCCGCCTGTTCGGCGAGAACGCCCTGACCTGCGTCGAGGCCGGGGTAATGGCCCCGCTGGTCGGCACCGTTGGCAGCTTGCAGGCGATGGAGGCGATCAAGGTGCTGACGCGCTACGGCGAACCAGCGACCCACCGGGTGCTGCTGTTTGATGCGATGACCCTCCAGTTCCGCAGCCTGAAACTGCTGAAAAACCCGCAGTGCGAGGTGTGCGGCGGCCACTAGCCGTCACTCATCATACAGCCCGGCATCCTTCACCGGGCTGTGGCCGGGGTGCAGACGCACCCGGCGCACCGACTCGCGCACCGCCAGCGTGCCGCCGAACAGCCAGTTGCCCACCGGTGCCTGTGGGCGGATCAGCCGCTGTTGCAGGATGTGCACCGCCTCCTCCCCCAGCTCATCACGCGGCACGTGCAGCGAGGTGAGCGGCACGTCATGGATCGCCGCCAGATTAAAGCCATCAATGCTCATCACTGACATATCCTGTGGCACCCGCAGCCCGGCCTTTTGCAGCGCGCTGACCGCGCCAGCGGCCATGAAATCCCCGCCCACCAGCAGCGCGCTCGGCCACTGGCCGCGCGGCGTGGCCGCCAGATAGTCGGCGATCAGCTGCTCGCTCTCGCGGGCGCTAAAGCCCTGCGCGGCGATCAGGTGCCGCGCCTCGTCAAACGGCAGGTTGTGCGTCGCCCAGGCGTCACGGATGCCCGCCAGCCGCAGCTCCATGGTGTAGCGCCGCAGGCAGAGCAGGTTCAGCACCGCCCGGTGCCCCTGCTCAAACAGGTAGCTGGCCGCGCCCGCGCCAATCAGCTGGTGATCGGGTGCCACGCCCGGCAGGCGCATCTTCTGGTCACGGCAGTTGACCAACACACAGGGCTTGCCGACGTTCGCCGCCAAATCGTGGATGTGCGGATCGTCAATGCCGATCAAGATCGCCGCCTCGCTCTCCGCCTCACTCATCTTCGCCAAAAACAGGTTGGCGTCGCTGTCGTGCTCCTCCAGCGCGCAGTAGCGCAGCCGTACCTCATGGGGGGCCAGCGCCTTGCTGATGCCCTGAATCACCCGGTAGTAGAAGACATCCAATCGCTCGTCGAAGGCACGCTGTGGCGCAAACACCACCAAACTGTTGAGCAGCAGCCGCCCGGCCGCCAGCCCCTGCAACACCCCGTTGTGCTGCGCGCAGGCCAGCACCTGCCGCCGCGCCGCCTCGCTGGTGTTGGCCTTGCCCGCCAGCACCCGCGACACCGTACTGATGGACAGCCCGGTCTGGGCGGCGATCTGGCTGATTTTTAGCTTTTTCTCCATTTTGTGATCTCTGCCCATTTGGCCAATGAAAAAATTTTCACGGTGGAAAAATGCGCTTTCCCTATGACATTTCCCGCTGCGTAAACCGGTTTTTACCGTAACGGTGAAAAAGCTTTCATAAATTCCGCTGTTGGTCGATTTATAACTCAATTAGTCTCGATTTGTCGAACAGCCTGCCCCGGCAATGCTGCGTCAGATCACATAAAAAAGATTAAATTCAAAAAGTTAAACCACTGATTGCCAAATTAAGTTGTTATACCAATCCGAGAATCATTGCTACGTGGAGACCCCCCATGAGTCATGGCATAAATCAGGATGTCACCGCCGTGAAGGCGAAACGCACCTTCCGCCACCTACGCTGGTGGGTGCTGGTGCTGTTTCTGCTTGGCGTTACCATCAACTACATTACCCGCAACTCCCTCGGCATCCTGGCGCCCGAGCTGAAGACCAGCCTCGGCATCACCACCGAGCAGTACTCCTACATTGTCGGCGCCTTCCAGCTCGCCTATACCCTGTTCCAACCGCTGTGCGGCTGGTTGATTGACGTGATTGGCCTGAAGCTCGGTTTCATGATCTGCGCCACCCTGTGGGCCATCATCTGCATCCTGCATGCCGGGGCCGGTAGCTGGCTGCATCTGGCGATCCTGCGCTTCTTCATGGGCGGCGCGGAGGCGGCGGCCACCCCGGCCAACGCCAAAACCATCGGTGAGTGGTTCCCGAAACGTGAGCGGCCAATCGCCGCCGGCTGGGCGGGCGTCGGCTTCTCCATCGGCGCGATGCTGGCCCCGCCCATCGTCTACTTTGCCCACGTCTCCTTCGGCTGGCAGGGCGCGTTCATGTTCACTGGCGGCCTGGCGCTGGCGTGGGTGCTGCTGTGGTGGCTCTGCTACCACAACCCGGAGCGCCACCCCAACCTGAGCAAGGATGAGCTGGCCTTCATCCAGCAGGACAACGAGCCGCCGCCGGTCAAGCAGCCGTTCCTGACCGCGCTGCGCAACGTGGCGAAGAACCGCCGCTTCTACGGCATCGCTATCCCGGCCTTTATGGCGGAACCGGCGTGGGCCGTGCTCAGCTTCTGGGTGCCGCTCTACCTCGCCAATGAGCGCGGCATGGATCTGAAACAGATCGCCATGTTTGCCTGGCTGCCGTTCCTCGCCGCCGACCTCGGCAGCGCCGCCAGCGGCTACCTGACCCGCCTCTACGTGAAGCTGTTTGGCTGCACCCGCATCAACTCGGTGGTCGCCAGTTCCGTCACCGGGGCCTGCATGATGGTGGCGCTGGCGCTGGTCGCCCTGACGGAAGACCCCTATATCGCCATCGCGTTGATCTCGATTGGCGGCTTCGGCCACCAGATCATCTCCTGCATGTTGAGCGCGCTGGTGGTGGAGACCTTCGACCGTGGCCAGATGGCGACGGTGAACGGGATGCGCGGCTCCGCCGCCTGGATCGCCAGCTTCCTGTTCTCACTGCTGATTGGCGTCACCGCCGACCGCATCGGCTTCAACCCGCTGTTTATCGCCATGGGCTTTTTCGACCTGATTGGCGCGATTTTCCTGATTGCCTTTATTGCTGAACGCCGCACCGCGCGTGCCTGAAATGGAATGTGAATGATGAAAATCCTGAAGAATTGGTCACTGCTGTCATCAGACGCCCACCACGTGGAACTGGCCGTGGAGGGCAGCCACCGCCTCTGCCTCTATGTGCTGGAGAGCGGCATGTTCCGCGTGCTGCTCAAACGCCGCAACCAGCTGGCGCTGGATCGCACCTGGAGTATCGCGCCAGAGGGGGAGACGCCGTGGGAGGGGCGGCCGCGCGAGAGTCTGGCGGGCTTCACCCTGCCCGGCTTTGAACTGGAGGAGATCGACGGCGGCCTGCGCGTCAGCACCGATCGCCTGCGCGTTACCGTGCACCAGCCGCTGTGGCTGGAGTGGCACCACCGCGACGAGGCTGGCGCATGGCAGCCGCTGGCCAGCGACCGCCCCACCAGCGCCTACCAGCTCAATGCCCACGGCGACGGCGTGGCGCACTACCAGCGCCGCTACCCGGAGGAGCGCTACTACGGGCTGGGCGAGAAGGCCGGGCCGTTGCAGCGCACCGGCAAGCGCTATGAGATGCGCAACCTGGACGCGATGGGTTACAACGCCGCCAGCACCGACCCGCTCTACAAGCACATCCCGTTCACCATCACCCAGCGCCCCGGCGTCAGCTTCGGCCTGTTCTATGACAACCTGAGCAGCTGCTGGCTCGATCTGGGGAATGAGCTGGACAACTACCACCTGCCCTACCGCCGCTGGCAGGCGGAGGCGGGCGACATCGACTACTACCTGTTCCTCGGCCCGCGCGTGCTGGATGTCACCAAGGCCTTTGTGCGCCTGACCGGCAAGACGTTGTTCGGCCCGAAATGGAGCCTCGGCTACAGCGGCTCGACCATGCACTACACCGACGCGCCGGACGCCCAGCAGCAGCTGATGCACTTTATCCGCCTCTGCCGCGAGCAGGCGATCCCCTGCGACTCGTTCCAGCTCTCCTCCGGCTACACCTCCATCAACAACAAGCGCTACGTCTTTAATTGGAACTACGACAAGGTGCCGCAGCCGGAGGTGATGAGCCGCGCCTTCCATGACGCAGGCCTGAAGCTGGCGGCGAACATCAAACCCTGCCTGTTGCAGGATCACCCGCGCTACCAGGAGGTGGCGGAGCGCGGGCTGTTTATCCGCGACTCCGAGCAGCCCTGCCCGGAGCGCTCCAGCTTCTGGGATGACGAGGGATCGCACCTCGACTTCACTAACCCGGCGGCCATCGCGTGGTGGCAACAGGGGGTCACCACCCAGTTGCTGGAGAAGGGGATCGACTCCACCTGGAATGACAACAACGAGTATGAGGTGTGGGACGGTGAGGCACGCTGCCACGGCTTTGGCCGCGAGATCGCCATCAAGCACATCCGCCCGGTGATGCCGCTGCTGATGATGCGTGCCTCGATGGAAGCGCAGCAAGCCTTCGCGCCAGAGAAACGCCCCTACCTCATCTCGCGCTCCGGTTGTGCCGGGATGCAGCGCTACGTGCAGACCTGGAGCGGCGACAACCGCACCAATTGGGAGACGCTGCGCTACAACACCCGCATGGGGCTGGGGATGAGCCTGTCCGGGCTGTACAACGTCGGCCACGACGTCGGCGGCTTCTCCGGCGACAAACCGGACGCCGAGCTGTTTGTGCGCTGGGTACAGAATGGCGTGATGCACCCGCGCTTCACCATCCACTCCTGGAACGATGACCAGACGGTCAACGAGCCGTGGATGTACCCGACCGTCACCCCGGCGATCCGCGACGCCATCGCGCTGCGCTACCGGCTGCTGCCCTACCTCTACACGCTGCTGTGGCAGGCGCATGATGAGGATGAGCCGCTGCTGCGCCCCACCTTCCTCGACCATGAGCACGATCCGCAGACCTTCGCCGAGTGCGACGAGTTCCTGCTGGGGCGTGACCTGCTGGTGGCGAGCGTGGTGGAGCCGGGCGAGCGCCAGCGCCGCCTGTGGCTGCCGGACAACCAGAGCGGTTGGTATGACTACTACACCGGCCAGTGGTACGCCGGTGGCCAGTGGGTCACCCTCGACGCGCCGCTGGAGCGCCTGCCGCTGCTGACGCGCGCTGGCAGTGCCCTGCCGCACAGTAGCCGCATCACGCACGTTGACGCGCAGGCCGATGACCAGCGCGAGCTGCGCCTCTACCCGCTGCGCGGCCACGGCGTCAGCCACGGCAGCCTGTTTGAGGATGATGGCGAGTCATGGGGCTACCAGCAGGATGAGGCGCTGTGGCTGACGTGGGAGATGGCCTGCACCGACACCGAGATCCGCCTCAGCTTCCAGCGCCGCGGCCACTACCAGCCAGCCTGGCAGGCGCTGCGCCTCACCCTGCCGGCCGGCGAGACCCGCCGCCTGCTGGTGGAGGGCGTCGAGGGCGACACCTGGCAGCGCTGAGACACAGGCATAAAAAAAGCCGGGGCATCCCCGGCTTTTTTACTTCTGGCTGCTCGGCGTGGCCGATCAGTAGATGCCCTGACTGCGCAGGTAGTCCTCGTAGTTGCCGCTGAAGTCCACCACCTTGTTCGGGGTGATCTCCAGGATGCGGCTGGCGAGGGAGCTGACGAACTCGCGGTCGTGGGAGACGAAGATCAGCGTGCCTTCATACATCTCCAGCGCCATGTTCAGCGACTCGATGGACTCCATGTCGAGGTGGTTGGTCGGCTCGTCCATCACCAGAATGTTGGGCTTCTGCATCATCAGCTTACCGAACAGCATACGGCCCTTCTCGCCACCGGAGAGTACCTTCACCTTCTTCTTGATGTCGTCCTGACCGAACAGCAGACGGCCGAGGATGCTGCGCACCGCCTGCTCATCTTCCTTCTCGGATTTCCACTGGCTCATCCAGTCAAAGACCGTCAGGTCGCAGTCGAACTCTTCGGCATGGTCCTGCGCGTAGTAGCCGATGGAGGCATTCTCAGACCACTTCACGGTGCCGTTGTTTGGCTCAATTTCGCCCACCAGCGTCTTCAGCAGGGTGGTCTTACCGATGCCGTTGGTACCCAGCACCGCAACCTTCTCGCCCACTTCCACCATCAGGTTCAGCTTCTTGAACAGCAGGCCGTCGTCGTAGCCTTTTGACAGCTCCTGCACTTCCAGCGCGTTACGGAACAGCTTCTTCTCTTGGTCGAAGCGGATATACGGGTTCTGGCGGCTGGAGGCTTTCACCTCATCCAGCTGGATCTTGTCGATCTGGCGCGCACGCGAGGTGGCCTGCTTGGATTTGGAGGCGTTGGCGCTGAAGCGGCTGACGAAGGATTGCAGCTCGGCAATCTGCGCCTTCTTCTTGGCGTTGTCGGCCAGCAGGCGCTCACGCGCCTGCGTGGCAGCGGTCATGTATTCGTCGTAGTTGCCCGGATAGACGCGCAGCTCGCCGTAGTCCAGATCGGCCATGTGGGTGCAGACCATGTTCAGGAAGTGACGGTCGTGCGAAATGATGATCATGGTGCTGTTGCGCTCGTTGAGCACCTGCTCCAGCCAACGGATGGTGTCGATGTCCAGGTTGTTGGTCGGTTCGTCCAGCAGCAGGATCTCCGGGTCGGAGAAGAGCGCCTGAGCCAGCAGCACACGCAGCTTGAAGCCCGGCGCGATCTCGCTCATCGGGCCGTAGTGCTGCTCCACCGGGATACCGACGCCCAGCAGCAGTTCGCCAGCGCGCGCCTCGGCGGTGTAGCCATCCATCTCGCCATAGGCCACTTCGAGGTCAGCCACCTTGTAGCCATCCTCTTCGCTCATCTCCGGCAGGGCGTAGATGCGGTCGCGCTCCTCTTTCACCTGCCACAGTTCGACGTGGCCCATGATGACGGTGTCCAGCACGGTGTAGTTTTCATAAGCGAACTGATCCTGGCGCAGCTTGCCCAGACGTTCGTTCGGGTCGAGGAAGACGTTGCCCGCGCTCGGCGTCAGATCCCCGCCGAGGATCTTCATGAAGGTCGATTTGCCGCAGCCATTGGCGCCAATCAGACCGTAACGGTTGCCGCCGCCAAACTTGACGGAGATATTTTCGAACAGCGGCTTGCTGCCGAACTGCATGGTGATGTTGTTAGTACTTAACACAACGCTCGCTCTTGGTTTGGAATGTGATGAGGCGCGCATTATGCCACAACCGGCAGGCGGGATCGCGCAGGATTTTGCGCAAAACTTAGCCAGACGGGCAAAAAGCCAGCCAAAAAAGCAAAAACCCGGCCGGGGCCGGGTTTGCGCGTCTGGGACGGGGATCAGAAGCTGTAGCCGATCACCGCGTAGTAGCCCCAGCCGGTGGACTTGACGTCGAAGTTGCCCTTGCCGAAGTTCAGCTCGGTGCCATCCTGCCATTGGCCGCCGTTGTGGAAGTAACGCGCCACAAAGGAGTAGTGCCAGTGCGCGTAGTTCAGCGCCAGAATGTGGCTGGAGGCGATGGAGTTGCTGGTGCGCGCCTTGTTGCCGTTCTCGTTCAGGTCAGAGCCCCAGTCAAAGTTGGTGAAGCCGATGTAACTAACGTGGCCACCCCAGACATCGCCCAGCGGCAGGAAGTACTTCACCTTGAAGCGGTAGCCATCCCAGCTGTTTTCGTTGGCGGCGCTGTAGTTCTCCCACTGGTACTTGGCGTAGACGTTCAGTGACAGGTTCAGCGGGGTGTGGGTGTCGATGTCGGTGCCCAGACCCATGTACCAGGTGTTCTGGCGGTTGTCGCTGTCCGGCCCCATGTCAAAGATGTAGTTGTTGGCGAAGTACCACTCTTTGAACGGCCCGAAGCTCAGGTCAGTGCCGGTCAGCTTGTCGATGGAGAAGCGCGGCTCGATCTCCATGAACAGCGGGGAGCCGTTTTTGTCCCAGATGCCGACGTCGTTGCCATTGCCGACGCCAAAGGCTTTCGGCACGTCCACATAGCCGTAGAAGTCGAACCAATCCTTGTGGGCAAAGGCTTCATACTCCAGATAGAGATCGTTGTTTAGCTGCGGCCCGAAGCGGGTGTGGTAGCTGCCCACCACGTTGACGCTCTGTTTCCACCAGTCGGAGAGGTACTCACCCTGTGTGTCATCCGCCATTGAGGTGGCGCTGTAAGAGAGGGCAGCCAGAGCGCCCGCGGCGAGAAGAGTTTTATTCATTGTCATTACCAGTGCTTTAAAGGGCGATTCCCTGCCAAACGGGGATGTGGTGAACCACACAACATGCGGCAGCGTTATTGCTCATTCAGGTGTGTCATCAGAAGCCACTCAGCCGGTCGGTGAGCAGCCGTAATGAGGGGCGGCGCTCCAAACCTTGTTACCGGCAATAATCAGGTGTCACTTAATATGCGATTATGTCAATAAATGTCAATTTTAGTTGCATAGTGATACATGTTTTTCGTGAGGACGATCACAATCTGTAACGGGACGTAAAGATACTGTTTTTTTGCGGCTGCGCAATCGTTTACTTAGCCAGACGCAATCGGTGGCGTCCGTTTGCTGGCTTTTTAGGCAGGAAAGGTAAGGAAGTGGGCGGGCATCGCCGCGCCCTATTGCGATCGCCAGGCGGCGCGACGGCTGCGCGCCAGCGGCTCCCACAGCAGCACCGCCAGCAGGATCAGCGTCGCCAGACCATTGGTGGTCAGTAGATCGGCATAGCCGCTTACCGGCAGCAGCAGCGCCAGCGCCAGCAGCCCAATCAGGTGCTGGCGTGGCACCCGCAGGCCGCGCCGGTACTGCCACAGCATCAGTGCCGCCAGCCACGCCAGCGGCGCGCCAACCAGCACACAGGCGGCCGGCAGGTGGGTGGCCTGCATCGGGTAGGCGATGACGCGCGCATTGCCCACCGCCCAGGCGCAGAGGGCGATGATCATCACCACATGGGTCAGGTGGCCGCTGCTGCCCGGCCATGCCGGGCGCACCGGCTGTGCCAGCGCGGCATAGTAGAGGCACCAGATCGCCAGCGCCCCCAGCAGCGCGGAGAGCGCCGCCAGCAGCACCGGCGTGCTGGGTGGCAGGTCACTCAGCGCGGTGATGGTCATCCAGGCGGCCAGCACCAGCAGCGCGGTGACCACCATCAGGTAACGGGAGAGCGTTCTTGGCATCTCGGTTCTCTCCAGCAAGCAGGGGGAAAGCCCACGTTACCCGATTTTTTTGACAAAAGATCGTGCCTGCGTGAAATTCAGACAGTTCGGCGCATGTCGATATGGGGAATCCCATCCTCATCATAGACTTCCGAGCAGGGCGAGAAGCCAAAACCGCGGTAGAACGCCTGCAAGTGGGCCTGCGCCGAGAGCACCACCGCCGCCTGCGGCCAGTGGCGCGCACAGGCCGCCAGCGCCTGCGCCATCAGCGTACGCCCCAGTTGCTGCCCGCGCGCAAAGGGTGCGACCACCACCCGGCCAATCGCCACCTCCTCGCCCGGCAGCAGGCGGGCGTAGGCCGCCAGCCGCCCCTGTTGCCAGCCCAGCAGGTGGCGCGTGCCCTGCGCCAGATCGCGCCCATCCACATCCAGATAGGGGCAGGCCTGCTCCACCACAAACACTTCACAACGCAGCGCCAGCAGCGCGTAGAGCGGCGCAGCGCCCAGTTCACTGTGGTGCAGATCTTGCCAATCAATGTCAGCCATAATAATTCCCAAGTTAATCATTTAGATTATTTATACTAAAAATCCTATTTTCCCGGCACACTTTTCCCACTCACCGACTGAAAATATTATCCCTTCAAAATCAGATGATTATTGTCAACATCATTAATGTAGCAATCGTGAAATCATGATTCATTTGTTCCCGCTCATCAGCTGAGTATATTCCGCCAGATCTTTTTTCCAGGAAAACGTAACCATGAAACCGATTGTGAAATATGGTCTGGCCGCCCTGATGCTGACCAGCCTGACCGCGTGTGATAACGCCGCCGAGAAACCTGCCGCTGACAAAGCCGCCCCGGCTGCCACCGCCGCCCCGGCTGAGAAAGCTGCCGCAGACGCAAAAGCGGCCCCGGCGCAAGCCGCCCCGGCCAGCAACGCCGCGCAGCCAGCCGCAGAAGCCGCCAAGCCGGCTGCCCAGCCGCGCCTCTCCTTCACGCTGCCGAAGGGCTTTGTCGATCGCTCCCCGACGCCAAAAGAGGGCGACCGCGTGCTGACCCGCGTCTTCGCCAACCCCACCACCCACCAGATGGTCACCCTGATCAACTACGGTGGCCTGACGCCGCTGGCTGACCGTGAGGTGCTGAAAAAGACGCTGGAAGAGAATGGCCCGAAACTGCTTGAGACCTTCAAAAAGCAGTACTCCAGCGTAAATGTGCTGAAAAAGGGCATGGTCACCCTCTCCGGCCACCCCTTCTTCCAGTTTGAGTCCAAAATCAAACAGCAGGATCGGGCGGCCATCAGCACCAGCCTGACCACCCAGCAGAACGCACAGATGATCAATATCCAGATCATGACCGTCTCTGATGATCTGGCCGCGCATGAGGCGCTGGTCAAGGCGATCAGCGACAACATCGCCTTCAAGTAAGTTTTTGATGCGATTAAAAAGGCTGCCGATGGGCAGCCTTTTTTATTGGGCGATGCCGCTAGAGCAATTTACCCAATCCATTAGTAAAATTTTTTGAATATACCGGTCAAATATATTAGCTGGCGGCGCGGCGCGCCCTCTTGCAGACTGGTTGGTCTTGTTGACCCTGAATTCACTGCAAAAGGACGTAATAATGTCAGTCATGAAAAAAGTGCTGCTCCCTGCCATGCTGGGCCTCGGCCTCTACTCCCAGGTTTCGCTGGCGGCTACCCAGACCTACGCGATGGATCCTGGCCATACCTCCGTGGTAGTAGCCTGGACGCACTTCGGCTTCTCGCACCCGACCGCTGACCTCTCCAACGTCACCGGCACCATCGTGTTTGACGCCGACGATCTGGCCAAGTCCAAGGTTGACGTCACCCTGCCGATCAGCACCATCGACACCCACGTCGCCGCGCTGACCAGCGAGTTCAAGGGCGCGGAGTACTTCGACGTTGCCAAATACCCGACTGCCACCTTCCACAGCACCAAGGTGACCCACGCTGGCGACAACAAGTATGACGTCGAGGGCAACCTGACCATCAAGGGCATCACCAAGCCGGTGACCCTGCACGCCGTGCTGAACAAGCAGGGTGAGCACCCGATGGTGAAGAAGCAGGCGATTGGCTTTGACGCCGCCGCCACCATCAAGCGTTCCGACTTCAAGCTGGACAAATATGTCCCGGCGGTCAGCGACGACGTGGTGATTGCCATCTCCACCGAAGCCTACGCCAAGTAAGCCCCTCCCCTGCCCGGCACGCCGGGCAGGGGTTCCCTCGCGTTAAATCGACGGGTAACTCCCCAGACCGTCCGGCCACGGCGTCAGCAGATCCACCCCCTCCTCCGTCACCGCCACCGTGTGCTCCCACTGCGCGGAGAGCGAGCGATCGCGCGTCACCACCGTCCAGCCATCGGCCAGCACGCTGGTTGCCGCCTTGCCGGCGTTGATCATCGGCTCAATGGTGAAGATCATCCCCGGTTTCAGCACCAGCCCTTCGCCCGGCCGACCATAGTGCAGCACCTGCGGCTCGGTGTGGTACTCGGTGCCGACACCGTGGCCGCAGTAGTCACGCACCACGGAGAAGCCCTTCTCATGCGCCACGTTCTGGATGGCGTAGCCAATGTCGCCCAGCGTCGCGCCCGGCCTGACCGCGCGGATGCCCGCCACCATCGCGTCGTAGGTGGTCTCCACCAACAGTTTGGCGCGGATGCCCGGCTCGCCGACGAAGTACATGCGGCTGGTGTCGCCGTACCAGCCATCCTTGATCAGCGCCACGTCGATGTTGACGATGTCACCCGCCTTCAGCGTCTTGCTGTCGGTGGGGATGCCGTGGCACACCACATGGTTGACCGAGGTGCAGATGGTTTTCGGGTAGCCGTGGTAGCCGATGTTGGCCGGGGTGCAGCCCAGCGTCTCCACAATGTAGCGGTGGCAGAGGGCGTCCAGCGCCTCGGTGGTGACGCCGGGTTTGACGTGCTCGCCAATCATCGCCAGCACCTCGGCCGCCAGGTGGCCAGCGAGGCGCGCTTTCTCAATGTCAGCGGCGGTGTGCAGGGTAATGTCGTTCATGGTTGCTCCTTGTCGGCGGTCGCAGGCTGGGGGGTAAGCAGCTGCTGGGTAATTTCCGTATAGCTCAGGTGGGGGTTCTGCTCTGCCAGCCGGCCGATACGCAGCCAGTACTCGGCCTGCGCATTGATGGAACGGCAGTAGGCGTCGCTGGCGACCCGCAGTTCGTCATGGATGAAGTCAGAAATTTTGATGATGCCCATTGGTCAGTCACTCTACGCGGTATATATGAAACATATATGAAGCGTATAACAGGAGGGGCATTTCGGTGTGGCAGGACGTGCGCAAAAAAAGGGCGCTGCATCGGCAGCGCCCTTGGGCATGGGGAGAAGTGGCCTCAGGGTATCAGGCGGTTTTCTTCAGCGGCTCAGTGCGCACCGGCGCATCGCCCGCCACATAGTAGTCGGCGGTGCTGCGCGGCAGCGGCTGGCGGCCACGGATGGCGTCGGCCATCTTCTCGGCGATCATGATGGTGGTGGCGTTGAGGTTGCCGGTGATGATCTGCGGCATGATGGAGGCATCCACCACACGCAGGCCATTCATGCCGTGGACGCGCCCCTCGCCATCCACCACTGCCATCTCGTCGGTGCCCATCTTGCAGGAGCCGCACGGGTGGAAGGCGGTTTCGGCGTGCTCACGGACAAAGGCATCCAGCTCCTCGTCGCTCTGCACGTGCGCGCCGGGGCTGATCTCGCGGCCACGGTAGGGGTCGAGCGCCGGTTGCGCCATGATCTCACGGGTGAGGCGGATCGCGTCGCGGAACTCCTGCCAATCCTGCTCGGTCGCCATGTAGTTGAACAGGATGCTCGGGTGCTGGCGCGGATCCTTGGACTTCACCTGCACGCGGCCACGGCTCGGCGAGCGCATGGAGCCGACGTGTGCCTGGAAGCCGTGCTCCTTCACCGCGTTGCTGCCGTTGTAGTTGATGGCCACCGGCAGGAAGTGGTACTGGATGTTCGGCCACTCGAACTCCTCGCGGCTGCGGATAAAGCCACCGGCCTCGAACTGGTTGCTGGCACCCACGCCGGTGCCCTTGAACAGCCACTCCGCGCCAATCTTCGGCTGGTTGTGCATCTGCAACGCCGGGTAGAGCGACACCGGCTGGGTGCAGCTGTATTGCAGGTACATCTCCAGGTGATCCTGAAGGTTCTCGCCGACGCCCGGCAGGTCATGCACCACCGGGATATCCAGGCTGTTGAGCAGCGCGGCCGGGCCGACGCCGGAGCGTTGCAGGATCTGCGGCGAGGCGATGGCACCGCTGCACAGCAGCACTTCGCGGCTGGCGCGCGCGGTCTTGGCGTTGTACTCATCCTTGTGGAAGTAGCTGACGCCCACGGCGCGCTTGCCGTCAAACAGGATGCGGTCGGTGGTGGCGTGGGTCAGGATAGTGAGGTTGCTGCGCGCCTTGGCCTGATCCAGATAGCCGCGCGCGGTGCTGGCACGACGGCCGTTCGGCGTCACGGTGCGATCCATCGGGCCAAAGCCCTCCTGCTGGTAGCCATTCAGGTCGTCGGTGCGCGGATAGCCCGCCTGCACGCCAGCCTGGATCATCGCCTCGAACAGCGGGTTGTTGCCCGCCTTGGGCGTCGCCACGCTCACCGGGCCATCGCCGCCGTGGTAGTCATTCGGGCCGATGTCGCGGGTTTCTGCCTTGCGGAAGTATGGCAGGCAGTCGAGGTAGCTCCAGTGCTCCAGCCCCGGTGCTTTCGCCCAGTTGTCGAAGTCCATCGCGTTGCCGCGGATGTAGCACATGCCGTTGATCAGCGAGGAGCCGCCCAGCCCCTTGCCGCGCCCGCACTCCATGCGGCGGTTGTTCATGTGCGGCTCCGGGTCAGTCTCGTAGGCCCAGTTGTAGCGCTTGCCCTGCAACGGGAAGGCCAGCGCGGCTGGCATCTGGGTACGGAAATCCAGGCGGTGGTCGGGGCCGCCGGCTTCCAGCAGCAGTACGGTGACACCCGGATCTTCGGTCAGGCGGGTCGCCAGCACGTTACCAGCCGAACCGGCGCCAATGATGATGTAATCGTATTCCATTGAATGTCTCCTCAATGTGATTGCTGTGGGTCGGGGCAAGGCGGGCCGCAAAACGGGTGCGGCGTCCGGGGGTGTGGCATGGCACGCCCCGGCGCAAGGAAGCACAGGCCCGGCGGGCGGGCCTGCTGCCCCTGACAAAAGGGTGGTGGGGGTTAGAACACCGAGCTGAAGTCGCCCAGTTCCACCTGCACGGATTTGATCTGCGTGTAGTGCTCGAGCGTGCTGACGCCATTTTCACGGCCAACGCCGGAGTGCTTGTAGCCGCCGACCGGCATCTCCGCCGGGGATTCGCCCCAGGTGTTGATCCAGCAGATGCCCGCTTCCAGCTGGTGGATGACGCGGTGCGCACGCGCCAGATCGCGGGTCACCAGCCCGGCCGCCAGACCGAAGTTGGTGTTGTTGGCGCGGGCGATCACCTCTTCTTCGCTCTCGTAGGTGAGGATGCTCATCACCGGCCCGAAGATCTCCTCCTGCACAATCTCCATCTCGTCGGTGCAGTCGCTGAACACGGTCGGTGCCACCCAGGCACCCTGCGCCAGCACGCCGTCGGTCAGGCGTTCGCCACCGGCCAGCAGCCGCGCGCCAGATTTTTTGCCGCTTTCGATGAAGCGCAGCACGTTCTCCATGTGGGCGAAGCTCACCAGCGGGCCGAAGTTGACGTCCGGCTGGGTCGGCTGGCCGATGCGGATGCGCTGGACGCGCGCCAGAATCTTCTCCTCGAACTCTGCCTGCAACGCCGCTGGCACAAACACGCGGGTGCCGTTGGTGCAGACCTGCCCGGCGCTGTAGAAGTTGGCCATCATCGCGATGTCGGCGGCACGGTCCAGATCGGCGTCATCAAACACGATCAGCGGGGACTTGCCGCCCAGCTCCATCGTCACCTCTTTCAGCGTCGAGCCAGCGGCGTTGGCCATCACTTTCTTGCCGCTCACCACGCCGCCGGTGAAGGAGACCTTGGCAATGCCAGGGTGTTCGGTCAGCGCCTGACCCACCTGGCGGCCGCTGCCCGGCAGCACGTTGAACATGCCATCCGGCAGGCCCGCCTCGGTGTAGATCTCCGCCAGCTTCAGGGCGGTCAGCGAAGTGACCTCGCTCGGCTTGAAGATCATCGCGTTGCCAGCGGCCAGCGCCGGGGCGGATTTCCACAGCGCGATCTGAATTGGGTAGTTCCAGGCACCGATGCCCGCCACCACGCCCAGCGGCTCGCGGCGGGTGTAGACGAAGGCGCTGTCGCGCAGCGGGATCTGCTGCCCCTCGAGCGCCGGGATCAGGCCAGCGTAGTACTCCAGCACGTCCGCGCCGGTGACGATATCCACCGTGGTGGTTTCGGAGAGCGGTTTGCCGGTGTCGGCCGTCTCGATCGCCGCCAGCTCATCATTGCGCTCACGCAGGATGTCCACCGCCCGGCGCAGGATGCGCGAGCGCTGCATGGCGGTCATCGCCGCCCACACCTTCTGCCCTTTCGCCGCGGCGTCTACCGCCCGGTCAACGTCCGCCGCGCCCGCCGCCTGCACTTGGGCGATCACTTCGCCATTGGCCGGGTTGATCGCGTCGAAGGTTTCGCCGCTGGCGGCATCGGTGTACGCGCCATTGATGTAGAGTTTTTGCAAACCGTAGCGGGACATACGTCTCTCCTGTCTGTTCTGTTGGATGCCGAGGCTATCGGGCAGCCAGAAGCTGGTCGATATACTCGTAGGTCAGCGCCAGCGCCTCGCGGCGGTCAAACTCCTCACCGCTGAGGGCGCTGCGCAGCCAGAGGCCGTCAATCATGCCGGCCACCCCTTTGGCGGCGCGGCGCGCCTGCGCTTTTGGCAGGCTGCGGCGGAACTCGGCAGATAAATTGGAAAACAGCCGACGGCTGTTGACCCGTTGTAATCGTTTCAGTTGCGGGCTGTGCATACTGCTGACCCAAAAGGCCAGCCAGGTCTTCATCGCCGCGCTGTTGGTCTGGCTCTCGTCGAAGTTGCCCTCGGCGATGGCCCGCAGCCGTAGCCGGGCGTCGCCCCCCTTCAGCGGTTGCAGCCGCTGGCGCACCGCCTCGCCCAGATGGCTGATGAGGTAACGCATGGTCGCCTCCAGCAGCCCGTTCTTGTCGCGGAAGTAGTGGCTGATGATGCCGTTGGACACCCCGGCGCGGCGCGCAATCTGCGAAATGGAGGCGTCATGCATCCCCACCTCGTTCACCGCCGCCAGCGTCGCCTCAATCAATTGCTGCCGTCTGATCGGCTGCATTCCCACCTTGGGCATGGTCCCTCTCCGGGTAAAAAAAGCCTGGATTCGCGTCAGAACCGGGCAACTCATCTCCGGCTGCGGCGCGTTGTTCGAGCTCTATTAAACTTTTTTTTGATTGAACGTTCAATTAAAAATGAATATATTTTATTACCGTCACGTTATGGAATTGTGTAATTTAAGGATGAATCTCGTTGATTTGCGGCCACTTTTTTGATCTAACGCAAACAACAAACTTTTTATTCTGACCGGCGGTGATGGCCAGTGAGCTCAGCGGATGCCCTGTAACAGGCGTTTTTTTACGCCCTTTGACATGCGCTAAGCGCGCTTCCCTCGCCCGGCAGAGTTTGGCTTGAGACAACAATGGGGAAACCATGAGTACACCCGGAGACGTTAAACCACAGCGCGATCAATTGAACCCCGTCGTGTTCTTTACCTCAGCGGGGCTGATTTTGGCCTTCTCGCTGATGACCATCTTTTTCACTGCCGAGTCGGGTCGCTGGATCACCGCCACCCTGAACTGGGTATCGGCCACCTTTGGCTGGTACTACCTGCTGGCCGCCACCCTCTACATCGTGTTCGTGATCTTCATCGCCTGCTCGCGCTACGGCGACATCAAGCTGGGGCCAGAGCAGTCCAAGCCCGAGTTCAGCATGATGAGCTGGGCGGCGATGCTGTTCGCCGCGGGCATCGGCATCGATTTGATGTTCTTCTCGGTGGCCGAGCCGGTGACGCAGTACATGATGCCACCCGAGGGCCAGGGGCAGACGCTGGAGGCAGCGCGACAGGCGATGGTCTGGACGCTGTTCCACTACGGCCTGACCGGCTGGTCGATGTATGCGCTGATGGGCATCGCCCTCGCCTACTTCAGCTACCGCTATAACCTGCCGCTGACCATCCGCTCGGCGCTCTACCCGATCTTCGGCAAGCGCATCAACGGGCCGATTGGCCACACGGTGGACATCGCGGCGGTGATCGGCACCATCTTCGGCATCGCTACCACGCTGGGGATTGGCGTGGTGCAGCTCAACTACGGGCTGAAGGTGCTGTTCCACATCCCGGAGAACCTGACGGTGCAGGCGGCGCTGATCCTGCTGTCAGTGATCATGGCGACGGTCTCCGTCACCTCCGGCGTCAACAAGGGCATCCGCTTCCTGTCAGAGCTGAACGTGCTGCTGGCGCTAGGGCTGATCCTGTTCCTGCTGTTCGCCGGTGACACCGAGTTCCTGCTGAACGCGCTGGTGCTCAACGTCGGCGACTACATCAACCGCTTTATGGGCATGACCCTCAACAGCTTCGCCTTTGACCGCCCGACGCAGTGGATGAATAGCTGGACACTGTTCTTCTGGGCCTGGTGGGTGGCGTGGTCACCGTTTGTTGGCCTGTTCCTGGCGCGCATCTCGCGCGGGCGCACCATCCGCCAGTTTGTCTGCGGCACACTGATTATCCCGTTCGTCTTCACCCTGCTGTGGCTGTCGGTGTTTGGCAACAGCGCGCTCTACCAGATCCTGCATGGCAATTTGGCATTTGCCCAAGAGGTGATGGCCTACCCGGAGCGCGGCTTCTACAGCCTGCTGGCGCAGTACCCCGGCTTTAGCCTGAGTGCTTCGGTCGCCACCATTACCGGCCTGCTGTTCTACGTCACCTCGGCGGACTCCGGCTCGCTGGTGCTGGGCAACTTCACCTCCAAGCTGGCGGACATCAACAATGACGCGCCAAACTGGCTGCGGGTCTTCTGGTCGGTGGCGATTGGCCTGCTGACGCTGGGGATGCTGCTGACTGGCGGGGTCTCGGCATTGCAGAACACCACGGTGATCATGGGCCTGCCCTTTAGCTTCGTGATCTTCTTTGTGATGGCCGGTCTCTATAAGTCGCTGAAAGTCGAGGATTACCGCAAGGCGAGTGCGTTGCAGAATGCGCCGGTGCCGGTCTCCCGCGATGGCGTGCTGAACTGGAAACAGCGTCTGGCGCGGGTGATGAACCACCCCGGTGCCACCTACACCCAGAAGATGCTGGATACCGTCTGCCGCCCGGCGATGGAAGAGGTGGCGCGCGAGCTGGCGGTACGCGGCGCGCGCGTGGAGTTCAGCGAACAGCCGCCGCAGGGCGATGAGCGCCTGAGCCACCTGGAGCTGCATGTGCAGTTGGGGGATGAGCAGAACTTCATCTACCAAATCTGGCCGCAGCGCTACTCGGTGCCCGCCTTCACCTACCGCGCGCGGGCTGGCAAGTCGCACTACTACCGGCTGGAGACCTTCCTGCTGGAGGGCACGCAGGGCAACGACCTGATGGACTACAGCAAGGAGCAGGTGATCAACGACATCCTCGACCAGTACGAGCGCCACCTGCACTTCCTGCACCTCCACCGCGAGGCGCCGGGGGCGGTACTCACCTACCCGACATAACGCTTTTTCTGTCACCATGCCGGCCTGTGCCGGCATTTTTTTTGCCCGTTGGGAATACTCCTAAACGGCCAACAGGTATTGACGGAATAATCGGCCAGCAGCTAGGTTAATGGAGTGATAAATAGCCGACCGGCGTTTTACACCCATAAAAACTCTAATTTATTGCCTCCCTTTTTCTTATTTTCAGCACTGTAATTCTTCTACTTTCACCCTGTGAGGATTTACCTGTGACCGGAAAAATTGATACATTGCAATACCTGCGGGCCTTTGCGGCGCTTCTGGTGGTATTCAACCATACCTGGCAACAGGGCGCGATCTCGACCAGCCTTGGGCTGGCGCATATGGGCGGGTTCGGCGTGGATATATTCTTCGTGATAAGCGGCTTTATCATGAGCTATACCCTCAAGGAGACCTTTGCCAGCCCGAAAAAAGCCGCCATCGACTTTATTATTAAACGCATCATCCGTATTTACCCGGTTTACTTAATTCTGCTCACTCCATTTGTGCTGAAATATCTGGCGAGCGCGCCCGATCTGTTTGCGGCGCTCACCTCCTATCACCTGTTGGGCAATTTATTGCTGCTGCCCACCTTTACCGGCTCGCCCACCTATGGCCCGCTGCTCGGCGTTGCCTGGACGCTGGTGTATGAGATGTTCTTTTATCTTATTTACGCCGCCGCCATCCTGCTTTCGCGCCGCCGGGTACAGGCGATCCTGCTCGCCTGCGCCATCATTCTGGTGATGGTGCTGTCGGTCAACCTGCTGGAGCTGCGCGGTGAGCGACTGGGCTGGACTAACTTCCAGTTTATGGTGGGCGATCCGCTGATGCTCGACTTCCTGCTGGGGTCGCTCTGCTTCTTCATCGTGCAGGCGAACCTCAGGCTGCGCCTCAACATTGGCGTGGCCGCGCTGGGGGCGCTGGCGCTGACCCTGCTGACCACCCAGCTGACCAACCACGGGCTGCCTCGGCTGGTGATCTACGGCCTGCCGGCCTTTATGGTGGTGCTGCTGCTGATTCAGGCGACAGACCTGCCGCCCTCGCGCCTCAAGCACACGCTGATGCTGCTGGGCGACGCCTCCTACAGCATCTACTTGATTCACATTAATTTTGCCATCATCAGCAACATGCTGAGCGACAAGAGCGCCCTGAATGATGACCTGATTGGCATCGCCCTCTCCCTCTGTGCGGTGGTGTGCGGCATCCTGTTCCATCTCAAGCTGGAGAAGCCGCTGATCAAGAAGATCTCCACCCGCTACCGGGGCCAGCCGATGGCGCTGGCAGGCGAAACCTTGGCGAAATAACGCGCGCGCAGGCGCACCCGCTGGGGTGCGCCTTTTCCCCTGCCCGGCGGGCAGGAAATTTAAGCCATATGATGAATTATTCTTACAAGTAATGTTTTTCGGATTATTGGACATGAATTTAATTAACCAAAGGAACACTATTCCCTTTTTATTTGCTGTCTGACTCAGGGAAATGAACATGATTACAAAAGCTAAAAACACGCTTAAATCGATGAAGCAAAAATATATCCGTATGCGATGTACCATGAATCAGGATGATGGCGTCGTATGGATATCTCTGGGCGAAAATTGCCTCTCTGATGATATTTTGAAAAGGTTTTACCTGAAAAGCTACAGCTCCCTTTATGCATCCGGGCGTTCAAACATTGATTATAATATTGCCATGCACCGGCAGGGTTACCGTGGCCTATTTGATGACGCTAATGCCACTTATGGCTATGTTGATCAAGAGAAAGTGCTGCGGAATATCAGTTACACGCTGGATGATGATATTTATCATGAACTGCATACGCAGGGGTTTGAATTTACCCACCACGACTGGTTGGCCCACCCGGAAAGTAAAGCGGCGCTGATGCGCCGCGTAAAAAGGATGAATGAGGAGATTGGGCAGAAGCACTATGTCTTTCTCTACCACCACCGCTACACCCAAAAATCCAACCTCGACCTGCTGACGCGCAAGCTTGCCACCTTCAAGCAATTTTTTGAGCAGGGGGGCAAGCGCTGCTTCATCATCCTGTTCTATCAGGAGCAGGTGGCCGACGCGCGCCAGCGCCAGCTCACCTTCGTGGATAACCATGACGGCGTGTTGCAGTTCCGCCTCCATACCCTGCACCAGTGGGCTGGCATGGATCAGGCGATCTTCTGGGCGCGCGTCGACAATGACCTGATCAAAAAGATGCTGAAACAGAGCCGCCAGATTATCCGGCAGGCGACGGCTCTGCCTCCCCATCGCCGACAAACGAATGGCGCAACAGAATATTGACCAGCTCGGCGTGCTGCGGCGCGCTGGCGAGCCGGACAAAGGTCGGGAAGAAGAGGTTCGGCGCCGGGGAGAGCGCCACCACGTGGCAGAAGGCGTGCGCCGTGGCGGGCACCTCGGAGGCGGGCATCAGCGCGGCGGCGGCGATGCCCTGCGCCAGCATGTCGAACACCATGCGTGGCTCATTGGCGGAGAGGATCACCTCTGGCCGCGCGCCCAACTGGGTTAGCTGGTTGGCAATCTGCTCAAAGGTGCCCTCGCCCTGGATGCGGCGGATCACAATCAGCGGTAGCCGCCCCAGCTCGGCCAGCGGCATCGGCCCGGCGGGCGGCTCGGCCAGCAACTGGCGCGAGATGACTGCCACTGCTGCCACCGGCGGCAGGCTGATGCACTGGTAGCCCTCCTGCCGCTGCGGCTGCTGGATCAGCGCCACGTCCAGCCGCCGCTCCGCCAGCATCGCCTCCAGCGAACTGGAGTCGGCAATCACCGTCTCTATCCTGAAGCCCTCGCCCTGCTGGCAGAAGGCCGCCACCAGCGGGCTGAAGTAGTGCTGGTAGAGGTAGGAGATGCCGATGCGCACCAACTGGGTGGTGTGGCTGCCCGCCTGCCGCGCCGCGCTGCACGCCTCCTCGACGCTACGCAAAATGTCACAACCGTACTGGTAGAGCACCCGCCCGGCTTCGGTGGGCCGGATGCCGCCGCCCTCACGCACCAGCAGCGGCACGCCCACCTCCTCCTCCAGCTCCTGCACGCGCCGGCTCAGCGGCGGCTGGGAGATGTTCAGCACCCGTGCCGCGCCGGTGATTGTTCCCTGCTCCACAATCACACAAAAATACCGTAACCGTTTTAGATCCATATCTCCTCCCTGATGGTATTGGCCGCCCGCCAGATCAGTATGGATGGCTGCCGTTAACAACCTTTCTGGTATGGGGCACGTCGCCTAAACGGTATTACCCGCTGCCAGTGCCGCACCCTATGCTTATTCCAAACTCCCCAAGAATACGGTGAAAACATGGTGAAATCGACACTGGAACGCGGCACGATTTATGATTTGCGATCGGCGCTGGCCTTGCTGGCGCGCTACCCGGATGAAGTGATCAGCACGGATGTCGAGGCTGACCCAAATGCCGAGATCAGCGGCGTCTACCGCTATGTCGGCGCGCGCGGCACCGTGATGCGCCCGACCCGCCTCGGCCCGGCGATGATGTTCAACAAGGTGAAGGGGTATGAGGATGTGCGGGTGCTGATTGGCCTGCTGGCCTCACGCCAGCGCGTGGCGCGCCTGCTCGGCACCGAGCCGGAGAAGCTGGGCTTCCTGCTGAAGGACTCGGTCAACAACCCCATCCCGCCGGTGGTGATCGACAGCCAGCACGCCCCCTGCCAGGAGGTGGTGCACCGCGCCAGTGACGAAGGCTTTGACGTGCGCAAGCTGCTGCCCGCGCCGACCAATACCGAGGAGGACGCTGGCCCCTACTTTACGATGGGCATGTGCTACGCCTCTGACCCGGAGACCGGTGAGTCAGACGTCACCATCCACCGCCTCTGCATCCAGGGCGCCGATGAGATCTCAATGTACTTTGTGCCCGGCCGCCACCTCGACACCTTCCGCCAGAAGGCGGAGGCCGCTGGCAAGGCGTTGCCGATCTCCATCAGCATCGGCGTGGATCCGGCGATTGAGATTGGCGCCTGCTTCGAGCCGCCCACCACCCCGCTCGGTTACGATGAGCTGGCGGTGGCCGGTAGCCTGCGCGATCGGGCGGTGGAGCTGGTGAAGTGCGTCTCGGTGGACGCGCGCGCCATCGCCAACGCCGAGATTGTGATTGAGGGCGAGCTGGTGCCGGACTATCGGGTGCGCGAAGATCAGAACACCCACACCGGCAAGGCGATGCCGGAGTTCCCCGGCTACACCGGCGAGGCCAAGCCCGCGGTGCCAGTGATCGAGGTGAAGGCGATCACCCACCGCAAGCAGCCGATCCTGCAAACGGTGATTGGCCCGAGCGAGGAGCACGTCAACATGGCGGGCATCCCGACCGAGGCGAGCATCCTTGAGATGGTGGAGCGCGCGATGCCGGGCCGGTTGCTGAACGTCTATGCCCACCCGTCGGGCGGCGGCAAATATCTGGCGGTGATGCAATTCAAAAAGGCGGCGCTGACCGATGAGGGGCGGCAACGGCAGGCGGCGCTGCTGGCCTTCGCCGCCTTCGGTGAGCTAAAGCATGTGATTCTGGTGGATGAGGATGTCGATATTTTCGACACCAACGACGTGCTGTGGGCGATGCAGACCCGCTATCAGGGCGATGTCAGCACCCTGTTCATTCCCGGCGTGCGCTGCCACCCGCTGGATCCGTCGCAGTCGCCCGAGTTTAACCCGCAGTTGCAGGACAACGGCATCACCTGCAAGACCATCTTCGACTGCACGGTGCCGTTCAAGATGAAGGCGCAGTTCCAGCGCTCGCGCTTCAAGGAGGTGGACGTGTCGCGCTTTATCCCGGACTTCAAACCCTGACGGCGGGCGCTTTTTCCGTCAGCTTCTAGACTGTAAGAGAGGGAACCCAACAGAGGACAAGATGATGAAACGCCGAGAATTGTTGCTGTCAGGCGCCGCGCTGGCGGCTGGCTCACTGGTGATGCGCCATGCCGCCGCCGCCACCCAGGCCACCCCGGAGCAGGGCAGCGCCCTGATGCCGCCAGCCAACAACCCGATCAAGACCCTGACCATCAAAGGCATCGTGATTGGCGAGGGGCAGCCGAAGCTGATTGTGCCGACCACCGCTAAAACCGCTGACGAGGCGCTGGCGGCGATCAAGAAATACGCTGGCGACCCGGCGATCCAACTGGTGGAGCTGCGCGTTGACTCGCTCGACATCGCGCGGGACAAGGCGCAAGTGGTGGCCCTTACCCGTCAGGCCCACGCGCTGCTGCCCACGCAGGCGCTGCTGGTGACCTTCCGCACCAAGGCCGAGGGCGGCAACACCGCCATCAGCGACGAGGAGTATGCCGCGCTCTATCAGGCGATCATTGAGCAGGGGCAGGCCGATCTGCTGGACGTGGAGATGTTCCGTGGCGAGGCGATTGTGCGCGATCTGGTGGCGCGGGCGCACCACGCGAAGATCGCGGTGGTGATGTCGAGCCACGACTTCCAGCAGACGCCGCCAGCGGAGGAGATTGTGCAGCGCCTGCGCCGCCAGCAGGAACTGGGGGCGGACGTGCTGAAGATGGCCACCATGCCACATGACTCCGGCGACGTGCTGCGGCTGATGAGCGCCACCTGGGAGGTCTACAGCCGCTACGCCGAGCGGCCGCTGCTGACGATGGCGATGAGCGGCGCGGGCGTGGTGTCACGGCTGGCGGGCGAACTGACCGGCTCCGCCCTCACCTTCGGCATGGTCGGTCAGGCCTCCGCGCCCGGCCAGATTGAGGCCAGCGATCTCCACTCGGTGCTCTCTATCATCCATAACGCCAACCACAGCTAACCTTTCGGCGCGGATCAGTTCTCCGCGCTGTGCACCTGACGGCTGACGATCCCCGCTGACACCATCTTCTCCCGCGCCTCCAACCGGTCGCCCGGCTCCAGCCCAATCGGCTGTTGCAGGCGGCCGACGCGCGGGTTGAGCGCCAGTTCGGCAAGGATCGGGAAGTGGTCGGAGCCGATGTCCGGCAGCCGCTCCAGCCGCACCAGCGTAAAGTCGCGGCTGTGGAACACGTGGTCGAGCGGCCAGCGCAGGCAGGGGATACCGGCGTGGAAGGTATTGAACATGCCGCGGCCACGGCGCGGATCGAGCAGCCCGCTCACCTTCATAAACAGCCGGGTGGTGCGTGACCACGCCACGTCATTCAGATCGCCGGTGACCACCGTCGGGTAGCGGGCGCGGGCGGCGCAGTGGCCGACCGCCACCAGCTCGCCGTCGCGGTTGGTGGACTCCTCATCCTCGGTCGGGCTGGGCGGCATCGGGTGCAGGCAGTGCATCACCACCTCGTCGCCGGACGCCAGCACCACGCGGAAGTGCATCGAGGGGATGCCATCCGCCACCAGATACTGCACCAGCGCATCCTTCATCGGCAGGCGCGAGTAGACGTGCATACCGTAGAGGTTCTCCTGCGGGCAGCGCAACTGGTGCGGGTAGTCGTCGGCCAGCGCGTCCAACTGGCGCTCCCACCAGCGGTCGGTCTCCAGCGCCACCAGCACATCCGGCTGGGTCTGGCGCACCCGCTCCACCAGCGCACCGGCGTTGCGGTTGGTCATCAGGACATTGGCGGTCAGGATGCGCAGCGTCGGCCGCCCGCTGAGGCGCGAGCGCTTCACCTGCACCGGCCACAGCCGGGTGTAGGGAATAATCCAGTGCGCCTGATAGAGGGTGCAGGCCAGCGACAGCAGCACGATCAAATCGCCGCTCGAGATGCCAGCCCACGACGGCCCACCGGAGCCGGGCAGCAGCCATAGCTCACCGCACAGCAACAGCAGCGCGATGGTGGTCATCTGCAACCGTGGGAAGTCCCAAATCCGTACCCACCACACCTGGCAACGCCAAAACGGCAGCAGCGTCAGGACGGTCAACATCACCGTCAATACGCTGAACAGCATCCGCATACTCTCCATTCCCCAACTTGTCCTTGATGTTGTGACCCCTGAAACATTCACCCATGTTATCGGTTTCCGCCCGGCTTTGCCGTGAAATTTAGTCGGGCGGCGGGGTCTGGCACCAGTTGCGCTGCGGGATCAACCCGCCATCCGGCGAACTGAAACCGATGCAGCCCAGCAGGCTGTCAAACAGCTTGCCGTGGAACGCCGGGCGCTGCTCCGCCGCCATGCGGCGCAGTTGGGCGAAGGCGGCATGGTGCTGCGGATCCGCCAAAAAGGTGTCGGAGGCCCACACCATGATGGGAATCGCCCGCTGCTCCGGCGGCGCGCGGTCACGCGGCGTGCTGTGGAAGTGGATATTGTCGGAGATCGACTCGCCGTGGTCAGAGGCGTAGAAGACAATCGCCTTGCGATCGCGCACCTGATCGATCACCTGCTTCAGGAAGGCGTCGGTATAGAGCACCGAGTTGTCATAGGCATTGATCATCGACTGGGTGGAGCAGGCTTCATCAATGCCCATGCACTCTGGCTGCCAGCGGGCGAAGCTGCGCGGGTAGCGCTCCGAGTAGAGGTAGTGCGAGCCTTTGGTGTGCAGGATGATCAGGTGGCGGCCATGCGGGTGGCGCTCGAGCGAGCCGCGCATCTGCCCCACCAGCAGCATGTCGCCGATCGGTTTGCCAGCGTTGCGCGCCTGCGTTTCGATGCTGTCACGCAGCACATAGCGATCCGCCAGCGTCTTGCTGTAGAACCAATCCTCGGTCTGCATGGCGAACAGCTCCGAACTGAAGCCCTGCTGCTTCAGCACTGAGAAGACATTCATCTCCTTCAAGGTGCGCGAGGGATCGTCGGTGGTGCCGCCGGGGCGCACGAACATACAGCGCAGCGACAGCTTGGTGGAGGTGTCACAGGAGGTGCCATTCAGCGCCACCAGATTCTTCTCTTTTGACAGGTTGGGCGTGGTGTCGCGCCCATAGCCATAGAGGCCGAAGTGGTCGCGGCGTGCGCTCTCACCAATCACAAACACCACGTCGATGTCATCCACGTCCTGCGGCGGCATGTAGGTGAAGTGTTTGGCCGGGTCGAACAGGTTGGCGATCTCCTCCGGCTGGGTGTAGGCGCTGTAGGCGAACAGCCCCAGCGCCGATAGCCAGTTGGAGGGCAGATAGGTGCTGGCAACGGTATCATCATACTGCTCGGCCAGTTGCGGGTTGCCGCCATCAATCACCCGCACCTCGCCCATCAGCTTGAGCGGCAGCCAGCAGCCGAGCGCCGCCGCCAGCAGTACGCCGCCCTTGCGCAGCCACTGCCGACGGCCCGGCCCCGCCGACGGCACGACGTTGAGCCACAGCGCCGCCAGCGGCGGCAGGCCAGCCAGCACAATCCACAAAATAAAGTGGTAGCCGATGGAGGCTTTCGACAGATCCAGATCGGTGGTCATCACCGCCGCCAAAATGCCGTAGCCAATATCGACGTTGAAAATCGCCATGTAGTAGCTGGCCGCCGCCGAGCAGAGCACCATGATGCTGATCAAGAGGCGGAACAGCCAGCGGCCGCCCAGCGAGGCGAGCAGGCAGAGAAAGTAGACCAGCGAGAAGGCGGCCAGCATCTCGGCGGCCAGCATCAGCAGGCCATCATGCGGCTCGCGCATAAAGCGGCGGTAGAAGACCGGGGCGTTAAGGAACACCCCGACATAGATGGCGATAAACAGCATCACTTGCTGTGGTGAAAGGAGTCTGAAACGTTGCATAGTGACCTGGCTGGCGAGTGATAATTGTTTTGGTTACCCCGCACGTGGCAGTAATGTTAAAGGTATATGACATACCGCCCATTTTTACCAACTCACCCGCCGCACTCACTTGAAAATTCAGTGGATTCTTAACCCCTCCCCACTGGGGAACCAGAGGGTAAAGCGCACCCGTCCCGGCTGGCGGCAGTCGGTGGTGACATGGCCGTGGTGCAGATCCATGATGGCGCGCACGATGGCCAGCCCCAGCCCATTGGCGTGGCCGTCGCTGCGCGCGGCATCGGCGCGGTAGAAGCGGTCAAACAGCCGCGCCTGCTGCGCCGGTGGAATGGGCGCGCCGGGGTTATCGACGTGCAGCGCCACCCCGCCCGCCTGCGGCTCAATGGTCAGCAGAATCTCGCCCGCCTCACCATAGCGGATGGCGTTGGCCACCAGATTGCTCAGGGCGCGCTGCACCATCAGGCCATCGGCGCGGATCTCGCCTGCGCCGCGCCACTGGAGCGTCATGTCGCGCTCGGCGGCCAGCCCCTCGAAGTAGTCGCAGATGCGCTGCGCCTCCTGTGCCAGCGACAGCGCCGCGGGCGTCGGCAGTGCCTGCGCGTGGCTGGCGCGCGCCAGAAACAGGATGTTCTCCACCATGCGTGAGATGCGCTCCAGCTCCTCCATGTTGCTCTCCAGCAGCGTCTGGTACTCCGCGACGCTGCGCGGCTGGTAGAGCGCCACCTGGCAGTGGCCCATCAGCGCGTTGACCGGGGTGCGGATCTCATGGGCCAGATCGGCGGAGAACTGCGTCAGCCGCTGGTAGCCCTCCGCCAGCCGCGCCAGCATCGCGTTGAGGGCGCCGGTCATCAAATGCAGCTCGCGCGGCATCCCGGCCTCATCCAGACGGGTGCTGAGGCTGGCCGGGTGGATCGCCGCCACCTCGCGCGCCAGCCGACGCAGCGGCCGCAGCCCGCGCCGCAACACCAGATAGCCGAGCAGCGCGATCAGCAAAAAGGCCACCGCCACCGCGCCCACCAGCGACCAGCGGAAGGCGGCCAGCAGGTGCTGCTCGTTGGTCATCACATGGGCGGCGGTGATCTCCAGCAGGCGGCCATCCATCAACCGCACCTGCGCCACCACGTAGCGCAGCGGCACCCCGGCTGGCGTCTCGCTGGCGTGGGCCGCCGCCAGTGTCAATGGCTGGCTGGCCGGCAGCGCCGCCACTGGCGGCAGCACCAGCCGGGCGGAGTTGACATCCACCAGCGTCTCGCCGTCGTGCAGCTTAAAGCGCAGGATGTCGTGCTCGTTGCCGAGCATGTTCTCAAACAGGCCGGGGTTGTGGCGCAACTGCGACAGCAAGAAGTCATCCGCCAGCAGGTGGCGGAAGTACTGCACCCGCCCTATCACCTGATACTCGCTGCGGCGCGCCAGCTGTTGCGCCATCTCACTGTAGAGCCAGACGCCGACCGCGCTCAGCACCAGCGAGGCCACCAGCGCGAACAGCAGCGTGCTGCGCAGCGTCAGGGAGACCGGCCGCCTCATGGCCGGATCTCGCAGACGTAGCCGATGCCGCGCACCGTGTGGATCAGCTTCGGCTCATAGTCGCGGTCGATCTTGGCGCGCAGCCGCTTGATCGCCACGTCCACCACGTTGGTGTCGCTGTCAAAGTTCATGTCCCACACCTGTGAGGCGATCAGCGTGCGTGACAGCACCTCGCCCTCGCGGCGCAGCAGCAGGTGCAGCAGCATGAACTCCTTGTTGGTCAGCAGGATCGGCTGCTCGCGCCGCGTCACCCGCCGACGCAGCACGTCCACATGCAGGTCGGCGAGCTGGTAGGCGTCCGCCTCGCGCACCGCGCCCCGCCGCAGCAAGGTGCGCAGGCGCAGCAGCAGTTCGGTAAAGGAGAAGGGCTTGACCAGATAGTCATCCGCGCCCAGCTCCAGCCCACGGATACGATCCTGCACGTCATCGCGCGCGGTGAGGAACAGCACCGGCGTCTCCTGCTTTTTGCGCAGTACCTCCATCAACTGCCAGCCATTCAGCCCCGGCAGCATCACGTCTAGCACGATGGCGTCATACGCCTGCTCCAGCGCCAGAAACAGCCCGTCGGTGCCGTTGCGCGCCAGATCCACACAGTAGCCGGCCTCGGTCAGCCCCTTCTTCAGGTAGTCGCCGGTGCTGGCGTCATCTTCCACAACCAATAATCGCATCGTATTCACACCCACTGGTTAATCACTGGAGTCTATCAGTTTCGCCCAGCGGCTTTGATGACATTATTGTCATCCAACGGTCATCCCACTGTGCCGGTTTTCCGGCCACAGTAGGCAGGTCAACCCGCAGCCGCCGGCTGCCTTTGCCAAGGAGAATCCCATGCGTACCCTGTCCCGTCTCGCCACTACCCTGATTGCCGCCCTCGCCCTGAGCGGCGCGGCCCACGCCGCCCCGGCGGGCGACATCATCAAGCCGATGCGCGGTACCCTGGATCAGGTGACTGACCACAGCCTGACCCTGACCGACCGCCGCGGCGCGAAAGTGGAGGTCGGCCTGACCGACCAGACCCGAATCAACAGCGTCGCCACCGGCAAGATCAGCGACATCAAACCTGACAGCTTCATCGGCACCGCCGCCGCGCCACAACCGGACGGCACCCTGAAGGCGCTGGAGGTGCATGTGTTCGCGCCGAGCCTGCGCGGCTCCGGCGAGGGCTTCAACCCGTTTGAGTCAGCGGATGGCAAGGTCAACACCATGACCAACGGCACCGTCGGCAAGCTGGTGGAGTCCAATGGCCGCACCCTGACCGTGAAGTACCATGACCAGCAGAAGACGGTGATCGTGCCGGATGACGTGCCGGTGGTGACGCTGGCGCCGGGCGACCGCAGCCTGCTGACGCCGGGGGCGCACGTGGTGCTGTTCGCCAACAAGCAGGCCGATGGCTCGCTGGCGGCACGCGGCATCTCCGTGGGCAAGGATGGCATCGTACCGCCGATGTAATGGCGCAAGGAGGGCATCATGACCCGATCTTCCCGACCGGCCCACCCGTGGCCGGTACGCCTCTGCCACTGGCTCAACGTGGCGGTGATGGTCGCCATGGTGATGAGCGGCTGGGGCATCTACAACGCCTCGCCACTGTTTGGTTTCACCTTCCCGCCCGGCACGACGCTGGGCGGCTGGCTGGGCGGTGCCATCGCCTGGCACTTGGCGGTGATGTGGCTGCTGGCGGCCAACGCGCTGGTTTACCTGCTGTGGGGCATGGCCAGCGGCCACCTGCGGCGCACACTGTTGCCGCTCTCGCCGCGCGCCATCTGGCAGGACACGTGGCGCGCGGTGACGCTGCGCCTGCCGCACCGGCTGGGGCACTACAACGCGGTGCAGAAGGCGATGTACCTCGGCGTGCTGCTGCTGGGCGCGCTGCTGGTGCTCTCGGGGCTGGCGATCTGGAAACCGGTGCAGCTTAGCGGGCTGGTGGCGCTGATGGGCGGGTTCGCGGTGGCGCGCTACGTCCACTTCTTCGCCATGAGCGGCGTGCTGCTGTTTGTGGTGATCCATGTGCTGATGGTGCTGCTGGTGCCGAAAACCCTGCCGGCCATGATCACCGGCGGCAAGGAGATGAGTGATGAGTAAGAAGCGCACGCGGCTGGTGCTGGAGCCAGACCAGCGCAAGCAGTTGGTCAACCTGCAACGCCGTATGCTCCTGCGCGGCGGCCTGACGCTCGGTGCGGTGTCGCTGCTGAGCGGCTGCAACTTGCAGGATGGCGACAGCGTCGACAAGGTGCTGTGGGCGATGTCGCGCTGGAATGACCGGGTGCAGGCGTGGCTGTTCCACGGCCAGAAGCTGGCGCAGACCTACACGCCAGCGGAGATCACCCGTCCCTTCCCGTTCAACGCCTTCTACCCGGAGTACAACGTGCCGGCGGTCGATCTGGCGAGCTGGACGCTGGAGGTGGGCGGCCGGGTGCAGGACAAAACGCCCTGGACGCTGGCACGGTTGCAGGCGATGCCACAGGCCAGCCAGATCACCCGGCTGATCTGCATTGAGGGGTGGAGCGCCATCGGCCAGTGGGGCGGCGTGCCGTTGCGGCTGCTACTGCAACGGGTGGGCGCGGACACGCGGGCGAAGTATGTTGGCTTCCACTGCGCCGACCGCTACTACACCAGCATCGACATGGCCACCGCCCTGCACCCGCAGACGCTGCTGGCGCTCGATTTCGATGGGCAGGCGCTGCCGGATGAGTATGGCTTCCCGCTGCGGCTACGGATGCCGACCAAGCTCGGCTTCAAGAACGCCAAGCACATCGCGGCGATCAGCGTCACCAACGACAACCCCGGCGGCTACTGGGAGGATCAGGGCTACAACTGGTTCAGCGGCATCTAGGCATAAAAAAATCCGCCCGAGGGCGGATTTTTTATAGACACAGCATAACACCTGGCTGAGGGGCCAGGCGGTATGGCTTAGAAGCGGTAACCGACGCCTGCGATCCAGGTGCCTACGTCGACGCTGCGGATGCGGCTCTGCTCGTAGGAGAAGTCCAGCGCGACGTTTTCCATCGGGTTGAACTGCAGACCTGCGCCGTAGGAGATGCCTACATCGCTGGAGGATTCTTTGTCACGGCCGTCAGCGGTTGCCGCGTTGATGGCGTTGTTCTGGAATTTGCCTACGCCCATACCCACGACGCCATAGATGCTGGCCCAGTCGTTGATGCGGAATGCCGGACCTGCGGTGATGCCGTAGTACTGGCCTTTACGGTATGCGCCAGAGACGTCATCGTTGTGCTCCAGGTAGGTGAAAGAACCAATGACGCCCAGCGGTTGGCTCTCGTCGAACTCGTAGCGGTATTTAAGGTTGAAGCCTTTAGCTTTGCTTACTACGCCCTGCAGGTCGCCCTGCGCGTAACCTGCGGTTACGGTGCTTTCGCCAGCGAAAGCGTTAGTTGCACCTACAGCCAGTACACAAGCCAGAGCGGAAAGACATGCAATTTTTTTCATAACCACCTCAAATGAGAAATTAAGTACCTTCACGATTAAAATATAACAAAAATCCGTAGGAAACTCTGCCCGAGTTCAGGTGTCTAAGCCATAATATCGTGTAACAGGAAATTTCCAATACAACCTATCGTCTTCTTTTTACTGCATTTTCCTTTATGAAGATTATAAGACAATCTTATTGAACTTTTTCGCCAATACAGAAAAATCCTAAAAATTTGGTCACCATTCGCACGATTTTCACCGTCCTGTTGAACCACGGTTTAGGTGCGCAGACATGGATTTTCCGCTTCCCGGCGCCCTCACCCCTCCCTTACACTCAGGTTTTGGCCCATTGACGGGCGCTCCCCTGCTGATAAGGAAAACCATGAAGACCACCGCCTCTGTTCCGCCGCTCTCCAACCCGGCCCCAGTATGGGGATCGGTCTGTTTGCTGCTGATTGCCATGACCTCCATCCAGGGCGGCGCGGCGCTGGCCAAAACCCTGTTCCCCATCGTCGGCGCATCGGGCATTACCGCCCTGCGCCTCGGATTGGGCACACTGATTCTAGTCGCTATTTTCAAACCGTGGCGGATGAAGTTCCACGCGGGCAATCGCCTGCCGCTGCTGGTCTATGGATTGGCGCTCGGCAGCATGAACTTTCTCTTCTACCAGTCGATCCGCACCGTGCCGCTCGGCGTGGCGGTGGCGCTGGAGTTCACTGGCCCGCTGCTGCTGGCGATGCTCGCCTCCCGTCGGCCGGTGGATTTCGTCTGGGTGGCGCTGGCGGTGTTGGGACTGTGGTTCCTGCTGCCGATTGGCCACGACGCCAGCACCATTGACCCGGTAGGCGCGCTCTATGCGCTGGGTGCCGGCGGCTGCTGGGCCATCTATATCCTCTCCGGCCAGCGGGCGGGTAGCCAGAACGGCCCGGCCACCGTCGCCGCTGGCTCCCTGATTGGCGCGCTGATCTACTGCCCGATCGGCGTGATGCAGGCGGGCACCGTGCTGTTCGCCCCGGCCCTGCTGCCGGTGGCGCTGGCCATCGCCATCCTCTCCAGCGCACTGCCCTACTCACTCGAGATCGTGGCGCTGACCAAACTGCCAGCGCGCACCTTCGGCACCCTGATGAGCCTGGAACCCGCGATGGCCGCCCTCTCCGGCATCCTGTTTTTGAATGAGCACCTGACGCTGGTGCAGTGGCTGGCGCTGAGCGCCATTATTGTCGCCTCTGCCGGTGCCACCATGACGGTGAAGCGGGCGCACTGAGGCGCTCTATACTGAAAGGCGTGGAACAGGCATCCCGCCGAGGAGAACCCAAATGCAGGAGTGGAACCCCGAGCTTTACCGCCAGTTTGAAGCAGAACGCACCCGGCCAGCGCAGGAGTTGCTGGCGCGGGTGGCCCGCCAGCCAGCGCAACACATCACCGATCTGGGCTGCGGGCCAGCCAACTCGACCGAGCTGCTGAAGCAGCGCTACCCCCACGCCGCCATCACGGGCATCGACAACTCCGGCACCATGCTGGAGAGCGCCCGCACCCGGCTGCCGGGCTGCCAGTTTGAGCAGGCGGACATTGCCACCTGGCAGCCAGCGCAGGCGCAGGATCTGCTCTACGCCAACGCCTCGCTACAGTGGCTGGATGACCACGCCCGCCTGCTGCCACGGCTGATGGGGCTGCTGGCGCCCGGCGGCTCACTGGCGATCCAGATGCCGGACAACCGCGAGGAGCCGACCCATCGCCTGATGCGTGAAGTGGCAGCGCGGGATGCATGGCGGGAAAAGATTGGCCCGGAAGCGGCCGGGCGGGTGAAGATCCTGAGCGCGGGCGAGTACTATGACCTGCTGGCCCCGGAGGCGGAGAGCGTGGATATCTGGCGCACTACCTATTTCCACAGCCTGCCCAGCCCGGCGTCGGTGGTGGAGTGGGTGCGCGCCACCGGCCTGCGCCCCTTCCTTGCGCCGCTCAATAAGGTGGATCAGGAGACCTTCCTCCAGCACTACCAGTCGGAGATTGATCTTGCCTACCCAACCCGCCGTGATGGCCGGGTGCTTCTGGCCTTCCCGCGGCTGTTTATCGTTGCGCGCAAAAAAATATAACCCCCTGCCCGGCCTGGCGTTTATTTACCGCGCCCCGCCGGGCCAATTTTCTGGCCGTAAACACGTTATCTTTTGTTACAGATCAGTGAATTTATTTTTCATGCCACAATAAGCCCATTGCTAAGCAAGAGAAATCCTAAAATAGCGGATTCTCATTCTCATTCCTCACCGCTGAATAATCACCAACCCTGTAAAAACCCTATAAATTTTATTGTAAATCAACCAACTATAAAAAAGTTACCGATATGGCCTTGAATTCATCCGCCATCGCCCTTAGGTTTATTTATAGCAACACGGCACTGCCGTAAAAATTACTCACGCCGGGAAGGGAACTGCCGTCAGGGACTATTTCAACGCTGACCTGACATTTCCGGCAGAATCGGGAAAGGCTGCTATACTTAATCCCTATTGAGTCAGCAACCGACAATCAAGAGGATAATGACATGAGTACCGCTAAACTGGTAAAAACCAATTCTTCTGAGCTCCTCTATACGCGCAATGATGTGGACGAGAACGTCAAACTGGAAACCATCAGAGTGCTAAACCGTCTGGTCGCGCAATTCATTGATCTGTCACTGATCACCAAACAGGCGCACTGGAACATGCGCGGCGGCAACTTCATCGGCGTGCATGAGATGCTGGATGGCTTCCGTACCACTATCACTGACCATCAGGACACCATGGCAGAGCGTGTGGTGCAGCTGGGCGGCGTGGCACTGGGCACCGTGCAGGTGGTCAATGACCAGACCCCGCTGAAAAGCTACCCGACCAATATCCACAGCGTGCAGGAGCACGTCAAAGCGCTGGCGGATCGTTATGCCGTGACCGCGAATGAAACCCGCAAAGCGATTACGCAGGTACAAGACGAAGACACCGCGGACATCCTGACAGCGGCCTCCCGCGACCTGGACAAATTCCTGTGGTTCATTGAATCGAATATCGAGTAAGTCCTGCCCCGGCGCCGCGCCACGGCGCTGTTATACAGCACTTTGATCGTGATGGCCTGCAAGGCCAGCCAGAGAGGCAACCCCCAGGGTTGCCTTTTTTATTTTCTAGCCTACCTGTAAGCTCATGAAAAACAGTTCATTTTAGTCCGAACCTAAGATTTATCTTAAATTGATAGGGCTGGTGAATGATTTTATGATTATTGATAGCGCAAAGCATCTTTACTCCCTTCCGGTGTTCCCTGTAACGTGCGCCACACTTTGTTTAGGTGTATTGATGGAACCCCGCCGGATAATAGCCCCGCAGTTTCCAGATCCCGTCGCGTAAATAACCATACTTTTGGTGCCTTTATCTGCGCATTACACCACCTTAAATCAAATTATTATCTTCTGACCGGCATGGCTGCGCACTATCCGGCCCTGTCATGGCGGTGTTGCTGTTATGCCCGTCGCCCAGATTGATGGGTTGCAGTAGGGCGCGGCAGCGCATGGACACCTTTTATTATCTGATGGATTTTTCATGGCCCGTAGTGGACTGGAAGTACAAAAAGCCGCGGTAAAAGCGCTTTTTTTACGCGAGATAAAAACCCGATTCGGTAAGTATCGCCTGGGGTATCTTTGGGCGGCGCTGGAGCCAGCGGCCCATATCGTGATTCTGCTGGCGATATTCGGCTATATCATGCACCGCACTATGCCCGATATCTCCTTCCCGGTATTCCTGATTAACGGCATCATTCCGTTCTTTATTTTCAGCAACATCAGCAACCGCTCAATTGGCGCGATAGAGGCCAACCAAGGGCTGTTTAACTATCGCCCGGTCAAACCGATCGACACCATTATTGCGCGTGCCGGGCTGGAGCTGGTGATTTATGGCGTGGTCTATCTGGTGCTGATGCTGGGCGTCGGATTGTTAGGCGAGCAGTTTGCCATCACACAGCTGATCACCTTGATCTGCGTCTGGCTGCTGCTGGTGCTGTTTGCCAGCGGTGTCGGACTGATTTTCATGGTGGTAGGAAAAAGCTTCCCTGAGACAGAGAAGTTTCTGCCGATTCTGATCAAGCCGCTTTATTTCATCTCCTGCGTGATGTTTCCGCTGCACAGCATCCCCAAAGAGTACTGGCCTTACCTGCTCTGGAACCCGCTGGTGCATGTGGTCGAACTGTGCCGCCAGGCGGTGATGCCAGGTTACATCAGCGATGGCGTCAGCCTGGGCTACCTGGCGATCTGCACGTTAGGGGTACTGTTTATTGGGCTTGCGCTCTACCGGGTACGCGAAGAGGCGATGCTGACATCATGATCACCATTGAGAACCTGACCAAATCCTACCGCACCCCGGCCGGCCGCCACTACGTCTATAAAGATCTGAACGTGGTACTGCCTGAAGGCAAAAGCGTGGCGCTGGTAGGCCGCAACGGCGCCGGGAAATCGACCCTGTTGCGAATGATCGGCGGCATCGACCGTCCGGACAGCGGCCGGGTCGTGACCAGCAAAAGCATCTCCTGGCCGGTAGGGCTGGCGGGCGGCTTTCAGGGCAGTCTGACTGGCCGGGAAAACGTAAAATTTGTGGCGCGGCTTTACGCCCCCGCGGCGGAGCTGAAAGAGAAAGTGGCCTTTGTAGAGGCGTTTGCCGAACTGGGCAAATATTTCGACATGCCGATCAAGACCTACTCCTCCGGCATGAAATCGCGCCTTGGGTTTGGCCTGAGCATGGCTTTCCGTTTTGACTACTACCTGGTAGATGAAGTCACGGCAGTAGGCGATGCACGTTTTAAACAGAAATGTGCGGAACTCTTCAAGGCACGCCACGCCGAATCAAGTTTTCTGATGGTCTCCCACAGCCTTAACAGCCTGCGTGAATACTGCGACGCCGCCCTATTTATCGGCCGTGATAACCAGGTGACCTATTACGACACCGTGGATGAGGCCATCACGGTGTACCAGCAGGATGAGGGGCTGTAGGCCCTTTTCCCTTACTTGTTTTGGCCGATACAAATAAAAGTTCATTTATTAAATGCACGTTGCCTTATGCAGCTAATAACGTTAACTACTCTGGTATTTTGACATGAATATTCTTTTTTACCTTGAGCCGTCTATTGAGTTCGGTAACCCACTTTTTCGTTATGCCACATTGCGCAACTCTTTCCTGCCGCAGATTAAATCTTTACAGCAAGCAGGCATGAATGTTGTCGCTTTGATGGGCACACCGATCGCCAGTCAATGTCTGGAAGACAGGCACACCCGCAATATTGATACGCTGGCGGTGATCGATCCGGTTGAATGGATGAAGGGTGAAAGTTATCTCACCCGAGCTCAACGTCACCATGTCAATGATTACCATGAGGGTGAAGTCGCAAGGCTGGAAGAATTATTGACCTGTGCGCTGCCAGACGCATTTACACCTGATGTCATTATTGTATGGGAAAGCCCTGCGAATTTCCTGGCGACAATTTATCCACAGGCAAAAATTCTTTACCAAATGCCAGGCTTCTTTTCGCGTCCGCCTTTTAGCCAGCTCGTCTCTCTGGACACCGGGCTATTAGAGCATGCTGCAGCTAAGAAATATGAAGACAGTGTGGTTTCCAGTGAAGAGACGGAAGCACTACACAAGTTACGGCTGACGGAAAATCAATTCTTGCAGGCGGTATCACCTGTGAAGAGCATTGTCGACGACATTTCCCAGCGTTTTTCAAAAGTCGTGCTGTTACCACTGCAAATTGATAACTACTTCATGATAAGCAGTGTTATCGGCAATACTAGAAGCCAATTTGATATCTTAGTTGATATATTAACGCGCCTGCCCGACGACTATGCCCTGTTGGTCACGAATTATAAATCCCGCGATGCACAGAGCGCTGTATTAACTGAGCAAGGCATCAACTACTTGCGAAGCCGTTTCCCTAACTTTGTTTACCGTAAAGAGACAGATAACATCGCGTGGGTTTCGCAATTCCTGGTGCCTTTGGTAGATGGTGTTATTACTATCTCCTCCTCTATTGGGTTCCAGGCAGCATTTTGGCAAAAACCGTTGCTGGCACTGGGCAAAAGCCACCTGACGCCCTTTACGACCGCCGCTACGCTAGAAACGTTTTTGACCCAAGTTGGCAATTCGGTGTTGCAAAACCGCGATGCGCTGATGATAGAAACGCTTCGCCATCAGCACTGTCCAATGAGCTTTTTAGCAGACGGCCGTTATGCAGAGTGGTTAACACATTTCGCGGCCACTGGAGAATTCTCTCCGTGGTGCAGCCGTCCTGTTGGTCAGATCCTGCTTGAGGAGCGTCGGGAAAGCCAGCTACTGGAGGCATTGGGGTACTTCAATAAAGTTCGTGGCGAATCCTCTATGGATCATTGCCAGGAGCTTTCTCAGCAAATTATGAAACACGATATCGTTTCATTCGATATTTTCGATACGTTACTTTATCGACCGTTTAAATCGCCGACCGATCTTTATACCTTCATTAACAATGAAGCGCGTGATATCACCGGTATCGCCACTTTGGATTTCAAAGCGTCTCGCCGTGCCGCAGAAAAAGCAGCATTTCTTGCTGCCATTGAGCGTGGCGAAGGTGAAGTCACCTTTGAAGAGATTTATCAGGTGTTAGCAGCAGACCTGGGGCTGAATGAGACAGTCATGCGCCGTCTGATGCAGGCTGAAATGTCAGCCGAGCGCGAATTACTCTATCCCCGCGTATCTGGTTACAAAGCCTTTTTAGAAGCCAAGAGCCTGAACAAGCGTATTATCATTATCTCTGACATGTACCTGCCGGAATCTTTCCTGGCAGAAATCTTGGAGAAGAATGGCTATACCGGTTACGAACGCCTGTTCGTTTCCTCTACCTATCGCGCGAAAAAACACAGTGGCGTGTTATTCGACCGGGTACTGGAACAAATACAGGTCGACCCCAGCCGTATCCTGCATATTGGTGATAACCTTGATGCCGATGTAAAGCGCGCGAAATCACGTGGGTTAAAACCGTTCCACTTGGTAAAAGCCTCTGACGTGTTTGAAGCAAACAGCAACTATACGTTGCCCTGGTCACGTGATGAAGCCCGCCATTCACTTGACTGGCGTATGCTGCTCTCCATTGCGGGTAACCGCTTGCATGACAATCCCTACCTACCGCATCGTAAAGGTACCGTATTTGGGGGATCGCCTTGGAAACTGGGTTATTACGGTTTTGGTGCATTACTTCTGGGCTATACTAAATGGCTGCTAGAAAATGCCATTCGCGACGGTGTCGAAGATCTCTACTTCTTGTCACGCGATGGCAAAATTATGAAGGCAGCCTACGATGCGGTAGCGCCTCTTTATCCTAATGCCCCTCGCTCACATTATTTACTCTGTTCACGCCGGGCCGTTAACCTGGCGAAAGTTCAGAATATGAGTGATGTTTTGGACCTTCTGCATGTGGACTTTGCCCATCGGGTCAAACTCTCCCATCTGCTAAAACATCGCTTTGGGATCAATATCGATCAGGTTCCGCTGGAGCTACTCAAGAAGCACAATTACCTGCCAGACACCCCGCTGACGGCGGGAGATGTCCCTCGTCTGGAAGCGCTATTCGGCGATCTGCAACCTATTTTGCTTGCTGCGGCAGCGGAAGAACGTGCTCATTACCTGGATTATCTGCAGCAGAGCGGTATCTACGGTGCGACCAAAAATGCCATTGTTGATATAGGGTATGCAGGTACCATGCAGGAGTCTCTGCATCAGTTATCAGGTGGAGAAAAAGAGATTGGCGGGTACTACCTGATGACCTTCCGCCAGGCTCTGAAGCGAGTAGCACAGCGTAACCTGCCTATTCGCGGCTATCTGGCTGAGTTTATTGACCGGCATGATACTTATCATCCCTTCTGTCGCCATGTGCCTCTATATGAGACCTTATTCAGCAGCGAAGATACCTCTTTTGTCTGCATGACAAAGGATTGGCAACAAAACCTCTACCCTGTATTTATGGCACGTTCACCGATTGAAGAACGTCGTGAAGAGGTCGTTCGGAACGTACAACAGGGCGCGATCGCGTTTATTACAGAGGTGGTCGGTATCCTTGGCCAACGCTTTTACGCGCTGGATATTGAGCCTAATAAAACCTTACGTCTTTTGGATAATTACTTTAATAATCCACACCCACGCGATGCGGCTATCCTGTCGGGCGTGATGTTTGAGGACGCCTACGGCGGAACAGCATATAAAACGATCTTGCCTGACTTTAAAGCGTTAGAGACGCCTTGTGTCTGGCAAAAAGGCCGGGAGGTTCTGTTACAAGATCAATCCGCTAAACAGGCTCCTGAGCCTGCACCTAAACGTGCACCGAAACCTGTAGCGAAACCTGCGGCGAAACCTGCAGCAGCAAAACTCCTGGCCGCAGAGCCTGCACCCACTGACATCCTTAGTCATAATTATGCGCCCCCAGCACAACGTAGCGTTTCACACCATCTCATTCGTTGGGTCATGCTAAAAACGTTGTCTGAGAAGAAAAAATATAAATTTGAACATAAGCCGCATCTTTTCTTTAACGATGCCAAAAACCCATTGGTACGTAAGCTGGGTAAGCGTTATTTAAAAGGATATAACCACTCATGACCACGCCTTTCCTGGAATTGGCCCGGCATCATATTGATATTGTTTCGCCAGATGAGACAAAGCTAATTCGTCCAGCAGACATGACGTTTGAATCACCTATCTGGCTGGCCCGCGGACATTATGATGTCCGCTCTTTTGGCGCTTATAGTTATGTTGGTGAAGATGCTTTGATCATGGCAACCGACCGTATCGGGCGCTATTGCTCCATTGCACGGCGCCTTACTGTAGGTGAGAGTGAACATCCGACCGGCTATTTGTCTACCTCGCCGATGTTTTATACCACCCGGTATTGGAAACGACATCCTGAGACAATGTCATTTTATCGTCATCAGGCCGGTACGATAAAGAAAGCAGCGGATGTTTTCCGTCTGGAAGGCAGTAATGAAGGCCGTAATACCATTGGTAATGATGTCTGGATAGGCGAAGGTGTATTTATTCGCCGTGGTTGTAAGATTGGCGATGGGGCAATTATTGCTTCACGCGCAGTCATCACCCGTGATGTTCCGCCTTATGCTGTGGTCGGCGGAACTCCTGCACGTATTATAAAATATCGTTTTGCGCCCGATGTGATTGCCCGCCTGCAGGCATTGTGTTGGTGGGATTATGATATTCGTAATATTGACGAGTTGGATTGGACAAACGTAGAAGCTACGCTTAGCCGTCTTGAAACGTTAAAGGCTTCAGGAAAACTCACTCCCTTTACCCCAGATATCATTACCTGGAAAGACGTGACTTAAAACTGGCCGGGCAGCGGTATACCGCTGCCCGGTATGTATTTCCTCAAGGCCGAAGTGTTTTCCCCATTTTATCTGCCCTACCTGCCCAGCGTGTATCTTGCCTTGATACCCCTTCCTCATCAGATTGAAAGTGATGATTCTCCCCATAATAAACCGCATTGATTTGGGTGGTATTCAGTAGATAGGTGCGGAACTGCTGGAATAGTTTCATATCTGGCTTGAAATCCGATCCCCAAAACTGGTGTAGATGTCCCTGAAACGTCAGCCCGCGTATATCATACAGCGCCCGGCCCATCACCTTGAGCGGCTTGTTATGCACTAAGGCTGAAATCCCGGCAGTACTGTTGATGGTTACCACTCCTCGGGCATGATTCAGCAACTCAGGCATCGGCAGATCGTGGACGTAAAATACCCGCTGGCTGACCTTGTGCTGTTCACTCAGGCGGCGAATTAGCGGGCTATAAAGCCGGTGGCCGCGATCCATCGGATGGTGTTTTATCACCAGGGATTGATCTGCCGGGGCTTTTTTGGCGAAGGAGTAGATCACATCGTTAATATAATCACGGACGTCCTGATACGGGCTATGGTGGCGGATCTGGCTGTCATTATAAACCTGCAAAATAACCAGGTAGTAACGTTGATCGAGCGCCGTTCGCAGCCGGGGCATCATATTCCGCTGGCGTAACCCATACCAATATTTACGGCAGGCCGCCCTGATCCAGCAGCGCGCCTCATACACTGGGGAGAAAGATTTGTGGTGCCGATATTGTGCAAATTGCCGACGATGCCAGCTTCCCATTAAATAATAGGTGATGGCGTGCCCTACTCTCAGCGAAAATGAGGGGGAAAGCGGGGTAATATCCATCGCCTCCTGTGCCGGTAATTGCCGATAAAATTCACTTTCACGCGGTAACCCAGAAAAAGCATTGACGCCCCCCTGTTCCACGGTAATGAAATGTGGCCGGAGATAGCCCTCTTCAAAGGCCAGAAAACGTATCCCTTTTGCCTGCGCCCAGCGTTTGGCTTCACGGTGCAGCGGGCGGCAATCACCAAAGCAGAGGATGGTGTCGAACTCATAGTGGCGATAAAGCTCTTTTAACCAGCCGGGAAACGCTTTTGGCGTGGCGTGATAAGGCAGTACCGTGCGATGGCGGCAATAAAATTGGTCGCCCCCATTAAAGACGACATTTACGGTCTCGCGTCCGTGAGTTTCCAACCACTGCGCGACATCACTGAAAAAAGGCCCCATCGGGCCTTGCAGCAACAGGTATTTCTTACCAGAGAGTAATAATGAAAGGGCGCTATTTTCCATATACACCAACGTGAAAAGCTGGGCCAGTTTACGGGCCTCAATTCTTATTCATGCCTTTAACACGATTGCATCGCCGGCATGGCCAGATTAATTAAAGGTGTTGGGCAGCATTAAAATTTAATTTGACTTTAATCAGCATTTTTATCTTTTTATAGTTGTTAATAACGCTGCTGAATTTTCTTTTTGCAATAAACATCTCTCCACGGGGAAGCGTTTCCAGATAACTCACGGCGGCTTCTACGGTAATAGGTTTACCGGACACCGGGTGAATATAACTGGGGTAGCGGATCAGAGCCTGATACACCAACTCATCCAGCGTAATTTCACGCGTCCGCCGCGAACAGGGGTACTCATCCTGCGTTAACCCCCACCCGGCATAGAAGGGAACGCCATAGCACGTCACTGGTTTACCGTGCATCAGGGCTTCAAACCCTGCCAGCGATGTCAGCGTATGGATCTCATCCGCAGCCCGGATACAGTGGATGATATCGGCATCCAGCACGGTTTCATTAGCCCAGCGCGCCACATCCTGCGCAGCTATCGCCCCTTTACGGTTACCGGCCAGTACATCCGGGTGCGGTTTATAGAGGATATAGGCGTCCGGGTGGCGCTCTCGCACCGTCTGTAGTAACGCACTATTGCTGCGGATCCCCAGGGTACCGGTCAGAATAGAGGCGTCGTCCTCCACCTGCCCCGGCACCAGCAGTAGCCGTTTTCCGGCGGCGGCAACCGGCCGCGAGAACGCGGCCCCGAGGTTATATTTACTTAGCCGTGCCGCCAACAGACGTTGGCGGAGCGCGGCTGCCCGCGCACGCTGGCAGTCAGTCAGCGTATCGTCGTTAAGCAGCATCTCTAAATCACTGGGCCGGGTTGCGTCGTAATAGATGCCGCGTTTGTCCAGCACCAGCGACAAAGGCGGGTGCAGATGGGAGCCTAAGCCGGCAGATCGCAGGAAGCCATCCTCCATTCGCCAGACCGGCAGCGCCGGGTCGTAACCGGCCTGTTGCCATTGCCGTTCCCCTTTAATGCCCCACACGACCCCGGCAGTGGCATCGTTGATTGCGCTACTGAACCGCACCCGGTTATCCAGCGTCTTTAAAAAGGGTGACAAGATGGCCCGTTTCCACATTGACAAACTGGGTGCCGCCAGCGTCCCTTGCCGTTCACGGCAATGATTCCGGGCCATGTCCAGCCACGTCAGTAAGTCATCCAGCGTGCCTGCCTTACCGCTTTGCGGATCGAGGTAGCGGCTATAACGCAGATAGGCAGCTGCAAAAAGATCGAACAGGGAGGCCCGGCCACGGCGAGCAGCCAGCGTAGGGGCATCAGCATGACGATCGTCCGTCAGGCCCCAACCGGCATACCAGGGCAAACCGAAACAGGTTACCGCCTTACCGGCCATCAACGCCTCAAATCCATACTGGGAGGTCACCGCATAAACCCGACTGACGTGCTGAAGCAGCGAGTAGGGGCTGGCGTTGCAAGTTAGCAGCGTGACGCGCGGGTGCCGTTCAGCCGCCTTACGGGCAGCGTCAGCCAGATACCCCGCTTTTTTGCCGTGCAGCACATCAGGGTGCACTTTGACCCACACTGTCGCATCGGGATTCTCTGCCAGCGCCGTCTCCAGCATCCGAACAAAATCGCCCGGCCCTGCCCCACCGTGGCTGACCGCTTGGTCGCCAAAGGTCTGATCGACCACCAGCACCGTTTCGCCGGCCGGTATCGGGCCATGATAAGGGGGTGCCTGATTGTATTTGGAGAGGTCAAGCCGGGTAATGGTGTCGATGGCCCGGCTGGCCTGCGGATAGAGCGGCGCATTGCCTGCCCGGTCCTGAATCAGATATTCCAGTGTGCTGGGCTGGGCGGCATCGTAATAGATGCCTGCCTGATCCACTACAATGGCGCAGGGCGGGCTGCCGGCCACGCCCAAGCCGAGTGAGCGAATAAACCCATCCTCAAGCCGCCAGACCGGCACCCCTCGGCGGCGTGCCACCGCCACTGCCCTGTTCCCACTGGGGCGATGCCCCCAAACCGCAATCGCGCTGACCTGATCCGGGAGCCGTCGGTAGGATGCCAGCCTGACGACCCCTTCCGGCAGGAGCTGTGCAAGATGGGGAATACGCGCAATGCCTGCTGAAAAGATGCCGATCATCCCCTCTCCTTACAGTGTCAAAATAACTTTGGCGGCGACGGCGATCTGGTAAATGATGGTCGAGATGCCGCGGGTGACCTCAATGCTCTTCGATTCAAACTTCGGCAGCACCATCAGTTCATCGCCCGGTTGCAGGGTGTCAACATTGTCGGCGTCATCCGCTTCGCCGTTTTGATGGATCACGATGACCTTCGCGTTGCCCTTCTTCTGGGTCAAGCCCCCGACCTTGGCGATGTAATCCTCCGGCGACAGCCCTTTCTGCCAGGCTACGGCATTCGGGAACAGCACTTCGCCGTGCACCATGACCAGTGAGGTGCGCTCTGGGATGTTGATAATGTCGCCATCTTCCAGAATCACCTGATCGAGGTTGTTCTCATTGAGCACCACTGCCCCTTTAGGAACCACGTTGCGCGCCTTGGCAACAAAGCGGCTGATCAGCTGTGCCTCCTGCATCCGCAGGTTGGCCTCTTCCGACGTAGCGGACTGAGCAGAGAGTGACGCCTCCTCCAGCTTCTGCAGGGAAAGATCCAGCATCTCTTTCTGGCGCTCCGCCACCGAGCGGCGGAACAGCTGGATGGCATTAAGCTGTGACATGTTGTTGGTGCGGATCTGCGCCAGTACCTGGCGCATGGTGGCCCCATAGGGCAGCACCACCGCGTGTTCGCCGGAGTGCGCGCCTTCAATGCGCACCTGAATGGTGCCCGCGTAGCGGTCAGCGCTGACAATCAGCTGATCGCCATCCTGTAGGAAGCGGCCATTCGCCTGACTGAGCGGGTAGTACTCGCTGCGTTTGACGGTGCCTTGCTGGCGGATAATGGTCATGTGGGTAGCGCCCGGTTTTGGACGTGCCCAGCTCAGCGCCTCGCTGACCGGCAGCGTGCCATCGCGGAACTCAAAATCATAGCTGTTGAAGACTTCGCCCTGCACGCTGACCGTATGCTGGCGCGGGCCGACCACAATCACATCGCCGTCAGCAAACTGCGACAGGCTGAGGTTGCCGTTCAGCAGGAAGTCATACAGGTTGATGTGGCTGCGCACACGGTTACCGCGCTTGACCTCGATGTCCACATAGCTACCGCGCTCGGTGTCCACTCCGCCCGCCTTGCTCAAGTAGGAGAGCAGCGAGTCAGAGGCCACGCCGCCATAGAGGCCGGGGTTGTTGACGTAACCGGTGACAAACACCTTGACCGGCTGCGCCTGCACCAGCGAGGCGTAGACGTTGACGTTAGCCTGATAGACCTCTTTCACTTTGCTGGTGACCAGACTGTTGAGCTGGCCGTTCGGCGTGCCGGCAACTTTCATTGGGCCAACGTTAGGCAAGAAGATGTTGCCTTTCGGGTCTACCGCCAGACTGCCCTCAAAGTTAAAAGCGCCCCAGAGCCGCACCTGGATCTGGTCACCCAGCCCGATGACGTAGCTGGGGTTAAAGCCGATGCTGCTGGCGCTGTTGCCACCGGTGCCACTGAAGATCTGGGCACCGAACATGCGGCTGGCTGGGGCCGGAACCACCGGGGCCGGGGTGTCGTCAAACTGGCTGCTGCTTTTGGGCTGGGCAGTCTGGCCACTGATCACCTGCGGCAGCGGTGCCGCGCCGGTCAGGGAGGGATCGGCGGTCAGGGAGATCGCCTGCGCCTGAGCCAGCGGCAGCATCAGGGCAAGAACAAAGGTGTTAAACAGTTTCATGGCGTGCTCGCGGTAGTCGTTATTAGTCCCGGTGGTCATCAATCACTGCCAGCAGCAGTTTGATGGTGCCGAAGAGTAAGCAGCAGATCAGCAGCAGGCTGATGATCAGATAAGGGCTGTTGGGGTACGTTGACTCTTCCGGCATCTGCGGCGAGCTAATCACCGACAGCACCTTGAGCTTGCGCGCGCTTTCGACGCGGGTCTTCTCGATGGAGGTGAGCGCCAGCTTGTAGAGATCCGTATCAAAGGCAACCCTGGCCTTGATCGCCTCGAAGTCCACCGCCATGGTATTGAGCTGGCGGCCGTCCGGGGCAGTGATTTTGCTCTGCTCCTCTTTAATCTGGGCAGAGAGCGACGCCAGCGCATTGCGGACACTGACCACCTGCGGCGTATCCTCACGCAGATAGGTCAGCAGGTTACGCAACTCCGCTTCCATCTGGATTTTCTGGCCAATCAGGGTATTTACCAGAGCGCTAGCCGCCTGCGCCTGTGCACCAGGGTCCAGCATACTGTTACTGTTCTGGTAGGCGAGCAGCGCCGCCCGGCTGGCATCGAGGCGGCTGCTGGCCTCATGCATCTCTTTCTCAGCAAAGGCGAGCTGGTCACGGGCAATCCGGTGGGATAGCTCGTTAATAAAACGCTCCGACTCTTTCAGCACCGCCTGATTAAAGCGCTGGGCGAACTCCGGCGTAAAACCTTGGGTGGCGATGGTCAGCAAACCGGTTTTATCGTCGTAAATCACGCTGATACGATTACGGTAATACTCGAGGAAACGCTCACGCGACAGGTCTGCCGACAGGTGGTAGAAAATATCCCAGCCGCTGGCACCGAAGGCCTGATGGAAATTAAGTTGCTTGTCCAGAATCGCCAGCATATCCGGCGAGTTGATATAGGCTTTTAAATAGAGCGCATCCTCGGCCGAACTGGTATTACTCGCCCCCAGCAGCAAGCCGACATTCAAACTGCTGCCGTTGATATCATCGGAACGTTTAATTGCGACCGTGGATTCACTTTGGAAACGCGGCTGGCTGAATAACACCAGATAAATAATCAACAGCGCCAGCGGCGCAATAATGATGATCTTTGCCAGGTGGCGATGCAGGAAAGCCAGATTCACGGTCTGACGCAGCCGCCGGACGAGCTGCTTGCCCGGCAGTGCAGCTTTTAGGTTATTCATTAACATGAGGGTTCATCATTTTCTAAAAGGGGCGTGGCTTGGTGCCATTATCTGGCGCACTAATCCCCTGTAACGCAGAGGTTATGGCGCAAAAAAGGGCGCTATTCGCTCAATTGGCTGCTTTTTTAATCGAATATACGGATCAGGCCGACCACATCCTGCCCACTGCCGGTGACCAGCAGCGCGGAGATGCGCTCCTGCTGCATCAGGTGTTCGGCATCAGCGATCATTGTCTCCTGCGGCAGGGTGATCGGGTCATGGGTCATGATGTCGCGGGCGGTGCAGGTGTCGAGACCGCTGCACTTCGCCAATGCCCGGCGCAGATCGCCATCGGTGATGATGCCCACCAGCCGCCCGGCGGCGTCATTGACCGCCACCATCCCCTGACAGCCGCCGGTGATCTCCTGGATCACCTCACGGAAGGTCGCGCACTCCTGCACCTGCGGCACCGTGGTCTGCATCAAGTCTGCCACACGGGTCAGCAGGCGGCGGCCCAGCGAACCACCGGGGTGGTAGCGAGCAAAATCCGTGGGCCGGAACTGGCGTTGCTGCATCAACGCAATCGCCAATGCATCGCCAATCGCCATCGTCAGGGTGGTAGAGGTGGTCGGGGCGAGATTATTCGGGCAGCTTTCGCTCTCCATCATCAGCTCCAGCACGGCATCGGCGTGGTGTGCCAGGGTCGAGTCACTGGCGTTGGTCAGGGCGATGATACGGTTGCCGAACGCCTTCAGCGACGGGATGAGTTTCAGGATCTCATCCGTCTCACCGCTGGCGGAGATCAGGATTAGCAGGTCATAGGGAGTAATCATTCCCAGATCGCCGTGGAACGCTTCCGCCGGGTGGATAAAGAAGCTGGGGGTGCCGGTCGAGGCAAGCGTGGCCGATATTTTGCGCCCCACGTGGCCCGATTTTCCCATGCCGGAAAGAATCACATGCCCTTTGCACTGGCTGATTAATGTCAGCGCCCGCTGATATTGCGTGGAATCAATATGTTCTGCCAAAGTACGCAGAGCTTCAGCCTGTTCATTCAGGGTGCGTTTAATCGACGCAATATTATCTGGCGATGCAGAATAGCGAGGGAGTGTGGAGAGCAGCGTATCAGACACGGGATTGACCTTAACCGGTAATAAAAATAACGCCAGGCAGGATGGCTGCCCAAATAGCGTCACCAGAAAATAACACCTTTAAAAAGAGGGTCTGTTTAAAGCGCTGCCTGTTTATCACATGAAATAATTGAACACAATAAATTTAAGATTATTCTCACTTTATGTTCAAAATTTAAACAAAGGTAACACGGTGCTAACGCTTGTAACGGCATGCTCACAGGTTTGCACCTCCTTAACGCAAATTTACCGGTGGAATACTTCCCTCTCCCAGCAAAACACCCTTCCAACGACTATAATTAATCTCACTAACCGGATAATTCACCCATAAAGTGACGCCGGTTTTTTGATCTTTCCATAGCGTTACGGAGGCATAATGGCCAGTGGTTGGGCACAAGATGGTGCCGTACAGGATCAGATTGACTCGACGGTAGAGGATGCCGTGCAGCGTGCGCGCCAGTCGTTGGGACATGGCGTCAGCGAGAAGTTTTGTCAGGAGTGCGGAGAGCCGATTCCTGAGGCGCGGCGGCAGGCGCTGAAAGGCGTGCGCTACTGTGTGCAGTGCCAGGCCGAGCTGGACAAAGCCGAGCACGATCATGCTGGCTATAACCGGCGTGGCAGTAAAGATAGCCAATTACGTTAAGGCGGGCCGGGCAACCGGCCCTTTTTCTATCCATCAGCCTTTCTTATCTTGCCCTTCTCCCCTCCTTCTGCTCCCCTGCCCATTTTTGCGGCATGACTGCCGAAAAAATTAGCATTAAGGTCTAAAATCAGATCTGATTTGACTATAAATGCAGCGCACTGCACATAAACGGGGCATAACTGCAGCCATTGCACCACCATCGTACCATTGCACTCCTTTGGTGCACTCTTCTGGTGCAATCGGGCGCAAATTCGCTTTGCGTGCGCTCTCTTGCGAAAAATCCTATTGATTTTCAACAAGTCGAAAAGTTGGCACGATTTTTTCATAGCATCGCGTGAAAGATAAGAATCGGCTATCACTCCGGCACCAATAAGGAACTCTTCCATGAAGTCATTTGCAAAAGCCACACTGGCCGCCCTGACGCTGGCCTTCGCCGTTTCCTCACACGCAGCAGACAAATTGATCGTTGCCACAGACACTGCCTTCGTCCCGTTTGAGTTCAAGCAGGGTGACAAATATGTTGGTTTCGACGTGGACCTGTGGGACGCCATCGCCAAAGAGCTGAAGCTGGACTACAGCCTGAAGCCGATGGACTTCAGCGGCATTATCCCGGCGCTGCAAACCCACAACGTTGACCTGGCGCTGGCCGGTATCACCATTACCCCGGAGCGCAAAAACGCCATCGACTTCTCTGACGGCTACTACAACAGCGGCCTGATGGTGATGGTGCCGACCAACAGCCCAATCAAGGGCGAGCAGGATCTGGCTGGCAAAGTGGTGGCGGTGAAGAGCGGCACCGGCTCGGTGGATTACGCGAAAGCGAACATCAAAACCAAAGAGCTGCGCCAGTTCCCGAACATCGACAACGCCTACCTGGAGCTGGGTACTGGCCGTGCCGATGCGGTGCTGCATGACACGCCGAACATCCTCTACTTCATCAAGACTGCTGGTCAGGGCCGCTTCAAGGCGGTGGGTGACTCCATCAAGGCGCAGCAGTACGGCATTGCGTTCCCGAAAAACAGCGACCTGCGCGAGAAGGTGAACGGCGCGCTGAAAACGCTGCGCGAGAACGGCACCTACGCCGAGATCTACAAGAAATGGTTTGGCACTGAACCTAAATAAGTGCGTTACGTTGACGTTCCCGGCGGCATCCGCTGCCGGTTTTTCCAGGAGATGACCCATGCAGTTTGAATGGAGCGCCATTTGGCCCGCTCTTCCTATCCTGCTCGAAGGCGCCAAGATGACCCTGTGGATCTCGATCCTCGGTCTGCTGGGCGGCCTGTTCATCGGTGTGATCGCGGGTTTCGCCCGCGCCGTGGGTGGCTGGATCTCCAGCCACATCGCACTGGTGTTTATCGAGCTTATCCGTGGCACGCCGATCGTGGTGCAGGTGATGTTTATCTACTTCGCCCTGCCGATGATGATCCCGGTGCGCATTGATCCCTTCAGCGCGGCGGTGGTGACCATCATCATCAACTCCGGCGCCTACATTGCCGAGATCACCCGTGGTGCGGTGCTCTCCATCCACAAAGGGTTCCGCGAAGCCGGGCTGGCGCTGGGTCTCTCCCGCCGCGACACGCTGCGCTACGTGATTGCGCCGCTGGCGCTGCGCCGGATGCTGCCGCCGCTGGGCAACCAGTGGATTGTCAGCATCAAGGATACCTCCCTGTTTATTGTGATCGGTGTGGCTGAACTGACCCGTCAAGGGCAGGAGATCATCGCCGGCAACTTCCGTGCGATGGAAATCTGGACCGCAGTGGCGGTGATCTACCTGATCATCACGCTGGTATTGAGCTTTATCCTGCGCCGGCTTGAAAGAAAACTGAAAATCATATGATCGAATTCAAGAACGTCTCTAAGCACTTTGGCAAGACCCAGGTGCTGCATGACATTGACCTGAAGATTAACCAGGGCGAAGTGGTGGTGATTATCGGGCCGTCCGGCTCAGGCAAATCGACCCTGCTGCGCTGCATCAACAAGCTGGAAGAGATCACCAGCGGCGATCTGATTGTGGATGGCCTGAAGGTCAACGACCCGAAAGTGGATGAGCGCCTGATCCGCCAGGAAGCGGGGATGGTGTTCCAGCAATTTTACCTCTTCCCGCACCTGACCGCGCTGGAGAACGTGGCCTTCGGCCCGATCCGCGTGCGTGGCGCGAAGAAGGCGGACGCCGAGAAGCTGGCAAAAGAGCTGCTGGGCAAGGTGGGCCTCTCAGAGCGCGCGCACCACTACCCTTCCGAGCTGTCGGGCGGCCAACAGCAGCGCGTGGCGATTGCCCGTGCGCTGGCGGTGAAGCCGAAGCTGATGCTGTTTGATGAGCCGACCTCCGCGCTTGACCCGGAGTTGCGCCACGAGGTGCTGACGGTGATGAAGGATCTGGCCGAAGAGGGCATGACGATGGTGATCGTCACCCACGAGGTGGGCTTTGCCGAGAAGGTGGCGTCACGCCTGATCTTCATCGACAAGGGGCGTATCGCCGAGGATGGCGACCCGCACACGCTGGTGAACAACCCGCCCAGCGACCGGCTGCGCGAGTTCTTGCAACACGTCTCCTAAGCGAAACGGCGGGCCATCAGCCCGCCGTTTTTTTACTTCCAGCGCGCCGCGACCCAAGCCGCCTGCTGGCGCGCATTGAGGAACGTCCAGGCCACCACGCGGCTGACCTTCTGCCCCTGCGCCATCTCCAGCGTCTTCACCTCGACCGCCCCGGCCTCTTCCAGTTCGCGGTAGATACGCGGCAGCGTCTCCTTTTTCGATACCAGCGTGGTGAACCAGAAGCAGTTCTCCGCCAGTCGGCGGCTTTCGGCGATCATGCGGCTGATAAACAGCCCCTCACCGCCCTCGCACCACAGCTCATTGCTCTGGCCGCCGAAGTTGAGCCGCGCGGTGTCGGCGTCGCTCTGCCCCAGGTTGTGCCGCTTGCGGCGGCTACCGGCGGCCGCCTCCTCCGCCGAGGCGTGGAACGGCGGGTTGCAGAGGGTGGCGTCATAGCGCTCGTTCGGCTTGATGATGCCGGCGAAGATCTGCTGCGGCTGCTTCTGCTGGCGCAGGCGCACGTTGTGGGTCAACAGCGGGTTGCGGGCGATGATCTGCTTCGCCGAGGCGAGCGCGACCTCATCGATGTCGCTGCCGGTGAAGCGCCAGCCGTAGTCATGCAGCCCGACGATCGGGTAGATGCAGTTGGCCCCGATGCCGACGTCCAGCACGGTGATATTTTTGCCGCGCGGCGGCTCGCCGTGGTTGCTGGCGGCCAGCAGGTCAGCCAGGTGGTGCAGGTAGTCGGCACGGCCGGGGATCGGCGGGCAGAGGTAGCCCTCGGGGATATCCCACTCGGCGATCTGGTAGAAGTGGCGCAGCAGCGCCCGGTTCAGCGCCTTGACGGCAGCCGGGTCGGCGAAGTCCACCGACAGGTCGCCCCAGGCATTTTCGGCGACAAAGGCGGCCAGTTCGGGGCTGCTGGCGATAAGCGCCGGGAAATCATAGCGGCTGCGATGCCGGTTACGCGCATGGAGTCCGCTTTTTTCCTGCGGGGGGAGTCTCTTTTTTTGCACCTGAAAGCTCTCTGACAACATTTTCTGCGGCTAAGATACCACACCCGCCCCACGCAAGCGCACATTCTCCCCCTGGACGAAGCGGCCCCCTGGCAGCTAACGTTAGGTATTGTGTTACTCATCAAGAGGTAAGTCATGACCGAGGAAAACCGTTACTACTATGAGCCAGCCGCTGGCCACGGCCTGCCGCACGATCCGCTGAACGCCATTGTCGGCCCGCGCCCAATCGGTTGGATCGCCTCCTGCAACGCCGAGGGGCAGCGCAACCTGGCCCCCTACAGTTTTTTCAACTGTTTTAACTACCGGCCTCCGATCATTGGTTTCGCCAGCACCGGCTGGAAGGACAGCGTGGCGAACATCCGCGCCACCGGTGAGTTTGTCTGGAACCTGACCACCCGTTCGCTGGCCGAGCGGATGAACGAGACTTCGGCCTCACTGCCCAACGGCATGGATGAGTTTGAGCGCGCCGGCCTGACGCCGGTTCGCGGCCGCCGGGTCGCCGCCAGCCGCGTGCTGGAAAGCCCGGTGAATTTTGAGTGCAAGCTGTCGCAGTTAATCCAGTTGCAGGACGCCGCTGGCCAGCCCATCGACACCTGGCTGGTGCTGGGCGAGGTGGTGGCGGTGCATATCGACACCGCCCTGCTGGACGAGGGCATCTACCAGACCGCCCGCGCCGAGCCCGTGCTGCGCGCCGGTGGCCCCAGCGCTTATTATGGGATTTCTGAGGATCAGCGGTTTGATCTGGTGAGGCCTGATGCACGGTGAGGGGAATGGGGGTTTCCCCCCATTAATCCCCCCCCTTTTTTCAGGCATAGCGGATGCCTGTTGCTCCGCTAGGGCCGGAGCAGGGTTTCGGGCATAGCGATTGCCTGTGGTCGCGCTTAGGCCGGAGCAGGGTTTCGGGCATCGTGAGTGCCTGTTGCTCCGCTGAGGCCGGAGCAGGGTTTCGGTTGTTTGGGTTCCTTTGTCTACTTGCGCCCCGGAGCCTCAACCGAGCAGGGCCTGCCGGCGCGCCGGCCCTGCACCCGCGCGCGTTGGGGTGCCTCGGCTAATTATTGCCCGCTACCGCGGGTTCCCTCCGTCAGCTTCCGGGCTGTCGGGCCGTGGCAGACGCGCTCCCAGCGCGACTGCCACTTTCGCGCACATCCCTGTGCGCTCACCCGGCCCGGAATCCTCCGTCGGCAATAATTGAACGCCCCCACCTCCTCTGCAAACCCTCGGCTATGTGAGGAAATAGTTGGGACGGAATATGGGGGGATTATTTCTGTTTAAAGGGTTTTGGGATTTGTGCGGCTGGGTATGTGGCGTTTAAAGTCTGCCGGAGCTAAAAAAATACAATCAGCTCCATAACCAATCTATTCCACCTTCCAATAAAAAAACTTCCCAACTATTTCCTCACATACTTACAGCGCGCAGAGGAGGTAGGGGCGTTAATCATTGCCGAGTGGAGTCGCAGGGCCGGGTGAGCGGGCAGGACGCCCGCGAAAGGGCCAGCCGCGCCGGGAGCGCGTCTGGGCCGGCCCGAAAGCCCGGAGACGTAGCGAGGGTCACCCGCGAGAGCGGGCAATGATTAGCCATTCCACCCCAACGCGCGCGGGTGCAGGGCCGGCGCGCCGGCAGGCCCTGCTCGGTTGAGGCTCCGGGGCGCAAGTAGACAAAGGAACTCAAACAACCGAAACCCTTCTCCGGCCCAACGAGGCCAAATATAACCACGAAAGCCAAAGCAGAAAAAGATACAGGCAAACCGAAGGTTAACACGCCCGCGTGGTGCAGGGCCGGCGCGCCGGCAGGCCCTGCTCGGTTGAGGCTCCGAGGCTCAGGTAGAAAGAGGAATCCGAACAACCGAAACCCTTCTCCGGCCTCAGCGCGGCCACATTCAGGCTTCCGAGCCGAAACCAGTCTCCGCCCATAGCGCAGCCAAAAGCGGCTGCCCCCAATACTTAATAATTCCCCTGAATAAACTCCGCAAACGCCTGACACATGGCGTTATCGCCATCACGGTTATCGGCGATTAACCGGTCACCATCCACGATGCGGATCTCGGCGTTCAGGTCGAAATCGGCCGGGGGCTGGGGGCGGTTGGCGGCGGCGAGGATGCAGACCTGCGCCTGCTGCCACGCCTGCTCGGCGGTCTGGTTGCAGGCTTGCGCCAGATAGTCCGGGTTGAAACCCTCGCCGGTCAGGCTCAGCAGCGTGTCGTTGTGGCTGACGCTGTTGCCCGGCTGCCAGTAGTGCGTCGCCAGATCCGGGCCGATGGCCGGGTTGTCGGCCAGGTAGCCGTCGCGCTTCAGGAAGAAGTGGCGCGTCTGCTCCACGGCCATCAGTGCCAGCAGGTAGCCCTGATAGGAGCAGGCGGACTCCATCGACAGCAAATGCGGGATCGCCAGCGTCGGGCGCGGGCTGTCCACGCCAAGGATGCGCTGCTCCATCTCACGCGCCAGCGCCGTGATGGTCTCCGGCGTCAGTGCCTCCTCCGGCAACTGATACAACGACCACTCAAAATAGGGCACCAGCAGGATATGACGTTCGTTAAAGGCGCGCATCGGCTGGCGCGCCTCAATGCTGGCGCGGATCAGCGCATCCGGCACCGGCTCGCCTTGCGCGTCCAGCGCGTAACGCTTCAGCCAATCGGCATCATCCAGCAGGCTGTCGCAGAACATCGACTGCGTCTCGGCGTAGGCCATTGAGGTCGGCGCGAACTCCTGCGAAAAACAGGGCGCGTTCTGGGTGATGTTGGCGAAGTGCGCCGCGTGGCCCCCCTCGTGGAACAGGGTGTTCAGGCCAGAGGCGCCGCTGCCCACCTGATCGGGCTGTGCCAGGCTGGTGAAGTTGAGGGTCGCTGGCACCCACTTGCCCTGATCGTAAAAGGCCGGCACCGGGCCGTGCATAAAGCCATTCTCATACTTGCCGCGCCGCACCAGCAGATCGAGCTGCATCTTCGCGCCACGGAAGCCAATGTGCAGCCGCTTGAAACTCTCCACCCAACGTTGCAGCGAACGCGAAAACGGGAAGTAGGGATCGAGCTGGCGAGTCACGTCGCCAGCGCTGGCATAACGGATGTTCCACGCCTCCAGCGCCCCTGCCCCCTTGTTGGTCGCCAGCTGTTGCAGGCTGCGGGCGTTGGCCTCGCGCGTCTCCTGCTCAAAGCGGTCGAGGATGGTGAACAGTGCCTCCGGCGTCATGCGCTCGGTGAGGTTGACCTTATAATCGAAATAGTTGCGAAAGCCCATCTGGCGCGCAAAGCGGTTGCGCAGCGTCACCAGCTGCGGGAAGCCGTTGTGCAGCAACCACTGCTCCAGCCCGCGCAGCGCCTGCTGCGAACTGTGGCGGTAGGCCTCGTTATCGTTGGTCGCCTGATTGGTCAGCAGCTCGCCCAGAGATGCCTCCACCTCCTCGCCGGCGGCGTTGCGGTGGGTCACCCGGAAACCTTTGCGCTGGCTGTAGAGCGCGCCCTCGGCGTGGATAATCTCATCCATCAGCGCCTGTGCCGCCGGGTCTTCGATCGCGTTGCTCTCGAAAAAGCGCTGCCAGCCGCGCAGGCCGTGCAGCAACGCGTCACGCCCCTCGCCCGCTTCTGCCTCGGCCTCGGCGATCATCGCCCGCAGTTCGCCCAGCCGCGCCGGGTTGGCGATAAACCGCTTATAGGCGCTCTCCGCCTCCGCGAAACGCTCCGCCACGTCCTCCGCCCCGGTGCCCATGTAGTTCTGCCAGAACAGCGTCTCCTTCGCCTGATGGACGGCGAGATAGTCATGGTTCAATGCGTTGAAGTACTCCAGTGCCTGTTGCATGCCAACCCTCTCTTATGTCGTTTTCGCTTCAGTCTAGCATTTTCAGCCCCGGTCGTTGAGCTGGCGCAAAGTCTGCCGCCGTGGTTGGGATATACTCCGCGCCCCCATCATACACAGACGGAATGAAAGGTAATGGAAGTCAAAGACAGCAACGGCGCGCAACTTAACGAAGGCGATACGGTGCAGCTGATTAAAGATTTGAAGGTCAAGGGCACCTCCAGCACGTTGAAGCGTGGGACGGTGATCAAGAATATCCGCCTGACCGGCCGCGCGGATGAGATTGAGTGCCGGTCAGACAAGATTAAGGGACTGGTGCTGAAAACCTGTTTCCTGAAAAAGGTGTGACCCCGCGGGGCGCGGGCGTCAGGCCAGCAGCGCCGCCACCCGGTCGTTGGCCTCTTGCTGGCTGGCGGCCTCCCCCGCCGCCAGCAGGCAGGCGGCAAGCTGGATGCGCAGCGCCTGCGGCACCGGCACCTCTCCCGCCAGACAGCGCTCAATCCAGCGCGCCGTGCTCTCCACCTCTTTATCCGCCGGTAACATTACCCCATCAAACTCCTGGCGCTCCGTCAGGGTCACCACCTCCCCCTGATGAATGCCATACAGCGGCGGCATCCGCAGCGGGTTGGCGTAGACCTCCCCCTCGGTGCCCTGCAACAGCAGCGCGCGGCCATCAATCTGGCGGAAGAAGGAGGAGACGCGCTGCACATACTCCGGGTGCGACACGCTGGCGAGCCGCAGGGCATCGCTGGCAAACGGCGTCGCCAGTTTCGCCAGCGTGTGGGCGCTGTTGCGCACCCCCATCCGCCAGCGCAGGTTAAGCTGCGTCTCCATCGGCGGACAGAGCAGCGAGATCGGCATGAACAGCGGCTGCCCACCCTGATCCAGCCGCTGTTGCGCCTCCTGCTGCGACGCGGCGGGCGCGATGCCGAGCGCCTGAAAAATGGCGGCGCTGGTGACGCGGGTGCGATCCTCACTGACGCCGTGCACCACCACCGGCAGGCCGAGGCGGCTGAGCAGCAGCGCCAGCAGCGGCGTCAGGTTGGCCTGCCGCCGCGCGCCGTTGTAGCTTGGGATCACCACCGGCAGTGGCCGGCCGGCGGGCGCGGTGAGGCGCAGCGTCTGCTCCTCCATCGCCTGATAGAAGCCGAGCATCTCCTGCTCCGCCTCACCCTTGATACGGAAGGCGATCAGCAGCCCACCCAGCTCCAGCTCCGACACCCGGCCAGCCAGCATCTCGCGGTAGAGCGCCAGCGCGTCGGCCTGCTCCAGATCGCGGGCATGGTTCTTGCCGCGCCCCACCTCTTTGATAATTTTTGTGTAGTCCATTGCTCTGCCTCAGATGCGTCACCAGGGGGCTAGCATAACGTAGCTTCCGCGCCGGGCAAACTGCCGTGCGCAGGCGCGCGGAAAACCTACGCCATAAATTAATAAGCTATTAAATTAAGATTTAATATAGATAACTGGAACAATCATTCACGCGATGATTATATAGCCCGCGAAATATCCATACCTGACGCCCCTGAACAGCGCGGGCCACAGGGAGAACCAATATTGCACCAACTGTTAATTTGATGCCGCCCGCCACCGGGCGGGAATAGCCACTTATCAATCACTCATGGGTAGGATTATGTATTCTGCAAAAACACTCTTTACCTCGGCTGCCCTGTCAGCGGCCGCGCTATTTATGGCAACAAATAGCCAGGCTTCCGATGGCACCCTTAATTTCACCGGCAGCATCACGGATGTCGCCTGTACCGTTAACACGCCAAGCCAGGAGGTCAATTTAGGATCGATCTCCGCGGCTTCGCTGAATGGCGCGGCGGGCAAACGTGCGGCAGAGACGCAATTCAATATTGAGTTGCTCGACTGCCCGGCTGACAGTTCGGTTGAGGTCAAATTCGATGGCCCGGCGGACGCTGCCTATCCAGAACTGCTGGAGCTGAACAGCGGCGCCACCACCGCCACCGGCGTGGCGATTGAACTGTCAGACCGCGAGCAGTCGCATATCAAGCTGGGCCAGAATTCCAAGCCCTATGCGATCACCACCGGTGCCAACACCCTCACCTTCTATGCTGGCTACATGTCCACGGCTGAGACGGTGACGGCAGGCGAGGCCAATGCCACTGCCCAGTTCACGCTGGTTTACCCATAATAAAACCTTCGCCAGTTCACACTTCACGCTTTATTATTGGCTGAAATCAGTGAGCGGTGAAAAACAATTATATAATTGAGACGGTCTTTGTTTTTCTTGCAGCTTCCTCTTATTACCATCCTTTATATTTCGGGCGATGCGCCATTGCGTATCGCCCGCTCTTTTTTTACCTGCCGCACAGAATGAGAATTTATTCAATTAACATCACAACAGCGTGACGTAATTTCCCACTTGCGCCCACCCCGTTGAATCGCGCCATTCAGCGTCTACACTCACACTATTATCCTTAATGAGATGTGGCGACCATGACGCTATTTATGCGCATCATTATCGCAATGATGCTCTATTTATCCCTACCTATTCAGGCTGGCATTATTATTGGCGGCACCCGGGTTATTTTTGATGGAAATAGCCAGGAGAGCGCATTGGGGTTAAGCAACCCAGAGCCTGCCCGCGCCTATCTGGTGCAGAGCTGGGTGGAGCCGGAGTCCGGCGGCGGTAAGGCACCGTTCCTCGTCACGCCACCGCTGTTCCGCCTCGATCCGGGGCAGGAGAACATCCTACGCATTGTGCTGACGCGCGGCGGCCTGCCGCAGGATCGCGAGTCCCTGTTCTGGCTGAACGTCAAATCGGTGCCGGAGCTGGCGCGCAATGAGAGTGAGGCCAACGTGCTGCACCTGTCGGTCAAGACGCGCCTTAAGCTGTTCTACCGCCCGGCGGCGCTGGCGCGGGGGGCGCAGGAGGCGTACAAAAAGCTGGCATTCAGCCGCCAAGGCAGCGATTTGGTGGTGCGCAACCCCACTCCCTATTACCAGAACCTGAAGCAGTTGAGCGTCAATGACCACGCCATTCAGGCGGAGATCAGCCGGCTGACCCTCCCCCCCTTTGGTGAGATGCGCTACCCGCTGCCGGTAGCCAACGCCACCCAGGTCAGTTGGCGCACCATCACCGATTACGGCAACGCCACCCCGTTGCAGCAACAGGCACTGGATGGCCACTGATCCCCGCCCCACTGGCCTGAGCAGGGAGGGCATGGCGAATGAGTATACACAGCCTGCACCGGCCACTGGCCCGATGCGGCGGCTGCCTGCTGCTGTGCGCCAGCCTGCTGCCAACGCCCGCGCGGGCGGAGGGCTATTTTGATCCCCATGCCTTCGCCATCGACAACCCCGGCCAGGTGCCGGTCGATCTCTCGGCCTTCGCCACGCCCGGCGGCCAGCAACCGGGGCGCTATCGCGTGGTGCTGATGCTTAACCGCTCCCGCGTCGATACGCGCGACGTCACTTTCGTCACCGGCAGCGACCAGCCGCTGGAGCCGCAGTTCACGCCGCAGGCGCTGGCGGCGCTCGGCGTGGCGGTTGACCGACTGCCCGCACTGCGTGGCCTGCCCACCGACCAGCCGATCGCGCCGCTGTCGCGCTACATCCCGGACGCCCGCGCCCGCTTCGATTTCGCCCGGCAGACGCTGGCGCTCAGCATCCCGCAGGCCGCCCTGCGCAACGCCGCGCGCGGCAGCATCGATCCCGCCCGCTGGGACAATGGCATCCCGGCGCTGCTGGCCAGTTACAATCTCAGCGGCAACCGGGCGCTCAGCGGCGGCGAGAGCGCCACCGCCGACAGTGACTATCTCAACCTGATCTCTGGCGCGAATCTCGGGGCGTGGCGGCTGCGCAACTACGCCACCTGGTTCCGCGATGAGGGGGGAAGCCGGCACTGGCAGCCGCTGCAAACCTGGGTGCAGCGCGATCTGGTGGCGTGGCGCAGCAAGTTGCGGCTGGGCGACAGCGCCACCGGCGCCGATCTGTTTGAGAGCGTGCCGTTCCGTGGCGTGCGTCTGGCCTCAGACGAAACCATGCTGCCCGACAGCCAGCGCGGCTTTGCGCCGGTGGTGCGCGGCATCGCCAACAGCAACGCCCGCGTCACCATCCGCCAGAATGGCAATGTGATTGACCAGCGCACGGTGCCGCCCGGCCCCTTCGCGCTGGCCGATCTCTACCCCACCAGCTACGGCGGCACGCTGGAAGTGACGGTCACAGAGGCGGATGGCAGTGAGCGCCACTTTAGCCAGGCCTTCTCGTCAGTGCCGGTGATGCAGCGTGAGGGGCAGCTGGAGTATGAGCTGAGCGGTGGCGAGCTGCTGACCAGCGGCAGCGATCGTCCCGGCTTCGGCCAGCTGACGCTGCGCTATGGCTTTCCGCATGGCTTTACCGGCTATGGCGGGCTGCTGCTCTCCCCGGATTATCAGGCCACGCTGCTGGGGGCGGGCCTTGGGCTGGGCTACGCTGGCTCGCTGGCGCTGGACGCCACCACAGCGCGCGCGCGGCTGGCTGACCCAGACGCCCCTGCCCAGCAAGGCACCGCCTGGCGGGTACAGTACAGCAACCACCTCGACGCCACCGACACCACCCTGACACTCTCTGCCAGCTACGTTGCTGACCGGGGGTACTTCACTTTCAGCGACGCTGCCGTCGCCAGCGGGCAGGCGGGCGATGAGAGCGAGGCCGCATGGCGGCGCGACCACAACCGCCGCAACCGACTGCAATTCGATCTCAGCCAGTCGCTGGGCCGGGCCGGTAGCCTGACGCTCTCCGCCTACCAGCAGAGTTTCTGGGATACCGGCGGCGCGCAGCGCAACGTCATGCTCGGCTATGTCACCCATTGGGGGCGCGTCAGCCTCAACCTCAATCTCGCTTGGGTAGAGAACGTGCGCGGCTATGAGGCGGATGACCTGCCCGGCAGCGAGCGGCAGCTGTCGCTGACCCTCCAGGTGCCGCTCGATCGCTGGCGCGAGCGCAGCTGGCTCTCCTACACCCTCAACACCGATGCCAGCCACCGCACCGGCCAGTTGCTCGGCGTCAACGGCAATGCGCTGGCGGATGACGCCCTCAGCTACCAAGTTCAGGCGGGCTATGACAACCAGCAGGGAGGCGGCAACGGGCTGGCCTCCGTCACCTACCGGGGCGCGAAGGGTGAAGGAACCGTGGGGGCCAGCCATGACCAAGGCGGCACGCGCCTCAACTACCGGGCGCTGGGCAGTGTGGTGGCGCACAGCGGCGGCCTGACCCTCGGGCAGTCGCTGGGCGATACGGTGGCGCTGGTGCAGACGCCGGGTGCCGCTGGCATTCGGGTGCGGAATGTCACCGGCGGCCGTACCGACGGCGACGGCGATCTGCTGGTTCCGTCGCTGATGCCCTACCGCGAGAACCTGCTGGCGCTCGACACCACCACGCTCCCGGCCAATGTGGATGTGCCGCGCGCCGCCCAGACGCGGGTGCCGACCCAAGGGGCGGTGGTGCGGGCGCGCTTTGATGCCCACCTCGGTTACCGGGTGGTGGTGAGCCTGCGGCGACAGGGGCAGCCGCTGCCGTTCGGGGCCATCGCTACCCTGCTCGGCGCGGAGGGGAACAGCGGGATCGTGGGCGATAACGGCGAACTCTATCTCAGCGGCGTGCCAGCGCGGGCGCGTCTGGCGGTGAAGTGGGGCGATGGCCCCGGCAACGCCTGCACCGCCGCCTTTACCCTTCCCGCCGCGCCACCGGATGAGCCGGTGCGCGCTGTCACGGCCGAGTGCCGCTAAGGAGCCATGATGCGTTACCTGTTGCTGTTACTGCTGATGCTGGGGGCGGGCGCGCAGGCTGGCCCCTGCGTGCCGGACTCCTCCGGCAATTCGGTTCTCGTTCGGAGCTTTGACCGCATCCTCGATCCAACGCAGAACGTGGTGGGCAAGGTGCTGCCAGATCTCATCCCGATTGACCACGGTGGCACCTTCAGCATCACCTGCACCTGTGAGGGGGGCAGCGCGCCCCTCTATTTCCAGAGCCGTTCGAGCCTGAGCACCCCGCAGTATGAGGAGGGGGGGCTGACCTACTACTACGCCAACCCCTTTCTGGCGATTGGCACCCGTCTCACCGTCATGCCCCACGGCAACCTGCCGGTGCCCTTTGACGAAGTGACGGACAACGTGCCGATCCCCTGCGGCAGCGATGGCAAGGCCCACATCGACAACGTGCCTGTGGGCTATACCGGCACCATCTCCTTCTACCTCGAACATGCGTTTGTCGGCGTCCACTACTTCGACATGATCATTCTGGCTCAGGTTTATGGCCGCTGGGGCACCCAGGGCAGCTACGGCGTGGCCTCCCTTAGCCGGGTGCTGCTGACCGGCATCGTCACCGTGCCGCTCTCCTGCGAGATCAATGACGGGCAGGTGATCACGGTGGACTTTGGTTCCCTGCGCGCCAGTGACATTAGCAGCCGGGGGGTGAAGCCAGCCCGGTTTGAGCCGAACCTGATCACCCTTAATTATGTGTGCAGCGATGTCTCAGAGAGCATGACCGTGGAGCTGGCATTGGTGGGGGAAGAGAGCGCGGATCTGCCCGGCGTGTTGCAGACCACCAACCCGGACATTGGCATCCAGATCCTCGACAGCGCCCGCAACCCGCTGGCGATCAACAGTGGCCGGGTGCCACTGCGGCTGCAACAGTACAAAACCGGGGCGGAGCCGGGGCAGGCAACGCTCTACGCCTACCCGGTCAACACCACTGGCACCACGCCCGCGCCGGGGGGGTTCAGCGCGTCAGCCATTATGCGGATCGATTTCCAGTAGCGCCCCTAGCGCCCGCGCCGCCAACTGGGCCGCGCCCGTTTGGCTGGCGCGGCGGGCTTGGGTTTCGGCGGCGCGCCCTCCGGCATCGGTGGCTGCTCAATCGGGAAGACCGGCAGCGCCCCGAGCAGGCGCGGGCCGTAGCCTTTGGTCAGCAACCGGCGGTCATAGATGACAATTTCGCCGCGGCACTGGTGGCTACGGATCAGGCGGCCCACCTGCTGGATCAGGTTGAAGGAGGCGCTCGGCAGGCTCTGCACCTCAAACGGGTAGCGCTTCAGGGTCTTGAGCCACTCGCCCTCGGTGACAATGACCGGGCTGTCCACCGGCGGGAAGGCGATTTTATGGATATGCACCTGCGTCAGCAGATCGCCCTTCAGATCCAGCCCCTCGGCGAAGGATTGCAGCCCGACCAGCACGCTCTGGCTCCCCTCCTCCACCTTTTTGCGGTGCGTCTCCACCAGCCGGTAGCGCGGCTGGTCGCCCTGCACCAGCAGCATCAGCCGCAGATCCTGCACATGGCTGAGGAAGGTCTGCATCGCACGGTTGCTGGCGAACAGCACCAGCATCCCCTTGTGCTGTTTGGCCGCCACCTGCGCGCGGAAGAAGTGCGCCATCTCCGCCAGATGCGCCTCCTCATTCGCCAGCAGCGGCTCGTGGCGCATCTGCGGGATCAGCAGCTTGCCCTGCTCAACGTGGTTGAAGGGCGAGTCGAGCGTGACGAAGCGATCGCCAGCGCGCTCGCTCAGGCCGCTCAGCTCCTGCAACCGGGCAAAGCTATTGAGGGAGCGCAGCGTGGCCGAGGTCACCACCACATGCGGCACCTTGCGCCACAGCATCTTCTCCAGCTGGTCGCTGACGCGGATGCCGACGCAGTGCAGCGACAGGTGCGCCACGTTGTCGCGCTGCACCCGCGTCACCCACTTGCTGATCGGCGCGTTGGAGGCCTGCTCCAGCGCCGCCAGCCGCCACAGCTTGCTCATCGCCTCCAGGTAGCCGAAGGAGCGGCTCATCTGCAACAGGGTGCGGTGCAGCCGCACGACGTCATGCTTGCCGGTCTTCTCGCCGAGGTCATTGATCATGAACTCCACCAGCCCGCGCAGCGCGTCGGTCAGCTTGAACAGCCGGGCGCACGCCTCCAGCAGATCTTGCGGCAGTTCGCCCATCGCGAAGCGGTACTCCGCCTCCACCACGTCGGTTGGCAGCCAGCCGGAGAGCTGGCGCTCCACCTGCGCCAGCAGTTCGCGCGTCTCCTCGCAGTGGTTTTTCAGCCGCTCCAGATTCGCCAGCGGCGGCGGGCTTTTCGGCGGGAAGTGGCTGATGCACACCTCCATCTGCCGCCACAGGTTATCCAGCTGGAAGTTGGTGGCGACCGCGCCAATCTCCGCCTCCATCTCCAGCGCGTCGCGCGCCACCTCCGGCAGGTGGTGCCCCTCATCCAGCACCAGCAGCAGATCCTTGGCCGGCGGCAGCACTGACTCCGACTCCAGCGCCGCCATCACCAGCGCATGGTTGGCGACCACCACGTCGGCGCTCTCAATCTCCTTACGGGCGATAAAGTAGGGGCACTCGCGCACGTAGTGGCAGTTGCGCCCCAGACAGTTGGCCTTGTCGGTGCTGAGTTTGCCCCACAGCGGATCGGGCAGCGTCTGCGGATGGTGGTCACGCAGGCCATCCCAGCTGTGGTCGGCCAGCGCCTTGCCCAGCTTGACGCACAGCGCGTGCTCCTCGCCGCTGGCCGGTGCCAGCTCATCATCCAGAAACAGCCCCAGATCGCCCTGCGCCGCCTCTTCACTGCTCATCGCCGCCAGATTGCGCGGGCAGACATAGCGCCCACGGCCAAAGGCACCGGTGAACTTCAGATCGGGGATGATCTTTTTCAGCAGCGGCAGATCCTTGCTATAGATCTGATCCTGCAACGCCACGTTGGCGGTGCTCACCACCAGCGGCTTGCCGTCGGCGCGGCCCACGGCGATGCCGGGAATAAGGTAGGAGAGCGTCTTGCCGACGCCGGTCGGTGCCTCAATCACCAGATGGCGGCTCTCATCGCCAGAGAGGGTTTTGGCGACGTCGGCGATCATCTGGCGCTGGGGCGCGCGCGGGATAAAGTCGGGGATCTGCTGTTGCAGGGCTTTGTACCACTGGCTGATTTGGTTTTTTACGGCGGAGGAGAGCGGCATCACATCGGTTCGGTAGAGGATCTGGCCGCCATTCTCCCACAGACCGGCGCGCGCGTCAGCCTGCGGGTGAACATCCGTTAACCAAAGTGTGCCTTGAACAGCGCTTCCAGCCGCGGGTGGCGGGCGACATTTTTGGCGATCGCCTCCAGACGCGGCGCGTACTCGGCGAACCAGACCGGCCCCGGCCGCCAGTGGTGCATCACGGCAATATAGATGTCGAGGGCGGTGAAGGTTTCGCCAAAGAACCAGGGGCCGGTGGCGTCCGCTTCGGCCTCAATCTGCAACCAGAGTTTTTTGCGCAGCCCGTCGGTGCTCTCGGTCAGCAACTGGGCGTTACTGGCACCCGGCAGCCACTTCTCGGGTTTGTCGCCGTAGGTAAAGGAGGGGTAAATTTGGGCGTTGATCACCATGATCCAGCGCAGGAAGGCTGGCAGGTGGCCACCGGCGCTGGAGGGGATCAGCCCGGCCAGCGGCCAGCGCAGGTGCAGCAGCACCAGAATCGCGGCGCTTTCGGTCATCACGGTGCCATCCGGCAACAGCAGTACCGGCACCTGACACAGCGGGTTAAGCTGCAACAGCCGATCCCGCTCCGGGCTGGGCTTATGGTAATCCACTTCCTGGTAATGGTACGGCAGCCGGGTCAACTCCAGCGCGGCCGCCACAATCACTGATCCGCAGCCTTTGCTGCCAAACAGCGTATAGGTTCCACTCATGGCCATGCTCCTGTGAAATAGGGTCTGTGCTCCTCCGTTAACTGTAGACCATATCGTCTGGCGCCAATTCGGCGGCGATCACCCTTCCATACTGTCGCCGAGGGTTTTGCCAAGGCAGACCGCGTCCGCCTTGCCGATGTAGTCGCCGTAGGCGGCAATCTCACGGTAGCCATGCGCCAAGTAGAAGCGCACCGCCCTCAGGTTGACCAGCCGCGTCTCCAGCCAGACCTGACGGTAGCCGAGCCGCCGCGCTTCCGCCTCCAGAAAGGCCAGCAGTGCGGAACCCACGCCGCGCGCGCCGTCACGCGCGTAAATGCGCTTCACTTCGGCAATTCCCTCCTCCAGCGGCCGGAACGCGCCACAGCCCACCGGGTTGCCGTGCGGATCGTAGGCCAGCGCAAAGCAGCAGCCCGGCTGCTGCATCTGCTCGGCGTCAAAGGAGGCGCGGCCGCTGCTGCCGGTGATGGAGAGCAGCATCCGCGACAGCTCCTCCATCAACAGGGTGGCATCCGCCCCCTCGGCTGCCGCGCGCCGCACCGTGATTGCGCTTTCCCCCATGTTTTTTGCCTCCGCATAATAAGTGGCCGCCCTATGCCAGCTGGCGGTACATGACGGTGGTGGGTTCCCACGCACCGCGCCCATCTGGTGACAGCACATAGCGCGGGATCTGCCCGCACAGCTGGTATCCCAGCGATTGGTAGAGCCGCTCGGCATGGTCGCCGCTGCGGGTGTCGAGCACCAGCAAGCGTCGGCCACGCGCCAGTGCCTCCTCATCCAGCCGCTGCATCAGCGCGCGCGCCACACCCTGCCGCCGCGCCGCCGGGTGCACCAGCAACTTTGCCACCTCTGCCCGGTGTGGGCCGTTGGGCATCATGGCCGGCAGCAACTGCACCGTGCCAACAATCCGCCCCGCCTGGCGCGCCAGCAGCAGGATGCGTTCGCCGCTCTCCACCCCCGGCTGGATGCCCTGCCAAAACGCCAGCGCCTGCGCCATGCCGAAGGGCTGGACAAAGCCGACGCTGGCGCCCTGTTCGACGCAAGCCGTCAGCACCTGCGCCAGTTGGTGCAGATCGTCTTGGGTCAGGGAATGGGTAACAGTATAGTGAATCTCACTCATCATGCAGGCTCCAGTCAGTGTTGGCAGATAACAATCAGATAGCGTGCGTCGGCCGGGCCGGTCGCACGGAAATGGGAAGGCCCCTGAAGCCGGAAGCGCAGGCAGTCGCCCGCGGCTAGCTGGTAGGTGCGCTCGCCAAGGCGGTACTCCAGCGTCCCTTCCAGCAGCCAGATGTGCTGCTGCATACCGGCGACCGGCGCGCCAGCGTAGGCAATCTCCGCCCCGGCGCGCAGCCGTCCCTCAATCAGCTCGGCGCGGAAACCGGCGGCTGGCGGCGACACGGAGCGGCGCTCAAAGCCGGTCTCGGCATCCAGCCAGATGGGTTGCAGGGCGCGAGGCAGCAGTTCGGGCGGTGCCTCATCAATCTCATGCAGCAGTTGCGACATGGTGAGGCCAAATACCTGCGCCAGTTTGCCGAGTTGGGCGGCGGTCGGGCTGTTTTCGGCCCGTTCAATGCGGGAGAGGGTGGCGCGGCTGATACCGCTCTGGTCAGCCAGTTGGGCCAGGGTCAGATCTTGAGTGATGCGCAGTTGCACCAGCCTTGCGGCCAGCCGGGTATCCTGGGTTTGCATAGGCGTTCCTTTTCTCTTTTTTGGGAAATTATCCCTCAAATGAGATAAACGCAACAAAAAAGCATCATTATGATGAATTTTTATCTACATCATAGTTTCCGTACCCCATTGCTGATACATTTTTAAAGTTTTTTTGACCAACAAAATAACCGAGATCATGTCTGGAGAGCGTATATTTGATAACATGATCACTATTCATATTTTCAATGATTCGCGATTTTCGGGGAGACAATGAGGCGTTATAGCATTGGCGAAGTGGCCGCGATCTGCGGCATTAACCCGGTTACCCTCCGGGCCTGGCAACGGCGCTACGGGCTGCTGAAACCCCAACGCACCGAGGGCGGGCATCGCCTGTTTGACGACGAGGATCTGGCGCGCATCCGCACCATCCTGACCTGGATCGAACGTGGCGTGCCGGTCGGCCAGGTGCGCGCGCTGCTGGAGAATGGCGGCGAGGTGGAGCAGGTTGGCGATGGCTGGGCGCAACTGACCGACGCCCTGCTGGTTGCCTTGCAGGGCGGCCAGCTCAACCGCCTGCGCCAGATGCTGAATGAGTATGGCCGCGAATACCCGGCCGGCCAGTTGGTGGATCAGGTGCTGCGGCCGCTGCGCGCGCGCCTCGCCAGCGGCAACGTGCAGTTGCTGACGCTGCGCAGCCTGTTGGATGGCCTGCTGCTGGAGTACGCCGCCTTCTGCCTGACCGCAGGCCGCAAAACGCCCGGCGAGCACCTGATGATCATCGGCTGGGGCCGCGCTGACCGCGCCGATCTCTGGCTGGAGGGGCTAAAACGCAGCGAGGCGGGCGCGCGGGTTGAGGTGTTGACCGAACCGCTGGCCGCGCCGCAACTGGAACCCCTGCTGTGTGACCGCTTCGTGCTCTGGTCAGAGGGGCGGCTCAGCCCTGCCCAACAGCAGCAGTTTCTGGCCTGGCAGGCGCAGGGCCTGAATGTGGAGCTGATGGGGAGCGCCGCCACATTGCAGAGTGACGACTCAGGGTTGCCTGCGCAGTAAATCGGTTTATTTCCCCCTCCCCCGCTTTTCTTGCGGCCTGCCTTGCGCAACCGGCCACAATCCTGTTAGCTATGGCCCTCTTTTTCCCGCCACGGATGATCACTATGCCTCAACCTGCCTCGCGTGCCTTTTGGCTGCTGCTGGGAGCGCTATTCGCACTCTACTTTATTTGGGGTTCCACCTACTTCGCCATCCGGCTGGGGGTGGAGAGTTTCCCGCCGCTGACGATGGCTGGCCTGCGCTATCTGGTGGCGGGCATCCTGCTGTTCACCTTCCTGCGGCTGCGCGGCCACGCCCTGCCCACTGGCCGCGAGTGGCTGGCGGCCGGGGTGATTGGCGTGCTGCTGCTGGCAGTGGGCAATGGGCTGGTGACCGTGGCGGAGCATATGCAGGTGCCCTCCGGCATCGCGGCGGTGATGGTCGCCACCGTGCCGCTGTTCACCCTCTGCTTCAGCCGCCTGTGGGGCATCGCGCACACGTGGGTGGAGTGGGCCGGGGTGGCGATTGGGCTGGTGGGGATCGTGCTGCTCAACACCGGCCATAATCTGGTGGGGAACCCGCTGGGCGCGGTGCTGATCCTGATCGCTTCCTTGAGCTGGGCGTTCGGCTCGGTCTGGAGCGCGCGGCTGCCGCTGCCGAAGGGGCCGATGGCTGGCGCGGCGGAGATGCTGATCGCGGGCGGGGTGCTGCTGCTGGCTGGCCATTTACACGGCGAGCAGCTGACGGGCACCCCCTCCACCCGCAGCCTGCTGGCGCTGGGTTACCTGATCCTGTTTGGCTCGGTGATCGCCGTCAGCGCCTACATGTACCTGCTGAAAAATGTGCGCCCGGCGCTCGCCACCAGCTACGCCTACGTCAACCCGATGGTGGCGGTGCTGATTGGCATCAGCCTCGGCGGCGAGCGGCTCTCCGGCACCGAGTGGCTGGCGCTGGCGATCATCCTTGGCGCGGTGCTGATGGTGACGCTCGGCAAGCTGCTGTTCACCCGCCGGGACGGCACGGCGTAACGCCGCCCCCGCCAGCGGTTGCCTGGCGGGGGAAAGGCTCTATAATCCTGTTGCCAACCAAAGGAAGCTGATATGAAGAGTATCCCGAAAAAAGTGTTCATCATCGTGGTGTCACTGATGGCGCTTGGCGCGATCGGCGGCGTGATGCTGGCCGGTTACGCCATTGTCATCGGCCCGCCGGCCTGATCCGCTACGCCACCGGGCCGCGCCGCCGTTGCAGGGCGTCGGCCCAGCGCTCAAACAGCATATCCACCACAATCGCCAGCAGCGCCACCAGAATCGCCCCCTGTATCACATAGGCGGTGTTGAAGCCGCTCAAGCCAATCACAATCGGCGAGCCAAGGCTCTGGGTGCCGACGCTGGAGGCGATCGCCGCCGTGCCAATGTTGATGATCACCGAGGTGCGGATACCGCTGACAATCACCGGCGCGGCCAGCGGCAGCTCCACGCGCGCCAGCATCTGCAAACGGCTCATGCCGACGCCCAGTGCCACCTCGCGGCTGGCGGCCGGTACCGAGGCCAGCCCGGCCAGCGTCCCCTGCACCACCGGCAGCAGGCCGTAGAGCACCAGCGCCAGAATCGCGGGCTGCGGGCCAAAACCCATCACCGGCACTGCCACCGCCAACACCGCCACCGGCGGGAAGGTCTGGCCCATCGCCACCACCGTCTCCAGCAGCGGTCGGAAGGGCTTCCCCCACTCGCGGGTGACGGCAATCCCTGCCGCCACGCCCACGCCCACCGCAATCAGGCTGGAGATCCCCACCAGCGTCAGGTGCGCCAGCACCAGTGACGGGAAGCTTTGTTGCAGGTAGAGCGGCCGTTGCAGCGTCGGGAACAGGCTGTGGAACACCCCGCCGAGCTGGCCCATGCCGAAGGTAAAGGCCAGCAACAGCGGCAGCGCCCAGAGCAGCGGCGAACGCAGCCGCCGCCAGCTACGCGTGGGGTGCGCCATCGCCGCCCTCCTCCACCAGATCGGACAGGTGCAGCACGCCCAGCGGCGCGCCCGCGCCATCCACCACCGGCAGCACCTGCGCACCGCGCGCCACAAACAGCGACAGCGCCTCGCGCAGGCTAAGGCCGCCCTCAATGGGCGCGCCCGGTGCCTGCCCCGGCCTGACCCGCTGCGCCACCTGCCGCTGCGCCAGCAACTTGATGCCCAGATCGCTGCGGCCAAAGAACTCCCGCACAAAGGCGTTGGCTGGCCGCTCCAGCAGGTCGAGCGGCGCGCCCTGCTGCTGCACCCGCCCCTGATCGAGCAGCACGATGCGGTCGGCCAACGTCAGCGCCTCGTCGATGTCATGGGTCACCAGCACCACCGTACGCCCTAGCAACTGGTGGATGCGCGCCATCTCCTGTTGCAGCGCGCCGCGTGTCACCGGGTCCAGCGCACCGAACGGCTCATCCATCAGCAAGACCTCCGGGTCGGCGGCCAGCGCGCGCGCCACCCCGACCCGCTGCTGTTGGCCGCCAGAGAGCTGGTGTGGGTAGCGCTTTAAGAACGCCTCATCCAGATGCAACAGCCCCAGCAGTTCGCGCACGCGGGCGCGGATTTTTGCCGTCGGCCACTTCAGCAGGCGCGGCACGGTGGCGATATTCTGCTCCACTGTCCAATGCGGGAACAGGCCGATGGACTGGATGGCATACCCCATCCGCCGCCGCAGGTCTTCCGGCTTGAAGGCGTGGATCGCCTCGCCAGCGAACAGGATTTCGCCGTGATCTGGCTCCACCAGCCGGTTGATCATCTTCAGGGTGGTGGATTTGCCGGAGCCGGAGGTGCCAATCAGCACCGTGAATTCGCCGTCGGCGATGTTGAGCGTCAACGCGTCCACCACCGGCTTGCCGCCATAGGTTTTGCTTACCTGGGAAAACTGGATCATCTGCGCGAGGGTTCCAAAACAGAGACAAGAAGGGTGAACAGGCCATCGATCACCACGGCCAGCAGCACCACCGGGATCACCCCCAGCAGCACCAGATCCAGCGCGCTGCTCAGCAGCCCCTGGAACATGATGGCCCCAAAACCGCCAGCGCCAATCAGCGCCGCCACCATCGCCATGCCGACGGTCTGTACCGCCACTACCCGCACACCGGCCAGAATGACCGGCAGCGCCAGCGGCAGCTCCACCCGGCGCAGCAGTTGGCCGCGCGTCATGCCCATGCCGCGCGCCGACTCCAGTACCTGTGGCGGCACCGCCTGCAAGCCAGCCACCACGCTGCGCACCAGCGGCAGCAGCGCGTAGAGCACCAGCGCGATGATCGCCGGCGCGCGGCCAATGCCGCTGATACCGGCGCGCGCCAGCCACGGGAAGGCAGCCGCCAGCCCGGCCAGCGGTGCCAGCAGCAGGCCAAACAGGGCGATGGAGGGGATGGTCTGGATAATGTTGAGCAGCGGGAACAGCGGCCCGCGCCAGCGCACAGAGCGGGCGCAGAGCACGCCGAGCGGCAGGCCGATCAGCAGCGCTGGCACCAGCGTACCCGCCAGCAGCCCAAGGTGCTGCCACAGCGCCTCGTGGAACACGTCGGCACGGTTGTCATACTCCTGGAGCAGCGAGAGCGCGTTGAGTTGCCCGCTCGCCAGCAGCGCCACCACCGGCAGCGCCATCTGCGCATTGAGCAGCAGCCGCCAGCCCCGGTGGGTGGTCAGGCGTGACACCGCGTCGGCTCCCGCCAGCACGCAGAGCGCCGCCGCCGCCCAGTAACCGCCGCCGAGCGAGGTGCGCGCGATGCCGTCGCCATCACCGGCCAGCAGCGTGGCCGCCGTGCCAGCAACAGCGGTCAGGCCATAGAGCAGCCCCTCCGCCAGCAGCAGCGTCAGCAGGGCGCGCCAGCGCGCCGGGGGCAGCAGCGCCAGCACCAGCAACCCGGCCAACGGCAGCCCCAGTAGCGCGCCGCCGCCCTGCGGCAGTGCCAGCAGCCCTATCGCCCGGCCGGAGACCAGCCGGTTTGGCGCGTGGCTGACCAGCCCCAGCCCGCCGAGCGCCAGCACCATCAGCGCCAGCAGCAGCAACAGCACCGGATTGACGCCCCGGCGCATACCCGGCCCGGCCATTACTTCACGAAGCCGTGGTCTTGCAGGTATTTGGCCGCCACTTTTTTGGCGTCACGCCCGCCGACGGCGATCTGCGCATTCAGCTTTTGCAGCGTCGGGCCGTCAAGGGAGGCGAACACCGGTTTCAGCAGCGCCGGAATGTTCTTGTGCTGGTTGAGCGCCGCCTCGCGGATAATTGGCGCGGGCGCGTAGATTGGCTGCACGTTCTGCGGATCGTCCAGCGTTTGCAGGCCAAGCGCCGCCACCGGGCCGTCGGTGCCGTAGGCCATCGCAGCGTTGACGCCGGAGGTCTGCTCCGCCGCCGCCTTGATGGTGACCGCCGTGTCGCCACCGGCCAGTGACAGCAACTGATCCTGTTTCAGCGTGAAGTGGTAGGCCTGTTGGAAGGCCGGCAGCGCGTCCGGCCGCTCAATGAACTCCGCCGAGGCGGCTAGCTTGAAGTTGCCGCCGCCGCTGATGTACTTGCCCAGATCCTCGAGGGTCTTCAGGTTGTTCTGCTGCGCCAGATCCTGTCGCACGGCGATGGTCCAGGTATTGTTCGCTGGCGCGGCGTCGAGCCAGACGATCTTGTTCTGTTCGTAGTCGAGCTGTTTTACCTTCTCGTAGCCAGCCTGCGCATTTTTCCACGCCGGGTCACTCTCCTGTGAGAAGAAGAACGCGCCATTGCCGGTGTACTCCGGGTAGATATCAATCTCACCAGCGGTGATCGCCCCGCGCACCACCTTGGTGTTGCCGAGTTGCAAGCGGTTGGTGGTCTGGATGCCGTTGGCTTCCAGCACCTGGATGATAAGGTTGCCGAGCAGCGATCCCTCGGTGTCAATTTTGGAACCGACGCGCACTGGCTCGGCCGCCTGCGCCAGGCCAGCCACGGCCATTAATGCCGCCGCCAGCCAACGGCCACGGAAAGGGGAACGGGACATGGTGACTCCTCCTGATTGTTATGGCGTGCTGCCCTGGATAAACACGCTGACACTCAAAAGGATAGCCGCGATTCCCCGGCTGACCAGCCCGGAGGGCGCGGGGTGCGACAAAAGGGGGATTTTCAGACGATGCGTACCCCGCCAGCCCAAGGCCAGCGGGGGTCACTCAGGGGATCAGAAGCCTTCCAGCACCAGCTTGCCGCGTGCCTTGCCAGACTCGATCAGCGCATGGGCGCGCTTGAGGTTATCGGCATTGATGGTGCCGAAGTGCTGGCCAAGGGTAGTGCTGAGCGTGCCCTCATCCAGCAGCGCGGCGACGCGGTTCAGCAGTTCATGCTGCTTGATCATGTCGTCGGTTTCGAACATTGAGCGGGTGAACATCAGCTCCCAGTGCAGCGAGATCGCCTTGCGCTTCAGCGGCGTGGCGTCCAGCGTGGCCGGGTCATCAATCAGCCCCAGCTTGCCCTGCGGCGCCAGCACCTCCACCAGCTGTGCGTAGTGGCTGTCGGTGTGAGTCAGGCTGGCGACGTGGGTCACCTGATTGATGCCGAGGTTCTCTAGCTGTGCCGCCAGCGGCTGGTGATGGTCAATCACATGGTGCGCGCCGAGCTGGCGCACCCAGTCGTGAGTCTCCGGGCGCGAGGCGGTGCCAACCACCGTCATTTTCGTCAACTGGCGTGCCAGTTGGGTCAGGATAGAGCCAACGCCACCGGCCGCGCCGACAATCAACAGCACATCGCCCTCGCCGCCCTGCTCCGGCACGCCGAGGCGGTCAAACAGCAGCTCCCAGGCGGTGATGGAGGTGAGTGGCAGCGCGGCGCTGTCAGCAAAGCCCAGCGAGGCTGGCTTGCGGCCCACGATGCGCTCATCGACCAGATGCAGCTCGCTGTAACAACCGGGGCGGATAATGGAACCGGCATAGAACACCTCGTCGCCCGGCTTGAACAGCGTCACCTCTGGCCCCACCGACTCCACCACGCCAGCCACGTCCCAGCCCAGCACCCGCGGCCCGTTGGTTTCACCGCCAGCGCGCACCTTGGTGTCCACCGGGTTAACCGAGATCGCCTTCACCTGCACCCGCAGGTCACGCGCGCCCGGCTGCGGCGCCGGCAGGTCGGTATCAAACAGCGCACGCGCATCATCAATCGGCAGGCCGGATTGTTCATAGGCTATCGCTTTCATTTTCACTTCCTCGCAATTATGGTGTGGCAGTGCGCCGCGGCGCACCTCAATGGCCGAAGCCGGGTATGACCCAAGCATAGCCGCCCTCCACAGGCCGGATACAGCCGCGCCACAGAACAACAGTTTCATGACAGGAGTGAAAATGATCAGACTTGATGACCTGGCGCTGTTTGTCCGCACGGCGGCGGTGGGCAGTTTCTCCAACGCGGCGCGGGAGGCCGATCTGCTGCCGGCGCAGGTGAGTGCCGCCATCAAGCGGCTGGAGGGCGAGCTGGGGGCGCGGCTGTTTGCCCGCTCCACCCGTAGCCTGCGGCTGACGGCGGAGGGGGAACAATATTTGCCCTACGCCAGTGAGGCGCTGGCAACGCTGGCGGCCGGGCAGTCAGTGCTGCGCCGCGAGCCGGAGCACCTCAACGGCATCCTGCAACTGGCCGCCCCCTCCGATCTGGGGCGCAATGTGCTGCTGCCGACCCTTAGCGCCTTCCGCCGCGCCCATCCGCGGTTGACGCTGCGGCTGTTCCTCTCCGATCAGGTTACGGATGTGTTCAAAGACCCGGTGGATGTGGCGCTGCGCTACGGCCAGCCGGAGGATGCCAGTTTTGTTGCCCTGCCGTTGGCGGCGGAGAACCGGAGGGTGGCGGTGGCCTCCCCGGACTATCTGCGCCGTCATGGCCGCCCGACGACCCCGGCGGAACTGGCTGACCACGCCTGTCTGGTGTTTGTGCTGCATGGCCGGGTCTATGACCGCTGGGCGTTCCACCCGCTGGCCGGGCAGCCGCAGGTGGTGGCGGTCAACAGCGCGCTGATGAGCGACGACGCCGATGTGGTACGGCGCTGGGCGATCGCCGGTGAGGGCATCGCCTATAAATCCTGGCTGGATGTGTGCGACGACGTGCAGGCCGGTCGGCTGGTGACGCTGTTTGGTGGGGCACTGGGTGAGCCGGTACCGCTCAACCTGATCTGCCCGCACCGCGACCAGTTCTCGCCAGCGGTGCGGCAGTTGCATACCGTGCTCAAGCAGCAGTGTGACCTGCTGCTGGCAGCACTGCCCAAGGGCAATGCTGCCTGAGGTCAGGGGAGTGTGGCTGGTGTCGAGGCGGCAGGTTTAATCCAGCTTTTTTTCAATGAGTGACCAAAGTTGCCGCAGCCGCTTAATATACAGGTCATCTGTGATCACCATAACCACATCATCCAGAACATCTTTTGGTGGGCCTAGCCCGCCCTTCCCTATCCGTGTGCCATCTGGCAGGGCCACGGGTTCCAGCTCTCCCAACAAAATATGGTAGATCTCTTCACGCAGCCTGGGATCGCGGCCAATATTTTCCAAATCAAACACCGTGCGGATATTAATGGCGCGTAACAGCCGGGTCTTTTTGGAACCAACGGCAATGATCAATTGCGCTTGCGCAATCCAGTCAATCACCTCATACAGGCCATAGGGGGTCTCAACAAATATCTGGATAGGGTTGGCCGTCGCCAGATTTTGCACATCCTCAATTTCAAACTCACTAAGCCGGAACTTCATATAGGGATCGATGCCGATAATCATATCCAGCGGATACTCCTTCATCAGCCGCTTATCATCGCCATCCACCCGACGCAGCGCCAACGAGGGAAACCGCGCCACCAGCAGATCAATAAAGGCCAGCGGGAACAACCCCACCAATAGCGCAATGGCGATGATCAAGAGCGTGGCTTGCCCGGTCTTGCGCACCGCCTCCTCAGCACTGCTGACACTCTCAACCGCTGGCATAATGGTCGTAACCAGTGCCGGATTGGGGGGCGACATCTGCACCATAGCGCTGGTCGGCTTTACCTCCTCCTTTTCGATGCTATGGAAGACGCCGCTGTAATAGACTGCGCCGACGATCACCAGCGAGAGTAGGATGCGATAAAAGGCGCGGAAGTAGGAGAGTGGTGACAGGTCATAATTGGCAACCCGACGCAGCAAATAGTTCAGGGTCCAGAGAAATGCGCCTAAAAAGGTAAAGGCAAATACCAGACGGCTGAGATTTTTGGTCTGGTGCAATGTATTAAAATCTTCCCCATAAAGCTCGTTGAATACCAAAAGAGAGATAAAAAAGCAGCTTGAGGTTAAGGCAACATAGAGCAGCACTGGCAAAAAATAGTTAATGTTGTTTTCCAACTCGCCTGCTATCTCATTATCTTCATCTTGCTTGATATGATATTTATGTTTGACCACCTCAAAGGAGGGGAGCAGAGATCCGCCAAGATCTTTGAAGTTTAATGATTTCTCTAAGTCCAGAAGCCGTCTTGCGCGCATCGCCCGGGTATTTTTACGGCTTAATGAGATACCAAATGGCACCCCAGCTCCCAATAGCAATGAAATAATGATCAGCAGAGTATAGTGATTTGTGAAAATATCCATACGTCCCCCTACCTATGCAGAGGCGATGATAACCTGATGCTCTCCAGACATCAGGCGGGTCTGTTAAACAGCTAAATTAACCCTTCTGGTGTACACCTCAATTTCCGCTTCGGATAATAATAATAATTTATATCGGTGCTTTTTTTGATAAGGGCGCAGCATAATCTATAGCAAGTGAATGATTCACTTAGCTAATAATTGATTAATGTGAAAATGATAAGCGTGATGAATTTGAAGGGGAGCTGCTGCTCCCCCTGTAGTACTAAACCACGGGCGCGCGCGGGGTGAAGATGTGGCCCAGCCCGGCCTCGATCATCTTTTTCACCAGCTCATAGCCGCCGTGGTGCTGGCTGTGGGCAAACTCGCGCTCAGACTCGAAAATGGGGCTGGCCCAATAGAGATTGACCTTATCGCCATACAGCGTCGGCATGGCGACTTTGCTGGCCGGTGAACAGAGGGCATCAGAGAGCACAAAGCCCTCGTACCCCTGTGGGGCCATCGGCGAGGCCAGTGTGTGCCCCTCGCCCAGCCAGCTCAGGGTAGTCCACGGCAACTGGGCGAAGCCAGAGAGCGCGCTGGCCATCTGTACCGCGCTCTGCTCGGTGACATACTGCGCCTCAACGGCGAAGGCCAGTTCGGCGCGGCGGTGATCGCTGGCGTCATCGTTAAACAGAATCTCCACCCCCGGCATCGGCCGGATGCTGACACCCAGCGTCAGGAAGTAGTAGATGCCATCCTGCTCATGCTGCGAAATCGCCATCGGCGGCCAGCTACCCTGATCGATGGCGTAATATTTTACCGAGGGGCCAAAGCGTGCCTCGTAGCGCTCCAAAAACTGCCGTTGCGCCTTCTGCCAGGGGCGATGCTCCCCCTGCTGCAACCAGCTGCGCCAGAACTGGCGCGTCTCCTCGGCACGGGCGTACTGGCTGTTGGTGGAGGCTGACCCAAGCGGGAAGGTGCTGCCATTGTCCTTCAGGCAACTGGCGGCGTAACTCACCTGATGATCGATATAGAGGCTCCAGCCCGGCACCACCGCCAGCAACTGGCCGTGATACCAGAGCGCCGCGCCGTCATCGCTCTCGTTCCAGATGACCTGGATGCCCTCCGGGTGCAGCGGCGGCTCGCCATCCAGACTGCGGCAGTAGGCGGCCGACATCATCGGTGCCAGCCCCTGCTCGGCGGCCTGCCAATCCTCCTCCTGCGGGGCGGGTTGCAGGTTGCGCACCCAGCAGGCGCGCAGGCCGGGGAAGCGCTCACGCATCTCTCCCTGCGCATAGAGGTAGAAGTAAACCACGCGGTCATCCTGCTCGACCACGGCAATAAGGGTCTGTTTGTGGTTGCTCACTTCGGCGATCAATTCTGACTGACGCATGACACCTCGTTAAAATCCCATTTTCCTCGCATTGAACGAAGTGTAGAACCTCTTCCCGCATGGGCGCACGGGCAAAACTCCCAAAAGTGGCCGCTATGGCGGAAAAAAGCCGGAGGGGGGGCAATAAGAGAGGTATTGATGAGGAGTGAGCGCCGCCCTATTAGGGAGCTGGCAGGCGCCCTACCCGCCGCATGGCGCGGTGCCAGGAGCCATTGCGTACCGCCCAGCGCAGCAGCGTGGCGAGGCGGCGGGTGGCGAAGCGCACTGCCCGCCGCTGGCTGCCGCCCATGGGCAACTGGAGTTGGTCGGCGGCCCAGCCGGGCAGCAGGTCAATACCAGCGTGCATAAAGAGCGTACCGGCCGGGGCCGCCAGCCGGCTGGGGGCGGGCGCACCCAGCAGCAGGCGCACCACCTCGGCGGTGCGCGCATCGTAACGCAGTTGCGGCTGCATCTGGTTCAGGTAGACCGCCACCTCCGCCACGCTCTCCGGCACCGGGCCAGCGCCCAGCGCGTAAGCGATGCGCGCCGCCTCGCGGTAGTAGGCGTTCTGCTCCCGTTTGGTGAGGTGTGGGTTGCGGTAGCGCAAGTGGGATTGCAGGAAGCTATAGGTCTCCGCCACATGCACCCACACCAGCAGCGACGGGTCGTCGGCGGTATAGGGGGTGCCGTGGGCATCCTGCCCCTTCACCTGGCGGTGGATGGTACGCACCCGCTGAATCAGCCGTTCGGCGTCGCCGGTGGCCCCAAAGGTGGTAGCGGAGATGAACTGACTGGTACGGCGCAGGCGGCCCAGCATATCCTCACGGAAGTTGGAGTGATCCCAGACGCCAGCCAGCGCCAGCGGATGCAGCATCTGGAGCAGCAGCGCCGAGATGCCGCCGCACAGCATCGAGGTAAAATCCCCGTGGACGCGCCAGATAACGCTGTCCGGCCCGTAGAGGCCGGGGTCGCCCGGCGGTTGCTCCAGGTCAATGCCGCCCAGCGACAGGCCGGTCAGCCCCAGTACCTGTCGCTCTATACGTTGCCGGAGCGGGGCCAGCAGCCGGGACTCAGGCAGGTTCGCTTGTGGCATCAAAGGCAATCAGCTGCGGCCAGATGGCCATCACCACATCCACCAGCTGGTTGAGATCCGTGCGGCTCGCGCCATCCCGCGCCTGCACCGACATCCCCTGTACCATGCAGTTGAGATATTTTGCCAGCACTTGACTGGAGGCCTGCGCCGGCAGCTCGCCGCTCGCCTTGCGGCTGTCGAGGAACTCGCTCAGGGTCTGCTCCTGCATATGGTGGCGGGAGCGCAGCATCGAGGCGATCTCCTCAGAAGCGGCCGAGAGCGTGGCGGAGGTGCAGACCATAAAGCAGCCAGAGGGGTTGTCGCAGTCGGTGAACAGTGCGGCGGCGGCGCGCAGGTACTCCTCAATCGCCTGCTTCAGCGGGACGTCCGAGTGCGTCAGCGCGCGGTTGCTGGTCTCGATGAACAGGGTCAGGTAGTGCTCGACCGCCGCCCGGAACAGCCCCTCTTTATTGCCGAACTCTGCGTAGAGCGTCGGTGCCTTGGCCCCGGTGGCTTCCACCAGATCCGCCAGCGAGGTCGCCTCATAGCCATACTTCCAGAACAATTTCAGCGCCTTGTTCAGCGCATCGTCCCGGTCGAACTGTTTAGGGCGCCCGCGGCATTTTTTCGCCAAGGCCATATTTTCAGTGCTCATACACCCTCTCTTATCACTGCTGTGATTAGGTCAGAAAATATTTATTAATGATCATTATAAAAAACGGTGGCAGGAGTGTCGAGGTCTGTTTATAATTTAGTTATCGATCGTTAAACAAATGACGACTTCCCCCTGTACCGCGCAGTATCCTGCCGTGCCGCCGGCCCTCCCGGCATCAGACACTGGCAGTGGGGCGATTATCGGGATTCGCCCCTGACGGACATCACCACCATGAAAACCTTTACCCTATGGCTTGCCGCCCTGCTGGTCGCCAGCAGCCCATTGGCCGCGCTAGCGAACCAACAGGTTATCACGATGCAGGTCGATAGCCAGAAAATTGGCTTTACCACCCGCACCAGTGATGACCTGTCGACCCTGAAACCGGTCACCCCACAGCGCACAGTGTTGCGCGATCCGGTGGCCCGGCAGCTGGTCGCCAGCTCCGGCAGCAATCACCTGTTTGATGACAGCACCATCTACAATTAATTCCCTCTCTGGCCGGCGTCCTGTCGGCCACCCCGCTGTTCCGCACGAATCGCCAAAGATAAATTAACGATCGTTAAAAAAATAGTTGCAGCCGGCTAAAATGCGATCTACCATTAAATTATCGATCGTTAATTAAATAACGATGACCTGACAAAAACAAAACGCATTTTTTGCCTCGGAGATAAGATCATGAAAAACCTGAAACTCGCCATCGCTGCCCTTGCCCTGACCACCGCCTCTTTCGGCGCGTTCGCTGCCCAAGAAGTGACCCAAGCCCCGGCCAATGCCCAACAGATTGGCACCGTGAGCGCTCGCTCCACTAACTTGACCGGTCTGGAAAACCAGCTGGCACAGAAAGCCCAGGAACAAGGCGCCAGCGCTTACCGCATCACCTCCGCGTCCGGCGGCACCAACCTGGTCTACGGCACCGCTGAGATCTACAACTAATCAACATAAAAAAATCACGACGTTAAAATTCGGATAGGAGAGAACACCATGAAAAGCCTGAAAATTGCCCTTGCCGCCCTCGCCCTGACCAGCGCCTCCTTTGGTGCGTTTGCTGCCCAACAGGTTGGTCAGGCACCGGCCGACGCACAGCCTATCGGCACCGTCAGCGCCACCAGCTCCCTGAACCTGAGCGATCTGGAGAGCCAACTGGCGCAGAAAGCCGATGAGCAGGGTGCGACCTCATACCGCATCATTTCGGCGTCCGGCAACAACCATCTGTATGGTAATGCCGAACTCTACAAATAATGCTCCATGTCGAAGAGGCGGCGCTGGCCGCCTTTTTCTCTTTCCCCCGTTGCCTTGCCCTTCCCCCCCGCCACCGTTTACTGTAACTGCCTGATTCCCCTGTTACCGGAAACCCTTTATGGCGCTGCACCGCATTATCCTTGATTGTGATCCCGGCGTGGATGACGCCGTTGCCCTGCTGCTGGCGTTGGCCTCCCCTATGGAGATTGAGCTGGCGGGCATCACCACCGTCGCGGGCAACGTCTCCGCCGACTTGACCGAGTACAACGCACGCCGCCTCTGTACGCTGGCGCAACGGCCTGAGATCCCGGTATTTGCCGGCTGCCCGCGCCCGATGCTGGAGCCGCAGGGCTATGGCTCGCAGGTGCATGGCCACGATGGGCTGGGCGGCGTGCCGCTGCCAGAACCGGCGTTTGCCGTGCAGCGGCAACATGCGGTCGATTTCATCATTGAGACAGTCAATGCCGCGCCGGGCCAGGTGACGCTCTGCCCGATTGGCCCGCTGACCAACATCGCGCTGGCGCTGATCAAGGCACCAGAGATTGCTGGCAAGATCCGCCAGCTGGTGTTTATGGGCGGTGCGGCATTCTGCCCCGGCAATGTGACGCCGCTGGCGGAGTTCAACCTCTATGTTGATCCCTGGGCGGCGCAGGTGGTGCTGAGCGCGGGCATCCCGCAGGTGATGTTTGGTCTGGACGTGACGATGCAGGCGCAGGTCAATGCTGACTGGCTGGCGCAGTTGGAGCAGGGCAGCCCGGCGCTGGCGAGCATTGCGGCGATGATGCGCAGCTATGGCGCGGCCGATCCCTGCCTGCATGACCCCTGTGTGATTGCCTGGCTGATTGACCCGACGCTGTTCGGCGGCGTGGAGGCGCACATTACCGTCAATACCGATCCGGGGCTGGGGCGCGGCCAGACAGTGGCGGCGGTGAAGCCGCGCCACCTGCATGGGCAGGCGCCCAACACGCGGGTGATGACCGAGGTGGATACCCCGCGTCTGCTGGCGCTGCTGGCCGAGCGGCTGGCGATCTACTGATGGCGGGAACCTGAAGCGGCCGGCGCGCACGCCGGCCGGGCAGTCATTCGGGCAGGCGCACCGAGCTTTGCAGGGCGCTGTCAAGCTGGTGGCGCTCCAGCGCCAGCTCAATCAGTCGGGTGATGAGCGCCGAATAGCTGAGGCCGCTCGCCTCCCACAGTTTCGGGTACATGCTGATGTTGGTGAAGCCGGGCAGCGTGTTCACCTCATTGATGATCACCTCGCCGTCGGCGGTCAGGAACACATCCACCCGCGCCATGCCGCTGCACTCCAGCACCTGAAACGCCTCCACCGCCACGGCACGGATGCGCTGGTGCGTCTCTTCCGGCAGATCAGCCGGGATAGCCACTGTCGCGCCCTGCTCATTGATATATTTGGTGTCGTAGGAGTAGAACTCATCCTGCAACACCACCTCGCCGCAGACGCTGGCGACGGGCTGCTCATTGCCCAGCACCGCGCACTCCATCTCACGGCCCTGAATGGCTGACTCCACCAGCACCTTGTGATCAAAACGGAAGGCCAGCGCCAGCGCCGTCTGGTACTCCTCTTCGTTGCGCACCTTGCTGACGCCCACGGAGGAGCCTTGGTTGGCTGGCTTGACGAACAGCGGCAGCCCGAGCCGCGCCCGCACGGCGTCGAAGCCGAAGCGTGCGCGGTTAGTGCGTGTCAGGGTAACGAACGGGGCGACCGCCAGCCCGGCGTCGCGCAGCAGGCGTTTGGTGACATCCTTGTCCATGCTGACCGCCGACCCCAGCACGCCGGAACCCACGAACGGCAGGTTTGCCATCCGCAGCAGCCCCTGTAGGGAGCCATCCTCGCCCAGCGTGCCGTGCACAATCGGGAAGATCACATCAAGCTGTGCCAGCGCGCGCGCCTCCTGGCGCTCAACCCACTGGTTCTGCTGCTGGCCGGGCACCAGCGCCAGATCGCGGCTGGAGGGGTTCAGGGCGATCCGCGCCGGATCGTCCGCGTGTTGCAGATAGTGGGCGGCGTCATGGAGGTGCCACTGCCCCTGTTTGTCGATGCCCAGCAGCGTCACTTCGAAGCGATCTTTGTCCATCGCCTCGACAATGTTTTTGGCCGACTGCAATGAGACCTCATGCTCCGCTGATTTCCCGCCAAAGATAACCCCTACCCGAATCTTAGCCACGCCCGTTCCTTACCCAAAGAGTGAAAGCGAAATAATGGCGCGGGCGCGGGGCGAAAGTAAAGCGGCAAACGGCGGCTAATCAACGATGAACAGCACCGCCCCCTGCTCGGTGTAGGACTGGTGCGCCTCATGCTCATCGGCCACCTGATAGCTCATGCCGGGCGACAGCACGAAGGTGCGGCCATCCTCCAGACGGCACTCCAGCCGACCGGAGAGGCAGAGCAGGATATGCCCCTTGTTGCACCAGTGGTCTGCCAAATAGTCCGGCGAGTACTCGACCATCCGCACGCGCACCGGCTGCTGTTCGTCGCCAAAGTGGCGGGTGCGCCAGTAGGCGGTGCCCCGCTCGCCGGGGTAAGCCGTGACCTCAACCGTGCTCCAGTCGGTCACGCCAAAGGGAATGGCGGAAAGTTTCATTGCGGCTCCTCAATGCAAAATGATGAAGCCAGCTTAGAAGGTAAGTTGCGAAAACGGAAAGGAAAATGCGAGGTGGGGAGAAATTCAGATTTGACCTTAATCAGGCTGGCTCTCTACCTGCGGCAGGGGCCATGCCCTGCCGCCAGACGGCTATTGTGGATCGATCAAATCCACCAACTTCATCACGACCTCATCCAGTAACACGGGTTCGGCGAGAGTACGGAAAACAGCCCCTCTTGCATGGAGATCTATAGCCCGCAACTGGTGGCACAGTACCACGCCTCGCAACTGGTTAGAGGCGGTATCCTGCGGCTGTACGCTAACGGTCACCCCTGCCGATCGCGCACCCAGCGCTGCCGTAGAGATGGGGCAGCACAGTGCCACGCCCAGCGCCCGATTCAGGGCCTCCTCGGTGATCACCAGATAGTAGTGGCCATCCTCTAACTCCCGCCCTGCCACCGGATTGGGGTTAACATGCCAAATGTCCCCTTTTCGTGGCATCCTGCCTGTTGCCATAGGTCACACTTCCTTACCAACGGGATAATCATCCTGATCACTGATGCTCTGGTTGAGCGTAGCAATCTCTTCGCTATCAATTTGGCCCAGCAACTCCGCCAGGGTCAGGCGGCCGCGTGGAGTACGTTTAGCCGGCTTCAGACTGAGTGAGTCACCGTCGTTCTCCAATGCTATCCGGGTGCCCACCTGCCACCCCATTTGCAATGCCATATCACGCGGGATGGTCACCACCATCGCCCCGCCCTGCTGCCGAATTTTAGTAAAAACCATGCTGCCCTCCTGCTCGTATGTTGCACATTGTAGCACTTCGCCACGGTTTAAAAAAACGGCAAACCGCCCATAAATCGGGCAATCCTTGACCAGGATCGTGGAAAGAGCGGCTGACAATACCCGCCTGCTGGCCGTTATGGACTACGCTTTAACAGGTTAGCCGCAAGAGACTATCCCACTACGGCCAGCTTTTTTATGCCGTGCGGCCTGATTCGCACGCTAATTCGCCGTCACCAAGGAGCGTTTAATGCCTTATCAAACCGTGAACCCTTTCAATAATAAACTCATCAAAACCTACCCCGACCACAGTGACCAGCAGGTGCAGCAGGCGCTGGATCGTGCCCACCGGCTCTATAAGTCCGAGTGGTCGCAGGGGCCGGTGCAGTCGCGCGTGCAGGTGCTGCATAAGCTCTCCGCGCTGATCGCCGCCCGCGTGGACGATCTGGCGAAGATCGCCAGCGAGGAGATGGGCAAGCTGATTGAGCAGAGCCGGGGCGAGGTGAAGCTGTGTGCCGCCATCGCCAGCTACTACGCCGAACATGCGGAAACCTTCCTGCAACCCACCCGCTACCCGACCGATCTGGGCGAGGCGTGGGTGGAGAACAGCCCGATTGGCGTGCTGGTCGCCGTCGAGCCGTGGAACTTCCCCTACTACCAGCTGATGCGCGTGCTGGCGCCCAATCTGGCCGCCGGTAACCCAATTTTGGTGAAACATGCCAGCATCGTGCCGCACTGCGCCGAGGTGTTTGAGCAGCTGGTGCATGAGGCCGGTGCGCCAGAGGGGGCCTACACCAACCTGTTTATCTCCACCGATCAGGTGGGCACGCTGATTGATGATGACCGGGTGCAGGGCGTGGCGCTGACCGGGTCAGAGAAGGCCGGTAGCATCGTCGCCGCCCGCGCCGCCAGCAAGCTGAAGAAATCGACGCTGGAGCTGGGCGGCAATGACATCTTCGCGGTGCTGGATGATTGCGATCTGGAGAAGGCGATCAAGGCCGCGGCACAGGCGCGCCTGAGCAACTGTGGCCAGGTGTGCACCGCCGCCAAGCGCTTTATCGTGCATGAGAAGGTGGCAGACGCCTTCCTGAAGGGCTTTACCGCACAGATGCAGGCGGTGAAACCGGGCGACCCGCTCGACCCGCAGACCACCCTCGGCCCGCTCTCCTCGGCGCAGGCGCTGAAAGATCTCGCCAAGCAGGTGGATGAGGCGGTCAAGGCGGGCGCGACCCTGCACCTCGGCGGCAAAAAAGTGGAGAATACCGACGGCAACTTCTACCAGCCGACCATCCTGACCGGTATCACCCGTGACAACCCGGCCTACTTCCAGGAGTTCTTTGGCCCGGTGGCGCAGGTCTACGTGGTAAAAGATGACGAGGAGCTGGTAACGCTGGCGAATGACTCCCATTACGGCCTCGGCGGCGCGATCTTCACTCAGGACACCGCGCGCGGCAAGGCGCTGGCGTCACGCATTGAGACCGGCATGGTCTACATCAACTCCGCCACTGACACCGCGCCGGAGCTGCCGTTTGGCGGCGTGAAGCGCTCTGGCTATGGCCGCGAGCTGTCTGACCTCGGCATCAAGGAGTTCGTCAACCAGAAACTGGTGGTGATCGCCAAGTGATCCCCCCACCGGCCGCGCCCGCGGCCGGTGCTTTCCCTGCCCTTTTATTGCGCATCCCCACGGTTAGGCTTAGGTTTATTTATCATCCTCATTTTCAGGACAGGGAGAGACGATGGCCCCCACCCCCCGCGATACCCGCGCGCTGCTGGCGCGCCTGCAAGAGATTGTTGGCGGCAACCATGTGCTGACCGATGAACGCAGTACCGAACGCTACCGCCACGGCTACCGCTCCGGCGGCGGCCGGGCGCTGGCGGTGGTCTTCCCGCAGACGCTGCTGCAACAGTGGCGCATCCTGCAAGCCTGCGTGGCCGCTGATACCATTGTCATCATGCAGGCCGCCAACACCGGGCTGACCGAAGGCTCGACGCCGAGCGGTGATGACTATGACCGCGACATCGTGATCGTCAGCACCCGCAAACTCGACAAGCTGCAACTGATCAACAATGCCGAGCAGGTGATCGCCTTCCCCGGCAGCACCCTGCACCACCTGGAGAAGCTGCTGAAACCCTATGGCCGCGAGCCGCACTCGGTGATTGGCTCCTCCTGCATCGGCGCGTCAGTGATTGGCGGCATCTGCAACAACTCCGGCGGCGCGCTGGTGAAACGTGGCCCGGCCTACACCGAGCTGGCGCTCTATGCGCAGGTGGGCACTGACGGCCAGTTGAAGCTGGTGAACCATCTGGGGATTGATCTGGGCGACACGCCGGAGGAGATTTTGACCCGGCTGGAGCGCGGCACCTACAGCCCGCATGAGATTGCCCACAATGGCCGCGTCGCCTCCGACCCGGACTACGCCAGCCGGGTGCGCGACGTGGATGCCGACACCCCGTCGCGCTTCAACGCCGACCGGCGGCGGCTGTTTGAGGCCAGCGGCTGCGCTGGCAAGCTGGCGGTGTTCGCGGTGCGGCTCGACACCTTCCCCGCCGAGCCAAACCAGCAGGTGTTCTACATCGGCACCAATGACACCGCGGTGTTGACGGCGATCCGCCGCCACATCCTCGGCCACTTCCGCGCCCTGCCGGTGGCTGGCGAGTACATGCACCGCGACTGCTTCAACATCGCCGAAATCTATGGCAAGGATACCTTCCTGATGATTGACCGGCTCGGCACCGACCGGATGCCCGACCTGTTTCTGGCGAAGGGCAAGGTGGACGCGCGGCTGAACAAGGCGCCGCTGGTGCCGCGCCACCTCACCGACCGGGTGATGCAGTCCGTCAGCCGCCTGATGCCCGGCCACCTGCCGCCGCGCCTGACCGAGTACCGTGACCGCTACGAGCACCATCTGCTGTTGCGGATGTCCGGCGAGGGGGTGGCGGAGGCGCAGCACTTCCTGGAGGGCTTCTTCCGCGATGCCGAGGGGGATTTCTTCGCCTGCACCGAGGAGGAGGGGCGCAAAGCCTTCCTGCACCGCTTTGTCGCTGCCGGGGCGGCGGTGCGCTACCACGCGATGCATGAGGAGGAGGTGGAGGAGATCTTACCGCTGGACATCGCCCTGCGGCGCAATGAGGCCGAGTGGTTTGAGACGCTGCCGCCTGAGATCGACAGCCAACTGGTGGCGAAACTCTACTACGGCCACTTTATGTGCCACGTCTTCCATCAGGATTACATCGTGAAGAAGGGTGTGGACGCCCATGCGCTGAAGGCGCAGATGCTGGAGATGTTAGACCGCAAGGGGGCGGAGTACCCGGCCGAGCACAACGTCGGCCACCTCTACGCCGCCAAGCCAGCGCTGAAGGGGTTCTACCGGCAGATTGACCCGACCAACAGCTTCAACCCCGGCATCGGCAAGACGCCAAAGGCGCGCAACTGGCGCGAGTAGCGGCTACCAGAGGTTCAACCCCGCCAGGCCGGCGGAGATCAGCACGCCGGCCACCTGCCCGCCCACCAGCCAGCGAAAGCCCCGGCGTGGCGCGGGTGGCAGGGTCAGCATCGCCAGATGCAGCAGCAGCGTGGTGAAGTTGGTGACCGCCAAAATCACCAGCGCCACGTAGCCATTGAGGTTAAACACCTCATCGCGCGGCGCGAACCAGAAGGCATCCGCCGCCAGCAGAATGCCAATCAGGGCCACCATCCATGACACCAGGGTAAACAGAGCCTTGAGTTGCATACGTTCACGGGCGTCCGGCCCGCGCCTCTCTTGTCGTGTGGGCCGACACTGTAACAAATGCCGCACGCGGCTGCGTGCTAAAGCGTGCGCCCTCACCCGGTTTACCCGCAGAAAAAGCAAAAAAAGCCCGCTGCGCCTGAGGTTAGCCCAGACGCTGGCGGGCGATGATGGCAGATGGGCGTGTGTCAGCTAAGCCGCGCGACCCCTAGAAAATGTGTGCGCCGTAGCCCCACATGATGACGGTCAGCGCCAGCACGAACTCCAGCACCAGCACGCCGATGCCGAGGGTCGAGCCAGAGATCAGCACCCCCTCATCCTTGTTCACGCCGAGGAACGCTGGCATCCCGAGGTAGAGCAGGTAGCCGCTGTAGACCAGCGCCAGAATGCCGACAAACAGGCAGAGCCAGACCACCGGGTAGAGCGCCACCACCCCGCTGAGGAACATCGGCGTGGCGACATAGCCAGCGAACACGATGCACTCATTGAGCGACGGGCGGCTGGGGAAGCGGCGCGACAGCATGTGGATCACCCGCCCCATCAGCGCCACCGCACCCAGCATCAGCAGGTAGAACGCCAGCGCGATGGCCAGCGCGGTGGAGGGCAGGATGCGCAGGTAGTCGCCGTCGCCAAAACTCCAGCCGACGCGGGTGGTGCCGATGAAAGAGCAAACCACCGGGATCGCCGCCATCAGCAGCACATGGTGCAGATAGAGATGGCCGATGCTCTCATGCTCGCGCTTGATCTGTTGCAGTTCGGGGCCGGGATGGGCAAACAGCCCCCAGACATGGTTAATCATAGATACCTCCTGACGCCCGTCTGGGGCGGCACCAGACGGGCCGGCTTGAGCAGGCGCAAGGGCGCGCCGCCGCCGGACGACCTTTTTTAGTATAGAGGTGTTTACTATTTGTACTGAGAAAGGCGTGGGAAAATCGTGAGGAGGGCCGCGCGGCGGGTACCGCGCGGCAAACGCGTCAGCCCATCAGCGCGATGGCCTTGTCGAGTACCTTGTCACCGCGCATGGTGCCGTAATCCATCATGTCAATCACATCCACCGGCTTGTTGAGCGGCGCGGCCGCCTCCTGCAAGCGCTTGAGCTGGAACTTCACCTGCGGCCCCAGCAGGATGACATCCGCATCCTTGACGATGAGTTCAAAGTCAGACACCGGCACCGCCTCAATGTCCACCTCCAGTTGGCGCTTCTCCGCCTCCTGGCGCATCCGCTGCACCAACATACTGGTCGACATGCCGGCAGCACAACACAGTACGATTCTTTTCATCTGTCACCCCTTAGTGTCCTTTCTGTTTGTGAAATTCAACCATAACCCAGCGGGAGCCGAATACAAGGCGCAGCGCGCCCGGCAAGGGGGGAAATGTCCAGCCTGCGATAAACGTCATGCTTTTCAGCCGGCTATCCGCCCCATTTTGCACGCTTTCCGGCAACTGTGGCGAAAGTGACTATACTGATAACAACCGCTTACGTTGGAGGTGGTAGGGACGCGCCGCAGGCCCGGCGCACCCGGTTTGGGATGGCAACGTCACGGCGTTGTAGTGATATAAAAACAAAGGAGCACGGTATGAAAATCATTTTGTGGATTATCGCCATTATCTTTATTGTCGGCCTGCTGACCATCACCGGCGTGTTCAAGATGCTGTTCTGATGTCTGGCCTGCCCGGCCGTGCGCCGGGCAGGCTCCCCCGCCCTACTCGATCGCCTGCGCCACCGTCGGGTGATCCAACTGCTGATCCTTCTCCCTGCGGTAATTTTTCGCCACCTGTGGCACCGGCGCGGCGCGCCCGGTCTCCATCCAGCTGCGCAGCCGGTTGGCGTCGGCGAAGTGGGTATATTTGCCGAACGCATCCAACACCACCAGCGTCACCGGGCGGCGGTTGATGATGGTACGCATCGCCAGACAGTGCCCAGCCTGATTGGTGAAGCCGGTCTTGGTCAGCTGGATATCCCACTTGCCGGTCGCCAGCAGGTGGTTGGTGTTGCGGAACGGCAGGCTGTAGCGCGGGTGGGTGAACTCCGCCTGCGCCTGCTCGGTGGTGCTGAGCTGGCTGATCAGCGGGTAGAGGCGCGTCGCCTGCAACAGCTTGGTCAGGTCGCGGGCGGTGGAGACGTTCTGCACCGACAGCCCGGTCGGCTCGACGTAGTGGGTGTGGGTCATGCCGAGCGCGCGCGCCTTGGCGTTCATCGCGCGGATAAAGGCGTCATAGCCGCCGGGGTAGTGGTGCGCCAGCGTCGCGGCGGCGCGGTTCTCCGAGGACATCAGCGCCAGATGCAGCATCTGCTGGCGGCTGGCCTCGCTGCCCACCTTCACGCGTGAGAAGACGCCGCGCAGCTCTGGCGTGTTGTGGATGTCAACGGCAATCACCTCATCCAGCGGCTGGTTGGCATCCAGCGTCACCATCGCGGTCATCAGCTTGGTGATCGAGGCGATCGGCACCACCTCATCCGGGTTGCGGGAGTAGATCACCTGATGGGTCTGCATATCCACCACCATCGCGCTGCCGGAGGCGATCTCCAGCGGCGTCACTTTACCCTCAATTGCCGCATTGCTGCTGGCGGAAACGGCCGGTGCCATGCCCAGACCAAGGTTCAGTGCCAGCAGGCTTAAAGCCAGAACAGGAATTTTCACGTCTCGTACTCTGTAACTTATTGGGATTATGGATGATTAACGGCCAGAACACTGCTGCCGGATTATAAGTGACGGACAGAGGGTTGGCACTGGGAGAGTGCGGGTCCATTTGTGACAAAGTGCAAGCGCCGGCTGCGCCCCTTTTCCGCTACTATGAAAGAGAGTGGGCTGAATAATGGAAAAAGTATGCAACAGGCGCAAAAAGCGGTAACAGGGACACTTCTGGCCATCGGGCTACTGGCCGCACAGGCCAGCGCGGCAGAGCGTTGCCCAATGAAAAACCAGCAGATCAATGAGAGCAACGCGCTGATCCTGCTTGGCGGCACCGGGCGCGGCGAGATCCGCGACTTCAGCGCGGGCACCATCGGCAAGGATGTCAATTTGCAGTCCCACTACAGCGGCAGCTTTGACCGCTGTGGTCAGCTGGAGGAGGCGGCCTTCAAGTACCAGAAGACCGAGCGCAATGTCCGGCTGGAGATGGCTAACCATACGCTGCGCAGTGGCGAGGGGTGGGTCACCCAGTATGACATCGCCGTCTCGATGTTCCGCGACAATCAGGTGAGGCTGCTGACCCGCAAGCGCGGCACCCTGCACTTCACCACCGGCAAGCATGGCAACATCACCGCCGCCACCGACACCTTCCTGATCAATGAAGAGCGCGGCTTCACCAACAGCACCTACCGCTATGATGACCAGTGGCGGCTGGTGGAGAGCACGGCGCGCGGCACCGACGCGCTGAACAACGAGCAGCTGCGCTATCGCTACTCGCCGCAGGGGTGGCTGCTGGCGAGCGACTCCGACAAGGGCGGCATCAGCTACCGCTATGATGACAAGGGCGTGGAGCAAAGTTCAACGCGCCACAACCGCTCCGCCGTCAGCGAGAGCAGCAGTCTGGAGAGCTGCCAGTCCTGGGATGAGCATGGCAACTGCACCCTGAGCGAGACGCTGGAGACGGAGATGTTCGCCACCATGCGCCTGACGCGCAACATCAGCACCGCCTACCAGTATCACTACTGGGACGACGCGCCTACTGCCGATCAATGACCTGGGCGATGGCCGCTGAGTGGGTCAGGGTGCGGATCTCGCTGAACAGGCCGGTGGCCTCCTCATACTCCTTGCGCAGGTAGCCGAGCCACTGCTTGATGCGCGCCACATGGTACATGCCGGTGTCGCCCTGCTTCTCCAACCTCACATACTTCTGCAACAGCCGCACCACCTCCGGCCACGGCATCCGTGGCTCGTTATACTTCACCACCCGGCTGAGGTTCGGCACGTTGAGCGCGCCGCGCCCGAGCATCACCGCGTCACAGCCGGTCACCGCCAGACACTGCTGCGCGCTCTGGTAGTCCCAGATCTCACCGTTGGCGATCACCGGGATGGTGAGGCGCTGGCGGATCTCGGCAATCGCTGGCCAGTTGATGCGATCGGCCTTGTAGCCATCCTCTTTGGTGCGGCCATGCACCGTCAGCTCGCTGGCACCGGCCTGCTGCACGGCGTCGGCGATCTCCAGGCTGCGGCTGCCGGAGTCCCAGCCGAGGCGCACCTTGACCGTCACCGGCAGGTGCGATGGCACTGCCTCGCGCATCGCCTTCGCGCCACGGTAGATAAGCTCCGGGTCTTTGAGCAGGGTCGCGCCGCCGCCGCTGCCGTTCACCAGCTTGGAGGGGCAGCCGCAGTTGAGATCCACGCCATAGGAGCCCAGCTCCGCCGCGCGCGCGGCGTTCTCCCCTAGCCACTCCGGGTACTGGCCGAGCAGCTGTACCCGCACCCGCGTGCCGGAGGGGGTGCGGCTCCCCTGCTCCAGCTCCGGGCAGAGGCGCAGGAAGGATTTGACCGGCAGCAGCTGATCCACCACCCGCAAAAATTCGGTGATGCAGAGATCGTAGTCATTGACCTCACTGAGCAGTTGCCGCACCAGTGAGTCGAGGACGCCCTCCATCGGGGCGAGAAGTACACGCATTGCCGGTTACCTTAAAAAAATGAGGCGCCATGATACGGGCGATGCCCCGCCCAAGGCAATGCCCGGCGGGCCGCCGTCAGGGCGAAAAAAAAGCTGCCCGGAGGCAGCTTTTTTCAGCGGGGGATAATCAGTCCGCCTTGGTGGCCGGACGGGAGCGGCGTGGCTGGCTCCCCGGACGGCGCTGGCCGTCGCTGTGGCCCTGACGCTGGCGCGGTGGCTGGCCGCTGCGGCTCTCGCCACCACGGCTTTCGCCGCGCCCTTCACCGCTGCGGTTGCCACGGCTCGGGGCATTGCCGCCGGTGCGCTGGCCGCCGCCATTGCCATTGCCGCCACGGCCGCCCTGACCGCGACCGCCGCCCTGACGGCCATTGATGATCGGCTCCGCCTTGATGGTCGGGTCTGGGTCATAGCCCGGCAGCGCGATGCGCGGGATCTCTTTCTTCAGCAGGCGCTCGATGTCACGCAGCAGCTTGTGCTCATCGACGCAGACCAGCGAGATCGCCTCACCGGTCGCTTCGGCACGGCCAGTACGGCCGATGCGGTGCACGTAATCTTCCGGCACGTTTGGCAGCTCGTAGTTCACCACGTGCGGCAGCTGGTCGATGTCCAGACCACGCGCGGCGATGTCGGTCGCCACCAGCACACGGATGCGGCCATCCTTGAAGTCAGCCAGTGCACGGGTACGCGCGCCCTGGCTCTTGTTGCCGTGGATCGCGGCGGCGGTGATGCCATCTTTGTTGAGCTGCTCGGCCAGGTGGTTGGCGCCATGCTTGGTACGGGTGAAGACCAGCACCTGTTGCCAGTTGCCCTCGCCAATCATCTGCGACAGCAGTTCCCGCTTGCGCTTCTTGTCCACGAAGTGGACGCTCTGCGCCACCTGCTCGGAGGCGGTGTTGCGGCGCGCCACTTCCACCGAGGCCGGGTTGTGCAGCAGCTTGTTCGCCAGCGCCTTGATGTCGTCGGAGAAGGTCGCGGAGAACAGCAGGTTCTGGCGCTTCGGCGGCAGCTTGGCCAGCACGCGGCGGATGTCATGGATGAAGCCCATGTCGAGCATACGGTCAGCTTCGTCCAACACCAGAATCTCTACGTGGGAGAGATCCACGGCGTTCTGGTGTTCCAGATCCAGCAGGCGGCCCGGGGTGGCGATCAGCACATCGACGCCGCCACGCAGCTTCATCATCTGCGGGTTGATGCTCACGCCGCCAAACACCACCAGCGAACGCAGGCGCAGGTGTTTGCTGTAAGCCTGCACGTTTTCGCCAATCTGCGCCGCCAGCTCACGGGTCGGGGTCAGGATCAGCGCGCGCACCGGGCGACGGCCCTTGCTCTGGTGCGGGGTGCTGCTCAGCAGGTGCAGCAGTGGCAGGGTGAAGCCTGCGGTTTTGCCGGTGCCGGTCTGGGCACTGGCCATCAGGTCACGGCCTTCCAGCACAACAGGAATGGCCTGGCGCTGGATCGGGGTCGGCTCACGATAGCCCTGTTCCTCTACCGCACGCAGAATATCGGTATGTAAACCGAGAGAATCAAATGACATAAAGAGTAAAGCTCCAGATCTCCCGTTACCAACCAGGTTGGTGCAGTTTCCGGGGAGATATTCAGACGAGGCAAGATGAGGCATTACCACGAGGATTCGGCACAAACTGCAAGTGCGCCAGTTGCGCAAAGTGTAGCAGATAACCCCCGGGATTCGTGAAATATTATGCACCCGCTCACAATGTGGGAAAAAATCCGCCCCAGCCCGAGCGCCCCTGCGCAGGTTGGCACGCCAGCGCGCATAAAAAAACCGGGCGCGATGCCCGGTTTTTCGTCCTGCCCTGTGTTTAGCGGCGGTTGCCGAAGATGCGCAGCAGCATCAGGAACAGGTTGATGAAGTCGAGGTAGAGCGTCAGCGCGCCGACGATCGAGTACTTGCGGAAGCTGTCACGGTCAGCCGGATTGAGCTGCTCGCCGATGTTTTTCAGCTTCTGGGTGTCATAGGCGGTCAGACCCACGAACACCACCACCCCGATGTAGGTCACGGCCCACATCAGCGCGCTGCTCTTCAGCCAGATATTGACCACCGAGGCCAGCACGATGCCGATCAGCGCCATAAACAGCATACTGCCCATGCCACTCAGGTCACGCTTGGTGGTGTAGCCGTAGAGGCTCATCGCGCCAAACATCCCGCCGGTCACCACAAAGGTGCTGGCGATGGAGGAGTAGGTGTAGAGCACGAAGATGCTGGAGAGCGTCAGCCCGGTCAGCACCGAGTAGAGCATAAACAGCGTGGTGGCGACCGCGCCGCTCATGCGGTTCACCAGCCCGGAGAGCACAAACACCACCGCCAGTTGGGCGATGATCAGGCCAAAGAAGGTCATCTGGCTGGAGAAGATCGCCTGCATGATCGCCGGCGTGTTGGCGGCGTACCAGGAGACGAAGGCGGTCAGCAGCAGGCCGCAGGTCATCCAGCCGTAGACCTGCGCCATGTAGGTCTGGAGGCCGGTGCTGGCACCCTGGATGATGGTATTGTTGGAACGCGGATATCTGTCCATGTGAAACCTTTTTGCGTAAGTGACAGAAAAGTCAGGCTGCAACCACAGCCCCCCAAAAAGTATAGTCTACCACAGGCGGGCCGCTGCCTCAGGCCTCCGGCTTCCCGGCCCAGCGGTCGGCGGCTTGATGGTCGCTGTCACGCGCCGCCACCCAGCGCTCGCCCTCTGGCGTCGCCTCGCGCTTCCAGAACGGGGCGCGGGTCTTCAGGTAGTCCATGATGAACTCCGCCGCCTCAAAGGCCATGCCACGGTGGGCGGCGCTGACGCCGACGAACACAATCTCGTCGCCGGGGTACATCGCGCCGATGCGGTGGATCACCGTGACGCGCTGCAACGCCCAGCGGCCGCGCGCCTCCGCCACGATCTCCGCCAGCGCCTTCTCGGTCATGCCGGGGTAGTGCTCCAGCGTCAAGGTGCTGACGTCCGCGCCCAGATTGTGGTTGCGCACCTTGCCGGTGAAGGTGACCACTGCGCCGTCGTCGTCGCACGCCGCCAGCCAAGGGTACTCATCCCCGACGCTAAAACGCGCCTCGCCGACGCGGATACGGGTCTGCTCACGCTCTGCCATCTCAGCCCCCGGTGACCGGTGGGAAGAAGGCGACCTCGTCGCCCGCCTGCAACGGGTGGGCCATCGCCACCAGCGACTGGTTAACCGCCGCCAGCAAGTTGCCCTCCCCCAGCGCCAGCGCCCAGCGATCACCGCGCGCGCAGAGCGCCTGCCGCAGCGACTCCACGTCCGGGTAGGTGGCTGGCAGGCTGAGGCTGGCGGTGCCAACCAGTTCGCGCACCTGGGCGAAAAACAGGATCTCAATCATGGGGCCGCCTCAAAATCACCGGACTTGCCGCCGCTCTTCGCCAGCAGGCGCACCGGGCCAATCACCATATCTTTCTGCACTGCCTTGCACATGTCATAGATGGTCAGCGCGGCCACCGAGGCGGCAGTCAGCGCCTCCATCTCGACGCCGGTCTTGCCGCTCAGGCGGCAGCGCGACTCAATGCGCACGCGGTTGTGCGCTGGCTGCGCCTCCAGCTGCACCTCGACCTTGGTCAGCAGCAGCGGGTGGCAGAGCGGGATCAGATCCCAGGTCTTTTTGGCGGCCTGAATGCCCGCGATGCGCGCGGTGGCGAACACGTCGCCCTTGTGGTGGCTACCGTCGATGATCATCGCCAGCGTGGCGGGCAGCATCTCGACGAACGCCTCGGCGCGCGCCTCGCGCACCGTCTCGGCCTTGGCGGAGACATCCACCATGTGGGCCTCGCCAGCGGCATTAATGTGGGTCAGTTGGGACATGGTTACTCGTTCTCATCCGTTCCGTCGTCCTGCGGCAGGGCCTTCAGGTGCGGAATAAAGTTACAGGGGCGTTGGCGCGCGTCGAGTTGCTCGGCAATGATGCGCTCCCAGGCGGTGCGGCAGGCGCGGGTCGAGCCGGGCATGGCGAAGATCGCCGTCTGGTTGGCGAGGCCGCCGATGGCGCGCGACTGGATGGTCGAGGTGCCGATCTCCTCGTAGGAGGCCATGCGGAACAGCTCGCCGAAGCCCTCGATCTCGCGGTCAAACAGCGGACGCAGCGCCTCTGGCGTGGTGTTGTGCGCCGAGAAACCGGTGCCGCCGTTGATTAAAATCACCTGCACATCCGGGTCGGCAATCCACGCCGATACCACGGCGCGGATCTGGTAGAGGTTATCCTTCACGATGCGGCTCACCACCACGCGGTGGCCAGCCTCATGCGCCGCCTCGCGCAGGTAGTCGCCCGAGGTGTCGTCAGCCTCGGTGCGGGAGTCGGACACGGTCAGCACCGCAAGCTGGGCGGGAATAAAGACGCTGCCGGCTTTGCTCATAGAAGCTCCTTGACGAAACGGCGGATCAGCCGCCGATAAATGAGAGGTTTTGCGTGATGCCGGTGTTGCCCTGATGCAGGAAGTGGGTCTGCTTTTTGCGTTGCAGCCCGCCCTGAATGCGATCGAGCAGCGCCTCGCGATCGCGGTCATCGGCCAGCAGGTCGCGCAGCGGCACCCCCTGTTCACCGAACAGGCAGAGGTGCAGGTTGCCGATCGCCGAGACGCGCAGGCGGTTGCAGCTGGCGCAGAAGTCCTTCTCGTAGGGCATGATCAGGCCAATCTCACCGCAATAGTCCGGGTGGCGGAACACCTGCGCCGGGCCATCGCTGCGGCCGCGCAGTTGCAGTTGCCAGCCAGCGGCCAGCAGTTGGTCACGGATCACCTCACCGGAGAGATGGTGCTTGCGGAACAGGTCGCCGCCGTCGCCGGTCTCCATCAGCTCAATAAAGCGTAGCTGAATCGGGCGATCTTTTATCCAGTTGAGGAATGCCGGCAGTTGGTTGTGGTTGACGCCGCGCATCAGCACCGCGTTGACCTTCACCTTCTCATAGCCCGCCTCGAAGGCGGCATCGATGCCGGCCATCACCTGGCGGAACTTGTCCTGCCCGGTGATGGCATGGAACTGGCGGGCGTCGAGGCTATCGACGCTGACGTTGATCGCCGTCAGCCCGGCATCGCGCCAGGCAGCGACGTCACGCGCCATGCGGTAGCCGTTGGTGGTCACCGCCAGCGTGCGGATGCCGGGGTTCTCACGCACCGCGGCGATGATCTCGCAGAAGTCGCGGCGCAGGCTCGGCTCGCCGCCGGTCAGGCGCACCTTTTCGGTGCCGAGGTCGGCGAAGGCGCGGGTGACGCGGCGGATCTCATCCAGCGACAGAAAGCTCTTCTTGGCATGGCCGCTCGGTTTGTAGCCATCCGGCAGGCAGTAAGTACAGCGGAAATTACATACGTCGGTAATCGACAGGCGCAAGTAGTAGAACTTGCGCGCAAAAGCATCGGTAAGTTGGGGCACCTGTAACACCTTTCCAAATACGGGAGATGCAGGCATTTCTGCCTCGCACCCTGGTGGCGTTCGCCACGGCCAGGGCGCCATATCATTTATGTCAGTAAGAAAAATGACTTAGGCGCAAAGGCTAGGAGTGTGGTCACCAACCGGCCGCGTGTGGCGGGGGGTCAGGACGCATTGAGTGGGAAATTTTAGCGCTAAATTGCGCGCAGCGCCAATCCGCTTTTTCGCTATATACATTGATATATAACGGAATTTGCCGCGCAACCGCTTGCTTCGCAACCACCGGTAACAGCCGGGATAAAATTCAGGTAAAATCGCCGCCGTCGCGTCAGGGTTGCCTGCCGCCAGGCCCCCGTACCGATCTCAAGAAGGATCCCTATGCGCAACAGAACATTAGCTGACCTCGACCGGGTCGTCGCCCTTGGCGGCGGCCACGGACTGGGCCGAGTGATGTCCGCCCTCTCCCCGCTCGGCTCGCGCCTGACCGGCATTGTCACCACCACCGACAACGGCGGCTCCACCGGGCGCATTCGCCGCTCGGAGGGCGGCATCGCCTGGGGCGACATGCGCAACTGCCTCAACCAGCTAATCACCGAGCCGAGCGTCGCCTCGGCGATGTTTGAGTACCGCTTCAGCGGCAATGGCGAACTGGCTGGCCACAACCTTGGCAACCTGATGCTGAAAGCGCTGGACAATCTGAGCGTGCGGCCGCTGGAGGCGATCAATCTGGTGCGCAGCCTGCTGAAGGTGGACGCCCAACTGATCCCGATGTCAGAGCAGCCGGTGGATCTGGTGGCGCTCGACCACGAGGGCAACCACGTCTATGGCGAGGTGGACGTTGATCAGTTGCAGCACATGCCGCAGCAACTGATGCTGTCGCCGCCGGTGCACGCCACCGCCGAGGCGCTGGAGGCGATTGCCCACGCTGACATCATCCTGATTGGGCCGGGCAGTTTCCTCACCAGCCTGATGCCGCTGCTGTTGCTGGAGGAGCTGGCGACCGCCCTGCGCCGCAGCAGCGCGCCGATCCTCTACATCGGCAATCTGGGGCGCGAACTGAGCGTCGCCGCCGCCTCGCTGTCGCTGGCGGACAAGCTGAGCCTGATGGAGAAACGCATCGGCCGCCGGGCGATTCAGGCGGTGATTGCCGGGCCACAGGTGAATACAGACGGGCTTGACGGGCGGCTGGTTATCCAGCAGCCGTTGGAGGCCAGCGACATCCCCTACCGCCACGATCGCGAGTTGCTGCGCCGGGCGCTGGAGCGGGCATTGCAGTTGATGAAGTGAAAAAAAACCGCCGAACCGGCGGTTTTTTTATGGCTGCTTCCAGGGATTGTTGTGCTGGGTGTCGAGGTAAAGCTCCTCCACCTTCTGGCGCGCCCACGGGGTGCGGCGCAGGAATTTCAGGCTCGACTTGATGCTCGGATCGCTCTTGAAGCAGTTGATGTTGATGCGCTGGGCCAGACCCGGCCAGCCGTAGTGATCGACCAGTTCGGTCAGCAGCCGCTCCAGCGTAATGCCGTGCAGCGGATCGTTGGAAGATGTGGGGGAGTGTGTCATGGCCGCGTGCCTCAAAAAATCGGGGCGCACACCTTAACAGGTTTATGCGCCCCGGCAAACGCCGGCCTCAGGAGGCGGCGATGAACTGCTCGCGCAGTTGCTGGATCTCGTCGCGCACGTTGGCCGCCTCCTCGAACTCCAGGTTCTGGGCGTGGACGTACATTTTGGCCTCCAGCTCGCGGATCTTGTTCTCCAGCGCCTTTGGCGACAGCGCGTTGTAGGTGGCCTTCGCCTCGGCGGCACGCTTGCTCTGCTTGGTGCGCGAGGTCGGCTGGCCGATCTGCAGGATGTCGGCGATGCGCTTGTTGAGGCCCTGCGGCGTGATGCCATGCTCCTCGTTGTAAGCCATCTGCTTGGCGCGGCGGCGCTCCGTCTCCTCAATGGCGCGCGCCATCGAGTTAGTGATCTTGTCGCCGTAGAGAATCGCCTTGCCGTTCAGGTTACGCGCCGCGCGGCCGATGGTCTGGATCAGCGAACGCTCGGAGCGCAGGAAGCCCTCTTTGTCGGCGTCGAGGATCGCCACCAGCGACACCTCTGGCATGTCCAACCCCTCACGCAGCAAGTTGATGCCCACCAGCACGTCAAACTCGCCCAGACGCAGGTCGCGGATGATCTCGACACGCTCCACGGTGTCAATGTCAGAGTGCAGGTAGCGCACCCGCTCGCCATGCTCCTCCAGGTACTCGGTCAAATCCTCCGCCATGCGCTTGGTCAGTGTGGTGACCAGCACACGCTCATTGATCGCCACGCGTTTGCGGATCTCAGAGAGCAGGTCATCTACCTGGGTGGCCACCGGGCGCACCTCAATCAGCGGGTCGAGCAGGCCGGTCGGCCGCACCACCTGGTCAATCACCTCGCCGCCTGACTTCTCCAGCTCGTAGTTGCCGGGGGTCGCCGAGACGTAGATGGTCTGCGGTGCCAGCGCCTCAAACTCCTCAAAGCGCATCGGGCGGTTGTCGAGCGCCGACGGCAGGCGGAAGCCATACTCCACCAGCGTCTCTTTGCGCGCGCGGTCGCCGCGGTACATGCCGCCAAGCTGCGGAATGGTAACGTGCGACTCATCGATCACCAGCAGGCCGTCGGCCGGCAGGTAGTCAAACAGCGTCGGCGGGGCCTCGCCCGGCCCGCGGCCGGAGAGGTAGCGCGAGTAGTTCTCAATGCCGGAGCAGTAACCCAGCTCGTTCATCATCTCCAGGTCAAACTGGGTGCGCTGGGTCAGGCGCTGCTCTTCGAGCAGCTTGTTGTTCGCCAGCAGCCCCTTGCGGCGGTCAGCCAGCTCCTCCTTGATGCCCTCCATCGCCTCCAGGATGCGCTCACGCGGCGTCACGTAGTGGGTCTTGGGGTAGATGGTGAAGCGCTGTACATCCTGCTCCAGGTGGCCGGTGAGCGGGTCGAACAGCGACAGGCGCTCCACCTCCTCGTCGAACAGCTCCACACGCAGCGCCAGGTCATCGGACTCCGCCGGGAAGATGTCAATCACCTCGCCGCGCACGCGGAAGGTGCCGCGCTGGAACGCCTGATCGTTGCGGGCATATTGCAGCTCCGCCAGCCGACGCAGGATGGCGCGCTGGTCGATCAACATGCCGCGCGTCAGGTGCAGCATCATCTTCAGGTAGGTATTGGGATCGCCGAGGCCGTAGATGGCGGAGACCGAGGCCACCACGATCACGTCGCGCCGCTCCAGCAGCGCCTTGGTGGCCGACAGGCGCATCTGCTCGATATGCTCGTTGACCGCCGCGTCCTTCTCGATGAATGTGTCGGAGCTGGGCACGTAGGCTTCCGGCTGGTAGTAGTCGTAGTAGGAGACGAAGTACTCCACGGCATTCTCCGGGAAGAACTCCTTCATCTCGCCATAGAGCTGCGCCGCCAGCGTCTTGTTGGGTGCCAGCACCATAGTGGGGCGATTGAGGTCGGCGATGACGTTGGCGACGGTAAAGGTCTTGCCGGAACCGGTCACCCCGAGCAGTGTCTGGTGCGCCAGTCCGTTCTCCAGCCCCTCTTCCAGGCGGCGGATCGCCTCGGGCTGATCCCCGGACGGCTTGAAATCGGAACGAAGTTTGAACGTTTTACTCATTGAATAGGCTACCTGTTGGAGAGTCGTGCAACGCTGCGTAAGGGGAAGATGCCCCACGACGCGAAAAGGCGCCCGCACGGCTAGTAAGTATGGAGGCCGGCGCGATTTTTTCCACCCCTATTCTACTGGATATAATCCCAGGTTCAAAGGCGCTTTTTTGCCCGGTTGGCAGCCCTGCCCCAAGATGGGCGGGGCGATGCGCAGCGGTGTGACAAAAAAATGATGGTTTTGTCACATACCAGATTTTATCCCCAGAACGCAGCGAAAATTAACCTGGTGTTAAAATTTAGCATTTTATTCACGCCGTTTTCATCGCGCAGTCAGCGGTGACTTGTTTTTTAATAACCTGCTGAAAGAGAAAGCCTTTTACAAAAAGGGGAGATTGACGGCAATCTGGCCCCAAGCCGCGCCCCGCCTTGCTTGCAGAGAGTTTTCTCAATCTAATGCACAAGGTTATCCACAGGAATGGTGGATAACTCACACAGGCCCGCAGACGGCGGGAGTTGGCAAAAAACGGTGTTTGGCATATCAATGAGGAATAAATGGCTTTTTTTAGTTAATTTTATTCCACTTTTACTGGCTATATATGCTGATAAAGACTAACGCGCCCTCTTGCCAGCGGCAGGAACCCTACTTTGCGCCGGGGTATTGGTGCAAGTTGCAGCAACCCGAATTCCGCGCTGCACCAGCACCATTCGGCAAGGCACCGGCAGGGTGCAGGCCCCCTCCCCCGCATGGGCCAAAAGATTAGGATTGCTTATTTATAGAGCAACCTTTTCAGCCCGACATTCATTAACAACCGCTTAACTTCACGTTTCTCCCCGCGCTGCGTGAAACTGGCCTGAAGATTGCTTTCTCTCTGTCAGGGGAGGTTTTTCCTGTTTCAGGGCACCGGGGCGATACACTGCCTTCCTGTCGCCGTCTCCCTGCTTTAGCCGGGCATTTGCTGGCTTTGGCCCATTTATCACTGCCGACGCGGCGTTTCGCTGTGGTTTGTCCGGGGGGATGGGCGGCGACAGACCATGTTCACTCAGCACCCTGCACTCTGCGCCCGCTATGCAGCATGAACGGCACGCTGATGACGGATAACCGGTTCTGCACATTGACGGCCAGCCTGGGAAGGTATGCCGGCGCACCACGCGCAGCGAGCGCCACCTGACACGGTGGGCTTGCACTGACCATGAAGGCGTATCTGGGGGAGAGTGTGAGATGTTAAGCGTGAAAGCAGTCAACCAATATTATGGGCAGACCCACACGCTGTGGGATGTCAACCTGGAGTTGCCGCGCGGCGAGTGCGCCTGCCTGCTGGGGCGCGCAGGCGTCGGCAAGACCACGCTGGTGAATTGCATCATGGGCCATCTGCCGGTGAAGAGCGGCACGGTCATCTGGCAGCGCGGCGATGAGCCGCCGCAGAACCTGCTGCAACAGCCGGTGGAGACGCGCGCCGCCCTCGGCATCAGCTATGTGCCGCAGGGGCGGCCCATCTTCTCCCAGCTCAGCGTGGAGGAGAACCTGCACGTGGCACTGATGGCCGCGCGCCACGGCCGACGCGCCATTCCCGACGTGGTGTTTGACCTCTTCCCGGCGCTGCATGACATGGGCAGCCGGCGCGCCGGGGAGTTGACCGGGCCACAGCAGCAGCAACTGGCGATGGCGCGCGCGCTGGTGCCGGAGCCGGAGTTGCTGATCCTCGATGAGCCGACGGAGGGCGGGCAGCCGGAACTGATGGCGGAGATGGGCAACATCATCCACCGCCTCAACCGCGACCTCGGCCTGACGGTGCTGTTGGTGGAGCACCGCCTGCCGTTCATCCGCCGCGTCGCTGACCGCTTCTTCCTGCTCGACCGTGGCCGCAACGTAGCGGAGGGGACGCTCGACCAGCTCGACGACCAGCTGATCAGCCACTACCTGATGTAGCCGCTTAGGTCAGCGCGCTGAGATCCAAGTAGTGCCCCAGCGGCGCGTCAAGGTTCTCCAGATGGGGAATTTCGCCCAGCAGCGGCGCGGGCAGCAGCTCGCGCAGCGTCGCCATATACTCGGCGTGGCGGCGGCCCGCTGGCTGCACGCCATTGGCGACCCAGCCCACCAGCGGCAACCCGGCCTGTTGCACCGCCAGCGCCGTCAGCAGCGCGTGGTTGATGCAGCCCAGCTTTACCCCCACCACCAGAATCACCGGCAGCTGCTCCTGCACCACCCAGTCAGCGAAGCTGAAGCCCTCGCCCAGCGGCGTGAACCAGCCACCCGCCCCCTCCACCAGCACCCAATCGGCGCGCGCCTCCAGCTGGCGCAGCCCGGCGGAGAGCGTGGCTGCCTCAATCGGCCGCCCCTCTTCGCGGCTGACGATGTGCGGCGAGGTCGGCTCGAGGAAGGTGCAGGGGTTGACCTCCTCATAGCCCAGCGCCAGCGTGCTGTGGCGTTGCAGCGCCAGCGCGTCGCTGTTGCGCGCGCCCTCCGGCGTCATCTCACTGCCGGAAGCCACCGGCTTGTAGCCAGCGGTCTGGTAGCCCGCCAGCGCCGCCGCCTGCAACAGGGCGCTGCTCGCCACCGTCTTGCCCACCTCGGTGTCAGTGCCAGTGACAAAATAGCGTTTAATCACGGTAAATCACTCCATAAACCAATTGGTAACTCAGCGGGCACAGCCCGTCGCGGCGCGGGAAGCTGGCCTCCAGTTGCGCCAGTTGCTGGCGGCCGGTCAGCCCGGCGTTGCGCCCCTCATGCAGGTGGGTGGCACCGATGCCCTTCAGCGAGCGCATCAGGGCGCGCACGTCTTCAAAGCGCGCCACCTCGGTGCTGAAACCCAGCTCATGCCGGTAGGGGCGGCAGGCGTCGGCGATCTGCTCCACCGGCAGGAAGCGGTTGGTGTGCGTGCCGCCATCAATCTGCCGCCACGCCTGAGCCAGTTCACTGAGCGAACCGGCGGCCAGCGTGGAGAAGAGGATCACGCCGCCGGGGCGGGTGACGCGGTACAACTCCGCCAGCGCCGCTGGCAGGGCGTCGCACCACTGCACCGCCAGGCTGCTGAAGGCAACGTCCACCACCGCATCCGGCAGGGGCAGCGCCTCAATGTCGCCGGTGAGGTAGCGGTCGGCGGAGTCCAGCGCCTGTGCCTGCTGCACCATGCCGGGCGCCAGATCGAGCGCCCACACCTCATGGCCAGCGGCACGCCAGCAGCGGCTGAAGTGGCCGGTGCCGCAACCGGCGTCCAGCACCCTGGCCTGCGGGGGGATGGCGGCGAGCGCCATCAGCCGCTCGCCAACCCGGCGTTGCAGGTCGGCGGCGGCATCATAACTGTGGGCGGCACGGCTGAAGGCCGCCGCCACCGCGGGTTTGTTGACGCCCGTTGGGCGGTCAGCGACAGGCAGCATGGAGCGCCTCCAAAAGTTGGTCGATATCTTCCGGCTGGTGCGCAGCGGTCAGCGTCACACGCAGCCGGGCACTGCCGGGCGGCACCGTCGGCGGGCGGATGGCGCTGACCCACAGCCCCTGCGCCCGCAGGCGGGCGGCCAGATCGAGCGCCGCCTGATTGTCGCCGACGATCAGCGGCTGGATCGGGGTCTGGGACGCCGCCAGTTGCAGTGGCAGCCCGGCCACCCCGGCGCGGAAGCGCTGGATATGCTGGTGCAGCCGCGCACGCAGGCCATCGCCCTGCTGGAGGGCGGTGAGCGCCGCGTCCAGCGCGCACACCTGGGCGGCGGGCATCGCGGTGCTGTAGATCAGGTGGCGCGCCCGTTGCAGCAGGAATTCGGCGGTCGCCTCCTCGCACAGCACTGCCGCGCCGCTGACGCCAAACGCCTTGCCGAAGGTCAGCACCAGCAGATCCGGCCGCACGCCGTGCAGGCGGGCGCTGCCGCTCCCCTGCTCCCCCACCACGCCGACGCCGTGGGCATCATCCACCAGCAGCCAGCCGCCCTGTTGGCGCGTCTCTGCCGCCAGTGCCGCCAGCGGGGCGGCGTCACCGTCCATGCTGAACACCCCCTCGGTGACCACCAGCGTCTCGCCGTGGTGCGGCGTCGCCAGCAGGCGCGCCAGCGCGGCCGGGTCATTGTGGGCGAAGCGGCGCAGGGTGGCGGGCGCGTGCATCGCCGCCTCCAGCAGCGAGGCGTGGCTCAGCCGGTCTGCCAGTACCCGGTCGCCCTCCTGCAACAGCGCCGCCAGCACCGCCTGATTGGCGGCGAAACCAGAGATAAACAGCAGCGCGCGCGGGTAGCCCTGCCATGCGGCCAGCCGCTGCTCGAAGCGCTGGTGCGTCTCGCTGTAGCCGGTGACGTGACCGGAGCCGCCCGCGCCGACGCCATGTTGCGCCGCGCCCTGTTGCCAGGCGGCGATCACCGACGCATCGCGGCTCAGCCCCAGATAGTCATTGCCGGAGAAGTTGAGGTAGCGCCGCCCCGCCTGCTCCAGCCAGCGGCCATTGCCGCCCTGATTCGGCAGACGGCGGCGGTAGGCGGCCGCGGCGTGCTGGGCGGCCAGCGCCGTGGTGATGCGTTCCGTCCAGCTCATGGCGCGTTACAGGGCCGCATTGTAGAACTGCGCGGTATCCGCGTTGACCAGCTGCGCCGCCAGCGCCTGCTGCTGCTGGTTGTCGCCGTGCTCCACCTCGGTGGCCTGCGGGTTCAGCCCCAGCTTGCGGAACAGGATCAGATCCTTGTCCTCCGCCGGGTTCGGCGTGGTCAGCAGCTTGCAGCCGTAGAAGATGGAGTTCGCGCCCGCCATAAAGCACATCGCCTGCGTCTGCTCGCTCATCTGCTCACGGCCCGCCGAGAGGCGCACGTGGGAAGCAGGCATCATGATGCGCGCCACTGCGATGGTGCGGATGAAGTCGAACGGATCGACGTCTTCGTTATCGGCCAGCGGCGTGCCCTTCACCTTCACCAGCATGTTGATCGGCACGCTCTCCGGCGGGGTCGGCAGGTTGGCGAGCTGCATCAGCAGGCCAGCGCGGTCGCGCACCGTCTCGCCCAGCCCAACGATGCCGCCGGAACAGACCTTGATGCCCGCGCCGCGCACCTCATCCAGCGTGTCGAGGCGCTCCTGGTAGCTGCGGGTGGTGATGATGCTGCCGTAGAACTCGGGCGAGGTGTCGAGGTTGTGGTTGTAGTAGTCCAGCCCGGCGTGCGCCAGCCGTTGCGCCTGCTCGCTGTTCAGCGTGCCCAGCGTCATGCAGGTCTCCATGCCCATCTCCCGGACGCCCTGCACCATCTGCTCCAGATAGGGCATGTCGCGGTCATGCGGGTTCTTCCACGCCGCGCCCATGCAGAAGCGGGTCGATCCGGCGGCCTTCGCCTTGCGCGCCGACTCCAGTACCTGCTCCACCTGCATCAGGCGCTCTGCCTCCAGCCCGGTTTTGTAGCGCGAGCTTTGCGGGCAGTATTTGCAATCCTCCGGGCAGGCGCCGGTCTTGATAGAAAGCAGCGTACTGACCTGCACCTGGCGCGGGTCGAAGTGCTGGCGATGCACCTGTTGCGCCTCGAACAGCAGCTCCAGGAAGGGTTTGTCAAACAGGGCCTGGGTTTGCTCAAGCGTCCAGTGAATACGTTGTGCCACGGCGGCATCTCCTTATCAGTGTTGTGGGCACAGTGTAAATAACACCGCCGACCTGTCAACCAAAACAGATCTATTAAGTTTACGGTAAACTTTGTGTAGACTGTGTGGTTTACCATTCTCCGCCGGGTTCTCCTGATGACTGATGACGATTTAGCCTTTGACCAACGCCATATCTGGCACCCCTACACCTCGATGACCGCCCCGCTGCCCTGCTACCCGGTGGTGGCCGCCGAGGGCGCCGAGCTGGCGCTGGCCGATGGCCGGCGGCTGGTGGATGGCATGTCCTCCTGGTGGGCGGCGATCCACGGCTACAACCACCCGGCGCTGAATGCCGCGGCCAGCGCGCAGTTGGGGCAGATGTCCCATGTGATGTTTGGCGGCATCACCCACCCGGCAGCGGTCAGGCTCTGCCGCCAGCTGGTGGCGATGACGCCGGAGGCGCTGGAGTGCGTGTTCCTGGCCGACTCCGGCTCGGTGGCGGTGGAGGTGGCGCTGAAGATGGCCATGCAGTACTGGCAGGCGCGCGGCGAGTCCCGCCAGCGGGTGCTGACGCTGCGCCACGGCTACCACGGCGACACCTTCGGCGCGATGGCGGTGTGTGACCCGCAGAACTCGATGCACAGCCTCTACCAAGGCTACCTGCCGCACCACCTGTTCGCCGACGCGCCGCAGTGCGGCTTTGACGATCCGTGGGACGCCCGCGACATTGCGCCGTTTGAGGCGCTGCTCACGGCCCATGCCACGGAGATTGCCGCGGTGATTCTGGAGCCGGTAGTCCAGGGCGCGGGCGGGATGCGCATCTACCATCCCGAGTACCTGAAGGCGGTGCGCGCGCTGTGCGATCGCCACGGCATCCTGCTGATTGCCGATGAGATCGCCACCGGTTTTGGCCGCACCGGCAAGCTATTCGCCTGCGAACATGCTGGCATCACGCCGGATATCCTCTGCCTCGGCAAGGCGCTGACCGGCGGCTATATGACGCTCTCCGCCACCCTCACCACCCGCCACGTCGCCGAGACCATTAGCAATGGCGAGGCGGGCTGCTTCATGCATGGCCCGACCTTTATGGGTAACCCGCTGGCCTGCGCCGTGGCCTCCGCCAGCCTGTCGCTGCTGGCGGAGAACCGCTGGCAGGCGCAGGTGGCGGCCATTGAAACGCAGCTGAAGGCCGAACTGGGGCCGCTGGCGGCCCACCCGGCAGTGGCGGCGGTGCGCGTGCTGGGGGCGATTGGCGTGGTAGAGATGCGCGAGCCGGTGGAGATGGCGCGGCTGCAACGCCACTTCGTGGAGCAGGGGGTGTGGATCCGGCCGTTTGGCCGCCTGATCTACCTGATGCCGCCCTACATCATCACGCCGGTGCAACTGCGCCGCCTGACCGGTGCCATCGCCTCCGCGCTGGCCTGATGCCAAGGGGAAGCCGCTGCGCTTCCCCTTTATTTTTCCCGCTGCCGCCCCGCCCGGCGCGCCCTCACTGCCTCCGTTGGTTTACACCGCATAAAATCCTAAGAACTCATGCCTATACTTAGGGATGGTGTTTCCTATCCAACCAAAAGGAGTGAGTGATGAGTCAGAGCAAAACCGTTAACCGTCGTCTGGTCCTGGCGTCGCGCCCGCATGGCGCGCCAACGGCAGAGAACTTCCGCCAGGAGGAGCACCCGATCCCACAGGCGGACGAAGGGCAGGTGGTCTTGCGCACCGTCTTTCTCTCCCTCGACCCCTATATGCGCGGCCGCATGAGTGACGCCCCCTCCTACGCCGCGCCCGTCCAGATTGGCGAGGTGATGACCGGCGGCGCGGTGTCACGCGTGGTCTCCTCGCGCCACCCCGATTTTCAGGAGGGTGACTGGGTGCTGGGTTCCACCGGCTGGCAGGACTACAGCGCGGTGGCCGGTGACAGCGTGAAGAAGCTCGATCCGCGCATCGCTGACCACCCGTCGCTGGCGCTGGGCGTGCTCGGGATGCCGGGCTTCACCGCCTTTATGGGGCTGCTGGACATCGGCGACCCGCAGCCGGGCGAAACCGTGGTAGTCGCCGCCGCCACCGGCCCGGTCGGCTCGCTGGTGGGGCAGATCGCCAAAATCAAGGGGTGCCGGGCCGTCGGCATCGCGGGCGGCGAGGAGAAGTGCCGCTACGCGCAGGAGGAGTTTGGCTTTGACGCCTGCATCGATCACCGCGCCGAGGATTTCGCCGAGCAGCTGAAGGCCGCCTGCCCGGACGGCATCGACGTCTACTATGAGAATGTCGGCGGCAAGGTGTTTGACGCGGTGATGCCGCTGCTCAATACCAAGGCGCGCATCCCGGTGTGCGGGCTGGTGTCGCAGTACAACGCCACCAACCTGCCGGATGGCCCGGATCGCCTGCCGCTGCTGGCTGGCATGATCCTGCGCAAGCGCCTGCGGGTGCAGGGTTTCATTATTTTTGATGACTATGGCCACCGCTATGACGAGTTCGCCGCCCAGATGGGCGAGTGGTTCGACGCGGGGAAAATCGCCTTCCGTGAGGACATCACCGAGGGGCTGGAGAACGCGCCGGACGCGCTGATTGGCCTGTTGGAAGGGAAAAATTTTGGCAAGGTTGTGGTACGCGTCGGGGAGGATGAGTGATCCCCACGCAGCCACTTGATGAGGAGGCAACGATGAAAATTTTAATGGTGCTGACGTCACATGACCAACTCGGTGACACCGGCAAAAAAACCGGTTTCTGGCTCGAGGAGTTCGCCGCGCCCTACTACGAATTCATTGACGCGGGCGCGGAGGTGACAATCGCCTCGCCGAAGGGCGGCCAGCCGCCGCTCGACCCTAAGAGCGACGAGCCAGACGCGCAGACCGCCCACACCCAGCGTTTCCGCGAGGATGAGGCGGCGCAACAGGTGCTGGCCAACAGCGTGCCGCTGGCGGAGATCAACGCCCACGACTATGACGCGGTGTTCTACCCCGGCGGCCACGGCCCGCTGTGGGATCTGGTGGATGACCGCCACTCGATCATGATCATCAATACCCTCTACGCCGCAGGCAAGCCGGTGGCGGCGGTCTGCCACGCGCCGATCGCGCTGCGCAACGCGCAAAAACCGGATGGCACGCCGCTGGTGCAGGACAAGCGCGTCACCGGCTTTAGCAACAGCGAAGAGGATGGCGTCGGCCTGACCAAGGTGGTGCCGCATCTGGTGGAGAACGAGCTGAAGCGCATGGGCGGCGACTACAGCAAAGAGGCGGACTGGAAGAGCTACGTGATCGACGACGGCCATCTGGTGACCGGCCAGAACCCGGCTTCCTCTGCGGAAACCGCACAGATGTTATTGAAAAAGCTGGACGTTTAGGCTAGAGATGGACGGCGGCGGCCATGCGGTCGCCGCACCACACCCACCACGACATCATCAATTGGGGAAACGAGATGGCATTGACACTGACCAGCCATGACCTGAAAGACGGCGACAAGATGCCGCAGCGCCAGGTCTTCAACGGCATGGGTTACAGCGGCGAAAACCTGTCGCCGCACCTCGCCTGGGACGGCGCGCCGGAAGGCACCAAAAGCTTTGCGATTACCGTCTATGACCCGGACGCGCCAACCGGCTCCGGCTGGTGGCACTGGGGCGTCGCCAACATCCCGGCGGACGTGCGCGAACTGGCAACCGGCGTCGGCTCCGGGCAGGGCAGCCTGCCAGCGGGCGCGGTGCAGACCCGCACCGACTTTGGCAAGGCTGGCTACGGCGGCGCGGCCCCGCCGCAGGGCGAGAGCCACCGCTACCAGTTCACCGTCCATGCGCTTGATCTGGAGCAGATCGAGGTGGATGAGAACACCAGCGGCGCGATGCTGGGCTTCTACATCCATCATCACAGCCTCGGTAAGGCGAGCCTGACGGTCACCTTCAACTGACCGTTGCACCCACAAAAAAGCCCCGGATTGCCGGGGCTTTTTTTATGGCGCCAGATTACTCGATGTCAGCGTACTGCTTGTCCAGATCGAGAATGGTGACCCACATCGGCCCCTGGCCCACGTCGTAGCGCGCTAGCGTGGTGAGCGCCCCGCTCTGCGCGTCAATCTCGGCCACCTCAATGCCAGCGGACTTCTGCCCGGCAGTGATGACAAAGCGGCCGCTGTGATCGATGTTGAAGCCACGCGGCTGGGTTTCGGTCGGGTGGTGGCCCGCGGCGGTCAGGGTGCTGCCATCCTCAGAGACCTGGAACACGCTCAGGATGCTGGCAGTGCGGTCGGTGGTGTAGAGGAAGCGGCCATCCGGCGTGATATGGATGTCCGCCGCCCAGCGGGTGCCGCTGAAGTCAGCGGGCATCACATCCAGCGTCTGCACCGCGCGGTAACCGCCCTCTTCCGCCTGCCAGACGTCCACGCTGCTGTTCAGCTCGTTGACACAGTAGGCAAAGCGCTGGTTCGGGTGGAAGGCCATGTGGCGCGGGCCTGCGCCCTCCACGGTGCCCATCCCTTCCGGCTGGTGGGCAGTCAGGGTGCCATCCTGCGCCAGATCGAACAGACGGATGCGATCCTCTTTCAGGCACGGCACCAGCAGCACCTGATTGTCTGGCGAGATGTTGGAGGAGTGCGGCGCGTGGAGGTTCTCCAGCGTCTGCGCGGCGGCCTGCACCACGCCATCCCGGCCAATCGGGCTGACGCTGACGCAGTTGCCGCTGTAGGAGGCGGCGAACAGGAAGCGCCCCTGGCGGTCGGTCTCCAGGTGGGTCGGGCCGCCGGGCAGCGGTGCCATGCCCGCCTGCTCCAGCTGGCCATCATCGGCGATGCGGTAGCTCACCACGCCGAACGCCGGGCGCACGCCCACGTACAGGAAACGGTTATCCGGGCGCAGCACCATTGGCTGTACCTGTCCCGGCACCTCGACGGTTTGCAGCAGGCTGAGCGTGCCATCGCCGGCAAGCTGCCAGACGTGGATCTGCTGGCTGTCCGGGCTGGCGACATAGACGACTTGCTTCATGATCTCTCCTTTTGGGGCCACGCCCACCGGCGCGGCATGGGTGGCGTAATGCATTTTAGCGCGTGTTGTTTCCTACCATAACCATTCATCCGGCTGGCGCATAGCACCGAGTGTGTTTTCCCCCTGCCGGTTCGCTGCTACTATCATCTGAATCGGCTGACTTTTATTCACTTCACAACGAGACCTGTTATGACCTATCGCGTAATTGCGCTCGACCTCGACGGCACCCTGCTGGACCGTCAAAAACGTATCCTGCCGGAGTCCCTGAAGGCCATCGCCGCCGCCCGTGAGCTGGGCGTGACCGTGCTGGTGGTCACTGGCCGCCACCACGTCGCCATCCACCCCTTCTATCAGGCGCTGAAGCTGGACACCCCAGCCATCTGCTGCAACGGCACCTACCTCTATGACTACCAGAACCGCCAGGTGCTGAAGTCCGACCCGCTGCGCAAGGATCTGGCGCAGCAGGTGATCACCATGCTCGACCACTCCAAAATCCACGGTATGCTCTATGTGGATGACGCGATGCTCTATGAGCGCCCGACCGAGCACGTGCTGCGTTCGCTGGCGTGGGCCGAGACCCTGCCGGAGGCGCAACGCCCGAACATTCTCCAGGTGGAGAGCCTGAGCGCCGCCGCCGAACGCGCCGACGCCATCTGGAAATTCGCCACCACCCACCCGGATCTGGAAGCACTGAAAGCCTTCACCATGGAGGTGGAGGAGAAGCTGGGGCTGGCCTGCGAGTGGTCATGGTTTGACCAAGTGGATGTCGCCAAGGGCGGCAACAGCAAGGGCAAACGCCTGCAGGAGTGGGTGGAGTCGCAGGGCATGACGATGAAGGACGTGCTGGCCTTCGGTGACAACTACAATGACCTGAGCATGTTGCAGACCGCTGGCCTCGGCGTGGCGATGGGCAACGCCGACGACTTCATCAAGGAGCGCGCCGGGCTGGTGATTGGCACCAATGAGGAGCCGGGCATCGCCGCCGTGATTGAGCAGCATATCCTGCAATAAGGGGTTGGGGCGGCCAGCGCGCCGCCCCTTGCGAACATCTAGCCAGAGATAGAGACGCTCTTGACCTGCGCGTAGCACCACAGCCCCGGCTTGACCTGCAACTCATCGCGCGCCCACGGGGAGATGCGCGCCCAGAGGATCTGCTCACCGATTGCCAGCTTCACCTCCACCTGATCCTCCACCTCCAGACACTCCAGCACCTTGGCGCGCAGGATGTTGCGGATGCTGCTGCCCTGCGGCGGCAAGAGCGCCAACGAGACGTCCGCCGCCTGAATGCGGATGCGCAACTGGCTCTCCACCGCCGCCGCCACCCGGTTGACCCACAGATGCTGGTCGCCAAGGCTCAGCGCGCTCATCGCGTAGCGCGGGTGGTGTTCCAGCACCGTCACCGGCAGCACGCTGCTCTGGTCGGCCTTCGGCAGCCACGGCCGCAGCGCACTGCTGGCCCACACCGCCTCCAGCGGCCCCTGCGCGCGCACCTCGCCGCGATCCAGCACCAGCACCTGCTGCGCCAGCCGCAACAGCTCATCCATGCTGTGGGTGACGTAGAGGATCGGCAACTTGACGTCATGCGCCAGCCGCTCCAGATAGGGCATCAGCTCACGCTTGCGCGGCAGGTCGAGGGAGGCGAGCGGCTCATCCATCAGCAGCATCTCCGGCCCGGTGAGCAGCGCGCGGCCAATCGCCACCCGCTGCTTCTCGCCGCCAGAGAGGGTCTGCGGGTGGCGCTCCAGCAGCGCCTCAATGCCCAGCAACGTCACCACCTTGTCAAACTCGCCGCGCTGCGATGTGGGCATCCCGTAGGTCAGGTTGCCGCGCACCCGGTAGTGCGGGAAGAGGCGCGCGTCCTGAAAGACATAGCCGATGCGCCGCTTCTCCGGCGGCAGCCAGATGCGCGCCTCGCTGTCGGTCAGGGTGCGGCCATTAAGGCGGATCAGGCCACGATCGGGCCGCGCCAGCCCGCCAATCAGGTTGATAAGCGAGGTTTTGCCCGCGCCGGAGAGGCCGAAAATGGCGGTGATGCCCACTGCTGGCAGCGTGGCCTGTACTGACAAGCTCAGGTCGCCGAGGCGGTGCGTCAAATCGAGTTCCAGCATCTCAGCCCCCCAGCCGCCGCTTGCTCCAGCGCGCCAGCCACTCCGAGAGCAGCAGCGCGCCGAGCGACAGCACAATCGCAATCACGCAGAGGCGCGCGGCGGCGGCTTCCGCCCCCGGCGTCTCAATCAGGGTGTACATCGCCAGCGGCAGGGTGCGCGTCTCGCCGGGAATGTTGGAGACAAAGGTGATGGTGGCACCAAACTCACCGAGCGAGCGGGCAAAGGCCAGCACCGCGCCGACGATGATGCCCGGCAGCGACAGCGGCAGGGTGAGCGTCAGGAAGACGCGCCACGGCGACGCCCCCAGCGTGCGCGCCGCCTGCTCCAGCCGCAGGTCAATCGCCTCCAGCGCCAGCCGGATGGCGCGTACCATCAGTGGGAAGGCCACCACCGCCGAGGCGAGCGCCGCCCCGCGCCAGCTAAAGCTGAAGCTCAGGCCAAAGGTCTGGTAGAGCCAGCCACCGAGCAGCCCGCGCCGCCCCATGCCAATCAGCAGCAGATAGCCAATCACCACCGGCGGCAGTACCAGCGGCAGGTGCACCAGACTGTCCAACAGCGCCTTGCCGGGGAAGCGGCAGCGCACCAGCACCCAGGCCACCAGAATGCCAAACGGCAGGCTGCCCAGCACCGCGACGCCCGCCACTTGCAGGCTCAACAGCACCGCCTGCCACTCGTACTCACTCATCAACGGGGGCTAAATCCATACTGTTTGAACACCGTGGCCGCCTGCGGCCCCTTCAGGTAGTCGTAGAACGCCTGCGTGGCGCTGTTCTGGTGATCGCGCACGATCGCCATCGGGTACTCCACCGGCGGGTGGCTCTCCGCGGGGAAGGTGCCGACCACTTTCACCTTGGCGCTGGCCTTGGCGTCTGAGCCGTAGACGATGCCCAGCGGTGCCTCCTGCCGCTCCACCAGCGCCATCGCCGCGCGCACGTTGTTGCCGCGTGCCAGCGTCGGCTCCAGCGCCGTCCACGCCCCCAGCGACTGCAACGCCTGCTTGGCATAAATGCCCGCCGGTACGTGATCCGGGTCACCGACCGCCAGACGGCCACCTGACAGCAGCGACACCCACGGCGTCTGCTTGTCGATCTTCACCGCGTCCTGCGCCGACGGCTGCGGCGCAATCAGCACCAGCTCGTTGCCCAGCAGGGTGTAGCGGCTGTTGTTGACGATCTGCTGCTTCTGCTGCGCGTAGTCCATCCACTGCTGATCGGCAGAGATAAACAGGTTGGCTGGCGCGCCCTGCTCAATCTGCCGCGCCAGCACCGAGGAGGAGGCGTAGGAGGCCACCACCTCTACCAGGTGATCCTTCTGGTACTGGGTGGCAATCTCTTGCAGGGCATTGGTCAGCGAGGCGGCGGCGAAGACGGTGATCTTCTCCGCCGCCTGCGCCTGCCACGACAGGCCAGAGAGCAGCGCCACGGCGATCAGTGAACGGGACATCAAACGGCGCGGTGCGCGCGAAGTGGGGCATGGCATAGGGTTCTCTCCGAAGGGGTCAACGTTATATAGGAAATCATATAACGTCGTGTTAAACCTTGTCATTCGCTTTATCGGCGGCGGCCCGCGGAACTTGACGGCCAAAAAAACGCCCGGCACAGGGGCCGGGCGGGAGGGGGAAGCCAATCAGCGGCGCGGGGCCTGGTGGCTCTCTTTGGGATGGCCGATCTTCGAAAAGACGTTGAACACTTCACCCAGGCCGTAGATCAGGCCGAGGATAATTGCCATCACCACCGGCACCATGACGACGGCAAACACCAGACTCTCCAGCAGTTCCAACATAATCGCCTCACTCATTTCCATGGGACGCCGATCGCTGGCGTCAATCTTTGCGATAATAGCAGGGATGGCGCGCCGGAGTGTTAGCAATTCGCCAACCGCCGGTTTGCCTCCCTGCCGCCAATCAGCGACAATTACCCCCTTCCCCGCCGTTGGATGTTGCCATGCACGCTGAAATTTTGCTGACCCTGAAACTCGACCAGCGGGTCTTTGCTGACCCCCGCCGCATCGCCCTGCTGAAACAGGTGCGCGCCACCGGCTCCATCAGCCAGGGGGCGAAACTGGCTGGCATCAGTTACAAAAGCGCCTGGGACGCCATCAATGAGATGAACCAGATGGCCGACCAAACGCTGGTGGAGCGCGCCACCGGCGGCAAGGGCGGCGGCGGCGCGACCCTGACGCGCTACGGTGAGCGGCTGGTGCAGCTCTATGACCTGCTGGCGCAGATCCAGCAAAAAGCCTTCGACGTGCTGAAGGAGGACAGCCTGCCGCTCGACAGTTTGCTCGCCGCCATCTCACGCTTCTCGTTGCAGACCAGCGCCCGCAACCAGTTTTTCGCCACCGTCACCGAGCGCGGCCACCAGCATGTGCAGCAGCAGGTGCAACTGCTATTGGCCGACGGCACCACGCGCCTCAACGCGGCACTGACCGAGCAGAGCGCCGACCGGCTGCAACTGGCACCGGGCAAGGAGGTGCTGGCGCTGATCAAAGCCCCGTGGGTGACGATCTCCCCGGCCAGCGATCCGTTGCCCGCTGGCGCCAACGCCTTTGCCTGCGTGTTGCAGAGCCTTGAGCCGGGCAGCGACAACAGCGAGGTGCTGCTGACGTTCGCCGGACGCGAGACGCTGTGCGCCACCGTGCCCAACACCCAGGTGACGGCGCTGGGGCTACAGCCGGGACTGGCAGTCACCGCGCAGGTGCAGCCCGACCGGGTGATCCTCGCCACCCTGCTCTGATCGCCTTGCAAATCAGGTAGTTGCATTTTCAGCGTTAATACTTTGCAGATTTGTCAATTGACTTCAGCGCCAGCGGCGCTTATCCCTAACCCCAAACTGGTTGCACATTAAGGGATAAAACATGGCGTCATTGCAGATTGCGCAAGGTGTGTTCCGCCTGAGCGACACCCGCACCCTCCACCTGCCCGAGCTGGCGATCCACGCTGGCGACAGCTGGGCCTTTGTCGGGGCCAACGGCAGCGGCAAATCGGCACTGGCGCGCGCACTGGCCGGCGAGCTGGTGCAGCTGGAGGGGCAGCGCCAGCATGACTTCCCGCGCATCGCCCGCCTCTCTTTCGAGCAGTTGCAGAAGCTGCTGAGCGACGAGTGGCAGCGCAATAACACCGACCTGCTGAGCGCCGACGAGGATGACACCGGCCGCACCACCGCCGACATCATCCAGGAGGAGGTGAAGGATCCGGCGCGCGCGGCGGCGCTGGCGACCCAGTTCGGCATTGCGCAGCTGCTGGCGCGGCGCTTCAAATACCTCTCCACCGGCGAGACGCGCAAAACGCTGCTCTGTCAGGCGCTGATGGCGCAACCCGACCTGTTGATCCTCGACGAGCCTTTCGATGGGCTGGACGTGCAGTCGCGCGGCCAGCTGGCGCTGCTGCTGGGCGAACTCTCCCAGCAGGGGATCACGCTGGTGCTGGTGCTGAACCGCTTCGATGAGATCCCGGCGTTTGTCCAGCAGGTTGGGGTGCTGGCCGACTGCCACCTGACCACCACCGGCCCGCGCGAGGCGGTGATGGCGCAGGCGCTGGTAGCGCAACTGGCGCACAGCGAGCGGCTGAGCGGCATGGCGCTGCCGGAGACCGAGGAGCCGCGCCGTGGCCCCGCCCTGCCGCCGGACGAGCCACGCATCATCCTGCGCCACGGGGTGGTCTCCTATAACGATCGCCCGATCCTCAACGGCCTCGACTGGCAGGTCAATCCCGGCGAGCACTGGCAGATTGTCGGCCCGAACGGCGCGGGTAAGTCCACGCTGCTCAGCCTGATCACCGGCGACCACCCGCAGGGCTACAGCAATGACCTGACGCTGTTTGGCCGTCGGCGCGGCAGCGGCGAAACCATCCGGGACATCAAAAAGCACATCGGCTACGTCAGCAGCAGCCTGCACCTTGACTACCGCGTCAGTGCCAGCCTGCGCACGGTGATCCTCTCCGGCTTTTTCGACTCCATCGGCATCTATCAGGCCGCCTCTGACCGCCAGCGGCAGCTGACCGACCACTGGCTGGCACTACTGGGGCTGGCCGATGCCGCCGACGCGCCCTTCCACAGCCTCTCCTGGGGGCAGCAGCGGCTGGCGCTGATTGCGCGGGCGCTGGTGAAACACCCGGCGCTGCTGATTCTGGATGAGCCGTTGCAGGGGCTGGACCCGCTCAATCGCCAGCTAGTGCGCCGCTGGATTGACGTGCTGATTGGCGAGGGCGAAACCCAACTGCTGTTTGTTTCGCACCATGCCGAAGACGCGCCAGCCTGCATCACCCATCGCCTGAGTTTTGTGCCCGAGGGCGACCTCTACCGCTATGTGACGCAGGCATTGTGACCGCCGCGCTACCACTCTGTATGACCGGGTGGTAGCGGTTACACTAAGTCTGGTCGCCCGCGGTTTTCAGCCAATTCCCCCCTGCTCTTTCCCGGTGGCTTGTGCTAGGCTGCCGGGTGTAAGCGATTCCATTTCTTGAGTCTGGATCACCTTTTCTTTGCCGCTGGCGTGCTATCTTTTGGCATGGTTGTGTAGCCGTGGGCAAGAAGGCCCCGGCCAGAGAGTGTGGAAGCGGTTACACTAGCCCGTTTGCGGGCCTCTTTGATTGCTGTTCCCTGTTGTGCCCCGGGCCAAAGGCCTTGCCGGGCGTTTGGATAAAGGAATGTTTACGCTATGTCGACTTTTAACCCGGTTGATCACCCGCATCGCCGTTACAACCCGCTGACCGGCCAGTGGATCCTGGTCTCCCCGCACCGTGCCAAGCGCCCCTGGCAGGGCCAGCAGGAGTCGCCGGCGCTGGAGACGTTGCCCAGCCACGATCCTGACTGCTTCCTCTGCCCCGGCAACACGCGCGTGACCGGTGACGTCAACCCGGATTACACCACCACCTACGTCTTCACCAATGACTTCGCCGCCCTGATGCCGGACACCCCAGCCGCGCCAGAGAGCGATGACCCGCTGATGCGCTGCCAGGGTGCGCGCGGCACCAGCCGGGTGATCTGCTTCTCACCAGACCACAGCAAAACCCTGCCGCAGCTCTCGCTGCCGGCGCTGGAAGCGGTGGTAGAGACCTGGCAGGCGCAGAGCGCCGAACTGGGCCAGACTTACCCGTGGGTGCAGGTGTTTGAGAACAAGGGCGCAGCGATGGGCTGCTCCAACCCGCACCCGCATGGGCAGGTGTGGGCCAACAGCTTCCTGCCGAATGAGGCGGCGCGCGAAGATCAGTTGCAGCGCGACTACCTGCAACAGCAAGGCTCGCCCATGCTGCTCGATTACGTGCAGCGCGAGCAGGCGGACGGCAGCCGCACCGTGGTGGAGACCGAGCACTGGCTGGCGGTGGTGCCCTACTGGGCGGCATGGCCGTTCGAAACCCTGCTGCTGCCGAAGGCCCACGTCCTGCGCCTGACCGAGTTGTCAGAGGCGCAACGCCGCGATCTGGCGCTGGCGCTGAAAAAACTCACCAGCCGCTATGACAACCTGTTCCAGTGCTCCTTCCCCTACTCAATGGGGTGGCACGGTGCGCCGTTCACCGACGGCGACCACGCGCACTGGCAGTTGCATGCGCACTTCTATCCGCCGCTGCTGCGTTCCGCATCAGTGCGCAAATTTATGGTCGGGTACGAGATGCTGGCAGAGACCCAGCGCGACCTGACCGCCGAACAGGCGGCGGAGCGTCTGCGCGCCGTCAGCGATATCCACTACCGTGAAGCCGGAGCCGAACAATGAGCCTGACCACCACTACCCACCAGATTTTTGAACAGACCTTTGGCTACCCGGCGGCGCTGACTGTGCAAGCGCCCGGCCGCGTCAACCTGATTGGCGAGCACACCGACTACAACGATGGCTTCGTGCTGCCCTGTGCCATCGACTATGAGACGGTGATTGCCTGCGCCAAGCGTGACGACCGTCAGGTGCGCGTGGTGGCCGCCGACTATGACAACCAGCAGGATAGCTTCTCCCTCGACGCGCCGATCCTCTCCAACGACGCGCTGCCGTGGGCCAACTACGTGCGCGGCGTGGTGAAACACCTGCAACAGCGCTGCCCGTCGCTGGGCGGTGCAGATCTGGTGATCAGCGGCAACGTGCCACAGGGCGCGGGCCTCAGCTCCTCCGCCTCGCTGGAGGTGGCGGTCGGTCAGGCGATGCAGGCGCTCCACCAGCTGCCGCTGGATGGCGTGGCGCTGGCGCTGAATGGTCAGGAGGCGGAGAACCAGTTTGTCGGCTGCAACTGCGGCATCATGGACCAGCTGATCTCTGCCCTTGGCAAGCAAGACCACGCGCTGCTGATTGACTGCCGCTCGCTGGAGACGCGCCCGGTGCCGATGCCGGAGGATGTGGCGGTAGTGATCATCAACTCCAACGTCAAGCGCGGGCTGGTGGGCAGTGAGTACAACGCCCGCCGCGAACAGTGCGAGGTGGCGGCGCGCTTCTTTGGCGTCAAGGCGCTGCGCGACGTCAACCCGGATCTCTTCTTCCCTATCGCCCATGAGATGGACCCGGTGGTATCACGCCGCGCCCGCCACGTGATCACCGAAAATGACCGCACGCTGGCCGCCGCCGAGGCGCTGGCCGCCGGTGACCTGAAGAAGATGGGCCAGCTGATGGCCGAATCCCACGCCTCCATGCGGGATGATTTTGAGATCACCGTGCCGCCGATCGATGCGCTGGTGGAGATTGTCAAAGGCGTGATTGGCGAGCGCGGCGGCGTGCGCATGACCGGCGGCGGCTTCGGCGGCTGCGTGGTGGCGCTGATGCCAACCGCGCTGGTCGATGAGGTGCGTGAGGCAGTGGCGCGCGACTACCCGGCACAGACCGGCCTGAAAGAGACGTTCTACGTCTGCCGCGCGATGCAGGGGGCCAGAGTATGCTAAACACCACTCCGGCCCCTGATGGCCAGCCGTTCAACCTGCACACGCTGCACAATGCCCACGGCATGAGCGTGACCCTGATGGACTGGGGCGCCACCTGGCTCTCCGCCCTGCTGCCACTGGCGGGCGGCGAGACGCGCGAACTGTTGTTGGGCTGCGAGGCGACCTCGCTCTACCCACAGCAAGAGGCCTACCTTGGCGCGACCGTTGGCCGTTACGCCAACCGCATCGCCCACGCCCGCATCATGGTAGATGCGCAACCGCGCCAGCTGGCCGCCAACCAAGGCGCGCACCAGCTGCACGGCGGCCCGCAGGGCTTCAACGCCCGCCGCTGGGCCTGTCTGGAAGCGGACGCCAGCCACGTGCGCTACCAGCTCGACTCACCGGATGGCGATCAGGGCTTCCCCGGCAATCTGAGCGTGACGGTTACCTACCGCCTCACCGACGACAACCGGCTGGAGATTGAGTATGGCGGCACGGTGGATCGCGCCTGCCCGGTCAACCTCACCAACCACGCCTACTTCAACCTCGACGGCGAGGGGGCGGACGTGCGCCAGCACCGGCTGCAACTGTTTGCCGACCGCTTCCTGCCGGTGGACAGCGAAGGCATCCCCAGCGCCGACCTGACCGAGGTGGATGGCAGCGGCATGGACTTCCGCCAGCCAAAAACGCTGGCGCAGGATTTCCTGAAAGACCGTGACCAGCAGCGAGTGAAGGGCTATGACCACGCCTACCTGCTGCGCCGCACCAGTGGCGCGCTCGACACTGCCGCCGCACACCTCTGGTCGTCCGATGGCAAGGTGAAGATGAGCGTCTTTACCTCCGCCCCGGCGTTGCAGCTCTACAGCGGCAACTTCCTCAACGGCGTGCCGAACCGCAGCGGCGGCACCTACGCCAACTACACCGGCGTGGCGCTGGAGAGCGAATTCCTGCCTGACAGCCCCAACCACCCGGAGTGGCCGCAGCCCGATTGCTGGCTGGCACCGGGCAAGAGCTACCGCTCCACCACCGTCTACCAGTTCTTCGCGCTGTAACGCCAACGGGGGCCTCGGCCCCCGTTTTCCTCCCGCCCGGCAAAATGTGAAATATCACACAATCCCCACGGAAAAGCCGCCAAGGGCGCTCCACAGGCTCTACGCTTAAAGGATTCCCCCTCAGTTACAAGGAGTTCCTATGCGTCGCGCTTACCTGCTCTCTCCCCTGCTTGCCCTGCTGATTGGCGGGGGCGCGCTGGCCGCTGACACCCAGAGCCGCGAGGCGGCCGCCGCCCTGCATAACCCCACCCAGCAGAAGATGACCGACTGCGAACAGCAGGCCACCCAACAGTCGCTGAAGGGCGAGGATCGCAAAAAATTCATGAGCCAGTGCCTGCCCGCGCAGGTCAATCCTGACCAGCAGTTGACGCCGCACCAACTGAAGATGAAAGCCTGCAACGACGACGCCGACCATCAGGACATTACCGGTGACGCCCGCAAGACTTTCATGAGCAAGTGCCTGAAGAAAAGCAGCTAGTTCAACCCCTTATCAACGATGGCCCGGCCCCAGCGGGCGGGCTGTCCCGGCCTGCCCCGCGTTTCATTTTCTTTGTCCGCCAATTTTCGCTATGGTGTAGGGCAACAGATTGTCCCCGCCATTGGGTTGGTGGCAACAGGCGCGGTTTTTCCGCGCCACAATCCGATTGTCGGCGTGATGGTCAGGCCATATAATGATAATTGTTATCATTAAAAATCAGGAAATTAAGGAGTTTAGCTATGGCTGTAACGAAGCTGGTGCTGGTGAGACATGGTGAAAGTGAGTGGAACAAAGAGAACCGCTTCACTGGCTGGAAAGATGTCGATCTCTCTGACAAAGGCCGCACCGAAGCCAAGCAGGCAGGACAGTTGCTGAAACAGGAAGGCTTCCATTTCGATTTCGCTTACACCTCCGTGCTGAAACGCGCCATCCACACCCTGTGGAACATCCTGGACGAGCTGGACCAGCCGTGGCTGCCGGTGGAGAAGTCCTGGAAACTGAACGAACGCCACTACGGCGCGTTGCAGGGTCTGGACAAAGCCGAAACCGCACAGAAATATGGTGACGAGCAGGTGAAACAGTGGCGTCGTGGTTTTGCCGTGACCCCGCCGGAGCTGGATCGTGAAGATGAGCGCTTCCCGGGCCACGACCCGCGCTACGCCAAACTGCGTGCGGAAGAGCTGCCGACCACCGAAAGCCTGGCGCTGACCATCGATCGCGTGATCCCTTACTGGACTGACGAGATCAAACCGCGCATTGAGAGCGGCGAGCGCGTCATCATCGCGGCCCACGGTAACTCCCTGCGCGCGCTGGTGAAGTACCTGGACAACATGAGCGAAGAAGAGATCCTCGAACTGAACATCCCGACCGGCGTGCCGCTGGTGTATGAGTTCGACGAAAACTTCAAGCCGATCAAGCACTACTACCTGGGCAATGCCGACGAGATCGCCGCCAAAGCGGCCGCTGTCGCCAACCAGGGCAAAGCGAAGTAACAAAAACGGGGCCGATGGCCCCGTTTTTTTATCCCTGCTGGCATTAGCCGCGACGCGCTTCCACCGCCGCCGCCAACTGGCGCAGCACGGTTTCGGTGTCGTCCCAGCCGATGCAGGCGTCAGTGACGCTCTGGCCATAAACCAGCGGCTCGCCACTCTCCAGACTCTGGTTGCCTTCCACCAGATGGCTCTCAATCATCACGCCCATGATGCTCTGGTCGCCGCCCGCGATCTGGCCGCAGACGTCGGTCGCCACTTCCATCTGCTTTTTGAACTGCTTGCTGCTGTTGGCGTGGCTGAAGTCTATCATGATGCGCGCCGGCAAGCCCGCCTGCTCCAGCCCGGCCTTCACCGCGCTGACATCCTGCGCGCTGTAGTTCGGCGCCTTGCCGCCGCGCAGGATGATGTGGCAGTCGCCATTGCCGCTGGTGTTGACGATGGCGGAGTGGCCCCACTTGGTGACCGACAGGAAGCTGTGCGGCGCGCCAGCGGCGTTGATGGCGTCAATGGCCACCTTGATGGTGCCGTCGGTGCCATTCTTGAAACCGACCGGGCAGGAGAGGCCAGAGGCCAGCTCGCGGTGCACCTGGGATTCAGTGGTACGCGCGCCAATCGCGCCCCAGCTCATCAAGTCCGCCATATATTGCGGGGTGATCATGTCGAGGAACTCGCCCGCCGCCGGCAGACCGGTGTCGTTGATCTCCAGCAGCAGTTTGCGCGCCAGACGCAGGCCATCATTAATCTGGAAGCTGCCATCCATCTGCGGGTCGTTGATCAGCCCTTTCCAGCCGACAGTGGTGCGCGGTTTCTCAAAGTAGACGCGCATCACAATCTCCAGCGCGCCGTGCAGCTCGTCACGCAGCGCCAGCAGGCGGCTGGCGTACTCTTTGGCGGCTTTGGGATCGTGGATGGAACAGGGGCCAATCACCACCAGCAGGCGGTCATCATTGCCCTTCAGGATTTTGTGGATCGCGCTGCGTGCGTGGGAGACCGTCTCCGCTGCCTTATCAGTGGCAGGAAATTTCTCTAACAGGGCAACAGGGGGCAGAAGTTCTTTGATCTCTTTGATGCGTAAATCGTCATTTTGGTAATTCATAACTGTTCCATTGGATCTTCGGAGGGGCGCACACACGGGCGAATCTGCCTAAATTTATCCTCTCTCCCGGTTGCTGTAAACATACTTTCACACCTGCGCTTTTTCCGCGGCCAGATTGATAACTGGCGAGATTAATCTAGGCTTAAAGTATGCATATGAATCAGTCACACAACGTCGGCGACCCGTTTTATCCATATGCGCAACCGGTTATCCGGCTGCTACCCGGCTAAAACGTCCATTACCCCAATCAATACCGCGCGGGAACAAGGACGTGATTTTCTGGCAACGGGCAACCGTTAACCGCCCGGTCTGCCATTCTGTTTCACATAACCCGACCCACAGCACCAAAAAAATGGAGAGGACATAATGAAAAAGCTCGCTTTGATTTTTCTGACCGCAACCATGGCACTCGGTACTTTCGGTAGTGGCGCTGCGCTGGCCGCTGGCTCTTCCAGCAATAATGGCATGTCTAACCAATCTGATGGCCCTGGCGCGAAAGAGAACCTGCCGCCGAACAACGTGGACAATAGCCAGATTAATACCGGCTCCAACGATGTGAGCGGCAATACCAGCATTGATACCGGCACCGGTGATACCAGTACCGCGACTGGCACCACCGATGCAGATGAAGCACATAAAAAGACCATGTGTAAAGATGGCCGCTGCCCAGACCAGACTCCAGGGGCTGCCGCGGACGATACCACCAAGTAATCCGCCCGCCATTGACACCATCACGGGGGCCTGGCCCCCGTTTTTGTTTTTCCGCCCCCCTTCCCCCTTGCAACCTGCCGGCCGTGGTTTATGCTATCTGAACAGCCATAACTGGCTGATATTAAATGTATTGTTATAACATGACGACTGGCCTCCTGCCGGTTGTCAGTGACTGCTGACAGGATAGTTTATGGCTCATACTCATCATCACGCCCCGAGTGACAGTAACAGCAAGCGCTTGTTGTGGGCCTTGCTGATCACCGGTGGTTTTATGGTCGCCGAAGTGATTGGCGGGCTGGTTTCTGGTTCGCTGGCGCTGTTGGCCGACGCTGGCCACATGCTGACCGACACCGCCGCGCTGTTGATGGCGCTGCTGGCGGTGCGTTTTGCCCGGCGCAAGCCCAACGCGCGCCATACGTTTGGCTATCTGCGTTTGACCACCATGGCCGCTTTCGTCAATGCGGCGGCGCTGCTGGTGATTGTGGTGCTGATTATCTGGGAGGCGGTAGAGCGTTTTGTCCAGCCACAGCCGGTGCTGGGTGGCACCATGATGGTGATTGCGGTGGCCGGGCTGTTCGCCAACCTCGCCTCATTTTGGCTGCTGCACCGTGGCGACGCCGAGGCCAATATCAACGTGCGCGCGGCGGCGCTGCATGTGCTGGGCGACCTGCTCGGCTCCGTTGGGGCGATTGTGGCGGCGCTGGTGATCCTCTATACCGGCTGGACGCCCATCGACCCGATTTTGTCGGTGCTGGTCTCCTGTCTGGTATTGCGCAGCGCCTGGGGGCTGATGAAGGAGAGTTTCCACGAGCTGCTGGAGGGGACGCCGCAGGAGATTGACATTCAGGCGTTGCAGAAAGACCTGTCACGCAATATCCCGGAGGTGCGCGACGTGCACCACGTCCACGTCTGGCAAGTGGGTGAGCAGCGGCTGATGACGCTCCATGCGCAGGTGGTACCGCCCCATGATCATGACGCGCTGCTGCACCGTATCCAGCACTACCTGCTGGATCACTACCAGATTGGCCACGCCACCATTCAGATGGAGTATCAGCATTGCGATACACCCGATTGCGGGATCAGTGAGCGCGCGGCTCAGGGCGCGCATGGGCACGTTCATTCTCATGGGCATGGGCACTCTCATGGGCATTAGGGGGGATTTAGGCAATGGCGGGTGCCTTGGCCTCGCTAGGGCCGGAGAAGGGCCTGCTGGCGCGCCGGCCCTGCACCACGCGGATGGTTTAACCTTCGGTTTGTCTCTGTCTTTTTTTGTCTTTGGCTTATGTATCGATTTGTGGCTCCGCTGGGGCCGGAGAAGGGTTTCGGTTGTTTGGGTTCCTTTTTCTGCTTTGGCCTCGGAGCCTCAACCGAGCAGGGCCTGCCGGCGCGCCGGCCCTGCACCACGCGGGTGGTTTAACCTTCGGTTTGTCTCTGTCTTTTTTTGTCTTTGGCTTATGTATCGATTTGTGGCTCCGCTGGGGCCGGAGAAGGGTTTCGGTTGTTTGGGTTCCTCTTTCTACCTGTACCCCGGAGCCTCAACCGAGCAGGGCCTGCCGGCGCGCCGGCCCTGCACCCGCGCGCTTTGGGTGCCTCGGCTAATTATTGCCCGCTACCGCGGGTTCCCTCCGTCAGCTTCCGGGCTGTCGGGCCGCGGCAGACGCGCTCCCAGCGCGACTGCCACTTTCGCGCACATCCCTGTGCGCTCACCCGGCCCGGAATCCTCCGTCGGCAATAATTGAACGCCCCCACCTCCTCTGCAAATCCTCGGCTATGTGAGGAAATAGTTGGGGGTGATATATGGGGGAATTATTTCTGTTTAAAGGGTTCTGGGTTTTATGCGGCTGGGTATGTAGTGTTTAAGGTATGCCGTAGACAAAAATACAATCAGCTCCACAGCCAATCCATCCCACCTTCCAATAAAAAAAACTCCCCAACTATTTCCTCACATACTTACAGCGCGCAGAGGAGGTAGAGGCGTTAATCATTGCCGAGTGAAGTCGCAGGGCCGGGTGAGCGGGCAGGACGCCCGCGAAAGGGCCAGCCGCGCCGGGAGCGCGTCTGGGCCGGCCCGGAAGCCCGGAGACGCAGCGAGGGTCACCCGCGAGAGCGGGCAATGATTAGCCATTCCACCCAAAAGCGCGCGGGTGCAGGGCCGGCGCGCCGGCAGGCCCTGCTCAGTTGAGGCTCCGAGGCCGAGGTAGAAAAAGGAATCCGAACAACCGAAACCCTGCTCCGGCCTAGCGAGGCTACAGGCAACAACAATACCCGCCCCCCCAACTCTTTCCTCACATAGCAAAAGATTTGCAGAAACGGTGGGGGCGTTAAATCATTGCCGAGTGAAGTCGCAGGGCCGGGTGAGCGGGCAGGACGCCCGCGAAAGGGCCAGCCGCGCCGGGAGCGCGTCTGGGCCGGCCCGGAAGCCCGGAGACGCAGCGAGGGTCACCCGCGAGAGCAGGCAATGATTAGCCACTCCACCCCAAAGCGCGCGGGTGCAGGGCCGGCGCGCCGGCAGGCCCTGCTCGGTTGAGGCGCAGGAGCACAGGTAGACAAAGGAATCCGAACAACCGAAACCCTTCTCCGACCCCAGCGCGATCACGTGCAATCGCTATGGCCGAAACCCCTCTCCGGCCTAAACGGAGCCACAGGCATCCACGATGCTCGAAACCCTGCTCCGGCCTAAGCGAGACCGCAGACGACAAAAAAGCCAAAGTAGAAAAAACTAAAACAGAGGAGAAGACGCGTTACAGCAGGAAATATAAGGGAATATAAGAAACAACGAGAGAGTACATGATGGTGGGTCGTGCAGGATTCGAACCTGCGACCAATTGATTAAAAGTCAACTGCTCTACCAACTGAGCTAACGACCCGCTGTGCGGTTACTGCTGAGAATTTTGTGATGGTGGGTCGTGCAGGATTCGAACCTGCGACCAATTGATTAAAAGTCAACTGCTCTACCAACTGAGCTAACGACCCATCAGGTACTGCTTACTTTTTTACACTTACCATCAAGAAGATGGTGGGTCGTGCAGGATTCGAACCTGCGACCAATTGATTAAAAGTCAACTGCTCTACCAACTGAGCTAACGACCCGCTGTGCGGTTACTACTTTGGAATCAGGGCACCATCAGGAAGATGGTGGGTCGTGCAGGATTCGAACCTGCGACCAATTGATTAAAAGTCAACTGCTCTACCAACTGAGCTAACGACCCATAATTCCTTGCTGCCTTAACGCTTTACAAGTTGTCTTGGCAACGGCGGCATATATTACTTATTTATCTGGGCAGTGCAACCTGTATTTCTGAATAAAATTACTGATTGCTTGTTCTTCACCCGTTCGCGTCCAGAAATCAGGCGAAATGCCCAATTTCTGGACGTAAAATCTTACCCAAGTGCGGCAAGACGCTTCTGCGATTGCTTGGCGGCGTCCGTGTTCGGGTACTGCTTCTGTACCTGCTGGTAGACCGCTTTGGCCTTATCCTTCTGCCCTTTGTCCTGCATGATGACACCCACCTTAAACATCGCGTCCGGGCTTTTCGGCGATTTCGGGTAGTTTTTCACCACAACGGCATAATAGTAGGCCGCATCATCCTTCTTCCCCTTGTTGTAGTACAACTGCCCCAGCCAGTAGTTGGCATTCGGCAAATAGGTGGAGTCTGGATACTGCTTGATAAACGCCTGGAAGGCCGTGATCGCCTGATCGTACTGCTTCTTCTCAAGCGCCAGGGCTACGGCGTTGTTGTAATCGGTATTGGCATCGCCACTGCTGGCCGGTGCGGCGGGCGCACTGGCTGCGGGGGCGCTGCCTGCGGCGGCGGTACTGTCTGTCGCGGCGGCGGCAGGTGCGGCGGCACCCTGGCTGCTCAGGCTGTCGATCTGCTGGTAGATCTGCTTCTGGCGTTCGACAATCTGGTTGAGCTGATACTGGTTCTCCTGGATTTGGCCCCGGAGTGTATCGACATCGCGTTGAGAGTCAGCGAGCTGCTGCTGGAGTTGGGTTAAAAGTTGGCTGTGCGCGTTGGAAATGCGCTCGAGCTGCGTGACACGGTCTTCCACCGAGCCAGAGCCGACACTACTGATTGGCGCCTGGGCAGTAGCGGCCCAGGGGGCCGCTACGCCAACCAGTAACGCCAGACTCACTAAGGAGTGTCTGAAGTTACTGCTCATGCGATGCTCTTAGTAAACCAGAACGGCACGACGGTTTTTGGAGTAAGCCGCTTCGTCATGACCCAGTACTGCCGGTTTCTCTTTACCGTAAGAAACGATGGAGATCTGGTCTTCAGAAACGCCTTTGCCTTGCAGGTACATTTTCACGGAGCTGGCACGACGCTCGCCCAGGGAAATGTTGTACTCCGGCGTACCGCGCTCATCCGCGTGGCCTTCGATGGTGACTTTGTAGGACGGGTTGCTGCGCAGGAAAGCGGCATGTGCGTCCAGCATCTGAGCGAAGTCAGAACGGATATCGTACTTGTCCAGATCGAAGTAAACGATGTTGTTGCGTTGCAGTTCCTGCATCTGAAGACGCGCTTGCTCTTCAGAAGACATGTTGCCTGCACCCGCGCTGCCGTTCTCCATCATACCAGTGCCGGCGCCCATACCAGATTGGTCATTGTTCGCGCTTTTGTTGGAGCTACATGCAGCGATAGCCATAACCGGCAATGCCAGCATCAGCCCTTTCAGCACTTTGTTCAGTTGCATCTCTTTGATCCTTTTATTGTTTGCCATACATATTTACACATGCATCACAGATACGGCGACCAGGCAGGGAATTTGACCTGTCCATCGGTAGCCGGAAGACGCGCTTTGAAACGCCCATCAGTCGAGACCAGCTGTAACACGGAACCCAGCCCTTGCGTGGAGCTGTAAATCACCATGGTGCCATTCGGTGCGACGCTAGGCGTCTCATCCAGGAACGTGTCCGTCAACGTTTGGACGGCTCCCGTTTCCAGATCTTGTTTAGCGATGTGCTGCGCTCCCCCATTGGAGCTCACCATTACCACGAATTTGCCGTCAGTACTGACGTCAGCATCCTGGTTTTGAGAACCTTCCCATGTCAGACGTTGCGGCGCACCGCCATTGATACTTACTTTATACAGTTGTGGACGACCGCCCTGATCGGAGGTAAAGGCCAGGGTCTGGCTGTCCGGGAACCAGGTCGGCTCAGTGTTGTTGTTACGACCGTCGGTGACCTGGCTGATTTGGCCAGAGCCGAGGTTCATCACATACAGGTTCAGGCTGCCGCTCTTGGAGAGGGCAAAGGCCAGCTTGCTGCCATCCGGCGAGAAGGCCGGCGCGCCGTTGTGACGCGGGAAGGAGGCAATCTGACGCACCGCGCCATTGGCCAGGGTCTGTACCACCAGCGCCGAGCGGCCACTCTCAAAGGTTACGTAAGCCAGCTTGGTGCCGTCCGGCGACCAGGCCGGGGACATCAGCGGCTGCGGCGAGCGGTGCACCACGAACTGGTTGTAGCCGTCATAGTCCGCCACACGCAGTTCATACGGGAACTGGCCGCCGTTGGTCTGCACCACGTAGGCGATGCGGGTACGGAAGGCGCCCTTGATACCGGTCAGCTTCTCGAACACTTCATCACTGGCGGTGTGTGCCGCGTAACGCAGCCACTGCTTGGTCACCTTGTACTGGTTCTGCGCCAGCACGCTGCCCGGCGCACCGGAGGTGTCCACCAGCTGGTAGGTCACCAGATAGTTGCCGCCAGCATCCGGCTGGATCTGGCCCACCACCACGGCGTCAATGCCCAGCGCCGTCCAGGCGGCCGGGGTCACTTCGGCAGCGCTGCCCGGTTGCTGCGGCATACGCGCGGCATCAATCGGGTTGAACTTGCCGCTGTTGCGCAGATCCGCGCCCACAATGGCACCAATCTCTTCTGGCGCACTGCCCGGGCCGGCCCACTTGAAGGGCACCACACCGATAGGACGCGCGGAATCCACGCCCTGGGTAATCTCAATGCGAACCTCTGCATGGAGCATAGTGGCCCACAACATCAAAAGGCCCATCGCTACTCGAAATGCCTGCTTCATTGTCTCTCCCTTATCTGGGCATTTTGCCCGCGATAACTTAGCTGAATTTTAACTAACCCACGCCCACAAAACTAGAACATCACCCGTGACACTATAGTAAAAGTCTTAAAACTTGTTGCCTTATGCGATTAACGTGGCTTGAAGTCCAACGGCGCATTCTTAAAGGCTTCGTATACATCCTGGCTCGGTGGCTTCGGAATGCGTGCCTGACGGGCGGCGGCGATCGCTGCCTGACAGAGCGCCGGGTCGCCCCCCTCCGCCGAGATGCTGATCAGCAGGCCATCTGGTGCCAGTTTGATGCGCAGGTTACAGGTGCGGCCCTTGTAGCTCTGCCAGTCATAGAACTTGCTCTGGATGGCGGCCTGCACCTGGCTGCCATAGTTAGCGAGATCCGCACCGGACGCGCCACTGTTCTTGTTCTTGCCCTGCCCTGCCGGGCCAGAGGCTTTGTCAGGCGTGCCGTTGGCACCGCCGCCAGATTTCGGCGCATTCTTCGAAGAGGCCAGGCCGCCGAACAGATCGTCCACGTCCTCACTCTGCTTGGCTGCGGCTGCCGCTTTCTTGGCTTCTGCCGCTTTCTTGGCATCGGCGGCTTTTTTGGCGTCCGCCGCTTTTTTGGCTTCTGCCGCTGCGGCCGCTTTCTCTGCCGCCGCTTTTTCAGCAGCAGCCTGTTTGGCCTCTTCCGCTGCCTGCTTCTTCGCCTCGGCAGCGGCGGCTTTCTTCGCCTCATCCGCCGCCTGCTTTTTGGCTTCGGCTTCGGCCTGTTTCTTCGCCTCGGCTTCCGCCTGTTTCTTGGCGTCAGCGGCGGCTTTTTTCGCCTCTTCAGCGGCCTGTTTGGCTTCTGCTTCCGCGGCTTTCTTCGCCTCGGCTTCCGCCTGCTTTTTCGCTTCTGCCGCTGCGGCGGCTGCGGCTTTCTTCGCCTCATCCGCCGCCTGTTTCTTCGCGGCCGCCGCTGCAGCCGCAGCCTCTTTCTTCGCTGCCTCTGCCTGTGCTTTCGCCTCGGCAGCGGCGGCTTCCGCTTCTGCTTTGGCCTTGGCGGCAGCGGCTTCAGCCTGCTTCTGCTGCGCCTGGGCCTTGGCGGCGGCTTCCTGCGCCTGTTTCTGCTGCTCTGCTTGCGCCTGTGCCTGTTTGCGGCTCTCTTCCTGCGCCGCAAGGCGCTCTTTCTCCAGCTCTTTCAGCCGCTGCTGTTCAGCGGCCTGCTTCTGCTGCAACTCTTCCGCCTGCTGCTCAGCCTTTTTCTGGCGGAGCTGGGCGGCGCGCTGGGCATCTGTCTGCTGTTGTTGCTGGCGGTTATACTGCTCAACCACCGCGCCCGGATCGACCATGACGGCGTCAATTGCACTGCCGCCATCCTCACCGCCGCCACCACTGCTCATGGAGGTGTCTTCGGCCAGCGAGCCCCAGATCAGCAGGGCAATCAATATGATGTGCAGCACCACCGAAACAATAACGGCGCGTTTTAGCTTATCGTCTTGCTCAGTTGCCTTTACCACAATAGATTCCCAAAACAGGATTACTAAAAAACAAGGTTTCCAACCGCCCTCTCCCTGCGCGTTGAAAACCCATATAAACGCCGGCCAACTGCCGGCAGGTGTCAGATCGGTTGTGTCATCAAGCCAACGGAGGTGACCCCTGCCTGATGCAACAGATTCAGCGCTTTAATAATTTCGTCGTAAGGCACCTCTTTGGCACCCCCAATCAGGAACACCGTTTTCGGGTTTGCCTTCAGGCGGGCGGCGGCTTCCGCCATCACCTGCTGCTCAGGCAACTGCTCCATCCGCTGGTGATCGGCCACCAGGGTGTACTGCCCTACCCCGGAGACCTCAACGATCACCGGTGGATTATCATTGCTGCCAACGGCTTTGGAGTCCGTTGCGTCCGGCAGATCCACTTCCACGCTCTGGGTGATGATGGGCGCTGTCGCCATAAAGATCAGCAGCAGCACCAGCAACACATCGAGCAATGGAACGATGTTGATTTCCGATTTCAGTTCGCGACGACCGCGACGACCACGTGCCATCTTCTCCCCCTACCTTATTTGCTGTGCTCGCTGGAGAAGGCCTGACGGTGCAGGATGGCGGTGAACTCTTCCATGAAGTTGTCGTAATTTTGCTCCAGCTTGTTCACGCGCTGGTTAAGGCGGTTATAGGCCATGACCGCCGGGATGGCCGCGAACAGGCCGATGGCGGTGGCGATCAGCGCTTCGGCGATGCCGGGCGCAACCATTTGCAGGGTGGCCTGCTTCACCGCGCCAAGGGCGATAAAGGCATGCATGATGCCCCACACCGTACCAAACAGGCCGATATAGGGGCTGATGGAGCCGACGGTGCCGAGGAAGGAGATGTGGTTCTCCAGCGTCTCCATCTCACGGTTCAGGGAGATGCGCATGGCGCGCGAGGCGCCGTCGATCACCGCTTCCGGCGCATGGCTGTTGGCGCGGTGCAGGCGGGCGAACTCCTTGAAACCGGCGTAGAAAATCTGCTCTGAACCAGCCAGCGCGTCACGGCGCGTCTGGCTCTCCTGGTAGAGGCGAGAAAGCTCAATGCCCGACCAGAATTTATCTTCGAAGGCCTCTGCATCACGGGTGGCGGCATTCAGGATGCGCGTCCGCTGGATAATGATCGCCCACGACACCACCGAAAAGCCGATCAATACCAGCATGATCAGCTTCACCAGAAGGCTGGCCTTCAAAAATAGATCGAGAATGTTCATGTCAGTCACTGCTTAAACTCCGCGACAATAGACTTGGGAAGCGCGATCGGCTTCATTTGGTGTGGGTCGATGCAGGCGATCAGCACCTCGGCGCTGCTCAGGAGTGTTCCCTGCTCATCGAAAATCTTCTGGACGAACGTGAGTGAGGCGCCGCGCAGAGCGGTAATCTCACTCTGCACTTCCAACAGATCATCCAGGCGTGCCGGGGCATAATAGTCCACCGTCATGCGGCGCACGGCAAAGGCGACGTGGTCAGCCAATAGCTGCTGCTGATAAAAGTGGTGTTGGCGCAGCATTTCGGTGCGCGCTCTCTCATAAAAGGCCACATAACGGGCGTGATAGACCACGCCACCTGCGTCTGTATCTTCGTAGTAGACACGAACCGGCCATCGGAACAACGTATTACTCACTCTACATCCCGCAATGCAATTAAACGCGCTTACTATACGCAATGGAATTAGTGTTTGGAATGGGTTGCCAGAGTTACAGAGAAATAATTATCGGTCCAGTCAGGGCGTTATAAATTAATGTAAATTATTAGCAAAAAAAGTATCCCGCAACCCGCGCCTGACGCCGCCTAAGACGGCAAAAGGGGCCATCTGGCCCCTCTTGCTTTTTATCCCTGTCAGTGGGTTTTTTTGGCCGTCTCACGCGCCTCATGGTGCTCCAGCGCCAGGGCGGTGATGATGCCGCATGAACAGGCCAGCAGCGTGCCGAGAATCCAGGCGAAATACCACATGGTGTGCTCCTTAATAGAGTGAGTGGGTATTGTTTTCAATAAAGGTTTTATCGACCCGGCCAAACATCTTGTAGTAGGCCCAGGCGGTGTAACCCAACACAATCGGCACGAAGATGATCGCCACCACCGTCATGACCTTCAGCGTCAGCAAGCTGGAGGTCGCATCCCACATCGTCAGGCTGACGTTCGGGTGGGTGATGGAGGGCATGACAAACGGGAACATCGTGACGCCGGTGGTGAGGATGATGCAGGCGATGGTCAGCGAATTACTGACGAACGCACAGGCAGCACGATCCAGTCGCGCCATCAGGATGGTCAGCAGCGGCAGCAGCACGCCGAGCGCAGGCAGTGCCCAGAGCGCTGGCATCCGTTCAAAGTTGAGCAGCCACGCGCCCGCCTGATGCGCCACCTCTTTGCGCAGCGGGTTGGACTCCGCCGCCAGATCGAGGCTGGAGGTGACCACGTAGCCATCAATGCCGCTCACCAGCCAGATGCCAGCCAGCAGGAAGGCGACCATCACCACCAGCGCCGAGATCTGGGTGGCGGCACGGCTGCGCAGGTGCAGTTCGCCAGTGGTACGCATCTGCAAATAGGCTGCCCCCTGCGTGACCAGCATCGAGAGGCTGACCACGCCAGCCAGCAGGCCGAAGGGGTTGAGCAGCGCGAAGAAGCTGCCGGTGTAGTACAGGCGCAGGTACTCATCGACGTGGAACGGCACGCCCTGCAACAGGTTGCCGAACGCTACGCCAAACACCAGCGCTGGCACGAAGCTGCCGATGAAAATGCCCCAGTCCCACAGGTTGCGCCAGCGGCGATCCTCCAGCTTGGAGCGGTAGTCAAAGCCGACCGGGCGGAAGAACAGCGAGGCCAGCACCAGAATCATCGCCACGTAGAAGCCGGAGAAGGCGGCGGCGTAGACCATCGGCCAGGCGGCGAACAGCGCGCCGCCGGCGGTGATGAGCCACACCTGGTTGCCGTCCCAGTGCGGGGCGATGGCGTTGATCATGACGCGGCGCTCGGTGTCGGTGCGGCCCAAAATGCGCAGCAGCACCCCGACCCCCATATCAAAGCCGTCAGTGATGGCAAAGCCAATCAGCAGGATGCCAATCAACGCCCACCAAATCAGACGCAATACTTCGTAATCAAACATGCTGAGTCTCCTTACTGTGCCTGTTGCAGGGCCGGGGCAACCTGCCCTGCCGGGGCGGCGTCAACGGCGCCGGTCTCAAAGTGGTAACGACCCGTCTTCAGGCTGCTGGGGCCGAGGCGGCCAAAGCGGAACATCAGGTACATCTCCACCACCAGGAACAGGGTGTAGAGGCCGCAGATCAGCCCCATTGAGAAGAGGATGTCGCCCGCGGTCAGGGAGGAGCTGGCCACCGCGGTCGGCAGCACCTCGCCGATGGCCCAAGGCTGGCGGCCATACTCCGCCACAAACCAGCCCGACTCTATCGCGATCCACGGCAGCGGGATGCCATACAGCGCCAACCGCAGCAGCCAGCGCTGCTCACCGATGCGGCTACGCAACACGCTGATAAAGGCCAGGCTAATCACCAGCAGCATCAGCACGCCACAGGCCACCATGATGCGGAAGGAGAAGTAGAGCGGCGCCACCTGCGGGATGGAGTCTTTGACCGCCTGCTTGATTTGCGCTTCCGTGGCGTCGATGACGTTCGGTGTATAGCGCTTGAGCAACATGCCATAGCCCAGATCCTGCTTGCTGTCGTTGAAGGCGTCCCGCACCGAAGGGTCGTTGTTGCCAGCACGCAGCGACTCGAGCAGCTGGTAGGCGCGCATACCGTTGCGGATGCGGGCCTCATGCTCGCCCATCAGCTCGCGCAGCCCGGCAACCGGTTTATCAACCGAGCGCGTGGCGATCAGCCCCAGCATTGCGGGGATCTGCACGGTGTAGTCATTTTGCATCTTCTCCTGATCGGGCAGGCCGAACAGCGTGAAGCTGGCCGGGGCAGGCTGGGTCTCCCACTCCGCTTCAATCGCCGCCAGTTTGGTCTTCTGCACGTCGCCCATCTCATAGCCGGACTCATCGCCCAGCACAATCACCGACAGCACCGCCGCCATGCCAAAGCTGGCCGCGATGGCGAATGACCGTTTGGCGAACGCCAGATCGCGCCCCTTCAGCAGGTAGTAGGCGCTGATGCCCATGATGAACATGGCACCGGTGCAGTAGCCGGCAGCCACGGTGTGAACAAACTTCACCTGCGCCACCGGGTTGAAGACCAGCTCGGCGAAGCTGACCATCTCCATGCGCATGGTTTCGTAGTTGAAGGTGGAGGCGACTGGGTTCTGCATCCAGCCGTTGGCGATCAGGATCCAGAGCGCCGACAGGTTGGAGCCGAGCGCCACGAGCCAGGTGACCATCATGTGCTGCACCTTGCCGAGGCGATCCCAGCCGAAGAAGAACAGGCCGACCAGCGTGGACTCCAGGAAGAAGGCCATCAGCCCCTCAATCGCCAGCGGCGCGCCGAAGATGTCGCCGACGTAGTGGGAGAAGTAAGACCAGTTGGTGCCAAACTGGAACTCCATCGTCAGGCCGGTGGCGACCCCCAGCGCGAAGTTGATGGCAAACAGCTTGCCCCAGAACTTGGTCATATCTTTATAGATCTGCTTGCCAGAGAGCACATAGACCGTCTCCATGATTGCCAGCAGGAACGCCATACCGAGCGTCAGCGGGACAAACAGGAAGTGGTACATGGCCGTCAGGGCAAACTGTAAGCGTGACAGTTCGACTACATCAAACATGGTGACCCCTTACGCAGTACGGGAGCGGCGCGCAGCGGCATCCGCCCCAGGACGTTGAGCTGTGAATATCATTTTAAAAACGTGATGTCGAAAATAGACCCTGGCCGCCGACAGAACGCCGGACGGTTTTACCTTTAAAAACACAACAAAATTAACAAATAAATTACTTTCATTTGCGTGGTAATTATCTTACGCCTCACTTCAGATGAAATAAATAGCCTGACAAGGGATGGCGGCTATTTTTGTTCACAGATCAAATTTTTATTTTTACGCATATTTTGGATAATTGATCTAAATCAATAAAACCTCTGATAAACAAAAAAGCCTTTGCTTTTTTTGCAAAACCCTAGGGCTGCGCGTCAACAACCCTCACCCAAGTTACTGATTAATTGTCATTTTGTTAGAAGTCTGTGAATGCAAAATCCTATAATAGCGTTGCTGTTTATTTATTACCTGACAAATTATTATTTGGCGATGCCTTTAATTAATGACCAGCGAGGATATGTATTATTGACGGAAAAGTGTGGGCGGTGATATTTTTACGCGCCAATCACCCCTGGAAAATAATCGGAAATAGATCCAATGAAGATAAAAAAATATAGCCTTATATTGTTGGCAGCTCTATTTTCTCTGCCAGTCATTAGCTACGCGCATAATGACAGCGGATATAGCCATGATGCCAATATTATGGATTACAGCCAAAGCGACTGGATGGCCAAACTGGATAATTACACCCCGCTGGGAGAATTGGCGATCCCTGGCACCCACGACTCCGGCTCGCGCTACGGCGGTGCGTCGGTGGCCAATCAGGTCATGACCATTGACCAACAGTTGCGTGCTGGCATCCGGTTTTTGGACATCCGCGTGCGCCATATTGATGACAGTTTCGCCATCCATCACGGGTTTGTTTACCAGAAGATGAATTTCAATGACGTGATGAAACAGGTGACCCAATTCCTGAGCGCTCATCCGACAGAAATTGTCTTCATGCGCCTGCGGGATGAATATGATGGCGAGTCCACCAATAGCATTCGTAGCGCCAATGAGACGCTGGATGAATATCTGGCACAATATGAGAAGTGGATCAGCCACCGTAACAAAGCCTACCCGTTGGAGACGGTAGGCGCGCACCGCGGCCAGATCTATTTCCTCTGGGACAATCTCTACCCCCAACGTACCCTGACCTACGGGCAGTTCTTCGGCCAGCAGTTGCAGGATGCCTATCAGGTCAAGACCAACTGGGATCTCTATGGCAAGTGGGAAAAGGTTAAGGCCTTCCTTGAGGCGAGCCGGCACTTCAGCGGCCAGCAGATCGCCCTCAACTATCTGAGCGCCTCTGGCGGCTCCTTCCCCTACTTTGTCGCCAGCGGCCACTCCAGTAGCGGCACCAGCGCCTCGCGGCTCTCCACCGGCCTGACCACGCCGGGCTTCAAGCACCGTTACCCGGACTTCCCGCGCGTCTCCTGCTTCATCGGCATCTGCACCATTGCCTTTGAGGGCACCAACACCTTGACGAAAAACTACCTGAACAATCGCCCGGACATGAAACCGCAGGGCATCATCGCGGCGGATTTCCCCGGCAAGGGGCTGATTCAGGCGATCATCAATAAAAACCGCTTTGTTAAGTAGCCAGCGGCTGATCACGAGACTGGCGGCGAGCGCCCATAAAAAAGGCCACCCGAGGGTGGCCAATATGTCGAGCGAGTAAAACTCAGTTCAGCAGTGACTTCACGGCTTCGCCGATGTCAGCCAGGCTGCGGACGGTTTTCACACCTGCCGCTTCCAGCGCTGCGAATTTGTCGTCTGCGGTGCCTTTGCCCCCGGCAATGATGGCGCCCGCGTGGCCCATACGCTTGCCTTTCGGCGCGGTGACGCCCGCGATGTAGCCCACCACCGGCTTGGTGACGTGCTCTTTGATGTAGGCTGCCGCTTCCTCTTCCGCGTTGCCGCCGATTTCACCGATCATCACGATCACTTCAGTCTGCGGGTCTTCCTGGAACAGCTTCAGGATGTCGATGAAGTTGGAGCCTGGGATTGGGTCGCCGCCGATGCCGACGCAGCTGGACTGGCCGAAGCCGTAGTCCGTGGTCTGCTTGACCGCTTCATAGGTCAGGGTGCCAGAGCGGGAGACGATGCCCACTTTGCCCGGCTTGTGGATGTGGCCCGGCATGATGCCGATTTTGCACTCGCCCGGGGTGATGACGCCCGGGCAGTTCGGCCCGATCATGCGCGCGTCGGTCTGCTCCAGCTTGGCTTTCACCACCAGCATGTCCAGCGTCGGGATGCCTTCGGTGATGCAGATGATCAGCTTAATGCCAGCGTCCAGCGCTTCCAGAATGGAGTCTTTGCAGAACGGGGCGGGCACGTAGATCACGGACGCGGTAGCGCCGGTCTGCTCAACCGCTTCACGCACGGTGTTGAAGACTGGCAGGCCCAGATGCTCGGTGCCGCCTTTGCCCGGCGTCACACCGCCGACCATCTGGGTACCGTAGGCAATCGCCTGCTCGGAGTGGAACGTCCCCTGGCTGCCGGTGAAGCCCTGGCAGATAACTTTAGTCTCTTTATTGATTAAGATGGACATTATTTCCCCTCCACTGCCGCAACAACTTGCTGAGCCGCATCCGTCAGGCTGGTCGCAGCAATGATATTCAGGCCGCTGTCAGCCAGACGCGTGGCTCCCAGTTCGGCGTTGTTCCCTTCCAGACGCACCACCACCGGCACGCTGACACCCACTTCAGAGACCGCGCCAATGATGCCGTCGGCAATCAGGTCGCAGCGCACGATGCCGCCGAAGATGTTGACCAGCACCGCTTTCACCTTCTCATCGGAGAGGATGATTTTGAACGCTTCGGTCACGCGCTCTTTGGTCGCGCCGCCGCCAACGTCAAGGAAGTTGGCCGGTTCGCCGCCGTGCAGCTTCACGATGTCCATGGTGCCCATCGCCAGGCCTGCGCCGTTCACCATGCAGCCGATGTTGCCATCCAGCGCCACATAGTTCAGCTCCCACTGTGCCGCGTGCGCTTCACGCGCGTCTTCCTGGCTCGGGTCCTGCATTTCGCGCAGTTCCGGCTGGCGGAACAGGGCGTTGCCATCCGCGCCCAGCTTGCCATCGAGGCAGACCAGATCGCCCTGCTTGGTGATCACCAGCGGGTTGATCTCGATCAGCGCCAGATCGCGCTCCAGGAAGATGTTTGCCAGACCCATGAAGATCTTGGTGAACTGCTGAACCTGCTTGCCGCTCAGGCCCAGCTTGAAGGCCAGCTCGCGGCCCTGATACGGCTGCGGGCCGGTCAGCGGGTCGAGGGCCATTTTGTGGATCAGGTGCGGGGTCTCTTCCGCCACTTTTTCGATCTCCACGCCACCTTCGGTGGAGGCCATGAACACCACGCGGCGGGAGCTACGGTCAACCACGGCGCCCAGATAGAGCTCTTTCTCGATGTCGGTCGCGGCTTCCACCAGGATCTGGTGAACCGGCTGGCCATTGGCGTCCGTTTGGTAAGTCACCAGTTTTTTGCCCAGCCACTGCTCAGCGAAAGCACGGATCTCTTCCTTGCTTTTCACGACCTTCACGCCGCCCGCTTTACCGCGGCCGCCGGCGTGTACCTGGCACTTCACCACCCACGGGCCAGCGCCAATTTTGGACGCCGCTTCTTCCGCCTCGCGCGGGGTGTTGCAGGCGTAACCGGTCGGTACTGGCAGGCCATACCGTGCAAACAGCTGTTTTGCCTGATACTCGTGTAAGTTCATGATCTTCTATCCATTCAGGTCTGAAAGATTCAGCCGCCCCGCCAGCCCGTCGTGGGCCGGGGCACGGCCAGATGAAAGTATCGGGCGCCCGCGTGGCGCCCGTTTGGCTTAGACGTCCAGCAGCAGGCGAGCCGGATCTTCCAGCATCTCTTTGATGGTGACCAGGAAGCCCACGGACTCACGGCCATCAATCAGGCGGTGGTCATAGGAGAGCGCCAGGTACATCATCGGCAGAATCACTACCTGACCGTTGACCGCCATCGGGCGATCCTTGATCGCGTGCATCCCGAGGATGGCGCTCTGCGGCGGGTTGATGATCGGGGTGGACATCAGTGAACCGAAGACGCCGCCGTTGGTGATGGTGAAGTTACCCCCGGTCAGCTCTTCCACTTTCAGCTTGCCATCACGGCCCTTGACTGCCAGCTCCTTGATGCTCTTCTCGATGTCGGCCATGCCGAGAGTATCGATGTCACGCAGCACTGGGGTCACCAGACCGCGCGGCGTGGAGACGGCGATGCTGATGTCAAAGTAGTTGTGGTAGACCACGTCATCGCCATCGATGGAGGCGTTGACTTCCGGGAAGCGTTTCAGCGCTTCCACCACTGCTTTCAGGTAGAAGGACATGAAGCCCAGACGCACGCCGTGGCGCTTCTCGAAGGACTCGCCATACTGCTTACGCAAGTCCATGATCGGCTTCATGTTGATTTCGTTGAAGGTGGTCAGCATCGCGGTGCTGTTTTTCGCTTCCAGCAGGCGTTCTGCCACACGCTTGCGCAGGCGGGTCATCGGCACGCGCTTCTCGCTGCGGCTGCCGAGCGCCGGGGCTGGCTCGCTGCTGCCCTTGGCGGTCTCTGGCGCGCGGGCGGCCGGTTGGTCAGACTTGGCCTTCGCCAGGTGCTGCTCCACGTCCTCACGCGTCAGGCGGCCACCGACACCGCTGCCCTTGATGGCAGAGGCGTCGAGGTTGTGCTCGGCGATCAGGCGGCGGATGGCCGGGCTGAGGGCGTCGTTGCTCTCCTCATCCAGGCTGGCGGTCTGGCGCTGGGCCGGGGTCGGCGCGTTGTTCTGCACCTTGTCTTCGCTCGGTTTGCCGCTGCTGTTGCCAGGGCGCAGGCGCGCCAGGATCTGGCGGGAGGTCACGGTCGCGCCCTCATCTTCCAGTACGCTGTCCAGAACGCCAGCTTCTACCGCTGGCACTTCCAGCACCACTTTATCGGTTTCGATTTCCACCAATACTTCATCACGCTCCACGCTGTCGCCCGGCTTTTTGTGCCAGGTGGCGACGGTGGCATCGGCGACCGATTCAGGCAGGTCAGGAACCAGAATATCTACGCTACTCATTATCTATCCTTATGTATTAATCAACGTTCAGCGCGTCATTGACCAGAGCTTGTTGCTGTTTCTGGTGAACGGACATGTAGCCCACTGCCGGCGAGGCAGAAGCCGCACGCCCGGCGTAACGTAAAGAAGCCCCGAAAGGAATCACTTCACGGAAGTTGTGCTGGCTGCAATACCAGGCACCCTGGTTCAGTGGCTCTTCCTGGCACCAGACGAAGTCATGCACGTGCGCGTACTGCTCCAGCACCGCCTGCACCGCCTGATGAGGGAACGGGTAGAGCTGCTCAATGCGGATGATTGCCACATTGGTCTGCTCATTTTTGCGGCGCTGTTCCAGCAGGTCGTAGTAGACCTTGCCAGAGCACATCACCACACGTTTAACCTGTTTTGGATCCAGTTCGTCAATCTCGCCGATGGCTGGCTGGAAGCTGCCGTTCGCCAGCTCATCCAGGCTGGAGACCGCCAGCGGGTGGCGCAGCAGGGATTTCGGCGACATCACCACCAGCGGGCGACGCATACCGCGCAGCGCCTGACGGCGCAGCATGTGGTAGACCTGTGCCGGGGTGGACGGGATGCAGACCTGCATGTTCTGCTCAGCGCAGAGTTGCAGGTAGCGCTCCAGACGCGCGGAGGAGTGCTCCGGCCCCTGCCCTTCGTAGCCGTGTGGCAGCAGCATCACCAGCCCGCACATCCGGCCCCACTTCTGCTCGCCGGAGCTGATGAACTGGTCGATCACCACCTGCGCGCCGTTGGCGAAGTCACCGAACTGCGCTTCCCAGATGGTCAGGGTGCGCGGCTCTGCGGTGGCGTAGCCATATTCAAACGCCAGCACCGCTTCCTCAGAGAGCACGGAGTCCCACACGCGGAACACGCCCTGGCTGTTGTGGATGTGGTTCAGCGGCACGTAGACCGCGCCGTTGCGCTGGTTGTGGATCACCGCATGGCGGTGGAAGAAGGTGCCACGGCCGCTGTCCTCGCCGGAGAGACGCACGGGCACGCCCTCATCCACCAGCGTGGCGTAGGCCAGGTTCTCCGCGCCGCCCCAGTCGAACAGCTTGTTGCCTTCGGCCATCTCTTTGCGGTCGTTGTAGATCTTGGCGACACGTGCCTGCACCTCCACCCCGTCCGGGATGGCGCTGATGCGGCGGGCCAGATCCTGCAAGCGCTTCATCTCTACTTTGTTCGGGTACGGCTCATCCCACTCGTGGTTGAGGTACGGCGACCAGGTAAAGGAGTGCATGTTCATCGGGCGCCACTCTTCTACCACGCAATCGCCGCGGTCGAGGGCATCCCGGTACAGGTTGATCATTTCCGTGGCATCTTCCAGGCTGGCAACCTGCGTCTCGCTCAGGCGGTCAGCATAGAGTTTGCGCGGCGTCGGATGCTTCTTGATCTTCGCGTACATCAGCGGCTGGGTCGCGCTCGGCTCATCGGCCTCGTTGTGGCCGTGGCGGCGGTAGCAGACCAGATCGATCATCACGTCGCGCTTGAAGGTGTTACGGAAATCCAACGCCAGACGGGTGACAAAGGCCACCGCTTCCGGATCGTCCGCGTTGACGTGGAAGATCGGTGCCTGCACCATCTTCGCGATGTCGGTGCAGTACTCGGTGGAGCGCGCGTCCTGCGGGTTGGAGGTGGTGAAGCCCACCTGGTTGTTGATGACGATGCGCACGGTGCCACCCACTTCGTAGCCGCGGGCCTGAGACATGTTCAGCGTCTCTTGCACCACGCCCTGACCGGCAATCGCCGCGTCACCGTGGATGGTGATCGGCAGCACCATGTTGCTGCGCGCCTCGTCGAGGCGGTCGCGGCGGGCGCGAACCGAGCCCATCACCACCGGGCTGACGATCTCCAGGTGCGACGGGTTGAACGCCAGCGCCAAGTGCACCATGCCGCCCTCGGTCTCGACGTCGGAGGAGAAGCCCATGTGGTACTTCACGTCACCGGTGCCGAGGTGCTCTTTGTGCTTGCCGGCGAACTCATCGAACAGCTCTTCGGTCTTCTTGCCGAGCACGTTGATCAGCACGTTCAGGCGGCCGCGGTGCGCCATGCCCAGCACCACTTCGCGCGTGCCGTTCTTGCCAGCGTGGCGGATCATCTCTTTCAGCATCGTCACCAGCGAATCGCCACCCTCAAGGGAGAAACGTTTCGCGCCGGGGAATTTCGCGCCCAGATAGCGCTCCAGCCCTTCGGCGGCCGTCAGCTCTTTCAGGAAGCGCTTCTTCTCTTCGCTGCTGAAGGAGGGCAGCCCCAATACCGACTCGATACGCTGCTGGATCCAGCGCTTCTCTTCGGTGTTGGTGATGTGCATGTACTCCGCGCCGACCGGGCCGCAGTAGGTCTGCTTCAGCGCCTTGTACAGCTCGCCGAGCTGCATGGTGTCCTTGCCGATGGCAAAGGAGCCGACGTTGAAGGTCTCCTGGAAATCCGCCTCGGAGAGGTTGTGGTAGGCCGGGTCCAGATCGGGCACCGTCTCGCGCTGCCACAGGCCGAGGGGATCAAGGTTGGCCTGCTGATGGCCGCGGAAGCGGAAGGCGTTGATCAACTGCAACACTTTCACCTGTTTGGCGTCCGTGTCTGGATCATTGATTGCCGCGGAGTAACGGGACGTGTCTTTCGCCAGACGGCGGAAGTAGTCCCGGGTTTTCGAGTGGAGCTGATCGGGTTTTACACCCGCGGTGGGTAGCTGTTGGAAAATAGAACGCCAGCTATCTTCAACGGAGCCCGGATCGGTTAAGAAGTCTTCATAGAGCTGCTCTATGTAAGACTGGTTCGCGCCCGCCAGATAGGAGGAATCCAGCCAGGCCTTCATTGCGCCGTTCTGCATCATGATCCCTTAAGCTTTGAAGCTTTAGTTTTCGCCGTGGTTAACATACATCGTCGTGCCGTACAAACGGTGTGCCGTCATTACGGTTCATGCATTACGGGTGTGCGCTCACGGCGCCCCGGCCCGTAAAGGAACCTTTGGAAGCGGTCACGCGCGGCCGCTTTCAAAGGTTTCCTGGCCTGAGTGTTGCGCCGGGGGCCAGTTGGCCCCCGGCGCACGGGGATCAGGCGCCCCGTTGCAACAGCATGGACTTGATGTGCCCAATTGCCTTGGTCGGGTTCAGCCCTTTCGGGCAGACGCTGACGCAGTTCATGATACTGTGGCAGCGGAACACGCTGAAGGCATCGCTCAGGCCATCCAGACGCGACTGGGTTTCAGTGTCGCGGCTATCGATCAGGAAGCGGTAGGCCGCCAGCAGCCCGGCCGGGCCGATGAACTTGTCCGGGTTCCACCAGAATGATGGGCAGGAGGTGGAGCAGCAAGCACAGAGAATACACTCGTACAGGCCATCCAGCTTCGCCCGGTCTTCCGGCATCTGCAAGTATTCACGCGCCGGCGGATTTTTCTGATCATTCAACAGGTAAGGCTTAATCTTCTCATACTGCTTATAGAATTGTCCCATGTCTACGACCAGATCGCGGATCACGGGCAATCCGGGCAGTGGACGGATCACTATCTTCTTGTTGCCGTTGCGCAGCGCCGACAGCGGCGTGATGCACGCCAGGCCGTTTTTGCCATTCATGTTGAGGCCATCGGAGCCGCATACCCCTTCACGGCAGGAGCGGCGGAAGGTCAGCATCGCGTCCTGCTCCTTCAGCAGGATCAGCGCGTCCAGCAACATCATGTCGCGGCCCTCTTCGGCCTCCAGCACATAATCCTTCATGTACGGTGCATCATCGACATCAGGGTTGTAGCGGTAGATCGAGAATTCAATTTTCATCTAATACTCCTGTGCACCATGCGCCAACTAGTAGGTACGCGCTTTCGGCGGGAAGGCCGGGCGCAGTTTTGGCTGCATGTTCACTTCGCGACGGGTCATGCTTTCATTTTGCGGCTCATAGAGCGTATGGCACAGCCAGTTCTCATCATCCCGCTCCGGGTAGTCGAAGCGGCTGTGCGCCCCGCGGCTCTCGGTACGGAAGTTGGCGGACACCGCCGTGGAGAAGGCCGTCTCCATCAAGTTATCCAGCTCCAAACACTCGATGCGCTGGGTGTTGAACTCGGTGGAGGTGTCATCCAGACGGGCGTTTTTCAGGCGCTCACGGATCTCTTTCAGTTCGGCCAGTCCCTTCGCCATCGCGTCACCCTCACGGAAGACGGAGAAGTTGTTCTGCATACAGGCTTGCAGCGCCTTGCGGATCTCCACCGGGTCTTCGCCGGAGCGGGTATTGTTCCAGCGGTTGAGGCGGGTCAGCGAGGCCTCGATATCCGAGTCGCTGGCGTCGCGCAGCGTGCCCTGCTCCATCAGCGACTCTTGCAGGTGCATCCCGGCCGCACGGCCAAACACCACCAGGTCGAGCAGCGAGTTGCCGCCGAGGCGGTTGGCACCGTGCACCGACACGCAGGCGATCTCGCCCACCGCGAACAGCCCCGGAATCACCTCATCCTCGCCCTTGGCGTTGAGGCGCAGTGCCTGACCGCTCACCTTGGTCGGGATACCGCCCATCATGTAGTGGCAGGTCGGAATGACTGGAATTGGCTCTTTTACCGGGTCAACGTGGGCGAAGGTGCGGGACAGCTCAAGGATGCCCGGCAGGCGGGACTCCAGCACATCTTTGCCAAGGTGGTCGAGTTTCAGCTTGGCGTGCGGGCCCCACGGGCCATCGCAGCCACGCCCTTCGCGGATCTCGATCATGATGGAACGTGCCACCACGTCGCGGCCCGCCAAATCTTTGGCGTTCGGCGCGTAACGCTCCATGAAGCGCTCGCCATCCTTGTTCAGCAGGTAACCGCCCTCGCCGCGGCACCCTTCGGTCACCAGTACGCCCGCGCCAGCGATGCCGGTCGGGTGGAACTGCCACATCTCCATGTCCTGCACCGGCACACCGGCGCGCAGCGCCATGCCGACGCCGTCACCGGTATTGATGTGGGCGTTGGTGGTGGACTGGTAGATACGGCCCGCGCCGCCGGTGGCCAGCACCGTGGCCTTCGCCTTGAAGTAGACCACCTCACCGGTTTCGATGCAGATGGCGGTACAGCCCAGCACGTCGCCATCCTGGTTCTTCACCAGATCCAGCGCGTACCACTCGGAGAAGATGGTGGTGCCGTTCTTCAGGTTCTGTTGGTAGAGCGTGTGCAGCAGCGCGTGGCCGGTACGGTCAGCCGCCGCCGCAGTGCGTGCCGCCTGCTCGCCGCCGAAGTTCTTCGACTGGCCGCCGAACGGGCGCTGGTAGACGCGGCCATCCTCCAGACGGGAGAACGGCAGGCCCATGTGCTCCAGCTCCAGAATCGCTTCCGGGCCGGTTTTGCACATATATTCGATGGCGTCCTGATCACCGATGTAGTCGGAACCCTTCACCGTGTCATACATGTGCCACTCCCAGTTGTCCTCATGGCTGTTGCCGAGGGCCACGGTGATGCCGCCTTGGGCGGAGACCGTGTGGGAGCGGGTTGGGAAGACCTTGGACACCAGGGCACAGGAGAGGCCCATCTGTGAAATTTGTAGCGCCGCGCGCATACCTGCGCCGCCGGCACCGACGACCACTGCATCAAACTCTCTGACTGGCAGTTTCATTTACACTCCCCACACCACGATGGTTCCATAGATTAAGTACACGAACAGCAGCAGGACGATGGCCAGCTGGATCGTCAGGCGCAACGCCAACGGCTTGATATAGTCCGTCAGCACCTGCCACATGCCGATCCAGGTGTGAACCAGGGTCGAGAGCAGCGTCAGCAGGGTGAACACTTTGGTGGTGGAAGAGGCAAAGAAATCATGCCAGACGGCATAGGTGAGTGGCGGGGCGATGAGGAAAAAGCCCACGATATAGATGATATACAGGGTGATGACGATGGACGAGGCCCGGATTAGAAGCCAGTCGTGCACGCCATTGCGCCCCAATGCTGAAACATTGCTTACCATACCCAAACTCCAGCCAGAATTGACAGCACGACGGTGACCACCATAGCCACTTGGGCTGTGCGGGTACCGGCGGCCAGACTCTCTTCGATCATGCCAAAATCCATCATCAGGTGGCGGATGCCCGCGCAGGTGTGGTAGGCAAGTGCAGTCAGGATGCCCCAAAATATGAATTTAACGAACCCACTATTCATAATGGCAGCGGCCTGCGCAAACCCTTCCGGAGAGGAGAGGGAGATGCCCAGAAGCCACAGGAGGATACCGACCGCTACGAAGCTGATTACGCCAGAGACTCGGTGTAAAATTGACGCTATCGCAGCAACAGGAAACCGGATCGTTTGCAGATCCAGATTGACAGGTCTTTGTTTTTTCACGGATTAGCCCACACAGCTCTTATTATTTTCCTTCCTCCGGCCTGGGTGGGGATCAGACAGCGTTAAGAGCCTTGGCCCTTCACGTCACGCGCTCAAACATCAACGTCCACTGTGCTTAAACGGCGCGGTCTTATTAACGCTGGGTGCTCCTACTTCAGGGTGTTCCGGAGACCTGGCGGCAGTATAGGCTGTTCACATTCCCATTACAATTCCCACACAAATGCTTTGGTCACATTTGACCAAAACAGTGATCTGGGTCATAGATTTCACAAATGATACAAATTTAATTATGGAGTTTGACATTAGATCAACATTTCCATTACATATAGGCAAGCAATCTCCCCTATGACCTGAGGCTTATCAGATGGCTCTTCCCTGGTCGCCTAAGTTATGCAACAGTGTATTAACGGAACACGTGCCATTTGTGATGACAATTGAAAGGCCCTCACAGGGCTTAGCACACCGCACGTTGAGCGATGTCGTAGGGTGAGGCGTTCTATCACCCCGAGATTACTGAGTCGTTAACAACCAGGAACACAGCTTGTCAGCCCTCTACTGGTCAGCCACAGTGTCCGGTCTTCCGGACTGGGCCGCATGCCATGAACGCTGTACCCCTCCCCATTTACAGCCGCTCATGCACCGACAGGCATCCGGTATTCCCGGAGAACGGGCCTCGGTTGTAACAGATTTTAATAATAAGGCGCTAAGGAGACAGTAAAATGGCTGACAAGAAAGCGACACTGACCCGCGAGGGGAGTGATCCGATTGAACTGGATGTCCTAACCGGTACCCTCGGTCAGGATGAACTTGACGTCCGTAGCCTGGGTTCCAAAGGGCTGTTCACGTTCGATCCGGGTTTCACCTCGACCGCATCCTGCGAATCGAAGATCACCTATATCGACGGCGATGAGGGCATCCTGCTGCATCGCGGTTTCCCGATCGACCAGTTGGCGCAAGAGTCCAACTATCTGGAAGTGTGCTACATCCTGCTGTACGGCGAAGCGCCGACCAAGGCGCAGTTTGATGAGTTCCGCACCACCGTGACGCGCCACACCATGGTGCACGAGCAGATCACCCGCCTGTTCCACGGCTTCCGCCGCGACTCCCACCCGATGGCGGTGCTGTGCGGCGTGACCGGCGCGCTGGCGGCCTTCTACCACGACTCGATTGACGTGGAGAATGAGCGCCACCGCGAGATTGCCGCCTTCCGCCTGCTGTCGAAAATGCCGACCGTGGCCGCGATGTGCTACAAGTACTCCATTGGCCAGCCTTTCGTCTATCCGCGCAACGACCTCTCCTATGCCGGTAACTTCCTGCATATGATGTTCGCCACCCCGTGCGAAGAGTATAAGGTGAACCCGGTGCTGGAGCGCGCCATGGATCGCATCCTGATCCTGCACGCTGACCATGAGCAGAACGCCTCCACCTCTACCGTGCGTACCGCTGGCTCCAGCGGCGCGAACCCGTTCGCCTGTATCGCCGCAGGCATCGCCTCGCTGTGGGGGCCGGCACACGGCGGCGCCAACGAGGCCTGCCTGAAGATGCTGGAAGAGATCAACACCGTGGAGCACATCCCAGAGTTCCTGCGCCGCGCCAAGGACAAGAACGACTCGTTCCGCCTGATGGGCTTTGGCCACCGGGTCTACAAAAACTACGACCCACGCGCCACCGTGATGCGCGAAACCTGCCACGAAGTGCTGAACGAGCTGAACATGAAGGACGACCTGCTGGAAGTCGCCATGGAGCTGGAGCACATCGCGCTGAACGACCCCTACTTCATTGAGCGCAAACTCTACCCGAACGTCGACTTCTACTCCGGCATTATCCTGAAGGCGATGCGCATCCCCTCCTCCATGTTTACCGTGATCTTCGCGATGGCTCGCACCATCGGCTGGATCGCCCACTGGAACGAGATGCATCAGGAAGGCATCAAGATCGCCCGTCCGCGCCAGCTCTACACTGGCTACGATCAGCGCGACTTCAAGAGCCAGATCAAAGGCTAAGTCCCTCGCAGTTCATGCCCACCGGGAGACGCCAGTCTCCCGGTTTTTTTTCGCTGCGCGGCGGGGCCACCCTGACCGCCGCCCCCCTCTCCCCCCAGTTACCGGTTCTATCTCAGCAGCGCCAGCGAGCCGCGCGGCTATGGCGTCTGGCTCACCCAGCCTGACGCGCGGATGACCGCCACCGGGATGCGGGGGATCAAGGCCACCTTCTGATCGCCTAGCGCTGGCAGGCCGGGCACCAGTAGAAGGGGCGCGAGGAGAGCGTGGTCTTCTCCACCGTGCCGCCGCAGCGCTCGCAGGGCTTGCCCGCCCGCCCAAATACCCGGAAGCGGAACAGCGCGCCGTGGTGTTTATTCTCCTTCACCCGGCCGCGCGTGGCGTAGGAGAGGCGGGCGATGGAGAGCACCGCCTCGGCCAGCGCCTCACGCTGCGTCTCGTCTAAATCTTGCGGCTTGTGGTGGGGAGCAAGCTGCGCCTGCCAGAGGATTTCGGCGCGCAGGTAGTTGCCCAGCCCGGCGATAAAGGATTGGTCAAGCAGCGTACCGGCCAACTGGCGGCGGCGGAAAGCCGGCGACATCAGCCGTTCGCGCACCATGTCAGGCGTCAGCGCGCTGTCCAGCACATCCGGGCCGATGCGCATCAGGAAGGGGTGCTGCTCAATCTCCTCCGTCATCCACAGCGAAATGTCCGAGGCGCTCAGCAGCAGCGCCGCCTTGTCGGCGGTCTCCAGCCGCACCCGCAACGAGCGCTTGCCAGCCGGGGCCTCGCCCGGCTTCATCACCCGCCAGACGCCATACAGTTGGTTATGGCTGTAGAGCGTCATGCCGTTGGAGAAGTGGGTCAGCAGCGCCTTGCCGCGCGTCTCAAACCGGATGACGTGGGTGCCGATCAGTTCTGACTGATAGGGTTGCAATTGGGGAAAGGCAAACCAGACCTCGGTCAGCGGCTTCCCGGCGATGGCTTTCTCGATTTTGTCGGCGGCGCGTCGAATCTCCGGGCCTTCAGGCATGGGCACAACTCCTTGGCAGCTAAAGAGAGGCACGCCGCAGCGTGCCTGTTAACGCCTTGAAGTATAGCGCAAAATCAGTGGGTCGCGCCGCCACTTACCAGCAGGTCGCGTTCGGTGCTCAGCGCAATGGCAATGGTCAGCTCCAGCGCGGTCAGCACCGTGGAGGCCGCCATGCTGGGCGCGCCCGGATGGTGCGCCGCCTGCTCCGGCAGGTAGGGAATGTGGATGAAGCCGCCCTTGATGCGCGAGTTGCCGCGGCTGTGCAGGTGGTGCAGCAGGCCGTACATCACATGGTTGCAGACGTAGGTGCCAGCGCTCTGCGACACCGCCGCCGGAATGCCCGCCTCACGCAGGCCGGTGACAATCGCCTTAATGGGTAGCAGCGAGAAGTAGGCGGCCGGGCCGCCCGGCACCACCGGCTCATCCACCGGCTGCTGGCCCTGATTGTCCGGGATGCGCGCGTCATCGACGTTGATCGCCACCCGTTCAAGGCTGATCTCCGCCCGCCCGCCAGCCTGACCCACCGCCAGCACCAGCCGCGGTTGCGTCTCCTCAATCGCCGCGTGCAGCGCCTCCAGCGCATGGTGGAACACGCAGGGCAGTTGGCGCGCCACGATGTGCGCCCTGCCCAGCTCCATATCGTGCAGCCGCCTCACCACCTCCCACGAGGGGTTGAGGCGCTCGCCGCCAAAGGGTTCAAATCCTGTTACCAGTACCGTTTGCATACTTTTCGCCCCCGGTTTGCCGCCCCCTTGGGCAGCCCTATGATCAGCATAGCCAGTGGCTTATAAAAACATCAAAAAGTAGAGCAGGAAAATGTTAACCAGCAACAGCGCCAGTCCGGTGGGGATCTGCGCCTTGATCACCGCGTTGCGATCCGGCAGCTCCAGCAGCGCCGCCGGCACCAGGTTGTAGTTGGCGGCCATCGGCGTCATCAGGGTGCCGCAGTAGCCGGAGAACATGCCGATCGCGGCCATCACCGCTGGGTTGCCGCCCTGTTGCAGCACCAGAATCGGGATGCCAACGCCCGCCGTGACAATTGGGAAGGCGGCGAAGGCGTTGCCCATGACCATTGTCAGCAGCGCCATGCCAATGGCGTAGACCGCCACCGCCACCAGCCGGTGGTCAACCGCCAGATAGCTCTGCGTCAGGTCAGCGATGGCGCTGCCGACGCCAGCAGCGGTGAACAGCAGCCCCAGCGTCGCCAGCAGTTGCGGCAGGATGAATGCCCAGCCGATGGCGTCCAGCAACCGGCGCGCCTCCTGCACTGATTGCAGCGCCGAGTCGCGCGTCATCACCAGCGCGATGCCCAGCCCAATCAGGCAGCCCACCAGCATCGAGAAGAGCGTCACCAGCGCTGGCGGGCTGCCGGTGCCGAATACCGCGCCCGTCAGTCCCGGAATGTTGTTGAAGGCCAGCACGCCGAGCACCGTCACCACCGGGATCGCCAGCGCTGGCAGGAACAGCCGGTTGCCGAGGCGGGCCGCGCTCTCGCTGCGCGCCCGCTCACTGCGCTGGGAGTAACTGCCGAGCCGCACGCCGCCGCAGCCAGCGAGCAGTGCCATCACCACCACCAGCACGCCCACCAGAATGTGCAGGCCACGGGTGCCGTCGCCACCGGTTACTTGCCCGACCCACTCCGCCGCCCAGTCGCCGAGCAGGAAAACCAGCCCATACAGCCCCCAGAACAGGCCGGTAAAGAGGCGGCGGGGGTTGGCGCGATCGCGCAGCGAGAGCAGCGCCACCAGCAGCAGCAGGATGCCTGCCAGCGTATAGAGATATTGTTGCTGGAACATCAGTGGCCCCCTTTGCGCGTCAGCGCGGCGTCATTAAGCGCCGCCAGCTCCCGCTTGAGTTGGCGATCCATCCGGTTGAGGCGGAAGGCGTGGATCAGGAAGGCGGCCACCGCCGTCGGGATGCCCCACAGCGCAATGTGCAGCGGCTCCGTCTCAATGCCCGCCGACTCCTGCATAAAGTTGTGCATGAAGATGATGGCCCCGAAGGCCACGAAGATATCCTCACCGAAAAACAGCCCGATGTTGTCGGTGGCGGCGGCCATCGCGCGCAGGCGGTGGCGGGTCGCTTCCGGCAGGTGGCCGTCACGGGCGGCGGCACCCTCGGCCATCGGCGCCAGCATCGGCCGTACCATCTGCGGGTGGCCGCCCAAACTGGTCAGCCCCAGCGCGGCGGTTAACTCACGCGCCAACAGGTAGACGGTCAGCAGGCGGCCCGCGGTGGCGCTGTGGATGGTGGCGATAAACGCCTGCGCCCGCTCCTTCAGGCCGTGGCGCTCCAGCAGCCCAATCACCACCAGCGGCAGCAGTAGGATCAGCGGCAGCGTGCGGGTGTTAAGGAAGCCGCTGCCCAGTTTCTCCAGAATGTCCGTGACCGGCATGGCGGCCGCCAGCCCGGTGACGATGCCAGCGACCATCACCACCAGCACCGCGTTAAAGCGCAATACAAACCCCACCACAATCACGGCAATGCCGATCAGCGGCCACATATTCACAGCCTGTTGCATATTCCCTGCTCCCAGATAAAAACGCCGGGTGCGGCCCGGCGTGTGATGCGTGATGCCGCACAGGGCGGCGGTGTGATTAGGCGGCGCGCACCGCAATCTGCCGCTCGGTGAAGCTGCGGCGCAGCAGCCGGGCGAAGGCCAGCGCGTGCGCGCCGTCGCCATGCAGGCAGACGGTATCGGCGCGCACCGGCACCGTCTGGCCGTCGCGGCTGATCACCTGCCCGTGCTGGACCATATGCAGGGTCTGTGCCAGCGCCTGCTCGTCGCTCTCAATCAGCGCATCCGGCTGGCTGCGCGGCACCAGCGAGCCATCGGATTGGTAACGGCGGTCAGCGAACACCTCTTCGCGCGTCGCCAGCCCCAGCCGCTGCCCGGCGCGGATCAGCTCGCTGCCCGCCAGCCCCACCAGCCGCAGTTGGCTGTCCACCGCCTGCACCGCACGGGCGATCGCTTCCGCCAGCGCTGGCTCCTTGGCCGCCTGGTTGTAGAGCATACCGTGTGGCTTGACGTGAACCAACGCGCCGCCCTCGGCGCGGGCAATCGCCGCCAGCGCGCCCACCTGATAGAGCACCTGCGCATAGACCGTCTCCGGCGGCAGTTGCATCGCCGTGCGGCCAAAGTTCTCCCGATCCGGGAAGCTGGGATGTGCGCCGATGGCGACGCCGAACTCGCGCGCCCAGCGCACCGACTGCACCATGGTTTGCGCGTCGCCTGCATGGAAGCCACAGGCGATGTTGGCGGAGCTCACCAGTTGCAGCAGTTCGCGGTCGTTGGCGCACCCCTCGCCCAAATCGGCGTTTAAATCAACGTTCATGTAACCCCCACTGCACCTGTTGCAGGAAACGCGCCTGCTCGGCCTGCGCCTGATGCGCCTGCTCCAGCGTGCACTTGATAAAGTGAATCGGCTCGCCCAGCCGGATCTGCGCCAGATGGTAGAGATCTGCCTCGATGATGCAGGCAATGCGCGGGTAGCCGCCGGTGGTCTGGGCATCCGCCAGCAGCACAATCGGCTGGCCGTTGCCCGGCACCTGCACCACGCCCGGCAGCAGGCCGTGGGAGAGCATCTCGCGGTCGGTGGTGCGCTCCAGCGCATGGCCATGCAGCCGGTAGCCCATGCGGTTGCTCTGCGGGCTGATCTGCCACGCCGTGCGCCAGAAGGACTCCCGCGCCGCCGGGCTGAACTCCAAATACTCCGGCCCCGGCACCGCCCGCACGCGGTTGTTGAACAGCAGCTGCTTGATGCCGGTCGGGCGGCGCGGCAGATACTGCGGCGTGCCGAGCGGCAACAGGTCATCATCCCGCAGCGCGCGCCCCTGATGGCCGCCGATGCCCGCCTTGACGTCGGTACTGCGCGACCCCAACACTTCCGGCACATCAAAGCCGCCAGAGACAGCCAGGTAGCTGCGCATCCCGCGCTTGGGCATCTTCAGCACCAGCCGCTGCCCCGGCTTCACCCGGTAGCGCCAGCCGGTCCAGAGCTTTTCGCCATCCAGTTCAGCGTCACAGCCCGCGCCCGTCAGGGCGATCCAATCCTCACGCAAAAATTCGGCGCAGAACTGGCCGAGGGTGATCTCCAGTGCCGCCGTCAGCGGCGCGTTGCCGACCAGCAGGTTCGCCAGTTGCAGCGCCGGTAGATCCAGCGCGCCCGTCTGGCTGATGCCGAGCGCCCGGAAACCGTGGCGGCCCTGATCCTGAACGGTGGTCAGCATCCCGGCACGAACAATTTTCAGCATACGCCCTCCTTCTGCGGCACAAAGCGCACGCTGTCGCCCGGCTGCAACAGCGTGGGCGGTTGCTGCTCCGGCATGAACAACCGGCTCGGCGTGCGGCCAATCAACTGCCAGCCGCCGGGCGAGGCCAGCGGATAGATGCCGGTCTGCTCACCGGCGATGCCAACCGAGCCAGCCGGCACCTGTAGGCGCGGTTCGCCGTGGCGCGGGGTGGCAAGCTGCGCTGGCATCCCGCCCAGATAGGAGAAGCCCGGCAGGAAGCCGAGGAAATAGACGATATAGTGGGCCGAGGCGTGCGCCTCCACCACCTGTTGCGGCGTCAGCCCGGTATGGCGCGCCACCCCCGTCAGATCGGGGCCGTCCGCACCGCCGTAGATCACCGGGATCTCCACCTGGCGCGCCTCCGGCACCAGTGACTCACTCTCCTCCCACCAGCGTTGCAGCCGCTCAATGGCGTCCAGCGCCACTGCCTGCGGCTCGGCCAGCAGGATGGTCAGGTTATTCATGCCCGGAATGGCTTCCCGCACTTCCGGCCGCTCGCGCAGGCGCGCCGTCAGCCCCCAGATGCGCTGCTGGCTCAACAGCGAAATCGGCGGCTCAAGCTCCAGAACGACCGCGCGCTCCCCCAACAGATAACAACGTGCTCGCTGCACTGGCCACCCCTTAGATAAAGAATATTTATCAATAAAAACATGCATATTTATGCTGCAAATATTGGTGCGCTGTCAACCTGTTACGTGGCAGCGGCCTCACGCCCTTTCACACCTGCTAGTATCAAGTGTATCGGGTTGTTCATCCTGCGCCGGTGAAGGTGCGCCGGGGCGCCTCATGCCCCGCCTTTCTTGCATGGAATAAGGGAGATAGCGTGAAAAAAACCTTGGGCGTCTTTTTTCCCCTCTACACCACCACCCTGTTGATGCTGCTTGGCTCCGGCCTGCTGACCACCTATGTCTCGCTGCGGCTGACGGCGATGCAGGTGGGCGGCATGTTGATTGGCGCCATCATCGCCGCCCACTACATCGGGCTGGTGATTGGCGGCAAAGTGGGCCATGTGCTGATCGCCCGCGTCGGCCACATCCGCGCCTATGTCTCCTGCTCCGGCATCATCACCGCCGCGGTGCTCGGCCACGGGCTGACGGACAGCCTGCCCGCGTGGGTGGGGCTGCGGCTGATCATCGGCCTGTGCATGATGTGCCAGTACATGGTGCTGGAGAGCTGGCTTAACGATCAGGCGCAGTCGGAGCAGCGCGGGCTGGTGTTTGGTTTCTATATGGCCGCCTCCTATCTCGGGATGTCGCTCGGCCAGGTGGTGCTGATGTGGCAGGATGGGCTGGGCATCAGCACGCTGCTGCTGATCGCGCTCTGCTTTGCCCTCTGTCTGGTGCCGATTGCCCTGACCACCCGCACCCACGCCAACCACATGTCGCCCGCGCCACTGGAGCTGAAGTTCTTCCTTGGGGCGATCCCCAAGGTGCTGGCGCTGACGCTGCTGACCGGCATGGTGGTGGGCGCGTTCTATGGGCTGGCCCCGGTCTACACCAGCCAACAGGCGCTGACCACCCGCCAGACCGGGCTGTTCATGGCGCTGGCGATCTTCGCCGGGCTGCTGGCGCAGTTCCCGCTGAGCTGGCTCTCCGACCGCTACAACCGCAACCGGCTGCTCTGCATCGGCGCGCTGCTGTTGCTGCTGGCGGCACTGCCGCTGGCGCTGCTGCCGCGCCTGCCGTTCGCGCTGCTGCTGGGGATCGGGTTCGTGGTCAGCCTGATGCAGTTCTCGCTCTACCCGCTGGTGGTGGCGCTGGCCAATGACCAGATTGCGCCGGAGCGGCGGGTGTCGCTCTCCGCCTGTTTGCTGATGGCCTTTGGCGTTGGCGCCTGTCTTGGCCCGCTGCTGGTCGGCTCGCTGATGGAGCCATTGGGCGGCCATATCCTCTACGCCTTCTTTGCGCTGTGCGGCGCGGTGATGGCGGCACTGGCGCGGCCGGTGCCACAGGCGGAGGAGGTGCCGCTGGCCGAGGATGCGCCGGTGCCGCACGCCGTGATCCCCGACAGCCTGACCAGTTCGCCGCTCTCGCCAGCGCTTAACCCGGCGTTTGATGAGCAGCAGATCCAGGAAGCGATGCCGGTGAATGATGATGACTCAGCGTCCCCCTTCCCGCCGCAGGGGGCTGACCCGGACGCCGACACCGGCCTGCAAAAAGCCTTTATCCTGCTCGAGGATGACACCCTGCCCGAGGAGCCGGAGAAGCGCGTTCATCACGGGTAGCGCGCTGGCCAGCCAGATCCCGCTCTGGCTGGCCTATTATTACTTGCCTAACCATGATCATTGAAATAATAAATTTCCTTAATCAGGCTAAATTATGAGAAATAGATCTCATCTTTCGCCCATTTTTTATGAAAAGAATAAATCACATTAATGTGATGTTTATTTTTTGCCGTCCTTGCACACTCTATTTATAAATTCCCCACTGCCGGACTGTTGGTTCTGCCAGCGGCAAGCGAACAGCCGTTACGCTTATTACATCCTGATTTTTATTTTAATAAGGAGGATTTTCCCACCCACTTAATCACTGTAATGGCAGTAAGGAACCACTATGAAAATAGGCATCGATCCCGGACATGGCATGGCAAACCGCAAGGCGGGGGTCTTTGATCCCGGTGCCGTGCACACCCCCTCACACCCGCCGCTGTTTGAGGCGGATGTGGTACTGGAGTATGGGCTGGCGCTGAAGGAGCGGCTGCGCTCAGGCAGCTTCGAGGTGTTTATCACCCGTCAGGATAGCCAGACGCCGACGCCGCTGTCGCAGCGCGCCCAGCGCGTCAAGGAGGCGGGCAGCGACATCCTGATCTCGCTGCACCTCAACGCCTCGGACAATCCCGCTGCTCAGGGCGTCGAGGTGATCTATAACCGCGACAATAGCAAGCCGTTGGCGCAACTGATTCAGGATCGGTTGGTGAGAACCACCCATTTCCGCGACCGGGGAATAAAAAACCGCCCGGAGTTGGCGGTATTAAAATTTACCGGGCCAGCGGTATTAATTGAATTGGGTTTTATCAGTAACGAGCACGATCGAAATACCTTGCTGGAGGCGGAGGTGCGCGAGGCAATTAATGATGCCATCGTTGACGCGCTGGATGAATTTATCCAATCCCGCCAAGCCATTCCGGCCCATATGGCTTAACAAAGGGGGCAGCGCCCTGCCCCCACCGCATCAGGCTGGGTTGTCGATGTCGATGAAGGTGACATCCAGCCCATGCGCCCGCGCCAGCCACTCGCCGAGCGCCCGCACGCCGCCGCGCTCGGTGGCGTGGTGACCGGCGGCAAAGAAGTGCAGTCCCATCTCACGCGCGATGTGGATGGTCTGCTCCGACACCTCCCCGCTGATAAAGGCATCGACGCCAAACTCCGCCGCCTGCTGGATAAAGCCCTGCCCGCCGCCGGTGCACCACGCGACGCGGCGGATGGTGGCCGGTGCGTGGGTGTCGCTGTGCAGCACGCTGCGCCCCAGTTGCTGCTCCAGCCGCTGGCGCAGCGCCTCGCCGGTGAGCGGCGTGGCCAGCTCGCCCCACGGCACCAGTGGCACCACCTCGCCCCGCACCTCAATTCCCAGCATCTGCGCCAACTGCGCGTTATTGCCCAGCTCCGGGTGCGCGTCCAGTGGCAGGTGGTAGCCGTAGAGGTTGATATCCTCGGTCAGCAGGGTCTTCAGGCGGTTGCGTTTCATGCCGCGCACCACCACCGGCTCGTTCTTCCAGAAGTAGCCGTGGTGCACCACGATGGCATCGGCCCGGTGCGCGACGGCGGCGTCCAGCAGCGCCTGACTGGCGGTCACGCCGGTGACGATGCGTTGCACCTCTTCACGCCCCTCCACCTGGAGGCCGTTCGGCGCGTAGTCTTTGAAGTCGCTGACGTTGAGTTTCTGGTTGATGAGGCGTTCCAGTTCGGTATTGCGCATGGTTCATTTCCTTGGTGGGTCACGCAGGGCGTCAAAAGGTCAGGCGGTCGCCCTGCTGCATAAAGATAAAGTTAACCCCGAGGCGGTTTCCGGCGTCAAGTTGCTGTTTCACCTCGGCGGGCACATCCTTGCCAGCCTGCAACGACGGCTTGATGTGGGTGACCACCACCGGCAGGCCGCGCAGCGCCTCCTCGCCACCGCTGAGCGTCGCCAGCCGCGCCAGTTCGCTGAGCAGCAATGCGGGCGTCAGGTGGCCGTAGAGCCGGTCGCTGGGCTGGTCATCGGCGTAGGAGCTCTCCAGCATGATGCCCTTGAGCTGGCGCGCCTGCACCAGCGGTGCCAGCGCCTCCCAGGCGGCGTGCAGGTGGCGGGAGCGCTCGACGGCATCCGCGCCGGTGTCGCCAAAGTAGGCGAATGCCTCTTCGCCGTGGCGGATCAGCAGCATCGCCGAAGCGCCGCCCCCATGGCTGAGGGGGTAGATCACGCCGCTCATGCGGGTGTCCGCCAGAGTGAAGCGCTGGCCGGGCGGCGGGGTGTAGATCCGGTAGGTGCCGAGCCGCGTGCCGTTGCCACTGTCGCTGAAGTTGGGCCAGCTTTTCCAGTTGAAGTAGTGGGTGCGCAGGGTGTTGGCGGTGTCGCTGGTGGTGTAAATGGGCTTGCGCGGCTTGTCCTCGGGCGCGTTGAGCAGTAACCCGGCCAGATGGTCGAGGTGGCCGTGGCTGATGAAGTAGCCAGCAATCAGCTCGCGGAACACGTAGCCCTCCGGCGTCAGTGGCGCGGCCTGTTGCGGCGTCGCCTCTGGCAGGCTGCCCTTCGCCAGCGCCTGCCGGATGCCCGGCAACAGCGAGCCAGCGTCCAGCGCCAGCCAGCGCGTGTCCTGATCGCTGCGGATCAGGTAAGCGCTCAGGTTCTGCTGTTCCACCCCGCCACGCACGCCCAGCGCCACCAGCTCAAAGCCAGCCAGTGCCGCCGTCGGGCACAGCGCCAGTAGCGCCGCGCCAATCAGTAAGGTTGCCCGGTATTTTCCTCTGCCCATCTGCCTGCTCCCTGACGATCCTCCGATAGGCCGTCATCCTCAAGGCGTTGCGCATGGCGGCGGGCATCCTCGAAGGCGGCCAGCGTGTCGCGCCGCGCATCGGCATGATCGACCTGTGGTGCCGGATAGTCTAGCACGTGCTGGTGCTGTTCCGCCCAGCGGTGCGGCTGGTGGATGAACTTATCCGGCACCGCCGCCAGCTCCGGTAGCCAGCGGCGGATAAACGCGCCCTGCTTGTCGTAGCGCTCGCCCTGGGTGGTAGGGTTGAAGATGCGGAAATAGGGCACCGCGTCAGTGCCGGTGGAGGCCGCCCACTGCCAGCCGCCGTTGTTGGCGGCGTAGTCGCCATCAATCAGCTGCGACATGAAGTAGCGCTCGCCCTCGCGCCAGTCGATGAGCAGATCCTTCACCAGATAGCTGGCGGTGATCATCCGCAGCCGGTTGTGCATCCAGCCGGTCTGGTTCATCTGGCGCATCGCGGCGTCCACGATCGGGTAGCCGGTCTGGCCGCGCTTCCACGCCTCGAATGCTGCCTCATCACGTCGCCACGGCACAAACTTCGTCCACGGCACGAACGGCTGGTGTTTGTTGAGCATCGGCCAGGCCACCAGCAAATGGCGGTAGAAGTCGCGCCACACCAGCTCATTGAACCAGCCAAAGGCGCTGCCCTCCTGCTGCTCCAGCATCTGCGGGCACTCGGTGCGCAGGCGGTTGAAGCACTGGCGCGGCGAGAGCACGCCAATCGCCAGATAGGCCGACAGGCGGCTGGTGCCCTCCAGCGCCGGTTGGTCACGCTGGCGCGAGTAATCCTCCACCTGCTCGCGGCAGAAGCGGCGCAGCTGCGCCAGCGCCGCCTCCTCGCCCGCCGGGTAGAGCTCGCCATCCGGCTCCTGTTGCGGGTAGTCAAACGGTGTTAACCGGTGACGCGCCACCTCGTCGGTGTGGCGCGGCTTGGGCGCGGGCAGCGATCGGGTGTCCGACTCCGTCAGCCGACGGACAAACGCCTTACGAAACGGGGTGTAGATCTTGTACATCTCGCCCTGCCCGTTCACCACGCTGCCCGGCGGCAGTAGCAGGCTGTCATCAAAGCTGCGGCACAGCACCGTGCCAGCCAGCGCCTTCTCCAGCGCGGCGTCACGCCGCCGCTCATTCAGCTCATACTGGCGGTTGTAGAAAAGCTGATCGACCCGCTGCGCATGGCAGAACTCCACCAGCCACAGCGCGCTGTCGGTGAAGTCCGGGCATTGGTGGTAAAAGAGTTCGATGTGGCGCGCTGCCAGCGAAGCCTGCAACGCCGCCAGATTCTGCCGGATGAAGGCCGCCTGGCGCGGGGCCATGCTGTGGGAGGCCCACTGCGCCGGGGTGGCGATAAACAGTGCCAGCACCCGCGCCTCCGGGTCTTCGCAGGCGGCGTGCAGCGCACGGTTATCCGTGACGCGCAGGTCATTGCGGAACCAGACCAGATGGGTTGCCATAACGTATCCTGTCAACAAACGGGCGGCCCGCAGGCCGCCCGGTTCAGTGTCCGTAGCGCAGGCAGAGCGCTTCGGGATAGGGTTCAAAGTAGCGCTGCTGTTGCAGGTAGCCGTCCGGGAACTCGCGCATGTAGTGCTTGAGCAGCGTGATCGGGGCCAGCAGCGGCTGCACGCCGCGGCGATAGCGATCGATCAGCTGGGTCAGCTCCTGCTTCTGATCCGCCGTCAGCTGGTTGCGGAAGTAGCCCTGCACATGCATCAGCACGTTGGTATGGTTGCGGCGGGTGGCGCGATGGGACATCAGCTTCATCAGCCGGCTGCGGTACTCCACCGTGAACGCCTCCAGCGAATCCCACTGGTCAATGGCGGCGACGAAGCGCCCCAGCTCGCGGTACTCCGGCTGGGAGTGCGCCAGCAGCGACAGCTTGTAGCGGCTGTGGAAGGCGATCAGCCCGCCGCGCGACAGCCCCTGCTTCCACAGCATGTTCAGCTCATAGAGCGCGAACACCCGCTCCACAAAGTTTTCACGCAGCACCGGATCGTGCAGCCGCCCATCCTCCTCCACCGGCAGCCACGGATAGCGCTTCATCAGCTCAGCGGTGTAGAGGCCGACGCCACTTTTGCGCGCATCCTTGCCGTTGGCGCTGTAGACCCGTACCCGCTCCATGCCGCAGCTTGGCGACTTGGCGCAGACAATGTAACCGCACAGGTGGCCGAGCGAACTGACCCGCGTTTCGGCGTAGTGCTGCATGGCTTCGGTGACGTCCACCGACTCATCATTGCTGTAACGCATCACGATGCCCTGATCGGCCTTGACCAGCCTCAGCGCCGGGCGCGGCGTCGGCAGACCGATCGCCATCTCCGGGCATACCGGTTCGAAGCGAACATAGGGGGCCAGCTGTTCCACAGCAAAGCCGAATCGCTTATGCCCCCCATCAAACCGGACATTCTCACCCAGCAGGCAGGCGCTGATTCCAATAGGAATTTTTTCACTCACGACGACTCCCTGGTGTTTTGCATGATGAATTAAGTGTAGAAGAGAGCGGGCCACTGTCCCACCCTCGGGGCCAACAATTTATACAAATTACTGGTTTTGTACAGGTTAGCGTTTAAAAAATTATCAATGAGGGTGATTTTTATCTTTTCTTTACACCCGCACGCCCGATTTTTTCAGCTTCTTTGCCTGCCGCGCCCTAGCCTGCGGGTAACAAAATCCCACAGGAGAAGAAGATGAGTCTCAGCGTAATCGCCGGGGCCGGGCTGGTGCTGTTGGTGCTGGCCTACCTGGTCTATGCCCTGATCCGGGCGGAGGCATTCTGATGACAATGGAAGGCATGGGCCTGCTGGCCCTGTTTATGCTGGTGCTGCTGGCGCTGGCGCGGCCGCTCGGCAGCGGCATGGCCCGGCTGGTGGAGGGCGGGCCGCCGCCGGGGCTGGGCGGGCTGGAGCGCCTGCTGGCACCGCAGCCCAATGAGATGGGCTGGGTGCACTACCTGTTGGCGCTGCTGCTGTTCAACGCGCTCGGGCTGCTGCTGTTGCTGGCACTGCTGCTGGCGCAGGGCGTGCTGCCGCTCAATCCGCAACACCTGCCGGGGCTGGGCTGGGATCTGGCGCTGAACACCGCCGTCAGCTTCGTCACCAACACCAACTGGCAGGCCTACAGCGGCGAAAACAGCCTGAGTTACCTGAGCCAGATGGCCGGGCTGGGGGTGCAGAATTTCCTCTCCGCCGCCAGCGGCATCGCGGTGGCCTTCGCGCTGATCCGTGCCTTCGCCCGCCCCGCCACCGCCACCCTTGGCAACGCCTGGGTCGATCTGGCGCGCATCACCCTCTACGTGCTGCTGCCGCTGTCGCTGCTGCTGGCGTTGATGCTGGTGAGCCAAGGGGTGTTGCAGAACCTTGCGCCCTACCAGCAGGTGGCGACGCTGGAGGGCGGCGTGCAGGTACTGCCGATGGGGCCGGTGGCCTCACAGGAGGCGATCAAGATGCTCGGCACCAACGGCGGCGGCTTCTTCGGCGCCAACTCCGCCCACCCGTTTGAGAACCCGACCGCCTTCAGCAACCTGTTGCAGATGCTGGCGATCTTTCTCATCCCCTGCGCGCTCTGCTTCGCCTTCGGCGAGGTGGTGGGCGACCGCCGTCAGGGTAATGCGCTGGTGTGGGCGATGTCCTTGATCTTCGTGGTCTGCGTGGCGGTGGTGATGTACGCCGAACTGGCGGGCAACCCGCACCTCACCGCCCTTGGCGCGCAGAGTGCCGCCAACCTGGAGGGCAAGGAGGCGCGCTTTGGCATCGCCGCCTCCGCGCTGTTCAGCGTGGTGACCACCGCCGCCTCCTGTGGCGCGGTCAACGCGATGCTCGACTCCTTCACCGCGCTGGGTGGGCTGGTGCCGATGTGGCTAATGCAGATTGGCGAGGTGGTGTTTGGCGGCGTCGGCTCCGGCCTCTACGGCATGTTGCTGTTCGTGCTGCTGACGGTGTTTATCGCCGGGCTGATGATTGGCCGCACGCCGGAGTACCTCGGCAAAAAGATCGACGTGCGCGAGATGAAGATGACGGCGCTGGCGATTCTGGTGACACCGGCGCTGGTGCTGCTCGGCACCGCGCTGGCATTGGCGCTGCCCGCCGGGCGTGCGGGCATCCTTAACCCCGGCGCGCATGGCTTCAGCGAGGTGCTCTACGCCCTCTCCTCGGCCGCCAACAACAACGGCAGCGCCTTCGCCGGTCTGGGCGTCAACACCCCCTTCTACAACCTGCTGCTGGCAGTGGTGATGGCGGTCGGGCGCTTTGGCGTCATTGTGCCGGTGCTGGCGATTGCTGGCTCGCTGGCGGCGAAACCGCGCCAACCCGCGGGGGCGGGCACCCTGCCGACCCACGGCCCGCTGTTTGTCGGGCTGCTGGTCGGCACCGTGCTGCTGGTCGGCGCGCTGACCTTTATTCCGGCACTGGCGCTGGGGCCAGTGGCCGAACACCTTCAGCCCATTGGGCACTCAGGGAGCCTGTGATGACACGACAACCTTCATCCCTGCTGACGCCAGCGCTGTTGCGCGCCGCGCTGCTGGGCGCGCTGAAAAAACTCGATCCACGCGCCCAGTGGCGCAACCCGGTGATGTTTGTGGTCTACCTCGGCAGCCTACTGACCACCCTGATTGGGCTGCAACAGTGGCTGGCTGGCCAACAGAGCGGCTTTACCGGCGCGGTCAGCCTGTGGCTCTGGTTCACGGTGCTGTTCGCCAATCTGGCGGAGGCGCTGGCCGAGGGGCGCAGCAAGGCACAGGCCGCCAGCCTGCGCGGCGTGACAAAGAGCAACTGGGCGAAAAAGCTGGCCGCGCCGCAGCCGGAGGCCGCCCGCGAGCAGGTGGCAGCGGAGAGCCTGCGCAAGGGCGACTGGGTGCTGGTGGAGGCGGGCGACATCATCCCCTGCGACGGCGAGGTGCGGGTGGGCGGCGCGTCAGTGGATGAGAGCGCCATCACCGGCGAGTCCGCGCCGGTGATCCGCGAGTCAGGCGGCGATTTCGCTTCCGTCACCGGCGGCACGCGGGTGCTCTCCGACTGGCTGGTGGTGGAGTGCAGCGCCAACCCCGGCGACACCTTCCTCGACCGGATGATCAGCATGGTGGAGGGGGCGCAGCGCCGCAAGACGCCCAACGAGATCGCCCTCACCATCCTGCTGGTGGCGCTGACCATTGTCTTCCTGCTGGCGACCGCCACCCTCTTTCCCTTCTCCTGGTTCAGCGTGCTGGCGGGCGGCGCCGGTACGCCGATCACCGTCACGGTGATGGTGGCACTGCTGGTCTGCCTAATCCCGACCACCATTGGCGGGCTGCTGTCAGCGATTGGCGTGGCGGGCATGAGCCGGATGCTGGGGGCCAACGTGATCGCCACCAGCGGCCGGGCGGTGGAGGCGGCCGGTGATGTCGATGTGCTGCTGCTCGACAAGACCGGCACCATCACCCTCGGCAACCGGCAGGCCAGCGCCTTCCTGCCCGCGCCGGGCGTGGCGGAGCAGGCATTGGCCGACGCCGCCCAACTGGCCTCGCTGGCGGATGAGACGCCAGAGGGGCGCAGCATCGTGGTGCTGGCGAAACAGCGCTTCAATCTGCGCGAGCGGCCGCTCAGCGCGCTCGGCGCAAGCTTTGTGCCCTTCTCCGCCCAGACGCGCATGAGCGGCGTGGAACTGCCGGGGCGCAGCGTGCGCAAGGGGGCGGTGGACGCCATCCGCCGCCACGTGGAGGCCAACGGCGGGGCCTTCCCGCTGGCAGTCAACACGCTGGTGGAGGGGGTGGCGCGTGAGGGCGGCACGCCGCTGGTGGTGGCCGACGGCAATCAGGTGCTGGGGGTGGTGGCGCTGAAGGATATCGTGAAGGGCGGCATCCGCGAGCGCTTTGCCCAGTTGCGCAAGATGGGCATCAAAACCGTGATGATCACCGGCGACAACCCGTTGACCGCCGCGGCTATCGCCGCCGAGGCGGGGGTGGATGACTTCCTGTCGGAGGCGACGCCCGAGGCCAAGCTGGCACTGATCCGCCAGTACCAAGCCGAGGGGCGGCTGGTGGCGATGACCGGCGACGGCACCAATGACGCCCCGGCGCTGGCGCAGGCCGACGTGGCGGTGGCGATGAACTCCGGCACCCAGGCGGCCAAGGAGGCGGGCAACATGGTCGATCTCGACTCCAACCCCACCAAGCTGATTGAGGTGGTGCACATCGGCAAGCAGATGCTGATGACGCGCGGCTCGCTGACCACCTTCAGCATCGCCAATGATGTCGCCAAGTACTTCGCCATCATCCCGGCGGCCTTTGCTGCCACCTATCCGCAGCTCAATGCACTGAACGTGATGCACCTGCACTCGCCTGCCAGCGCCATCATGTCGGCGGTGATCTTCAACGCGCTGATCATCGTGTTCCTGATCCCGCTGGCGCTGAAGGGCGTGCGCTACCGGGCGATGGGCGCGGCGGCGCTGCTGCGGCGCAACCTCTGGATCTACGGGCTGGGCGGGCTGCTGGTGCCGTTCGCTGGCATCAAGCTTATCGATCTGTTCCTCACCCTGCTGGGCATGGCCTGAAAGGAGACCCCATGAGCCATTTACGACCCGCTGTGCTGCTGTTGTTGTTGCTGACCCTGCTGACCGGCCTCGCCTACCCGCTGCTGACCACCGCGCTGGCCAACTGGCTGTTCAGCCCGCAGGCGCACGGCTCGCTGATCTACGCCGAGGGCCGGGCGGTCGGCTCGGCGCTGATTGGCCAGCCCTTCAGCCATGACAATTATTTCTGGGGCCGTCCCTCCGCGACATCGGCCGCGCCCTATAATACGCTGGCGTCGGGCGGCAGCAATCTGGCTGGCAGTAACCCGGCGCTCGATCAGGCGCTGGCCGCCCGCATCGCCGCGCTGCGTGCCGCCCACCCCGACAGCCCGGCGGCGGTGCCGGTGGATCTGGTGACCGCCTCCGGCAGCGGGCTGGACCCGCACATCTCGCCCGAGGCGGCGCGCTGGCAGATCTCACGCATCGCGCGGGTGCGCCACCTGCCACCGGCGACGCTGGAGCGGCTGGTGGCGGCCCAGACCGAAACGCCCTTCCCGGCGCTGCTTGGCGAGCCGGTGGTCAATGTGCTGGAACTGAACCGCGCTTTGGATGCGCTCAAAGGATAATGCATGGTGGATGAGGCGCCTGAACGCCCTGACCCGGACGCCCTGCTGGCGCTGGCGAACGCCCGCCCGCGCGGGCAACTAAAGATCTTTTTCGGTGCCTGCGCCGGGGTGGGAAAAACCTATGCCATGTTGCAGGAGGCGCAGCGCCTGCAACAGGCCGGGCTGGCGGTGCTGGCCGGTGTGGTGGAGACCCACGGCCGCCGCGAAACCGAGGCGCTGCTGGCGGGCCTGCCGCAGCTGCCGCCGCGCCGCGTCAGCCACCGTGGCCGCGCGCTGCCGGAGTTCGACCTCGACGCCGCGCTGGCGCGCCGCCCGGCGCTAATTCTGGTGGACGAGCTGGCGCACAGCAACGTCGAGGGGTCGCGCCACCCCAAGCGCTGGCAGGATGTCGAGGAGCTGCTCAACGCTGGCATCGATGTGCTGACCACCGTCAACGTGCAGCATCTGGAGAGCCTGAATGACATTGTCGGCGGCATCACTGGCATCCGGGTGCGGGAGACGGTGCCCGACCAGATCTTCGATCAGGCCACCGAGGTGGTGCTGGTCGATCTGCCGCCGGATGACCTGCGCCGCCGCCTGAAGGAGGGCAAAGTCTACCTGCCCGGTCAGGCGGAGCGCGCCATCGAGCACTTTTTCCGCACCGGCAACCTGATCGCCCTGCGGGAGCTGGCGCTGCGCCGCACCGCCGACCGGGTGGATGGGCAGATCCGCGCCCTGCGCCACGGGCCGGAGGGCGGCAGCACGCCGCGTGACGCCCTGTTGGTCTGCATCGGCCCCGCCGCCGGGCAGGAGCGGTTGGTGCGCGCCGCCGCCCGGCTGGCGGGTCGGCTCAACTGCCCCTGGCATGCGGTCTATGCCGAGACGCCGCGCCTGCACCGCCTGCCAGAGGCGCGGCGGCGGGCGATTTTGCAGGCCCTGAAGCTGGCGCAGGCGCTCGGCGCGGAGACCGCCACCCTCGCGGACGCCGAACCGGAGCGGGCGCTGCTGCGCTACGCCCGCCAGCATGGGCTGGGGCGCATCCTCGCGGGCCGCCCGCGTGAGGGCCGCCGCTGGCGGCGCAGCTTTGGTGAACGGCTGGCGCGGCTGGCCCCGGAGGCCGAGCTGCTGCTGATCCCGCTCTCGCCCACGCCCGCCCCCACTGGGCAACCCGATGCCCGCCCGCTGGCGACGCGCTGGCAGCGCCAATGGCAGGGGTGCGGCGCGGCGCTGGCGCTCTGCGCGCTGATCACCGGCGCGTCGCAGTGGCTGCTGCCCGGCTTTGACCTGTCGAATCTGGTGATGCTCTATTTGCTCGGCGTGGTGGTAGTGGCGCTGTTCTTTGGCCGCTGGCCCTCGGTGGTGGCGGCGCTGCTGAACGTCGCCAGCTTCGACCTGTTTTTCGTCCAGCCGCGCGGCTCGCTGGCGGTCAGCGAGGCGCAATATCTGGTCACCTTTGCGGTGATGCTCACCGTCGGCCTGTTGATCGGCAACCTCACCGCCGGGGTGCGCTATCAGGCGCGGGTGGCACGCTACCGCGAGCAGCGCACCCGCCATTTGTATGAGATCTCCACCGCCCTGAGTCAGGCGCTGACGCCGGAGGCGGTGGCGCAGGCTGGCTGCCGCTTTGTCGCGGGCAGTTTTCAGGCGCGCGTCAGCCTGCTGCTGCCCGACGAGCAGGGCGAGCTGCGCCCCTACAGCGAGCCAGAATCCACGCCGGGCGCGATCGATCCGGCCATCGCCCGCTGGAGTTTCGACACCCGCGCCCCGGCCGGGGCGGGCACTGACACCCTGCCCGGCGTCCCTTACCAGTTGCTGCCGCTAGCCACCGGACGGCAGGCGCTGGGGCTGCTGGCGGTAGAGCCAGCCAGCACGCGCCAGTTGATGGTGCCAGAGCAACAGCGGCTGTTGCAGACCTTCAGCGTGCTGCTGGCGAATGCGCTGGAGCGCCTGCATCTGGCGGCACAGGCGGAGCGCGCGCGGGTTGACGCCGAACGGGAGCAGCTACGCAACTCGCTGCTCGCCGCCCTCTCCCACGATCTGCGCACGCCGCTGACGGTGCTGTTTGGTCAGGCGGAGATTCTCACCCTCGATCTGGCGGCGGCGCACTCCCCCTTTGCGCCACAGGCCAGCCAGATCCGCCAGCAGGTGCTGAGCACTACCCGGCTGGTAAACAACCTGCTCGACATGGCGCGCATCCAGTCCGGCGGCCTCCAATTGCGCAAGGAGTGGCAGGCGCTGGATGAGCTGGTGGGCAGCGCGCTGCGATCGCTGGAGCCAACGCTGGAGGGGCATCCGCTGCGCCTTGAGCTGCCGCCGGAGCTGCTGCTGGTGCAGTGTGACGCCGGGCTGATTGAGCGGGTGCTGGTCAATTTGCTGGAGAATGCCCATAAGTACGCTGGCCCCACCGCTACCCTTGGCATCCGTGCCGAGCAGGAGCCGGGGCGGCTGTGGGTAACGGTCTGGGACGATGGCCCCGGCATCCCGCCCGGCGAGGAGCTGCGCATCTTTGACAAGTTCGCCCGTGGGCAGCGGGAGTCAGCGATCCCCGGCGTGGGCTTGGGGCTGGCGATTTGCCGTGCCATTATGGTGCTTCACGGCGGGGAGATTCAGGCGCTGAATCGCCCTGAGGGGGGCGCGGCCTTCCGTTTCTGGCTGCCCCTCACCCCGCCCCCGGCCCTTGCGGCAGAATTTCTTGAGGAGAATGGCCCTGAACCCGGTGCAGATCCTGATAGTGGAAGATGAGAATGAGATCCGCCGCTTTGTGCGTACCGCGCTGGAGGTGGAGGGGTGGCGCGTGCATGACGCTGGCACCCTGCAACGTGGGCTGATCGAGGCGGCGACCCGCAAGCCTGATCTGATCATTTTGGATCTTGGGCTACCGGATGGCGATGGGCTGGATTTCATCCACGATCTGCGCCAGTGGAGCGCGATCCCGGTGATCGTGCTGTCGGCGCGCAGTGAAGAGGCGGAGAAGATCGCCGCGCTGGACGCGGGCGCGGATGACTACCTGAGCAAGCCGTTTGGCGTGGGTGAGCTGCTGGCGCGGGCGCGCGCCTCGTTGCGCCGCCATAATGGCCACGGCGGCAATGACAGCCCGCTGGTGACCTTCTCAGAGGTGACGGTGGATCTGCCCAACCGGCGGGTGACACGCCAGGGCCAGCCGGTGCACCTGACGCCGATTGAGTTCCGCCTGTTGGCAGAACTGTTGGCGAACCGTGGCAAGGTATTGACGCAGCGGCAGTTATTGAGCCGGGTGTGGGGGCCGAACGCAGTGGAGCACAACCACTACCTGCGCATCTACATGGGGCATCTGCGCCAAAAACTGGAGGCCGACCCCACCCGGCCGCAGCACCTGCTGACCGAAACCGGGGTCGGTTACCGCTTTATGGCCTGACGGGAATCAGTAAAAATCCTGCGCCGCCAGTTCGGATTGCGCCAGCCACACCGGCTTGTCGCTGGTTTTGTGCCAAACGCGGTGCAGGTAGCTATAGAAACGGGCGCGATCGCGGTGCAGCAGCATCACTGGCAGGGCCAGCGTTCCGGCGGCGATGACCGCGCCGCGGCGCAACAGGACCCGGTGGCGGGGAAAGGCGGTATAGATGGGCATACTGTTCCTCCTGAAACGTTTCGCTGAAAGTTAATCACGGTGATTATGTGAGCTAGCTCAAATATTACTCTGCACAATGAGCTATGGCTACTCCTCCGACCACTCTTTTTCACTTTTTTGATCGGATCCTTACCAACGTCGTGATTAAGTTACAGGAGTGCTAAATAGCCGCTAATTTTAGGTTAAATAATGCCCGCCCTTGCCGCGCCTATTCGCCCTCTTCCCGCGGCGCGGCGGCCAGCTCCTGCTCAATGCTCTCCACCGCCGTTTGCAGCGCCAGATTGACGCGCGCAATCTGCTCTGCGCTCAGGTCGGTGCGCATCATATTGCTGCGCAATGCGTGTTTCAGGCGCTTCATGGTCTCCGCGATGCCTTCGGCCAGATTGCCCTCCCGGTTCGCCGTCACCTGCGCCAGCCGGGCGAAGATCACATCCACCGCCGTCTGGTGCTCTGCCAGCTCTGCCTCGCCCGCTGGCGTGATGCGGTAGCGCTTGCGGCCATTTTCTGCCGCCTCTGCCACCAGAAAATCCTGCTCCTCCAGCAGCGTCAGGGTTGGGTAGATCACGCCAGGGCTGGGCACATACAGCCCGGAGGAGGCCACCTCAATCGCCTTGATCAGCTCATAGCCGTGGCTCGGCTTTTTGGCCACCAGCGCCAGCAGCACGCGGCGCAGTTCACCGTGCTCAAATAGCCGGTGCAGCTTCTCACCCCGACCGCGCCGACGTCCCTCATGGCCGCCCCGGTGCTCATGGTGCCCGCCACGGCGGATCAGGTTATAGACTTTGTCACGGCGACGGCGGCCGCCGGGTTTGCGGGTGGTCATCTCTTCATTCATCATCAGTCACCTTGTTTTTAGATATATCTAATTAATTTAGATATATCTAAAATAGCGGCGACGCACGATCCCGGCAAGATCTTTTTGCTCATTTTGCAGGCATAAAAAAAGGCGCTGTCGAAACAGCGCCTTAATCATGCGGTTAGCGGCGGATTATTTGGCGTTCGCCAGGACTTCGCCCACGATGTCGACTGCCTCTTTCTCGATCTTCTCGCGGTGCTCCGCGCCAAGGAAGCTCTCACAGTAGATTTTGTAGGCTTCCTCAGTACCGGACGGACGGGCGGCGAACCAGCCGTTGTCGGTCATGACTTTCAGGCCGCCGATGGCCGCGCCATTGCCCGGTGCTGCCGTCAGGCGGGCGGTGATCTTGTCACCAGCCAGTTGGTCAGCTTTCACCTGCTCTGGGGAGAGCTTGGAGAGCGCGGCCTTCTGCGCGTGGGTGGCGGGCGCCTGAATGCGGTTGTAGCTCGGCGCGCCAAAGCGCTCTGCCAGCCCGTCATAGTGCTGCTGCGGGTTCTTGCCGGTGACCGCGGTGATCTCAGCGGCCAGCAGGCACATGATGATGCCATCTTTGTCCGTGGACCACGGCGTGCCGTCGAAGCGCAGGAAGGAGGCACCTGCGCTCTCCTCGCCGCCGAAGCCGAAGCTGCCGTCGTACAGGCCATCCACAAACCACTTGAAGCCCACTGGCACTTCCACCAGCTTGCGGCCGAGATCGGCCACCACGCGGTCAATCATCGCGCTGGAGACCAGCGTCTTGCCTACCGCGACATCCTGGCCCCACTGCGGGCGATGCTGGAACAGGTACTGGATGGCAACGGCCAAATAGTGGTTCGGGTTCATCAGCCCTTTCGGCGTGACGATGCCGTGGCGGTCGTAGTCCGGGTCATTGGCGAAGGCCAGATCAAACTTGTCACGCAGCGCCAGCAGGCCAGCCATCGCCGACTCCGAGGAGCAGTCCATGCGGATGATGCCGTCATGGTCGAGGTGCATGAAGCGGAAGGTCTGGTCGATCTCGTTGTTGACCAGCGTCAGGTCGAGCTTGTAGTGCTCGGCGATGCGCTCCCAGTAGGCGATGCCGGAGCCGCCGAGCGGATCCACGCCCAGCTTCAGGCCCGCGCTTTGGATAGCTGGCATGTCGATGATGGAGGTCAGGCCCTCAATGTAGGGCTGCACCAGATCTTTTTCATGCAGGTGGCCGCCCTGCCAGGCTTTGTCCAGCGACTGGCGCTGCACACCCTTCAGGCCATCGGCCAGCAGCGCGTTGGCGCGCTTCTCAATCACCGAGGTGAGGTTGGTGTCAGCCGGGCCACCGTTCGGCGGGTTGTACTTGATGCCGCCATCTTCCGGCGGGTTGTGGGACGGCGTAATCACGATGCCGTCGGCCTGCGCGCCGCCGTTCTGGTTGTGCACCAAAATGGCATTGGAGATAGCGGGGGTTGGGGTGAAGCCATTGTCCTGCTGGACAATCACGTCAACGCCGTTGGCGGTGAGCACTTCCAGCACGGAGATGAAGGCCGGCTCCGAGAGCGCGTGCGTATCCTTACCCACGTAGCACGGCCCGGTAATGCCGTGCTGTTTGCGCACCTCGGCAATCGCCTGCGCGATGGCCAGAATGTGCGTTTCATTAAAGCTGTGACGGCCCGCGCTGCCGCGGTGGCCGGAGGTGCCGAACTTCACCGCGTGTGCGGCATTGCCCGGCTCCGGCTGCAATACGTAATATTGCGACGTCAACTGTGCCACATTAATCAAATCGCTCTGCTGAGCAGGTTGCCCTGCGCGTGGATGATTGGCCACCGGCACTTCTCCCTTTCGCGTAAATTAAATGGTGCCGCAAACTTTATCGGTCAGTTCCACCGGGAACTGCATGGCCTGCATGATGGTTTCAATCATGCTGCGTTTGCGACCGGTATTGGTATTGGTGATGACCCAGTACGGCGTGCCCGGCACTGGCTTGGGCTTGGTGTGGTTGCCGCTCTGGAGAAGGGTTTGCTCGTCGCCGGCAAAGTAGGTGCGCGTGCGGCCGTGCAAGGTGTCTGTCGCCGCCGCGAACTCCTGCGGCGCCAGGCTATAGAGGGTTGACAGCACCAGCATAAAGCGATTGACGGCCTTATTTTGCTCGGCGTATTCATCCGAAAGCAGCAGCTCACGCATCGCCCGCACCTTGTCACGCGGCTGCGCGGCCGGGGCCGGCGCGGTCACGGAGCGGGCGGCGGCCTGCGGCTGCACCGGGGCCGACGCGGGGGCAGGCTGGGCCTGCGGTTGGGCGGCCATACTGGCTGTTGCGGCGCGCACCGGTGCCTGCTGGCCCGGTGTGAATTTCAGCATACGGCGCAGGATATCGGACGCGCTTTCACCAATGTGCTGGGTGTGGCTCGCGATATAACGATAGAGCTCTTCGTCAACCTCAATAGTTTTCATCTTTATCCAGTACTGTTTTTCTACTTAATTCAATCGAAAAGAGTATACAAGCTAATCCGGTTTCGCGAACAGCTTCCTTCAGGTCGTGCCTAAAATGCAGACTATTACCCAAATTTGCTACGTCGCCGGGCGCATTGCCGTCTCTCAATCATGGGGAAGATCGCTGTTTGCCATGATACCCTAAGCGGATTGTCTCTCAGTACGAACTTCGCTATGAAATTGAATTATCGCTTACAAACTGAACACTCGCCGGCGGGGGCGTTGCCGGTGGTGCTGATTCACGGCCTGTTCGGCAGCCTGGATAACCTTGGCATCCTGGCGCGCGGCCTGCGCGACCGCCACCCGATTGTGCAGGTCGATATGCGCAACCACGGCCTTTCGCCACGCGCGCCGGGTATGCGCTACCCGGAGATGGCCGCCGACCTGAAGCAGTTGCTTGAGGAGCTGGCTATCCCGCGCGCCATCGTGATTGGTCACTCGATGGGCGGCAAGGCGGCGATGGCGCTCACCGCCATCGCCCCGGAAGTGGTGGACAAGCTGGTGGTGATTGACGTCGCGCCAGTGGACTACCAGACCCGTCGCCACGACGAGATCTTCGCCGCCATCCGGGCGGTGAGCGAGGCGGGCATCACCCAGCGCAGCGCCGCCGCTGCCCTGATGCGTGACCATCTCGCTGAGGAGGGGGTCATCCAGTTCCTGCTGAAGTCGTTCCATGAGGGCGAGTGGCGCTTCAATGTGCCGGTGCTGTGGGAGCAGTATGCGCACATCACTGGCTGGGAGCCGATCCCCACCTGGCCGCACCGGACGCTGTTCATCCGCGGCGGCCTCTCCCCCTATATCAAGGAGAGCTACCGCGATGAGATTGCGCGCCAGTTCCCACAGGCGCGCGCCCACGTGGTGGCTGGCACCGGCCACTGGGTCCATGCGGAAAAACCCGAGGCGGTGCTGCGCGCTATCGATCGCTTCCTGACGGAAGCCTGACCGGCCCTCAGTTCAGCGCGCTGTCCGGCCAGTACTTGTAGCCGTTGACCATCGCCTGCGCCACCAGCCCGTTGTCTGTCACCTGATAGAGGCTGACGCCGCTGGCGGCACGCAACTCCTCTGGCAGGGCGTCATTGATCGCCTTGCCAGAGAGCGCCTTACCCTTGTCCTGATACTTGGCTGCCGCCTGCGCGCTGGCCCCGACCATCACGCCATTGTCGATAAAGCCATGCAGGCTCTCAGGGGTGTGGAACACCATCAGCGTCCGCGTTTGGTTGATGCCCAGCCCCAGCCCGGCACCGGCCTGTGCCATCTTCATGTAGGTCTCACGCCCACTGCGGTTGTCATGTACCACGCCATAGCCCGACCCCAATCCCACCACCATGATTTTGCTGCTGTTGGCGGCAAATACCCCGTAGCCGCTGGCGTGGGCCAGTGCGTTGGCCGCCTCTGGGTAGCGGGCGCGCACCTCTTTCAGCGTCTCCTGCTTGAGCGTCTGGATGGCCTGACGCTGCTGGGCGGCGGTGTCGCCCTGCGCGCCACATCCCCCTACCAACATGGCAATCATCACGGGTAAAAATGGTTTAAAATCTTTTATATCAAACATTTATGCTTAATCCCTGAGCAGAAGGCGCGTATTCTGTCAGGTTTTTCCACGTCTGGCACCTGCCGCCCCGATCGATCGCACGGAGTGAGAAACGGGGTGAAACGCCAACAGATGAAGCCGAACAGGCAGTTAGGCATTGTTCAGGCCGCGCGTGCTGGGGTATTATGGCGCGCTATGTCTTGCCCCGTCTGCGTCGGTTACGCCGCGCGGCGGCGGTAAAGTGGGTTAAGGTTGATTGACCTCAACATGTATTCACCGAGCCATCCGGCTGTGCTCAGGCACAGGCAGATGTTGACTCCTTAGTCGTACCTCTACCTATGGCAAAAGAACAAACGGATCGCACCACGCTGGATCTGTTCGCAGATGAACGCCGGCCGGGACGCCCAAAAACCAATCCACTCTCCCGTGATGAACAGCTCAGGATCAACAAACGTAACCAGTTGCGACGCGACAAGGTGCGGGGCTTGCGCCGGGTGGAGCTGAAGATCAACGCGGACGCCGTGGACGCGCTCAATAAGCTGGCGGAGCAGCAGAACATCAGCCGCAGCGAGCTGATTGAGCAGATGCTGCTGGCGCAACTGCGCAAGCAGCAAGACGACGCCTGACGGCCTGCCGGCGGTGACACGTTCGCCGCCAGCATGGCCCTGCCCCCTCCCCCGCCCTCCCTCACGCTTGCCCGCGGATGTCTTTGATCGCAGGGCACCAATGCAGGAAAAAAGCGCCGCAAGCACACAAAGGCGATAACACCCGCGCCATTTGGCCGATAGAATATTTGACCATTCTGGCTGTTGGGAAGCCGGCTGGCTCCCAGGGCGCGGCGGCGTGATGATGTTCACCCCGCGGTGACTTTGCTATCATCAGCAGCATCCGCACCTGTCAATGGCAGGTAAATTAATTAAGAACAAGAGGTTAAAGAATTATATGGCCGTAGTGGGAATCTTCTTCGGATCTGACACCGGAAACACTGAGAACATCGCCAAAATGATCCAGAAGCAACTGGGTGCCGATGTGGCGGAAGTGCATGACATCGCCAAGAGCAGCAAAGAAGATCTGGAAAAGTTTGACATCCTGCTGCTGGGCATCCCGACCTGGTATTACGGCGAAGCGCAGTGTGACTGGGATGACTTCTTCCCGACGCTGGAAGAGATCGACTTCAACGGCAAGCTGGTGGCGCTGTTTGGCTGCGGCGACCAGGAAGATTACGCGGAGTACTTCTGCGACGCGATGGGCACCGTGCGTGACATCATCGAGCCGCGCGGCGCGACGCTGGTCGGCCACTGGCCGGTAGCTGGCTACCACTTTGAGGCCTCCAAGGGCCTGGCCGACGACAGCCACTTCATTGGTCTGGCCATTGACGAAGACCGCCAGCCGGAGCTGACCAACGAGCGCGTCGATGCTTGGGTGAAGCAGATCTCCGAAGAGCTGAGCCTGGCCGAGATCATCGGCTAAGCCCCCTCACGGCCCGGGGTGTCGATTTCTGACCGAACGGGCCGGATTTATCCCGCCAGACGCCAAAAGATCGGCTACAAGTTTGTAACTTTATACAGTATCGGGGTACACTGGCGCCGGTGTATTTCCTATCCATCAACGCGTTGCAACAGTGCATTAACAGTAGCGCGAACGGCGTTAACAGGCGGCGTTTTCTTTTGAACCCGTGAGTTCTATAATGAGACGCAATTAAAACCGTTGCGCCGCCTGATGTCATAGGCTGTATGCCTCAACGTGAATAGCATAGTAACAGGACAGAATCCGCATGACTGACAATAACACCGCATTAAAGAAGGCCGGCCTGAAAGTCACGCTTCCCAGACTTAAGATCCTGGAAGTGCTGCAAGATCCGGAATGCCATCATGTCAGTGCGGAAGATCTTTATAAGAAGCTGATTGATATGGGCGAAGAGATTGGTCTGGCCACGGTTTACCGCGTGCTGAACCAGTTCGACGACGCTGGCATCGTGACCCGTCACAACTTTGAAGGCGGCAAGTCCGTATTCGAGCTGACGCAGCAGCAGCACCACGATCACCTGATCTGCCTTGATTGCGGTAAAGTGATTGAATTCAGTGATGAATCTATTGAGATCCGCCAGCGTGAAATTGCCAAGAAACATGGCATCAAGCTGACCAACCATAGCCTCTACCTCTATGGTCATTGTGAAGCCGGTGATTGTCGCGAAAACGAAGGTTTGCACGACAAGTAACCAACCTGCGGGACGCAGGACGCCCCCCGCAGTATAAAGCTCCCGTCAGCACGGGAGCGGCAGGCAACTGCCAGTGAAAACCGCATTGATGCGGTTTTTTTTCGCCTGTTGTCCGCCCGGCGCGCTGGCCGGGCGGGACCATATCGTCAGAGGGCGACCTCCTCACTGCGGCTGACGCGCTTGCCATCCGGGCTGAGAGTGCGCACCCACGCCTTCTCCCCTACCGTGGGCTTGGCTTGCGGGTTATACGCCTGCCAGTTTTTGCCATCCACGGAGTATTGGATAACCAGCCCCGGCAGCGCCACGTTTGCCTCCAGCACGCCGGTATTGATGCGCGCGCCCGGCACGGGCAGCCGGTAGGCGACACCCTGCCGATCCAGCTTCGCGATCTCACGCTGCCCCATCAGGTTGGCGAAGCGCTGCCAGTCGGCGGCCAGTTGGTCACGGTTGACCCAATGGGTCTTGCCGCCCTGGAACTCCCGGCCAGGCTGGTACGGCAGTTCCCAGTCGGCGCGGTGCCAGGCGCGCTCCGCCAGCACCATCAGGCGCGGGTAGATGCGGTACTCCAGGTCGCTGTCGGTGCGGATGGTTTCGCTCCACGCCTGCCCGGACATGCCGTGCGCGCCCGGCCACGGGGCATCGCCGCGGGCGGTGAAGGCGTTGCCGTCGCGATCAACGGAGGTCTCGGCGTTCTGCGGCAGGTTGTCCGGCGCGAAGCTGAAGATCTTGGCTTCATCGCTGGCGCGCGTGGCCCAGTAGTAACCCGGCTCACGGGCGCTGACCTCGTAGGGTTTGTCAAAGTAGAGGTAGTCAGGGTTGGAGAGGGTGATCTCATAACCCTTGGCTGCCCACTCGCCGGCGGTCTGCGCCCCGCCCCAGTAGAGCGTATCCCAGAAGTTCACCCCCACACGCGGGGTGGCGAAGGCGCGGGCATCTTTCGCATCCTTCAGGCCATCCTGCCAGGCCTGCATCCGATCGATGCCGTGCGCCTTGACCAGCTTGCTGACCTCAATGGCAAAGTAGCTGGAGAGGTGGTCAAAGGCCGTGGCCCCGCCCGATTTGACCAGCGTCTGGCACACCTGCGATTTCGACCACGGCAGATCCTCTTTGCTCAGGTCGATGGCCCCTTTCGTCGGGTCTGCTGGCGCTTTCAGATCTTGGTAGCCCGGCCCAAGGCGGATGTTTTTCGCCTCATCACCGCCAAAGTGCCAGGTGGTGAGCGGCTGCCCCGCCTCCCGGTGCATGGCAGCAATCTCGCCAATCACCTTGTCAACAAAGCGCAGCGACGACGGCATACAGGGGTTGAGGTAGCTGCGGCGATCGTAGTACTGCACCGAGGTAGTATTGGAGGTGTCGGTCGGGTCGAGCAGCCGGTAGGCCTCCGCCTCTTCCAGTTTGCCAGCCTGTTGCAACCGCTGGTAGCGTGCCTCCATCGAGACCACCGCCGCCCGCGCGTGGGCCGGCATGTCTATCTCTGGGATCACCTGAATCTGCCGCGCCTGCGCGTACTTCACAATCTCAATATAATCCGCCCGGCTGAAGTAGCCGCTGCCGTTGTTGTTGCTAAAGGGGCCAGATCCCAGTTGTGGTAGCAGGCAGCGCGTCTCTTTCAGGTCGTGGCAGCGCTTGCTGCCAATCTCCGTCAGCTCCGGCAGGCCGGGGATCTCAATGCGCCAGCCCTCATCATCACTCAAATGGAACTGGAAGGTGTTGAGCTTGTAGGCCGCCATCTCATCCAGCAGCCGCAACACTGCCGCCTTGCTGTGGAAATTGCGGCCCACGTCCATGTGCATCCCCCGGTAGGGGAAGCGCGGCGCATCCTCAGCCGTCAGCTGGGCAATGCGCTTCTCGCCGTTGACCGGCACCAAAGAGAGCAGTGACTGCACGCCGTAGAAGACACCGCTGTGGTCGAAACCCACCACCTCCGCGCCGCGCTCGCCAATCACCAGCCGATAGGCCCCATCGACCGCCTGCTTGCCGCTGAAGGCGTTGCGGTCAATGCGGGTGGAGAGCGGGTAGCCGCCGGGCTGCTCCGTCAGGCCCAGCAGCGCCATGCGTGCCCGTACCGCCTGCTGTGACGGCATCGGCAGCGCTGTCAGGTCAGCCGCCAATCCTTTGTCCAGCACCACGTCGCCAGCGCTCACCTTCACCTGCAACGGCGTCGGCATGATCTGCCCACGCAGCGAGGCGGCAGGCACCTGCGCGACATCGCGGTTTTTCACAAAACGGGTGGTCGGGGTCATCGCAATGTTGTTATCTTCCGGGGCGCGCTTCAGGTTCGCTGGCGTGATCTCGCCGACAAATTGGGAGACATCCTCGGTATCGGTGTTGCGGATGATTTTCGGTTCCGCGCCCTCAGCGGTGACGTACCAGCGCGGCATGATGTCGCTGTTGGCGACCTGCCAGTACTCCACCACCATCGGGATGTCGGTGCGGCCCTTGGCCGGGAATCCCTTGAAGGCGGCGGTCGGCGTCAGGCGGTGCAGGTCACCGGTCAGGCGAGTGACGGTAAATTGCGGATCGGTAACCTGTAGCACCTGCCGCACACTGTGGAAGTAGATTGCCCAGTCGCGGTCATTGACCGCGCCGCCGGGGTTGCTCAGCGTCAGGGTGACGGTGTTGCAGGCGGCCCAGTCAGCTCCCAGCGAGCGGCAGTCGGTGCCATGCTGGCCGGCTTGGTTGTCATTGATCTGGTAGTGCAACGTGAAGGCGCTGATGCGATCGACCGTCTGCTGGCCCGCTTGGGCGGGGGTAGTCAGCATCAGGGCAAACAGCGCGGCGGAGAGCGCAGTGGGTGTGAATTTCATGGTGTTCAACCTCAGTCTGGGGCGGTGGGCGCGCCAGCGGCGGCACCCTGCCGCATGGTTAAAATAGCGTGAAGGGTGCGATCACGATGAACTTGACGTCTTTCTCATCCTGGAAGATGTTGCCGTAACCCCCACCCCAGCTCGGCAAGTCAGAGTGGTTGTTGTACTGGGTGTAGTGCAGCTTGATTTGGGTATCCTTGGCGCGCCCATCCTGCACGGTATAAACCGCGTCCAGGCTCCAGGCGCTCTCTTTCAGCCGCTGGCTCTGGTCATAGATGGGGTTGCTGCTGGGGCGGGCGTCCCATGCGTAGACCACCGATCCGCCAACCGACACGCCGGGCAGGTTCCAACGCTTCAGATCCACCATCACACCGGCATAGATCGCCTTTTCACCGTTGGCGTTGAAGTCAGAGCGGTTGTCCCACCAGATATCCAGCCGGCCGTTGGAAGTGGCGTAGGTGGGCGTCATGCGTTGCAGGAAGTAGCCCTGATTGCCCTCGGCCTTGACCATCGTGCCCTCCAGCCGCCAGGTGGCCGGGCCGGTCTGGTAACCGAAGGTCAGCGCTTGCAACCACGCCAGCCCATCGTAGAGACTGTTAGGATCGTCTTTGTTGCTCAGACGATCCTCTGCCCCGTAAAATTGGTAGGAGAGATCCAGTGGGCTGCCAGCAACCGGGATCGTGTAAGATCCTTTCAGGAAATATTGATCGACGTAACCTTCAGCCTGGCCGTAGGCCGCCTCCAGCACAAAATCATTTTTAAAATCATACTTCGCGCCCAGTGAGTGTAAGTAATCGATCTGCGTCTGCCGATCGGCCTGACGGAAATCATCCATCTCCAGGTGCCACGGCGATTTGTACTCATCCGCCCACATGTAGGAGAAGCTCAGTTCGCCCGCCTGCTGGAAATCCTTTTGGTAGCCCATCTCGACGCCGCGATAAGTGCCGGGCATAAAGCTCCAGTGCGGTGCCAGCAGGGTTTGCCCTTTCGGCTGGATATAACCGGCCTGTGCCCACGCGCCGCCCGCTTTGAATTTCGCCGCCGCACGGTAGAGGCTGACGCCGCTCTTGTCGCCGCCATAATCCTCTTCATAGGCGCGGTTGCTGGTGGAGAAAGCGATTTCGTTCGGGTGGGTGCTGTCGCTGGACTCGGCCAGCTCAATGGCGGTAAACGCCGCCAAATCGACACCAAACATGTCCCAGGCGTAGCCGGAGGAGAAGTCGAGGTTCAGGTTGGCGGTGGAGTGCGACAGATTGGTGGCGTAGCGATCATAGTCCGGGTTGGCGATGGCGGTGGGTGAGCCATCCGGGGCGTCCACTGTTTTGGTCGGGTTGAGATCCCGGCGGTCGCGCTCGCGCTGCCAGTAGTAGATCCCGCCGGAGAGCGTGGAGTCTTCAATAAACCCCTCCGCTTCCGCCTCTGGGGCGGCCAGCCCCGCTGCTCCAGCCAACAAACTGCTGACGATCAGCAGCCCGTTACGCTGTCTGTTTGGCGTAACCATAGCAACTCCTCTTTGACGAAAAAAAGCCTCCCAGCCACATTAACGGCCGGCAAATGCACCAAAGCCAGGCAATAACCCCACATGGCGCATGGGCTAATCTATTTTTCGCGACGCGAATTATCAACGTAGGGAGTGAGTAAACTTTACGCTTTATGACAAAGTGCACAGAAAGGTAACGGCCGTTGAGTACAACCAGTGCGCGACTGTAGCGGGTTGATTTATTTAACGATCAATCAGGGAAATAGCTTAAAGAAGGGGTATCAAAGGGAGTGATAATTTGGAGGGCGGCGCCTTCGCGCTTAATTCACAAAGAAAATAAAGAAAAAGCGTGGCAGTTGCCACGCTTTTCAGGCTCTCAACAATCAGGCAGTGGCTTTTGCCGCCCAAGTGTCGCGCAGGCCCACGGTGCGGTTGAACACCAGTTTCTCAGCGCTGGAGTAGCGGCTGTCGGCGCAGAAGTAACCTTCACGCTCAAACTGGTAGGCCACTTCCGGTTGGGCTGTCGCCAGAGATGGCTCAACGAAACCGTTGGCAATCACCAGTGACTCCGGGTTGATGGTGGCGAGGAAGTCCTCGGCCGCACCCGGATTGGCTTCGCTGAACAGGCGGTCATACAGGCGGAACTCTGCCGGCACCGCGTGGGCAGCGGAGACCCAGTGGATCACACCCTTCACCTTGCGGCCATCCGCCGGATCCTTGCTCAGGGTCTCCGGGTCATAGTGGCAGAAGATGGTGGTGATGTTGCCATCCGCATCTTTCTCAATCCGCTCTGCCTTGATGACGTAGGCGTTGCGCAGGCGCACTTCCTTACCGAGCACCAGACGCTTGTACTGCTTGTTGGCTTCCTCACGGAAGTCAGCCTGATCGATGTAGATTTCACGGCTGAACGGCACTTCGCGCTCGCCCATCTCCGGTTTGTTCGGATGGTTGGGCATGGTCACGGAGAGGGTCTGGTCAGCATCGAAGTTCTCGATGATCACCTTCACCGGGTTGATCACGGCCATCGCGCGCGGCGCATCCTCATTCAGTTCGTCACGGATGCAGGACTCCAGCGCCATCATTTCGACGTTGTTGGTCTGCTTGGTGACGCCAATGCGGCGGCAAAACTCACGGATGGAGGCTGCGGTGTAACCACGGCGGCGCAGGCCAGAGATGGTCGGCATACGCGGGTCATCCCACCCTTCCACGATCTTCTCGGTCACCAGCAGGTTCAGCTTGCGCTTGGACATGATGGCGTACTCAAGGTTGAGACGCGAAAACTCATACTGGCGCGGGTGGCACGGGATGGTGATGTTGTCCAGCACCCAGTCATACAGGCGGCGGTTGTCCTGGAACTCCAGCGTACAGAGGGAGTGGGTGATCCCCTCGAGCGCATCGGAGATGCAGTGGGTAAAGTCATACATCGGGTAGATGCACCACTTTTTGCCGGTCTGGTGGTGTTCCGCGAACTTGATGCGGTACAGCACCGGGTCACGCATCACGATAAATGGCGAGGCCATATCGATTTTGGCGCGCAGGCAGGCCGCACCCTCGGCGAAACCGCCGTTGCGCATCTTTTCGAACAGCGCCATGTTCTCTTCGACGCTGCGATCGCGGTAAGGGCTGTTTTTGCCCGGCGACGTCAGGGTACCGCGGTATTCGCGGATCTCATCCGGCGAAAGCTCGTCCACATAGGCCAGCCCCTTGCCGATCAGCTCCACGGCGTAGGCGTGCAGCTGGTCGAAATAGTCGGAGGAGTAGCAGACGTCACCGCTCCAGGTAAAGCCCAGCCACTGCACGTCACGTTTGATGGATTCGACGTACTCGATATCCTCTTTCACCGGATTGGTGTCATCGAAACGCAGGTTGCACTGGCCCTGATAATCTTTCGCAATGCCAAAGTTCAGGCAGATCGACTTGGCATGGCCGATGTGCAAATAGCCGTTAGGCTCAGGCGGAAAACGGGTATGCACGCTGGCGTGTTTACCGGATGCCAGATCTTCATCAATAATCTGACGAATAAAATTTGTTGGGCGGGCTTCAGCCTCACTCATCGCTCAATTCCTCTATGCGAAAGCACTACAGATAACCGCTTATGTTCCAACAAGCCACGCTGGGACACAACCGTTTGTTGCAGAAAATCCGGCGGACATGCCGGCAAAAAGCACAACGGGAGGGGATTGCTCCCCTCCCGTTGCCATGATGATGAAAAGCAGTGGATTTACTTGCCTTGCAGATCAATCAGTTTGGTCTGGCCGGCGATGACCTGGCCGCTGGCCAGCGTGGTGACTGCTGAGAAGTCATCCGCATTGCTGACCACCACCGGGCTTATCATCGAACGCGCATGGGCCTCCAGGAACGGCAGATCCATCTCCAGTACCGGCTGGCCGGCGGTGACCACTGTCCCCTCCTCCACCAGACGGGTGAAGCCTTTGCCATCCAGCCCAACGGTATCGATGCCCATGTGCACCACTACCTCGGCACCATTGTTGGTCTCCAGACAGAAGGCGTGGTTAGTGTTGAAGATCTTCACCACCGTGCCATCTGCGGGCGCGACCACCCGCTTGTCGGTCGGTTTGATGGCGACGCCCTCGCCGACCGCCCCGCTGGCGAACGCCTCATCCGGCACTGCCGAGAGCGGCATGACTTCACCCGACACCGGGGCCACCAGACTTTCCACCACGGCTTTCAGCGCGCTATCCTGCTTGGTGCCCTTGGATGGGCGCGCTTTGGCCGCGGCAGGCGCGGCGGCGGGTGCTGTCGCCGCCACTGGCCCAGCCGCCAGCAGGCGTTTCATGGAGTCCGCAATCGACTCCGCTTTCGCCCCGACAATCACCTGAATGCTCTTCTTGTTCAGTTTGACCACGCCCGACGCGCCCAGACGTTTGCACTCGGCATCGTTTACCAGCCCGGCGTCCTCAACGGTCAGGCGCAGGCGGGTGATGCAGGCATCAATGCCCTTCAGGTTGGCAGAGCCGCCGATGGCACTGATGTAGCTGCGTGACAGCCCATCCAGCCCCTCTTCACCGGCCGCCGCAGACGCGGGCTGCGCCGTGGCCGTTTGATCCTCACGCCCCGGTGTTTTCAGGTTGAACATGCGGATTACCGCGCTGAACACCACGAAGTAGATGGCGAAGGCCACCAGCCCCATCACCAGCAACATCCAGACGTTGCTGCTGGCCGCTGGCAGGTTGAACATCAACGCATAGTCAATCGCCCCGGCGGAGAAGGAGAAGCCCGCGTGGATGTCCAGTGTGGTGGCGACAAACAGGCTGATACCGGTCAACAGCGCGTGCAGCAGATAGAGCAGCGGCGCAAGGAACATGAACAGGAACTCCAGCGGCTCCGTGACGCCCGTCAGGAACGCCGTGACGGCCACGGAGAGCAGCATCCCGCCCACCATCGGACGACGCGCTTTCGGTGCCGCCAGATACATCGCCAGCGCTGCGCCCGGCAGACCGAACATCATGATCGGGAAGAAGCCGGACATGAACATCCCCGCGGTGGTGTCACCGGCGTAGAAGCGGTTGATGTCGCCGTGGAATACCGTGCCAGCCGCGTTGGTGAAGTCACCAATCTGGAACCATGCGATGGTGTTCAGCACCTGATGCAGGCCGGTTGGGATCAACAGACGGTTGACGAAACCGAAGATCCCGGCACCGAACGCGCCCGCCGACACAATCCACTCGCCGCCAGCGCGGATAGCGTCCTGTACCGGTGGCCAGACGTAGCCGAAGATGGCCGCCAGCACCAGACAGAAGAAGCCCGTGGCGATCGGCACAAAGCGCTTGCCACCAAAGAAGCTCAGGAAGTCCGGCAGCTTGATGTCGGCCCAGCGGTTGTAGACCATGCCGCCTACCAGACCGGTGATAATCCCCGCCAGCACGCCCATATTGATGGCCGGGTTGATGGTGACCATCGCCTTCGTCAGCACGAAGTAGCCTACTGCGCCTGCCAACGCCGCGGAACCGGCGTTGTCCTTGGACCAGGTGGACGCCACGCCAATGGCAAAGATCAGCGCCAGGTTATCGAAGATCGCTCCGCCCGCCTGGGCGATGAACGGCATGTTTAGCAGATCTGGCTGGCCAAACCGCAACAACAGCGCGGCGACCGGCAAAACCGCAATAGGCAACTGAAGCGATCTGCCTAAACGTTGGAAAAATCCCAGAATATTCACCATTTCCCCCTATGTGTCCGTTGGCGGACGATTCAAGCGGTGTCTGTACTTAATAACTACGCTTTAGTATTGAAAACGACTGCTACGCGGAGTGTAAAAAAATTAATTCGTATCGCAAATTAAAAGCGCGGATTTTGTGAGTCAAGTCACCCTGAACCCCACTTTTACTGGCGATACACTGGTCAACGTGCAAAACTTATTTTATTATCCGAAAAATCGAAGCGACCCTGGCGGCACCGGTAGCGATGGGTCAGGCACCACGGATTCTGTCGGTTGGCAGTATATCTTTATTTCAAGCATTTAAGAGGTGAATAATGAGATTAATCCCACTAAAATCCCCTGCAGAAGTTGGCAAATGGGCAGCGCGTCACATCGTCAATCGCATCAATGCCTTCAACCCCACTGCCGATCGCCCCTTCCTGCTGGGCCTGCCGACCGGCGGCACCCCACTCGAAGCCTACAAGCACCTCATCGCCATGCACAAAGCGGGCCAGGTCAGTTTCCAACATGTGGTAACCTTCAATATGGATGAGTACGTGGGCCTGCCACAGCAACATCCCGAGAGCTACCATAGCTTCATGTACCGCAACTTCTTCGACCATGTGGATATTCCGGCCGAGAACATCAACCTGCTTAACGGCAATGCCGACGATGTGGATGAGGAGTGCCGCCGTTACGAGGCGAAAATTAAGTCCTACGGCAAGATCCATCTGTTTATGGGTGGCGTGGGCAATGACGGCCACATCGCCTTTAATGAGCCAGCCTCCTCGCTGGCCTCACGTACCCGCATCAAGACGCTGACGGAAGATACCCGCATCGCCAACTCCCGCTTCTTTGGCGGTGATGTCGGCCAGGTGCCCAAATATGCCCTGACCGTGGGCGTCGGCACCCTGCTGGATGCCGAAGAGGTGATGATTCTGGTGACCGGCCACCTGAAGGCGCAGGCATTGCAGGCGGCGGTAGAGGGCAACATTAACCATATGTGGACTATCAGCTGTCTGCAACTGCACCCGAAAGCGGTGGTGGTGTGCGATGAGCCTTCCACCATGGAGCTGAAGGTAAAAACCGTGAAATATTTCCGCGAGCTGGAAGCGGAAAACATAAAAGATCTGTAATCTCTTGCGGCCAGCGGGGGCGTTGCGTCCGCTGGCATGACAGGATGGTCAAATCAGTAAACGTCTAAGTAATCAGGGGGCGAAGATGTACGCGTTAATCCACGGCCGACTCTATACCGGCCATGACATTCTGGATGGCCATGCCGTGGTCATTGAAAACGGCATGATCAGCAAAATTTGCCCGGAAGCGGAGCTGCCGACTGGCATCCAAACCTTCGATCTGGACGGTGCGAACCTGGCCCCCGGATTTATCGATCTGCAGCTTAACGGCTGCGGCGGCGTGCAGTTCAATGACTCGCTGGAGGCCATCTCAACGCAGACGCTGGAGATTATGCAGAAGGCGAATGAGAAGTCGGGCTGCACCAGCTACCTGCCGACGCTCATTACCTGCAGTGATGAGCATATGCGCCACGGCGTGGACGTGATGCGCGCCTACCTGCAACAGCACCAGAATCAGGCGCTTGGTTTGCATCTGGAAGGGCCGTACCTCAACCCGCTGAAGAAGGGCACCCACAACCCGGACTTCATCCGCACGCCGGATGCCGCGATGATTGACTACCTGTGCGAGAACGCCGATGTGATCGCCAAGGTGACGCTGGCACCGGAGCGCGTGGACGCCAGCGTGATCCGCCAGCTGCATCAGGCTGGGATCGTGGTCTCCGCTGGCCACTCCAACGCCACCTATGATGAGGCGCGCAAGGGCTTCGCCGCTGGCGTCAGCTTCGCGACGCACCTCTATAATGCTATGCCCTACCTGACGGGTCGTGAGCCGGGGCTGATGGGGGCAATTTTTGATACCCCAGAGGTTTACAGCGGCATCATTGCTGACGGCCACCACGTTGCCTGGGCCAGCATCCGTAACGCCAAACGGCTCAAGGGTGACAAGCTGGTGCTGGTCACCGACGCCACCGCCCCGGCGGGCGCTGACATTGACCAGTTCATTTTTGCTGGCAAAACAATATACTATCGCAATGGGTTATGCGTGGATGACAACGGCACGCTGAGCGGTTCTGCACTGACCATGATCGAAGCAGTCTGCAACAGCGTCGAACATGCTGGCATCGCCCTGGATGAAGCCCTGCGCATGGCGACTCTCTACCCGGCGCGGGCAATCGGCGTGGAAGCCAGATTAGGCACGCTGGAGGTCGGCAAGGTCGCCAACCTGACAGCATTTGACCGCGATTTTACTATCACCAAAACGTTTGTTAACGGTAACGGCGTTTAATCATGAGCGGGTAAGGACATGGGCACCGGCGGGCAGTCACAAATCGGAAACGTTGATCTGGTCAAGCAGTTGAATGGCGCGGCCGTCTACCGGCTGATTGATCAACAGGGGCCGATCTCACGCATCCAGATTGCGGAATTGAGCCAACTGGCGCCGGCCAGCGTCACCAAAATTACCCGCCAACTGCTGGAACGCGGCCTGATCCGCGAAGTGGACCAGCAGGCGTCCACCGGTGGCCGCCGTGCCATCTCCATCATCACCGAGACCCGCCACTTCCATGCCCTCGGCGTGCGGCTGGGCCGCCATGATGCCACCATCACCCTGTATGACATGGGCGGCAAGGCGTTAAGCGAGTCCTCTTACCCCCTGCCCCAGCGCACCCAAGAGACACTCGAGGAGGCGCTATTTGCCGCGCTGGCGCGCTTTATCGAAGAGAATCAGCGCAAGCTGCGTGAGCTGATTGCCATCGCGGTGATTGTGCCCGGCTTGGTGAACCCGGAGCACGGCGTGGTGCGTTACATGCCGCATATCCAGGTCAGCAACTGGCAATTGGTGGAAAAGTTGCAGCAGCGCTTCGGTACCACCAGCTTTGTTGGCCATGATATTCGCAGTCTGGCGCTGGCGGAGCACTACTTTGGTGCAACCCGCGACTGCGGCGACTCCATTCTGGTTCGCCTGCACCGTGGAACCGGCGCTGGCATTTTGGTGAATGGGCAAATTTTCCTCGGTAGCAACGGTAACGTTGGCGAGATAGGCCATATTCAGGTAGACCCGCTTGGCGAACGCTGCCACTGCGGCAACTTCGGCTGTCTGGAGACCATCGCGGCCAATGCGGCGATTGAGAACCGGGTGCGCCACCTGCTGACCCAAGGTTACCCCAGCAAGCTGACGCTGGAGGATCACAGCATTGCTGCCATCTGCAAGGCCGCCAACCGTGGCGATCCGCTGGCAGTGGAGGTGATCGAAAATGTTGGCCGCTACCTTGGCAAGGCCATCGCCATCGCCATCAACCTGTTCAACCCACAAAAAGTGGTGCTGGCTGGTGAGATCACTGAGGCAGAGAAGGTGCTGCTGCCCGCCATTCAGGGGTGCATCAATACGCAGGTGTTGAAAGATTTCCGCCATAACCTGCCCATCGTTACCTCTGAGCTGAACCATCGATCCTCTATTGGTGCCTTTGCGCTGGTCAAACGCGCCATGCTAAATGGCGTCCTGCTGCAACGCCTGCTGGAATCCTGACACACTTTCGCTGCGGCGCTGGCCTATACTGTTGACCTTCGGCCTGGAAAGGCGGCCGACGGGGCAGGCCACGCCGCCCTTATCCAACGCGAGTATGCAGCCCATGACAATAAAGAATGTAATTTGTGATATTGATGGCGTGCTGATGCACGACAACACCGCAGTCCCCGGCGCGGCGGCCTTTTTGGCGCGCGTGCAGGAGCAGGGTATGCCACTGGTGATTCTCACCAACTACCCCTCCCAAACCGCCCAGGATCTGGCGAACCGCTTTCTGGCAGCGGGCATTGAGGTGCCAGACAGCGCTTTCTTTACCTCGGCAATGGCGACCGCCGACTTCCTGCGCCGCCAGGAGGGCAAGAAAGCCTATGTGATTGGCGAGGGCGCGCTGATTCATGAGCTGTATAAAGCGGGCTTCACCATCACTGACATCAACCCTGACTTTGTGATCGTTGGCGAAACCCGCTCCTATAACTTCGACATGATCCACAAGGCCTCCTACTTCGTCTCCAACGGCGCGCGTTTTATCGCTACCAACCCGGACACCCACGGGCGTGGCTTCTTCCCGGCCTGCGGCGCGCTCTGCGCCCCGATTGAGAAGATTACCGGCCGCAAGCCGTTCTACGTCGGCAAGCCCAGCCCGTGGATCATCCGCTCAGCCCTCAACAAAATGCAGGCGCACTCTGAGGATACAGTCATTGTCGGCGACAACCTGCGTACCGACATTCTGGCTGGCTTCCAGGCTGGGCTGGAGACCATTCTGGTGCTCTCTGGCGTCTCGACCCTCAGTGACGTGGACACCATGCCGTTCCGCCCGACTTGGATCTACCCTTCCGTGGCAGAGATTGACGTCATTTAACTGCATGGGGCGCCGGTCAGTAGCAGGCGCCCCGCTCCTATGCACTTTTCCCCTTTTGCCGCGCCTGCCGTAAAAATTGAACAATCCCTAATTTATCCCCCATTAAATTGCAGATCCGCTAAGAATGTTCAGGGGTCAATGAACTATTTTACCCCTCAACGCTAAATCGCTTGCATCATCTGCAGGTTTTGGCGCATGTTCTTAATCAGACAAGCAGCCGGGGATTTCTTAGCCAGACGCTGCCTACATCACATCATTACCGCTTTGGAAAGGTCGTTAGGAGAAGTTATATGTGTTCTATTTTTGGTGTGCTCGATATCAAAACTGATGCTTCTGAACTGCGCAAAAAAGCGCTGGAGCTCTCCCGCCTGATGCGTCACCGTGGGCCGGACTGGTCTGGGGTCTTCGCGGGTGACAAGGCCATTCTGGCCCACGAGCGTCTTTCCATCGTCGACGTCAACACTGGCGCACAACCTCTCTACAACCCTGCCCACACCCATGTGCTGGCGGTGAACGGCGAAATCTACAACCATCAGGCGCTGCGTCAGGAGTTGGGCGACCGTTACGCCTTCCAGACCGGTTCCGACTGCGAAGTGATCCTGGCGCTCTATCAAGAGAAAGGCCCGGAGTTTCTGGACGAGTTGCAGGGGATGTTTGCCTTCATCCTTTATGACACCGAGCGCGATGCCTACCTGATTGGCCGCGACCACCTCGGCATCATCCCGCTCTATATGGGCCACGATGAGCACGGCAACCTGTTTGTCGCCTCTGAGATGAAGTCGCTGGTGCCGGTGTGCAAAACCATCAAAGAGTTCCCGGCCGGCAGCTACCTGTGGAGCCAGGATGGCACCGTGCGTGAGTATTATCGCCGCGACTGGTTTGACTATGAGAACGTGAAAGATAACGTCACTGACGCTGCTGCCCTGCGCACCGCGCTGGAAGAGTCCGTGAAAAGCCACCTGATGACTGACGTGCCTTATGGCGTGCTGCTCTCTGGCGGTCTGGACTCCTCGATTATTTCGGCGATCACCAAGAAATATGCGGGTCACCGCGTCGAGGATGACAGCCGCAGCGAAGCCTGGTGGCCGCAACTGCACTCCTTTGCCGTCGGTCTGGAGGGTTCGCCCGACCTGCGCGCCGCGCAAGAGGTGGCTAACCATCTGGGCACCGTGCACCATGAGATCCACTTCACAGTGCAAGAGGGCCTCGACGCCATCCGTGACGTGATCTACCACATCGAAACCTATGACGTGACCACCATCCGCGCCTCCACGCCGATGTATCTGATGTCACGCAAGATCAAGGCGATGGGCATCAAGATGGTGCTCTCTGGCGAAGGGGCGGACGAAGTGTTTGGCGGCTACCTCTACTTCCACAAAGCGCCGAATGCCAAAGAGTTCCACGAAGAGACCGTGCGCAAGCTGCTGGCGTTGCATATGTATGACTGCGCCCGCGCCAACAAGGCGATGGCTGCCTGGGGCGTGGAAGCGCGCGTACCCTTCCTGGACAAGAAGTTCCTGGACGTGGCGATGCGCATCAACCCGCAGGACAAAATGTGCGGCAACGGCAAGATGGAGAAGCACATCCTGCGTGAGTGCTTTGAATCCTACTTGCCGGAGAGCGTGGCGTGGCGCCAGAAAGAGCAATTCTCTGACGGCGTGGGCTACAGCTGGATCGACACCCTGAAAGAGGTGGCGGCACAACAGATCACTGACCAGCAGCTGGAGACGGCACACTTCCGCTTCCCGTACAACACCCCGTCCTCAAAAGAGGGTTACCTCTACCGGACGATCTTTGAAGAGCTGTTCCCGGTGCCGAGCGCAGCCGAGTGCGTACCGGGCGGCCCGTCGGTGGCCTGCTCCTCCGCCAAGGCCATTGAGTGGGATGAATCGTTCAAAAAGATGGATGACCCGTCTGGCCGCGCAGTGGGCGTACACCAGTCCGCCTACTAGTCATCTCCTGTTTTTCCATAACGGGCCTCTATGGCCCGTTTTTTTATGCCCCAATTGCGTGATAAATGACACTTTTTGACGAATTTGTCAGCATACTGTACACAAGCCAGACAAACAGCATCAGGATGCGATTTTTCGGGAAAAAACTTGTTGACGCAATTCGGTCATATACGCATAATGCGCCCCGCAACGCCGATGAAGGTAACGCGAAAAAAGATGGCTACGTAGCTCAGCTGGTTAGAGCACAGCACTCATAATGCTGGGGTCACAGGTTCGAATCCCGTCGTAGCCACCATCTTTTTGTTGCGGGAGTGGCGAAATTGGTAGACGCACCAGATTTAGGTTCTGGCGCCGCAAGGTGTGCGAGTTCAAGTCTCGCCTCCCGCACCATTTCTCTTCACGTTGTTGTACGGATGGGGTATCGCCAAGCGGTAAGGCACCGGTTTTTGATACCGGCATTCCCTGGTTCGAATCCAGGTACCCCAGCCATCTTCTTCGGAAGAATGCAGTATTTTTGTTGTTGACTCCAGTTGGGGTATCGCCAAGCGGTAAGGCACCGGTTTTTGATACCGGCATTCCCTGGTTCGAATCCAGGTACCCCAGCCAAACAACAAAGAGTTGCAATTAAGACGTTGATATGTAATATATATAGCAGCGCAAGCACACAGAAGTACAATTTGGCTACGTAGCTCAGCTGGTTAGAGCACAGCACTCATAATGCTGGGGTCACAGGTTCGATTCCCGTCGTAGCCACCAATTTATTGGGGTATCGCCAAGCGGTAAGGCACCGGATTCTGATTCCGGCATTCCCAGGTTCGAATCCTGGTACCCCAGCCAAAAAACAAAAAGCTCGCTTCGGCGGGCTTTTTGCTTTTCTGCGTTCAGAGCAGATAAAAAGGCCGGGACACTGCCCGGCCCTGCCCTTACAGCCCCAGCGCGTAGCGTAATGCCCGCTCCTTTAGCCGTCCGCCCCGCTGCGCCAGCATCAACGCCGCATTGCGCACCATGCGCACCGGTGCCAGATCGTTGCTAAACGCGGTGTAGAAGAGATCCATGCCGCTCTGCATCATCAGGTTATCCAGCTTGCGGCGCTGCTGGTAACGCCCCAGCACCTCCGCACCCGCCCATGATTCACCACGTTCACGGGCAGTCGCCAGCACATCGATCAGCGCCTCCACGTCGCGGTAGCCAAGGTTAACGCCCTGCCCCGCCAATGGATTGATGGTGTGGGCCGCATCGCCCACCAACGCCAGACCTGGCTGCACATAGTTATGGGCATGGCGGCGCGTCAATGGAAAGGCACCGGCGGCCAGCGCGGTCACCTTGCCGACGCGGGCCGGGAAGGCCTGCTCAATCTCGCGGCTCAATTGCGCCATCGGCAAGGATTGCAGGTAGCGGATGCGCGCTGGGCTGTCATACCACACCAGCGACGCATAACGGCCACACAGCGGCAGGAAGGCGCGCGGGCCGCTGGGAAAGAACTGTTGCCAGGTGGCATCCTGATCTGGCTGTTCGGTTTCAACACTGATCAGCATACAGGCGTGGCGATACTGCCAGCCATTGACGCCAATGCCCGCCAGCTGCCGCACCTGCGACTGCGCGCCATCCGCACCTATCACCAGCCGTGCCGAAATCACCTGCCCATCGGCCAGCGTCAACGCCCAGCCATCCGCCTCACGCGCCATCCCCTGCAAAGAGGCCGGGCAGTGCAGGCTGATGCGGGGCTGTTGCTGCGCCCGCTGCCAGAGCGCGCGTTGCAGCACCGGGTTCTCCACCATATACCCCAGCTCCGGCAGGCCGAGCGCCGCCGCGTCAAACACCACCTCTGAGCCGGGCATCTCCCAGGTCTCCAGCCGGCGATAGGGCGCGCAGCGCATCTGCTTCACCGCCTGCCAGGCACCCAGCTGGTCGAGCAACCTGACCGAGGCGCTCCCCAGCGCTGAAATGCGCAGGTCAGGCGCGCTTTGCGGATCGAACTCCGCCGGGGCGGCATGTTCCAGCAGGGCGACGCGGAACCCCTGCTCAGCCAGCCCCAGCGCGGCTGCCGCGCCAACCATGCCGCCGCCCACCACCGCAATGTCTGACTGATTCTCTGAACTCTTCATAATGGCTAGATACCAAATTGTGATGACAACATCAGGAAGTGTACCGGATTTTTCTGCCTGCAACAGGCACACCCCGGTTTTCCCACACTGGTCACCACCGCGGTGAGCGATTAGAATAGCAGCCCTGCAACCCAAGCTTACCCGAGAAGCTTTCTCTTCCGCATTGAGTAATGGCACGTCAATGACCAAAAAACTGCATATTAAAACCTGGGGCTGTCAGATGAACGAGTACGATTCATCGAAGATGGCTGACCTGTTAGCCAGCACTCATGGTTATGAGCTGACAGAGAACGCAGAGGACGCCGATCTTCTGCTGCTCAATACCTGTTCGATCCGTGAAAAGGCGCAGGAAAAAGTGTTTGCTCTGCTGGGCCGCTGGCGGCAGCTGAAAGAGGCGAAGCCGGGGCTGGTGATTGGCGTCGGCGGCTGCGTGGCCTCCCAAGAGGGCAAATTCCTGCGCCAGCGCGCGCCCTGCGTGGACATCGTGTTCGGGCCTCAAACCCTGCACCGCCTGCCGGAGATGATCAACCATGTGCAGGGCACCCGCAGCCCGATCGTGGACATCAGCTTCCCGGAGATTGAGAAGTTTGACCGCCTGCCGGAGCCGCGCGCCGACGGCCCGACTGCCTTTGTCTCCATCATGGAGGGCTGCAACAAGTATTGCAGCTTCTGCGTGGTGCCCTACACCCGTGGTGAAGAGGTGAGCCGCCCGAGCGATGACATCCTGTTTGAGATTGCCCAACTGGCGGCGCAGGGTGTGCGTGAGGTCAACCTGCTGGGGCAGAACGTCAATGCCTATCGCGGCCTGAATTTCGATGGCTCCCTCTGCACCTTTGCCGACCTGTTGCGGCTGGTGGCGGCGATTGATGGCATTGACCGCCTGCGCTTCACCACCAGCCACCCGATTGAGTTCACCGACGACATCATTGATGTCTACCGTGACACGCCGGAGCTGGTGAGCTTCTTGCACCTGCCGGTGCAGAGCGGCTCTGACCGGGTGCTGACCATGATGAAGCGCGCCCACACCGCGCTGGAGTACAAGGCCACCATTCGCAAGCTGCGTCAGGCGCGCCCGGACATCCACATCAGTTCTGACTTTATCGTCGGCTTCCCCGGCGAGACGCAGGCAGACTTTGAGCAGACCATGAAGCTGATTGCCGAGATCAATTTCGATGTGAGCTACAGCTTCATCTACTCCGCGCGCCCCGGCACACCGGCGGCGGACATGGTGGATGACGTCAGCGAGGAGGAGAAGAAGCAGCGCCTGCATATTCTTCAGGATCGCATCAACCAGCACGTGATGCAGTTCAGCCGCCAGATGGTTGGCACCGTCCAGCGTATTTTGGTGGAGGGGCCGTCACGCAAGAGCCTGATGGAGCTGACGGGCCGCACCGAAAACAACCGCGTGGTCAACTTTGAGGGCACGCCAGACATGATTGGCAAGTTCGTGGACGTGGAGATTGTGGATGTCTATGCCAACTCCCTGCGCGGCGTGGTGGTGCTCACGGAGGAGCAGATGAACCTGCGCATCCATGAGTCCCCCTCCTCGGTCATTGCCCGTACCCGTAAAGAGAGCGAGCTGGGCGTCGGCCTCCACCAGCCATAACGCCTCCCCAGAGGGCGCCCGGTGCGCCCTCTCCTTCCCCTGCCCGGCTGGAACCCGCCTCGCGGGCGCAGGAAACTTCTTGCAGCCAACCATTTATTTTTTCGATTTAACCCTCATATTCATACTCCAGGCGCTCTGCTCCCTTGCCAGAAAGAGGAAGAAGGGGAAAATGGCATGTATGATTACCCTATGCCGGAACTCCGGCAGAGTGCACTTTTCTCTATCAACAGGCCCTATGTGACCCAGAGGAACAGCTTGAACGTCGAGACACAAGAAATCCTGCTAGAACCCGCCGACAACCAGCGCTTACTGAGCCTGTGCGGGCCGTTTGATGACAATATCAAACACCTTGAACGCCGGTTGGGTATCGAGATTAACCACCGTGACAACCAGTTCAAACTGGTCGGCAAAAGCCTGATCGTCAATGCCGCCATCGACATTTTGCGCCATCTCTACGTGGAGACGGCGCCGGTTCGCGGTGAGATCAAAGATATCGACCCGGAACAGATTCACCTGGCGATTAAAGAGAGCCGCGTGCTGGAGCAGAGCGCGGAGAGCGTGCCTGACTACGGCAAGGCCGTGACCATCCGCACCAAGCGTGGGGTGGTGAAGCCGCGTACGCCCAATCAGGCGCAATATGTCGCCAACATCCTGGACCATGACATCACCTTCGGCATCGGCCCGGCCGGTACCGGGAAGACCTACCTGGCGGTGGCCGCGGCGGTGGACGCGTTGGAGCGTCAGGAAGTGCGCCGCATCCTGCTGACCCGCCCGGCGGTAGAGGCCGGTGAGAAGCTGGGCTTCCTGCCCGGCGACCTCAGCCAGAAAGTAGACCCCTACCTGCGCCCGCTGTATGACGCGCTGTTTGAGATGCTCGGCTTCGAGCGGGTTGAAAAACTGATTGAGCGCAACGTGATTGAGGTGGCACCGCTTGCCTACATGCGTGGCCGCACGCTGAATGATGCCTTTATCATCCTCGATGAGAGCCAGAACACCACCATCGAACAGATGAAGATGTTCCTGACGCGCATTGGCTTCAACTCCAAGGCAGTGATCACCGGCGACGTCACGCAGATTGACTTGCCGCGCAACCAGAAATCGGGCCTGCGCCACGCCATTGAGGTGCTGGCCAACGTGGAAGAGATCAGTTTCAACTTCTTCCACAGCGAGGACGTGGTACGCCACCCGGTGGTGGCCCGCGTGGTCATCGCCTATGAGGCGTGGGAAGCCGAGGATCAAAAGCGCAGAGATGCCCAAGCGGAGCAGCGCCGACGTGAGACGCAAGCCTATGCCCAACAGCAGGCTGCCTCCGCCGTGCCGCCGCAGGAGGCCCCATGAGCAACGTGATTCTTGATCTGCAAATTGCGTGTGAAGAGACGGCCGGCCTGCCAGCCGAGGCTGATTTCCAGCGCTGGCTTGATACCGTTTTGCCGCAGTTCCAGGAGGAGTCCGAAGTGACCATCCGTCTGGTGGATGAGGCGGAGAGCCATGAGCTGAACCTCACCTACCGTGGCAAGGACAAGCCGACCAACGTGCTCTCCTTCCCGTTCGAAGCCCCGCCGGGCATCGAGATGCCGCTGCTTGGCGACCTGATCATCTGCCGTCAGGTGGTGGAGCAGGAAGCCAAGGAGCAGGAGAAGGCGTTGGAGGCCCACTGGGCACATATGGTTGTCCACGGCACGCTGCATCTGCTAGGGTACGATCATATTGTTGACGAAGAGGCCGAAGAGATGGAATCTTTGGAGACAGAGATCATGCAAGGGATGGGTTACCCTGACCCCTACCTGTCTGAAAAAGACGATGCCTGACGTGAACTGATGACGCGCGGCGTTTTTCGTGCCCGATCCGGCCGGAAACCGGCGACAAACGCCGCGATTTCACTAATAATAATTTTTTCCTCCCAACTCGAGTAATATTAACCAGACCGCCATGAGCGACGACCATTCACAGAGCAGTGACAGCCCCAGTCCCAAGAAGGGCTTCTTTTCCCTTATCCTCAACCAACTGTTTCACGGTGAGCCAAAAAACCGTGGCGACCTGGTCGAGCTAATCCGCGATTCCGAGCAGAATGACCTGATTGACCCCGATACCCGCGATATGCTGGAAGGGGTGATGGACATTGCTGACCAACGCGTACGCGACATCATGATCCCCCGCTCCCAGATGGTGACCCTGAAGCGCAACCAGCCGCTGGAGGAGTGTCTGGACGTGATCATTGAGTCCGCCCACTCCCGCTTCCCGGTGATCAGCGAAGACAAGGATCATATCGAAGGCATCCTGATGGCCAAGGATCTGCTGCCCTTCATGCGCACCGAATCCGAACCGTTCAGCATCGACAAGGTGCTGCGCCCGGCGGTGGTGGTGCCAGAGAGCAAGCGCGTTGACCGGATGCTGAAGGAGTTCCGCTCCCAGCGCTACCATATGGCGATCGTGATCGATGAGTTCGGCGGCGTCTCGGGTCTGGTGACCATTGAGGACATCCTGGAGCTGATCGTGGGTGAGATTGAGGATGAGTATGACGATGAAGAGGATCGTGACATCCGCCAGCTCAGCCGCCACACCTACACCGTGCGCGCGCTGACGCCGATTGAGGATTTCAACGAGGTCTTCAACACCCAGTTCAGTGATGAAGAGGTCGATACCATCGGCGGCCTGGTGATGCAGGGCTTCGGCCACCTGCCAGCCCGTGGCGAAACCATTGAGATTGATGGTTACGTATTTAAAGTTGCGATGGCGGATAGCCGACGTATCATCCAGGTTCACGTCAAGATCCCGGATGACGCACCGCAACCAAAATTGGAAATGGAAGAATAACGTAATCCATGTCTCTTGCCCTATTACAACGCCAGCGGATACGCCTCCCGCTGGCGCTCTTATTTGGTGCCTGCGGCACCCTGGCGTTCTCCCCCTATGATTTCTGGCCTGCGGCGATTATTGCGCTCTGTGGCCTGCAAGGGCTGACCCTCAACCGCTCCGCCAGCCAGTCCGCTTGGATCGGCTTCTTCTGGGGACTGGGACTGTTTGGCAGTGGCGTCAACTGGGTCTATGTCAGCATTGCCCAGTTTGGCGGTATGCCAATGCCGATCAACCTGTTCCTGGTGGTGCTGCTGGCCGCCTACCTGTCGCTCTATACCATGCTGTTCGCTGGCGTGCTGGCGCGCCTCTGGCCGCGCCTGACGCTGTGGCGCGTGGCGCTGGCGGCACCGGCATTGTGGCAGGTGACGGAGTTCCTGCGCGGCTGGGTACTGACCGGCTTCCCGTGGCTGCAATTTGGCTACAGCCAGATTGATGGCCCGCTAAAAGGCATTGCCCCGGTGCTGGGCGTCGAGACCATCACCTTTATCCTGATGTCCCTCAGCGGCCTGCTGGTCTATGCCCTCTGCCGTCAACAGGTGGTGCCAGCGGTGGTGGCGCTGGCGATGCTGCTGCTCCCCTGGCCGCTGCGCCAGATCAGCTGGTTTACGCCGCAGCCGGAAAAGGCCGTCAATGTGGCGATGGTGCAGGGCAATATTCCACAGTCGATGAAGTGGGACCCGAAAGTGCTGCGCGCCACCCTCGAAACCTATCTGGACGCCAGCCGCCCCTACGCTGGCCGTGCGCCGCTGATTATCTGGCCAGAGTCCGCCATCCCGGACATTGAGAGCGACCAGCAACCTTTCCTGACGATGATGGATGATCTGATGCGCGCCCACCACAGCAGCCTGATCACCGGTATTGTGGATGCGCGCCGTACAGCGCAGGGCTACGCCTACTACAACAGCGTGATTGCGCTGGGCGAGCCAACGCCCTACCGCTACCCGAGCGCTGACCGCTACAACAAGCACCATCTGGTGCCGTTTGGCGAGTTTGTGCCGCTGGAGAGCCTGTTGCGCCCGCTGGCCCCCTTCTTTGACCTGCCGATGTCCTCATTCAGCCGGGGCGGCTATGTGCAGCCCCAGCTCCATGCGGCTGGCTTCAACCTGACGGCGGCCATCTGCTATGAGATTATCTTGGGCGAACAGGTGCGAGCGAATTTCCGACCAGACACCGACTTCCTGCTGACCATCTCCAATGACGCCTGGTTCGGTCACTCGATTGGCCCGTGGCAGCACTTCCAGATGGCGCGGATGCGCGCCGTCGAGCTGGGCCGCCCGCTGCTGCGCAGCACCAACAATGGCGTGACCGCCGCCGTGGATGCCCACGGCGAAGTGATCAAGATGTTGCCGCAGTTCACCCGCCAGGTGCTGGAAGTGCAGGTGACCCCCACTACCGGCCTGACCCCCTATGCGCGCATGGGCGATCTGCCCCTGTGGCTCTTGACCCTGCTGGCCGGGGTGGCGTCGCTGTACGCCACCTTGCGCCGTCCGCGTGCATCCTGATGCCCCCTGCCGGGGAGCCCTCCCCGGCATTTTCTTCCCTTCCCCTGCCTGCTGGCACGCCTCTTGCTTGATAACGTTAGGATTTAGTTGGACGTGTAACCCGCCCTGACGTTTCGTCTGGCGAATGCACCATCTGAAGACACCTGCTGCACCGGCAGTGTGCGTGGCCGCTTTTTTGCCTTGATTTGGTGCGGCGCTGGTCGCAAAAAAGAAACGTTTTGGTTTCAATAAATTTACATTCAGCTATGTTCAAACAGGCTTTTCGAGGGCCGCTTGCCGCGCTAACGCGGTCTCTTTTTTTGGCGGGGTGCGCTGCGCCACCGCCACCACTACAGCAAGGAGTAGGACCATGCAAATGCGCAAACTGGCGTTATCGCTGCTGCTCGCCGGGATCGCCGCAGGCAGTGCACACGCGGAACAGACCACCGCCGGGGCATCCCCCGATACGCTGCAAAAAATCAAACAAAACGGCGTGATTGTGGTTGGGCACCGTGAATCTTCCGTTCCCTTCTCCTACTACGACAATACGCAGAAAGTGGTGGGATACTCCCAGGACTACTCGAATGCGATTGTTGAGGCGATCAAGAAACAGCTGAATGCCCCTAACCTGCAGGTGAAAATGTTGCCCATCACCTCGCAAAACCGCATCCCGCTGTTGCAGAACGGCACCTACGATTTTGAGTGCGGCTCCACCACCAACAACCTGGAGCGCCAGCAGCAGGCGGCCTTCTCCAACACCATCTTTGTGGTCGGCACCCGTCTGCTGGTGAAGAAAGGCTCCCCTATCAAAGACTTCCCGGATCTGAAGGGCAAAACCGTGGTGGTGACCTCGGGCACCACCTCCGAGATCCTGCTCAACAAGCTGAATGATGAGCAGAAGATGGGCATGCGCATTATCAGCGCCAAGGATCACGGCGACTCCTTCCGTACCCTGGAGAGCGGCCGCGCGGTGGCCTTTATGATGGATGACGCCCTGCTGGCCGGCGAGCGCGCCAAGGCGAAGAAACCAGACCAATGGGAGATCCTCGGCACGCCGCAATCCCATGAGGCATACGGCTGTATGCTGCCGAAGGGCGACACGGCCTTCAAGAAGCTGGTGGATGATACCATCGCACAGGCGCAGACCTCCGGCGAGGCGAGCAAATGGTATGACAAGTGGTTCCAGCAACCGATCCCGCCGAAGAACCTGAACATGAACTTTGCTCTGTCGGATGACATGAAAGCCCTGTTCAAGGCACCGAACGATAAGCCGTAATCCCCTGCGAGTCCTGGCCGGATGAGGGCAGGAGAGAGGAGAAGCCGGTAGCCGGGGTGGCCGTTCCCTGCCCCACGCGCGCCGGCTTTGCCGCTTCTGCCGTCCCCCATCCTGCCGGGCCGCTGTCTGGAGTGATGTATGTCAACAAACTGGAACTGGGGCATCTTTTTGCAAGAGGCCCCCTTCGGCAACACCACCTACCTGGGCTGGATCTGGTCAGGGTTTCAGGTCACGGTTGCCCTCTCCTTTTGCGCCTGGATCATCGCGTTTTTGGTCGGGTCGCTGTTCGGCATCCTGCGTACCGTGCCCAACCGCTTTCTTGCCGGGCTGGGTACCTGTTATGTCGAGCTGTTCCGCAATGTGCCGCTGATCGTCCAGTTCTTTATCTGGTATCTGGTGGTGCCGGAGCTGCTGCCGGTGGACATCGGCATGTGGTTCAAGTCGGAGCTGGACCCTAATGTGCAGTTCTTTGTCTCCTCGATGGTCTGCCTCGGGCTGTTTACCGCGGCCCGCGTCTGCGAACAGGTGCGCGCCGCCATCCAGTCACTGCCACGTGGGCAGAAGGCGGCCGGGCTGGCAATGGGCCTGACGCTGCCGCAGACCTACCGCTATGTGCTGCTGCCCAACGCCTACCGGGTGATTGTGCCGCCAATGACCTCCGAGATGCTGAATCTGGTGAAGAACTCCGCCATCGCCTCCACCATCGGACTGGTGGACATGGCGGCGCAGGCCGGCAAGCTGCTTGACTATTCGGCCCATGCCTATGAGTCGTTCACTGCCATTACGCTGGCCTATATCCTGATTAACGCCGTGATCATGGTGATCATGCGGCTGGTGGAATCCAGGGTGAAACTGCCCGGCCATGCGGGAGGTAAATAATGTACGAGTTTGACTGGAGTTCCATACCGCCAAGCTTCCCTTACCTGCTGGACGGGCTGGTGATCACCTTGAAGATCACCGTGACCGCCGTGGTGTTTGGCATTTTGTGGGGCACGCTGCTGGCGGTGATGCGTCTCTCCACCTTCAAGCCGGTGAGCTGGTTCGCCACCCTGTATGTCAACCTGTTCCGTTCCGTGCCGTTGGTGATGGTGCTGCTGTGGTTCTATCTGGTGGTGCCGAGCCTGCTGCAAAAGGGGCTGGGGCTGTCGCCGCACACCGACATCCGCCTGATTTCGGCGATGGTGGCCTTCTCGCTGTTTGAGGCGGCCTACTACTCCGAAATTATCCGCGCCGGCATTCTGAGCGTGGCGCGTGGCCAGAATGCCGCCGCGCTGGCGCTGGGCATGACCCCGTGGCAATCCATGAAGCTGGTGATCCTGCCGCAGGCGTTCCGCGCTATGATCCCGCTGCTGCTGACACAGGGCATCGTGCTGTTCCAGGATACCTCGCTGGTCTACGTATTGAGCCTGGCGGACTTCTTCCGCACTGCCGCCACCATTGGCGAGCGCGACGGCACTCAGGTGGAGATGGTGCTGTTTGCCGGGTTGGTGTATTTCGTTATTAGCATCGCGGCCTCTCTGCTGGTCAGCGTATTGAAGAAAAGGACCGTGTGATGATCACCCTGAAGAGTATTTCCAAGTGGTATGGGCATTTCCAGGTGCTGACCGAGTGCAGCACTGAAGTGCAGAAAGGGGAAGTGGTGGTGGTCTGCGGCCCCTCCGGCTCTGGCAAATCCACCCTGATCAAGACCGTGAATGGCCTGGAGCCGATCCAGCAGGGCCAGATTATTGTCAACGGCATCCCGGTCAATGACCGCAAAACCAATCTGGCGCAACTGCGCGCCAAAGTGGGCATGGTGTTCCAGCACTTCGAACTGTTCCCGCACCTGTCGATTGTAGATAACCTGACGCTGGCGCAGATCAAGGTGCTCAAGCGCGACAAGGCCGCGGCGCGTGACAAGGGGCTGAAACTCCTCGATCGCGTTGGGCTGTCGGCACACGCCAACAAGTTTCCCGGCCAGCTCTCTGGCGGCCAGCAGCAGCGGGTGGCGATTGCGCGCGCACTCTGCATGGACCCGGTCGCCATGCTGTTCGACGAACCGACCTCGGCCCTTGACCCGGAGATGATCAACGAGGTGCTGGATGTGATGGTGGAACTGGCGCAGGAGGGAATGACGATGATGGTGGTCACCCATGAGATGGGCTTTGCCCGCAAGGTGGCAAACCGCGTGATCTTTATGGATGAGGGGCGCATCGTCGAGGACCGCGACAAAAACGACTTCTTCACCAACCCGCAATCTGAACGGGCGCGTGATTTTCTGGCCAAAATCCTGCACTGACCGTTACGCTGGCCGCGCCACCTGGGCGCGGCCACTTTCCCCTAGGGCTGGAACGGCTTACGGTTGAACTGGTCATGGCCACACTTCGGGCAGAGCGGCAGGATCTCTGGCGTGTAGATCGGCATGTGGTAGTGGCACTTCTCACACACCAAATTTCCCAACCCCACCACCTCGCCGGTGTGGTAGACGCCGTGGTGCGTCACATCCTTGAACACCTCGCGCCACTCCAATTGTGTTTTGTCGGTGATGTCTGCCAGCTCCTGCCACAGGCTCTCTTTGATCACGCGCATAAAGACGCTGTCGGTGAATTCGTCACTCTCCTGATAGCTGCGGGCAAACTCCTCCAGATCGCGCCGCACCGCCTGCGTCACCTGGCGGATCTCCTCCTCGCTCAGGTCACCCGCAGTTCTCAGCCGCGCCTCCGCACTGCGTACCAACGCGTCAATGTCACGATCGCCGCCCTTAATGCGCTCCGTCAGGGATGAAACCAGTTCACGGTAATAGTGTGCAACGTTACTCATACGATCCTCACTCTGTTCGGCGTAATCATGCTGCGGCCCGCCGGGCGCGCCTCTCCTGCTGTTCAGTTTAGTCGTAAACGCCTGATGTGATTCGGGGAATATTCTGGCTTTACGGCCCCTTTCGCAAAATTGCCCGCCGGGCCGGGAGAAATACGCCCGCTGCGGGCGCTGGGTGTTGTTGCGTCAGGCGCTTATCAGCTATGCTATGCGGATCTCTTTATATGAATCAGATAAGGCTACAGGCGTAGCTGTTTTCACTATAGGACCACCGGCCGCCATGCAAGAGCAATACCGCCCAGAAGACATAGAGTCAAACGTCCAGCTTCACTGGCAAGAGAAGCAAACTTTTAAGGTGACCGAGGATGCAACCAAGGAGAAGTACTACTGCCTCTCCATGCTGCCCTACCCTTCCGGCCGCCTCCACATGGGCCACGTGCGTAACTACACCATCGGCGATGTGATCTCCCGTTACCAGCGTATGCTGGGCAAAAACGTGCTCCAGCCCATCGGCTGGGATGCCTTCGGCCTGCCGGCTGAGGGTGCGGCGGTCAAAAACAATACCGCGCCCGCGCCCTGGACCTACGAAAACATTGAATATATGAAGAACCAGCTGAAAGTGCTGGGCTTCGGCTATGACTGGGATCGTGAAATCGCCACCTGCAAACCTGACTACTACCGTTGGGAGCAGTGGTTCTTCACCAAGCTCTATGAGAAGGGTCTGGTCTACAAGAAAACGTCCGCCGTGAACTGGTGCCCGCATGACCAGACCGTGCTGGCCAACGAGCAGGTTATCGAAGGCTGCTGCTGGCGCTGTGACACCAAGGTCGAGCGCAAAGAGATCCCGCAGTGGTTCATCAAGATCACCGACTACGCCGATCAGCTGCTGAACGACCTGGATACGCTGGAGAGCTGGCCTGAGCAGGTCAAAACCATGCAGCGCAACTGGATCGGCCGCTCTGAAGGCGTGGAGATCACTTTCGACGTCGAAGAGAGTGAAGAGACGCTGACGGTCTACACCACCCGTCCTGACACCTTTATGGGCGTGACCTACGTGGCCGTTGCCGCGGGCCACCCGCTCTCCCTGCAAGCCGCCGCTGGCAACCCAGCGCTGGCTGACTTCATCGCCGAGTGCCGCAACACCAAGGTAGCGGAAGCCGATATGGCGACGATGGAGAAGAAGGGCATGGACACCGGGCTGGTTGCCATCCACCCGCTGACCGGCGAGAAAGTGGCGATTTGGGTCGCTAACTTCGTGCTGATGGAGTACGGCACCGGCGCAGTGATGGCAGTGCCGGGCCACGACCAGCGCGACTGGGAGTTCGCCACCAAGTACAACCTGCCGATCAAGCCGGTTATCCTGAATGCCGATGGCAGCGAGCCAGACCTGAGTGCGCAGGCGCAGACTGAGAAGGGCGTGCTGTTCAACTCTGGCGAGTTTGATGGCCTCGACTTCCAGCAGGGCTTCAACGCCATTGCTGACAAACTGGTCTCTCTGGGCCGCGGCCAGCGCAAGGTGAACTACCGCCTGCGTGACTGGGGCGTGTCGCGCCAGCGTTACTGGGGCGCGCCGATCCCGATGGTCACGCTGGAAGATGGCACCGTGATGCCAACGCCGGAAGACCAGCTGCCGGTGGTGCTGCCGGAAGATGTGGTGATGGATGGCATCACCAGCCCGATCAAGTCTGACCCTGAGTGGGCGAAAACCACCGTGAACGGCCAGCCAGCGCTGCGTGAGACTGACACCTTCGACACCTTCATGGAGTCCTCCTGGTACTACGCGCGCTACACCTGCCCGCAGTATGACCAAGGGATGCTGGACCCGGCCGCTGCCAACTACTGGCTGCCAGTGGATCAGTATGTGGGCGGCATTGAGCACGCCATCATGCACCTGATGTACTTCCGCTTCTTCCACAAGCTGATGCGCGACGCAGGGCTGGTGGACTCCGACGAGCCAGCCAAGCGCCTGTTGTGTCAGGGCATGGTGCTGGCAGACGCCTTCTACTACACCGGTGCCAACGGCGAGCGCAACTGGGTCTCCCCGATTGACGCCACCCTGGAGCGTGATGAGAAGGGCCGCATTATCAAGGCGACCGATCCAGAGGGCCGCGAGCTGGTCTATGCTGGCATGAGCAAGATGTCGAAGTCGAAAAACAACGGCATCGACCCGCAGGTGATGGTTGAGCGTTACGGCGCTGACACCGTGCGTCTGTTCATGATGTTCGCCTCCCCGGCTGAAATGACGCTGGAGTGGCAGGAGTCTGGCGTTGAGGGGGCCAACCGCTTCCTGAAACGCGTCTGGAAACTGGCTTACGAGCACTTGGACAAGGGCGCCACGCAGCCGCTGGATGTCGCTGGCCTGAACGACGCACAGAAAGAGCTGCGCCGTGACCTGCACAAAACCATCGCCAAGGTGACCGATGACATCGGCCGCCGCCAGACCTTCAACACTGCGATCGCCGCCGTGATGGAGCTGATGAACAAGCTGGCCCGTGCCCCGCAGGAGAGCGAGCAGGATCGCGCCCTGTTGCAGGAAGCGCTGCTGGCCGTGGTGCGGATGCTCTACCCGTTCACCCCGCACGTCTGCTTCACCCTGTGGCAGGCACTGGGCGGCGAAGGCGACATCGACACCGCGCCGTGGCCGGTTGCCGATGAGAGCGCCATGGTCGAGGATTCGAAACTGGTGGTGGTGCAGGTTAACGGTAAAGTGCGCGGCAAAATCACCGTGCCCGCCGATGCGACAGAAGAGCAGGTGCGCGCGCGCGCCGGTCAGGAGCATCTGGTGGCCAAATACCTGGATGGCGTGACCATCCGTAAAGTGATCTATGTGCCCGGCAAACTGCTGAACCTGGTGGTAGGTTGAGACAAGGAGGCGTTGTGCGACATCGTTTGATGCTGCTGCTATTGGGGGTCGCCGTGCTGGTGACCTCTGGATGCGGCTTCCACCTTCGCGGCACCACCCAGGTGCCCGAGGAACTGAAAACCATGATGCTCGACAGCTACGATCCCTATGGCCCGCTTACGCGGGCCGTTCGTGAACAGCTGCGGTTGAGTGATGTGAAGATTGTCCAGAAGTCCGCCCGCCAGGATCTGCCGTCGCTGCGTATTGTCAGCTCGAACCAGAGCCAGGATACGGTCTCAATCTTCCAGGATGGTAAGACCGCGGAGTACCAGCTGGTGATGACGGTCGATGCCCAGGTGCTGCTGCCGGGCCACGATCTCTATCCGATTCAGGCCAAGGCCTTCCGCTCCTTCTTTGACAACCCGCTGACGGCGTTGGCCAAAGATGCCGAGCAAGACCTGATCCTGCAGGAGATGCGTGAGCAGGTGGCGCAACAGTTGGTGCGTAAGCTGCTGACCGTCCATGCCGCTGAGGCCACCAAACCGCAGAAGGTCGGCCTGAGCGCCCCCGGTGCGGAGAGCACCCCGCCACCGGCCACGGATGCCCTTCAGCCCGCCAGCGTCCGCGCACAATGATTCGTCTCTACCCTGAACAACTTGCCGCGCAGCTCCGTGAGGGGCTGCGCGCCTGTTATCTGCTGTGCGGCAACGACCCGTTGCTGTTGCAGGAGAGCCAGGATCAGATCCGCGCGGCGGCCCAGCAGGCGGGGTTTAGCGAGCACTACAGCTTTGCGCTCGACAACCATACCGACTGGGACGCCATCTTCAGCGTCTGCCAGGCGCTGAGCCTCTTCTCCAGTCGCCAGACGCTGTTGCTGATGCTGCCGGAGAGCGGCCCCACGGCCCCGATCGGCGAACAGCTGGTGAAACTGGCCGGGCTGCTGCACCCGGATATTTTGCTGATGCTGCGCGCCCCGCGTCTGACACGGGCGCAGGAGAACAGCGCGTGGTACAAAGCAATGGGCAGTGCGGGCGGTGCCTGGGTCAGTTGCCAGACGCCGGAGCAGGCGCAACTGCCACGCTGGGTCGCCCAGCGGACGGCGGCGATGAAGCTGTCGCTGGATGAACCCGCCAACCAGCTGCTCTGCTACTGCTACGAGGGCAACCTGCTGGCATTGGCGCAGGCGCTGGAGCGGCTCTCCCTGCTGTTCCCGGATGGGAAACTCACCCTGCCGCGCGTCGAGACTGCCGTCAATGACGCCGCCCACTTTACCCCTTATCACTGGTTGGATGCGCTGCTGGCTGGCAAGAGCAAGCGGGCGCTGCACATTCTCCACCAACTGCGGCTGGAGGAGAGCGAACCGGTGATCTTGCTGCGGACGCTGCAACGCGAGCTGTTGCTGCTGCTGACCCTAAAGCGGGCCGGCGATGCCCAGCCGCTGCGGGCGCTGTTTGACCAGCACAAGGTGTGGCAGAACCGCCGCCCATTGATGACGCAGGCGCTGCAACGCCTCTCCCTGCCGCAACTGCACCAGTCCATCCGGCTGCTGGCGGATCTGGAGCGCACCCTCAAGCAGGATTATGGCCAGTCAGTGTGGCCGGAGCTGGAGACGCTCTCCCTGCTGCTGTGCGGCAAGGCGCTGCCTGCTATCTTTTACTGACCACCCATCGCCACGAGACGGCTCGCTATGCCTGACACTACCCCTGCATCTTTGGCCCCTGTGGATGCCTTTTTTGGCGGCACCTTTGATCCCATCCACTACGGCCACCTGACGCCGGTGGCGGCGCTGGCACGGCAAATCGGCTTGGCCAGCGTCACCCTGCTGCCGAATAACGTGCCGCCGCACCGCCCCCAGCCGGAGGCCAGCGCCCGCCAGCGCCTGCGAATGGTAGAGCTGGCGATCGCCGACCAGCCGCTGTTCCGGGTAGATGACCGGGAGTTGCAGCGCGAGACGCCCTCCTACACCATTGAGACGCTTGAAACGTTACGTAAAGAACGTGGCGCCCACGCGTCGTTGGCGTTTATCATTGGGCAGGACTCACTGCTGTCGCTCTATAAGTGGCACCGTTGGGAGTCGCTGCTGGATGTGTGCCATCTGCTGGTGTGCGCCCGTCCCGGCTATCGCCAACAGCTTGATACCCCGCAGCTTCAGGCGTGGTTCGAGGCCCATCAGACCACGGATGTGGCACAGTTGGCGATGCGGCCCGCAGGCACGATTTTTTTGGCGGATACGCCGCTGGTGAATGTCTCGGCCACCGAGATCCGCCGGCGCCGCCATGCCGGGCAGAGCTGTGATCACCTGCTTCCGGCGGCAGTAGAACGCTTTATCGATTCACAGGGTTTATATCGCGAGTAGAATACCCATGTTATACTGCGCCGCTTAATTTCGGGTGTCCGCTCAGCCGTTTTCCATTTACATATAAATGGTTGATTTTTTGGCACAAAATAATCAAGCCCACCGGCACCCGGCCAACTATCTGTTACGGCATGGGGCCTCACCGCCCATCGCAGCCTGTGTGCTGCCATTGTGTGAACCCCATGCCACTCCACATACTACCCGAGGGGGAACCTTTGCAAGGTAAAGCGCTCCAAGATTTTGTTATTGATAAAATTGATGATTTGAAAGGTCAGGACATTATTTCCCTGGATGTGACTGGGAAATCCAGCATCACTGACTGCATGATCATCTGCACCGGCACCTCCAGCCGCCACGTGATGTCGATCGCTGGCCACGTTGTGGAAGAGGCCAAAGCCGCCGGCCTGGATACTCTGGGCGTGAAAGGCGTTAATGATACCGAGTGGATTGTGGTCGATCTGGGCGAAGTGATTGTGCACGTGATGCAGGAAGAGAGCCGCGCCCTGTACGAACTCGAAAAGCTCTGGAGTTAAGCGGTGAAGCTGCAACTGGTGGCGGTCGGCACCAAGATGCCGGACTGGGTTCAGACCGGCTTTATGGACTACCTGCGCCGCTTCCCGAAGGATATGCCGTTTGAATTGCTGGAGATCCCAGCAGGCAAGCGCGGAAAAAATGCGGACATCAAACGCATCCTGGAAAAAGAGGGTGAGCAGATGCTGGCGGCGGTCGGTAAAGGCAACCGCATAGTGACCCTGGATATTCCCGGCACCCGGTGGGAGACGCCGCATCTGGCGACCCAACTGGAGCGCTGGAAACAGGATGGCCGCGATGTCAGCCTGTTGATTGGCGGCCCCGAGGGGCTGGCGCCGGCCTGCAAGGCGGCAGCGGAGCAGAGCTGGTCGCTCTCGCCGCTGACGTTGCCACACCCGTTGGTCAGGGTGCTGGTGGCGGAGAGCCTGTACCGCGCCTGGAGCATTACCACCAATCACCCTTACCACCGCGAATAAACGGCCGGTGAATGTCAGCAGAGTGAACCATAAGTAGTGGGATGAAAATAGACCGTAACCCTTTTCGCGACTATTCGGCTGAATCGGCCCTGTTTGTCCGCCGCGCTCTGGTGGCATTCGCAGGCATTCTGCTCCTCAGCGGCATTCTGGTCGCCAACCTCTATAACCTGCAGATCCTGCGGTTTGAGGATTACCGCACCCGTTCCAATGAGAACCGCATCAAGCTGGTGCCGATTGCGCCCAGCCGCGGCATCATTTATGACCGGAACGGCACGCCGCTGGCACTTAACCGCACCATCTACCAGCTGGAGCTGGTGCCAGAGAAGGTGGATAACCTGCAGGCGACGCTGGAGCAGCTGCGGCCAGTGGTCAACCTGACGGATGAGGATATCGCCAACTTCCAGAAGGAGCGCAAACGTTCGCGCCGCTTCACCTCGATCGCCGTCAAAACCGCGCTAACCGAGGTGCAGGTGGCGCGCTTTGCGGTCAACCAGTTCCGCTTCCCCGGCGTGGAGGTCAAGGGCTACCAACGCCGCTACTACCCCTATAGCTCTGCCCTCACCCACGTGATTGGCTATGTGTCCAAGATTAACGACCGGGACGTCGAACGCCTGGACAAAGCCGGCATCCTGCCCAACTACGCCGCGACCCATGACATCGGCAAACTGGGCATTGAGCGTTACTATGAGGATGTGCTGCACGGCAAAACCGGCTACGAAGAGGTCGAGGTCAACAACCGCGGCCGGGTGATCCGCCAGCTGCATGAGCAGCCGCCGCAGGCGGGCAAAGACATCACCCTGACGCTGGATCTCAACCTACAAACTTACATCGAGCAGTTGCTGGCCGGCAGCCGCGCGGCGGTGGTGGTCACTGACCCGCGTGACGGCAGCATCCGGGCGCTGGTCTCCACCCCGAGCTACGATCCCAACCTGTTTGTGGATGGTATTTCGAGCAAGGATTACAAAGGCTTGCTGGAAGACGCCAACAAGCCGCTGATCAACCGTGCCACTCAGGGCGTCTATCCGCCAGCCTCCACGGTTAAGCCCTATATCGCCGTTTCGGCGCTCTCCGCTGGCGTCATCACCCGCAATACCAGCCTGTTTGACCCCGGCTGGTGGCAGTTGCCCGGTTCGGAGAAGCGCTTCCGCGACTGGAAGAAGTGGGGCCACGGTCGGCTGAACGTCACGCGCTCGCTGGAGGAGTCGGCTGACACCTTCTTCTATCAGGTGGCCTACGACATGGGCATCGATCGCCTCTCCGAATGGATGGGCAAGTTTGGCTATGGGCACTACAGCGGCATTGACCTCTCTGAGGAGCGCTCCGGCAACATGCCGAACCGCGAATGGAAGTTCAAGCGCTTCAAAAAGCCGTGGTATCAGGGTGACACCATCCCGGTCGGCATCGGCCAGGGTTACTGGACGGCCACCCCAATCCAGATGGCGAAAGCGATGATGACCCTGATCAACGACGGCACGGTCAAAACGCCCCACCTGTTGCAGAGCACCCAGATAGATGGCAAGCCTTCGCCCTATCGCCAGGAGGAGAGTACCCATATTGGCGACATCCACTCCGGCTTCTGGGAGATTGCCAAAGATGGCATGTATGGCGTCGCCAACCGTGCCAACGGCACGGCACACAAAAGCTTTGCCGATGCCCCTTACCGGGCGGCGGCCAAATCCGGTACCGCTCAGGTCTTTGGCCTGCGCGAGAATGAGACTTACAACGCCCACAAGATCGCTGAGCGGCTGCGTGACCACAAGCTGATGACCGCGTTTGCCCCCTATGACAAACCGACGGTGGCCGTGGTGGTGATCCTGGAGAACGGCGGCGCCGGCCCGGCGGTCGGTACCATCACTCGCCAGATCCTCGACCATATCCTGCTGGGTGACAACAATACAGAGTTGCCGGACGCCGCCCCGCTGCCGCCCGGCACGGAAGGTGAATAAATGACTGAAGGGCAAAAGAAAGGCTCGCTGTGGGCCAAGCTGCATATTGATATGCCGCTGCTGCTGGTGATCATGGCGCTGCTGGCCTACAGCGCGTTCGTCATCTGGAGCGCCAGCGGCCAGGATATGGGCATGATGGAGCGCAAAATCGGCCAGATTGCGATGGGTCTGGTGATTATGCTGGTGATGGCGCAGATCCCGCCGCGGGTCTATGAGAGCTGGGCGCCCTATCTCTACTTTGTCTGCGTGATTTTGCTGGTGATGGTTGATGCCTTCGGCCAGATCAGTAAGGGCGCACAGCGCTGGCTGGATCTGGGCATTGTGCGTTTCCAGCCCTCGGAGATTGCCAAAATTGCCGTGCCGCTGATGGTGGCGCGCTTCATCAACCGCGACGTCTGCCCGCCTTCGCTGAAAAACACCGGCATCGCGCTGGCGCTGATCTTCATCCCGACCCTGCTGGTGGCGGCGCAGCCAGACCTTGGCACCTCAATCTTGATCGCCGCCTCCGGCCTGTTCGTGCTGTTCCTCTCCGGCATGAGCTGGAAACTGATTGGCGTCGCCGCGCTGTTGGTCGCCGCCTTCATCCCGATCCTCTGGTTCTTCCTGATGCATGACTACCAGCGCGACCGCGTCATGATGCTGCTTGACCCAGAATCCGATCCGCTGGGCGCGGGCTACCACATTATCCAGTCGAAGATCGCCATCGGTTCTGGCGGGCTGTCCGGCAAGGGGTGGCTGCATGGCACCCAGTCGCAGCTGGAGTTCCTGCCCGAGCGCCACACTGACTTTATCTTCGCTGTACTGGCGGAGGAGCTGGGGCTGGCGGGCGTGCTGATTCTGCTGGCGCTCTACCTCTGCCTGATCATGCGCGGGCTGGTGATCGCCGCCAACGCCCAGACCACCTTTGGCCGCGTGATGGCTGGCGGCCTGATGCTAATCCTGTTTGTCTATGTCTTCGTTAATATCGGCATGGTGAGTGGTATCCTGCCGGTGGTGGGCGTGCCGTTGCCGCTGGTCAGTTATGGCGGGTCGGCGTTGATTGTTCTGATGGCCGGGTTTGGTATCGTGATGTCGATACATACTCATCGCAAAATGTTGTCTAAAAATTTATAAGAGGTGAGCAATGCGTAAGCAGTGGCTATGGGTAGGCATCATGGGGGCGCTGTTGAGCGCTTGTACCACCGAGGTATCACAACAGCAGTCCGCCCCACAGCAGCCGGCCTACGCTGGCCCGGTGGAGGAGATTGGCGGCGCGGAGCCGCAGTATGAGCCTTACAGCCCTAACGCCAATCAGGACTACAGCGTCAACGGCAAGAGCTACAAAATTGTGCGCAATCCGCAGAATTTCAGCGAAACCGGGCTGGCGAGCTGGTATGCCTCCGAGGCCAGTGGCAACACCACGGCGCTGGGCGAGCCTTTCGATCCTAACGCGCTGACGGCGGCCCACCCCACCCTGCCGATCCCGAGCTACGTGCGCGTCACCAACCTCAGCAACGGCCGCCGCATTGTCGTGCGCATCAATGACCGTGGCCCCTTCCAGCCGAGGCGGATTATCGATCTCTCCAAGGCGGCCGGCGAGCGCCTGAATATCTCCAACAATACCAAGGTCAAAGTTGACTTTATCAACGTCGCGCCAGACGGCACGCTCTCCGGCCCCGGCACCCTTGGTACCGTGGTCGCCAAGCAGAGTTATGCTCTGCCAAGCCGCCCAGAGTTGGGCAGCAGCGGACTGGGCACCCCGATGCAGACGTTGGCGCCCACTGACGCGCCGGTACGTGCCATTGATAACAGCGCGCTCAGTGACGGCAGTATGGCAGAGGGAACTAGTTCGCCGGGCAATGCCAGCGGCGGTTTCCTGAATGCCCCGCGCCCGGTGCCACAGGGCATCCTGGAGAGCGATGAACCGGCTGCCCCGGTCATTGCCGCGCCTGCGGCCGTAATGCCAGCCGCCGCCCCTGCCCCTGCCCCGCGTGCTGCCGTGCCGCAGGCAGGTGGGTACATGGTTCAAGTGGGCGCCCTGAGCGACGCCCAACGCGCGCAACAGTTCCAGCACAGCCTAAGCCAACAGTTTGGCGTGCCGGGCAAGGTCAATGCCAGCAGTGGTGTGTACCGGGTGCAGCTGGGGCCGTTCAGTAGCCGCCAGCAGGCCACAGCGCTGCAACAGCGGCTGGCCGGTGAGGCGCAGCAGCAATCCTTTATTGTGGCGGCTGGACAGTAATTGCTTGAAATATCCGCCATGCGGGCGGCGTTTGCATAATGTGAAATATGCCTAATTTATTAAGTAAATCTATGTAAACGCCGCCCGCCATTCTGTTTGGCGGATGCTGGGAAATCGAGTGTCTGCTATAGTGTGGCACGTTTTTTCACTTACTTTCACGGATGTTGTAGTCCCGATCATGAAACATGTAACTACCTCGCGTTTACTGAAGAGCATCACTCTTGGCACCGTTCTGGCGCTTGGCGCGACTTCCGTCGCCAAGGCTGATGACGTCAACCTCAAAACAATGATCCCTGGCGTGCCGCAGATTGATGCGGAAGCGTATGTTTTGATCGATTACAACTCCGGTAAAGTGTTGGCAGAGATGAACGCCGACACCCGCCGCAACCCGGCCAGCCTGACCAAGATGATGACCAGCTATGTCATCGGCCAGGCCATCAAGGCTGGCAAGATCACGCCAAATGACGTGGTCACCATCAGCAAGGACGCCTGGGCCACCGGTAACCCGGAGTTCAAAGGCTCCTCCCTGATGTTCCTGAAGCCGGGCGACCGCGTGCCGGTCTCCGAGCTGAACCGCGGCATCATCCTGCAATCGGGCAACGACGCTTGCGTGGCGATGGCCGACTATGTGGCGGGCAGCCAGGACGCGTTCGTCGGCCTGATGAACAACTACGTCAAGGCGCTTGGGCTGCAAAACACCCAATTCAAGACGGTGCACGGTCTGGACGCCGACGGCCAGTACAGCTCCGCACGTGACATGGCGCTGATTGGTCAGGCACTGATCCGCGACGTGCCGGATGAGTACTCGACCTACCGCGAAAAAGAGTTCACCTTCAACAAGATCCGCCAGGTCAACCGCAACGGCCTGCTGTGGGACACCAGCCTGAACGTTGATGGCATCAAGACTGGCCACACCGAGGCGGCAGGTTACAACCTGGTGGCCTCCGCCACCGAAGGCCAGATGCGCCTGATCTCTGCGGTACTGGGCGGCCACACCTACAAAGGCCGTGAAGCAGAGAGCAAGAAGCTGCTGACCTGGGGCTTCCGTTTCTTTGAGACCGTCTCGCCGTTGAAAGCAGGCAAAGAGTTCGCGTCTGAGCCGGTCTGGTTCGGTGATGCCGATCGCGTGGAACTGGGTGTGGACAAAGATCTCTATCTGACCATCCCGCGCGGTCGCATGAAAGACCTGAAGGCCAGTTACGTGCTGACCACGCCAGAGATCCACGCACCGCTGGCAAAAAATCAGGTGGTAGGCAGCATCAACTTCCAGCTTGACGGCAAGACCATCGACCAGCGCCCGCTGGTGGTGTTGAATGAAGTGAAAGAGGGTGGTTTCTTCGGCCGCCTGATTGACTACATCAAACTGATGTTCCACCACTGGTTCGGCTAAACGGCTTGAAACCGGGCGTTCTGCCCCCATATCATCATCATTGATTAACTCCTGCCCCGGCGGGAGTTATACTTTTTATTCACCGTAACAATCTGGAGCACACATGAAAACCAAACTGAACGAACTGCTCGAATTCCCCTGCCCGTTCACCTATAAAGTGATGGGGCTGGCGCAACCCGAGCTGCTTGACCAGGTGATTGAAGTGGTGCAACGCCATGCTCCGGGCGACTATTCCCCGCAGGTGAAACCGAGCAGCAAAGGCAACTACCACTCCGTCTCCATTACCATCACCGCCACCCACATTGAACAGGTTGAAACCCTGTACGAAGAGCTGGGCAACATTGATATTGTCCGCATGGTGCTGTAAATCACACCCGCCGCAGAACGGAATCAGCCCGGCTGGTAGGCAAGCAGGTCGCTGGTTATACTACTGCCATCATTTCTTTACCTTGTGATGACCAATTTGCAACAGAGTAACCTGATCGTCAGGCAGCTTGGCCTGCAACCCTACCAGCCTGTGTCTCAGGCAATGCACACCTTCACGAATTGCCGCACTGAAGAGACGCCCGACGAAATCTGGCTGGTGGAGCATCCGCCGGTCTTCACCCAAGGCCAGGCCGGCAAGGCGGAACATCTGTTGATGCCGGGGGAGATCCCGGTCATCCAAAGCGATCGCGGCGGCCAGGTGACTTACCACGGGCCGGGCCAGCAGGTGATGTATGTGCTGCTCGATCTGAAACGCAACAAGCTGGGGGTACGCCAGCTGGTGACGGCGATTGAAGAGACCGTGGTGCAGACGCTGGCCCACTTCGGCGTGACCGCCCATGCCCGCCCCGATGCGCCCGGTGTCTACGTTGGCGAGCAGAAGATCTGCTCCCTTGGCCTGCGTATCCGCAATGGCCGCTCCTTCCACGGTTTGGCGCTCAATATCGCGATGGATCTGGCCCCTTTCCTGCGCATCAATCCTTGCGGCTATGCCGGTATGCAGATGACCCAACTCAGCGCGCTGGTTCCCGGTATTACGCTGGCAGACGTCCAGCCAATCCTGCTTGACACCTTCGCCCACCAGATTGGATTTCAACAAATTACCCTGAAGCCGTGGGAAGACAATATTTAAATTCAAACAAATAGGCATGGTGAATTAATTCATCATGCTCATTTCGATTTCAATTATCCTTATAAATTTATTTTTTCCTTTTCATCACTATAAGTATTGGATCGCAAATTAAATCTCTCCTTTAGGCTAACTTAAGTTATAGTAAATCTGGTACACTTCCCCGGCGAGTGAACTTACGTGATTAACTAACAGCGTTACCGAATAAAAACGCCTTTTTTAATAGCGAGATAATTTTATGGATGAGAACAATATAAGTTCCAGTTTAAATAAGTTGAGAAATATAGATCTCAATTTATTAACAGTTTTTGAGGCCGTCTATTTACACAATGGCATTGTAAACGCTGCCAAGGCGCTGAACCTGACGCCCTCCTCCATTAGCCAGTCAATCCAGAAACTGCGTAACACCTTTCCTGATCCCCTGTTTATTCGCTCTGGCAAGGGCATCACCCCCACCGCCTACGCCAAAAATCTGCACAATCACATCAGCCAGGGATTGGGTGCCATTATTACCGGTTTGGACTTCAGCCAGGATGTCCATAAGTCCCGTTTTGTTACCGTCAGTTGCCGCCCCTATATCGGTTTGCTGGTATTACCCAGAGTCTATGAGCAACTGGTTGGTCTGAATGAAAATTATGTCCTGAAGCATCATGATATCCCTGATAACCAAGACATTCTTAATCAGTTTAATACGGATATCATGATAGATGTAAAACCGTTATATAGTAAATCTATCGTTGGCGTAAAATTATTCTCAGAAAAATTCATCTGTATTTGCCATCAAGACCATCCGCGCATTGATAACCATCTTTCGCTGGCTGACTCCGCCCACGAGAAATTCACTTTTGTTGAAGTCAACGATACCCTACTGAAACAGAGCAAACAGGCCATCGATTTAAATGAGGCTAATCGCAACTTTGGCTTCCACACCTATAACGCCATGAACGCCCTGCATATCGTGGCGCACAGCGCGCTGGTGGGGTTTGTTCCAGAGCGATTATACGAGCTGTACCAACACGCCTACCCAATAAAAAAAGTTACCAGCGATTTCGTATTTGGTGATATGGACGTCTTCCTCTACTACAACCGAGCCTCCAGAAAAGATAAAACGCTGATGCAGCTGATTACCAACATCATCGAAGCCTTCAACGGCGAGCAAATGCCCCAGCTTGATCCACCGACAGAGGCCGCGAGCTAAGCCTCTCCTGACTCGTTGGCGTGACCAGAAACGCACAAAAAGGTAACATTTTTACAACACATTGTTTCGTCACGCCATCACAATTAACTCATTGATATTATTCAGCTAAAACAGGAATCTCACCGCTCATTGCCCCGTTTTCCTGGCAATATCCGCCGTCATGACCGATTTTTGCCCCGGCAATCGACATTGAAGGGCTGAATGCTTACCGGCAAAAGTGATATAATTCCGGGCATATTTTCAAATTAATTTGAATTAACATGTAGTTCGTTGAATTCACTGACCTTCTTGCCGGGAGTGTCAAAACTGGAACCTGCACGACTATGAGTAAACCAATTCAGATGGAACGCGGCGTCAAGTACCGCGATGCGGACAAGATGGCCCTGATCCCGGTGAAAACCGTGGTGACTGAACGTCAGGAGATGTTACGCAAGCCCGAGTGGATGAAAATCAAACTTCCTGCGGATTCCAGCCGGATACAGGGCATCAAGGCGGCGATGCGCAAAAATGGCCTGCACTCAGTCTGTGAGGAAGCCTCCTGCCCTAACCTGTCAGAATGCTTCAACCACGGTACCGCGACCTTTATGATTTTGGGTGCCATCTGCACCCGCCGTTGCCCATTCTGCGACGTAGCCCACGGCCGCCCGCTGACCCCTGATGTCAACGAGCCGGCCAAGCTGGCACAAACCATTGCCGATATGGGGCTGCGCTACGTGGTGATCACCTCGGTGGACCGTGATGACCTGCGTGACGGCGGTGCCCAGCACTTTGCTGACTGCATCAGCGCGATCCGTGAAAAAAACCCGACCATCAAGATTGAGACTCTGGTGCCAGATTTCCGTGGCCGTATGGATCGGGCGCTGGAGATCCTGGATGCCACGCCGCCAGACGTCTTCAACCATAATCTGGAGAACGTGCCACGCGTCTACCGTCAGGTGCGCCCCGGTGCCAACTATGAGTGGTCTTTGAAGCTGCTGGAGAAATTCAAGGAGCTGCACCCGGAGATCCCCACCAAGTCTGGCCTGATGGTTGGTCTGGGTGAGACCAATGCCGAGATCATTGAGGTGATGCGCGACCTGCGTCGCCACGGCGTCACCATGCTGACGCTCGGCCAGTACCTGCAACCTAGCCGTCACCACCTGCCGGTGCAGCGTTACGTCAGCCCGGCTGAATTCGACGAGATGAAAGAGGAAGCACTGGCGATGGGCTTCACCCATGCCGCGTGCGGGCCGTTCGTCCGCTCCTCCTACCATGCCGACCTGCAGGCAAAAGGGATTGAGGTGAAGTAACTGTGCTGCCGCCCAGTGCGGCAGACATAAATTGTTACGACATTGGCGACAGCCACACAAAAAACGGATGTTCTCACGAGCATCCGTTTTTTCTTGGCAAGTGGCCGCCATTGCTGGCGGCAGGCTGCCCGCTTACTCTTTGTTTTCTACACGGCCAGCGGCCGGAGCCTCTTCTGCGGTGGCCTTGGCCGGCGCATTGTCATCGCTCATCGCTTTTTTGAAGCCTTTCAGCGCCGCACCCAGATCGCCGCCCAGCGAGCGCAGTTTGCTGGTACCAAACAGCAGGATGATAAGCACGCCGATGACCAACAGTTTTGTAATACTGATACCTTCCATACACACCTTCTCAGTTATCTAAAATGCTGTATGCCCCAGCAAACACAGCGATGGCTCATTTACTGACATTCTGTGGCGCGACTCAACGACAATATGTAACAGATTAAGAACGAACCCATTACATCTCCCGCAATTGTGGCTTGGCAAACCGGCTATTTTTTAGCACTGGCAACACTTCGCGCGCGTTTTTAATCCTGTCACTCTCCAGCTCGGCGTAGATCAAGGCTGGCCCCTCCGCGGCGCGCGCCACAGCAACACCCAAGGGGTCGACCACCATGCTATTGCCGATATTGCGGCCGCCGCAGGCACTGACGCCCACCATATAACAGGTATTCTCCAGCGCCCGCACGGCGAGCAGCATCTCCCAGTGGCGTTCCTTCAACGGCCCCGCCACCCACGCTGACGGGGCCACCAGCACATCGGCGCCCTCCATCACCAGCGTGCGCGCCAAGTCAGGGAAGCGCAGGTCGTAGCAGGTCATCAGGCCGACCTTAAACTCCCCTACCTCCAGCACCGGGGGCAACTGTGTGCCGGGCGTAACATGGGTTGACTCCTTGATGTTCCAGGCATCATAGAGGTGCAGCTTGTGGTAATGGCACAGCAACTCGCCATCCCGAATCGCCACCTGCGTGTTATAAACCCGGCCATCATTGGCTGGGGTGTGCATACCGACCAAGGTGGTCAACGACTGGCCGCGGCTGGCTGCCAGCAACGCACGGAGGAACGGCCCCTCCAGCGGCTGGGCGAAGGAGAGCACCGCGTCGGGATCGGCGGCATTCTGCGCCATCGCAGCCTCTGGCAGCACCAACAGCGCGGCCCCGGCGCTGGCCGCCGCAGCCATCAGCGTCTGGCAGGTTTCCGCATTACGTTGCCATTCGGTGGAGATGACAAACTGGCCCAAAGCAACCTTCATAACTGACTCCTGAGGATTCACTACGCTTTCGCCGATGGCGCCCATACCCTGCCGTGCGCAGATGACGCAGTGATGGTGAATACGTTACTCTTTGATAAATGCAGGCGACGTGCCAGGGTAGTTTCGCTCGTCCCTGTTCTTTCACTCTACTGGTAGGTTTACTATGTTTGCTACGCTTTTGGCAGTTTTTATTGGCGGTGGGTTGGGCAGTGTTACCCGTTGGTATGTCAGCCTGAAATTGAATCCTCTCTCTGCCGTGCTGCCCTTTGGCACCCTTACCGTCAACCTGGTGGGCGCGTTCATTATTGGGTTGGGCATCGCGACGCTGATGCGCATGACGCAGTGTGATCCTGTCTGGAAGATGCTGATCACCACCGGTTTTTGCGGGGGCCTGACGACCTTCTCCACCTTTTCGCTGGAAGTGGTTTACCAACTGCAAGAGGGGCGGCTGGCAGCGGCAGCGCTGAATGTGCTGCTTAATCTGGCCGGATCGCTTTTGATGACCGCGCTGGCCTTTATGCTGGTCAATGCCTACAGCGGCCGGTAGGCACTTAATCTTTTCTTCATGTTGGCGAGTGATAATCACACAGCCCTGTCTGTGTGGAGATGCATTATGTTCGCCCTGCCGAAAACGCCTGTTGAGTGCCTTGCCGTTACTTTCTGTCTGGTGACGGTCATCAGCTTCCTTTATCAATACTTCTCGCTCTAAGCCCCCCGCCGGGCGGCTTCGCCCGGTATTTTCCCTGCCTCAACCGCGTCCTAACCGACACGAATTTAATATTTCCCTGCGTTATTGAATGTCATACAATTCGCTGTGAACGTTCGTTCTCATTTGCCTGCCTACACTGTACTGGCATGAGAGTACCCTGCCATGCTGACTTTGGAACATGCAATGAATCAGCCGCTCAATAAAGAAGAGCGCGCCCGCCTGCGGCGCGACCAGATCATTACCGCGGCGCGGATCTGCTTCCGCAACCACGGTTTCCACGGTGCCGGCATGGCGGAGATCGCCCAGATGTCCTCCCTGAGCGTCGGCCAGATTTACCGCTATTTCACCAATAAAGACGCCATCATCGAAGAGATTGTGCGACGCATCGTGGAGAAGAAAGTCAGCCGGATGCAGCTCAAACAGGGCGCGATGAGTGAAATGGCCCACAGATTGTCACATCGGATATTGATGGGTGAACAGGATGAGGGAGAGATCGACCGCGCGTTGATGCTGGAGGTGGCCGCAGAAGCTACCCGTAACCCCACTGTTGCCCGAATTTTGCGTGAGGCAGACGATCGGCTATCCAGCCAGTCAATGGAACTGCTGATGGCTACCTACCCGCACCTGAGCAAAGAGCAGTTGGCGGCGCGTGCCGAATTCATCGCCGTGATGTGTGAAGGCACGGCCTTTCGGGTACGCAATAACCAAAAGGCTGACCCCGATCTGCTCAATACCCTCTACTTCTCCATTTTCTCAACCATTTTACCTGCGTCGGATAAACCATGAATCCACAACTTGCCCGCCAGCGCCTCGGATATGCGCTGGCGTTGGGGGCGCTGGCCGCCCTTGGCCCCCTGTGTACCGATCTCTACTTGCCGGCCCTGCCGCAGCTCTCCACCGAATTGGGCAGCACTACCGCTCAGGCGCAGCTCAGCCTGACCGCCGGGCTGTTTGGACTCGGGCTGGGGCAGCTGATTTTCGGGCCGCTCAGCGATAATTTGGGCCGGATGCGCCCGCTGCTGCTCTCCCTGCTGTTGCTGCTGGCCGCCTCGGTCTGGTGCTCGCTGGCAACGGACATCCACCAGCTGATTGCCGCCCGTCTCCTACAGGGATTGGCCGGTGCCGGCGGTGCCGTACTGTCGCGCGCCATTGCCCGCGATCTCTATTCAGGGCATGACCTGACCCGCTTTTTTGCCCTGCTGATGTTGGTGAATGGCCTGGCCCCCATTCTTGCGCCAGTGTTGGGCGGGGCCTTGATGGGCATCATGAATTGGCGGGGCATTTTTGTGGTGCTGGCCGCGATTGCCGCACTGCTGATAGCCCTCTCCCGCTGGCGGCTGCATGAAACCCTGCCCACCGAGCGCCGGGCGCATGGCGGCGTCGGGGCATTGCTCAGTAACCTGGGTAGGCTGTTGCGCCAGCGTCAATTTATGGGGTTATGCCTGACTCAAGGCTTCGTGACCGCGGGCATGTTTGCCTATATCGGTGCCTCACCCTTTGTCTTGCAGGAGATCTACCACCTCTCGCCCCAGATGTTTAGCCTCTGTTTTGCTTTGAACGGCATTGGTTTGGTAATTGCCGCCCAAATTTCGACTCGCCTGAGTTTGGTATGGGGCGAGCTGAAAGTAGTGAAGCTAGGGTTGACGATTGCCGCGCTCGCGTCGCTACTGCTGGTGGTGGCCGGTGCCATGCAGGCCCCGCTCGTGATGCTGCTAATACCGCTGTTCTTCTCGGTGCTGACCATTGGAGTCGTCGGGCCAAATGCTTCCTCACTGGCCATGCAGTCGCAGGCCAACAGTGCGGGCAGCGCCTCGGCGCTGATTGGGATGACCATGTTTACCTTGGGTGCCATCAGCGTGCCGTTGACTGGCCTGAAGGGGACATCAACGCTCTCGATGGCCTGTACCATTTTGGGGTGTTACCTGCTGGCCATCCTCTGCTTTACCCTGCTGGTACGCCGACCCGCACGCCGCGGGCAGTGATCTCAGGACATAAAAAAACCCGCCGTGGCGGGTTTTTTATAGAATGGGGGGCAATTAGATCGCAACAACGTTAGCAGCTGAAGGACCTTTGGCACCGTTAGTGATTTCGAACTCTACACGCTGACCTTCAGCGAGGGTTTTGAAACCATTGCCAGAAATAGCAGAGAAGTGCACGAATACATCTTTGCTGCCATCTTCAGGGGTAATGAAACCAAAGCCTTTGGACTCATTGAACCACTTAACGTTACCTTTAATCTTAGACATCAAACTTACCTTTACGTGAATGAACGACACAAAACGTGTGTCGGGTAACAGTACAGCAACTAGCAGGAGTTTTGTCCAGCGTCAGGTATCGATAAAGCGATAAATGTCGCAAAATTTTTGATCCACCGCAGTTAAGAGTATAAAAGCGGTGTTTGCCTATGGACTCTTTTGACGTTGCTGATATATAGACGATTTTCTGCCATCAGGCTTTCTATAGCGCTCCCAACCTTCACCGATATTTTATAATACATTGTTTTTTAATATAAATATTTTATGAGGCAGGACTACGTTGTTGCGGCATTAAAAGTCCCTGACGATCATAGGCCTGTTAGCATCTGTGGCCTCTACGCCAGCCATCTCTTTTTTTAACTTTCTGATAGATTTTCTTAATCGAATAATCACATTATTTTAATTGACCAATCGTTGCCGGGTTTCTTGCCCTAATAGAAAAGCCATTTTTACAATAAACCCCTCCCAAGGTACGCTTAGTGCCAGCTGGCTCCTTCGCAAGCACTAGCGGCGCAAGCAATGTCACTTTTAAAATTTAATAAAATCAAATAACTATAGAAATTTCTTGATCGGGTTAACAAAACTACTGGTTGTTAAACCACTATTATTTATGGATAGGACTTTTCCTAGAAGAAAATACACTCTTTTATATGATTTTTTAGAATGCATTATCAGTTTGTATAGTTTATATTCACGCTCCGTTAGGCACTTTCATACGATTATTCCTAATTTTTACTGGCGAGAACTGAGCACCATGAACAATCATCAACACGTTATCAAGCAGCAGCAACAGCAACCTGTTTTTAACATTGATTCGATCAGCCGCCCGGTGGCATGGAAATTGATCCTTGGCGGGTGCGCAGCCTTCTGGGTAGTGCTGATTGCCCTGGCGTGCCAGATCTTCTAATCCGTCCGCTGTGTGCTTTTACAGGCCGCTCCTGATTTTTAGCCTGTCCCTGGGTGCGCTTGCCCCGATAAGGGAAAATAAAAAACAACCTGCTTTGCTGTCCCTGGCCTTTGGATCTCATGTTCATCCACGCCACCCCACAGCCCGATGCAGTTTATAGGAGCCTCATGCTGGGTTTTGTGTTTTCCCCAGTAGCCTTCCCTCTCCTCCTGACATCACTGTTAAACTCCAGAAACCTGTTGAATCAATGCGTTATCGTCGAATTTGTCAGCTTTTGGCCCAGATGTGTCTCAATATTCAGTTTTGCGTTAGCAGGGAAAATGTTGCGTAAAGCGTCTTGAGCGCCACGCTGAGAAAGCGTTTGATAGCGGCACCGGGCGATATTGCACGGTTCTGGAGGGAATAATGAAAAATATTTTAGCAACGGCCAGCCTACTGGCACTGGCGCTTTCTGCATCCAGCCTCTCTGCCTTTGCCGCCCCGGCGGACAATGCGCATGGCAACCCGCCGACGGCTTTTGACGGCAAGGGGCCACATGGCGGTTTCCCTGGCAACCCACCGCCACCCATGATCCCGCTGTATCAGGCATCCATGCAGACTGACAACCCAACCGAGGGGCTGAACAAACTGCTCTCTGCCATGCCGCAAAAAAGCGGTGGTCACTATGAAGTTCGTCTTTCAGTGGTAGAACTTCCCCCGATACCCGCACCCGCCAAATAATTTTTCGGCAAGCCCCATGAGTATGGGGCTTTCGCCTAATCCTCAGACGATGGTTAACTCAATATCACACTGTGCGAGCGTCTGACGGTCGTCAGCACTGATCCCCTCATCCGTAATGATGCCGTTGATCTTCGCCAGCGGCAGTACTTGATTGAATCCCCGTCGCCCAAATTTCGACGCATCCGTGACCACAATGACCCGCTCCGCCGCTTCTGCCATGACGCCACTGATGGAGTAACCCTCATTAAAGGTGGTGATGCCATTGTGCATATCGAAGCCATCCGCCCCCACAAACATCAGGTTGGCCGAGATGCCTTGCAGGGCATTTTCCGCCAATGCCCCATGCAGGGATCGCGTCTTATGGCGCAGGGTGCCGCCACAGACCACTAGCGTGATTTCCCGGTTATCTGACAACATAAAGGCCGCCGGCAGGTTATTGGTGATGATGGTGATGTCGCGGTGACTTGCCAGCTCCTCGGCAATCAGCATGGTCGTGCTGCCGCTATCCAGAATGAGGGTATCACCCGGCTGCACCATAGCCGCCGCAGCCTGGGCAATGCGTTTCTTGGGATCCTTGGCCAGCCTATAGCGATCCTCCAGAACCACTTCCTGAATCTCCGCCTCACTCTGTTGCCCAGCTGGCGGCCGGGCTGCCCCGCCGTGGAAACGCATCACCTGCCCCTTCTCCTCCAACAGGCGAAGATCCGCGCGGATCGTCACCTCGGAGACATCGAAAGCAGAAGAAAGATCGGTCACCAACACGCTCTCTTGTTGATTGACCAGCTCGATAATTCTGTTACGCCTTTCATAAGAGTTCATAAATATGGGTCCATCTCACTGTATTCCTGACAGTGTAAACAATCGGCATACGAAAGGGGAGGGAAATCTTATCCCCCCTGAATGGCCGACCGCAGAGGCATTTCCGCTTCAAGAAACTTATTAGAAAAAACCTGACCTCTTTGCATAAAAACCAATAATAACATTGGATTATGTTTTTCACTTATTCATTCACCACACTTCTGAAAAGCCCGCCTGAACCCACCATTTTTTTGTGCGACATTTCGAAAGATACCCGCAAATGTGAAAACAAACGAAGAATATTTACGATCCGGGTCACGAATTGGCGCACCGCACCTTGCTGACATTTCGAAATAAACAGATTGTTATTCGAAAACAAACGGAGATTAAAAATGAAAGACGTCATCCTACAACATAAACGTGATGGTCAGGCGGGGATCTGTTCAGTCTGCTCAGCACACCCTTGGGTCATTGAAGCTGCCCTGCGTTTTGATTTGAGCAGTGGGCAGAAAGTGTTGATTGAAGCCACCTCCAATCAGGTCAACCAATTTGGTGGCTACACCGGTCAGATGCCGGAGGATTTTCGCCAAGGGGTGCTCAGCATTGCCGAACGCGTAGGTTTCCCTTCGGAGCGCCTGATTCTGGGCGGCGATCACCTTGGCCCGAACTGTTGGCAACATGAGCCGGCAGAAGTCGCGATGCAAAAGGCGGAGACCCTGATTGCCGCCTATGTCAGCGCCGGATTCAGCAAAATCCATCTGGATGCCTCCATGTCCTGTGCCGATGATCCCACCCCGCTGCCCCCTGCGGTGGTGGCCGAGCGGGCGGCGCGACTCTGCCGGGTGGCGGAACGTGTTGCGACACCGGCTCAAAAGCAGCGGCTTACCTATGTCATCGGCACCGAGGTGCCCGTGCCGGGTGGCGAGGCCAGCGCCATTGAAGAGGTGCATATCACCCGCCCCAGCGATGCCGCCGAAACCCTGCGCCTGCATGAGGTTGCCTTCCGGCAAGCGGGTCTGGAGGAGGCCATCCCACGGATTATTGCCTTGGTGGTGCAGCCCGGCGTTGAGTTCGATCACTCCCGCGTCATTCCCTACCAGCCGGAGGCCGCCCAGTCGCTCTCCCGCTTCATTGCCGACACGCCACTGGTTTATGAGGCCCACTCCACGGACTACCAGACGCCACAGGCCTACCGCCAGTTGGTGCAGGATCACTATGCCATCCTCAAGGTGGGGCCAGCGCTGACCTTCGCCCTGCGTGAGGCGGTGTTTGCCTTGGCGCAGATGGAACAGACGTTGGTGGCACCAGAACAGCGCAGCCAGATCCGGGAGGTGATTGATCAGGTGATGCTGGATGAGCCGCACTACTGGAAGAAGTACTACCACCCTACCTTCAGCAAGGCGTTGGTTGACCTGCACTTCAGCCTGTCAGATCGCATCCGCTACTACTGGTCACATGCCCGCATTCAGGCGGCGCTGGCCCAGCTGATTGGCAACCTTGAACAGACGCCGCTGCCGTTGGGCCTGCTCAGCCAATACCTGCCGCACCAATTCCAACGGATTATGGCGGGCACGTTGGAAGCCATGCCGCATACGCTGATCATCGACAAAATCCAGGATGTGTTGCGCGCTTACCGTTATGGCTGCTTGCCACAGGCCACCGAATGGGAGGCTGAAGCTGATGCAACCCTGTGATCTCTTCATCAAGACCCAGATTGACTTTGCCGACGCGGAAACCGCGCTGCGCCATATCGGCCAGCAGATGCTGGCGCAGGGGGTGGTGAAAGCCAGTTACCCGGAGGCTTTGCTGGCGCGCGAGGCGGAGTTCCCTACCGGCATCGCTCTGGAGCGCCATGCGGTCGCCATTCCGCACTGTAGCGCCGAACATGCCTGCCGCCCGGCCCTCTACCTGATCCGCCCGACGGCGCCAGTGCCGTTCCAGCAGGCCGATGATGCCTGTTTGGTGGCTGTCTCGCTGATCATTGCGCTGATTGTCACTGACCCGCAGCAACAGTTGGTTCTGCTGCGCACGCTGTTCAGCCAGTTACAGGAGCCTGGCTTCCTGGACGCGCTGCTCTCTGTACCCGATGACGAGCTGGGGGCGTACTTCGCCCGCCATCTGTTCGTCCCCTGCCCTGCCTCTGATCTTCAACAAAAACAACCGCAAGGAGTTGTCCTATGAAAAGAAAAATCATTGTTGCCTGTGGGGGCGCCGTGGCGACCTCAACCCTGGCTGCGGAAGAGATAAAAGAGCTGTGCGCCGAACACCATATCCAGCTTGATCTGGTGCAGTGCCGCGTGACGGAAATCGAAACCTACATGGATGGCGCTGACCTGATCTGCACCACGGCCAGGGTCGATCGCACATTCGGTGACATCCCGGTGGTACATGGTATGCCCTTCGTTTCTGGCGTCGGCATTGAAGAGCTGAAACAGAAGATACTGGCCCTGTTGGAGGAGTAGTCGCCATGTTCACTGACATCATGCGCTATATCCTCGATTTGGGGCCGACGGTGATGCTGCCTATCGTGATCATGCTCTTTTCGCTGTTGCTGGGCATGAAACTGGGCGAGGCCTTTAAATCCGGTATCCACATCGGCATTGGGTTTGTCGGCATCGGACTGGTGATTGGGCTGATGCTCGACTCCATCGGCCCGGCGGCGAAAGCGATGGCGGAGCAATTCGACATCAACTTGCAGGTCGTGGACATCGGCTGGCCCGGCTCCTCGCCGATGACCTGGGCTTCGCAAATTGCTCTGGTGGCGATTCCGATTGCGATTGGCGTCAATATCCTGATGCTGGTCACCCGCATGACCCGGGTGGTCAATGTCGATATCTGGAATATCTGGCACATGACCTTTACCGGCGCGCTGGTACACATCGCGACAGGCTCCTACTGGCTGGCGATTCTGGGGGTCGTGGTACATGCCGCCTTTGTCTACAAGCTGGGGGATTGGTTCGCCAAGGACACCCGTGACTTCTTCGCTTTGGAGGGGATCGCCATTCCGCACGGCTCCTCAGCCTACCTTGGGCCGATTGCCGTGTTGGTGGATACCCTGATTGAGCGGGTGCCGGGCCTGAACAAGATCCACTTTAGCGCCGATGACGTGCAAAAACGCTTTGGCCCCTTTGGCGAACCCGTCACCGTCGGCTTCGTGATGGGGCTGCTGATTGGCCTGCTGGCTGGCTATGACGTGAAGGGCGTGCTGCAACTGGCGGTCAAGACTGCCGCCGTCATGCTGCTGATGCCACGCGTTATCAAGCCGATCATGGATGGCCTGACCCCGATTGCCCGTCAGGCACGCAAAAAGTTGCAGGCGAAATTTGGCGGACAGGAGTTCCTTATCGGTCTTGACCCGGCGCTGCTGCTCGGCCACACCTCGGTGGTCTCCGCCAGCCTGATCTTCATTCCGCTGACCATTCTGGTGGCGGTAGTGACGCCGGGAAATCAGGTTCTGCCGTTTGGCGATCTGGCGACGATTGGCTTCTTCGTCGCGATGGCGGTGGCGGTGCATCAGGGCAACCTGTTCCGCACGCTAATCTCCGGCACGCTGATCATGGGTATCACCCTCTGGATCGCCACCCAGACCATCCCGCTCCACACTCAGCTGGCCGCCAATGCTGGCACGCTGAAAGCAAGCGGTGGACTGGTCGCCTCGATGGATCAGGGTGGTTCACCCATCACCTACTTGCTGATTGAACTGCTGACCTGGCAGAACGTGACCGGCCTGTTAGTGATTGGCGCGATCTACCTGGCGGGCGTCCTGCTCACTTGGCGACGGGCGCGTAACGCCACCCGCGCCACGGCCGAGCTTGCAAAAACTACCGCTGAAAAACCCACAGCCCTTTAATTGACCGGGGGCGGCTCGCCCCCTTACAGGAGTTGGTGATGAAAGCAGTTGTCATTCATAACGATGGTGCGGTACGGGTTGAGGAGCAGCCACAACCGACGCTCACCCACCCCGATGAGGTGCTGGTGCGCGTGGCGTACTCCGGGTTGTGCGGCTCAGACATTCCACGCATTTTTTCCGGGGGCGCGCACTTCTACCCCATCACCCTGGGGCATGAGTTCAGCGGTGAAGTGGTGGCCTGCGGCGCGGAGGTTACGGACTTGCAGGTCGGCGACGCGGTGGCCTGTGTACCGCTGCAACCCTGCTTTGCCTGTGAGGCATGTCAGCGCCACCTCTACTCCCAGTGCTGCCACTACCAGTTCATCGGTTCGCGTTCGGCCGGGGGCCATGCGGAATATGTGGTGGTACGGCGGGTGAATCTGTTCCGGCTGCCGGCAGGCACAACCCTGTTGCAGGGCGCTTTTTTCGAACCCATCACCGTGGGACTACATGCGCTCAATTTGGCTGGCGGCTGCGAAGGCAAACATGTGGTGGTAATAGGCGCGGGCACCATCGGCCAGCTGGCGATCCAATGCGCCCGGGCGCTGGGCGCGGCGTCAGTGACTGCCCTTGATATCGTCCCGCAACAGCTGGAGCTGGCGCAGATCTCTGGCGCCACCCACCTCTGCAACAGCACCCTGCTGAGCACCAAGGAGATCGCTGAACAGCTGCACGAGCGCCGTTTTGACCAGCTGATTCTGGAGACTGCTGGCACCCCACAAACCGTGGCGCTGGCGCTGGAGATTGCCGGGCCGAGCGCGCAGGTGGCACTGGTCGGCACGGTGCACCGGGAGATCACCCTGACGCCTTCGCAGTTCGGCCAGATCCTGCGCAAGGAGCTAACGCTGATTGGCAGTTGGATGAACTACTCGGCAGCCTGGCCGGGCATGGAGTGGCAACAGGCCAGCACCCTGTTCCAACAGCAGGCGCTTAACCTCGCGCCATTGATTGCCCATGTCGGCGATGCCGAAGCCTTTGCCAGTCAGGTCAGCGCCCTACAGGGTCGGCCAATGCAGGGCAAGTTGCTGTTGGGCTTTGCTTCCCACTGATGACGGTCTGCGCCTGCCCGTCTGTCAGGCGTACTTTTTTAGAGATATCACTATGTATTTAATACCCACCCGGGAGATGCTCAAAAAGGCACAGCGCGAGGGCTACGCGGTGCCTGCTTTTAATATCCACAATCTGGAGACCATCCAAGTGGTGACAGAAACTGCCGCCCGGCTCAACTCACCGGTGATTCTGGCTGGCACGCCCGGCACCTTTACCTATGCGGGGGTTGGTTATCTGGTGGCCCTCTGCCGACAGGCCGCGCAGAAACTGAAACGCCCCTTGGCGCTGCATTTGGATCATCATGAGGAGTTGGCTGACATTAAGCATAAGGTGTGTGCCGGTGTGCGTTCAGTGATGATCGACGCCTCCCACGGGCCCTTTGAGCAGAACATCACGACCGTGGCGGCGGCGGTGCGTTTTTGCCATCGCTATGAGGTGAGCGTTGAGGCAGAGCTGGGTCGGCTGGGGGGCCAGGAAGATGATCTTCAGGTCGCGGAGAAGGAGAGTTTCTTTACCGATCCGCACAGTGTCGCGGGGTATATCGCGCGCACCGGCATTGACTCACTGGCCGTCGCCATCGGTTCGGCACATTGCCTGTATGACGGGGAGCCACAGCTTGATTTTGAGCGGCTGGCGCAGATCCGTAGCCAGACAGAGACGCCACTGGTGCTGCATGGGGCGTCAGGCATTCCAGACGTTATGGTCAGGCGAGCGATTGCCAACGGGATTTGCAAAGTCAATGTGGCCACTGAGTTGAAAATCGCCTTTGCTGATGCGGTGAAAACCTACTTCATCGCTCATCCGCAGGCCAACGATCCCCGCCACTATCTACAACCCGCCAAAGAGGCCATGCAACGGGTAGTAGAGGAGAAAATCATCATGTGCGGCAGTGCCGATAAGCTTTGACAAAGGCCGGGCTGGCCTGCACCGGCCCGGCCGTCAGCGCTGTAAAATCAGCTTGAGGCCCAGCAATGCCATGACGGTGCCCGCCGTACGGTCAAAACCACGTCGGCATGAGAGATAGAAAGCACGCGGCGCCGGGGTTGCCAGCAAGCAGGCCACCAGCGCATACCAGACAAAATCGATGGTAAAGGCCAGAGCCGGCAGTACCAGAAACATCCAGCCAGCGATCTGCTGGTGAAGGAAAGCGACAAATACGCTGCCGAAAACAACAGCGGTATTAGGGTTACTGATTTGCGTAACCAACCCAAGCCGAAAGGCACGCCAGACATTGGCCGGTGCCTCAGAGGACGGGGAAGCCACCGCTGTGGAGCGGCTGCCCAGCAACATTTTCATCGCCAGATAGAGCAGATAAACACCCCCGGCAATTTTAAGCGCGGTATACAACCAAGGGACGGCCAGTAGCAAGGTATGCAGCCCTAGCAAGGCGATCAACGCAAAGAGCGCACACCCTACCCCCATGCCTGCCGCCGCAGCAATGCCTTCACGTAAGGAAGAGGCCATGGTGACACGTGCCACCAGAATAAAACTTTGCCCTGGCGTCATAGCACCGAGCGCAATGACACCGCTGATAGATAACAGAGCTAACCATTCACTTTCCATTTGCACTCTCCTGTTTATTTTTTCACTATGCTGAATAAGGCAGGGGTGCGCAATCTCAACTTAATCGTTATCAACAATTTTCATTAATGTTATACAAAATGTATAGGCAAGTTATTAAAGCGCTTTTTAATACACGCCTTTTCCGCGTTTTTTCATCTTTTATTCAGAATAAATGATGCCTGCATGGGCTTTTTCTATTCGCTAACTGATCGCACGGAGAGAGGATGAAAGTGATAGCGAAAGTGTGCCAGGCTAAATATCTTTCTGTGATGCCTTATGATCATTAACAATGTTCCCTTCGTTATGGCCTGTTCACCCTCCTTCTGATTACAGTATGTTGTAACAATAACTAGAGTGAGAGGTACTGTTACTTAGGGTGTCTTCCGCGATTAACCCTGCTTTTTGTTGCTGCATAGAGAAAACATGGCGTTAGCCCGCTCTCGCTGGCTGTTACAAATCCCGGTGTAGATGGAAAGTGCCTCAACTGTGCCCAACGCCATGACACGTTATGGCATAAGAAAGCGGAAGGCGTTGCATCTCGCGGTGTTAACGGCTTACCCCTGTCTATTGTGTGATTTATCTCCTTTATCGCTTTGTGCTCCACCACTGGTTATTATTACAGCACGGATGTAACAATATTTTTCAGCCTGTGAAGATTTTCCGTTATCGATATTTTACTTTTTTTGCATTACTATTAGTTAAAAGCTAATTGTAGGTAACACATGGAACTCAGGCATCTTCACTACTTTATCGTTCTGGCGGAAAAGCTCCATTTTGGCGCTGCGGCGGAAAAGCTCGGCATCTCGGTGCCTACCCTGTCGGTGCAAATTCGCCAATTGGAAGAAACGGTAGGCGTAGAGTTGTTCGTTCGTACCAAGCGCAGTGTCAGCCTGACTCAGGCCGGCAGTTTGTTCTTGGTGGAGGCGAAAGCCACGCTGGCACAGGCGGATCGGGCGATGGAGATTGGCCGGCTGGCCAGCCGTGGCGAGGTGGGGCATCTGGGGCTGGGCTACGTCAGCTCCGCGCTCTGGTCTGGTATTCTGAGTAAGTTGTTGTCGCAATTCAGGAAGGCAACGGCCAATGTCACCATTACGCCGCGCGAATACCCGATGAATGAGTTGCCTATCATGGTCAGCGAGGGAAAGCTGGACGTCGCCTTTATCCGCAGCCCGATGCGGCTACCAGATGATATAAAAAGCCTTCATATTCAGCAGGATATTTTTTGCGTAGCGCTGCCAGCGGGCCATCCACTGGCGGCACGCCAGCAGCCAATTGAACCTGTGGAGTTACGCAATGAAAAATTTATCCTGCCGGAACAGCCGCATGGCACGGTAGAGGTGTCGCGGCGCGGCGGCTTTAAGGTTAAGCGCAGTGAAAGCCCCGGCAGCCTGGTGGATGTGCTGTCACGCGTCTCATTCAATGAGGGCGTCGCCGTGGTGCCGGATGTGTTGTCCAATACGGTATTCCTGCCAGAGGTGGTCTATCGCCCGCTGGCGTCGCCCGCCATTCCCTCTGAAATCAACATCATCTACCGAAAGTGGGAGCGCTCGCCCACGGTGATTCACTTTATCGATTTTACCAAAGCGCTATTTACCCCGTGACCCCTGACCGAGGGCATTCTCTTCCCAACGCTTTCTGCCCAGCGTGAATACCGATACTTCACGCTAAAATAAACAAAATAGGCAGAGAAATACTCTGGTTAATTTCCATCTCCTTTATCCCAATATAGCCACATAAAGTACACCATTTTCACATTTCATTATCATACATTGGTAAAAGCTCAACATTGCAACAAAGTCTGAATAACCTGCGCCAGAAACAATTCATATCAATAATCGCCACCGCTTTGATGCAGATCAATTTATTGTGCTTGCCCATTCTCCTGGGTTGGTTTTTGCGATCAAAACAGGAAAGAAGTCCGCAGTTAATTGCCTGAACCGCACGGAAATGTAGCTCACCTGTTAATTGCTGGTAAATAAATAATAAATGAGGATGCTATGCTAGATCGAGGTAAGCAATGTTTGGATTAGACGCCTTTCATCTCGCCAGGATACAGTTCGCTTTTACTGTTTCCTTCCATATTATTTTCCCAGCCATCACCATTGGCCTGGCGACGTTCCTTGCCGTTCTGGAAGGGATGTGGCTGAAGTCCAAAAATGAAGTTTATCGCGATCTCTACCACTTCTGGTCCAAGATCTTTGCGGTTAACTTCGGTATGGGTGTGGTTTCCGGTCTGGTGATGGCTTACCAGTTCGGCACCAACTGGAGCGGTTTCTCCCAATTCGCTGGGAGCATCACCGGCCCGTTGCTGACCTATGAAGTACTGACGGCCTTCTTCCTCGAAGCTGGCTTCCTCGGCGTTATGCTGTTTGGCTGGAACCGCGTGGGCCGTGGCCTGCACTTCTTCGCCACCTGCATGGTTGCCCTCGGTACCATCATCTCCACCTTCTGGATCCTGGCTTCCAACAGCTGGATGCAGACGCCGCAGGGCTATGCGCTGCAAGATGGGCTGGTGGTTCCGGCTGACTGGATGGCGATTGTCTTCAACCCGTCCTTCCCGTTCCGCCTGATGCACATGGCAACCGCGGCCTTCCTGGCGAGCGCCTTCTTTGTGGGTGCGTCTGCGGCCTGGCACCTGCTGCACAAAAATGACACCCCGGCAATCCGTAAGATGTTCTCTATGGCGCTGTGGATGGCACTGATTGTCTCCCCGATCCAGGCAGTACTGGGTGACATGCACGGCCTGAACACCCTGGAGCACCAGCCAGCGAAAATCGCTGCGATTGAGGGCCACTGGGAGAACCCGCCGAATGAGCCGACGCCGCTGATCCTGTTCGGCATCCCGGACATGGAGCAGGAGAAGACCAAATACGCCGTGGAAATCCCTTACCTGGGCAGCATCATCCTGACGCACAGCCTGGATAAGCAGGTTCCGGCACTGAAGACCTTCCCGAAAGAAGATCGCCCGAACTCCACCATTGTGTTCTGGTCGTTCCGCATCATGGCCGGCCTCGGCATGTTGATGGTGCTGATGGGCGTGGTCAGCCTGTGGCTGCGTTTCAAGGATCGCCTCTATACCTCGCGCGCCTTCCTGTGGTTCACCCTGATGATGGGCCCATCTGGCCTGATCGCGATTCTGGCAGGTTGGTTCACCACTGAAGTTGGCCGCCAGCCGTGGGTGGTCTATGGCCTGCTGCGCACCAAGGATGCGGTCTCCGCGCACGGTGACCTGCAAATGAGCATCAGCCTGCTGGCGTTCATCGTGGTCTACATGTCGGTATTCGGCGTGGGTTACACCTATCTGATCCACCTGATCAAGAAAGGCCCGCAGACCGGCGAAGGCGACCACACCCCAGAGGGTGGCCCGGGCACCAAACATACCCCTGCACGTCCGCTCTCCGCGGTTCAGGAACCGTTAAACCAATCGGAAGAGGGTAAATAACGTGGGTATCGATCTCTCTATTATTTGGTTCACCATCATCGTCTTCTCGACGCTGATGTACATCGTGATGGATGGCTTTGACCTGGGGATTGGTATCCTGTTCCCGTTCAACAAAGATCCAATCGAACGTGACATGATGGTCAACACCGTTGCCCCGGTCTGGGACGGCAACGAAACCTGGCTGGTGCTGGGCGGCGCGGCGCTGTATGGCGCCTTCCCGCTGGCCTACGCGGTGATCATTGATGCGCTGTCGATTCCGCTGACCATCATGCTGATTGCGCTGATCTTCCGTGGCGTGGCCTTCGAGTTCCGCTTCAAGGCGACCGAAGAGCACCGTGCCTTCTGGGACAAAGCGTTCATCTTCGGCTCCATTTTTGCCACCTTCAGCCAGGGTACCGTGGTTGGCGCGTTCATCAACGGCTTCCCGGTTGAAGGCCGCACCTTCGCTGGCGGCGCGATGGACTGGCTGACCCCGTTCACCCTGTTCTGCGGCGTGGGTCTGGTGATTGCCTATGCACTGCTGGGCTGTACCTGGCTGATTATGAAGACCGAGCATGGCCTGCATCGTAAGATGTCGGCGCTGGCGAAACCGCTGGTTATCCTGCTGCTGGCCGCGATTGCTGTGATCAGCGTCTGGACGCCGATGGCGCACGGCGCGATCGCCGCACGCTGGTTCACCCTGCCGAACCTGTTCTACTTCCTGCCGGTGCCGGTACTGGTGCTGCTGTCCGCCTGGGGCCTGCTGCGCAGCGTGAAACGCCACGCGCACTACTCGCCGTTCCTGCTGACGCTGGCGCTGGTGTTCCTTGGCTTCACTGGTCTGGGCATCAGTATCTGGCCGAACATCATTCCGCCAAGCATCACCATCTGGCAGGCGGCTTCCCCGCCGCAGAGCCAGGGCTTCATGCTGGTGGGCGGCCTGCTGATCATTCCGGTGATCCTGACCTACACCTTCTGGAGCTACTACGTGTTCCGTGGGAAGATCAGCCCGGACGAAGGCTACCATTGATTCATTGATTGTTAGCAATAACTAGGAGGAATAGATGATTGAGAACACCCAAGCTCAGGCTCCTTCCCCGCTGTGGAAACGTATTGCCTGGCTGGTCGCGATTTACGCCGGCAGTATTCTGGCCCTGGGTTGCGTCGCAACCGTGTTCCGCCTGCTGATGACCGCCGCAGGTATGCGCTCTCACTAAGCAGACGTTGATCCGCAGCGGTTTGGTTAACGCTGACATCCAAAAGCCACCCTTCGGGGTGGCTTTTTTTATGGCGTGCGGCGGCGGCAAGGCGACCAATTAGCCATTACACTGATCCTTTGCCCGGCACGGTGCCCGGCGCACCTGCCCTACCCTTAAGGAGACGCCATGAGCTCACTCTTTTCCCCCCTGACGCTGAAGGGGCTGACCCTGCGCAACCGTATTGCCGTATCCCCCATGTGCCAATATATGGCGGAGGATGGCCTAACCACCGCCTGGCACGGGCCGCACTACGCTTCGCTGGCACGCGGCGGCGCGGGGCTGGTGGTGGTGGAAGCCACCGCCGTGTCGCCGGAGGGGCGCATCACCCCAGCCGATCTGGGCATCTGGAGCGATGCGCACGCAGACAAACTGGTGCCGATTGTGCGTGACATCAAGGAGGCTGGCGCGGTGGCCGGTATCCAGATCGCCCATGCCGGGCGCAAGGCGAGCGCCAACCGCCCGTGGGAGGGGGATGACCACATTGCCGAAGATGATCCGCGTGGCTGGGAGACACTCGCCCCCTCCGCCCTGCCCTTCGGTGCCAACCTGCCGAAGGTGCCGCGCGCCATGACGTTGGAGGATATCGAGCGAATAAAAACTGACTTCGTGCAGGCGGCGGCGCGGGCGCGAGACGCCGGTTTTGAGTGGCTGGTACTGCACTTTGCCCACGGCTATCTGGGGCAGAGCTTCTTCTCCACGCACTCCAACCAGCGTGAGGATGAGTACGGCGGCAGCGCGGAGAACCGTGGCCGCTTCCTGCTGGAGACCCTGCAAGCGGTGCGTGAGGTGTGGCCGGATCACCTGCCGCTGACCGCGCGGTTTGGCGTGATTGAGTTTGATGGCCGCGACGAGCAGACCACCGCCGAGGCCATTGCGCTGATCCAGCAGTTCAAGCGCGCCGGGCTGGACTTCATTGATGTCAGCATGGGCTTCTCCACGCCCGATGCCGCCATTCCTTGGGGGGCGAACATGCTCGCCGATCTGACGGCGCGGGTGCGGCGCGAGACCGGCCTGCCCTGTGCCACCAGCTGGAACATCAGCTCACCAGAGGAGGCCAACGCCATGATCCAAGAGGGCCAGCTTGATATGGTGATGCTGGCGCGGCCAATGCTGGCCGACCCACACTGGCCCTACATGGCCGCACGCCGGCTCGGCATCGACAACCCCTCCTGGGTGATGCCCGCCCCCTACGCCCACTGGCTGGAGCGCTACCGCGGCGAATAAAAAAGGGGAGCCTGATGGCTCCCCTTTCTATTGTACGACCCGACTCAGTGGCTGACCCGACTCAGTGGCTGGTGGCCGCTGGCGATACCGCACGCGGCGACCGCACCACCAGCAGCACCAGAATCGCGCCCAGCGCGGCAACACCGCCGGCCAGAATAAAGGCGCTGTCGAACTTGCCGGTGTTCTGCACGATAAAGCCGGTGACGATGGGGCCGACAATGCCTGAGACGCTGCCAATCAGGTGGATGAAGCCACTCGCGCCGCCGACACGGGATTTATGCACCACATCCTGAATGATCGCCCAGTAGATGGAGCCGGTGACATAGAGGAAGAAGATCGACACTGACATCAGCATCACCGCTGGCACCACCTGGCTGACGGTACCCGCCAGCGCCACGCAGGCCGCCGAGGCCAGCAGGCAGGTCACCAGCACGATTTTGCGTGACAGCAGCAGCCGGCCGGTCAGGCGGAAGATGGCGTCAGAGATGATGCCGCCCAGCGCCAGCCCGACGAACCCGACAATCCACGGGATCATAGTGGTGATACTCATCTCCTTGATGTTCAGGCCGTGCGCCTGCACCAGATAGGAGGGGAACCAGCTCAGGAAGAAGAACAGGATGTAGTTGTAGCTGAAGAAAGCGAAAGCAGTCACCAAAATGATCGGCTGCTTCAGGTAGTAGCCCAGCGAGTGGCCCGCCTGTGGCGCGGCTTCTTGCTCACCCTCCTCGGCCTTTTGCTGCGCGATCAGCGCGCGTTCGTTCTCCAGGGCGCGGCGGCTCTTCTCCGGCGAGTCCGCCACCAGGAAGAACCAGACCAGCATCCAGACAATGCCGATGGCGCAGATGATCATGAAAGCAGGCCGCCACCCGAAGGAGAGCGCCAGATAGCCAACAATTGGCCCGGCTACCGCGCCGCCCAGTGGCGAACCGGCGCTCAGCAGGCCCATCGCGGTCGCTGCCTGTTTACGCGGGAACCAGCCGTTGATCATCTTGTTGGCGGAGGCGCAGATTGGCCCCTCGGCCATGCCAAACAGCACCCGCAGGATCAGCATGGAGTAGAAGCCGGTTGCCAGCGCCGTCATACCGCAGAAGATTGACCACAGGCCAACCGCCACGCCCAGCACCAGCATTGGGCCAAACTTGTCCACCGCCAATCCGCCGACGAAGTTGAACAGCGCATAACCAAAGAAGAAGCTGCCGAAGATCAGGCCAAACTGCTCGGCGTTGAGCGTCAAGTCCTGCTCAATCATCGGTAGGGTGATAGAGAGGGCCACACGGTCGAGGTAGTTGATCATGTATACCAGGAACAGCAGTAAGACGATGATCCAACGCAAGTTCTTAATCATAATGACTCCACGTCTTTCTCGTTATCAATGCCGGCAGGGTGGCGGCATGGGGCGCTACACGGAGATGCTGAGCAGCACCTTGCAGCAGGTTTTTTGGTCCTGTTCGAACAGTTGCAGCGCGTCCGTGACATGTTCCAGCGGGAAGCGGTGCGTGATTAGTTTCTCCGGCTGGATCTTGCCCTCCGCCATCCACGCGATGACCTGCGGGAAGCGGCCGCTGTTCAGGCGTGAGCTATAGATGGTCAGCTCCTTGCCGGTTATTGCCTGCTGGCTAAGGGTGCAGGGTTCTGGTGAGAAGCCCATGATGCCGATGCGCCCCGCCGGCGAAGCGAGCGTGGTCGCCTCCGGCAAAATGGCCGGGTGGCAGGCAGCATCGACAATCAGCGTCGGCCGCACGCCAGCCTGCTCCAATTCCGCTTTCAGGTCAGTGGTGAGGTTGTTGATCACCCAGTCAGCGCCGTTCTCCTGCGCCATCGCCAGCCGCTCCGGAATGCGATCCACCACGATAATCTGCGCGACCCCAAATACGCCACGCAGCACCTGAATCAGCGTCAGCCCCATTGGCCCGGCCCCGTAGATCAGCGCGATGTCACGCGCCGTCGGCTGGAGCTGGGCGCAGATGTTGGCGGCGATGGTGAACGGCTCAATCAGGGTGGCGTGCTGGTCAGGGATGGCCGCCGGCACTTCATAGGCGCAGCGATCCGGCACGCAGGCGTAGTCGCTGAACCCGCCGTCACGGTGGACACCAATCACCTGCAGGGAGGTGCAGACATTCGGGCGGCCAACCGAGCAGGGGTAGCAGTGGCCACAGCTGACCACCGGATCGACCGCTACCCGTGCGCCAAGGCGCGACGCCTCCACGCCCTCGCCCACCGCGTCAATCAGGCCAAAGAACTCATGGCCGATCACTCGGGGGTATTTGGCGAACGGATTGTGGCCCCGGAAAATGTGCACGTCCGAGCCACAGATACCGGCGCTCATCACCCGCACCCGCACCTCGCCCGACTGCGGTTGCGGCAGTGGGCGCTCCTCAATCACCAGCCGCTCCGGCTGTTGGATCACGACACTTTTCATGCTGATGCTCTCCGTTACCAGTTCCACAGGGTGCCATCTTCCAGACGCGCCACCGGCAGGCAGGCTGGCTCATAGGGATATTTCGCCGCGAGGCGTTCGTCAAACTCAATGCCGATGCCCGGCTTGTCGCCTGGGTGCATGTAGCCACGGTCAAAGGTCCAGTTGTGCGGGAAGACCTCTAGCATCTGCTCGGAGTAGCCCATGTACTCCTGCACGCCGAAGTTTGGCACCCAGAGATCAAAGTGCAGCGCCGCCGCCATGCAGACTGGCGAGAGGTCAGACGGCCCGTGCGAGCCGGTGCGCACCTGATAGAGCGATGCGAAATCAGCGATGCGGCGCATCCCGGTGATGCCGCCAGCGTGGGTCAGCGTGGTGCGGATGTAGTCGATCAGTTGCTCCTCAATCAACTGCTTGCAGTCCCAGATGCTGTTGAACACCTCACCAACGGCAATCGGCGTGACGGTGTGCTGGCGGATCAGGCGGAAACACTCCTGATTCTCCGCAGGCGTCGGATCTTCCATCCAGAACAGCCGGTGCTCCTCCACGCTCTTGCCGAACCGCGCCGCCTCAATCGGCGTCAGGCGGTGGTGCATGTCATGCAGCAGGTGCTCATTGAAACCGAATTTGCTGCGCACCGCCTCAAACAGCCGAGGGGTGAAGTCGAGGTACTTCTCGGTTGACCAGAGCTGCTCCTCCGGCCAGACGCCCTTGGTGGCCGGCTCGTAGGCCAGCCCCTTGCCCTTCGCCATGCCGTAGGTGGTTTTCATGCCCGGCACGCCGCACTGTACGCGGATCGCCTTGAAGCCCAGCTCCTTGTGTTTGGCGTAGTCATCCAGCACCTCATCAATGCTGTGGCCGGTGGTGTGGCAGTAGACCATCACCCCCTCGCGCGACGCCCCGCCCAGCAACTGGTAGAGCGGCATATTGGCGGCCTTGGCCTTGATGTCCCACAGCGCCATGTCCACGGCGGAGATAGCCGACATGGTCACTGGCCCACGCCGCCAGTAGGCCCCTTTGTAGAAGAATTGCCAGATATCCTCAATGCGGTGCGCGTCACGGCCAATCAGTTGTGGGCAGAGGTGATCCTGCAAGTAGGAGGTCACTGACAGTTCGCGCCCGTTCAGCGTGGCATCTCCCAGCCCGGTCAACCCCTGATCGGTGGTGATTTTCAGCGTTACAAAATTCCGCCCCGGGCAGGTTACAAACACTTCAGCCTTCACAATCTTCATAGGTCGATCCTTATCAGCCAGCTCAACGGTGAGCACCACAACGAGTGGATGACTCTAGATCTGCATCAACTACCATACAAGTATGAAAAGCGAAAAGTGGATGGGGGATCACGGAATTGATGGAAAGCGGGTGAGCTCTAATGTTTTGGTGTTACATAAGGCAGGTACACGGACATGAGCCTCTAGATTTCATTAAGTCGCACCCATTAATTATCAATAATAGGCAGAAATCATGATGAGACTATAATTGCTGTTAATTAATCAGAGGAAATATATATCATCATCCTATTATCCATTAAAATAACCTGGTTTTATTTTAGTCAACTCAGTATAATGTTTGGCAGGATAAGTCTATTGATAGATAGGGAATAAGATGAATAAAGACATGTATACCAGGAACGTAATAGCATTGACTTTTATCACTCTCTCTTTTGGTTGTCTCGCACAAGATCATCCAGGTTATTTGAATTTTGATACCGCTCCGGATGGACTTGCCCTTCTGCCCCCACCCCCTGCAGAAGGAAGCCTCGCTTTCTCATTGGATAAAGAAAACTATATTACTGCCCACAAGGTATTAAAAACGCCGCGTGGCCCTCAGGCAGTGGCTGATGCAGATATGTCCGTGGAGAATATTTTGCACACGTTCTCCCCCTCTTATGGGCAAACTCTCTCAGTAAAAACCACCCCATATACTGTGAAAATTATTGATGCCTTACGTTTCGATGCTGGCCTCAGTTCAACCCAATCGACAAAAGTGAAATACCAAAGAGTCAGGCCCTTTGACTATTATCATGTTCAGTCATGTACGCCTGATCTGGATAATGAACTGAAAAAAAATGGTTCTTATCCCTCCGGCCATGCTGCAGCAGGCTGGGCAATTGCGCTGGTGCTCTCAGAAATCAAGCCTGGAAGGCAACCTGCTTTGTTGGCACAAGGATATGAGTATGGCCAGAGCCGGGTAATATGCGGCGTTCATTGGCAGTCAGACGTCGATGCAGCAAGACTCCTCGCCTCTGCCATGATTGCGAAACTCCATGCAGACCCACTCTTTATTAGCGATTTGGAGCAGGCGAAAAAAGAGGCCAAAGATGAAAAGTAAATGGGTCAAAGGCCTTTTCCTACTATTAATATTATGTGCAGCCTCGCTGTTTATCTTTAGAAAGCCGGCCAAAGAGGTAGTCTATCAACAGGAGCTTGGTCAACTTTGCTGGCCCACACAATTCTCCAGTGAAAATGATCAGCTCATTATCTCTGATTATAAGAATGACCGCATTCTCTATAAAAATGGTTCCCAAGAGTGGCAGCGCTCCCCAATATCTTTGAAAGGAGCACACAGCATTCGCTACATAAAGGGATGGGGTTATTTAATTGATGACTCAGAGGGCGATCGGCTAATAAAAGTTAAAAGCCTAAGCGATCCCCAGCCGCAATACCTGGATAATATCGCGGGCAAGGGGTTACAGCGTCCGCATGATATTTTGGATGGGGGTGATGGCTTTGCTTATATTGTCGATGCCCACCATCTGTTCCGCATCCGGGATTTCAGTGGGCAGGGCGAAATATTGAATTTCGGCAACCACCCGATGGGCTATGTCCGGGCGCTCGCGCTGCTGGATGGCAAAGTGCATGTCATCAGTGCCTCACGCGGCGAGATAATCCGGGTTGATGATTTTTCCAAGGGCCAGATTACGGTGTTTTCTACCGTTGCCCATAAAGCCGATGCAGATGCCGGTGCCTATGGCAAGACCGGCCCAATCCTCAATGGCGTGACCCAATTGAAGGGTTACTACTACGCCTCCAGCTACTTTACGCCCAGTTACGCCCCCGGTTATGACACAGACACCCATCGGCTGATCCGCTGGCGTACCTGGCAGGATTACCAGCAAGGAAAGGTGGAGGATGTCAGCGATGCCCTGCCCCGTGGGCAGGTGCCCTACTTCCTGTCCCATGACAGCCAGCGCCTGATGATGACCAGCTATAACCACGAAAAACCCTGCCAAGGGGATATTGCTTTCTATCTCTCACTCTGACGTCGGCGTCCAGTGGGTATGGCTCACGTACCCACTTCTCCCCTTTCTGCCATGATGTCCTAAATCACGACCCTGTACGTCATTCACGCCATTCTGATTCCGCATAAGATGAACTCACTGACCGAGATTAGTGACCCTTAACCTCAAGCGGAACGGAGAAACATCATGAAAATGACCGGAAACACCATCTTCATCACTGGCGGCGCATCGGGCATTGGGCGTGGATTGGCAGAAGCCTTCCACCGGCTGGGCAACCAGGTCATCATCTCTGGCCGCCGCACGGCGCTGTTGCAGAGCGTGACCGCCGCCAACCCCGGCATGGATTATATCGAACTGGACATCACTGACCCGGCGCAGGTGAAAGCGGCGGCCAACACCCTGATTGGCCGTTACCCAACGCTGAACGTGGTGATCAATAACGCTGGCATCATGCCGTTTGATAATCCCGCCAGCGGTGAACTGGATGACGAGCAGGCCGTTACGCTGCTGAACACCAACCTGCTGGGAACCGTGCGCACCAGCGCCGCCTTTATTGAGCACCTGAAACAGCAGCCGGATGCAGTGCTGATCAACAACAGTTCGATTCTGGCCTTCCTGCCGCTGGCGACCAACGCGCTCTACTCCGCCACCAAGGCCGCCATCCACTCCTATACCCTGTCACAGCGCTTCTTGCTGCGTAAAAGTGGCGTACAAGTGATTGAGATTGCGCCACCGTGGGTCGATACCGACCTGATCTATAAGAGTGGCGATGCACGCGCCATGCCGCTGGAGGCGTTTATTCAGGAGACGATGCAAAAACTGGCGGAGGATGGCCCGGAAGCGATTGTTGACCGCGTGCTGCCGGTTCGCGACAACCCCGGTGCCAATGAGCACCAGATGGTCGAGCACTTCAACCAGTCAGTGCTGGACAACCCGATCCCGGTGCAGTGATGCCGGCTGCGGGGCCACGGCCCCGCTTCCCCTGCTGGAGAGACATCCATGAGCCACCCTATTCCTGTCCCTCAGCGCCGCGCCTTGCAGGCGTTGAGCGCGGCCTATTTTGTTCAGGCCACCGGCGCGCTGGCCATCGCGGGCAGCCTGGAGCCGATCGCCCACCAGTGGGCATTGAGTGAGTCACAGAGCGCTTTTCTGCTGGCACTGTTCGGCCTGACCTTCGCGCTCGCGGCCCCGCTGTCACAGGTGCTGTTCGGCCATCTGCCGCGGCGGCGCCAGGTGCTGGCTGGCGTGACAGTGTTCGGCCTTGGTGCGTTTTTATTTGCCTTCGCGCCCGGCTACCCGGTGCTGGTCACCGCGCGGATCATCATGGGGCTGGGTGCCTCGATGATGGGGCCGATGCTGGTTGCCCTTGGCTCCGAGCTGGTGGCGCAAAAAGATCGCGGCAGCGCGATTGCGATGGTGCTGCTGGGGCTGTCGGTCGCCAGCATGGCGGGCATTCCGCTGGCCGCCTGGGTCGCCAGCCTGTGGGGAGCCAAGGTGCTGTTTATCGCCGTTGGGGTCGCCAGTTTGCTGACGGTGCTGATGATCCTGCTGACCGTGCCGGGGCAACATGCTGGCGAGCGGGTGCCGCTGCGCGCCGTCAGCCAGATGATGACGGATGCCCGCTCCCTCAGCGTTTTTATGGTGGTGTTCTTCATCTCCGCCGGGGTGTTCGCGACCTACGCCTTCATCTCCCCGCTGGTGCGCACCCGTTATCATGGTGACGCAGAGGCCGTCACGGTGGCGCTTTTCATCCTTGGCGTGGCCGGCATTGTCGGAAATCTGTTTGTCGCCCGCGCCGCCCGCAGGTACAGTGCTGAAAGGCTGCTGACGGCCGGCATCATCCTGCTGATGGCCGTGGTGGCGTTGCTGCTGGTGATGCCCGCCCGCCTGCCCCTGCTCTATCTGGCGCTGGTGCTATGGGCCTTTGCCACCGACATTCTTTGGCCGAGCCAGCAACGGCGGGTGGTGGAGCTGGCCCCGCAGCAACGCGGCCTTGCACTGGCGCTGACCAGTGCCTTTATGTTCTGCGGCATCGGCGCTGGCTCGGCGGTGGCCGCCTGGATCTACCCGCTGGCAGGGGTCAGCGGCATCCTGTTTAGCTCGGCTCTCCTGCTGGGGCTGGCGCTGCTGACGCTCTGGCTCTCTGAGCGCGTCCGGGCGCGGCAGGCAACCAGCCTGAAGGTGCAGGCATCATGATGAACAGTGGCGGCAACTGGCCGCGAACGGAGGGAGATGTGCATAGAATTGGGGTATTGCTGACGGATAATTTCCAGTTGCTGGCGCTCTCCACCATGTCGGTGTTTGAGTTCGCCAATCTGGTACTTGGTGAGCCGTTCTACCAGCTAAGCATCTACTCCGATCAGGGCGGCGAGGTGCGCTCCTCCACCGGCGTGACGCTCCAGACCCAGCCCCTTGACGCCACCGCCAGCGCCGACACCTGGATGGTCGCAGGAGTGCTCGACCCGCTGGCCGCGCCCGCCTCCGAGCAGACCACCCTGTTCCTGCGCGACGCCCCACGCCACGCCCGCCGGGTGGCCGGCATCTGCACCGGTGCCTTTGTGCTGGCGCAAGCCGGGCTGCTGGATGGCAAACGCGCCACCACCCACTGGGCACATGCCAAGAGCCTGCAACAGCGCTACCCCACCATTCAGGTGCAGGACGATCGCATTTTCATTATCGATGAGCATATCTGGACCTCCGCTGGCATGACCGCCGGGCTGGATATGGCGCTGGGAATTGTGGAGAAGGATTTCGGCGCGGAGATCGCGCGCAACGTCGCCCACCGGCTGGTGATGAACCAGCGCCGCTCCGGCGGCCAGACCCAACACTCCGAGATGCTGGCACTGGCACCGCGCTCCGACCGCTTGCAGAACGCGCTGGAGTTCGCGCGCAACAACCTCAGCAAGCCCCTGACGGTGGAAGATCTGGCCGACGCCGTTCACCTCAGCGCCCGCCAGCTTAGCCGCCTTTTCCGCGCCGAGACCGGTAAATCTCCGGCAAAAGCCATTGAGAGCCTGCGCCTCGAAGCCGCCCGGCTAATGATCGAACAGAGCCGCCTGTCGCTGGACACCATCGCCCGCGAAGCCGGATTCCGCGACCGCCGCCACATGCGCGAAGTGTTCGTCCGCGGCTACGGCATCCCACCTCAGTCTTTACGAGCGGGCAAGGCGATGGAGTAAAAGATTTAGTAGAGGGCGGTTGGTGATAAATATCAAATAAATTAAAAGTGAGACATTACAATGGCATATGCTATATGCTATATGCTATATGCTATATGCTATATGCTATATGCTATATGCTATAAAATTATATCTTACAGCCTATTGTTTAAGATCCCTAACAGTATAATTTCATTGTTATTATGACCAATAAGAAAACACAAATGCTTACATGGAGAAGCTCATGAAATTAAGCGATGAAAATAAATTATTTTTAGAGATAAATTTATTCAAAGGTAGAATTATTGATAGGCATACTGGTCGAGGCGGTTTAATATATAAGGTCGAAAGGGATTGCAACCCAAGATTCTTAGCTTATAAAACAGTCAAGGAATTTGAGAGTGAAAACTATTCTTGTATTACGACCGAATCCATTAAAAACATAGAAAGAGAAGTAGGGAATTGGTTTAAATACTCTAATCATCCTTTATTGATAAAACCTTTTGATGTGAATATTGTTAATGGATTCCCCATGGTTTCCATGCCGTATTGTAACGGGGACATTAGTCACTTTATTCAATCGAGACTTAGTCTTATAGGTGTAATTTGCTTTTCGATACAGATAATTAAAGGACTAATTGAGGCAAAAAAAGCAGGCTTGATATATCACCAAGATATAAAGCCTGAAAATATACTTTATGTCGACCTTAGTGATAAGTTTAGAAATTTTCCAGGAGAAGGGGTTGACCCTTCATTGAAATATTCGATTAGGATTGCTGATTTTGGTGTTGCAAATGCATATTTCGATAATCACCTCGGTGGTACTAATGTATACAAGTCACCTGAACAACATGATGAAAAGACATTCAAAGGTCAATTTGAACCAGATGTTTTTGCTGTCGGCTTGATAATTGCAGAACTTTTTCAAGGATATCATCCTGCTACGACAAGTGAAAACGTAAACATTAAGAAATGGAAAGGTTCAAAGCTGAAAAAATGGGCTTTTTCTGGGAAAAGAAATTACCAGTATCCGAAGAATGAAGTTGAGGAAAAATTAATGAATTTGATTGATAAAATGTTGATTCCTAATCCTGAGCTGAGGCCTAACCTTAAAAGCTGTTATGATAACTTATTTGAAATATTAAAAAATGAGGCCCCTAAAAGTGCGCTTCTTTTAAATTGCATTATCGAACATTATGATAGCATTAGCACAGTAAATTTCGATGAAGATCATTTTTTTAATTTAATTAAACTTTCAAAATTAGATTCTCAACTTGATTCTATATTAGAAGCAATCTCCCTGATGTTGTTGTCTCTAATAAGCTCTGGGGCTTACACTCCCGACTCAATTATAAAAATCTACCGTCATGCAAAAGCATTATATAATATTTGTAATACCCATAAACTCGAAGATTATAACACTTTAATATCCTCTGCTTCTGAGATCGTAATTTATTATCTAATAAATAATCATCAAAATATAACATCAAGCTTACTTTACCCTACGATAGACAACAGAACATTAATTGGAAGCGATTTTGAGGCAAGAGCACAAGTATTTAACGAATCTCTAAACATATTATTAGAACTTAATTATTCTGTTCCAATACAATCTGCGATTGATAGTTCCACAGACAATACGATTAAAGCATTTGTTATTTTTAATGCCGCTCAAAAATTTAGAGTCGCAGGTAATTCTATTGAAGCCTATCAAAAACTCTGTGAGTTAAGGACTTTGATTCCAATAGATATAATTTTTGAAGAAGTTTTTCATACTTGGAAAGCGCAAGCTTGCATATTTCTAAAGAAATAAAAAATTCATGACAAAAAAATAAATAATTAATTCAATTAAAAAAACAGGCGCGCATTCTATTATTAACTTACATTGCTACATTATAAAATTATTTTTTACTATTTATTAATCAGCGATCTTATAATTTTTGATTGATTACAGCTAAAACTTTGTAAAAAGTGCAATTAGGAAATTCTAGATTCTTAAAAATTCCTTGTAACAATTTTTCTATAAAAGAGCAAAAAATTGCTAAACGTACAAAAGAGATGGCACGCCCTACAGGATTCGAACCTGTGACCTACGGCTTAGAAGGCCGTTGCTCTATCCAGCTGAGCTAAGGGCGCATGGTGATGCGGCTGCCACGGGGCAGTGGGCTGGAATTATACCCACCCTCCCCAACGAGTCAACGAAATCGCAGCGGAAAGCTGCCGGACGACGATTCCATGTACAACTCAAGGAGATAACGCCCGGCCGCCGGCGGCTTTTGGCGCGGGGTGCGCCAATTTATCTCCACGCAGCGCCTGACAGCGCGCCTGGCTTCTGACAGAATAGGCGCACTCCCCTGCATAATGACTTTTGATGGATTTCCCACTGATGGCAGCAACAATTATTGACGGTAAAACGATTGCGCAGCAGGTTCGAAGCGAAGTAGCGGCGCGTGTGCAACAACGTCTGGCTGAGGGCAAACGTGCGCCCGGCCTGGCGGTTATCCTGGTTGGCGAGAACCCTGCCTCGCAGATCTATGTCGGCAGCAAACGCCGCGCCTGTGAGGAGGTGGGGTTCCTCTCCCGCTCCTACGACCTGCCGGCCAGCACCTCCGAGGCCGATCTGCTGGCGTTGATCGATAAGCTGAATAACGACACCGCCATCGACGGCATTTTGGTGCAACTGCCACTGCCCGCCGGCATCGATAACGTCAAGGTGCTGGAGCGCATCAGCCCGGACAAGGATGTGGATGGCTTCCATCCCTATAACGTCGGCCGCCTGTGCCAGCGTGCGCCGAAGCTGCGCCCCTGCACCCCGCGCGGTATCGTCACGCTGCTGGAGCGCTATGACATCGACACCTTCGGCCTGAATGCCGTGGTGGTGGGCGCGTCCAACATCGTTGGCCGCCCGATGAGCATGGAGCTGCTGCTGGCAGGCTGCACCACTACCGTCACCCACCGCTTCACCAAGAACCTGCGTCACCATGTCGAGAACGCCGATCTGCTGGTGGTGGCGGTTGGCAAGCCGAACTTCATCCCCGGCGACTGGATCAAACCGGGCGCCATCGTGATCGATGTCGGCATCAACCGGCTGGAGAGCGGCAAGGTGGTCGGCGACGTCGATTTTGATGCGGCAGCCGAGCGCGCGGCCTTCATTACCCCGGTGCCGGGCGGCGTTGGGCCGATGACGGTAGCAACATTGATCCAAAATACCTTGCAGGCATGTGAGGAGTACCACGACAATAACGCCGGTTAACCCTTAGGTGCCGCCGCACGGCGGCACACTCATGCATGTATACGCGTCCGGCGCGTTAAGTCAGGAACAGATGGACATTTTTAATCTCGAAAAACACCCGCACGTTGAACTGTGCGATCTGCTGAAATTCCAGGGCTGGTGCGAAAGCGGTGCCGCGGCCAAGGCCGTGATCGCCGACGGGCTGGTGAAAGTAAACGGTAAAGTGGAAACGCGCAAGCGCTGCAAAATCGTGGTTGACCAACAGGTCGAGTTCGATGGCGCTACCGTGGTGGTGAAGCCGTAACTGGCCCCGCCCGTTGAGGCCAGCGGGCAATAAAAAAGGCGACGTCGATACGTCGCCTTTTTTTATGGTCGAACGTTACTTGCGGCGCCAGGTGGTGCCCTGCGGGCCATCCTCAAGGATGATGCCGAGCGCGGTCAGCTGGTCACGCGCGGAGTCAGCCAGCGCCCACTCCTTGGTGGCGCGCGCGTCGTTGCGCTGTTTGATCAGCGCCTCAATCTGCGCCACGTCGTCTTCATCCGCTGCCTGCGCCCCACCCTGCAGGAACTGCTCCGGCTCCTGCGACAGCAGGCCCAGCACGCCCGCCAGAGTACGCAGCTCGGCAGCCAGTCCGTTGGCGGCCGCCGGGTTCTCACCCTTCAGGCGGTTCACCTCACGCGCCATGTCAAACAGCACGGAGTAGGCCTCTGGCGTATTGAAGTCATCATCCATCGCCTCTTTGAAGCGGGCGACAAAGACTTCGCCGCCAGCCGCGGTGGCGCTGGCATCGGTGCCGCGCAGCGCGGTGTAGAGGCGCTCCAGCGAGGTGCGCGCCTGTTTCAGGTTGTCTTCGCTGTAGTTGAGCTGGCTGCGGTAGTGACCAGACATCAGGAAGTAGCGCACGGTCTCGGCGTCGTAGTAGCCCAGCACGTCACGCACGGTGAAGAAGTTGTTGAGGGACTTCGACATCTTCTCGCGATCGACCATCACCATGCCAGAGTGCATCCAGTAGTTCACATAGGGGCCGTCGTGGGCGCAGGTGGACTGGGCAATCTCATTCTCATGGTGCGGGAACATCAGGTCAGAGCCGCCGCCGTGGATGTCAAAGTGGTGGCCGAGCTGCTTGCAGTTCATCGCCGAGCACTCGATGTGCCAGCCGGGGCGGCCCTCGCCCCACGGTGAAGTCCAGCTCGGCTCGCCCGGCTTGGACATCTTCCACAGCACGAAGTCCATCGGGTTGCGCTTCACGTCAGCCACTTCGACGCGCGCGCCAGCCTGCAACTGATCCAGATCCTGGCGTGACAGCAAACCATACTGTGGGTCGCTGTCGACAGCGAACATCACATCGCCATTGGCGGCAACGTAGGCGTGGTCACGCGCCACCAGCTGCTCGACCAGCTCAATGATCTCAGCGATGTGGCGAGTGGCGCGCGGCTCCTCGTCTGGGCGCTGGATGTTCAGCGCATCAAAGTCGGCGTGCATCTCGGCGATCATGCGATCGGTCAGCGCATCGCTGCTCTCGCCGTTCTCATTGGCGCGTTTGATGATCTTGTCGTCAATGTCGGTGATATTGCGCACATACTTCAACTTGTAGCCGCTGTAGCGCAGGTAACGCGCCACCACGTCAAAGGCGGCGAAGGTGCGGCCGTGGCCAATGTGACACAGGTCGTAAACGGTAATCCCACACACGTACATGCCAACATGGCCGGCATGGATAGGCTTGAATTCCTCTTTTTGGCGACTCAGGGTGTTATATATCTTTAGCATCGGGTCATTCCGTGGTTTACATGTGTGGTTGGCAATAAAAAGGGGTAAAACGTCGAGATGGTTACCGCCGAAAGGCCTATTGAACCTTGAACGCCCGGTGTTTGCAACATCCCGCGCCCGGCCTCTGCATAAGCATATCAGCAAATTGGGCCACCGTGCCGGCTGCTGACTCCGCCCGCGGGTTTATGTTATAACAGCCCTCTATTGTGCCGCCGCCCGGCGGGGCACCTCTCCAATCAAGCAGGATGAATAATTATGGTTACTTTCCACACCAATCACGGTGACATCGTCATCAATACCTTCGCCGACAAAGCGCCGGCCACCGTTGAAAACTTCCTGAACTACTGCCGTAAAGGCTTCTACGACAACACCATCTTCCACCGTGTTATCAACGGTTTCATGATCCAGGGCGGTGGTTTTGAGCCGGGCATGAAGCAGAAAGCCACCGACGCACCGGTGAAAAACGAAGCCAACAACGGGCTGAAAAACACCCGTGGCACCCTGGCGATGGCGCGTACCAACGATCCGCACTCCGCGACTGCCCAGTTCTTCATCAACGTGGTGGACAACGACTTCCTGAACTTCCGCGCGGAAAACTCTCAGGGTTGGGGCTACTGCGTGTTTGCCGAAGTGGTTGAGGGCATGGACGTGGTTGACAAGATCAAGGGCGTCTCCACTGGTCGCAGCGGTATGCACCAGGACGTGCCGAAAGAAGATGTGGTGATCACCAGCGTGACCGTCGGCGAGTAAGGCCACCAAGACGGCATGACCACGCTTTTTATCGCTGATCTGCATCTCTGCGAACAGGAACCGGCAATCACTGCCGGTTTTCTGCGTTTTCTGGCCGGTGAAGCGCGCCGTGCGGACGCACTCTACATTTTGGGTGACCTGTTCGAGGCGTGGATTGGCGATGACGATCCGCAGCCGCTGCATACCCAGGTGGCGCAGGCGTTGCAGGCGCTCACGGCGCACGGGGTGCCCTGCTACTTTATCCACGGCAACCGGGATTTTCTGGTCGGTAAGCGCTTTGCCCGCGCCAGCGGCATGACGCTGCTGCCAGAGGAGCAGGTGCTGGACCTTTATGGCCGCCGGCTGCTGGTGATGCACGGCGATACGCTCTGCACCGACGACGAAGGCTACCAGCGCTTTCGCAAAAAGGTACGCAACCCACTGATTCAGCGCATCTTCCTCAGCCTGCCGTTACGTTGGCGGCTCAAGATTGCCAGCAAGATGCGCGCGGACAGCCAACAGGCCAACCAGAGCAAATCGATGGCGATCATGGACGTCAATCCGCAGGCGGTGGCCGCTGTGATGCAGCGCCATCAGGTGAACTGGCTGATCCACGGCCATACTCACCGCCCGGCCATCCATACGCTGGCCCTGCCGACGGGCGAGGCACACCGCGCGGTGCTGGGTGCCTGGCACCATGAGGGCTGGATGATCGCCGTGACGCCGCAGGGCGTGGATCTCTCCCGCTTCCCCTTCTGATTTTACGCTGGCACCCCACTGTGGAAGCGGAACTGCTCATCCGGCGAGAGGATCAGCTCTGCTTCAATCCTGCCCAGCTCCTCCACCCGATCGCTGATGTCCGTACCGGCATACTGTTGGGCGAGTGACAGATAGTCCTGATAGTGGCGCGCCTCTGAGCGCAGCAACGAGACGTAGAAGCGGCGTAGTTCATCATCAAGGTGCGGCGCGATGGCGGCGAAACGCTCGCAGGAGCGTGCCTCAATGTAGGCACCGATGATCAACCGATCCACCAGCAGCCCCAGCTCATCCTGATGGCGCACATGTTTCAGCAAGCCATTGGCATAGCGCGACGGCGACAGCATCACATAGGCCACATTGCGCCGCGTCATGATCTCCACCACCTGCTCGAAGTGGTGCAACTCCTCACGCGCCAGCCGGGCGGCGCAGATCAGCAGCTCGGTGCGATCCAAGTAGCGCGTCATCAAAGACATCGCCGAGGCGGCGGCCTTCTTTTCACAGTTGGCGTGGTCGATCAGCAGAATATCTTGCTGGGTGAGCGCCACGTCAATCCAGCGGGCCGGAGTGGCGCAGTGCAGGAACTCCTGAATCGGTGCCAGCAGGGACTCCATCATAATCGTTGTCCTATTAGGGTCATTTTGCGGCCATTATACAAATTACCCCCGATTTTCGCAGCCTGCCAGCGCTACGCAACCGTTTTCCTTGCCCGCAGGCCATGCTATGATTTGCGCCCTCTCCGCCAGAAACAACCGCTCTGGCGACGCTTGCATATTCACAGGAGCACTACAGGCATGTCATCCAACCTTTCCCCGGCAAAGATCGCCATCGTCATGGGGTCCAAGAGTGACTGGGCCACCATGCAGTTTGCCGCTGAAATCCTCACCACGCTGAATGTCGCCTTCCACGTTGAGGTGGTCTCTGCCCACCGCACCCCCGATAAGCTGTTCAGCTTTGCTGAGCAGGCGGCGGGCAATGGCATTGATGTGATCATTGCTGGCGCGGGCGGCGCGGCGCACCTGCCGGGAATGCTGGCAGCGAAGACGCTAGTGCCGGTGCTGGGCGTGCCGGTGCAGAGCGCGGCACTGAGTGGCGTGGACAGCCTGTACTCCATCGTGCAGATGCCGCGCGGCATCCCGGTTGGGACGCTGGCGATTGGCAAGGCGGGCGCGGCAAACGCGGCGCTGCTGGCGGCGCAGATTGTGGCGCTGCACGATGCCGAACTGGCCAGCCGTCTGGCGGCCTGGCGTCAGGCGCAGACGGACGAGGTGCTCAACCATCCCGATCCGCGGGAGGAGGCATGAAGCCGGTTTGCGTACTGGGCAACGGCCAGCTTGGCCGGATGCTGCGTCAGGCGGGCGAGCCGCTGGGGATCGCCGTCTACCCGGTTGGGCTGGATGCCGAGCCAGAGGCGGTGCCGTTCCAACAGAGCGTGATCACTGCTGAAATTGAGCGCTGGCCGGAGACCGCCCTCACCCGCCAGCTCGCCGATCACCCGGCGTTCGTCAACCGTGACATCTTCCCGCGGCTGGCTGACCGCCTGACGCAGAAGCAGCTGCTGGACCAACTTGGGCTGGCGACCGCGCCGTGGCAACTGCTGGCGGCCGCCGAGGAGTGGCCGCAGGTGTTCAGCACGCTGGGCGATCTGGCGATCGTCAAGCGCCGCGTCGGTGGCTATGATGGCCGCGGCCAGTGGCGCCTGCGTCCCGGCGAGGAGCCGAGCCTGCCTGCGGAGTGCTACGGCGAGTGCATCGTTGAGCAGGGCATCGCCTTCTCCGGCGAAGTCTCGCTGGTGGGCGCGCGTGGCCACGACGGCACCATGGTGTTCTACCCGCTAACCCACAACCTGCACGAAGAGGGCATCCTGCGCACCAGCGTCGCCCTGCCCGCGCCAGACGCCGCGCTGCAACAGCAAGCGGAGTCGATGCTGTCGGCGATCATGCAGGAGCTGGGCTACGTCGGCGTGATGGCGATGGAGTGCTTCGTGGTGGAACAGGGGCTGCTGATCAACGAATTGGCCCCGCGCGTCCACAACAGCGGCCACTGGACGCAGAATGGTGCCTCCATCAGCCAGTTCGAGCTGCACCTGCGCGCCATCCTTGGCCTGCCGCTGCCGCAGCCGGTGGTGAGCGCCCCCGCCGTGATGGTCAATCTGATCGGCACCGACGTTAATCTGGCGTGGCTTGGCCTGCCGCTGGTCAACCTGCACTGGTATGAGAAAGAGGTGCGGCCGGGCCGCAAGGTGGGCCACCTCAACCTCAGCGACCCGGATCGCGACGCCCTGCGCCAGACGCTGGCGGCGCTGGTGCCGCTGCTGCCGCCAGAGTACCAGAGCGGCATCAGCTGGGCGCAGGCCACCTTGTAGCCCATAAAAAACCCCAGCCAGGCTGGGGTTCTTTTTTGGCTAGCCTTCGTAATGTCGGAACAGCGCTCGTCCACGCAACAGCCGCACGCCTAGCCAGCCCCCGCACAGTGACAGCAGCAGCGCGCTTAGCAGCGGCAGCAGCCACCACAGCATCAGGTTCGACTCCCACGGGAAGTCAAACACCCGCGTCTGCAACAGCCACAGCGCCGCCTCTGCCCCGACCACCGCCGCCACGCCGGCTACCAGCCCGAGCACCGCGAACTCACACCACAGGGTGCCGCGCAGCAGCCGTTTGCCCGCGCCAAGGGTGCGATAGACCACCAGCTCCTGCCGACGCTGGCGCATCCCCACCTGGATTTGGGCCAGCAACAGCAGCGTGCCGCAGATCATCACCAGTACCACCATCACCTCCAGCGCGCGGCTGACCTGCGCCAGCACCTGCCCTACCTGTTTGATGATCGCGCCGACATCCAGCAGGCTAAGGGTCGGGAACTGGCGGTTAAGCTGCGACACCATGCGGCTGTCGCCCTGATAGCGGAAGCTGGTCAGCCAGGTCTGCGGCTGGCTGTCCAGCGCGCCCGGCGGGAAGATGAAGTAGAAGTTGGGTCGCAGGCTCTCCCAGTCCACCTTGCGCACGCTGCTGATGGTGGCAGAGAACTCCTGAGTGTCGCCGCTGAAGGTCAGCCGGTCACCCACTCCCAGTCCCAAGCGCTCCGCGATGCCCTGCTCAATCGACACTTCATCCGCTTTCGGCGGCCACTGGCCCGCCACTAGCGGATTGTGGGGCGGCAGTTCCGCCTGCCAGGTCAGGTTGAGTTCGCGGTTGACCGCCTCGCCGCCCGGATCGCTCTCCTTCACCCGCTCGGTCGCCACCTGCTGGTTAATCTTGCTCAGCCGCACCCGCACCACCGGATAGAAGGTGGAGGGCGTCACCTGATGCGCTTGCAGGAATGCCTTCACCTGCGGCACCTGCTCCTGCGTCATGTTGAGCAGGAAGTAGTTGGGACTTTCGGGCGGCAGTTGCTGCTGCCAGCGGTCGAGCAGGTCACCGCGCATCACCAGCAGCAAGGCCAGCAGCATAAATGACATCGAGAAGGCCGCGAGCTGGCTGAGCGTCACCCACGGCTGGCGCAGCAGGCGGTTGACCGCCAGCCGCAGCGCCAGTTGCCGTAGCGTCAGGCGGCGCAACAGCAGCAGGCCGCCCCAGCCAATCAGGCCGAGCAGCAGCGCCAGCACCAGAATGCCAGCCAGCAGCGACCAGAGCAGTTGGCTGCCGCCCACCAGTAGCGCCAGCATCCCGACCACTAGCAAGAGAATCGCTGGTAGGTAGTATTTGAGCGGCCAGACGGCGGCCACCGCGTCACGGCGCAGTACGCGCAGCGGCTGGGTTGCCAGCAGCTGGCGGTAGGGGCGCAGCCCCACCAGTAGCGAGATCAGCACCAGCGCGCCGAGCGCCCAGATCCACGGCCACAGCCCGGCCGGTGGCAGGGCGGCGGGCAGCACCGGTGCCAGCGCGCGCAGTAGCGCCAGTTCAAACAGCTTGCCGATGGCGCTACCGGCCACCGCCGCCAGCAGCAGCACCGACAGCCATTGGCCGACAATCAGCCGCTGCAACGCGCGCCGACCCGCGCCGAGCGTCTTCAGCACCGCCACCAGATCGTAGCGGCTGCGGCAGTAGTGGCCCATCGCCACCGCCACCGCCGACACCGAGAGCAGCAGCGTCAGCAACGCCGACAGCAGTAGGAATTGCTGGGAGCGTTGCAGCGACTTGCTGAGCGGGCCGCCCGACTCCTCCAGCCCATACCAGCGCTGGTCGGGCGTCAGTTGCGGCGTCAGGCTGTCGCCAAAGCGCGCCAGATCCGCTGGCTTCCCAGCGAACAGGTAGCGGTAGGTGAGGCGGCTGCCGGGCTGGATCGCCCCGGTCTTCGCCACGTCACTGATGTCCATGATCAGGCGCGGCGCCATCTGGAACGGGTTGAAGCCAGCGTCCGGCTCCTGCACCACCACCCCAGCGATGCGCAGCGTGGTGTCGCCCACATCCAGATTATCCCCGACGCGTTTGTCGAGCAGCGCCAGCAGCCGCGGCGCCACCAGCACCTGACCGGGCGCGACGCGCTGCCCCGGCGGATCGGTTTGCAGTTCGCCATAGAGTGGGTAGGCGCGGTCGGTGGCCTTCACCGACGCCAGTTGCGGCCGGTCACCGGCATAGGCCATGGTCATGAAGGAGAGCTGCTGGCTGACCGTCAGCCCTTGCTGGCGGGCCTCCAGCAGCCACCCCTCCGGCACCGGGTGGGCGCTGCGCAATACCCGGTCAGCGGCGAGGAAGTCGCGGCTCTGCTGGCTCAGTCCCTTCTCCATGCGGTCACTGAGGGTGCCGAGCGCCAGCACACAGGCCACCGCCAGCGTCAGCGCCAGCCAGACAATCAGCAGCGAGGGGGAGCGCCACTCGCGCCAGAACCAGCGGGCAATCATGCCTCCTCCCACAATTTGCCGTCGCGCAGCCGCAGCCGGCGCTGGCAGCGCGCGGCCAGTTCGTTGTCGTGGGTCACCAGAATCAGGGTGGTGGCGTAGTCGCGATTGAGGGAGAAGAGTTGGTCGGCGATGCGATCGCCGGTCTGGCGGTCGAGGTTGCCGGTCGGCTCATCCGCGAACAGCACTTTCGGGTGGCCGATAAAGGCGCGCGCCAGCGCCACCCGCTGCTGCTCACCGCCGGAGAGCTGCGCTGGCAAGTGGGTCAGGCGCTGCCCCAGTCCCAGCTGCGCCAGCAGCTGGGCTGCCTGCTCACGGCTCTGCTTCTCGCTGTCGCCCCGCAACAGCGCCGGCAGTTGGACGTTCTCCAGCGCATTTAGCGTTGGCACCAGCATAAAGGACTGGAACACGAACCCGACGTTCTGCGCCCGCAGCGCCGCCCTTCCCTCCTCATCCAGGCTGCCGAGCGAGTGGCCGAGCAGCCGCACGTCCCCCTCGCTGCCATCATCCAGCCCGGCGAGGATGCCGAGCAGCGTGGACTTGCCGGAGCCGGACTCGCCAATCAGCGCCAGGGTCTGCGCGGGTTTGACAAGCAGGTCAACTCCGGTGAGGATGGAAAGCCTGTGCTCACCCTGACCGACGTGCTTACTAAGATGATGAACTTCAAGAACGTTTTCCGCTGGCATCTGCCCTTCCTTTTGCTGTTGGGATTGTTCAGCCTGCGCGCTGCCGCGGCTGATACCCTGTTGATTTTAGGCGATAGTTTAAGCGCCGGTTACCGGATGCCGGTTGCCAACGCCTGGCCGACGCTGCTGGCCGACAACTGGCGGCAGTCCCCCTCCGCGCCACGGCTGGTCAATGCCAGCATCAGCGGCAATACCGCGGCGCAGGGGCTGGCGCGCCTGCCGGCCCTGCTAAAACAGCATCAACCCCGTTGGGTGCTGATTGAGTTGGGCGCCAACGATGGACTGCGCGGCTTTGCGCCGCAGGACATCCAGCAAACCCTGAGCAGAATCATTGAGTTGGTGAAACAGGCGGACGCCCAGCCGTTGCTGATGCAAATCCGTTTGCCGCCCAACTATGGGCATCGCTACGGCGACGCGTTTTACAATATCTACCCGGCGCTGGCGGCGCAGTATGAAGTGCCGCTGTTGCCGTTCTTTATGGAGCAGGTGGCAATCAAGCCGCAATGGATGCAGGACGACGGCCTGCATCCCAACCGGGACGCCCAGCCGTTTATCGCGGACTGGATGGCAGAGCGTCTCGCCCCTTTAGTAAATCATGCGTCTTAAGAAATAGGGAAAGTGGACAGGTAAAGTTATGCAAAAAGCGGTATTGATTACCGGCTGCTCCAGCGGGATTGGCCTGATTGCCGCGCAGGACTTGCGCAACCGCGGCTACCGGGTGCTGGCCGCCTGCCGCCGTCTGGAGGATGTCGGCAACCTGCGCGAGCTAGGGTTTGAGAGCCTGGCGCTGGATCTGGATGACCCTGAAAGCGTCGAGCGCGCCGCTGATGAGGTGATCGCCCTGACCGGCAACCGGCTCTACGGCCTGTTCAACAATGCCGGCTTTGGCGTCTATGGCCCGCTGCACACCCTGAGCCGTAGCCAGCTGGAGGGGCAGTTCGCCAGCAACCTATTTGGCGTCCACCAACTGACCATGCGGCTATTGCCCGCGATGCTGGCGCACGGCGAGGGGCGCATCATCCAGACCAGTTCAGTGATGGGGCTAGTGAGCACGCCGGGCCGCGGCGCCTATGCCGCCAGCAAATATGCGCTGGAGGCGTGGTCTGACACCCTGCGCATGGAGCTGCACGGCACCGGCATCCAGGTCAGCCTGATTGAGCCGGGGCCGCTCAGCACTCACTTCACGCAGAACGTCAACCAGACGCAGAGCGACAAGCCGGTGAAAAATCCGGGCATCGCCGCACGTTTCACGCTGCCGCCAGAGGCGGTATTGCCTAAGTTGCGCCATGCTTTGGAGAGTCCCACCGCCCGCCTGCGCTACCCAGTGACGCTGGTGGCCCACGCGCTCAGCCTGCTGCGCCGGCTGCTGCCGGGGCGGGCGCTGGATTGGCTGCTGCGCGGGAAAAGTTAATCAGGATCCATCGGACCGGGGGGTTGAAGCGCGGCTGGCTGCCCCCATCTACCTTAGAAACGGATGAGAGAGAATGCCATGCTAGCACAAGCCACAGTTGTAGAGATTAATGAAGCCAACCTGCACCAGACGCTGGAGCAGTCGATGTCTGTCCCGGTGCTGTTCTATTTCTGGTCAGAGCGTAGCCAGCACTGCCAGCAACTGACGCCGGTTCTGGATCGTCTGGCGGCGGAATACGCTGGCCAGTTCATCCTGGCGAAAGTGGACTGCGATGCCGAGCAGATGGTGGCCTCCCAGTTCGGCCTGCGCTCCATTCCCACGGTTTACCTGTTCAAAGAGGGCCAGCCGGTGGACGGCTTCCAAGGCCCGCAGCCGGAAGAGGCGATCCGCGCCCTGCTGGAGAAGGTGCTGCCGCGCCCGGAAGAGCTGAAAGCCGCCGAAGCGGCGCAGCTGATGCAGGAGGAGCGTTATAGCGAGGCGCTGCCGCTGCTGAAAGAGGCCTGGCAGTTGAGCAACCAGAACAGTGAGATTGGGTTCCTGCTGGCAGAGACCCAGCTACACCTGAACCGCAGCGATGACGCGGAGGCGGTGCTGGCGGTAGTGCCGTTGCAGGATCGCGATACCCGTTACCAGAGTCTGGTGGCGCAGATTGAGCTGCTGAAGCAGGCGGCCGACAGCCCGGAGATCCAGCAGCTGCAACAGCAGATGGCGCAGAACCCGGAAGATGCCGAACTGGCGATGAAGCTGGCGCTGCAACTGCATCAGGTGGGCCGCAATGAAGAGGCACTGACGCTGCTGATGGGCTTCCTGACGCGTGACCTTGGCGCGGCCAACGGCGGTGCGCGTAAGACGCTGATGGACATTCTGGCGGCGCTCGGCACCGGCGATGCGCTGGCAGCAAAATATCGCCGTAAACTCTATTCACTGCTCTACTGATTCACGGCCAATCCATCACCCCGGAGCCGGCTTTCCCCGCCGGCTCCCCCCTTCCCCGCTTTTTTTGCCCGATTTTCGCGCATTTCTCCGCCTCTGCTTGCCCATTATGGCTATCGTTTTATGATCTGCGGATCGGCGGCGTGCCCGCCGTAGACCTCAGGACAGCCTTACAGGAGTTTTGCTATGTTTACCGTCATTCCGATTATCGTGGTGTTGCTGGTGGTGGTGTTCGCCGGGGTAAAAACCGTGCCGCAGGGCTACCAGTGGACAGTGGAGCGCTTTGGCCGCTACACCAAGACGCTGATGCCCGGCCTCAACCTGATTGTGCCCTTCATGGATCGCATTGGCCGCAAGATCAACATGATGGAGCAGGTACTGGACATTCCATCGCAGGAGATTATCTCCCGTGATAACGCCAACGTGGCGATTGACGCCGTCTGCTTTATCCAGGTGATTGACCCGGCGCGCGCCGCCTATGAGGTGAGCAACCTGGAGCAGGCGATCGTTAACCTCACCATGACCAATATCCGTACCGTGCTCGGCTCGATGGAGCTGGATGAGATGCTCTCGCAGCGCGACAACATCAACACCCGCCTGTTGCAGATTGTGGATGAGGCGACCAACCCGTGGGGCATCAAGATCACCCGCATTGAGATCCGTGACGTGCGGCCGCCGGCGGAGCTGATTGACTCGATGAACGCGCAGATGAAGGCGGAGCGCACCAAGCGCGCCGACATTCTGGAGGCTGAGGGGGTGCGTCAGGCGGCGATCTTGCGCGCCGAGGGGGAGAAGCAGGCGCAGATCCTGAAGGCCGAGGGTGAGCGCCAGTCGGCGTTCCTTCAGGCGGAGGCGCGTGAGCGGGCGGCACTGGCAGAAGCACAAGCGACCAAAATGGTCTCCGAGGCGATTGCCGCTGGCAACGTGCAAGCGATCAATTACTTCGTCGCGCAAAAGTATACCGACGCCCTGCAACAGATTGGCTCTGCCAACAACAGCAAGGTGATCATGATGCCGGTTGACGCCACCAGCCTGATGGGTTCGATTGGTGGCATCGCCGAACTGCTGAACGAGAGCAAAAGATAGATGTGGCAAACACTGGCGCTTCACCCGCAGGGCATCTGGCTGACGCTCGGCGGCCTGCTGCTGGCGGCGGAGATGCTCGGCGCGGGCGGTTATCTGCTCTGGAGCGGCGTGGCGGCGATGCTGACCGGCCTGCTGCTCTGGCTACTGCCGCTCGGCTGGCAAGTACAACTGCTGGCCTTCGCGCTGCTGACGCTGCTCACCGCCGGCGGCTGGTGGCTCTGGCTGAAACGCCGCCCCGGTACCCCCGCGGCCCGGCGGCTCAACCGGCGCGGCGAGCAGCTGATCGGCACCCGCGCCACCCTGCGCGCGCCGCTGCACAACGGTTACGGCCGGCTTGAGATTGGTGACAGCAGCTGGCGCATCCACAGCGATGCGCCATTGCAAGCCGGCGACGAGGTGGAGGTCATCGCCATCGACGGCATCACGCTGGAGGTGCGGCCGCTGCGCCGCCCTTAAATAGCGGCTTAAAGTAGTCGAGCCCCCTGGGGGGCTCATTTCTCATTGGTATCCTGCATCATCGACGGAGCCTGGCAGCGGCAGGTGCTGCAGCTGTCGAGAGTTCCAGCCACTCGCCTGCCGTGAAGGGTGTCGTTATCAATGCCACCGGCGTCCGGCGTGCTTCTCGCAGGTCACACTATCCTGTTCCCGGGCAATAGGTTTATTAAACAAAGTATGATCCTCTGTACCCGTCGTGATCTTACCGCCACAGGTCGTTTTATCAGCCACGCTGATGGCACTGAGTCAGTTTGCCGTTGCTGCCAGCGCGTTTTCGATGCGTGACTACGCCTGTTGTCGTAGCAGGCGTTTGTTCGTCTGGCTGGCAAAGATCAGATTCAATAATGTGTTTATTACTCCATTTCATCCGTGCCATTGCTTCCTGTGCTGTCCATCAGCGCTTGAACGGCCTCAGCTGCATCTACGCTGAAAATCTGATCTGGCAATGTAAATCCACGCAATGCCAGCAACGCCAATGGCCCACTGCCTAGTTGAGATCTTAACACCCACTGCAGTGTTCTTTCGTCAGGTGCAGTGAAGCTCAGCATCCACTGACTATGGTCAAGTTGCTGGCGCTTACCCTGTTCCAGCCAGCGAATAAAGCCCCATGTACCGCCGTAATCCCCGAACAGGCGCGGGCCAGCACTGGTCGATGTCCAGATCAGTCTGCTCCCAGGCTTATAGGTGTCTCCCGGCCAGCGGAAAGTTTGCCAATCAGCCAGCTGGTTAAAGTAGTGCAGCTGCTGCCCGTCAATGGTCAGCTGGGTCTCCACTACCTCCGGTGCAGGACGTGCTTGTAACTCAAAACTTATCTCCTGGTTGCCATCGGTAAACAGAATGTCTGATAGCTGACTCAGCTGGTTAACAGCTCGCAAGAAGGCCGGATTAAATGTCAGGCCCTGACTGTGTGCATTATCTGGTACCCACCGGCTCCCCTCTTTGTGCAGTACACCCCCCAACTCTGTAGTCAGGAAGCGCTCAATACGCCCAGTGTCCTTGCGCACAAACTCGGCCAGCATTGGCAGGGAAGCTTCACTTTTGCTCGCGGCAAACGGATAGCGCCCATCGAATGCCGTGTGCCAGTTCGTCACTACCGAGCGTCTCCATTTATCATTGAGGCTCGCAGCTGACGGCTGGAGCACAGTCTCCCAAGCCTGAGTCAGTGGCTGAACAAACATCGTATTGCCGAAACCACTCCACTCTTCCCCCAAGCTTGCAGCCGCGAGACTGCCATATTGTTGGGTATCAGTCAGATCCACGTTCTTTCCTTGGAACACGGTTTGGGCCAGGGTCTGCATCATCTCTTGAGGATCAGAAGCACTCGCCACCTGTTGAAGGCGCAAACGTACGCGAGTGATACGGGTCAGGTAAGTCTGCAGGCTTAGAGAACTGTCAGCTGACATCACATTGCTGGCTTTGTTTTTACCCATCAGCGTCAGCAGAGGTCCAAAGGTGTCATCCAACGGTCCCTGCAGACCGGCTGCACTTTGCTCAATAACCGGTTTATCCTGGCTGCCGACGAGTTCTCTCGCCGATTTCATAATGGAATCTGACAGCCTTTCTCTCCCCTGTCCGGTCTGTCCCTGCCAGGCCAGCGTATTCATTAGGGCAATCAGCGGTGACTGGCGCACATCACTCATGAGTGTTAACTGGTCAGTCACATCGGCAATATTGTACGCAGGGTTCCAATGCAGACTATTAAGGAAGCTCAGCCAACTGCTAGCAAAATCAGTGAAGTAACGCTGTGTCAGGCGCACTTTTAGCGCCTCTGGCGACAGGTCTGCGGAGACGGTTTTCCGACTGTCGCTCAGAACCCAGTCAATTTCATCGCGACGCGAGTTAGCAGCTTTCTCAATGGCTTGTTGAACCCCCCCTTCCCATGCCTGACGGGTGAACATCCCCGGTACTATTTCATCGGTGGCAAACAGGCGACGGGCATCGGTGCCATTGGTCATGTCTTCCAAAGAAACATCAGCGAAATTACGGCGCACTGATTTGAGCATGTTTTCATACAGCGTCCCTTCCGCATTACGACGGCCAATCTGCTGCAACAGCACCTGGCGGCTTTGGTTAACCAGCTGCGTATCCAGAGTGATTTTCCACTGTGGCTGTGCTGGCAATTCGGCGATGTAGAAGGCCCACAACTCTGGCGACAGGCTTTGCCATAAGCCGGTTGAGATCCCTGCCCGCGTTGGCTGCAAGGTTTTCATGGTCTGTGCATAGAACGCACCGTCAGCTTTATCCGGGCGGGCCATCATCAACCAGGCTTTCAGCTGGTCATAGCCCGGTTTCGCCAGTTGTGCTCGCTGGTCACTGCTGGGAGCAGAGTTCGCCAGCGCACTGAGTTTCTGCATCAGGGCGGCATTTGCCGGATCGCGTATCAGGCGGTTGTTCGCCACGCCATACCAAGGCAACATTGCGTCGAGTAACTGCTGGTTATGATCCAGACCGAAGCGCTGATACCAAGGGGCGCCGTCCTGAATACGGTGTTGCAAGCGGCCAGCATCATTGCGCAGGGTGTGCAGTGCCGTCAGTTGGTAATCCGATACGGAAGGATGCTCCACCAAGGCATGGGCCTGTTCAGCCACAGAGATTATCTGCAGGCGGTTTACTGCAAACGACAACAGCACTCCCGCCCCCCAGACACCGATAATGGTCAGGAGCGTCCAGGCAAGCGTCTGCTCCCATGCCATACCGACACGGCGACCACGCACACGGGTGCAGTCATCAACAATCCCCTGCCAGGTTACCGATAGGGTCAGCGCATGACGTTGTGATTCTGGAACGTACTTTTCTGTATCAGTAGGAGCATAAGCTGCAGCATCCTCATCCGTGCCAGTCGATTTTTTCTCCGGCAGGCTGAACATCAGGCCACGCAGCGGAACACGCTGCTGGGAGACAGATAGCCATGGAGCCAGTTGCTGGGCCCAACGAGTGATACCGCCGTCTTTAAGGTGCTGGCCCAGACGCAGCAGGAAGTCGTGACTGTTATTCTCAGCGACCTGGCTCATACCCTGTGCACGCAGGGCCGGCAGCATCAGCTCAAGCTGGCGGACAATATCATCTTCCTTCGCGCGCAGCGGAAAGCTTGCCCCAACCGCTTGTTCAGGGCGCGCCGACTGCGACCAGTCGCTGCTGCACAGTTGCCACAGCCAGACCGGTGCGGAATAGCGGAGCAGTTCGCTGATTTTTTCCAGCCCGCGTAAATCATGGTCACTGATTTGTGGCGTCAGGTTAAACGTCGCGGGCACGACCCGCACAATTCCGTCTAATGGGCGTCCGCGACGCAATTTACGCAGCGCAGTGTATTTTTCACGATCGGGCTCAGATGCCAGGCTTCCGCCATAAATAAGTACGGTACGGTTGCCTTCGAGCCACTGCTGCTGTTTCAGGCCCGGAGCCAGTTGCTCAATCGCCGCTTCGTCGCCAGTGATCAACAACAAACGGACTTTGCCACGCCAGTAAAGACCAATACGTGAACGGAGATGAGCACGTATCTTGCTAAACATCATTACCGCTGGGGAAACAGAGGCTTTTTCAGTATCCCGTTTTTTCTTCTCATCATCGCCATTGGTATTGTCAACGAGCGCATCAAACTCCTGTTTTCCAGCACTCCGTACTGCCATCAGAAGCACAATCGATACGATAAATACACACCCGGTGATACATCCGCCAGCAATAAGCCAGTAAGTCTGCTGCTGACTGCCATTCTCAAGCCCGGCAAGATCAGGTCTCTTCCAGACAACAACCGTCATCACGGCTAACAGTAAAAAGAGAATTAACGCGACAGCAAGGTAGCGGCCTTCCGTAGTCTTCGGTGCTAAAGGTAGCTTCACAGATCCATCTCCTGTCGGGAAGCAATTGGGGTAACGAGCGTGCTCCACAGCACATCCTGGGTGGTATCACCACAGATAATCATCTGCGGTAGCTGTGTTTGTCGGGCGATTTCTGTTGCGGCAGCAATGGCAAGCCAGGGGGCGGCAGCTCCGGCATTCCCCATGGACGAATCAAGTGAAATGACGGCTCCGTCCTCTACAGACTGCATAGGGTGTGCATACTGGCACTCGATCACTTCTGCATGCTGGCTACCAGCCAGTCCGGAAAGCCATAAATTTTTTACTATATTTTCTTTTAGCGGGACGTTATAGGCAGCCATCTTCATCCCCTCTCTCAATTCACCCGGTGGGGCAGAATCTGGCCGGTGCAGCAACGCAACAGGTTCGAGTGTTTCCTGCGTCAATCGGTTGCCGAGAAGAAGTGCTACACCTGTCTCTGCGGTGTTATTGGAATCAGAGGGATTAAACTGGAGACCCACAATTAGAAGCATTGCTTTATCTTTAATACGTACATTCAGCCAACGGTCAATTACGCTGAGGCCACTCCCCTCCTCATATTTAACAGGTATAGTTAGCTCATTTCTTTTCCAGGCTTCATCCCAGTAATGACGAATATTCTCTATAGGTAAAGAGGTTGATATGTCCAAAACGACGACCAGTGGTACTTGGTCAGGGAACTGTGCAAAAGGAAGGTCAGCAAGCAATTTTGAAAAGATATCAGTAATCACAAACTCTGGCGTGTCATAAGGACTTGAAGCAACTCGACTCATGCGGATGCTTTCGTTACCATCGCGGTCGACCTGGGAAACAATAATGCTATCGTTGTTTTGCATGGCAACCGCTATCTCTTCCTGAGCAATTTCTGAGTGGCCTGTAATGAATGTTGCATTCAGTACCTGCAGTGCACGCCGTGCCATGCAAGTTTCTCGAAGAATCCACTGTTCTCGTCGTTTGTCGAAGGCATTTGCTTTGCTATCCTGCAGTGACCAAAGAAGCAGGCAAAAGGTAAACAGAACACTCCACAAAACAGCAGGTAGACCTAAAGCCAATTTCCAAAAATACGGACTTTCAATATAACGCCCAAATATACGCATTAAGATAAAACTGGTTGAAAGCATACCTGTCAGAACAATAAGCCAACGAGAAATCTTCAGAGGCTTCGGTCTGGGATAGCGTTCTGGCAAATGTTTAAGTGAATATGACATTATTATTCTCAAATTAATGAATAATTAGAAATTAAGAGAAACCAATGAGGTAAATATATGCATGGCATTGCAGATTATTTTTATCACAGCATGAAATATTTAAATAATAGAAAGCTAGAATTACCCTCGAGAATAAAAATCAGAAAGCCAATTGGTTTTAGTCATTGAAATATCACCCCATCTCCTTAACATGTGATCAAGAAGACGATTGTCGTTTCTAAGATTGAAATCAGGTACCGGAGGCTGTTCCCCACCATAACCGCTGCTTCTAATAACTATATGCTCCCCCGTATCACTTTGATTGGCACATATGCAACTGGTCGATAACCATCAAAACCAGTTACAGTTATCATATAAATCCATTTGTTATTACAAGGCCTTAGTCCAATATTCTTTTGACTAATTGCACTATGGCGCAGGAGGAAGTATCTTTGAACTGATAGATTTACATATTGTTTCACCAAGTATTTTTTTAGATATTAAATCTTCAACTTTAACTTTAGTTGTGTAAATCGCAATAAAATCTTTCGAGTCAAATGTATAAATAATCACCTCATCATTTTTTAATTCATAAAACATAATCCCATCAAAGCCAGAAACTCTATCATCTTTAAACTCTGATAAAACCTTGGCAATTTTCATCCGTGAGTCGCGAGAATGTATAGCTTGAAGAAGATCCTGATTATCAATACCTTTTACATTTGAATTTAAATATACGTTATCTATAAAGGGCGTGTAGTCATTTGAATTACATGTTGGAGTGTTTGCATTGTCAACACCATAATAGTTCCTAAAAAAACCATCAATCACGTATTTATAATCTATAGCTGATGCCAATGGCTTAACATACAGAGATATCCCTCCAGGATCACCAGAAAAAGCATTTATTGAATAGAAACAAGCAAGCATAGTAATTAATCGTTTCATAGACCACCTTAGTTGTGCTACATATTGATATTTTCTCTACTCAATTTAAAGCTCATATCACTCCTCATAAATTATTTTCCCATTATGACAGCATTTGCAAACGGACAAGCCAAAGCACCATCGCCCGCTGGTCAGGGCACTTTCCTGCGCTATCAAAGCGTAGAAAATTTCATACTTCAATTTCTATAAAAGTTAGATTTATTCAAAAAACCATGAAATTATGGAGAATAATATTTGTCGACGACAGACAGGACTTTGCATAAACCTAAGTCTAATGACTGAAAGTCAATTGACCTAACTGTTTCAGTCGCTATTTTTCCTTCAAGAGGTATCAAGGTTAAGACTGCATTACCATTATGTTTTTCTATGTATATCATTGCATCAAACCCATGTGATATCTGATCATCATGAAAAGATAAAAGCTTATGCCTCAAAATACTAAGACTAGGATATTTATCATTTATAGCATCTTCAATTAGTTGAGATGTAATTCCTACGGGGATGGTTTTAACATAAGAAATTGAGATTTCCGACCCAGTTCTTTTCGCCCAGCACGATTTGCTCCCTCCGTACATTTCGCTTTCCTTTCTATAGTTTTGGTATATTTCCTTCCCTTCAACATTACCGCTTACAAACAAATAATAGCCTCTTTCACCACAGTAAGCATTAAAGCAAAAAAAGAAAAAAGAAATCAGCAATAACCTAATAAACATTTACCCATCCTTAATCGCTATTTTATTTTTACCTTTCGATTTACGTACATAATTGATATTTATTGATTTATTTAACTCAACAACATCAAATACATGGAGCCCACCTCGATTTAACTCTGAATATGCAGCCGGGATATAATAACCAACTAGCACTTTCGTAGTGTCACTTTCAAGCATAAAATTAATCGAGTCATCTTGGTTCCCACCAAGAACAATTATCTCTCCACTAATTGAATCTCTTCCATAGACAAATGCCACATGTCCTTTCCCGTTTCGACGCCAAACCATTAGACAACCATAGATTGGTAATGATATTTTTTTGAAATTTTCATCACCAACAAATGAATTAGATCCAGCAAACCCTTTAGATATTTTATAAGATGTTTCCTTAAAGCAATAATTAACAAAAGAGGCACACCATGCAGTATTAGTAAGTGTGTATTTGCATTTAGAATTAACCAGTGTATGAAAATTATGCCCAATTTTATCTTCTTTAAGACCTCCCCACAGTTTGGCCTCTGCCATTGCTTTCTGCATCCATGGAGCCTCACGCTGTTCATGAGGAAGCAAGGCTATCGGTTTATCCGATTTTTTAGATCCTACTGATTCTAATACTTTTATATTTGAATTAACCGATTGCACTTTAGACGAAGTGCTACCAACCAGGAGATTAGGTTTGGGTGCCTGTTTGTCAGTAGCGGAAACAGGATGGCTGCTTGAATATTCTACATCATTTGAAATCAATATCGGCTGGCCTGGATAGATTTTGTTTAGATCTGCGATATTGTTCCGACGAGCGAGTTCATCAACAGTTGTGCCATTTTGTGCTGCTATCTTAGCTAGTGTATCACCCGGTGAAACCATATATATAGAAGGATCATCAGTATTAACACCATAAATTGTCAAGTGCTGACCGGGGAAGATCTTACTCACGTCTTTTATATTATTGTTTTTGGCAATTTCATCAGTACTTGTTTTATAACGAGCAGCAATTTTTGCGAGTGAGTCTCCCGACATAACTATGTACTTTATCGGCTTGCGAATGCTCTTCTCACGCTCGGTTTTTGGGTTGTCAACAAGTGTTTTTGCAGAGAATTGCGAAAAATTTCTCGTAAGCACAATATTTTTCGTTTCATCTCCAGCAATCGCAGAATAAACAACATCCTCTCTTCCTGCTGAATTAGTATATTTAATGACAATAGTCATTCCTTGCTTCGTGTGGATAATTGTCCTGAGCTTGCCATAACTATCTGTTTTCCACTGGTAGGTAGTACTTCCTAGTGTCACCTTAAATGGCACATCTGCAACTGGTCGAGAGCCATCAGAAACAGTCACATTTGTCACATAAACCCATTTTTCAGTACCGGGCTTTAAGCCACCTTCCTTTTTACTGATTGCATTCACAACCTTGTCGAATTCATTATCATTAAGGTCAGATATTTTTTTATCTTTTGCAACTCCACTCTCTGAGCTTATAAAATTGGCATAAGTTACGGGATCATTTCCTGCGGCTTCAGGTGCATACTGCGACATCATGCTAGATATGGTGTCATCTCGGTATTTTCGCTTCAACAATGCACATTTTTCACGCTCCCCAACTTCAATGCTGGAAAAAATCACGAATGTGTTTTTTTTCGGATTATATACGGTCCCGGCACCTATCCGTCCTTTTTGCTTACTGGCCTCAGGCAATGCCATAATATTCCCGGGATTGTTAAATCGCCAATTCAATGTCCCAGCAGTTTTTAGCAAACGAGTACCATTACTAGCTTCGTACTCAACCGTTTTAGTTTCAAGATGGTATGTCGCTTTTACAAATCGCATACATCATCCTTTTTTATTTTTTTTCGCTGGTTCAAAACTGGTGTTTTTTAGTAAAACTGGAGTCATATGATAACCAGTGACAGCAAGCATAACATTTCCTTCTACAGTGACATGGTGATTAAGTAAATTGCGTTTGATCTTATAATCATCACCGCTAATAATGAGTTGCACATTGCTGTTCCAACCCTCTTGCTCAGTATTAGCATCAATCACACACTTTAGCGGACTGCTTAAATGTAGGACCCAGTAGAGTAATTTTTCATCATGCTTCCTATCTTCCCCCCAGTTGGGCGGACCGTAAAACAACTCTTCTTTCATTACTCCTGAGAGTACAACCTTATCACCCTCTTTCAGACATGTAGCATATACACCGAAGTTATAAAACAAGATAGCCATACTTAACGTAATTTTCATAAGCATACTTAACATTATCAACTAACCTTTGTTAATTTTAAAAAAGTTGCAATCATTGATTCAGTCAATGCTGACTTTCTATCTTCTACAGAATTAACTTCACTCAAATAAATATCGGCATCAGATTCTTCATCTCCAAAATCTTCCACACTTTCATCTTCAGTTGATGAAATAGAAAGGTCTTCTTTAACCCATGTTTCTCGCCCAATGACTAAATTTAATGTTTCGCTTTCCGGAAGTACTATTTTTGGGAAGCGATCTGAACTATCCACCGTACCAGCCGACAGGATTTTCCCTTTACTGTCAGTAATGTTGTAAGGCTGATTTATCATCCAATCCATACTTTGGCTGACACTATCGGCACCAGGGAAAGCAAAACGTAAACTTTTGCTCCCACGCCATACCGACACGGCAACCACGCATACGGGAGCAGTCGTCAACAATCCCCTACCAGGCTACCGATAGGGTCAGCGCATGACGTTGTGATTCGGGGATATATTTCTCCGCGTCGGCAGGTGCAGCACCTTTTGTTCCCTCTGACGTATCAGCAGATTTATTCTCCGGCAGGCTGAACATCAGGCCACGCAGCGGAATGCGCTGCTGAGAACCCGACAGCCACGGCACCAGCTGCTGAGCCCAGCGGGCGATACCACCGTCCCGTCGGCGATTGCCCTCACTTTTTCTGGCGTTATGCCTGCATCCGTATGCGATATATGGATACCCCCATGCCAGGACTCTGATGCATTAAGAGGATATGCCCGGCGAGAATTGACAGGCATCATCGCTGCCACCCAGTCTGCGTCAGACTGAGTGGCATCTTTATCTCTCAAAAATGGAGGACTGATAATCATGTTGTGACTCCTTGTCAGGAAAAACTGAAGTTACTGGAAGTCTTCACTGGATTTTATTTATCACATTCCTCGAAGTATTTCTCATTCACAGAAAAAGTTTCGAGGTCTTTTATTTTAATTTTGCCCGCAGCTAGCTTTGAACTAATCTCTTTTGAGAAACAAAAAAAACCGCCAGAATAAAAATATAATTCTTCAGTTCTATCTGGTGTATCACTTTCCGACTGATATAAAGCCTCGGTTACATACCATTTAATATCCTTACTACCTTTAATTATTTGCATTCTATCGATGCCGAGGCATGGTTCAGAATCTTCGGCATATCCAGATTTATAATCCCTGTTAGGTATAAGATATTGATTATTAACTTTCAGCACTACGTTACATCGACTATATGGCTCATATTTACCAGGTAGTCCTTCACGGTTAAAAACAAATGGATATGCATTCCCTTTCCCCAACCTCTGGAAAATATAATAAGGAGGGAAACCAGTATCTGGTGCATCAATTTGATATACCTGTGATAGGCCGTAAGGTTCTCCATCCTTGTATGTATAGCTTTTGACTGCCGATGATACATCCACATCATTCGCAAACGCACCCAATGAAAAAAAATTAATAGCACTTACAAAGCCCAATAGTAAAATTGTATTATTCATAATCAACCATCTCTCACTTGCACTGTTTGGTGTAATCAATAGTTATTTTTACAGTACTACGACCTCTTTGTACTTGAACTGTTTCTTTGGCATTTGTTGTTACGACATCATTTAAATAGTAGAACGAATACCGTGTATAGGCCTGTCGTTCAAAATATCCATACCCGCCACCATTAACTAGAACTGAACATCTACCAATTGATTCTGAAGTAATTCCATTATCAGGTACCCTGTTGATATGACCGGTCGTGGATAACATTCAGGAAAATGCTTTAGGGAATAAAATATATTTCCTCAGAAAAATAACCACAATAAAACTTGAAGCGCTAAAATTAACAAACTTCAAATCAGATGCCCCAGCAAACTTTTTGCAAGAGAGCATCTAAGAATCAAATTTATGAAGTTATAATGTTTTGGTTTTTTTACCATATTTTGACAACTGATATACTTCTTCAATTAAATATTTGTTTTTATCCAAAATCAAATGATATTCAAAATAATCCATGTCAGCGCCTGTGTCGCCAAATCTAGACGACACTCCTGTTTTAATTATAACCTCCTGATCATATTTTTTAGTGCTGAGTATTTTTTCCCCATCAGCAATATGCAACGAGTATTGACCATAGACATCATAACCAATCCTGCTTGTAGACTGAGTGCAATACTTATTAAGTAATTTAATGTATTCATCTTTTGCCTGAAAACCAGTGTCTTCACTTAGATTTTGCGTAGCTTCTTCATTCCACTGCTCATAGTCACTTATAAAGTTAATGACTATCTGCTGAGGAGTCAATTTTGAATTTGAACTCATTGCAAATGCAGAAAAGGTCATCGACACAAATAACACGATTAGCAATTTTAAACATTTCATATTTATTCCTTAATGGCGAAATAATCGGTTTCTTGTTCTGTAGAATCGTTAAGCACATACCACGCGTGCTTAAACGCAGGCCACCTGACGTCCTCAAACGCCATTCTCCCTGGATTTATTCTCCTTGTAACCTCTTCTGCATCGTTATGAGTCGCACCTTGGTCAGCCCAATAGTTTATACCTAATTTTCCTGAGGCTACAAGTCGCCCATTGCGGCTTATATATTTTTGCTTACTGGACCAGTAATAACCTCCGGCATCAAATGCAAAAAATGCATCCTCTACAATCAGATCATTATGGGGTTCTGTAGTGAAGTAATTAGAACCTGAACCTTGCCGATATTCACTGTAATGACCATAATTAGCCCTTCCAGTTAGGTGAATAGATCCTCGACCTTTAAATCTAGCTCCATCACCAGTCAGTGTATTCCCTAACTTATGACCCTGATCCGTGCCCGGATCGTAGTGTATAGAAAAATAGTTCGCAGAGCCTAGCTCGACTAAACTATCGAATCGCCCAGTTTCAGCAGCCATCTGACCAAAGAAGTGTGAAATTCTGATTGGTGTATTAATTCCATATTTATTTAGTATCTTGGGGAGAGCCTCATTTATCGCCGCAGGACGTTTAACATCCCCTGCACTGTTCGTGCCCTCTTCAGTTAATCGCTTTGTTAGTTCATCGATGGTTAATGGATGTCGACGATCATAAACAGCCACAGGTGATTTTTGATACTTTCTCACCAATTTAATAATATCGTTCAGACTGAGCCAACTGCAAAGTCTCATGTGAGTAATAAAATCCACAGGGTTGAAATGCCACAATTTTCCGCTACCGAGAGCTCCTGAATCAAAACACAGCGCTTCTGCGTGTTGCTTAAATTTGTCATAGTCTTCCTCGCTCATTAGCATACGTACTTTTGATTCCTGCGACCCGGGAACCTGCCATATGGCCGTTTTTTCCGGCGTACACTGCTCCCAGGGCAGACCGGTCATCAACCATTTATACCTGACATCTATTGTGCTTTTTTCCCACTCGAATGGTAAGCAGCAGATAAGCCTGTTTTTTTGAGTTTCGTAACTGCCTTCTTCCTGCAACTTTTTGATGATCGCCGAATTACACTGACTGTGTGTATCATTGTCATCATCAACCAACAGCCATCCTGTCCAGTGGGGGAAATCTGCATCGCTAAACTTTTTAATACTAGGATCGGCTAGATTGACTACCCCCTTTCCCCCTGGGTAATTGACCGTCATCCATAATGGCGCATCTGCCGGTACCAGTGTTTCATGGTCTGTATTGATCACCCGCCCAAAGCGAAGTAATTCGAACCCGGCACTCGGGCTTTCCTTATAATTCCTCATCGCGGTTTTATAAAGGTTATATTCGTAGTCTTCACCGTCTGCATTAACCAGCGGTTCACCCAGCAGATCATACTTCCCGTCAATTTGCGTATTTTTTTTCCGGGTCACCATCGTACAATTGCCTTGTAACATGGTCATGCTGACATATAGAGGCGCATTACTTGTATAGCGTTCAGAAATACCAGCTGTGGAAGTGCTGTTATCTGCCGGTGCCTTGTCGTAAAACGTTGTCCCTGCTGGCAGATAAAAATGGATATCACCGTAAACAGCATCAGTGCGACCGTCTTTCGAAATATCCAGCTCCTGCGTGCATCTGCCCGTCAGCTTGCTGATATTGTCGTCATCGCAGAAAACCTGGAAGTGAAATTCATTCTGGCCATCAGTCATTCCGGAGGAGCCTAGCGGATCTTTACGGTAGATTTTGGCGTCAGCTTTTATCTCTGCCTCCAGAAACTTCAGATGCATATACAGAGAGTAAAAAACAACCTTACCACCCTCTCCGGAACCAATCTCTGTCTCATGCTTCAATAATATATAGCCATCATCCGTTCCCCTGACAGGGGCATACTTCAGTGGGAATTGGTCTCTTTTCTCCGGCGGTGAGGGCTTGCGGAACGATACCACCGTCCCGTCGGCGATTGCCCTCACTTTTTCTGGCGTTATGCCTGCATCCGTATGCGATATATGGATACCCCCATGCCAGGACTCTGATGCATTGAGAGGATATGCCCGGCGAGAATTGACAGGCATCATCGCTGCCACCCAGTCTGCGTCAGACTGAGTGGCATCTTTATCTCTCAAAAATGGAGGACTGATAATCATGTTGTGACTCCTTGTCAGGAAAAACTGAAGTTACTGAAAGGTTCGGTCGTTTCAGGTGCGACATTCGGGAAGTCTTTTAGCTCCCTGCCCTTATCTTTTCGCCCGTAGTGCCCGGCTTTAGTCCGGTATTCACCCAGCGTCGCCGACTCAATCGCATTGCCATCCAGGGTGATGTAACTGCCGCCACCGTTCAGGGTGAGCTTCTTCTTCGCGATGATTTTGATTTCATCTTCCGTACTGACAATGCTGATTTCCCTGCGCGCCAGCAGTGCCATCAGATCGTTCTGGGCATGGATCTGCACCGGCCCCTGATTGGCTATCAGTTTGATACCGAGTTTTTTCACAAACACGCTCAGCGCATTACCGACGCCGATAAACAGGTTTTTCATCACGCTGACGTCAGCATTGTTGCCAGCCGTGGCGATCAGGTTCTGACCGGCTGACACCTGCAGGTGTTGCCAGCTGGTCAGGGCTATCCCGTCCGGGGCACTGAGCAGCAGCACCGATTTTTTGAGATCCGTCAGTTGCTGCTCCAGCAGGCTGATTTGCGCCTGCAGATCGGCCGGGTTCGCGGTTGCCTTCTGCGCGTCGTCTGAGAGGGCTGTCATCTGCTCCCGGGCGTTACCCAGATTGCTGACTGCCGGCTGCATCTCCAGCACCGGGCCCTGCGCCCTGGCCTGGCCATCCGCACTGATGAATATTCCCTTCTGCGCACGGAGGGCCCCCCAGCTGTCGGTCCTGAGTTCAAAACCTTCGCCGCGCTTCTGCTTCTCGCTGTCCACGAGATGGCCAAGGTTCAGCTGACTCTTACCGCCGTACTCCGTACTGACCTTGATATGCTCCTGACCCCGGTTATCATCAAGACGAATTTTGTTGTTGGCCGGGGTGCGCAGCACGTTGCGCCTGTAGTTGCGGATGGTGACATGGTCCGGGTGGGCCGAGTCATGCAGCACACCTGCAATGTAGGGCCGGTCCGGGTTACCGTTCTCAAAACCAATGGCCACCTCGGTGCCTGCCAGCAGGGGCAGATGCAGGCCGTAGGTGTCCCCGGCGTACGGGCGGGACTGGCGTACCCACAGGCTCTCAAAGCCGCTTTTCCAGCTATCACGGTCAAACAGCATATTGACGCGGTAGCGACCATCCCGGTCGATATGGCCGTAGCTGTCATTTCCCGTGGTGCTGGTCACACGTGCCGGCAGCGTGCCGGCCATCACCGGACGGGCACCGGGCTCCGGGCGAAAACCCATATCGGTGCTGTCCGGGATACCGTCAAAATGGATACCAAAGTCTTCATCACGCCGGGCATGCGTGTGCATCGCTGTCACGACCACGCCCTGACTGAATACCTCAGCCACTTCATGGCCGCCGGTGACGTTCAGAACCTGACCCGGCGCAAGCATCGGGTAGCTGGTGATGGCATGGGTTCGTGTCTGGCCGTTCAGGTAGCGTTCATGACGTATACGGGCGTATGCAGTTATTTAAGACTTTTGAGGGGGATAGAGCATGACTTTGGGGTGTTATCGTCATAAATCATATTAATAAGATCATGACCTTCAATCCTTACGTTAACAAAGTTATCGCCGCATGTAGGCTTTATCTCTTTGAACTTTTTGTCCGCAGGGGAAAAGAGAAATAATCTATAGATTTTATAAGTACCCATTCCCTCATCCAGATGCCAAATACTAAAATCTTTATAGCCATCACGATTGTAATCTTCAAATGTAATGTGATTTTTTTTCTCCGATGACACATCAACATTTTCTTGATTAACCTGCTTGCCGGCTTCTGAAACTGATACTTCCAACGAATCATTGTCTTTCAGCAAAACCTTTGCAGAAATATTTTTTGCACTATTAACATCTAAAATATCATTATCACAACCAAATGCAATTTTGGTAAAAACGAACAAAAAGAAAAAAGCATATTTCATAGTAATACCTTTATGATTTTGTTAAGTCCACAACAATGTGAGACTTTCCAGTAGGACTTACGCTAACCGTGGTGTTAGTATTTACTTCATCCATCAAATAAATCCCTATAAATTTTGAGTACGCTTGCCTTTCATAGTATCCATTTGACCCTCCATTAACCAAACGATTAATTAACCCAACATTGTCCGCAGTAAAATCTTCATCTGCGACTCTGTTCATTGACGTTTTGTGTTTATAGACTTTTGAAGCCCAATAAAAGCCACCAGAATCACAAGCGTTGTATGAATCTTCAGCCACAATATCGGGATCAAATCTTGGAGACCATCGGAACAAAGTACCACCATCATCGGGATGGGCTGTATAATGAGTTGAGACTGCAGTAAGCCTAGAGGCATCAGGGTGTAATCTATCAGTATATGAGCCTGAGTGATTTGGAAAACTTCGGTATTCACCGTAGGTTTTATACAGTCCAGCCCATGTAAGTTGCATGATCCCTCTGCCATAAAAAACAGTATAATACTCTGTAGCTGGATTCACTGAGTTATAACGACCAAACCCCCACTCATGTAATAACCTTCTACTGCCACTTAAATCTCTCCACTGCGCAGTTTCTAGTAATGTCTGAGGTAAGAAGAATGATATTCTTTTCTTATCACCTCCAATATATTTTCTAATACTTAAATTCAAAGATTCATATCGCACAGTGAAATTGAATAAAAATAACAAGAATCCAAAAAATCATTTATTCGGCTTGATAAGCGTTCCCCCCAACTCATTCAGCTTTTTTTCACCCGAAAAAAGTTTTTTGCACTTACTGTCAATCACAGCGTCATCTTTATCTTCTGCGAATACAACCTTCATTTTCTTTGCTATATCCCACACACCTGGAAACGAATCAGCCGCACAATCCAAATCGTTTGGTGCAACATATTCTCCATTGACAGATATTTTCCCTAGATATATTGAATTACCAGGGTAAAACAAGCTATTTTCATCTGACTCAGATGGGGAGTTACTCCAAAATCCCTTGCCAGACAGAAGGTTATCATTCCCATTAAACCTAGAGACTATCGCCTGATATGATCTAAAGTGAGCATCAATCACAACCAATGCCAGGACTAATTTTTTCTCAAAATTTACATCTATAATAGAAGAAATTGCATTGTTAAAGTATGGAATAGAATGAATGCGGATTGACTGTCCTTTACAATCTATAAGCTCCTTAACATCAAGATATTTATTTCCAGATGCTATAAGCACTCCTACATGATCACTAGTTAGAGAAATACCTCCAACTCCAGAGAGTAATGAATCATTCCAATTTTCTATTTTGCATGAGTAATCCGTATTTAATTTATCATCGTGAATACTTACAGATCCAGCTTTATCCTTATCTAAACGAATACTCACACCATCAGTATCAATTGTGTTGTAATATCCCGCCCAAGAACTAAAAGCAGTAACACCAAGCATCATAAACAAAAATGAATTGGTTTTAAACTTCATCATCAATCACCTCTTTTGCTTTTTTAGTAGCTACCTTCCTTTCTGCAATCCCTTTATCTGCGCCATTTATACCTTTAGTTACTTTCAAAATAATGTTGTCATCATCCGATTTCCCAAATTTGTCCTCATCCATAACTTTGAGAACTTTAGATTTAAAACAGACTATAAAAAAACCACCCGTATCAATACAGTCATATGCGCTCTCTGTCACTTTCTGAGGGTTCTCTATTTTTGGTGGCTTTTTCTTCATGCCGCCTGCATTTTTTTTCTTGTACTCCGGATCATCCCACCAATATTTATCGAAGTCACTTTTTGACAACCAACCCCGATATACCCAATAGCTTGAATATGTGTCAAGGCCAGTTAGCATTTTAAATCCTCTACCTCTGAATTTTTGTGCATCAACGTCTCCACAGTTACCGTTAATCCAGCTATAGGAGCCTGTGATATAACCTCCACGGGAATTGTATTTTTTCCCTGAGAAATAGTTGTCTTTCTCGGTTTCAAGAGTTCCGTACCAATGACCTAGCTCAGTAGCCTCATTAAACGTTGATGCTTCAACAATGACACCGCCTTTCTGAACGCCATCGACAATAATCTGTTGCTGGCTGGTTTCTTGCATAGACAATAAATAACCTGATTCTACTGCACCTTGTCCTAAAAAATGACAAATTCTTTTTGCATCAGATAAATTATACTTTTGCATAATTCTATTTATGTCCGCATAGTACTCTGATGTAATGTTTTTAATGCCTTCAAGTGCATTTTTATTTTTTTTACTAGTATTCGCTGTCATTACTCTTTCAATTACATCACAGCCGAGCCAACTGCACGTCCTGAAATGTCGAATAAATGATTTTGGTTCGAAATACCACAACCGACCAGAACTAAACATTCCAGGATCAAAGCATAGCGCCTCTGCATGGGCCTTAAATTTTACATAATCTGCTTCCGTCATCGGATCATGCTCATCACTACCCGTTTTCAACCATGAAAAACGAGTGTCGATCGTACTTTTTTCCCATTCAAACGGGAAATGGCAGATTAGCTTTCCACACTGATTATCATAGTCCCCGTCCTCCTGAAGTTTCTTTATAATGGCTGAATTACATTGGCTATTGTTATCGCTGTCATCATCAATCAGTTGCCACCCCGTCCAGTGAGGGAAATCAGCGTCACTAAACTTTTTAATACTAGGATCGGCTAGATTGACTACCCCCTTTCCCCCTGGGTAATTGACCGTCATCCATAATGGCGCATCTGCCGGTACCAGTGTTTCATGGTCTGTATTGATCACCCGCCCAAAGCGAAGTAATTCGAACCCGGCACTCGGGCTTTCCTTATAATTCTTCAGTGCGGTTTTATACAGATTATACTCGTAGTCTTCACCGTCTGCGTTAACCAGTGGTTCGCCCAGCAGATCATATTTTCCATCAATCTCCGTATTTTTCTGCCGCGTTACCATCGTGCAGTTGCCTTGGGCCAGAGTCATGCTGGCATACAGAGGCGCATTGCTGGTATAGAGCTCAGAAAGTCCGGTGATAGACGTGCTGTTATCTGCGGAGGCCTTGTCATAAAACTTTGTCTGCGGAGGCAGATAAAAGTGAATATCACCGTAAACTGCATCAGTGCGGCCATTCTTCGAAATATCCAGCTCTCCTGATTTCCTGCCCGTCAGCTTGCTGATGTTGTCGTCATCGCAGAAAATCTGGAAATGGAAAGCATTGACTCCATCCACCATGCCCGGAAGGCCTAACGGATCCTTACGGTAAACTTTCTCACCGGCTTTAACAGTTTCAGCCAGCGACTTCAGGTGCATGTATAGGGAGTAGAAAGCCACTTTTGCTACATCACCGCTACCGATCTCGGTTTCATGCTTTATCAGCACATAACCATCATCACTCCCCTTTGTATTGGGTTTATCGGCGTTGATGTTAAATGGTGCCTGATCGCGCTTGTCTGAGCTTTTGCGGAGTGAAACGACGGTACCATCTGCTATCGCCCGCACGCTCTCAGCAGGTCTCCCTTCGTCAGTCTGACGTATATGTATTCCGCCATGCCACGAACTATAACCGTTAACCGGATACTCACGGCGGTCAACTACGGTCATGACTCTTTCAATCCAGGCCGCATCAGTTTCATGGGCATCTTTCGCTTTCAAAAGCGGTGGGCTGATAATCATAAACTGACTCCTTGTCAGGAAAAACTGAAGTTACTGAAAGGTTCTGTGGTTTCAGGAGCCACATTCGGGAAGTCTTCTGGCTTGTTAGCCTTTTCTTTTCGTCCGTAATGCCCGGCTTTAGTCCGGTACTCCCCCTGTGTGGCAGATTCAATGCCATTGGCATCGAGGGTGATATAGCTCCCACCCCCGTTGATCGTGACCTGCTTCTTGGCAATAATCTCGATACGATCTTCGGTACTGACGACGCTGATTTCTCCACGAGCGATGAGCTCCATCAGGTCATTCTGGGCATGGATCTGCACCGGCCCCTGATTGGCTATCAGTTTGATACCGAGTTTTCTCACAAACACGCTCAGCGCATTACCGACGCCGATAAACAGATTTTTCATCACGCTGACGTCAGCATGTTTGCCAGCCGTGGCGATCAGGTTCTGACCGGCTGACACCTGCAGGTGTTGCCCGCTGGTCAGGGCTATCCCGTCCGGGGCACTGAGCAGCAGCACCGATTTTTTGAGATCCGTCAGTTGCTGCTCCAGCAGGCTGATTTGCGCCTGCAGATCGGCCGGGTTTGCGGTCGCCTTCTGCGCGTCGTCTGAGAGGGCTGTCATCTGCTCCCGGGCGTTGCCCAGATGACTGACCGCCGGTTGCATCTCCAGCACCGGCCCCTGCGCCCTGGCCTGGCCATCCGCGCTGATGAATATCCCCTTCTGCGCACGGAGGGCCCCCCAACTGTCGGTCCTGAGCTCAAAACCTTCGCCGCGCTTTTGCTTCTCGCTGTCCACAAGATGGCCAAGGTTCAGCTGACTCTTGCCGCCGTACTCCGTAGAGATCTTGATATGCTCCTGACCCCGGTTATCATCAAGACGAATTTTGTTGTTGGCCGGGGTGCGCAGCACGTTGCGCCTGTAGTTGCGGATAGTGACGTGGTCCGGGTGGGCCGAGTCATGCAGCACACCTGCAATGTAGGGCCGGTCCGGGTTACCGTTCTCAAAACCAATCGCCACCTCGGTGCCTGCCAGCAGGGGCAGATGCAGGCCGTAGGTGTCCCCGGCGTACGGGCGGGACTGGCGTACCCACAGGCTCTCAAAGCCGCTTTTCCAGCTATCACGGTCAAACAGCATATTGACGCGGTAGCGACCATCCCGGTCGATATGGCCGTAGCTGTCATTTCCCGTGGTGCTGGTCACACGTGCCGGTAGCGTGCCGGCCATCACCGGACGGGCACCGGGCTCCGGGCGAAAACCCATATCGGTGCTGTCCGGGATACCGTCAAAATGGATACCAAAGTCTTCATCACGCCGGGCATGCGTGTGCATCGCCGTCACGACGACGCCCTGACTGAATACCTCAGCCACTTCATGGCCGCCGGTGACGTTCAGAACCTGACCCGGCGCAAGCATCGGGTAGCTGGTGATGGCATGGGTCCGTGTCTGGCCGTTCAGGTAGCGTTCATGACGTATACGGGCGTAGAACGCGCCCGACTCCGGAACCGGGTTGCGGTCAGAGGAATTGCCGAGCGTCAGGTAGTTATCGGCATAGTGATAGGCATCGCCGTAGGTGGTGGTATCCCCCCGGGTCGCATCCACCTGCGTGTTCATCTCTTCCGTGGCCTGACGGTAGTTGTAGTCGCGGGTGCTGACCTGCTTTTGCACCACATGATGATGACATTCCATCCCCCAGACCGCGTCCACACCCTTCGAATGCTGGCCCGACGGCGGCACCGATGGCAGGGTCATGCCCCGCTCATAGCCCTGCTGACTGTCATAAAACTCCACCACGTCGATGTTCAGGCGCGTGTCGGTGGTAAAGCGGAACCAAATCCCCACCTCCCCCAGCAACCGGGTGATAAAACGCAGGTCATCCTCACCGTACTGCATCACCTGTTCACGACGCGGATACTCTCTGGTCAGTGAGAACAGGAAATCCTGGCCGCGCATGGCATGGCGTTCACGCAGGATTTTTTCGACGATTTGCGGAACGGACATGTCCTGATAAATGGCATTCTGGTGTGAGCGGTCAAGCAGGGCCAGACGCGGGGTCAGCGTCAGGGCATAATGGGTCTCATCATTTGAGGTACTCAGCCGCTCAAAGCCGCTGACCACCCCCTGAATCACCCTGACCACCTGCTGCTTTTTGATGCCGAACCCCTGGTCAAGCGGGGCCTGCAGCGTCAGGGAGCCGGATTTCATCAGCATCATCTCTTTGCTGATCCCGTGGTCGGCACTGGTGAATTCAATGCGGTAGCTGAACGGCCGGCTCAGGCCTTCATCGCCTTCAAAGGCCAGCACATCCAGCGCCAGCTTATATCCCTGCACCGCCAGCAGGTGATGGGTATGATTGAATTTTATCGGGGGGGTGGTGCTCATGTTCACTCCTTGTGTCCTATCAAATTCCTGCTGATCCCTTTTTCCCGCATAAGATCAGTGAATGTGGTTTACATTTCACGGCCATATGCATAAGCAACGGCTGTGTTTCAGGTAATGGCGTGACTGCAGCACCTGGCGTAAGTGATGGTGGGATTTTGCATACGCCTCTCTTTATGTGTTCCAGACACGCTACCGCCCTTCGCTGTTTCCTGTTTATCAGGAGACCCAAGCGCAGAGGGCCAGGCAGGCAAATAGTGATGTTCTTTGCTGAAAAACCGGGTAACCAGATCTTCAGCAAAAAGCCGGTAGAAAGGGGCTACTTACCAGCGAATTACGCGGCAGCACGTTCGTTTTAACAATCTCAAGAGATGATGTTGCCTTCTTTGTAGAATCGTGTTATTTCTTCGCAACGAAATTAATCATTTTACTCACAATCCTTCACATTCATGGAACTGTTAGGGTCGCCGCTTTCTTTCAGCTACAAATAAACAGGCATTCTCATGCCGTTATTCTCTATTGCGTAGACATACGTCAACTCCCCAAAAGCACTACTATCAGCAAACAAATATTTCGACTATTGAAGCCATATATGCTTCGATTGAGATTACCCTCATCAAAAAATCACTTTAAATGCATCCATGATGTTAAATTTAGTGGCAGCATCTAATTTAACTTCCTAAACAGGGGTTATGCCGGCCATTAACGTCTTTCATCGTAGCCATGGCTACCAGACAGATCTGTATTTTATTATTCCCATAAAACATTTTTCGTCTTAGCCGATTGCAAGAATCTCCAGTAACCAAATTTAGGTTGGAATAAGCACATTCACCCCACTATGGAATCCATTGAATGTAGTGTAATATTTTGATTTATCACTTATTTTTTCATTAAAAATCAGATCATTAGCATCCGCTTCCAAATCACGTAATGGATACCGGATGGGGAGCGTTAGACGAAACGGTAGAGTTTGAGGCCACCCAGCTTTGTATTCAAAACTCTTTATTCCTTGAAAAGGGAATTTTACTTTTTTTTCAGAGAAATTTTTGGCGATGGTAATCTTAACGTTGAGATCGACTTCGGAATTACGGAGAGTGAATGCGTTATAAACATTGCTCTTATGGATGTTAATTTTTTGGCTTTTAGAAAAAGCTCCTTGCATTTTTATATTGCACAATCTATTGATAAATTGAAAATCAATAAAAGAATCGGCTTTATGCTGCAAGTTATCCGTTACCACTTCAGGATTTATTTTATCGCAAGCGTAAAGCATATTGCCAAAAAATGACTTACGCATATACATTTCCCTCCTGAATGAATTAGTCCTTTAATCAAGCGCCATACCATCATAAGAATTGTGCCTTTTAATTTTAACCACTAATTCTGGTGAGCGTAAAGCGGTCAGCATAGAATTATTCATACTATCAATCGCGAATGATATTTAAGCGACGCTAAACTTTCTTACGGGGATAAATAGCTATTAAAGAGAAGAAAACTTTTTAGGGTTATGCAATCAGAGCAAGCATTGAATATCCCAATTCAATTGCCAGTCGGAGTAATACCGAACAAGCACCAATAGTGGCCAATGTGTTAGTCGGTAAAGGGAGTTCTTCACTTTATGTAATGACCAGCCCGTTTCCCGGAAGCAGGCATGGGCTGGCAAACGTGTGGCGATGCCCAGATTATTTAGGTGCGTGGTGGCAGCAGCCAGTCAGGTTGTCGATAATTGGGCAGGCGGCCCCCTCGTCGCCGGGGCACTGTTCGGCCAGCGCCAACAGGCGGGCGCGCATCAGGTGAAGCTCGTCGATATGCCGTTCGATCTCCGCTGCCTTCTCCAGCGTGCGTGCCTTGACGTCTGCACTGTGGCGCGCCGGATCGTGGAACAGTGCCAGAAGCTCGCGGCACTCCTCCAGGGTAAAGCCCACCTGCCGCGCCTGACGCAGCAGGGTCAACTCCTCAATATGTTTCATACTGTAGGTGCGATAGCCGTTGAGGCTACGCGCCGGCAGGGTGACCAGCCCCTTCTCTTCATAAAAGCGGATTGCCTTGCTGGTCAGGCCGGTTTTTTTTGCCACATCACTGATGTTCATGGTGCTGCCCCTTGACCTTCCTGTTGCTGGAAGGCTTATTCTGCCACACATTGCCGGAGCAGGCTTCCCCTGTGTATCGGCCAGAGAGAGGAGAACCCCATGTCTGCCACTACCCTGCTCGCCCTGAATGGGTTGAGCTGCCAACACTGCGTCCAGCGGGTGAAAAAGAGTCTGGAGGCGCTGCCGCAGGTCACGGCCGCCGAGGTTGGGCTGCACTACGCCCGCGTCGCTGGCGAGGTGTCGGCGCAACAGTTGATTGAGAATGTTGAACAGGCTGGCTATGAGGCACAGCTGGCCAACCAGCCGGATATCGAGCTGCCACTGGATGGCCTGAGCTGCGACCACTGCATCCGTGCGGTGCAGAAGGCGCTGGAAGCCGTACCGGGCGTGGCGGCGGCAGAGGTCTCCCTCGACCACGCGCGCGTCTTCGGCCAGGCGGATCGCGTCGCGTTGCGGGCGGCGGTCGAGGAGGCTGGCTATGCATCGCCGGAGCCAACGCTCCCAAAAACTGAGCCGCTGCCCCCTACTGCCCCTCTCCCGCCGGAACCTGAGGCAGCGGCCCCAATTGACACCCCGGCAACTACTGGCGCAGGCGCGCGCGCCGACCAGCCCGGTAAACACCTGCTGATCGGTGGCATGAGCTGCGCCAGTTGCGTCAACAAGGTACAGAACGCGCTGCAACAGGTGCCGGGCGTGGCGCAGGCGCGGGTTAACCTCGCCGACCGTAGCGCGCTGGTGCTGGGCAAGGCGGACAATGCGGCGCTGGTCGCCGCCGTCAGCCACGCCGGTTATGACGCAGAGATCATTGAGGATGACGCCGAGCGACGCGCGCGCCAGCAGCAGGGCAACCGCGTGGCGCTGCGGCGCTTTAGCTGGCAGGCGGCGCTGGCCCTGGCGGTCGGCGTGCCGCTGATGGCCTGGGGCCTGCTGGGCGGCAGCATGAGCGTGACGCCTGCCAACCAGACGCTGTGGCTGATGGTCGGCGTGCTGACGCTGGCGGTGCTCGCCATCGCCGGCGGCCACTTCTATCGCAACGCATGGGTCAGCCTGACCCACGGCAGCGCCACGATGGATACGCTGGTGGCGCTGGGCACCGGCGCGGCCTGGATCTACTCAATGCTGGTCAACCTCTGGCCGCAGCACTTCCCGCCGCAGGCGCACCACCTCTACTATGAGGCCAGCGTGATGATCGTCGGCCTGATTAACCTTGGCCATGCGCTGGAGCAGCGCGCCCGCCAGCGCTCCTCGCAGGCGCTGGAGCGGCTGCTCGACCTCACCCCGCCCACCGCGAAAGTGGTGGAGCCATCCGGTGAGCGCACCCTGCCGCTGGCGGAGGTGACGCGCGGCATGGCGCTGCGGTTGACCACCGGCGACCGGGTGCCGGTGGATGGCGAAATCCTGCGCGGCGAGGCCTGGCTGGATGAGGCGATGCTGACCGGTGAGGCCGTGCCGCAGCACAAGGACGCGGGCGCCATGCTTCGCGCCGGTACGCTGGTGACTGACGGTAGCGTGGTGTTCCGCGCTGATGCCATCGGCAACCAGACCACGCTGGCGCGCATCATCCAGCTGGTGCGGCAGGCGCAGAGCAGCAAACCGGCGCTGGGCCGGTTGGCGGATCGCATCTCGGCGGTGTTTGTGCCGACGGTGGTGCTGATCGCGCTGTTCAGCGCCCTGATGTGGTATCTGTTCGGCCCCGCGCCACAGGGCATCTATACGCTGGTGGTGGCCACCACCGTGCTGATCATCGCCTGCCCCTGCGCGCTGGGGCTGGCGACACCGATGTCGATCATCGCGGGCGTTGGCCGCGCCGCCGAGCTGGGCGTGTTGATTCGAGATGCCGACGCCCTCCAAAAGGCCGCCGCGCTGGATACGTTGGTGTTCGACAAGACCGGCACCCTGACCGAGGGACGCCCGCGCCTTACCGCACTGGAGACGACCAACGGCATCAACGAACAGCAGGCGCTGCGCTGGGCGGCCGCGCTGGAGCAAGGCTCCCACCACCCGCTGGCGCAGGCGATTTTGGCGCGGGCAGAGGGCATCCCGCTGCCGGAGGCACAAGAATTCCGCACCCTGGGCGGGCTGGGGCTGGAGGGCACGGTGGAGGGTAACCGGCTGCTGCTCGGCAACCCGGCGCTGATGGCGCAGCGGCAGGTGGAGATTGGCCCGCTCGAGGCCACGCTGCAACAGCAGACGGCGGCGGGCGCGACACCGGTGCTGCTGGCGGTGGAGGGCCGGGTGGCGGCCCTGTTCGCCCTGCGCGATCCGCTGCGCGCCGACAGCCGGGCGGCGCTGCAAAGGTTACACGCCCAAGGCTACCAACTGGTGATGCTGACCGGTGACAACCCGGCCACGGCGCAGGCGATTGCCACCGAGGCGGGCATCGATCGGGTGATCGCTGGCGTGCTGCCCGATGGCAAGGCAGACGCGATTGCGCAGTTGCAACAGCAAGGGCGTCGCGTGGCGATGGTTGGCGACGGCATCAATGACGCACCAGCGCTGGCGCAGGCCGACGTGGGCATCGCGATGGGCGGTGGCAGCGACGTGGCGGTGGAGACCGCCGCCCTGACGCTGATGCGCCCCTCGCTGGCCGGGGTGGCGGATGCCATCGCGCTGTCACGCGCCACGCTGCGCAACATGAAGCAGAACCTGCTGGGGGCCTTCATCTACAACAGCCTCGGCATCCCGGTGGCGGCGGGAGTGCTCTACCCGCTGACCGGTTCGCTGCTCAGCCCGGTGATCGCCGGCGCGGCGATGGCGCTCTCCTCCATCACCGTGGTCGGCAACGCCAACCGCCTGCTACGCTACACCCCGCCGAAAGCCTGATGCACGGGCCGGGCACCCCGCCCGGCCCGTTCAATTCAGCCGAATCCCCCTACACCTGCCGGGCGCAAGCGGTTAGCATACGATGTATGAGCCATCAGGAGCCTTACATGAGAAAACTGCTGCACCGCCTTGCCTCGTTCGTCGGCCTGATTGCGCCGGTGGCCTATGCCTACCCGGCGCTGGATGTCAGCTTGCCGGGCGAGCGCCATCTCCATCTGGTCGGCAGCATCCATATGGGTACCATGGATATGTCACCGCTGCCGCCAGCGCTGCTGGCGCAATTGAAGGGGGCGGATGCGCTGATCGTTGAGGCGGACATCAGCGGCAGTGAGTCGCCGTTCGGTAATCCGCCGCCACAGCCACCGCTGGCCGAGCGCCTGCCGCCAGCGCAGTACCGCCAGTTCCTCAATATCTGCGATACCCTCTCCGCCAACGAGGCGCAACTCGATCCACTGCCTGCCTGGCAGGTGGCGCTGATGTTGCAGGCGCGACAGGCGCAGCAACTGGGGCTGCGGCCGGAGTATGGCGTCGATTACCAGCTGATCGCCGCCGCTGGCGAGCAACAGAAACGCATCATTGAGCTGGAGGGGGCGCAACAGCAGGTCGAGCTGCTGGTGCAACTGCCCCAGGACGGGCTGATGCTGCTGGAGGATACCCTGACCCACTGGCACACCAACGCGCGCCTGCTGCAAACCATGATGGGCTGGTGGATGGCTGGCTCGTCAAGCGCCGCGGGCAAGGTGCTGCCCTCCACTTTCAGCAACGATCTCTATGATGTGCTGATGCACCAGCGCAACCGCCGCTGGCAACAGCTGTTGGTGGCGCTGCCGCCCGGTCGTTATGTGGTGGCGGTCGGGGCGCTGCATCTGTATGGCGAGGGCAACTTGCCGGATCTGCTGAAAAGCGAGCGCGAGGGATAAAAAAGGGGCCAATATCGCTATTGGCCGTCAAAGAGGAATGACTCTATTTTTGTCTCTTGCAGGCCAGTGATGGCGCTGCCGGCGGCGCCAGAGTAACAATGGCCTGTCCCCTTGGCAATACGCGGCCTGTGCGTTCGCGTGCTCTTGCCGACGCTGGGGTTATCGCCAATAATCGGGCATCCGTCCACATTCCGGGAGAGGCCATGACACCCGCAATCAAACTTCTTGAAAAGCAGAAGGTTGCTTTTACGCTGCACGCCTATGAGCATGACAGCCACGACACCCACTTCGGTGAAGAGGCAGTAAAAAAGTTGGGGCTGGATGCCCGCCAGGTCTACAAAACCCTGCTGGTCTCACTCAATGGTGACGCCAAGGCGCTGGCGGTGGCGGTGACGCCAGTGGCCTGCCAACTGGATTTGAAAAAGGTGGCAAAGGCGCTCGGCGCGAAAAAGGCCGAGATGGCCGACCCACAACTGGCGCAGCGCACCACCGGCTATCTGGTGGGCGGCATCAGTCCGCTGGGGCAGAAGAAACGGCTGCCGACGGTGATTGATGGCCCGGCGCAGGCGTTCGCCACCATCTATGTCTCCGGTGGTAAGCGTGGGCTGGATATTGAGCTGAACCCGCAAGACCTGCGGCGGCTGCTGGATGGGCTGTTCGCTGACATCGCCAAGGCCGGGTGATCGCCACCCGGCCCGGCGTGCTTATTTGTAGACGATCTCGCCCTGCGGCTGGAAGCGGGCGGCATCCAGCGGGGAGTGGCTTTCGATATACTGCTTCAGCACCTCGGCATCCACAAAGCCAGTGTTGACGTAGTCCGGGCGATCGCTGATTTTCGGGTAGCCGTCGCCGCCGGTGGCGTTAAAGCTCAGGGTCGCCATGCGGTAGACCTTATCCGTCTGCAACGGCTGGCCGTTGATCATGATGTCGCTGACGCCCTTGCCATCCGCCACCAGCCCGACGTCAACGAACTGGGCGTAGGCCCCGGAGTCCACCTGCATGTTGGCCACCGCCGCCAGGTACTCCGCCACCTCACTGCCCTTCATCTCCACATAGACCAGCGTGTTGCCAAAGGGCTGCACCTTCAGCACATCCTTATAGGTGATATCGCCTGCCTCAATCGAGTCCCGTACCCCGCCACCGCTCATCACCGCGAAATCGGCGTTGGTGCGCTCCTTCTGCGCGCTGAGGATCAGGCGCGCCAGGTTGGTCTGGACGAAGCGTACCTTGCTGCGGTCGCCCTCCAGCCGGCCATTGACGCTGCCGACCTTGACGTCAAGCTGCGCCTTGCCGTGGTTCTCAAAGGGCGTCAGCAGCTTCAGCATGTTGCTGTCCTCCTTGATCTCCTGCGTGTAGTAGACCTTCTCGCTGCTGCCGTCCGCCTTCTCCACTTTCTTCTTCAGGTTGACCGGGATCAGCTGGTAGTGCTTGAGCGTCAGCACGCCGTTGCGGAAGGTGAAATCCGCCCGCCCGACATATTTGCCCCACTCGTGGGCCTGCACGATCCAGGTGCCGTTCTGCCGATCTGGCGCACAGGGGGTGCCGGGCACATAATCGACCTGCTTTTTGTTCTCGCTGGCCATGCAGACCGGATCTTGCGAGTGGCCGCCGACAATCATGTCCAAATAGCCAGCCGGCAGGCTGCGCGCCATCTCCACGTCGCCGGGGGCGTTGGAGCCGTGGTTGCCGTTGTCATAGTGGCCCATGTGGGTGGCGGCGATGATCACGTCCGGCTTCTCCTTCTCGCGCAGCGACTCCACCACCTTTTTCGCCTCGTCGGCCGGTTTGTGGAACTCGATGTCGGTGAAGTTCTCTGGATTGCCAATTTTGATGGTGTCATCGGTGGTCAGGCCGATCACTGCAATCTTGATCCCCTGCCGCTCAAATAGCGCATAGGGCTGGAACAGCCGCGTCTGCGTGCTCTTCTGGTAGATATTGGCGGAGAGCAGCGGGAAACCGGCCCACTTCTGCTGCTGACGCAGCACGCTGAGCGGGTTGTCGAACTCATGGTTGCCGAGCGCCATTGCGTCATAGCCAATCAGCCGCATACCGCGGAAATCTGGCTCAGCATCCTGTAAATCGGACTCCGGCACGCCGGTATTGATGTCGCCGCCCGAGAGCAGCAACACGCTGCCGCCCGCCGCTGCCACCTCTTTGCGGATGCCGTCCACCAGCGTTTTCTGCGCTGACAGGCCATACTCGCCATCGCCGTTCTGCCAGAAGTGGCCGTGGTGGTCATTGGTGTGCAGGATGGTTATCTCGTAAGTCCGGTCTTTTTCCCAGGCATAACCGGTGGCGGGCAGGCCCAGCCAGGTGGCCGCCAGCATCGCCGCCGCCGTCAATTTCAGTGCACGCATAAACACTCCCTATGATGATGTCAATAAAACCGCGGTTGCCAGATCGTCCTGCCTCTTGTTCTTCCAGCCGGGCGGGGACGGAGAGGGCCAGCCAGCGGGGTGGCTAGCCTGCTCAAAATATGACTGATGTGGTATTCATGCAAGGGAGTGCTTAAGATGACGTGATCTTCCACGCTCTGGGCGACGCCTGCACCGCCCGATAATAAGGAAATTCTCCCATGACCGAGCAAAGCGTCGGGGCCGTCAAACGCACGGCGTTCTCCATTTTGGCGGCCATCAGCGTGTCGCATCTGCTGAATGACATGATTCAGTCGCTGATCCTCGCCATCTATCCGCTGCTGCAACGTGAGTTCTCGCTGAGCTTCACCCAAATTGGCCTGATTACCCTCACCTACCAGCTTACCGCCTCACTGTTACAGCCGTTGATCGGCCTCTACACCGACAAGCGGCCGCAGCCCTGGTCACTGCCGATTGGTATGGGCTTTACCCTGTGCGGACTGCTGCTGATGGCCTTTGCCCATAGCTTCGGCATGGTGCTGGCGGCGGCGGCGCTGGTCGGCACCGGCTCCTCCATCTTCCACCCGGAGTCGTCGCGGGTGGCGCGCATGGCCTCCGGCGGCCGGCATGGGCTGGCGCAGTCGCTGTTTCAGGTGGGCGGCAACGTCGGTGCCTCGCTCGGCCCGTTGCTGGCGGCGCTGGTGATTGCCCCCTACGGCAAGGGCGAGGTGGCCTGGTTCTCGCTGGCGGCGCTGCTGGCGATCGTGGTGCTGTTACAGATCAGCAAGTGGTATCAGCAACAACAGCGTGCCAGCAAAGCGCGCCCCAGCCCGGTGGCCGCCCGTTTGCCGGGGCGCACCGTGGCCTTCGCGATGTGCATCCTGATGGTGCTGGTGTTCTCCAAATACTTCTACCTCACCAGCCTGAGCAGCTACTACACCTTCTATCTGATGCATAAGTTCGGGCTGTCGGTGCAGAACGCGCAGTATCACCTGTTTGCCTTCCTGTTCGCGGTGGCGGCGGGCACTATCATCGGCGGGCCAGTGGGCGACCGTATCGGCCGCAAGCGGGTGATCTGGGTGTCGATTCTCGGCGTCGCCCCCTTTACGCTGGTATTGCCCTACGCCAACCTGGAGTGGACAGGCATTTTGACAGTGATCATCGGCCTGATTTTGGCTTCGGCCTTCTCCGCTATTCTGGTTTATGCGCAGGAGCTGATCCCCGGTAAAGTCGGCATGGTCTCCGGGCTGTTCTTCGGGCTGGCCTTTGGCATGGGCGGGCTGGGGGCGGCGGTGCTCGGCTATGTGGCTGATCACACCAGCATTGAGCTGGTGTATAAACTCTGTGCTTTCTTGCCCTTGCTGGGCATCCTGACGCTATTTTTGCCAAATACTGAAATCAAATCCCGTTAATTGACATGCAATTCATGGCCGTGCTGCCCTGCCCGGCCATGAATTTTCCTTATCCCATCAACACTTTCGTAAAATTTTGCAATAAATCCGCCTCCAGGATCTTTTTATGCCCAAACGTGTTATTTTGTTGCTGAATATGAATTCGCGCCGGGCATAATCATCCCTTATGCAATACACTTAAAAAACGCGCCCCTTTTCCCCATGCAGACAAGAAGGAGCCTGGATGCATCACTCTACGCCGTTGATTACCACGATTGTTGGCGGGCTGGTATTGGCCTTCCTGTTGGGCATGTTGGCCAACCGCCTGCGCATTTCGCCGCTGGTGGGCTACCTGACCGCCGGCGTGCTGGCTGGCCCCTTTACCCCCGGTTTTGTCGCTGATACCTCGCTCGCCCCAGAGCTGGCAGAGATTGGCGTGATTTTGCTGATGTTTGGTGTGGGGCTGCACTTCTCCCTGAAAGATTTGATGGCGGTGAAATCCATCGCCATTCCGGGCGCAGTGGCACAAATTGCAGTGGCGACGCTGCTTGGCGTCGGGCTGTCACAGATGCTGGGTTGGGATCTGGGTGCGGGGCTGGTGTTTGGCCTCTGCCTCTCCACCGCCAGTACCGTGGTGCTGCTGCGGGCGCTGGAGGAGCGACAGCTGATTGAGAGCCAGCGTGGGCAGATCGCCATCGGCTGGCTGATTGTCGAGGATCTGGCGATGGTGCTGACGCTGGTGCTGCTGCCAGCCTTCAGCAATATGATCGACAACCATCACGCCAGCGTGCAGGAGCTGGCGATTGAGCTGGGGATCACCATCGGCAAGGTGATCGCGTTCATTACCCTGATGATTGTGGTCGGCCGCCGGCTGGTGCCGTGGATCCTCGCCCGCACCGCCAGCACGGGCTCGCGTGAGCTGTTCACCCTGGCGGTGCTGGCGCTGGCGCTCGGCATCGCCTATGGTGCGGTGAAGCTGTTTGACGTCTCCTTTGCGCTCGGGGCCTTCTTCGCTGGCATGGTGTTGAATGAGTCAGAGCTGAGCCAGCGCGCTGCCCATGACACCCTGCCGCTGCGCGACGCCTTCGCGGTGCTGTTCTTCGTCTCAGTGGGGATGCTGTTTGACCCGATGATCCTGCTACGCGAGCCGCTGACGGTGCTGGCGACGCTGGCAATCATTGTGTTCGGTAAATCGGCCGCCGCCTTCCTGCTGGTCAAGCTATTCCGCCACTCGACGCGCACCGCGCTGACCATCTCCGCCAGTCTGGCGCAGATTGGCGAGTTCGCCTTTATCCTTGCCGGTCTGGGTATCTCGCTTGGCCTGCTGTCGGAGCATGGCCGCAATCTGGTGCTGGCGGGTGCCATCCTCTCCATCATGCTCAACCCGCTGCTGTTCACCCTGCTGGAGCGCTATCTGGAGAAGGGCGAGAGCCTGGAAGACCAGAGTTTGGAGGAGGTGACAGAAGAGGAGTCGCAGGCGGCGATGGAGCTGTGCAACCATGCGCTGCTGGTAGGCTATGGCCGCGTCGGCAGCCTGCTCGGCGGTAAGTTGCAGGCGGCGGGCGTGCCATTGGTGGTGATAGAGAATACTCGCCCACGGGTCGAGGCGCTGCGCGAGCAGGGCATCCCTACCCTGCTGGGCAACGCCGCCAACCCGGAGATCATGGATCTGGCGCGGCTGGACTGCGCCCGTTGGCTGCTGCTGACCATACCGAATGGTTACGAGGCGGGTGAAATTGTCGCCGCCGCCCGCGCCCGCCGGCCAGACCTTATCATCATTGCCCGCGCGCATTATGACGACGAGGTGAGCTACATCCTGGATCGCGGCGCCACCCAGGTGGTAATGGGCGAACGGGAGATCGCCAACAACATGCTCAACATGCTGGAGGTGGACACCCTGACCGAAGAAGAGAAATTGCCGGTCTGTCCGGTGTCACCGACCTGAACCCCACCAACAGACGGGGCGCCCTAAGGCGCCCCGTTGTCATTTGGCTGGCTGGGCTTAACGCTCCCAGTATGCCTCTTCCAGACTGTCTTCCCGCTCCGGCAGGCCGCGCGTCAGGCGGGGCGAGTGCTGGTTCAGCACCTGATAGCTGACGCGGTTGGCGTACTTGCACACCTGCGACAGCGACGAGTAGGTCAGGTAGGTGTGCCTGTGCTTGCTGGAGTTCGGCACGTTGGTGCGGTGGTAACCGTTGGCGGCGATGTCATGCAGGATCGCCGAGAGCGCGCCGTCGCCCGCGCCGTTGGTGTTCATGATCTTCTCCGGGCCGCCCATATAGGGGGCGATGTGGGAGTAGATGCGGAACGGGTTTTCGCAGTGCTCACGGCGCATCGCGCGGCTGAACTCATACAGGTTGAATTCGGCAATCGCGCCCGGCAGCAGCGGGCGGTTGCTCTGGCGGCGCGCGGACTCCTCGGTGTAGCCCGCCATGTAGAGGCCATTCGGCCCGGCGGTGCAAAGCACCAGATCCACCCACTCCAGCGCCCGGTCGGAGGCCAGCAGCGGATCGCTCAGGCCGGTCAGCGCCTCGGCTTCCTCTTCGTTCATCGCCAGGATGGAGACGTGCTCACGCAGGAACTCACGCCACATCTCCGGGTTATCGGCGATCACATACTTGGTGCCGAGGGTCAGCACCACCGGCACCTGATACTTCTTGGCGTAGGCGATGGCCTGCATGGTGGCCTCGGGCATCGGCTCGCCCGGCTTGCAGCGTACCAGATAGGCGGTCAGCACCAGCGCGGACGCGCCCGCGATCACCGCTTCCGGGATGCTCTCCGGGCGCAGCTGGTTCATCTGGCCGGGGCTGATGGCAAAGGTGCGCTCGCCGTGCTCGCCAATCAGGGTGAAGCAGCGGCCAATCGCGCCATCCACGCCCTGCAAATAGTTGAGATCGGTACGGCTGGAGGTGTTGCAGAGGTAGCGATAGGCGTAGCCGCCAATCTGGACGTTGTTGCACATCACGCCGAGCAGCACCGAGCGATCGTCCGCCAGCACCGAGTAGTTGTGCAGGGTATTGCCGATGGTGCCACCGGCAAACTGGTGGGTAATCAGGTTGCCCGCCATCAGCTCCTGGTACATCGCATCCGCGACATCATCTTCGATGACCAGAGAGTGGCCCATGCTCAGGCCATAGCGCTGGATAAACTCGTCATCAACCCTGGCTTCAATGTCCACCAGCGTCTGGTCAATGCCGACCACGTAGGAACGGGCCGTTTCGCTCTCGGTCTGGGCCGGTTGCAGCAGCGGATCGCGCGCATTGACGGGAAAATAGTGTTTGGATTTACGTTTGCCTGGGAATTTCATCGGGATTGGCGCAGCTTGGGAAACAGGCGGGCGATAGTAGCATAACTTGCCGCCGGAAGGAGCCGTTTGTATCACCGGCTGCACTCAGGCAGCCGGTCAGGGGGGATCAGAACTGGTCGCGCACCAGCTGTGCCAGCAGGTCGATATGCGCTGGCTCATCGTTCAGGCAGTCGATGTACTCGAAGGTCTCACCGCCCGCCTCCAGGAAGATTTCGCGGTTCTGCTCCTTGATCTCCTCCAGCGTCTCCAGACAGTCGGCGGCGAAGCCGGGGCAGATCAGCTGCACATGCTTGACGCCCTGCGAAGGCAGCGCCTGCATGGTTTCGTCGGTATAGGGCGTCAGCCACGGCTCACGGCCAAAGCGCGACTGGAAGGTCATCATGCCCATGCCCGGCGGCAGATCCAGCGCGGCGAACAGCGCGCGCGTGGTGTCCTCGCAGCGGGTGCGGTAGTCATCGCCCTCATCCGCGTAGCGCTGCGGAATGCCGTGGAACGAGAGGATCAGGCGGTCTGGCTTGCCGTGCTGTTCAAAGGAGCGCAGCACTGTCTGTTTCAGCGCCTCGATATATTGCGGATGCTCGGCGTAGTCGCGGATGAAGTGCAGCGACGGCAACCGGCGCAGCGGCACCAAATGGCGCGCCACCGCGTCAAATACCGCGGCACTGGTGGAGCAGGAGTACTGCGGATAGAGCGGCAGCAGCACCAGTTGGGTGACGCCCTGCTCCATCAGCTTACGGATGGCGTCCGGCAGCGAAGGCTTACCGTAGCTCATCGCCAGCTCCACCGGCACTCCCGGCAGACGGGAGGCCAGCGCCTTCTCCTGACGGCGGCTGAAGACCATCAGCGGCGAGCCCTCCTCCATCCAGACGGACTGGTAGAGTTTGGCGACGCGCGGCGAACGGAACGGCAGGATGCCAAAGTTCAAAATCGGCCACCACAGCCAGCGTTTGGTGTCCACAACCCGGCTGTCGCCGAGGAACTCCGCCAGATAACGTTTTACTGCCTGCGGGGTCGGTGCCTCAGGCGTACCGAGGTTAACCAGCAGGACCCCAACTTTCTCTTGCCCCATGAGCCTTTCCTTCTGTAATCCGCCCCCCGCACCACACCGGGGCGTCAGGGTAACAGGTTGAATCTTTGATGAGCTATTGTAACCAATATGGGGAAAACCGGCACCGATAGCAGCAACAGGTGCTGGCTAAATATACATATGGGGAGTGTATGGTTAAAAAAATGCCAGGCCGGGGCCTGGCATTAAATATCAAGGGTGACGCTTAGCCGAGCAGCTTGGCCAGCTCTTCACGCACTTCGGCCACGCTACGGGTGCCGTCGATTTTGTGGTACTGGGTGTTGCCGGCGTCCGCTTCCTGACGATAGTAGGCCACCAGCGGCTCAGTCAGGGTGTGGTACTCTTCCAGACGCTTGCGCACGGTCTCTTCCTGATCGTCCTTGCGGGTGATCAGCTCTTCACCGGTCACATCATCCTTGCCTTCCTGCTGCGGCGGGTTGAATTTGATGTGGTAGACGCGACCAGAACCGGGGTGCACGCGGCGGCCCACGATGCGATCCACAATCAGTTCGTCCGGCACATCAAACTCCAGCACGCAATCCACCTTGATGCCGGCCTCTTTCATGGCGTCAGCTTGGGGAATGGTACGTGGGAAGCCATCCAGCAGGAAGCCGTTACGGCAATCTTCCTGCGCAATGCGCTCTTTTACCAGCGCGATCACCAACTCATCGGTGACCAGTTTGCCGGCATCCATAATCTCTTTGGCCTGTTTGCCCAGCTCCGAACCTGCTTTAACCGCGGCACGCAGCATGTCACCGGTGGAGATCTGCGGAATGCCGTACTTCTCCATGATGAATTGAGCCTGAGTACCTTTACCGGCGCCCGGAGCGCCCAGCAGAATAATACGCATTGCGTAAATCCCCTTGCTATGTAGTTTTTATAAAAATGTCGAAAACGCTCAACGATACCATTGCAGGCCGCACGGCTCAAGGAAGCGGCGGCAATAGCAGACTTTTACTTACGAGTGAAAGTGGCAAATTGATCCATAAAAAAGCCTGTATTGCACAGGCAATACAGGCTTTTATCAGATGCAGGCCGGGGATCAGGCTTGCAGCAGTTGGTTCATGCGGCGGATGAAGAGGTTTGGATCCTCCAGCGTCCCGCGCTCTGCCAGCAGGGCCTGATCGAGCAGCAGCTCGACCCACTCGGCAAAGTGCGCGTCCTCGCTCACCGCTGAGGCGCGCTTGACCAGCGCGTGCTCCGGGTTCAGCTCAAAGATGTACTTCACTTCTGGCGCCTGTTGGCCAGCAGCGGCGAACAGTTTCGCCATCTGGGTGGTCATCTCGTCCGCGCCAGTGGTGACGATCGCCGGGGTATCGGTCAGGCGGTGGGTCAGGCGTACCTCTTTCACGCGCTCGCCCAGCAGGGTTTTCACGCGATCCACGAACGGCTCCAGCGCCTTCTCGGCCTCTTTCTGCTGCTCATTCTCCTCGTCCGCCAGTTTGTCCAGCGCCTCGTCCGCCTTGCTCACGGATTGCAGCGGCTTGCCGTCGAACTCGGTCAGGTAGCTCATCATCCACTCATCGATGCGATCGGAGAGCAGCAGTACCTCAATGCCTTTTTTGCGGAACAGCTCCAGGTGCGGGCTGCTCTTCGCGGCGGCGTAGCTGTCTGCGGTGATGTAGTAGATCTTCTCCTGCCCTTCCACCATGCGGCTGACGTACTCTTCCAGAGAGACGTTCTGCACGGCGCTGTCGCCGTGGGTGGAGGCAAAGCGCAGCAGTTTGGCGATGCTCTCTTTGTTGGCGCTGTCCTCAGCCGGCCCCTCTTTCAGCACCAGACCGAACTGTTGCCAGAAGGTTTGGTACGCGGCGGCGTCATCTTTCGCCAGTTTCTCCAGCATTTGCAGCACGCGCTTGGTCAGCGCGCCGCGCAGGCTCTGGGTGATGCGGCTGTCTTGCAGGATTTCACGCGAGACGTTCAGCGGCAGGTCGTTGGAGTCAATCAGGCCGCGCACGAAACGCAGGTAGTTCGGCATGAACTGCTCGGCGTCGTCCATGATAAAGACGCGCTGGACGTAGAGTTTCAGGCCATGCTTGTGGTCGCGGTTCCACATGTCCCACGGCGCTTGTGCCGGGATGTAGAGCAGGCTGGTGTACTCCTGCTTGCCCTCCACACGGTTGTGGCTCCAGGTCAGCGGGTCGGTGAAGTCATGGGCGATGTGTTTGTAGAACGCCTTGTACTCCTCCTCGCTCACCTCGGATTTGTTGCGCGTCCACAGCGCCTGGGCCTTGTTGATCTTTTCCCAGGTCTCGGTGCTCTCCTCTTCGCCCTCGCCTTCACTACGGCTCAGGATCTCCACCGGCAGCGCGATGTGATCGGAGTATTTGCCGATGATGGAGCGCAAACGCCAGTCGTCGAGGAACTCATCCTCACCCTCGCGCAGGTGCAGGGTGATTTCGGTGCCGCGTTCGGTTTTGCTGATGTCGGCGATGGTGTAGTCGCCCTCGCCAGCGGACTCCCAGAACACCGCTTCGTCTGCTGCCGCACCGGCCGCACGGGTGCGCACGGTCACTTTGTCAGCCACGATAAAGGCGGAGTAGAAGCCAACGCCGAACTGGCCAATCAGCTGGCTGTCTTTGGCCTGATCGGAACCGAGGGACTCAAGGAAGGATTTGGTGCCGGATTTGGCGATGGTGCCGAGGTTGTCGATCACCTCGTCACGGCGCATACCGATGCCGTTGTCACTGATGGTCAGGGTGCGCTTCTCTTTGTCGCTGGAGAGGCGTACACGCAGTTCACCGTCGCCCTCATACAGATCCGGCGTAGACAGCGCGCGGAAGCGCAGTTTGTCAGCGGCGTCGGAGGCGTTGGAGATCAGCTCACGCAGGAAAATTTCCTTATTCGAATAGAGCGAGTGGATCATCAGGTGAAGCAGCTGTTTCACTTCAGACTGGAACCCGCGGGTTTCTTGACCTTTCATACTCATGTTCTACCTCAATCCTAAAAACAGTGTTTGGGCTGAATGCAACGGGATGAACCCGACAATGGAGAGGAGATGGGGATAGGGGAAAAAGAATTCAACCAGCGGGTGATGTGAGTGGTGCGAAAATAGACAAAGGCGCGGTTGCCCGCGCCTGAGGATCCGACCTGTGCTGTCAGCGGATCGGGTGCCGGCCCGCCAGGGAGTGGGAGAGCGTGGTGCCATCCACCATCTCCAGCTCGCCGCCTACCGGGACGCCGTGCGCGATGCGGCTGGCGAGGACGCCATACTGCCCGCACATCGCGGCGATGTAGTTGGCGGTCGCCTCGCCCTCCACCGTGGGGTTGGTCGCCAGGATCAGTTCCTGGATCGACTCGGTAGCAAGGCGCTCTTCCAGACGGTCGAGGCCAATGTCATCCGGGCCGATGCCATCCAGCGGCGAGAGGTGCCCCATCAGCACAAAGTAGCGGCCGGAGAACTGGCCGGTCTGCTCAATGGCGTGGATGTCCGCCGGGCTCTCCACCACGCAGATCTGGCCATTCTGCTGGCGACGCGAGTTCGCGCAGATGGTGCAGATCTCCTGCTCGGTGAAGGTGCGGCAATCGGCACAGTGGCCAATCTCGGACATGGCGCGGGTCAGGGCCTGCGCCAGACGCATACCGCCGCTGCGGTCACGCTGCAACAGCTGGAACGCCATGCGCTGCGCCGATTTCGGGCCAACGCCCGGCAGGCAACGCAGTGCCTCCATCAGGGATTCGAGGAGCGGGCTGGTCTGCATCAGAATGGCATCTTGAAGCCCGGCGGCAGTTGCATACCGCTGGAGACGGAGGCCATCTTCTCTTTCTGCGCTTCGTCGATGCGGCGCGCCGCGTCGTTGAAGGCTGCCGCAACCAGATCTTCCAGCATATCTTTGTCATCTTCCATCAGGCTCGGATCGATCTCGATCCGGCGGCAGTTGTGCGCGCCGTTGATGGTGACTTTAACCAGGCCAGCGCCGGATTCGCCGGTTACTTCCATCTTGGCGACTTCTTCCTGCATCTGCTGCATCTTTTCTTGCATCTGCTGGGCTTGTTTCATCAAGTTACCCAGACCGCCTTTACCAAACATAGTCATCTCTCTTTGCGCTGGGCCGCATGGTGCAACATGCACCGCGGCAGTTAAAGGGGGCGAATACTGTCTTCATCCAGATCCGCATCAAAGAAGCGACGCAGGGTCTGGATGTTATTATCCGCGATAATTGACTGACGCGCCTGCGCCAGTTTCTCTTCATAGATGGCCTGACGCCACTCCAGCGGCGTCCGCACCGCTGGATTATCGTCTTCAACCACTGTTAATTCAACCGGATGCCCCTCGCAACGGCTGATCGCTTCCGCCAGCGCTTTTTGTGCCGACGGGCTGTTCAGGTGGCGCTGGGCGGGGCGCAGGTGCAGCCGCAGGGATGACGGCCCCAGCACTTCGCGGAAGGCGTTGAGCGCCAGCTGCTGTACTAGCTTGGGGATCGCCAGCTGGTGCACGTAGGCGGCCCAGTCATCACGCTCCAGCGCCTCGTCGGCCAGTTTTGCCGCCAGCTCCGGGGTCTTCTCATGCTCCAGCGCCGAACGCAGCGCCTTGGGCGTCGCTACCGGCACCTGCTCCACGGCGTTGGGCTGCGCCTGCGCGCGCCAGCGGTACGCCTCCGGCTTGGCCGGTTTTTCCGGCTCTACCGGACGGGCCGCCGCCCGCTGCTGGGTGCGCTCGGTAACGGACGCCAGACGCTCCAGCGCTGAGGTGGCCGGCCGCGCAGAAGGCGCCGCCGGCTCAGCTTTTTTTGGGCTGTGGTTTCCCTGTTGCCGCAGCAGCTGGGTGCGCGCCTCTAGCAGCTTGGCAGTGTCCGACAGGCCAGCGGGCGGCGCGGCCGGTGGCGGCTCCGTGGCCGGGGCCGGCTGGCGCGCCGGGGCGGCAGTGGGCGGAACCGGCGGCGTGGCAGGCTGCGCGACGGGTGCGGTGGCAGCTTGCGGCGCAGCGGTCGGCTGCGGCATCGGGCGCGCCGGCGGTGGCGTGTAGGCGGGCGCGACCGGTGCCGACGGAGGCTGAGGCTGCGCTGGCATCACCGGTTCGGCAATCACCGCTTTCGGGTGGAAGGCCAGCGCGCGTAGCAGCGCCATCTCCACGCCCATGCGGCGATCGGGGGCGAAGGCCATCTCTTTGCGGCCAATCAGCAGGGTCTGGTAATAGAGTTGCAGATCGGTGGGCGGCACCACCCGCGCCAGCTCACGCAGGCGCTGCTCCACGGCGGCGTAGTGCTCATCCAGCGTGGTAGGCAACAGTTGCAGCATGGCGATGCGGTGCAGCAGCGAGAGGGTCTCAACCAGCAGCGCCTCCCAGTCCACGCCACGCGACGCGGCCTGCTCGACCTGCGCCATCACCCGCTCGCCCTCGCCACTCACCAACGCCTCAATGATCGCCAGCGGCTGCTCATCATCCAGCGTGCCGAGCATCTGGCTGACGGTGTCGCTGCTCACCTGCCCCTGCCCCATCGCGATCGCCTGATCGGCCAGGCTCAGGGCGTCACGCATACTGCCGTCGGCGGCGCGCGCCAGCAGTTGCAGCGCACGCGGCTCGGCGGCGATCTGCTCGGCCTGCAACACATGCTCCAGTTGCTGGCGGATCTGGCTGGCATCCAGCGCCTTCAGGTGGAACTGGAGGCAGCGTGACAGGATGGTGACCGGCAGCTTCTGCGGATCGGTGGTCGCCAGCAGGAATTTGACGTGCTCCGGCGGCTCCTCCAGCGTTTTCAGCAGGGCGTTGAAGCTGTGGCGCGACAGCATGTGCACTTCATCGATCAGGTAGACCTTGAAGCGGCCACGCGCTGGCGCGTACTGGACGTTATCCAGCAGCTCGCGGGTGTCCTCGACCTTGGTGCGCGAGGCGGCGTCAATCTCAATCAGATCGACGAAACGCCCCTGCTCAATCTCCCGGCAGTTGTCGCACTTGCCGCACGGGGTGGCGGTGATCCCGGTTTCGCAGTTCAGCCCCTTGGCCAGCAGGCGGGCGATGGTGGTCTTCCCGACGCCACGGGTTCCGGAAAAGAGATAGGCATGGTGAATCCGCCCCAGCGACAGGCCATTGGCCAGCGCGGTCAGGACATGTTCCTGGCCGACAACATCAGCGAAGGTTTGCGGGCGCCACTTACGGGCAAGAACCTGATAGCTCATTAATACCGGAGAAGTTGGGAAATCTGGAGGGTAATGCTAACACAGCCTCGCCAGAGCGGCGAGGCTGAATGCGGGTCTTAGTGACCGGCGAAGGAGACCAGGCTGAAGCAGTTGATGCCCTGACGGGTCAGGCGCTGTTCGCCACCCAGTTCCGGCAGATCAATGATGAACGCGGCATCACTCACCTCGCCGCCCAGGGCGCGGATCAGTTTCACGGTCGCTTCAATGGTGCCACCGGTCGCCAGCAGGTCGTCGATCACCAGCACTTTGTCGCCCGGTTGGATCGCGTCGGTGTGGATCTCCAGTTTGTCGGTGCCGTACTCCAGCTCATAGCTTTCGCACAGGGTCGCGCGCGGCAGTTTGCCCGGCTTACGTACCGGAACAAAGCCCACGCCCAGCGCCAGGGCCACCGGCGCACCAAACAGGAAACCACGGGCTTCAGTCCCGACCACCTTGGTGACGCCCTTGTCGCGATAGCGCTCGGCCAGCAGCGCGATGCTGGCGGCGTAGGCTTGCGGATCTTCCAGCAGGCTGGTGACGTCACGGAACAGTATGCCCGGCTTCGGATAGTCGGGGATGGTCTTGATACTGTCTTTAATAAACTGAAGCTGCTGTGCAGTAGCGGTCATAATATGTGCCTGAAAAAGCTGGTGTTCTAACTTAAACGCAGGCCGTCTGATATCCCTGCCTCGCCATGAAATGGCGTGCATATGCCTTGGAAGAAGGACAACAGGGGAGAAAGAGGAGATGACCCACGCACGAAAACGCTCAAATTTATGCAAACTCACCTTAAAATGCAACCGCAGCCGGCCGTTAATCCCCGATTTTATTGTCGTTGGTCAATAACCGGCAGACGCCATATTATCGCGAGCAGCACCAGCATCAGCCCAAACAGCAGCACACGTACCCAGATAATCTTTATAAAAAAGAGAGAGATGCTAATGGAAAGCGCGGTGAACAGCATCGCTTTCCACTTGGTATTGGGCGGCAGCGCGCGGTGCGCCTGCCAGTGGCGCAGATAGCCGCCAAACCAGGAGCGATAGAGCAACCACTGGTGGAAACGGGGCGACGAACGGGAGAAACACCAGGCGGCCAGCAGCAGGAAGGGCGTGGTGGGCAGCAGGGGCAGCAGCACGCCGAGCGCCGCCAGCGCCACGGCCAGCCAGCCGGTGGCAATCAATACCCCACGCCCAATCTTCTGTTTCATTGCCTCTTGCCCTGTTTCGCGCTGTTAAGCAGCAATGATAGCGTTGATGGCCGGGCGGGCACAATGTGCTGGCTTGCCAGCCCGCCTTTTCAGCGGCAAGCTACGTAGGAATCCCGCCGGAGAGACAACGTGAATACGCAACGAGTTTTACAGACCCTGGACCAGCAGATCAGCGCGCTGGCCGCCGCCATCGAGCCTGTTGGCCACACCCCGACCCCGCAGGCGCGCTTTGACAGCAAGCTGTTCCGCACCCACGGCACGCGCCTGCGTGACTATCTGGCGGAGGTGCGCCAGAACCAGCAGCAGCTGGCCGATGCAGTGGCAGAGGAGCGCACCGCGCAGGTGGCCTTCCTCGCGGAGCGGCTGGTGGCGCAGATCGCTGCCCTGCAACGGGAGCTGGCGACCCAGCGGCTGCGCAAAGCTACCGTGCGGCCCGCGCGTGACGGCCAGGAGGATATCTACCACCGGCTGGCACAGCATCAGGATTTCGAGCGCCGCCTGCTGGCGATGGTACGTGACCGCGAAAGTCTGCTGGGGCGGCAGGAGTCGTTGGCGCAGCAGCGCAAGGTTCAGCAGGAGTTGGCGGCACTTGAGGGACGTTTGCAGCGCTGCCGTGAGGCGCTGGCACGCATTGAACGCACCATTGAGCGGAAAGAGCGAGGTTTTTGAAGGTTTATCACAATTTTTTAAGCCGCTGCCGCCTGCCAAGACAAGTGATTATCTATACTATAGAGAGAGACCTGACTGGAGAACATTATGGGCCTGATTTCTTGGATCATTATGGGACTGGTGGTCGGGTTGCTGGCAAAAGTGCTGATGCCAGGCAAAAATGACGGCAGTGTGGTGTTATGGGTGGTGCTGGCGATCAGCGGTGCGCTGGTTGGCGGTTATGTCAGTACCTACCTGGATGCCGGCACTGTCGCAGGGTTCAGTTTCAGAAGCTTGCTGATCGCACTGACGGGCGCAATCCTGATTCTGTTTGTCTCTCGCAAACGTAACTATTGAGTTGGCCCCCGATGTCCGTTGACAATGCCCCCCCAGAGCTGCAACTGGCGGTAGATTTGATCTACCTGCTGGAGTGCAATGAGATCGATCCCCACACCGCACTGGCGGCGCTGGAGATCGTCACCCGTGACTATCAGGAGAAGCTGCGCCGCCACGGTGAATATCCCCTCGGCGTCTGATGCCCTCCTTGCCGCCGCCGGTCACTGCCCTGGCTGGCTGGCGCTCGCCCCCTCCCCCGCGCCAAGGCGCAAATGGGGGCTGAGCTTCAGCATGTCCAGATAGCAATCCACATACAGCGCCGCCTGCGCGCGCAGGTCAAAACTCTCCGGCATAAACAGCCAGTTCTCCATTAGCCCAGTGATGTAGGCACGCAGGGTCACGGCAGCGCGGCGGGTGTGCAGGTCAGCAGGCAGCAGATCCTGCGCCATGCAGTTGCGCAGAATAACCTCAATCTTTTCATAGCCCGCCAGATAGAGATCCTTGCGCGCCTGATGCAGGGTAATCATCTCCCCCACGAATTCACACTTATGAAAAATGATCTCCATCAGGGCGCGACGGCGTGGATCCTCTACAGTAGCGCACAGAATATAGATTAGAATTTCACGCAGGACGCACAGTGGATTATTGGGATACTTTGCCTGATACTCTATTTCGAGATCGGTTACTTTTGACTCAGAGATCGCCCAGACCTCATTAAACAGATCGGCCTTGTTTTTAAAGTGCCAATAGATGGCACCCCGCGTGACGCCGGCGGCGGCAGCAATGTCAGCCAGCGAAGTGGCTGAAACCCCACAATCCGAAAAGAGCTGCACCGCAGCGTTCAGGATTTGTTGGCGAGTTTCAAGTGCTTGTTGTTTGGTTTTTCGTGCCATGGCATCAGGTTTTCGCGGAGGGATAGCTTACATACATTCACGTATGTATGTACGATGGTACGCACATATTTATTAAGCAGCAATGGGTTTTACAGCTTGCGATCCATTGGTCAATTTGAAATCGGACACTTGAGGTTTACCTATGAACAAAAACAGAGGGTTAACGCCTCTGGCGGCAGTTCTGATGCTTTCGGGCAGCTTGGTTCTTGCAGGATGCAACGATGATGAGTCTCAACAGGGTGCGCAGCAGCAACAAATGCCGGAAGTGGGTGTGGTGACGCTGAAGGCAGCGCCACTGAACATCACCACCGAACTCCCCGGCCGTACCAGCGCTTTCCGGGTGGCGGAAGTCCGTCCACAGGTCAGCGGCATCATCCTGAAGCGTAACTTCGTTGAAGGTAGCGACATTCAGGCAGGCACCTCCCTTTATCAGATCGATCCCGCAACCTATCAGGCTGCCTATAACAGCGCCAAGGGCGACCTGGCCAAGGCACAGGCAACCGCTGAAATCTCACGTGTGACGGTCAACCGTTACAAGCCCCTGCTCGGCACCAACTACATCAGTAAGCAGGACTACGATCAGGCCCAAGCTGATTTGCGCTCCGCTGATGCGGCAGTGCTGGCCGCCAAAGCCGCCGTTGAGACTGCCCGCATTAACCTCGCCTACACCAAGGTGACCTCCCCCATCAGTGGCCGGATTGGTAAATCCAGCGTGACCGAAGGGGCATTGGTGACCGAAGGGCAGACCACCGCCTTGGCTACCGTGCAGCAACTCGACCCGATCTACGTCGATGTCACCCAATCCAGCACCGATTTCCTGCGTCTGAAGCAGGAGATGGCCGAAGGTACGCTGAAGCAGCAAAACGGCAAGGCCAAGGTACAGCTGACGCTGGAGAACGGCACGCAGTATAAGCAGGAGGGCACTTTGGAGTTCTCCGACGTGACCGTGGATGAGTCCACCGGCTCCATCACCCTGCGCGCCGTGTTCCCGAACCCTGACGAGACCCTGCTGCCGGGCATGTTTGTCCGTGCGCGCCTCGATGAGGGCGTGAATGAGAACGCGCTGCTGGTGCCACAACAGGGCGTGACCCGTACCCCGCGCGGTGAAGCCTCCGCGATGGTAGTGGGCGCTGGCGACAAGGTGGAAACCCGTACCCTGACCACCTCCCAAGCGATTGGTGACAAGTGGCTGGTGACCGGCGGCCTGAAAGCGGGCGATCGGGTAATCGTAACCGGATTGCAGAAAGTGAAGCCGGGCGCCCAGGTCAAGATGCAGGAAGTGACTGACGACGCTTCCGCCCAGCAGCAAGCGCCGTCTGAACAAGCCCCGCAGTCTTAATAGGAGCCGGTGATTCATGGCTAAGTTCTTTATTGATAGACCCATTTTTGCATGGGTTATCGCCATTGTTATCATGCTGGCTGGCGCCCTGACGATACTGCAACTTCCGATTGCGCAGTACCCTACCGTCGCGCCACCAGCAATTTCTGTGTCCGCTAACTATCCGGGTGCCGATGCCCAGACGGTGCAGGACACCGTGACCCAGGTTATCGAGCAGAACATGAACGGCATCGATAACCTGATGTACATGTCCTCCTCCAGTGACTCGTCAGGCTCCATGACCCTGACGCTAACCTTCTCTTCTGGTACTGACCCTGACATTGCGCAGGTGCAGGTGCAGAACAAGCTGCAGCTGGCGATGCCGCTGCTGCCGCAAGAGGTGCAGCAACAGGGGATCAGCGTCCAGAAGTCGAGCAGCAGCTTCCTGATGGTGGCTGGCTTCATCAGCGACAGTGGCTCCATGACCCAGGAGGATATCGCGGACTATGTGGCCTCCAACGTTCAGGACCCGATCAGCCGTACCACTGGCGTGGGTGACGTCCAGCTGTTTGGTTCCCAGTACGCGATGCGCGTCTGGATGGATCCGGGCAAGCTGACCAACTTCGCCCTGACGCCAGTGGATGTTATTAACGCCATCCGCGTGCAGAACAACCAGGTGGCCGCGGGCCAGTTGGGCGGTACACCGCCGGTGAAGGGCCAGCAGCTTAACTCCTCCATCATTGCGCAGACCCGCCTGACCTCCCCTGAGGAGTTCGGCAAAATCTTGCTGAAGGTTAATCCGGATGGCTCGCAGGTACGCCTGCGTGACGTGGCGCAGATTGAGCTGGGCGGCGAAGACTACAGCGTTATCGCGCGCTATAACGGCAAGCCGGCTTCCGGCCTTGGCATCAAGCTGGCGACCGGCGCCAACGCCCTCGACACCTCGAAAGCGGTGAAGGCGACGCTGGCAAAACTGGAGCCGTTCTTCCCGAATGGCCTGAAGTTAGTCTACCCGTATGACACCACGCCGTTCGTACAGATCTCCATCAAAGAGGTGGTGAAGACGCTGTTCGAAGCGATCGTGCTGGTGTTCCTGGTGATGTACCTGTTCCTGCAAAACTTCCGCGCCACCCTGATCCCCACGATCGCGGTGCCGGTGGTACTGCTCGGCACCTTCGCCATCATCGGCGCCTTTGGTTACTCCATTAACACCCTAACGATGTTCGGTATGGTGCTCGCCATCGGCTTGCTGGTGGATGACGCCATCGTGGTGGTGGAGAACGTCGAACGTGTGATGGTGGAAGAGGGCCTGCCGCCCAAGGAAGCGACCAAGAAGTCGATGGAGCAGATCCAGGGCGCGCTGGTGGGCATCGCGATGGTGCTCTCTGCGGTGTTCGTGCCGATGGCCTTCTTTGGCGGCTCGACCGGGGTTATCTATCGCCAGTTCTCGATTACCATCGTCTCAGCGATGGTGCTGTCGGTGATCGTGGCGTTGATCCTGACGCCTGCGCTGTGCGCCACCATGCTGAAGCCGGTGCCGAAAGGGCACCACGATGACAAGAAGGGCTTCTTCGGCTGGTTCAACCGCATGTTTGAGCGCAGCACCGACCACTACACCGACAGCGTGGGCAACATTCTGCGCAGCACTGGCCGCTACCTGCTGGTCTACCTGCTGATCGTGGTGGGCATGGCGGTGCTGTTTATCCGCCTGCCAACCTCCTTCCTGCCGGAAGAGGATCAGGGCGTGTTCCTGACCATGGTACAGCTACCGGCTGGTGCCACGCAGGAGCGTACGCAGAAGGTGCTGGATGAGGTCACCAAGTACTATCTGGACAAAGAGAAGGCCAACGTCAACTCGGTGTTTGCGGTAAACGGCTTTGGCTTCTCGGGCCGCGGCCAGAACACCGGTATCGCCTTCGTCAGCTTGAAAGACTGGGCGGATCGCCCAGGCGAAGAGAACAAAGTGTCGGGCATCACTGGCCGGGCCATGGGCACCTTCAGCGCCATCAAGGACGCGATGGTATTCCCGTTCAACCTGCCAGCGATTGTTGAACTGGGTACCGCCACCGGCTTTGACTTCGAGCTGATTGATCAGGCCAACCTTGGCCACCAGAAACTGACCGAAGCGCGTAACCAGTTGCTGGGCATGGTGGCGGAGCATCCAGACCTGCTGGTTGGGGTGCGTCCGAATGGCCTGGAGGATACGCCGCAGTTCAAACTGGAGATTGACCAGGAGAAAGCGGAGGCCCTTGGCGTCTCTATTGATGACATCAACACCACGCTGGGCGCGGCCTGGGGCGGCAGTTATGTGAATGACTTTATTGACCGCGGACGCGTGAAGAAGGTCTACATCCAGTCGAAGGCAGAGTACCGTATGCTGCCAAGCGATCTGAATAACTGGTATGTCCGTGGTAGCAATGGGCAGATGGTGCCGTTCTCCTCCTTCGCTACCTCGCACTGGCAGTATGGCTCGCCACGTCTGGAGCGCTATAACGGCCTGCCTGCGATGGAGATTTTGGGCCAGCCAGCACCGGGCCGAAGCAGTGGTGACGCGATGGCGATGATGGAGTCGCTGGCGGCGAAACTGCCGACCGGCATCGGCTATGACTGGACGGGCATGTCCTATCAGGAGCGGCTCTCCGGCAACCAGGCCCCTGCCCTGTACGCCATCTCGCTGATTGTGGTCTTCCTCTGTCTGGCTGCACTGTATGAGAGCTGGTCGATACCGTTCTCCGTTATGCTGGTGGTACCGCTGGGGGTCATTGGTGCGGTTCTGGCCGCCACCCTGCGCGGCCTGAGCAACGACGTCTACTTCCAGGTAGGCTTGCTGACCACAGTCGGTCTGTCGGCGAAAAACGCCATCCTGATCGTGGAGTTTGCCAAGGACTTGATGGAGAAAGAGGGCAAAGGATTGGTTGAGGCCACGCTGGAGGCGGTGCGGATGCGTCTGCGCCCCATCCTGATGACCTCGCTGGCCTTTATCCTCGGCGTGTTGCCGCTGGTGATCTCCACCGGCGCAGGTTCCGGCGCACAGAACGCTGTCGGTACCGGCGTAATGGGCGGCATGGTCACCGCGACCATTCTGGCCATCTTCTTCGTCCCGGTCTTCTTCGTGGTGGTACGCCGCCGCTTTAGCAAGAAGTCTGACGACGTGGAACATAGCCATAAGCAGCAGGTGTCGCTCGACAAGCACTAAGGTGAATTTTTGACAAAAGCCGCGCACTGCGCGGCTTTTTTTTATTTGCTGAAAAGGTGGGGTTGCCAACGGACAGAGTTTGCGCGATACTGTCGCCATCAATTGTTATGTTATAACATTTCACTGGAGGCAATATGAAAGCTGGCATCCACCCTGATTACCGCACCGTGGTGTTCCACGACACCAGCGCCGACACCTACTTTACCGTCGGCTCGACCATCCGTACTGACCGCACCATCGAGTGGGAGGGGCGTGAACTGCCCTACGTCACTCTTGAGGTCTCCTCTGCCTCCCACCCCTACTACACCGGGAAGCAGAAAGAGTTCTCCAAAGAGGGCAGCACCGCGCGCTTCCAGCAGCGTTTTGGCCGCTTCCTGAACCCAAAATCTGCTTAAGGAGAGGAACATGCAGGTATTGAGTTCACTGCGTTCAGCCAAAAACCGCCACAAAGATTGCAAGGTGGTACACCGCCACGGCCGCACCTATGTCATCTGCAAAAGCAATCCGCGCTTCAAGGCCGTTCAAGGCAGAAAAAAGAAGCGTTAATCCCGCCCCTACGCCTTCGCCCCGCCCTTACCGGCGGGGCTTTTTTTTGCCCTGCCCCCTGCCGTGCTGGCAGGGGGAGCGGCTTACTTCATGCCCGCAACCAACGTGCTAACGTTATGGGTAAAGGCCTGCACATAGGTGGTCGCAGGGCCGTCAGCGGTGGACAGCGCCTCAGGATAAAGCTCGCCCCCCGGCTGTGCGCCACTGGCGCTGGCGATCTGCTTCACCAAACGTGGGTCGGTCTGGTTCTCAATAAAATAGTGGCGCACGTGCGCCTGCTTGATCTGGGCAATCAACGCCGCCACATCCTGTGCGCTGGCTTCGGCATCTGTGGAGAAGCCCACCGGTGCCAGGAACTGCACGCCATAGGCCTGCCCCATGTAACCAAAGGCGTCATGGCTGGTCAGCACTTTGCGCTGGCTGGCGGGCACAGTGGCAAACTGCTGTTTGGCCCACTGGTCGAGCTGTTGCAGTTTGGCGATATAGGCCGCACCACGTTGGCGGAAGTCGGCGGCATCCTGCGGATCGGCAGCGGCCAGCGCCTCCGTGATGTGACGGGCATAGATCACGCCATTCTGCATACTGTTCCAGGCGTGGGGATCGGTGATGGTTTTCCCCTCCTCCTCCATCTGGCGGGAGCTGACGCCTTCAGAGGCGACCACCACCTTGCCGCGATAGCCCGAGGCACCGATCAGCCGATCCATCCACCCCTCCAGCCCCAAGCCACTGACAAACACCACATCGGCTTTCGCCAGCGACCGGCTGTCTTGCGGGCTTGGCTCGTAGCTGTGCGGATCGCCATTCGGCCCGACCAGCGTTTTGACGACCACATGCTCACCGCCAATCTGGTGAACCATATCGCCGAGGATGGAAAAACTGGCCACGGCATTGACGGTGTTGGCCATCGCCAATGGGCTGGCGAACAGCGTGGCGATGGCCAGCGCCACAGGTAAACGTTTCATTCTTTCTCCTTATTGATGACGCAATGCAGGCCGTGCCGCGGCGAAAATGCCGCCACACGAGCCAAATAGTACGGAAAGCAAAAACAGCAGGCTGGCGCTCAGCACGATGGCCGGGCCAGCGGGCAGCGAGGCGTAGTAAGACCAGAGCAGGCCGGCAAGGCTGGCGACCATGCCCAGCCCGGCGGCGGTCAGCAGCGTCGCTGGCAGGTTGCGCGTCCAGAGCCGCGCGGAGGCGGCGGGCAACATCATCAGACCCACGGACATCAGGGTGCCCAGAATCTGGAAACCGGCGACCAGATTGATCACCACCAGCGCCAAAAAAAGGGCGTGGATCACGGGCACCCAGCAACCGGCGGCCAGGCGCAGGAAGGTCTGGTCAAAGGATTCCATCACCAGCGCCCGGTAGAGCAGCGCCAGCAGCAGCAGAGAGAGCGTGGCGATGCCACCCACCAGCCGCAGTGCCGGGGCATCCACCGCCAGAATCGAACCAAACAGCACATGCAGCAGATCGACACTGGAGCCGCGCAGCGAGACCAGCGTCACTCCCAGCGCCAGTGAACCAAGGTAGAAGCCCGCAAAACTGGCATCCTCTTTCAAACTCGTGTGGCGGCTCACCCAACCGGAGAGCATGGCAACCGCCAGCCCGGCGATAAAGCCGCCTACCCCCATCGCCACCAGAGACATGCCAGAGATCAGATAGCCGATGGCCGCACCCGGCAATACCGCATGGGAGAGCGCATCACCGGCGAGGCTCATGCGCCGCAACAACAAAAAAACACCCAGCGGCGTGGCGCTTAGGGAGAGCGTCAGGCACGCCACCAGCGCGCGCCGCATAAAACCAAACGTCAGAAAAGGGTCGAGCAGCAGATGGACAATCATAGCGCCACCGCCGCGGGCGTGGTTTCACTGGCCGCATTCAGGGCGCGCATGACATGGGGCGTCGCGCCCCAGTGGTTGCCGCTGGCGCTCAATAGCAGGGTCTGCGGGAAACAGGCACTCACCATCTGCCGGTCATGCAGTACCGCAATTACCGTCCGCTGTTGTTGATGCCACTCGGCGATCATCTCCAACAGCAGTTGGATAGTCGGGGTATCGACCCCGGTGAATGGCTCGTCCAGCAGCATCACCGGGGCCTGTTGCACCAGCAGGCGGGCAAACAGCACACGCTGGAACTGGCCGCCAGAAAGGATGCCGACCGGTTGGCGGGCGAAGGCGAGCATCCCGACGCGCTCCAGTGCCTCGCTGATCCACTGCCGGTCACTGCGTTGCAACCGGGCAAACAGCCCGCGCTGGCTGACCCGCCCCATCGCCACCAGATCCTCCACCAGCAGCGGGAACTGGCGATCCAGCTCCGCCTGTTGCGGCAAATAAGCCAGCGGCTGCCGGACATGGCGGATCACCGCGCCTGCCACCGGCGGCAGGAAGCCCGCCAGCGTTTTCAGCAGGGTAGACTTGCCGCTGCCATTGGCACCGATAATCGCCGTCAGTGAACCGGTATGGAAAGCGCCGCTAATGGGCGGAGCCACAGCATAACGGCCATAGCCAACTTGCAGGTGTTGTAAGGTCATCATGGCAGCAGGTTAGCCCAGGTGATGGCCGCCCATACACCGGCCAGCACCAGCATCGTGGCAGCACAGCGCGCAAGGGCTGAGGCCATCAGCCAGGTCTGGCGGCCAGTGAGGGGGGCGGATGAGGCGGTCATACATTTACTCCGATACGCAATTGTTATAATATAACATCACACTTAAGACAGGGTTTCAAGTTGCCGCGTTAGGGCATCGGTAGGCAAAACGCCACTAAAGCGTAATTTTTTATTACGCTGGATTAATTGCTATAGATATCAACCTGATAATTGTCAGTTACTTTCGGAAAAAGTGTCTTGCCTGCCTGACAAAAGGCGCCGGAGTGTGCAATACTAGAAATGGGTCGCACAAATAATGATGAGTCGATGCACATTACACTTTCGTTTCCTGCCAACAGTGAATTCAGTTCCATTACTGATTTAAAAGAATTCATTGAGGAAAATATTCCTCTGCTTGAAGAGACACTGGTCGGGAATTTGAGCTATTATTCAGAGAGTGCGCGGTATGAGACAGGCAGCCTGACCCTTCAGGCGATAGAGCCGCTCTCTGCCAACCGTTATTCAATGCGTTACCGTTATCGTTGGACCCTTTTCAATGCCTGCCTGGATATCGATGCGGAGGAGTATTGCGAGGAGCGCCTTACCTTTACCCATAGCGGGTCTGCGCTGATTTTCGATATCGTGGATAACAACCGACCCTCTCCAGCCGATGAATTGTAATGTTGGGTAATCCGAGACGTCACAAAACAAAAAAATGACTTATATTTAATTGAAGGGATATAAACCGCGCTGATTAACCAGCCTCTCACCTGTCCGGTTATTTCATTACTCACTGAGTGTTATCACGACTGAATAACAACCTTACGGAGGAGATGATATGGATGAGTATTCGCCAAAACGGCATGATGTCGCCCAGCTCAAGTTCCTGTGCGAAAGCCTCTACGACGAGGGGATCGCCACCCTGGGGGATAGCCATCATGGCTGGGTTAATGATCCGACGTCAGAGGTTAACTTACAGCTCAACGAATTGATTGAGCATATTGCTTCTTTCGTCATGAGCTTTAAAATAAAATATCAGGATGAACTTCAGTTAGCTGACCGGGTCGAAGAGTATCTCGACGATACTTATACCCTGTTCGGCAATTACGGCATCAGCGCACCAGATTTGAAGCGCTGGCAAAAAACCAAACGGCGACTATTCGGAATGTTCTCAGAAGAGAATGCCTGTACGCTGATTAGAACTTAATAGATAATCCACCGCAATTTACTTATATAAGAAAGACTATGACCACGATGAAAAAAATCGACTACCTGATGCGCTTGCGTAAATGCACCACTATCGACACATTAGAGCGTGTTATTGAAAAGAATAAATATGAGTTATCTGATGATGAACTCGAAATGTTTTATTCTGCCGCTGACCATCGTCTGGCAGAACTGACGATGAATAAGCTCTATGACAAAGTGCCGACTTCTGTATGGAAATACGTGCGCTAATGGCCTTCAGGCCGGTTATTGCGGTAATAGCATGAAGCCGATAGTTCTATCGGCTTCAACCACTTAGCTCAACATTTCCTTCTGCGGCACCCACACCCTGTTCCCTGGCAGTCCGTTATTCCCTTTCTGCCCTGGCTTTTTCCGTTTCGCATCACTCCGTTTATGGCACCCACTTCTCGGCCAACGACCGGGCATTTTTCGTCTGCGTTGGCGGCATTGATTAGGAATATTTATCGAGCGAAAGGAAATATCAATAGCCTACGTCTGATTACGCAGTAATAGTGTGGCATGGTTAATGCTTTGGGAGAGAGAGAACGGGAGCAGAAAAAGGCGGGGAGCCAAATTGGGTGGAGGCCCTGCCAGCTACATCCCGGCACACACGACGCCTGCTGCGGCTGCTTCCTTCCGGACCTGACCGAGTTCACAAGTTAGTGTTGCGGGAGAACCAACAGGGCCTCCATTGAGTTGCCCCACTGGTGTGGAGCGGGGAGCATTATCAGGGATGGCCCCGGTAAAAGCAACCCATCACCGGCCAACCGATGGTTTCTTAAGCACCTGCGTCTGGCCCACCCTGCGATGGCAACGGTTTTGGTTCATACTCGCGGGCAAGGTATATCACTACGTTGGGGCAGCTATGGAAGGGGAAGGAAATTTCAATCAACGCGTTTACCACATTGTCGCGGCCATCCCGGAGGGCCGGGTGACCACCTATGGTGAGGTGGCGCGGCTGGCTGGCTCACCCCGTGCCGCCCGGCAGGTGGGTGGGGTATTGCGCCGTTTGCCGGAAGGGAGCAGCCTGCCGTGGCACCGGGTGGTGAATCGCCACGGCGGCATTTCGCTTCAGGGGGAGGACTTCCAGCGCCAGCGTCAGGCACTGCTGTCAGAGGGCATTATCTTTGGCCCCGAAAGCCGCATTGACCTGGAGCGCTATGGCTGGCGTGGCTAGCGCTGGCGGCGACAGACGCCGCCAGCTCAAGCTTATGGCATCGGTGTCGGTGCCGGGTTGATGCCAGTAGGCATCGGGCTGTTCGGTGAAGTGTCCAGTGGCCCCAGCGTGGAAGGGTTGGTAGGCACTGCCCGCGCCTCGACCGGCTTCAGCACCAGATCAAACTGGGTACCTGCGCCATTGGTCACGGCAGGCGTCGGCTGTTCGGTCTGGAACAGGAAGTGACCTTGCTTGTCCGCGATGACTGCGCTCAGCAGTACCCTGGATTTAGGCTGCACATCATTTGGACTGTAAGGCAGCACGAAGGGGAACGGTGCCTGATGGCCTTGGGTATAGGCAACGCTCTGCGCCACCACTTTCGACGGCGTGTCTGCGATGGAGGCGTCTGCCAGGGTCACGGTCAGCACCGAATCAGGCGGCAGCGCCACGCGTGAGTCGATGGAGATAGTGCCTTTTACCGAGGGTTGCTGGATAGCCGCCGTCGAAGGCGCGCCATTGCCGGGTGGCGGCAAGGGAGGCTGGGCGGGTTGGGATGCACAGCCGGCCAATGTGAGAGACAGCGCGGTTCCACCTACAATCTGCCAAAATTTCATCAGTTGCACTCCTTGTTTTGTTTACTTCTTACGGGTCGCAAGCGTCAGGATTGAACTAGTGGCATTCACCACATCACGAAATAATTGTGGCACATAACTCTGAAAAATTCCTGCCGCCCCCCGGCGCGCCCTTCTTTCACTGCCCCGGATCCTCTACTATGGCGACAGGGGCCACGCGCCCCACCTACCCTGTTTTTCGCTGAAAGGGATCACCGCATGAGTCAGGCATTAACGAATTTATTGGATCTGCTCAACCTGGAGAAACTCGAAGAGGGCTTGTTCCGGGGACAGAGCGAGGATCTGGGATTACGCCAGGTCTTTGGCGGCCAGGTGGTCGGTCAGGCGCTGTATGCCGCCAAGCAAACGGTGCCCGCCGAGCGCGGTATCCACTCCTTCCACAGCTATTTTTTGCGCCCCGGTGACAGCAGCAAGGCGATCATCTATGACGTGGAAATTTTGCGTGATGGCCACAGCTTCAGCGCCCGGCGGGTCAAAGCGGTGCAGAACGGCAAGCCTATCTTCTACATGACCGCCTCCTTCCAGTGTCAGGAGAGCGGTTTCGAGCACCAGAACACCATGCCACAGGTGCCGCCGCCGGAGGCGCTGATCTCAGAGTCAGAGATTGCGCAGAAGTTTGCCCACCTGATCCCCGAGAAGGTGCGGGAAAAGTTCATCGGCCAGCGCCCGATTGAGATGCGGCCGGTGGCTTTTCACAACCCGTTGCAGGGCACGGTAGCCGCGCCGGAGCGGCACGTCTGGTTCCGGGCGAATGGCGAGATGCCGGACGACCTGCGTATCCACCAATATTTGCTGGGCTACGCCTCGGACTTCAACTTCCTGCCCACCGCGCTGCAACCGCATGGGGTCGGCTTCCTGGAGCCGGGGATGCAGGTGGCAACCATCGATCACTCCATGTGGTTCCACCGGCCGTTCCGTCTGGATGAGTGGCTGCTCTACGCGGTGGAGAGCACCTCCGCCTCTGGCGCGCGCGGCTTTGTGCGCGGCCAGTTCTACACCCGCGATGGCGTGCTGGTCGCGACGTCAGTGCAGGAGGGGGTCATCCGCCGCCGCGACGCATAAAAAAAGGCGGTGGATTGCGCCACCGCCTCTCTATCATCATTTGCATCATTATCTGTGATGTTTTTTGCATGTTGCCCGGCTCCTTAAGTCGGCGGGGGTAGGAATCACGCCCACGCCGGGGAACCTGTTTTATTTAGCGCACTGCTCGTCAGGCTGATGCCCTACTCTGCCATTACTGGTTGTAGGCGTTCTCGCCGTGGCTGTTGACGTCCAGCCCTTCGCGCTCCTGATCTTCCGGAACACGCAGTCCCACCACCATATCAGCAATTTTGTAACCGATAAAGGCCACGACACCTGACCACACCAGGGTAATGCCGATGCTGAACAGCTGTACCCAGACCTGGTGCCCCATGGTCACGCCTTCTGCGTAACCAACGCCGCCCAAGGAGGAGGAGGTGAAAACGCCAGTCAGGATGCAGCCGACGATACCACACACGCCGTGTACGCCGAAGACGTCACAGGTGTCATCCGCATGCAGCCAGCGTTTGAGCATCACTACGCCCCATAGGCCAGCCACGCCGCCAATCAGGCCTATCACCAGCGCGCCGCCGACACCCACTGTGCCCGCCGCCGGGGTGATGGCGACCAGACCCGCGATGCAGCCGGAGCAGGCGCCCAGCAGGGAAGGCTTGCCGCGCACCATCCACTCCACCAGTACCCAGGAGAGGATCGCGCCAGCGGTGGCCATTACGGTATTGACGAAAGCCAGCGCCGCGATGCCATTGGCCGCACTGGCGGAGCCAGCGTTGAAGCCGAACCAGCCCACGTAGAGGATGCTGGCACCGGTGAAAACCATCGGCAGGTTATGCGGCTTGAATGCCTCTTTGCCAAAGCCCGCGCGCTTGCCCAGCAGGTACGCGCCCACCAGCCCGGCAATCGCCGCGTTGATGTGCACCACGGTGCCACCGGCAAAGTCCAGCGCGCCATCTGCCGCCAGGAAGCCGCCGCCCCACACCATGTGGGCAATCGGCAGGTAGGAGAAGGTCATCCAGATCACGGTGAAGATCAGTACCGCGGAGAAGCGGATACGCTCCGCGAAGCCCCCAACAATCAGCGCCACGGTGATGCAGGCGAAGGAGCACTGGAAAGCGACGTGGATCAATTGGGCGAAGGTGCCGGTGACGCTGTCCACCGTAATGCCCTTCAGCATCGCCGTTTGGAAGCCGCCGAAGAAAGCGTTGCCCTCGCTGAAGGCCAGGCTATAGCCATACAGCATCCAGAGCACGCAGACCAATGCGAAGGTCACCATCACCTGGGTCAACATCGACAGCACGTTTTTGGAGCGCAGCAGGCCGCCGTAGAACAGCGCAATCCCCGGCACGGTCATAAACAGCACCAGCGCGGTGCAGATCATCATAAAGGCGTTGTCCGCCTTATCAGTGACCGCCGGTGCCGCCATCGCCAGCGATGGCGCCATGGCCGCCGCGCCGAGGCCCATCATGGATAAAAGTTTTTTCATTATCGATCCACCCCTAGTTCACTCATCCGAGCCTGAAATTACAATGCTGCTTCGTCGGTCTCGCCAGTACGAATACGAATCACACGCTGCAACTCTGCAACGAAAATTTTGCCGTCACCGATCTTGCCGGTGTAGGCCGCTTTGCTAATCACATCAATCACTTCATCCAGCTGGTCGTCGGCAATGGCAATATCGATTTTGACTTTCGGCAAGAAGTTAACGCTGTACTCAGCCCCACGGTAGAGTTCGGCATGCCCTTTCTGGCGGCCAAAGCCTTTTACCTCGGTGACGGTCAGTCCCTGAATGCCTACGGCAGAGAGCGCCTCGCGCACATCTTCCAACTTGAATGGTTTGATCACCACAGTAACCAGTTTCATATTGCCACTCCTCGAATTAAGAGCCTGTCGCGTTAAACCCGCGTGGATAGCTAGTCTAAAGCAAAGGGTGTGCCACAAATGATTTCGTCTGGGAATAGAGGGGATTAGGGGCGGGCGACGCCCTCTCCGGCCAGGCCGGGGGAGACGATTTGACTTAAGTCAGCCCATAGAAAGCGTAGCTGCGCCTCATTTTAGTGCAAGCCGCTTTACTGGAGTGCAGAGTGAAGAAATTGGCGGGTGGGATGCCTGATAATGGTGCGGACTGAGGGGGCGGGTGCCAGGCACCCGCCCTCACTCAGGCGGAGAGTGGCGTGGCGCTCTCTGCCTCCAGCTGCTCACCCACCAGTTGCATCTGGTACATCTGGGCATAGCGCCCCTGATGCGCCAGCAGCTCGGCATGGGTGCCGCGCTCCACCGCCTGTCCACGGTGCAGCACCAGAATGGAGTCGGCGTCTACCACGGTAGAGAGGCGGTGAGCGATCACCACCAGCGTAGTGTGCTGACGGATGGCACGCAGCGCGCGCTGAATCGCCTGCTCGGTGCCGGAGTCGATATTGGCGGTCGCCTCATCCAGAATCAGGATTTGCGGCGCCTGCACCAGCACTCGCGCCATCGCCAGCAGCTGTTTCTGGCCCACCGACAGGTTATTGCCCTGCTCGCCCAGCCGGGTGTGGATGTTTTCGGGCATCGCGCGTACCAGCTCCGCCAGTTGCACCGTCTCCAGCGCCTGCCACACCTCCTGCTCGGCAATCTCGCGGCCCAGCGTGACGTTGGCATAGACCGACTCCGCCAGCACCACCGGATCTTGCTGTACCATGGCAACGCCCTGACGCAGCGTTTGGTGGGAGAGCGTGTCAAGCGGCCGGCCATCAAGGCGAATCTGCCCCTCGCTGATCGGGTAGTAGCCCATCAGCAGGTTGGCGAGGGTGCTTTTGCCGCTGCCCGTATGCCCCACCAGCGCCACAAAGCCGCGCGACGGCACCGACAGCGAGATGTGCTCCAGCACCTTTTTGTCATCCCGGTAGGCAAAGCTGACGTCATCAATCTCGATCTGGCCGCTGGTGAGCGGCTGGTCATCGCCGCCATACTGCTGCTGTACGCGATCCATCAGCTCAAAGATGCGCTCGCCCGCCACTACCGCCTGTTGCAGGATCGACTGCTGGGAGGTCAGCTCAATCAGTGGCTCATTGAGGCGGCCGAGATAGTTGATGAAGGCATAGAGCACGCCCACCCCGACGCTGCCGACGGCGCTGAAACCAAACAGCATCAGCAGTCCGCACAGCACCATGGTGGAGAACAGGCTCAGCAGCGGGCGCAACAGGAACCCCTCAATGCGCAGCGTCTTCATGCGCGCGTGGTAGTGCGCCCAGCTCGCCGCGCTCAACCGTTCAGCAAAGCGCTGCTGCTGGCGGAACTGCTGGATCACGCCCATGCCGTTGATCACTTCATTGAAGCCATCGTTGATATCGGCCAGGTAACTGCGCACCTTGCGCGCCACCGGCGTGCTGTAACGCTGGTAGAGCACCATCACCACCAGCACCGCCGGGAAGATACAGACCGCCACCGTCGCCATGCGCCAGTCGAGGCTGTACATCGCCACCAGCATCGCGCCAATCAGGGCGGCGCTGCGCAGCACGGTCGCCACTACGGTAACGTAGAGATCGCGCACCACCTCGGTGTCATTGGTGACGCGTGAGATAAGTTGTCCCACCGGCTGAATATCAAACTCGCTCAGCGGCTGGCGCAGCGCGGCATCCATCACATCGATCCGCAGCCGCTGCACTACGCCGACCGCTGCCCGGTTGAACAGCAGCGACTGGTAATAGTGCAGCGCTGCCGCCAGCAGGTTGAGCAGGATATAGCCACCAGCCAGCGCCGAAACCAGCGCCAATGGCAGGTTGCCGTGCGCCACCACATGATCGATGAAGTAACTGATCAACAGCGGGCCACCTACCTCCGCGCCCGCGGCCACCCACAGCATCACCACCGCCAGCAGCAGCGGCTTGCGGTAGGGGGAGCCATAGGTGAGCAGGCGTTTTAGGGTCGGCCACATTGACTGGAGTTTAGGCATCCTGCGCCTCCCGGTTTCCCGCAGCGGGCGCTGGCTCATCGAGCGCGGCCTCAAGTTGTTGATAACGATACATATCACGATACCAGCCCGGCTGTGCCGCCAGCGAGTCATGGTCGCCGCGCTGCATCACCGTGCCTTGGTTAAAGACCAAAATCTCATTGGCCTCGGTCAGTGCCGACAGGCGGTGGGCGCTGATGATCAGGGTGCGGTTGCTGCCCCATTGGCGCAGGTTTGCCAGGATCTCGTGCTCGGTGCGGCCATCCACCGCGGAGAGGGCGTCATCCAAAATCAAAATCTCTGCCTCCAGTAGCAGCGCGCGGGCAATGGCGATGCGCTGCTTCTGCCCGCCGGAGAGCATCACGCCCCGCTCCCCCACCTGGGTTTCGTAACCCTGCGGCAGGCGCAAAATATCGTCATGCACGCTGGCCAGCCGCGCCGCCTGTTCGATCTGCGCTGGCGTTGCCTCCGGCCGGCCAAGGGCGATGTTCTGCGCCACGCTGTCTGAGAACAGGAACGGCGTCTGGCTCACCACCGCCAGCCGGCCACGCCACTCATCCAGTTTCAGCGCCGACAATGGCAGGCCGTGGAAGCGGATTGCCCCCTCGTCCACATCAAACTGGCGCTGCACCAGCGCCAGCAGAGTGCTCTTCCCGGCGCCTGTTGGGCCGCACAGGCCCAGCATCTGGCCCGGCTGGAGGGTAAAGCGCACGTCATGCAGCGCGCTGTGGGTGTTTCCCGGATAGTGGAAACGCACGATCTCCGCCTGCAACGCCCCGCGCCCCGCAGGCACGGCCTGGCTGCCATCCACCACCGTCGGAGCCTCTTTCAACATGCTGCGTAAGCGGCTGTAGGCAGCGCTGCCGCGCTCCACGATGTTGAACATCCAGGCCAGCGCCAGCATCGGCCAGATCATCAGGCCCAGATACATCACAAAGCTGGTGAGCTGGCCGAGGGTCAGGGTGCCGTTGACCACCAGCCAACTGCCGCCGCCCACCGCCAGCAAATTCGCCATGCCGATGGCGATGTAGATGGTCGGATCAAAACGCGCATCCACGCGCCCCACCCGCAGGTTTTTGGCACCGGCATCCGCCGCCACGCGAGCGAACTGGCCGGACTGGTGATCTTCCAGGCCAAAGGCCTTGATCATGCGGATGCTGGTCAGGCTCTCTTGCGTCTGGTCATTCAACGCCGAGAACGCCGCCTGCGCCGACTTGAAACGATCGTGCAACTGCTGGCCGTAGCGCTTGATCACCAGCGCCATGATAGGCATCGGCACCAGCGACAACAGCGTCAGTTGCCAGCTAATCTGGGTGCACATCACCACCAACACCGCACAGCCCATGACCAGCGAGTCCACCAGCGTCAACACCCCTTCCCCGGCGGCAAACACCACCCGGTCCACGTCATTGGTGGCGCGGGCAATCAGATCGCCGGTACGGTGGCGCAGGTAGAAGGCCGGATGCTGGCGACTAAGTTGCTGGTAAAAGCGTTCGCGTAGCTCCACCGCCAGTTGGTAGGAGGCCCCGAACAGCAGCACCCGCCAGACATAGCGCAGCAGGTAGACGAACACCGCCGTCATCAGGATCACGCCGATCCAGCCCAGTACTGCGAACATGTCCATCCGTTTTTGGGTGATGCCATCCACAATCACCCCCACCAGCTTGGGCGGCAGCAGTTGCAGGACGGCAATGATAATCAGCAGGGCTATCGCACCGAGGTAGCGACGCCACTCCCGGCGGAAATACCAGCCTAGTTGTGCAAACAATCTCACAAGATTTTATTCCCAAAAAGTGAAGCGCCGGCGCACCGGATGATGGCCGCCCAAGCAGCATAGAAGATGATTGGAAAAAAGCGATGGCGCTGTGCGCCTACTCCGGCAGCGGCAGGGCCGTGGTGTATTTGATCCTTTCCATTGCGAAGCTGGAGGTCACCTCAATCAGGCCGGGCACACTGTTTACCAGCTTTTTGTAAAAGGTGTCGTAGCTTTTCATGTCAGCCACCTGCACTTGCAATAAATAGTCGTACTCCCCCGCCATCCGGTAGAACGCCAGTACCTCCGGCATCTGTTCAGTCTGGCTGACGAAGTGCTGATACCACTCGCGGTTGTGCTGCTGGGTCTTGATCAGCATAAAAGCGGTCAGGCCGAGGCCGATCTTATCACAATCCAGCAACGCGACCCGACTGCGGATGTAACCCTGCTCCTCCAGCCGTTTGAGCCGTTTCCAGCACGGGGTGGAGGTCAGGTTGACCGCTTCTGCCATCTCATGGAGGGAGAGCGTGCAGTCCTGTTGCAGCAAACGCAGCAGCGTACGGTCAATTTTATCCAGCAAGGGCCACTCCTGAGAAAAATTTTCTCTTATCTGGCCATTTTGCAGGCAAGATAGCAATCCTTTTTTCCCGTTCTCAGGGTAGGCTAAGCGCCATCTTCCCCCTGTTGAGAACGAGCCGATGACTGCTTGCTGGGTCAGGGGCGCTGTCCGGGAAATCGAGGCCGATTTCCAGCGCTCCGCGGATACCCATTTAATCCGATTGCCGCTGCCGGACTTCCCCGGCATCCATCTCTATTTGAAAGATGAGAGCACCCACCCCAGCGGCAGCCTGAAACACCGGCTGGCACGCTCCCTGTTCCTCTACGCGCTCTGCAACGGTTGGCTGCGGGAGAACAGCACGGTGATTGAGGCCTCCTCCGGCAGCACTGCCATCTCCGAAGCCTATTTTGCCCGCCTGCTTGGCCTGCCTTTTATCGCTGTGATGCCAGCCAGCACCGCGCGCCGCAAAATAGAGCAGATCGCCTTTTATGGCGGACGCTGCCACTTTGTTGAGCACTCGGCGCAGATCTATGCCGCGTCTGAACATCTGGCGCGCGATCTGGGCGGCCACTATATGGATCAGTTCACCTACGCCGAGCGGGCCACCGACTGGCGCGGCAACAACAATATCGCTGACAGCATCTACCGCCAGATGGCGCGCGAGCCGTTCCCGATGCCGCGCTATCTGGTGATGGGCGCTGGCACCGGCGGCACCTCTGCCACGCTGGGGCGCTATATCCGCTATCAGGGGCACCCGACCGAACTGGTGGTGGTCGATCCTGAAAACTCAGTGTTCCACGACTACTACCACCGGCGTGACCCGCAGATCACCTCGCCGTTGGGCAGCCGGATTGAGGGCATTGGCCGACCGCGTGTTGAACCCTCCTTTATCCCGGATGTGATTGACCGGATGATCGCGGTGCCAGATGCCGCCAGCATCGCCGCCCTGCACTGGCTGGAGCGGGCGCTGGGCCGCCGCGCTGGTGCCTCAACTGGCACCAACCTCTGTGGCGCGCTGCAACTGGCAGCCGAGATGCGCCAGCGCGGTGAACAAGGCTCCATCGTCACATTGCTGTGCGACAGCGGCGATCGCTACCCCGATACCTACTACAGTGATAGCTGGGTGGCGGAGCACATTGGCGCGATCCCTCCCCTCTTTCCCGGCTGACCGGCACGCAGCTGTTCAAAGCGGGCGCGGGACAGTAACCTATAGTGAATACCCGGCGGCGTTGCCGGGCAGGTACACACAGTAAAGGTAGTAACAATGAAACGAGCAGTAGTGGTATTCAGCGGTGGCCAGGACTCAACCACCTGCCTGATTCAGGCAATGGCGCAGTATGATGAGGTGCACTGCGTCACCTTCGACTACGGCCAGCGCCACCGGGCAGAGATTGACGTGGCCCGCCAACTGGCCGAAACACTGGGCGCGCGGGCGCACAAGGTGCTGGATGTCGGCCTGCTGAATGAACTGGCGGTCAGCAGCCTGACGCGTGACAACATCCCGGTGCCGGGCTATGAGGCCAATGCCGAGGGGCAGTTGCCAAGCACCTTTGTGCCCGGCCGCAATATCCTGTTCCTGACTCTGGCCTCCATCTATGCCTACCAGATCGGGGCGGAAGCGGTGATCACCGGCGTGTGTGAAACCGACTTCTCCGGCTACCCGGACTGCCGCGACGAGTTCGTTAAGGCGTTGAACCACGCGGTCAGCCTCGGACTGGCGCGTGATGTCCGCTTTGAGACGCCGCTGATGTGGCTGAACAAGGCGGAAACCTGGGCGCTGGCTGACTACTACGGGCAACTGGAGCGCGTGCGCCGCGACACCCTGACCTGTTACAACGGCATTCAGGGCGATGGCTGCGGCGAATGCGCTGCCTGCCACCTGCGCGCCAACGGTCTGGCGGTTTACCAGCAAGACCGTGCGGGCGTGCTCGCCAGCCTGAAACAGAAGAGCGGCCTGCAATAACCCCACGCCGGCCCTGCCCCACGGTGGGGCCGTTTACTGCCCCGCCGGTTGCTCCAACTGGCTCAAGCGCGCCAGCAACTCCCCCTCCAGCGGCAGCGCTTTCTGGGTTTTCAGATCGATGCAGACGAAGGTCAGGGCCGCATCCGCCACCACCTCACCCGTTGGCTCCAGGGTGATTACCTGATTGACCACGCCGCTGCGCCCATTGAGGCGCGCCAGTTGGCTGTCAATGCGCAGCACATCCCCCAGCACGGCTGGTCGGCGATAGTTAATGTTGATATTGACCACGATAAAGGCGATGCCTTGCGCCTTCATCCACTGGAATCCCTCCAGCGCGGAGAGCCACTCCCAGCGGGCCTCCTCCAGGAACTCAAGATAGCGGGCATTATTGACATGCTGGTAGACATCGATATGAAAACCCCGGACTTTTAGCAGCATCTGCATGGTGGCTGACTCACTCCTGTTGCAACGATAGGGAAAAACCTGCGCCCTGAAGTGCGCCCGCGGGCGCACTGGTCGGATCACTTTGAGGGTAGCAGAATCTCCCTGCCGTCGGTCAGAAGTTCAGCGTTACGCGAGGGGGTTCACAAAACCAGCCGGTCGCGATTTCGCTCAATTAATGCCGGGCCAATGCCGGGCACCTCCTGCAACTGTTCGATGTCCGTAAAAGGCCCAAACTCCTGGCGGTAGCTGACAATCGCCTCGGCCTTTTTCAGGCCGACGCCATTCAACCCCTGCGAGAGCGCGGCGGCATCGGCGTTGTTGATGCTGACCTTCTCCTCCTGGCTGGCTACGCTGGCCTTGGCGCTGGGTGTGACGGGCGCTTTCTCCGCTTTTTTGGCGGAGAGCGTGGCAGGCGAGGCGTCAGCGGGAGCTGCCTGCACCAGCACCGGTAAACTTGACAGACCGAGCGCCAGTGCCAGTCCGAGGGCGGAAATTCCTAATTTTTTCATGCTGTTTCTCCTTGTGTTGTTCAGCACCGACACAATGCCGAAAAGCGGAAACGAGCACAAAGGGCAGATTTTAAATGTGGAAAAGGCCGCGAAAGCGGCCTTTGTCTGTTGCAACGCATTACATTTTCTTGGAAGCGTTATTGCGCCTGTGCAGCACTGCCCAGTTTGATTTTGGCAGACTCACGCAGGCTACTCAGCAGGGCATCGAAGGTGATGTTGGTGGCACCCTCTTTCACCTGGCTGCTGAAGCCTGGGATAGCGTCTGGCGGCAGGTGGCCGGGGGTGACTTTGTCCAGAGCGACCAGCGCCACGTTGCCCTTCTCATCCTTGGTCACGCCAAAGCTTGGCTTGCCGGCTTTCGGCTGCGGCAGGCTGTAGACGTTCTGCTCAAAGGCAGAAGGCTGTTGGGAGCGCTGGACGTTCTGCGTTTCACCGAAGCTAAGGCCATTGGCTTTCAACGCCTCATCGCCCTTGCCCGCTTTCAGTGCGGTCAGCACTTTATCTGCCTCAACCTGCGCCTGCTCCTGAGCTTTCTGACGTTTCACCAGTGCCAGCACTTCATCATGCACCTCGGCCAGCGGCTTCTCTGCCTGCGGTTTGTGGGCATCGATACGCACCACAAATGCACGGTCGCCGTCGGCGCTGATCACGTTGGAGTTGCTGCCCGGCGTGCCATTGTCGCCCTGCAGGGAGCCGTCAAAGAGGACATCCACCACCGCCTTGCTGTTAAGCGCCTGCGGGATGCTCTGCTGGGTGAACCAGTCGGTGTGTACCGCTTTCAGGCCAGAGGCCTCTTCCGCTGATGCCAGTGACTCATTGTCATTGGTTGCCGCTTCGCTCACTTTCTGTTGCAGCGCATAGAAGGCATCCAACGCCTTCTCCTGCTTCAGTTTTGCCAGCACGTCGGCGCGCACTTCAGCCAGCGGCTTGATCTTCGCCGCTTCCAGATCGTTGAGTTTCAAGATCAGGAAACCGGAGGAGGATTTGATCACGCCAGAGAGCTGGCCCTTCTCCGTCAGGTTGGCGTTCTTGAAGTCTTCCAGCGTGGTTTCCGGTTCCATCCAGTCTAGTTCGCCGCCGCGCTGGCCGGTGAAGGTATCGATGGATTTGGTCTTCGCCAGTTCAGCGAAATCCGCGCCCTTTTTCAGGTCAGCCAGTACTGCATCGGCATCCGCCTGCGTTTTCAGCACGATCACGCCATACTTCTTGCGCTCCGGCTGGCCAAAGGTGTTCTGGTGCTGGTCATAGTAGGCCGCGATCTCCGCGTCACTGACGGTCACCTTGTCTTGCAGGGCGGCCGCGTCCATCTCCAGATAGCTGACCTTCATCTGCTGCGGCGCGATGAACGCGTCACGGTGCTGGTCGTAGTAGGCTTTCAGCTCGTCATCCGTGGCGGTCTGCTTGGCCGCCAGCGCATCGGTGTCAAAGGCCGCAACGCGCACCTCGCGCGATTGCAGCACCAGCGCTGCCAGCGCATCGGTTTCCACCGGCAGAACAAACTCGCTACCGCCAAATACCTGATTCAGCTGCTGCGCCTGCAACTGGCGGCGAACCACCTGCGCATAGTTGTCAGCGGTGAAGCCATTGCTGCGGATTACCGCCAGATATTTGTCATTGTCGAATTGGTTATTGGTGCGGAATGCCGGGGTCGCGAGGATGCTCTCTTTAACCTGCTCATCCGTGATGGTGACGCCCAACTTTTTGGCGTACTGATCAATCAGGGTGACGTCCACCAGCTGGTTCAGCACCTGCTGACGCAGGCCCTGCATATACTGTTCATTGCCCGCCAGCAGGGAGAACTGCTCGCCCAGACGCTGCTGCATACGGGCGCGCTCATTCTGGAAAGCCTGTTCAAACTGGGCGCGGCTGATCTCCTGGCCGTTCACTTTGGCGGCATAGTCGCCGGAACCGCCGATCAGGTAGTTGCCCACCCCGGTCAGGACAAAGGAGAGAATAATAAGCGCCAGGATGACTTTGAGCACGACATGGTTAGAAGCCGCGCGTAAATTGTCCATCATAATGTGACAACACTCCGCTGTAATGTAGATTAACAACCCTGCGCAGGCATGGTGCCCGGCACGTCCTGCGCCGTTGCGCGGTAGAGCGAAAGGCAAAGAAAACCGAGTGTTACCCCGTCCCGCCTGTGCTGTAGAAATAAAAAAAGCGCACCTATTTTGATGCGCCTTGTATCTTACCTTACCCGGCTGGTCGCGTCAGGCGATTGTTTGAAACAAACTGCCTGTGGAAACGCGATCTACCGCACACTCATTAATTGATAGCGTCTTTCAACGCCTTGCCTGCGCGGAAACCCGGAACTTTGGCTGCCGGGATGGCAATCTCGTTCCCGGTCTGCGGGTTGCGGCCAGTACGGGCGGCGCGCTCGCGTACGGCAAAGGTGCCGAAGCCCACCAGCGCCACTTCTTCGCCGCTCTTCAGTGAATCAGTAACGGATTCCAGAATGGCATCCAGTGCACGGCCAGCGGCAGCCTTGGAAAGGTCTGCGTCCACGGCAATCTTGTCGATCAGTTGTGATTTATTCACGTATTCATCCCCTCTTGAAATCTTTGCCGCGCTGAAAAAAGTCCTTGGTGCGCGGCTGCGCTGCTTTTATATCAAGCCTGCCAGGGCTATGCAAGCCAACCACGCGCCCGGCGCGGTGGCATAAAAAAGCCGGCAAACCTCTCGGCTTGCCGGCTGTTGAGAACGTAAGCCTGCCTGCGGTTATTTCACCGCCACCGGCTGCGCACCAAACGCTGGGTTTTGCAACGCCAGGTTCAGCACTTCGTCGATGCGCTTGACCGGGTGGATCTCCAGATCGGCGATGACGTTATCCGGAATCTCTTCCAGATCGCGGCGGTTCTCATCCGGGATCAGCACCACTTTGATGCCGCCACGGTGGGCCGCCAGCAGCTTCTCTTTCAGGCCGCCAATCGGCAGCACCTGGCCGCGCAGCGTGATCTCACCGGTCATCGCCACGTCGGCGCGTACCGGGTTGCCGGTCAGGGCGGAGACCAGCGCGGTGCACATGGCGATACCGGCGCTTGGGCCATCCTTCGGCGTCGCGCCTTCCGGCACGTGCACGTGGATGTCACGCTTCTCATAGAAGTCGTTGTTGATGCCCAGCTTGTCGGCACGCGCGCGCACCACGGTCAGCGCCGCCTGAATGGACTCCTGCATCACCTCGCCGAGGGAGCCGGTGTAGGTCAGTTTGCCCTTGCCCGGTACGCAGGCGGTTTCGATGGTCAGCAGGTCGCCGCCCACTTCCGTCCACGCCAGACCGGTCACCTGACCGATGCGGTTTTCGGTATCCGCGCGGCCATAGTCGACACGCTGGACGCCCAGGTAATCCTTCAGGTTGTCGCCGGTGATGGTGATGTGCTTGATGGTTTTGTCCATCAGCAGCTGTTTCACCGCCTTACGGCACAGTTTGGAGATTTCACGCTCCAGACTACGCACGCCGGCTTCACGGGTGTAGTAGCGGATGATGCCGATGATCGCGCTGTCTTCCAGCGTCAATTCGCCCTTTTTCAGTGCGTTGCGTTCAATCTGCTTCGGCAGCAGGTGCTGCTTGGCGATGTTCAGCTTCTCATCCTCGGTGTAACCCGAGAGGCGAATCACTTCCATACGGTCCAGCAGCGGTGCCGGAATGTTCATGGAGTTGGAGGTCGCCACAAACATCACGTCGGAGAGATCGTAGTCCACTTCCAGATAGTGGTCGTTGAAGGCCACGTTCTGTTCCGGGTCCAGCACTTCCAGCAGGGCAGAAGCCGGATCACCACGCATGTCAGAGGACATTTTATCGATCTCATCCAGCAGGAACAGTGGGTTACGTACGCCCACTTTCGCCATCTTCTGGATCAGCTTGCCCGGCATGGAGCCGATATAAGTACGGCGGTGACCGCGGATCTCCGCTTCATCACGCACGCCGCCCAGCGCCATACGCACATACTGGCGACCGGTGGCACGGGCGATGGACTGGCCGAGGGAGGTCTTACCTACCCCTGGCGGCCCCACCAGACAGAGGATCGGCCCCTTGATTTTACTGACGCGGCTCTGCACGGCGAGGTACTCAAGGATGCGATCCTTGACGCGCTCCAGCCCGTAATGGTCGGAGTCCAGCACCTCTTGGGCCTTGCGCAGGTCTTTCTTCACCTTGCTGCGGTCGTTCCACGGCACCTGGATCATCCAGTCGATATAGCTGCGCACCACGGTGGCTTCCGCCGACATCGGCGACATCATCTTCAGCTTTTGCAGCTCGGCCTCAGTCTTCTCTTTGGCCTCTTTCGGCATTTTGGCCGCGTCGATTTTGCGCTTCAGCGCTTCGTGCTCATCTGGCGCGTCATCCATCTCGCCCAGCTCTTTCTGAATGGCCTTCATCTGCTCATTCAGGTAGTACTCGCGCTGGCTCTTCTCCATCTGCTTTTTGACGCGGTTGCGGATGCGTTTCTCCACCTGCAACAGGTCGATTTCCGACTCCATCATCGCCATCAGGTACTCAAGGCGTTCAGTGATGTCGGACATCTCCAGCACGGACTGTTTGTCTGCCAGTTTCAGCGGCATATGGGCGGCGATGGTATCGGCCAAACGTGCGGCATCGTCGATGCTGTTCAGTGAGGTCAGCACCTCCGGCGGGATCTTTTTGTTGAGCTTGATGTAGCCTTCAAACTGGTTGATGGCGGTGCGTACCAGCACCTCCTGCTCACGCTCATCAATTGCTGGCGAATCGAGGTATTCAGCCTGGGCCGCAAAGTGCTCGCCATTGTCAGACAGGGTGGTGATGCGCGCGCGCTGCAAACCTTCCACCAGCACTTTTACCGTGCCGTCCGGCAGCTTCAACATCTGGAGGATGGACGCTACCGTACCGACAGAAAACAGATCGTTGACGCCCGGTTCATCCGTTGAGGCCTCTTTTTGCGCCACCAGCATGATCTTCTTGTCGTGATCCATTGCGGCTTCAAGGCACCGTATTGATTTTTCCCGGCCAACAAACAACGGGATCACCATGTGCGGATAAACCACCACATCGCGCAGAGGCAATACGGGGATTTCTATGCGTTCGGAACGCTCAGGGTTCATAGAGCTCTCTCTTAGTTTAGCTTCCGCCAGGTTAAAGAAATCTCGTGAAACTCCAGGTTTACGGGTTTCAGCAAGTAGGATACTGAGTATATGGGGATGAATCTCTTACATTCAACGACCAGCATGCGAGGAAAAAAAAATGGGGGATGATTTCCCCCATTGGATGTTTAACCTACTGGAACAATTGAGTAATTATTCACCTGAAGCTTGTTGGGCCTCATGCTTGCCATAAATCAGCATCGGCTCAGATTGACCGGCGATGACCGACTCATCAATGACCACCTTGTCAACGCTCTCCATGGAGGGCAGGTCGTACATGGTGTCCAGCAGTGCGCCTTCCACGATGGAGCGCAGGCCGCGGGCGCCCGTTTTGCGCGCCATGGCTTTCTTGGCGATGGCCGTCAGGGCCTCGTCACGGAACTCCAGCTCCACACCTTCCAGGTTGAACAGCGCCTGATACTGCTTGGTCAGGGCGTTCTTCGGCTCTTTCAGGATCTGGATCAGCGCGTCTTCGCTCAGTTCGCTCAGGGTCGCGACTACCGGCAGACGGCCGATGAACTCAGGGATCAGACCAAACTTAATCAAATCTTCTGGTTCTGCCTGTGCCAACAGCTGGCCTTCGGTGGCTTTTTCAGATTTACCCTTCACTTCCGCGCCGAAACCGATGCCGGTGCCGGTGTTGATACGCTGCCCGATCACCTTATCCAGGCCGGCAAAGGCGCCGCCACAAATGAACAGGATCTTGGAGGTATCAACTTGCAGGAACTCCTGCTGCGGATGCTTGCGGCCACCCTGCGGTGGAACGGCTGCCACGGTGCCCTCAATCAGTTTCAGCAGTGCCTGCTGCACACCCTCACCGGAGACATCACGGGTAATGGAGGGGTTGTCAGACTTACGGGAGATCTTATCAATCTCATCGATGTAGACGATGCCGCGCTGGGCTTTCTGCACGTCGTAATCGCACTTCTGCAACAGTTTCTGGATGATGTTTTCAACGTCCTCACCCACGTAACCGGCTTCGGTCAGGGTGGTGGCGTCAGCCATGGTAAAGGGCACATCCAGGAAGCGGGCCAGAGTCTCGGCCAGCAAGGTCTTGCCGCTACCGGTCGGGCCGATCAGCAGAATGTTACTCTTGCCCAGCTCCACGCCGTTGCTGCTATCGCCATTGCGCAGACGTTTGTAGTGGTTGTACACCGCCACTGCCAGCACTTTCTTGGCCTGTTCCTGGCCGATGACGTAGTCATCCAGGTGTTGGCGGATTTCGTGCGGGGTCGGGAGTGCACTGCGCTCACGATGGGGCGCAACTTCTTTAATCTCTTCGCGAATAATGTCGTTACACAGATCAACACATTCATCGCAGATATACACTGACGGCCCGGCAATCAGCTTACGCACTTCATGCTGGCTTTTGCCGCAAAAAGAGCAGTACAGCAGCTTTCCTGAACCGTCTTTGCGCTTATCTGTCATCAGTAAACCTCTTCTCTAGTATCTGTCCTGCCGCACCATTCGGCAGAAGCATGACCAGTTAACGAACCTTTCCGCTGCTGGCCGCCGATGCGTCAGCTGTGGCGTTCACAGGGGCTTCACCCAGTATAGCGCATCGGCCCGTACTCATTGGTCAGTTGCGATGGGTTAATACGGCGTCCACCAGGCCATACTCTACAGATTGTTCTGCAGACATGAAACGGTCACGCTCAGTGTCACGCTCTATCACTTCAAGAGACTGACCCGTATGTTTTGCCATCAGTTCATTCATGCGCGATTTCACTTTCAAAATCTCTTTGGCATGAATTTCAATGTCAGTGGCCTGACCCTGGAAGCCGCCCAGCGGCTGGTGGATCATGACGCGGGAGTTCGGCAGGCAGAAACGCTTGCCCTTCGCGCCTGCGGCCAGCAGGAAGGAGCCCATCGAGCACGCCTGGCCCATACAGATGGTGCTGACGTCTGGCTTGATGAACTGCATGGTGTCATAGATTGACATGCCGGCTGTGATGACGCCGCCTGGGGAGTTGATATACAGGAAGATATCTTTTTCCGGGTTTTCCGCTTCCAGGAACAGCATCTGCGCCACAATCAGGTTGGCCATATGGTCTTCAACCTGGCCGGTCAGGAAGATCACGCGCTCTTTAAGCAGGCGGGAGTAGATATCGTATGAACGCTCACCGCGTGAGGTCTGCTCCACTACCATCGGTACCAGAGCCATGTTAGGTGCTAATTGATCTCGTTCGCCACTGTATGACATCACCGTCTCCTAGAAATAATTCACTTTGGCGCCATTAAAAACGATTCTACTTGAGTTGGCCGCTGATGACCATTGCTCAAGCGCCCGGTTGCCCCGGCCATAAACGGTGGTCGTTCCTCATGCAGAGTAATGGAAGCCCTGTTCCTTAGCTGTGGGGGCGGGCCGGCACCATTTCAAGCGTCGCCCGGAAAAACGCCGCCGGGCGGTTGCCTCTCATTGCCTGCCAACAATGGGACGAATGACGTCGCTCTCCCCTTCTCCGGGTATACCAACATCTTGAATATAGTGCAAATCGGGGCAAAGGGAATGAGAATTTTGGCAGGTCATTGGCTGACGCCGATAAAAAGAAAGCCCACGGGTCTCCGTGGGCTTGGCGGGCGGGACCGGCCTCTCAGCCGATCCGCGATGGGACTCAGGCGGAAGCCTGGTTCATCAGTTCAGTGAAGGAGGTCTCTTTCTCAGTCACTTTCGCCTTGGCCAGCAGGGTTTCAACCGCCTGCTCTTCCAGCGCGACGTTGCGCATGTTGTTCATCAGCTCTTTGTTCTTGCTGTAGAACTCGATCACTTCCTGCGGATCTTCATACGCAGAAGCCATCTCTTCGATCAGCGCGTTCACGCGATCTTCATCCGCTTTCAGCTCGTTCTGGCTGATCACTTCGCCCAGCAGCAGGCCAACCACAACGCGGCGTTTAGCTTGCTCTTCGAACAGCTCGCGCGGCAGTTCCAGCGCTTGCTTCTCGTTGCCACCGAAACGCTGTGCAGCCTGACGGCGCAGCACGTCGATTTCGCCGTCGATCAGTGCCGCTGGCACGTCGATCGGGTTAGCGTTTACCAGACCGTCGATAGCTTGGGTCTTCACACGGTTACGCACGGCGCCTTTCAGCTCGCGCTCCATGTTTTTACGCACTTCCGCGCGCAGACCTTCCAGAGAGCCATCAGCCACGCCGAAACGTTTAATGAACTCTTCGGTCAGCTCCGGCAGTTCACGCTGTTCTACTTTCTTCAGAACGATAGCGAACTGGGCAGCTTTACCTTTCAGGTTCTCTGCGTGATAGTCTTCCGGGAAGCTCACGTCGATGGTGAACTCGTCGCCCGCTTTATGACCGACCAGACCCTCTTCGAAGCCCGGGATCATGCGGCCCTGGCCCATAGCCAGTACGAAGTCAGAGGCTTTGCCGCCTTCGAAATCTTCGCCGTCGATGGAGCCGGAGAAGTCAACGGTCACACGGTCTTCTGCCTGAGCAGCCGCGTCAGTCTCTTTCCACTCCGCCTGCTGCTTGCGCAGGGTTTCCAGCATCGCGTCCACGTCGGATTCGTTGACTTCAACGACCGGCTTCTCAACTTCGATGCCTTCCAGGTCTTTCAGTTCCACTTCCGGGTAGACTTCGAACTCTACCGTGTAAGTGAAGTCTGCACCTTCTTTATACTCGCCCGGCACGTAGTTCGGTGCGCCAGCCGGATTGATCTTCTCTTTGATGATCGCGTCAACAAAGTTGCGCTGCATCAGTTCGCCCAGCACGTCCTGACGGACAGAGGCGCCATAGCGCTGCTCAATGATATTCATCGGCACTTTGCCTTTACGGAAGCCGTCGATACGGACGCTTTTCGCCGCATTCACCAGCTCTTTTTTCACTGCCTGGGCGATGGTATCAGCCGGTACAGTAATAGAGAGACGGCGCCCAAGGCCTTGAGTGGTTTCTACTGAAACTTGCATCTTGTTACCTCAAAAAAATCACAGTGCTCGGTCAACTCCAGAAGCCGTTCTCAAAATGAGTGCGCAGGGCAACTTACTTTGAAAACGGCTTCTAAGAACCAGGACGGCCGCTTTATCAGAACCCATTCCCTGTTTTCAGAAGCGTCCCGAAACCATTCCGGAAAATAAGACGCAGCATTATAGCGGCGCAAGCCGTGCGAGTCGAGGAGGGGACGGCCACGAAGGCGCGCTAAATCTCACACTTCCACCGTTTTACCCGCTAACAGCACGCTCACTGGTGCACACGCCGCTGCTGCATAAACAAAAACGGCCCGCAGGCCGTTTCAACAACGCATCTCTATTAATACCCTATTTCAGGTGGCAAATGCCACCGGCAACGCGGAACGCCGCGCCACACCTGCCTGACGGAGGCGTCAGGCGAGGGTGCCAGCCCCCCGGCAGGGTGGCGAGGCAGGCACGGTGTCCTGCAACCCTTCCCACTCTTTCAGGGTATAGGTATGGAGCGCCAGGGCATGCACGCCATCGGAAAGCTCTTCAGACAGCACGCTGTAGATCGCGCGGTGCCGGGTCAGGAAGCGCTCCCCCACGAACCGATCTGAGACCATAACAACCTTGAAATGACTCTCTGAACCGGCCGGAACATTGTGGCGATAGCTCTCGTCCACCACTTCCAGATGCACAGGTTCAAACGCCGCCCTTAGTTTTGCTTCGATTTGCTCGCGAATCATAAAGATCTCCTTATTACACCAGCAGAGAGCTGCGCCCCATCTAGTTCAATATTAGTCGGTTTTAAACTTCTTATCGTCTCGCTTGAGCAACTTTGTCTGCGAAAGCGCTAAAAAAGTCAATCACCCTTCGCTGGCTCATCACTAGCACGCAAAGTATCCGGGTGATTATCTGATTGAAATGGCATGGATTGGCTGTTTGAATGGGCAGACTGCCTGGGCAAACGACCTAAGGCGAAAATCTGTAGGCGAGGATCTTCCCCCGCTGGCCGGCAGTGTTATGATGTCGGCAATTTTGTGTTACCCACCACAATAACGACAGAGACGTGATCATGTTCAAGAAGATAATTTTCCCTTTACTGGCAATGGTGATGCTTGCCGGTTGTGCCACCAACAGCAATACCCTTAACGTGTCGCCGAAGATTGTCCTGCCGACCCAGGATCCGACGCTGATGGGCGTGACCGTCAGCATCAACGGCGCGGACCAGCGTCAGGATCAGGCACTGGCGAAGGTGAACCGCGACGGCCAACTGGTGGTGCTGACCCCTTCCCGCGACCTGCGCTTCCTGCTGCAAGAGGTGCTGGAGAAGCAGATGGGCGCCCGTGGCTACATGATTGGCGCCAATGGCGCGGTTGACCTGCAGATCGTGGTCAACAACCTCTATGCCGACGTGCAAGAGGGCAACCTGCGCTACAACATCACCACCAAGGCGGACATCTCCATCATCGCCACGGCGCAGAATGGCAGCAAACAGGTGAAAAACTACCGCTCCACCTATAACGTTCAAGGCGCGTTCACCGCGACCAATGACAAGATCACCGCCGCCGTCAACACCGTGCTGGGCGACGTGATTGCCGACATGGCGCAAGACACCAGCGTCAGCGAGTTCATCAAGCAGAACGCGCGTTAATCCTGCCGCCGCGCTCCGCGGCGTCTGGTTGCCACCGGTTTGCCGCCGGTGGCCTCTTTTTCCCCCTCCCCCTGCCAGCGGAAGTCAGCCATGCCCAGCCAAACCCTCAGCCTCTTTACCCAACGCAACAGCGCGGTGATGCTGCTGCTTGGCTTCGCCTCCGGCCTGCCGCTGGCGTTGACCTCCGGCACCCTGCAAGCCTGGATGACGGTGGCGGGGGTGGATCTGAAAACCATCGGCTTCTTCTCGCTGGTCGGGCAGGCGTATGTGTTCAAGTTCCTGTGGTCACCGCTGATGGACCGCTACACCCCACCGTTGATGGGGCGGCGGCGCGGTTGGCTGCTGGTGGCGCAGTTGCTGCTGATCGTGGCGATCGCCGCGATGGGCTTTATGCAGCCGTCGGGCGATCTCTGGTGGCTGGCGGCGCTGGCGGTGGCGGTGGCGTTCCTCTCCGCCTCCCAGGACATCGTGTTTGACGCCTATAAAACCGACCTGCTGAGCGCCGAGCAGCGCGGCGCTGGCGCGGCCGTTTCGGTGCTGGGCTATCGGCTGGCGATGCTGGTGTCGGGCGGGCTGGCGCTGTGGATTGCCGATCGCTACCTCGGCTGGCAGGCGACCTACTGGCTGATGGCCGGGCTGATGGTGATTGGGGTGGTGACCACCCTGCGCGCGCCCGAGCCTGAGGCGCACGCCGCGCCGCCGCGCTCGCTGGAGCAGGCGGTGGCCGCGCCACTGCGTGACTTCTTCGGCCGCAACAATGCCTGGCTGATTTTGAGCCTGATTGTGCTCTACAAGATGGGTGACGCCTTCGCTGGCAGCCTGAGCACCACGTTCCTGATCCGTGGCGTCGGTTTTGAGGCTGGCGAAGTGGGGTTGGTGAACAAGACCCTTGGGCTGGCGGCCACCATTGTCGGCGCGCTCTACGGCGGGGCGCTGATGCAGCGGCTGAGCCTGTTCCGCGCCCTGCTGATCTTCGGCCTGTTGCAAGCGCTCTCCAATGCCGGTTACTGGCTACTGGCCATCACCGACAAAAACCTGCTGAGCATGGCCAGCGCTATCTTTGTTGAGAACCTGTGCGGGGGCATGGGCACCGCGGCCTTTGTCGCGCTGCTGATGGCGCTGTGCAACAAATCCTTCTCCGCCACCCAGTTTGCGCTGCTCTCGGCGCTCTCGGCGGTGGGCCGGGTCTATGTCGGGCCGGTCGCTGGCTGGTTTGTCGAGGCGCATGGCTGGCCGCTCTTCTACCTCTTCTCCATCCTGGCGGCGCTGCCGGGGCTGGGGCTGCTGCTGGCCTGCCGCTCCACGCTGGAGTACGCGCAGCAACATGATGCCTTCCCCGCCCGCACGCAGTACGCGCAGGGTTACCGCTGGGCGCTGCGCCTGTTCACTGGCGGCTGCCTGCTGCTGTTGGGTTGGGTGCTGCTGCTGGCGATCAATGCCCTGCTGGGGCCGGTGGTGCAACCGCTGCTGACGCCGCTGTTTGAGGTCGGCATGGCGCTCGGCTTGGTAGGCGTGGCATGGGGCGCCGGGCTGGATTACGCCGCCCAACGACAGGCGCGCGCGCTGCTCTAACCCTGTAGCGTAGCTGAACAAAAAATCGCCACCCCCGCAGGGTGTGGCCTTTTTCCTGACTTTTCAAGAAAAGGGATGGTGCAATTTCAGTTATCGACACCTTTTTAATTATTTGCCTATTTGTTACAACGCTTTTTTTTATCTGCGCTTTGTTATTTTATTTTTACCGCAATTACACAAGTTGTTTACATATTTTAAACCTGTAATTTCTAAATATGTCTGGTTAGCGGAATAAACCCGGCTGGAGGCTGCTATTTTTTCAACAATTTGATTAAATTTCCGCAGCTTAGTTGGCTCAATGCGTTGTTGCCCTTGAGAAATCATCACCCTCTGTTACAGATGTGAGCATGTTAACATAAAGTGTCAACATGCTGCTGACACTCTCTTAAGCGTGTTTACAGTACTGCAACCTTCCCGTAAAATGCCCGCACACATGAAACGACAATAGAGCCCTTGTAATTGAGGTCGTTAGATGAGACTTAAGAAATACAATAAAAGTATTGGGATGTTGTCTTTATTTGCTTCCACTGTCTTGCTCAGTGGTTGCGATACGGCATTAATGGATCCCAAGGGAGCAGTTGGACTTGAGCAACGAACACTGATCTTAACCGCCATCGGCTTGATGCTGATTGTAGTGATACCAGTGATCATTATGGCTTTCGCCTTTGCCTGGAAGTATCGCGCTTCCAACAAGGACGCTAAGTACAGTCCAAACTGGTCCCACTCCAACAAGATCGAGGCAGTGGTCTGGACCGTTCCAATTATCATCATTGCCATCCTGGCAACGATTACCTGGAAAACCACCCACTCGCTGGACCCCTTCAAACCTATCGACAGTGACAAAAAGCCGTTAACGATTGAAGTGGTCGCCCTGGACTGGAAGTGGCTGTTCATCTATCCAGAACAAGGTATCGCCACCGTCAACGAGATCGCTATCCCGAAAGATGTGCCTGTGCAGTTCAAGGTCACCTCTGACACGGTAATGAACTCGTTCTTTATTCCCCAACTGGGCGGACAAATCTACGCGATGGCCGGTATGCAGACTCAACTGCATCTGATTGCGAACGAGGCGGGAACCTATAAAGGTATCTCCTCCAACTTCAGCGGTCGCGGCTTCTCCGGGATGAAGTTCAACGCCATCGCCGTACCTACTCAGCAAGATTTTGATAGCTGGGTGGCCAAGGTGAAACAGGCGCCTCATGCCCTGAACAGCACTGATGAGTTCAACAAACTGGCTGCGCCGAGCGAAGCTCACCCGGTTGAGTACTTCTCCAGCGTCAAGCCGGGCCTGTTCCAGGAAGTCATTGGTAAATTTATGGGTGAAATGAAGTCGCATAAAGATATCGATGCCATGCCAGACGGTATGGACATGAGCAAAGGCATGGACATGGGTGAGCACGCGAAAGCCGGAGCCGAGGAATAAAAGATGTTCGGAAAATTAACGCTTGATGCGGTTCCTTATCATGAACCCATCATTATGTTTACACTTGCTGGTATTGCCGTACTTGGTGCGGCACTCGTAGGTGCCATCACCTACTTCGGCAAATGGCAGTATCTGTGGAGCGAGTGGCTGACTTCGGTTGACCACAAAAAACTGGGTATCATGTACATCATCGTCGCCATCGTCATGCTGCTGCGTGGCTTTGCCGATGCCATCATGATGCGTGGTCAGCAGGCGCTGGCCTCGGCGGGCGAGGCGGGCTTCCTGCCGCCACACCACTATGACCAGATCTTTACCGCGCATGGCGTCATCATGATCTTCTTCATGGCGATGCCGTTCGTTATCGGTCTGATGAACATCGTGGTGCCGTTGCAGATTGGCGCGCGTGACGTGGCCTTCCCGTTCCTGAACAACATCAGCTTCTGGTTCACCGCCGTTGCCGTGATTCTGATCAACATCTCTCTGGGTGTGGGTGAGTTCGCGCAGACTGGCTGGCTGGCCTATCCGCCGTTGTCAGGTAAGGAGTTCAGTCCGGGCGTGGGCGTTGACTACTGGATCTGGAGCTTGCAGATTTCCGGTGTTGGTACCCTGCTGACAGGCGTTAACTTCTTCGCGACCATCCTGAAGATGCGCGCGCCGGGCATGCCGCTGATGAAAATGCCGGTCTTTACCTGGGCCGCACTCTGCACCAACGTGCTGATCATCGTCTCCTTCCCAATCCTGACTGTTACCGTCGCGCTGTTGACGATGGATCGTTATCTGGGCACCCATTTCTTCACCAATGATATGGGCGGCAACATGATGATGTATGTCAACCTGATTTGGGCATGGGGCCACCCGGAAGTGTACATCCTGGTTCTGCCGGTGTTTGGTGTGTTCTCGGAAGTGACCGCGACCTTCTCCAAGAAGCGTCTGTTCGGTTACACCTCCCTGGTATGGGCAACCATCGCGATTACCGTTCTGTCGTTCATCGTTTGGCTGCACCACTTCTTCACCATGGGTTCCGGCGCGAACGTCAACGCCTTCTTTGGTATCGCCACCATGATCATTTCCATCCCGACCGGGGTGAAAATCTTCAACTGGCTGTTCACCATGTACCAGGGCCGTATCCAGCTGAACTCCGCCATGCTGTGGACTGTGGGCTTCATCATCACCTTCTCCATCGGTGGGATGACCGGCGTACTGCTGGCCGTACCGGGCGCAGACTTCGTGCTGCACAACAGCCTGTTCCTGATCGCGCACTTCCACAACGTTATCATCGGTGGTGTGGTGTTCGGTTGCTTCGCTGGCCTGATCTACTGGTTCCCGAAAGCCTTCGGCTTCATGCTGAATGAGAAGTGGGCAGTACGCTCCTTCTGGTTCTGGATCATTGGTTTCTTCGTGGCGTTCATGCCGCTGTACGTGCTGGGCTTCATGGGCATGACCCGTCGCCTGAGCCAGAACATTGACCCGGAATTCCACTCCCTGCTGATTGTGGCAGCGTTTGGTGCTCTGCTGATTGCCTGTGGCATCCTGTGCCAGCTGATTATGTTCTACGTCTCCATCCGTGACCGCGACCAAAACCGCGACCTGACTGGCGACCCGTGGGGCGCGCGTACCCTGGAGTGGGCAACGTCCTCTCCGCCGCCGTTCTACAACTTCGCCATCGTGCCGGAAGTGCATGACCGCGACGCGTTCTGGGACATGAAAGAGAAAGGCGAAGCGTACAAGAAGCCCGCCAAGTATGAAGAGATCCACATGCCGAAGAACTCCGGCGCCGGTATCGTGATTGCGTTCGCCAGCCTGGTGTTCGGTTTCGCGGCCATCTGGGACATCTGGTGGCTGGCAGGCGTGGGCTTCCTGGCGATGGCTGTGGCCTGGATCTGGAAGAGCTTCGACAACGATGTTGACTACTATGTGCCGGTTGCCGAAATCGAGCGTATTGAGAACCAACATTTTGAACAAATCAGCAAAGCAGGCGTGAAACATGTCAACTGATTCTCTGACTAACCACAACGTAGCCCATGCGGAGCATGGGCACCACGATGCAGGTGAGACCAAAGTCTTTGGCTTCTGGATCTACCTGATGAGCGACTGCGTACTGTTTGCGAGCTTGTTCGCGACGTATGCGGTACTGGTAAATGGGACCGCGGGCGGTCCCTCTGGTAAAGACATCTTTGAACTGCCGTTCGTGCTGGTAGAGACCTTCTGCCTGCTGTTCAGTAGTATCACCTACGGCATGGCCATGCTGGCCATGAACAAGGGTAACAAAGCGGGCGTCAACACCTGGCTGGGCCTGACCTTCCTGTTCGGTCTGGCGTTCATCTGCATGGAAATCTATGAATTCCATCACCTGATCGCTGAAGGCTTTGGCCCGGATCGCAGTGCGTTCCTGTCTGCCTTCTTTACCCTGGTCGGCACCCACGGTCTGCACGTGACCACCGGTCTTATCTGGATCCTGACCATGATGGTACAGGTGAAGAGCCGCGGCCTGACCTCTGTGAACAAAACCCGCCTGATGTGCCTGAGCCTGTTCTGGCACTTCCTGGACGTGGTGTGGATCTGCGTATTTACCGTTGTCTATCTGATGGGGGCCATGTAATGAGTCATTCTTCTACAGGGCACGGCGGCGCCAGCCACGGCAGCGTTAAAAGCTACCTGATTGGGTTCATCCTCTCCGTCATCCTGACGATCATTCCGTTCTGGATGGTGATGAATGGCACCGCGACCCACGGCACCATCCTGGCCACAATCGTGGCGATGGCCGTGATTCAGATTGTGGTACACCTGGTGTACTTCCTGCACATGAACACGTCGTCGGAAGAGCGCTGGAACCTGGTGGCATTCCTGTTCACCGCCATGATCATTCTTATTGTTGTTGTGGGCTCTCTCTGGATTATGTACAACCTCAACCTCAATATGATGGTCAGCTAAGAGCCGAGTTGCACGTGATGATTAAGCAATACCTGCAAGTAACGAAGCCAGGAATTATTTTCGGTAATTTAATTTCTGTCGTCGGAGGGTTTCTCCTTGCTTCCAAAGGAAACATTGATTATCCCCTCTTTCTCGCCACCCTGGTGGGCGTCTCGTTGGTTGTCGCTTCGGGCTGTGTGTTTAACAACTACATTGACCGCGACATCGACAAGAAAATGGAGAGAACGAAGAACCGGGTCCTGGTAAAGGGCCTTATTCAGCCGAAAAGCTCCCTGGTTTACGCATCCTTGCTGGGTATTGCTGGTGGCGCGTTGCTCTACTTTGCCGCCAATGCGCTCTCCATGTGGCTGGCGCTGGCGGGGTTCATTATTTATGTCGGGGTCTACAGCCTCTACATGAAGCGTAACTCCGTCTACGGCACGCTGATTGGCAGCCTCTCCGGCGCTGCGCCGCCGGTGATTGGCTACTGCGCGGTCAGCAATGAGTTTGACGCCGGGGCGCTGATCCTGCTGTTGATCTTCAGCCTCTGGCAGATGCCGCACTCCTACGCGATCGCGATTTTCCGCTTCAAGGATTATCAGGCCGCGAACATCCCGGTTCTGCCGGTGGTGAAAGGCATCTCGGTGGCAAAAAACCATATTACGCTCTATATCCTGGCGTTTATGATTGCCACGGTCATGCTCTCGCTGGGTGGCTACGCCGGGTACAAGTACCTGGTGGTGGCAGCCGCGGTGAGCGTCTGGTGGTTGGGGATGGCCCTGCGTGGCTACAAAACCTCCAACGACCGGGTGTGGGCGCGCAAGCTGTTCGTCTTCTCCATCGTGGCGATCACCTCGCTGAGCGTGATGATGTCCGTGGACTTCAATGTCCCGGCCACCGGCACGCTGCTCACCTATAACTGGTAAGCGCCGCACAACACGGTTCCTAAGAAGCGCCTCCGGGCGCTTCTTTTTTTTGCCCTCCCCTCCCCCGCCCTGCCCGCTATGCTCAAGTGGGGCAGAGGAAATAACCTGACCGTAATATCTGCTAAACATCCGGCGATTTACCGCAATGCATTAACAACACTACAATGACGCAGTTTGTCATTTTGAGGTGGTAATGAAAGATAACCAAATGACCCCGCTAGAGAGTCGGGCGACATGGGGATTAGGGACCGTTTTCTCTTTACGGATGCTCGGCATGTTCATGGTACTGCCGGTGCTGACGACTTATGGCATGGCGCTCTCCGGCGCCAGCGAAGCGCTGATTGGTTTGGCCATCGGCATCTATGGGCTGGCACAGGCGGTCTTCCAGATCCCCTTCGGCCTGCTCTCTGACCGGATTGGCCGCAAGCCATTGATTGTATTTGGCCTGGCAATCTTTGCGTTCGGCAGCGCCATTGCCGCCCTCACCGACTCCATCTGGGGGGTGATTTTGGGCCGCGCGCTGCAAGGCTCGGGGGCGATTGCCGCCGCCGTGATGGCGCTGCTCTCCGACCTGACGCGTGAGCAGAACCGCACCAAGGCGATGGCCTTTATCGGCATCAGCTTTGGCATCACCTTTGCGATTGCGATGGTGCTTGGCCCGATCATCACCCACGCGCTGGGGCTGCACGCGCTGTTCTGGATGATTGCCCTGCTGGCGCTGTGCGGCATTGCCATCACGGTTGCGGTGGTGCCAAACGCCTCCAGCCACGTGCTCAACCGTGAGTCGAGCATGGTCAAGGGCAGTTTCAGCAAGGTGCTTGGCAACCCGAAATTGCTGAAGCTCAACTTCGGCATCATGTGCCTGCATATCCTGCTGATGTCCAGTTTCGTGGTGCTGCCGCGCGTGATGGAGCAGGCCGGCTTCCCGGCCAGCGACCACTGGAAGGTCTATCTGGTGACCATGCTCACCTCCTTCGTGGCGGTGATCCCGTTCATCATCTACGCCGAGAAGAAGCGCCGCATGAAGCAGGTCTTTATGAGCTGCGTGGCGGTGCTGCTGCTGGCGGAGCTGGTGCTCTGGTCGGCCGGTGGCCAGCGCCTGTGGGTGATCATCGCGGGCATCCAGCTCTTCTTCCTGGCGTTTAACCTGATGGAGGCAATCTTGCCGTCACTGGTCAGCAAGGAGTCGCCGGCGGGTTACAAAGGCACGGCGATGGGCGTTTACTCCACCAGCCAATTTATTGGTGTGGCGATTGGCGGCAGCCTGGGCGGCTGGATCTTTGGCGTGGCCGGGGCGGGTGCGGTCTTTATCGCCTGTGCGGCGATTGCCGTGGTGTGGTTTGCGGTCAGCGCCACCATGCAGGAGCCGCCCTACGTCAGCAGCCTGCGTCTCACCCTCTCAGAGCGGGCGGTCAACCATCCGGCGCTGGCGTCACGCCTGAAGGCGCAACCGGGCGTGGCCGATGTGGTGGTGGTGCCAGCGGAGCGCAGCGCCTACATCAAGATTGACAGCAAGGTCACTAGCCGTCAGGCGCTGGAGCAGTTCCTCGGCGATCTGGGCACCGGCGCATAAAAAAGGGCCGCGCTGGCGGCCCCCTTCATGCTTCCCGACGGGCCGCTGATGCGGCCCGTTTTATTAGTCGCGGAAGTTTTTGAACTGGAACGGCTGGCCGAGATCGGCCCCGCGCACCAGTTGCATCACGCTTTGCAGATCGTCGCGGGATTTACCGGTGACGCGCACCTCCTCCCCCTGCACTTGCGCCTGCACCTTCAGCTTGCTGTCTTTGATCAGCTTGACGACCTTCTTCGCCAGCGTCGTCTCAATGCCGGAGTGCAGCTTGGCGTCCACGCTGTAGGTCTTGCCGCTGTGGTCGATCTGCTCTGGGATCTCCAGCGCCCCGCCCTCAATGCCGCGCTTGGAGAGCTTCTCGCGCAGGATATCCAGCAGCTGGTTGACCTGGAAGTCAGACTCGCTGGCGACCTTGATGGTCTCGTTCTTTTCATTCAGCTCGAAGCTGGCCGGGATGTTGCGGAAGTCCCAGCGGTTGGTCAGCTCACGGCTGGCGTTTTCCACGGCATTACGAACTTCTTGCATATCAATTTCAGAAACAATATCGAAAGATGGCATCGCCTTTCCTCCCTTAACTCGACATGGCGAGCATGATAACCGCTTACCGGGCGGATGCAAAATCGTAGCCGCGCCGGTGGCATCGCGGCACGCCAGACGGCATACTGCCGGGGGCCGGTTGCCTGAATGACTATACTAGCCCTGTTGGGCGGGATTTTCCGCTGGCGGCCAGGGGGGAGAAAAAAAGATGAAAATAACCGTTCTTGGTTGCGGTGCACTGGGGCAGGTCTGGCTCTCTGCCCTCACGCGGCATGGGCATGATGTCCAGGGCTGGCTGCGCGTGCCCCAGCCGTTTTGCTCCGTCAACGTCATTGATGAAGAGGGAATGGTGTACAACCATACCCTGCCGGCCAACGATCCGGCGCATTTGGCGGAGAGCGAACTGCTGCTGGTGACGCTGAAGGCGTGGCAGGTGTCGGGCGCGCTGATCCCGCTGCTGCTGCAACTCAACCCAGAGTGCACCCTACTGTTGCTGCACAACGGCATGGGCGCGCAGGATGAGCTGCCGCCCAACCGCCTGCCGATTTTGCAGGGCATTACCACCCATGCGGCGCGGCGCGATGGCACGCTGATCCACCATGTGGCCAGCGGCATCACCCATATCGGCCCCACCTCGCCACACGGGCGGGCGATGAGCCACCTGGCAGAGGTGCTGCACCTGGCGCTGCCGGACGTCGCCTGGCATGACCACATTGCCGCCGCCAGCTGGAAAAAGCTGGCGGTCAACTGCGTCATCAACCCGCTGACCGCCCTCTACGGCTGTAGCAACGGCGAACTGGTCGCCTACCCGGAGCAGATCGAGCGTATCTGCCACGAAGTGGCGCAGGTGATGACCATCGAGGGCTTCCACACCTCGGGCGAGGCGCTGCTGCCCTATGTCTATGAGGTGATGCAGCGCACCGCCGCCAACCACTCCTCGATGCTCCAGGATGTGCGCGCCCAGCGCCACACGGAGATCGACTACATTACCGGCTACCTGCTGCGGCGCGCCCGCAGCCACGGGCTGCACCTGCCGGAGAACAGCCGGCTGTTTGAACAGATTAAAAGAAGGGAAAATGAGTATGAGCGTATCGGTTCTGGTCTGCCTGGCGCCTGGCAGTGAAGAGATGGAAGCGGTCACGGTGATTGATTTGCTGGTGCGCGCCGGCATCCAGGTCACCACCGCCAGCGTGGCCGGTGATGGCACGCGCGAGATCACCTGCTCACGCGGGGTGCGGCTGCTGGCTGACGCCACGCTGGCCGAAGTGGCGGACGGCGGGCATGACGCGCTGGTACTGCCCGGCGGCGGCCCCGGTGCGGAGTGCTTCCGCGACAGCCCGCTGCTGGTGGAGACGGTGCGCCAGACGCACCTTAGCGGCAAGCTGGTGGCAGCCATTTGCGCTGCGCCAGCACTGGTGCTGGAGCATCACCAGCTCTTCCCAGTAGGCAACATGACCGGCTTCCCGGCGCTGAAAGAGAAGATCAGCCCCGAGAAGTGGATGGACAAACGGGTGGTGCACGATCCGCGCGTCAATCTGCTGACCAGCCAGGGGCCGGGCACCGCCATTGAGTTCGCCCTGAAGCTGATTGACCTGCTGGCTGGCAAGGCCAAGGCCGCCGAGGTCGCGGCCCAACTGGTGCTGCCGCCCGGCGTCTACGACTACCGCGATCCCGCCTAGCCCCCTGCCCTGCTGGCATAAAAAAACCGGGGCCTTGGCCCCGGTTTTTTTGTCCTGCCGCGCTTACGGGCGGTAGACCTTCACGTTATTGAAGCCCTGCTCCAGCAGGTAGAGCGCCTGCAGGCGGCTCATCACCCCACGGTCGCAGTAGAGCAGGTAATTTTTGCTCTGGTCCAGATCGCCGAACTGGGTGCTGATCTTGTAGAACGGCAGCGATTTCACCACCACGCCCTCCAGCGCCAGCGGATGCTCATCCTGCTCATCCGGGGAGCGGATATCCAGCAGCACGTCGTCCGGGGCCAGCGCCGCGACGGTCTCCACCTCGGTGACCTGCTCCTCGGTCTGCTCAGCGATCTCACGGATGTCCACGTTCTTCGCCTCGCGCACCACGCGGTCCAGGATCTCGAAATCAAAGTTTGCCTCTTCGGCCTCGATCTTGCCCTTCACCGCCTTGACGGTTGGGCTTTTCGAGATCACACCACAGTACTCCGGCATGGTCTTGGCAAAGTCCTCGGTGCCGATCTCACGCGCAATCTTGATGATGTGCTCTTTGTCGTGGGAGATCAGCGGACGCAGGATCAGCGTGTCGGTGGCGTTGTCGATCAGGCGCAGGTTGGTCAGCGTCTGGCTGGAGACCTGGCCCAGCGCCTCGCCGGTCACCAGCGCCTGCACGCCATAGCGCTCAGCCACTTGGGAGGCGGCGCGCACCATCATGCGCTTGAGCACCACGCCCATCTGGCCGTCGTCCACCTTCTCGAGGATCTCGCCAACCACCGGCTCAAAGTTGATCGCCACGAAACGCACGCGGTGCGAACTGCCGAAGCGGTTCCACAGGTAGTGCGCCACCTGCTTGACGCCAATCTCGTGGGCCGCGCCGCCGAGGTTGAAGAAGCAGTAGTGCACACGGCAGCCACGGCGCATCAGCATGTAGCTGGAGACGCCGGAGTCGAAGCCGCCAGAGATCAGCGACATCACATCTTCCTGCGTGCCAATCGGGTAGCCAGCCAAACCGATGTGGCGCGCCTTCACCAGCACCAGCTTCTCATCATTGACCTCCAGCTTCACCGTGACTTCCGGCTGTGTCAGGTTGACGCTGGCGGAGTCGATGTGCTGGTTCAGGCCGCCGCCGACGTAGCGCTCAACGTCGCCAGAGGTGAAGGCGTGTTTGCCACGGCGCTTCACGCGCACGCAAAAGGTTTTCCCTTCCAGCTCGTCGCGGTAGGCTTCCAGAGTCTGCTCAAAAATATGATGCAGATCGCGATATTCACGCTCTTCCACTTCCAGCACATGATGAATACCCGGAATGCGCGTCAGCGCGTCGCAGAGGAGTTCGCGTTTGCTTTCATCCTTGCTGCGGACTTCAATATGGTCCCAATGGCGCACCACCGCCAGCGTCTCATCCAGCTCTTTCAGTACGTTGCGAATGTTGCTGGTCAGGATCTTTATAAAGCGCAAACGCACGGATTGGCTCTTGATGGTGATTTCCGGGAACAATTTAATGATAAACTTCATGGCAGTCTTTGATTTAAGGTGTGAATGAGTGGGTCGTCAGTGTGTGAATAACGATCTAGAATCAGAAAGTGAGTCATGGCGGAACCCTTCCGCAGCCGTACCCATACTGTTCAGGCCGCACAGTATATCATCATATCGGGCTACGCTGCGCGCAAATCCATGCACTTTGCCGTGAATTAGCCCCTGCGCCCAGCGCAGAGTGCGGTGTGAAGGTCTCAGGCCGCGCCGCCCAACTTATTAAAAGAGAACTATGCCAAAAAAAGCCGTACCACCTGCCAATTTTGAAACCGCCCTCGGCGAGCTGGAGCAGATTGTCACCCGCCTGGAGTCTGGCGACCTGCCATTGGAAGAGGCGCTGAACGAGTTTGAGCGCGGCGTGCAGCTGGCGCGCCAGGGCCAACAGACCCTGCAACAGGCTGAACAGCGCGTGCAGATCCTGCTGGAGAGCGACAACCAGCCTGACGCCCCCCTGACTCCCTTTACCCCGGAAGAGTAATAGTTATGGCCCATGAAGAATCACAGGCGGCTGTGATCGATTTTCCTGCGCGCCTGCGTGCCTGCCAGCAGCAGATCGATCAGGCCCTGAACGGCTACATTGCCGATCGCCACGCGCCGGACGCGCAGCTGGTGGCGGCGATGCGCTACGGCGCACTGCTGGGCGGCAAGCGTCTGCGCCCCTATCTGGTCTATGCCACCGGGGAGATGTTTGGCCTGCCCACCGAGACGCTGAACGCGCCGGCGGCGGCGATTGAGTCAATCCACGCCTACTCGCTGATCCATGATGACCTGCCAGCGATGGACGATGATGACCTGCGCCGTGGCCAGCCCACCTGCCACATCAAGTTTGGTGAGGCGAGCGCCATTCTGGCTGGCGATGCGCTGCAAACCCTGGCCTTCTCCATTCTGGCCGATGCCCCGATGCCCGGCGTGGCTATTCATGATAGATTAAGCATGGTGTCGGAACTGGCCACTGCCAGCGGCGCTGCCGGCATGGCGGGCGGGCAGGCGCTGGATCTGGCCGCCGAGGGCCAGCAGGTGGGGCTGACGGCGCTGGAGCAGATCCACCGCCATAAAACCGGCGCGCTGATTCAGGCCGCCGTCCGCCTTGGCGCCTATGCCGCCGGCGAGCCGGGCCGCCGCGCCCTGCCGCTGCTGGATCGCTACGCACAGGCCATCGGCCTCGCCTTCCAGGTGCAGGATGACATTCTGGACGTGATTGGCGATACCGACAAAATCGGCAAACGTCAGGGCGCAGACCAGCAGCTGGGCAAAAGCACCTACCCGGCGCTGCTGGGGCTGGAGCAGGCGCAAACCAAGGCCTGGGATCTCTATCAGGACGCGCTGGCGGCCCTGGCGCCGCTGGCCGCAGAGTCCTATAACACCGCCCCTTTGCAGGCGCTGGCCAGTTTCATTATTGAACGCGATAACTGATGAGTATCGTAAACCCTCTGATACGAGTATCTGATGAGTCTTAATCTCGCTAATTACCCGACCTTGGCACTGGTGCACTCCCCAGAAGAGCTGCGTCTGTTGCCCAAAGAAAGTTTACCCAAGCTGTGTGATGAGCTTCGTCAGTACCTGTTGGACAGCGTCAGCCAATCCAGCGGACACTTTGCCTCGGGCCTCGGCGCGGTCGAACTGACCGTGGCGCTGCACTATGTCTATAACACGCCTTTTGATCATCTGGTGTGGGATGTTGGCCATCAGGCGTATCCCCATAAGATCCTGACCGGCCGCCGTGACCGCATCAACACCATCCGCCAGAAGAATGGCCTGCACCCCTTCCCGTGGCGCAGCGAGAGCGAATATGACGTGCTCTCCGTCGGCCACTCCTCCACCTCCATCAGCGCCGGGTTGGGCATGGCGGCGGCGGCGGAGCGTGAGGGCAAGGGCCGCCGCACCGTCTGTGTGATTGGCGACGGTGCCATCACCGCTGGCATGGCCTTTGAGGCGATGAACCACGCTGGCGATATCAACTCCGACATGCTGGTGATCCTCAACGACAATGAGATGTCGATCTCTGAGAACGTCGGCGCGCTCAACAACCACCTGGCCAACCTGCTCTCTGGCAAGCTCTACTCCCGCCTGCGTGAAGGCGGCAAGAAGGTGCTCTCTGGCGTACCGCCCATCAAGGAGCTGGTGCGCCGCACCGAAGAGCACCTGAAGGGCATGGTGGTGCCGGGCACGCTGTTTGAGGAGCTGGGCTTCAACTATATCGGCCCGGTGGATGGCCATGATGTCCAGGCGCTGGCGCAGACGCTGAAAAACATGCGCGGCCTGAAGGGGCCACAGCTGCTGCACATCATGACCAAAAAGGGCAAGGGCTACGCCCCGGCGGAGAATGACCCCATCAGCTGGCACGCGGTGCCGAAATTTGACCCGACCACCGGTACGCTGCCGAAAAGCGCCGGCGGCCTGCCGACCTACTCGAAAATCTTTGGCGACTGGCTGTGCGAAACCGCCGCCACCGACAGCAAGCTGATGGCGATCACCCCAGCGATGCGCGAAGGCTCCGGCATGGTGAAGTTCTCCCGCGAGTACCCGACGCAGTACTTCGACGTGGCGATTGCCGAGCAACATGCGGTGACCTTCGCCGCCGGTCTGGCGATTGGCGGCTACAAGCCGGTGGTGGCGATCTACTCCACCTTCCTGCAACGCGCCTATGATCAGGTGATCCATGACGTGGCGATCCAGAACCTGCCGGTACTGTTCGCCATTGACCGCGGCGGCATCGTCGGCGCGGATGGCCAGACCCATCAGGGGGCGTTCGATCTCTCCTTCCTGCGCTGCATCCCGAACATGGTGATCATGACGCCAAGCGACGAGAACGAGTGCCGCCAGATGCTGCATACCGGCTACCACCACAACGCTGGCCCGGTGGCGGTGCGCTACCCGCGCGGCAATGGCACCGGTGCCACCTGTGAGCCGCTGGCGATGCTGCCGATTGGCAAGGGCGTGGTGCGCCGTGAAGGCAAGAAGATTGCGATCCTTAACTTTGGTACGCTGCTGCCGGAAGCGCGTCAGGCTGCCGAGGCGCTGGACGCCACGCTGGTGGACATGCGCTTCGTCAAGCCGCTGGATGAGTCGCTGGTGCTGGAGCTGGCGGAGAGCCACGACGCGCTGGTGACGCTGGAGGAGAACGCCATCATGGGTGGCGCGGGCAGCGGCGTCAACGAGCTGCTGATGAGCAAACGCCGCATGACACCGGTACTTAACCTCGGCCTGCCGGATCTCTTTATCCCGCAGGGCACGCAGGAAGAGGTACGGGCAGACTTCGGTTTGGATGCGGCAGGCATTGAGCGCCGCATCACGGAGTGGCTGGCCTGACAGCCTCAGGGGCGCGCCGCGCCCCTGTTTCCCCTTCCCCATTTCCCCTCGCCATAACCCTCTCTGGCGGCTAAAGTTAGGCATTTCCCCTGCCCTTTTGCCCAAGGAGTCCCGATGAAATTCACCCAGTTAGGCAGTACCGATCTGAAGGTGTCGCGCCTGTGCCTCGGCTGCATGACCTACGGCGAGCCGTCTCGCGGCAACCATAGCTGGACGCTGCCAGAGGCGGAGAGCCGCCCGCTGATCAAGCAGGCCGTGGAGGCAGGCATCAACTTCTTCGACACTGCCAACAGCTACTCCGACGGCAGCAGCGAGGAGATTGTTGGCCGCGCGCTGCGCGATTTTGCCCGCCGCGATGAGATCGTGCTGGCGACCAAGGTCTACTTCCCCCTCAGCAATCTGGCTGGCGGCCTGTCGCGCGCCTCAATCGTACAGTCGGTGGACGACAGCCTGCGCCGCCTCGGCATGGAGTATATCGACCTGCTGCAAATTCACCGCTGGGATTACGACACGCCGATTGAGGAGACGCTGGCGGCGCTGGATGAGGTGGTGAGAGCCGGTAAAGTGCGCTACATCGGTGCCTCCTCCATGCATACTGCGCAGTTCCGTCAGGCGCTGGATCTCTCGCAACAGCGGGGCTGGGCGCGGTTTGTGTCGATGCAGGATCAGTACAACCTGCTGCAACGTGAGGAGGAGCGGGAGATGCACCCGCTGTGCGCGGAGGAAGGGATTGCGGTGCTGCCTTGGAGCCCATTGGCACGTGGCCGCCTGACCCGCCCGTGGGGCGAACAGACCGTGCGCACGCAGACCGATGAGGTGGGCAAGAACCTCTACGATCAGGCGGATGACGCCGTCGCGGCTTCTGACCGGCAGGTGGCGGAACGGGTGGCGGCGCTGGCGGAGCAGCATGGCGTGCCACGCGCGCAAATCGCGCTAGCCTGGCTGCTGAGCAAGCCGGTGGTCACCGCGCCCATCATTGGTGCGTCACGCGCCTCCCATCTGGAGGATGCCGTGGCGGCGCTGGCGCTGACCCTGAGCGAGGCAGAGATTGCCGATCTGGAGCATTACTACCAGCCCCACCCGGAGACCGGCTTCCAGTAACAAAAACGGGCGCCATCGCGCCCGTTTCACTCTTTTCACCGGCTTAGAACGGCCAGTGGTGACCCACCAGATAGATGATCAGGGCAGAACAGACGCCCGCCACCACATCGTCGGCCATAATCCCCATGCCGCCCTGAATGTTCCGGTCAAACCAGCGGATCGGCCAGGGCTTCCAGATATCCAGAATGCGGAACACCACAAAGCCCGCCAGCACCCACTGCCAGTCATTGACCGGGATCGCCATCAGCGTGATCCACATGCCGACAAACTCATCCCAGACAATGCTGCCGTGGTCGTGCACGCCCATGTCTTTGGCGGTCTGGTGGCAGAGGTAAACACCGATGCAGATGCTGAACATCACCACCAGTGAATAGACCTGCCACGGCAGGGTGTTCAGCAGCACCCAGCAGGGAATTGCCGCCACGGAGCCAGCGGTGCCCGGCCCCCAAGGGAACAGCCCGCTGCCGAAGCCGGTCGCCAGCAGGTGCCAGGGGTTGCGCATCCGCAGCCGCTTTTTGGCGGCGTCCATCTGGTCGATTGCCTCGTCCAGCACCTGTTCCGTCGCCTGCAGCGACGGTTTCATACTCTTTGCCATCTACTCATCTGCCTTAAAGTGATCGAACCCGTGCCACGCCAGCGTGACCGGCTGTGAACCGCGCAGGTACTGGATGCCCTCCGCCTGCGGTGCCAGCTGGCCGATACAGGTAAAGGGTGCGCCAGCATGGTGCAGCGCCACGTCCAGTGCGCCGCGGTTAATCTCCGGCACCGTGAAGCACAGCTCGTAATCTTCCCCCCCAGTAAGCGCCCACTTCAGCGCCTGCTCCGGTGACACGTGCTTTTTCAGCACGTCTGAGCAGGGAATGGCATCCAGATCGATGCGCACGCCACAGGCACTGGCCTTCAGGATATGGCCGAGATCGGAGATCAGGCCATCGGAGAGGTCGATGGCGGCGCTGGCCAGATCGCGCAGAGCCTGACCATGCAGCACGCGCGGCTGTGGCCGCAGGTGGCGACGCAACAGGTAGTCGCGATCTTCTGCCTCCGCGACTGTCAGCCGTTGCTGCAACAGCGCCAGCCCCGCCGCGCTGTCGCCCAGTGAGCCGGTGACGTAGACCCAATCCCCTACCCGCGCGCCGCTACGGGTCAGCGCCCGCCCCGCCGGCACCAGACCGTGCACGGTCAGCGTGAGGCTCAGGCTGTTGCCGCGCGTGGTGTCGCCACCAATCAGTTGCATACCGTAGTAGTTGAGGTGCTCGAACAGGCTGTTGCTGAAGGCGGCCAGCCAAGGCTCGTCCACCTGTGGCAGGGTCAGAGCCAGTGAGAGCCAGGCCGGATCGGCCCCCATCGCTGCCAGATCGCTGACGTTCACCGCCAATGCCTTGTAGGCAAGATCCGCCGGGTCGATATCCGGCAGGAAGTGGGTACCCTCGACCAGAGTATCCGTGCTGACCGCCAGCACCTGTTTCTCTGCGACGGTCAGCAGGGCGCAGTCATCGCCAATCCCGAGCTGCACATCCCGGCGGCTATATTTAAACCGGTCAAAGTAACGGGCAATTACGTCAAATTCGCCGCATGCCATAGTGCTTTTCCAACAAGTAAGATAAATAAGAAAGGCCGGATAACCGGCCTTATTTATGATGCATTACAAGCAGACACCGTCAGTGGCTGGCAGGGTGGCCCTGCGATCAGCGTTTCTTGCGCACGGTCGGCGCGACTTTGTCCAGCACACCGTTCACAAACTTGTGGCTGTCCTCTGCACCAAAGGTTTTTGCCAGTTCAATGGCTTCGTTGATTGCCACTTTGTAGGGGACATCTTCACGCTTGCTCAGTTCAAACAGCGCGATGCGCAGCACCGCGCGCTCCACCTGGCCCAGCTCTTCGAGCTGACGGGAGAGAACCGGCGCCATCATGGCATCCAGGCTGCTCGCATTGACGGCCACGCCGGACAACAGCTCACGGAAATAGGCGATGTCGACATCTTTGACATCCTGCTCACTCAGGAACTGTAATTCTACGTCGGCAATGTCATTCTTAGACAACTGCCAGGAGTAAAGCGCCTGGACGGCACATTCACGGGCGCGGCGACGGGCAGCAGGTTTCACGGATATCCCCTTAACTAGATTCAGGCCTTGATGGCCTTGATAACATTAATCATTTCAAGTGCGGTCAGTGCAGCTTCTGCACCTTTGTTGCCCGCTTTGGTACCAGCACGCTCAATGGCCTGCTCGATGCTTTCAGTGGTCAGCACGCCGAAGGTCACTGGCACTTCGCTGTTCATGGCAACGCTGGCCAGGCCAGAGCTGCACTCACCGGCCACATACTCAAAGTGCGCGGTGCCCCCACGGATTACCGTGCCGAGCGCGACGACGGCGTCATAACGTTTGGTATTGACCAGAGCACGGGCAGCCAGCGGCAGCTCGTAAGCGCCAGGGACCCATACCACGGTGATGTTGTCTTCAGAAACCTGACCAATGCGTTTCAGGGCATCAATGGCGCCTGCCAGCAAGCTGTCATTGATGAAATTATTAAAACGAGCAATTGCAATCGCCACACGTGCGTCAGGAGTCGCAACAGCACCTTCGATAACGTTCATACGCTTTCCTTAAGTTGGGTTCAATACCCCGCAGGGGGGCGGATTCTATCACACTCTTTGCTCACCTGCGCGTGCGGTTTTGATCTCCACGCGCAGGCAATCGGTTTCTTTGCGTGGATTCGGCCCCAATCCGGCCATCTCTCACGCGGGTTTCAGGCGTACCCGCAGATCCGGGCCAACCTGCCGTACCTCGCTAAAGGCAAAGCGTGGCGCGTCGGCCAACTGGGTCAGGCCCGGCAGCGCGCACAGGCCGCGGGCGCTGTCGCCCAACAATTTGGGGGCCAGATAGACGATCAGTTCGTCCACCAGCCCGGCCTGAAGCAGCGCCCCGGCCAGCTGCGCGCCCGCCTCGACCCACACGCTGTTCACCTGGCGTTTCGCCAGTTGCATCATCATCAGTACCAGATCAACCTGCCCATCCCGGCCCGGCACCCGCCACTGCTCGACGCTGTCAGGCCATGCCTGTTGATCAGCCTCCAGACGCGCCAGCCAGGTCTGGCCGGGCTGGCTCACCAGCCGGTGCTGTGGCGTCACGCGGTTCTGGCTGTCGATGATGATCCGCAAGGGCTGGCGCAGATCGTCAGCCGTCGCCGGGCAGTCGGCAGAGAGTTGCGCCGCCTGCCGCGCCGGATAGCGCTGGCGCAGCGTCTCATCCAGCTCGTTCCAGCGCACCGTCAGCGAGGGATCGTCTGCCAGTACCGTGGCGCTACTGCTAAGGATGGCAGAGCTCTCCGCGCGGAAGCGCTGCACATCGCGGCGCGCCTCCGGTGAGGTGATCCACTGGCTCTCGCCAGAGGCCATGGCGGTACGTCCATCCAGCGATGCGCCCATCTTCAGCTGCACATAGGGGAAGCCGGTGCGCATCCGCTTGAGGAAACCGCGGTTGATCGCCTCCGCCTCAGGCAGCATCAATCCGTGGCGCACCTCAATGCCCGCCTGTTTCAGGCGGTAGAGGCCGCGCCCCGCCACCTCGGGATTAGGGTCTTGCATCGCTGCCACCACCCGGCTGACGCCAGCGGCAATCAGCGCGTCGCAGCAGGGCGGCGTACGCCCGTGGTGGCTACATGGCTCCAACGTAACATAGGCGGTCGCGCCCACGGCGCGCTCCCCGGCCATGCGCAGCGCATGTACCTCGGCATGTGGCTCGCCGGCGCGCAGGTGATACCCTTCGCCGACAATCTCGCCGTCGCGCACGATAACACAGCCCACATTGGGGTTAGGCGTCGTGGTAAAACGGCCCAGCCGCGCCAGTTCAAAGGCGCGCGCCATGTAAAATTCATCGTGCTGCATGGGATCCCTTAATCTTGCAGGCGGGCGATCTCTTCGCCGAACTCACGGACATCTTCGAAGCTGCGGTAGACCGAGGCGAAACGAATATAAGCGACCTTGTCGAGACGCTTCAGCGCATCCATGACCAGACCGCCGACCATCTTGGCGGGCACCTCGCGCTCGCCGGTGGCGCGCAGCTGGGACTTGATATGGCTGATGGCCATCTCAACGTCATCGGAGCTGACCGGACGCTTCTCCAGCGCCTTCAGCATCCCGCTGCGCAACTTGTCCTCATTGAACGGCTCGCGCACGTCATTGCTCTTGATAACGCGCGGCATCACCAGTTCCGCCACCTCAAAGGTGGTAAAGCGTTCATTGCAGACCAGACACTGGCGACGGCGGCGAACCTGCGATCCATCACCCACCAGGCGTGAATCAATCACTTTCGTATCAACTGCGGCACAAAATGGACAGTGCATGGCGCTTCCTGATTAGCATTTCTGACTGGTTGTTAGTTTACCGCGAACTGCCGCGACTAAAAAGGCTGATGCCCATTTGTTGGGAAGCGCTTCCCGGATTGGCCAGCCCACGCCCGGCTTTTGCATGACTTTCGCTGGCTGGCGGACTAAGCTCTAGAGAGCGAATCTGGAAAAGGAAATCACCGACATGACAACCAGTTACTGCCTTCCCGCCCCGCGTGCGCTGCGGCGCGCCGCCCTGCTCTTCCCGCTGTTGTTGAGTGCCTGCGCCCAAAACCCCGAAGTGCCAAAGCTGAAATCCGAAGTGGTCCAGCTTAACCAGAAATTGCAGGCATTGACCGACGAGGCCACCGCGCTGGAGCAGCAGAGCCAGCTTAACCGTCAGTCAGAGAGCGGCGTCTACCTGCTGCCAGCGGCCAATAACCCGGCGGCGCTGCGCAGCGCCATCGGCGAGATCAGCGTCTCTATCAGCCACCTCGCCCCGGAGGCAAATGGCGCGCAGGCGCTGCTGCATCTCCGCGCGCGCTCCGGCACCACCCTGCCCGGCTTCACGGCCGTGGTGGACTGGGGCCACCTCGACCCCACCACCGGCCAGCCGTTGCTGGTTGATATGCTCTCCCAGCCCATCAGCGTCAGCGATGCCCTGCTGCCACGCACTGAAGTAACGCTGGAGTTGCGCTTCAGCGGCCAGACGCCAGAGCAGCTCGGCTTTATCCGGCTGCGTGACGTCACGCCCACCGCCCAGAGTGCGCCCGCCCCGGACGCCGCCCCGCAGCCATAAAAAAACCCCGCGATGCGGGGTTTTTTTATTAGAGACCTGACGCTTAGCGCAGGATGTTGGGCTGGTCTGCCCCCTCTTTCTCCACCTTCTGTTGCAGCATGTGCTCGCGCTTCATGCCCAGTTTCAGCGCCAGCGCCGAAGCCACATAGATGGAGGAGACCGTACCGATGGAGACACCGATCAGCATGGTCAGGGAGAAGCCTTCCAGCAGCGCGCCGCCGAAGATGTAGAGCATCAAGACCACCATCAGCGTGGTGGCGGAGGTCATGATGGTACGGCTCAGCGTCTGGGTCAGGGAGACGTTGGTGATCTCGTAAGCATTGCCGCGGCGGATCTTGCGGAAGTTCTCACGGATACGGTCTGACACCACGATACTGTCGTTCAGCGAGTAACCAATGACCGACATCAGCGAGGCGATGATGGTCAGGTCAATCTCGATGTGGAACAGTGACAGCACACCCATGGTGATGATGACGTCGTGCGCCAGTGCCAGTACGGCACCCAGCGCCAGTCGCCACTCAAAGCGGAAACCGACGTACACCAGAATGGAGATCAGTGCCACCAGCAGCGCCATGCCGCCAGCCTGCGCCAGATCGCTGCCGACGCTCGGGCCGACGAACTCCACCCGTTTCACCGTGGCATTCTTGTCGACTTCACTGTTGACCAGCGAAATCACCTTGTTGCCCAGCTCCTGGCCAGCGCTGCCGCTGACGGGCGGCAAACGCACCATCACGTCACGGCTGCTGCCGAAGTTCTGCACCACTGGCTCGGCAAAACCAGCCTTCTCCAGCGCACCGCGCAGGGTATCGAGGTTTGCTGGCTGGTCGAGGGTGATCTCAATGACCGTCCCGCCGGTGAAGTCCAGGCCCCAGTTGAAGCCACGTACGCCCATGATGATCACCGAAGCGATCAGCAACAGCCCGGAGATACAGAAGGCCAGGTTGTCCCAGCGCATAAAGTCATAGACTTTACGGCCGTAGTTCAGTTGTTCAACACTATATTGTTGTTGTGCCACAACGCACTCCTCAGATAGACAGCTTGTTGATGCGCTTGCCGCCGTAAAGCAGGTTGACGATGGCACGGGTACCGACAATGGAGGTAAACATCGAGGTCGCTACACCGATTGCGGTGGTGATGGCGAAGCCCTTGATGGAACCTGTCCCCACGGCATACAGGATGATGGCCGTGATCAATGTGGTGACGTTGGCGTCAACAATACTGGAGAACGCGCCGCGATAGCCTTCATGGATCGACTGCTGGATGGAGCGGCCATTACGGATCTCCTCCTTGATGCGCTCGTTGATCAGCACGTTGGCGTCAACCGCCACCGCCAGCGTCAAGACGATACCGGCAATGCCCGGCATGGTCAGGGTCGCCCCCGGCAGCAGGGACATGATGCCGACAATCAGCACCAGGTTGACGATCAGTGCAGCGGTCGCGATCAGGCCGAACTTACGGTAGAAGACCACCATAAAGACGATGGACGCCACCAGACCCCACAGGCAAGCCTCAAGGCCCTGCGTGATGTTCTGCATACCCAGAGTCGGGCCGATGGTGCGCTCTTCAACAATCTGGATTGGCGCAATCAGCGCACCGGCACGCAGCAGCAGCGAGAGCTGGCGCGCTTCATTCGGATCGTTGATGCCGGTAATACGGAAGCTGTTGCCCAGACGTGACTGGATGGTCGCCACGTTGATCACCTCTTCCTGTTTCACCAGGATGCTGCGACCGTTGGCATCTTTCTTGCCGCTGTCCTTGTACTCCACAAACAGGGTCGCCATCGGCTTGCCGATGTTGTCCTTGGTGAAGTTGGACATCGCTGAGCCACCCGCGCCGTCCAGGGAGATATTGACCTGCGGCTGGTTGTACTCATCCATGCTGGAGTTGGAGTCGGTGATGTGGTCACCGGTCAGGATAACGCGCTTATAGAGCACCACCGGACGGCCGTCACGGGTGGATTTCACTTCGCTGTCGCCCGGTACACGGTTCGCGTCTGCCGCAGCGGCATCGACGTTGGTGTTCACCAGACGGAACTCCAGGGTCGCGGTGGCGCCCAGGATCTCTTTGGCGCGCGCGGTGTCCTGGATGCCCGGCAGCTCAACCACGATGCGGTCAGCACCCTGGCGCTGCACCAGCGGCTCAGCCACGCCGAGTTGGTTGACACGGTTACGCAGGATGTTGATGTTCTGCTGCACCGCATCTTCACGGGACTGGCGCAGACGGTCATCGGTCATCACGATGCGCAGCGCATTGTCGCCCGAGGTGTTGAGCACCAGATCGCGATGGCGCGGCGAGAGGTAGCTCAGCGCGCTGTCACGGGTGGCGGCGTCACGGAAACGGATCTCCACCGCGTTGTCCGGCAGCTTGCGTACCGTCGCATAAGGGATGCTCTTGTCGCGCAGGTCACCGCGCAGGGTATCCATCATCTGCTCTTGCAGCTTGCCCATGGCGGTTTCCATGTCCACTTCCATCAGGAAGTGCACACCGCCGCGCAGGTCGAGGCCAAGTTTCATCGGCTCGGCATTGAGGCGGGCGAGCCAGGTCGGGGTGGCCGGTGCCAGGTTGAGGGCAATCACATATTTATCGCCCAGCGCGGTGGTCAGCGCTTCGCGCGCCCGCAGCTGAACGTCAGTATCTTTAAAGCGAGCCAGGATGGCCCCATTTTCCAAGGCAATGGACTTGCTCGCGATCTTGTCTTGTTCTAATACACTTTTGACTTGGTCCAGCGTGGCCATACTGGCGTCGGAGCCCCGAGCGCCAGTAATCTGCACAGCCGGATCCTCACCATAAAGGTTGGGAAGCGCATAAAGCAAACCGATGAGGATCACGGCGATCAACATCAGGTACTTCCACAAAGGATATCGGTTTAACACGGCAGTTCCCTTCGGGAAAATTCAATTACAGAGCCTTCATCGTACCTTTCGGCAGAACGGCGGTTACGTAGTCACGCTTGATGGTCACTTCCGTGGTGTCATTGAGCGCAATCACGATGTAACCCGTCTCTGCCACTTTGGATACACGGCCGATCAGGCCACCGTTGGTCAGCACCTCATCACCCTTACCGATCGAATCCATCAGCTTTTTATGTTCCTTGCTGCGTTTCTGCTGCGGGCGCAGGATCATGAAGTAGAAGATCAGACCGAAGACCACCAGCATAATGACCAGAGAGTACGGGCTGGATTGGCCGGCCGGCGCGCCTGCCGCGGCAACAGCATCAGAAATGAAAAGACTCATTGAATTTCCCTCATTGTTATCGAAATCAGTAGTGTGAAATTACGCGTCCAAAGGCGGAACCGGTTTGCCAATACGCTGATAAAAATCAGCAACAAACAGTTCCAATTTACCTTCTTCAATAGCCTGGCGTAAACCTGCCATCACGCGCTGGTAATAACGCAGGTTATGGATGGTATTCAGGCGTGCACCCAATATTTCGTTGCAACGGTCGAGATGATGCAAGTAGGCGCGGCTGTAATTGCGACACGTGTAGCAATCACACTCCGCATCCAGCGGTGAGGTGTCCTCTTTGTACTTCGCGTTGCGGATTTTCACCACGCCTTCCGTGACAAACAGGTGGCCGTTGCGCGCGTTGCGCGTCGGCATCACGCAGTCAAACATATCAATGCCCCGGCGCACACCCTCAACCAGATCCTCTGGCTTGCCGACGCCCATCAGGTAGCGCGGCTTATCTTCCGGGATCTGCGGGCAGACGTGCTCCAGGATGCGGTGCATGTCCTCTTTCGGCTCGCCTACCGCCAGGCCGCCCACAGCGTAACCATCAAAGCCAATCTCCACCAGCCCTTTCACGGAGACATCTCGTAAATCTTCGTAAACGCTACCCTGGATAATCCCGAACAGTGCGTTTTTGTTCTCCAGCTCATCAAAGCGCTTGCGGCTGCGGGCCGCCCAACGCAAGGACATCTCCATGGAGCGCTTGGCGTAGTCCCAGTCAGCCGGGTACGGGGTGCACTCGTCGAAGATCATCACGATGTCGGAACCGAGGTCATACTGGATCTCCATCGACTTCTCCGGGCTGAGGAACACCGGGTTGCCGTTGATGGGATTGCGGAAGTGGACGCCCTCCTCCTTGATCTTGCGCATTGCGCCCAGGCTGAAGACCTGGAAGCCGCCGGAGTCGGTGAGGATCGGGCCATGCCACTGCATGAAGTCATGCAGGTCGCCGTGCAGCTTCATGATCTCCTGCCCCGGACGCAGCCACAGGTGGAAGGTGTTGCCCAGCAGGATCTGCGCGCCGGTCTCTTTCACCTCTTCCGGCGTCATCCCTTTTACGGTGCCGTAGGTGCCAACCGGCATAAAGGCCGGGGTCTCCACCACACCGCGCTCAAACACCAAACGGCCGCGGCGGGCGCGACCATCTTTCGTCATTAATTCGTACTTCACATTGCCTCCGGCATCAGAGAAACAGTCTGATGAGGTTGACTCCGGGACGACCGCCCCGGAAAGAGTAAGCCCGGCGGTGCGCCGGGCCGGGAATTACTGGCCGACCTGCTGTTGCGGGGCCAGGGGGTTACGGGTGATGAACATCGCATCACCGTAACTGAAGAAGCGGTACTGCTCCGCCACTGCCTCGGCATAGGCCTTCATGGTCGGGCGGTAGCCGGCGAAGGCGGACACCAGCATGATCAGCGTGGACTCCGGCAGGTGGAAGTTGGTCACCAGCGCATCCACCACCTGGTACTCATAACCGGGGTAGATGAAGATTTGGGTATCGCCGAAGAACGGGGCGAGCGGTGCCTCCTGGCTGGCCTGCGCCGCGCTCTCCAGCGAGCGCACCGAGGTGGTGCCGACGGCGATCACACGCTTGCCGCGCGCCTTACAGGCCAGCACCGCATCGACCACCTCTTGCGGCACTTCCGCGTACTCGGAGTGCATGATGTGATCTTCAATGCTCTCCACCCGCACCGGCTGGAAGGTGCCCGCGCCGACGTGCAGCGTCACAAAGGCCATCTCCACGCCTTTCGTCTTCAGGGCCGCCAGCAGCGGCTCATCGAAGTGCAGGCCCGCCGTCGGCGCGGCGACCGCACCCGGCTTCTCGCTGTAGACCGTCTGGTACAGTTCGCGGTCGGACTCCTCGTCCGGGCGATCAATGTAGGGCGGCAGCGGCATGTGGCCGATGTCATTGAGGACGGTGAACACGTCGCGCGCATCGTTGAAGCGCAGCTCGAACAGCGCGTCGTGGCGCGCCACCATGGTGGCGGAGAGGCTCTCGTCATCACCCAACAGCAGCTCCGCGCCAACCTTCGGCGCCTTGGAGGCACGCACGTGCGCCAGCACGCGGTGGTCATCCAGCACGCGCTCCACCAGCACTTCAATCTTGCCGCCGCTGACCTTGCGGCCAAACATCCGCGCCGGGATCACCCGGGTATTGTTGAAGACCAGCAGGTCGCCCGCTTCCAGCTTCTCCAGCAGGTCGGTAAAGACGCCGTGCGTCAATTCACCGGTCGGGCCGTCGAGGGAGAGCAAGCGGCAGCCGCTGCGCTCGGCCTGAGGGTAGCGGGCAATAAGGGATTCTGGGAGTTCAAACGAGAAATCAGCGACGCGCATAGCAATTTAGTTCACATGAAAAACAGGCGGCTTAGTCTAGAGGGAGCACCGCCGCGCTGCAACAATTAAGGGCGCGGATGGCCCGAAATGGTTATACTCGCCGGATGAATTTTCTAGCCCACCTTCATCTGGCCGAGCTGGCCCAAAGCTCACTGCTCGGCAACCTGGCTGCGGACTTCGTCCGGGGCGACCCGCGCCATGACTACCCGCCGGAAGTGGCGGCCGGGATCATGATGCATCGCCGGGTTGACGTGCTGACCGACAGCCTGCCAGCGGTCAAACGCGCCCGCGCCCTGTTCAGCGACGACTACCGCCGCGTGGCACCTATTACTATGGATGTGCTGTGGGATCACTTCCTGGCGCTGCACTGGGCCAAACTGGAGGCGGATTATACGCTGCCGGCCTTTATCAACCATGCGCAGCGTCAAATTTTGCCCGCTTCTTCGGCGATGCCGGAGCGTTTCCAGAACCTCAACCGCTACCTGTGGCCAGAGCGCTGGCTGGAGCGCTACGCCGATCTGCCCTATCTGGCGACGGTGCTTGAGCGGATGGCAATCCGCCGCCCTCGCCTGCACCGGCTGGCTGGCTCCTATGCCGATCTTGAGCGCCAATACCCGCACTTTGAAGCGATCTTCTTCGAATTTTATCCGGAGATGATGGCAAAAGCGCGCGCGGGAGAGCTTTAAATTCGCCGGGCGAACAAAAAATAAGCCGCTCTTTTATAACGGTTATTGTTAAAACAAGATAGTTTTTATAGCTTGTAACGATAGCCGTAAACTATCTGATTGATTGGTCTCGCGCCCTTTATTCGACCGGACTAAATCCCTATACTGCCTCGGTCTTATTCATCAATTGTCCTTTAACCTGATATTACAGGAGTAATTATGGTCCTGGTAACTCGTCCAGCCCCAGACTTTACCGCAGCTGCCGTACTGGGCAGTGGTGAAATCGTTGATAACTTCAACTTCAAAAAACACACCGCTGGCAAACCTACCGTTGTCTTCTTCTGGCCGATGGACTTCACCTTCGTGTGCCCGTCTGAGCTGATCGCCTTCGACAACCGCTACGCTGAATTCCAGAACCGTGGCGTGGAAGTGATCGGTGTTTCCTTCGACTCCGAGTTCGTTCACAACGCATGGCGTAAAACCCCGGTTGAGAACGGCGGCATCGGCGAAGTGAAGTACGCGATGGTTGCTGACGTGAAGCGTGAAATCCAGAAAGCTTACGGCATCGAGCACCCGGAAGCGGGCGTGGCGCTGCGTGGCTCCTTCCTGATCGACAAAGAAGGTATCGTGCGCCACCAGGTGGTGAACGACCTGCCGCTGGGCCGTAACATCGACGAAATGCTGCGTATGGTTGACGCGCTGCAATTCCACGAAGAGCACGGCGAAGTGTGCCCGGCTCAGTGGGAAAAAGGGAAAACCGGCATGGGCGCGTCTCCGGACGGCGTTGCCAAGTACCTGTCTGAAAACGCGACCAACCTGTAATGCTGTGCCGGCCCTGCCGGCTAAAGACTCAGGTAATGACCGGCGGCCCTGTCCGCCGGTTTTTTATGCCTGCACGCCCACGGTGCCCCCGCTGCACCACCCTGTCCGCCAAATGAAAATTTTTCCTGTCTTTTCTTTCACTTCCGCTGCTTTTTTGTCCTGATTGCCGGTAGGCTGGTGAGGTAACGCTTGCGCGCCGATCTGGCGCGGCCTTTGCAGCTCACTTGGGGCAAATGCCCGGATAATAATCAGCACAGACAGGAGTGGTTATGTGGTCAACAAAATGGACGGCGCCGCTGAGCGCGCTGGCGCTGCTGGTCAGCGGCAATCTTTACGCGGCCTCCATGCCAGCGGTGGAAGCGCAGCATGGGATGGTGGTCTCCTCGCAACACCTGGCCTCGCAGGTCGGCGTGGATATCCTGAAGATGGGCGGTAACGCCATTGATGCGGCGGTGGCAGTGGGTTACGCGCAGGCGGTGGTGAACCCCTGCTGCGGCAACATTGGTGGCGGCGGCTTTATGACCGTCCACCTGGCGGATGGCCGGGACACCTTTATCAACTTCCGTGAGACTGCCCCGGCGGCGGCCAGCGCGGACATGTACCTTGACGCACAGGGCAAGGTGCGCAAAGACGCCTCCCTCTACGGCTACCTGGCCGCTGGCGTACCCGGTACGGTGCTGGGGCTGGACACCGCCCAGCGCGAATATGGCAAGCTGACGCGCCAACAGGTGATGGCTCCGGCCATCCGGCTGGCGCGTGAGGGCTTTGTCCTGACCCGCGCCGACACGGACATTCTGGACACCACCGTCAAGCGCTTCCGTGACGATCCCGAGGCGGCGCGCATCTTCCTGCGCCCGGACGGCAGCGCGCTGCAACCGGGCGACCGGCTGGTGCAGACCGATCTGGCCAATACGCTGGAGTCGATTGCCCGCCGTGGGCCAGAGGCCTTCTACCACGGGCAGATCCCGGCAGCGGTAGAGGCGGCGTCGAAAAAGGGCGGCGGCCTGCTGACGGTGAAGGATTTCGCCGACTACCGCGTGACCGAAACCGCGCCCATTACCTGTAGCTACCGTGGCTACAAATTTGTCTCCTCCCCGCCCCCCAGCTCCGGCGGCACGACGATGTGCCAGATCCTCAATACCCTTGAGGGGTATAACCTGAAGGAGATGGGCTTCAACTCCGCCGCCTCGATCCATGTGCTGACTGAGGCGATGCGCCACGCCTATATGGATCGCAACACCTACCTCGGCGACCCGGCATTTGTCACCAACCCCATCGGCCGCCTGACCAGCAAGAGCTACGCCGCCGAGATCCGCAAGAAGATCGAGCCGCTGCGCGCTACCCCTTCCGAGCAGGTGCAGCCGGGCATGGAGCCGCATGAGAAGCCGGAGACCACCCACTACTCCATCGTTGACCAGCAGGGCAACGCCGTCTCCACCACCTACACCATCAATGGCCGCTTCGGCGCGGTGGTGATTGCCCCCGGCACCGGCTTCTTCCTGAACGATGAGATGGATGACTTCACCACCAAGGTCGGCGAGCAGAATCTCTATGGGCTGGTGCAGGGCACGCGTAACGCCATCGCCCCCGGCAAGCGCCCCCTCTCCTCCATGAGCCCGTCGCTGGTCACCAAGGATGGCAAGATCTTCCTGGTGCTCGGCTCGCCGGGCGGCTCGCGCATCATCAGCATCACGCTTCAGGCGGCGATCAATATCATTGATTACGGTATGCCGCCGCAGGAGGCCGTGGACGCCCCGCGTATCCACCACCAGTGGCTGCCGGATGAGGTCTACTATGAGCAGCGCGGTGTCTCCGCAGACAGTTTGGCGCTGCTGAAGGAGCGCGGCTACAAGATGGTCGAGCAGACGCCGTGGGGCGCGGCAGAGCTGATTATGGTGGGGCTGCCGGGTGCGGCTGGCGTGACGCCCGCCAACTCTGGCAATGACTCGGCGGTGTCGGGCAAGGTGCGGGAGGGCTATCTGTATGGCGCGAATGACGTGCGCCGGCCTGCCGGTGCCGCCATCGGCTATTGATGAAACTGACCCCGCCGCCACGGCGGGGTCATGCTCAGGCCTTGGCCTGCCCGCGCCACAGGGTGACGCTTTCACCCGGCAGAGCCAGCGTCAGCCCGCCTGAATGTGAAGTAAGTACTCCCTCACCTTCCAGCGCTTGCCATTCGGCACCCTCCAGCATCGGCGTCAACGGCAGGGCCACGTTGGCCGCCCGGTTACGCTGCAACGCCACCACAATCTGCTCCTGCTCATAGCGGCGCATAAACACCAGCGTGTCCCCCTCGGCATGGAGCACTTTGCAGCCGCCGCGGCGCAGCGCCGGGCTGTCATGGCGCAGGGCTGCGAGGCGGGTATAAAGCCCCAGCAGGTCGGCGTCCCAGCGCTCTTTATGCCACGGGAAGGTTTTGCGGCAGTAGGGATCGTTCTCGCCATCCAGCCCAATCTCATCGCCATAGTAGATGCAGGGCACGCCAATCCAGCAGAATTGCCACACCACCGCCATCGCCATCCGCGCCCGGTTGCCTTCGAGCAGAGTGATGAAGCGCGAGGTGTCATGGCTGTCGAGCTGGTTGAACTGGCGCAACTGCACCTGATGCGGCAGGCCAGCGCGGTAGGACTCCACCCACTCGGCGCAGGCTTCGGCGCTCAGCGCCATGGGGTCGCCGGCGTTGTCCACGTTCGCCAGAAAAGCCCACACCGGCGTGACAAAGCCGCGATAGTTCATCGCGCCATCCTCCACGCCCGCGTGCAGCCACTCGCGCGCATCGTTGAAGTGCTCGCCGAGGATATAGGCGTCAGGGTTCTCCTCCCGGATCGCCTGCTTGATGCCCGCCAGGTGGTGCAGGTTGCGCTTCGCGCCGCCGCCCTCGCCCAGCATGTGGATCACATCCAGCCGCCATGCGTCGATGCTGTAGGGCGGGCGCAGCCAGTGGCGCACCACGCTGTCCTGCCCGCGATAGATCTGCTCCACCACGCCATCGCTGGCGTAATCCAGCTTCGGCAGGCTGCTGAAGCCCTTCCAGTCGCAGGTACTGCCATCCGGCCAGAAGCTGTACCAACTGCGGGTGGGTGCCTCCTCATTGCCAAACGCGCCATTGTGGTGCTGCTGGTGGCGGTCAAACCACGGGCTGGAGTCGCCGGTATGGTTGAACACGCCATCCAGCATCAGGCGGATGCCGAACTCCCGCGTCTGCTCGCGCAGCCGCACCAGCGCTTCATTGCCGCCCAGATAGGGATCGACCTGATAGTAATCCTCGGTGTCATATTTATGCACGCTGGGGGCCTTGAACACCGGGTTCAGGTAGAGCGCGGTGACGCCGAGCTTTTGCAGGTAGGGCAGCTTGCTGATGATGCCATCCAGATCGCCGCCGTAGAAGGTGGAAGGTGAGCCTTCACTCTCAATCGGATCCTCCCAGTCACAGCGTTTCACCTCCCGCCCCTCGGCGTGGTGGTAGTAACTGCCGCTCTGGATCAGGTGCGGGCCACCGCTGCTGGCGAAGCGGTCAGGGAAAATCTGGTAGAAGACCTGATCGGTCACCCACTCCGGGTCAGGATCGGGGGCATAGAGGGAGAACTGCTGGAGCGAGGCGGGTTGCAGCTCGCTGACGCCGAGCGGCCCGACCCAGCGCTGATGCGTCTCCCACAGCAGCTTGAAGCAGTAACGGCGGGCGGGTTGCCCCTCATCCAGCGCCAGCGCGGTATGGTAGCGGCGATAGCGCCCAATCTGCTGCGACTCCATGGCCTGCAACAGCTCCTCATTGTCAGGTTCAGCGCGCAGCATCACCTGTTCCGGCGGATCGTCGCTCTCCAGCCAGAGGGTCAGATAGAGGTAGTTACCACGCAGGATGGCGAAGGGGGGAACTGGCAAGTGCCAGGCATTGAGCATAGTGTCTCCTGATTCGCATCATAAAGCGTTCACCATGCCATGCCAGGCGACATCCGCCCTCCTCTCCCCAAACAGAATGCCGGGGCGGAGGGCGGAGGTGGAGAGGATTAGCGGTTACGCATCATGCTGCTGGGCAGCCACTCGACGCTGGAACTTCACTTTCCACACATAGCCGGCAATCAGCAGCGCCACCCACACTAACCCCGCGTAGAGCGAGACCCGCGTATCCGGGAAGTAGCCGATCAGGCCAATGATGAACACCAGAAAAACAATTGCCAACACCGAAGTGGCAATGCCGCCACGCAGCGGGAAGGCCAGCGCGGAGACTTGCTGCTTGGTCAGGCTGCGACGGAAGGCGATCTGTGACAACAGAATCATTATCCATACCCAAACCGTAGCAAAGGTCGCCAGGGATGCAATCACCAGGAAGACATTTTCCGGCATGATGTAGTTGAGGTAGACCGCCACCAGCAGCGCGGACATCATCACCACCACTGTCACCCACGGGATGCCACGCTTCGACACGCGGGCGAAAATCTTCGGCGCGTGGCCCTGCTCCGCCATGCCGTGCAGCATACGGCCCACGCCAAACACGTCACTGTTAATCGCCGAGAGCGAGGCAGTGATCACCACAAAGTTCAGGATGCCTGCCGCCACGGTGATGCCCATGTGCTGGAAGGTCAGCACGAACGGGCTGCCCTGCGTCCCCACCTGGTTCCACGGGTAGATGGACATGATGACGAACAGCGTGCCGACATAGAACACCAGGATGCGCCACGGCACCGAGTTGATCGCTTTCGGGATGGAGACTTTCGGGTTGTTGGCTTCGCCAGCGGTGATGCCGATGATCTCAATACCGCCGTAGGCAAACATCACCAGTTGCAGCGACAGGATCATCCCCATGATGCCGTTGCTAAAGAAGCCGCCGTTGCTCCAGAGGTTATGGATGCCGGTGGGCTGCCCACCGTTGCCGATGCCCCAGACGATAATCCCGATGCCCGCCACGATCATGATGATGATGGTCAGCACCTTGAAGAAGGAGAACCAGAACTCCAGCTCGCCAAACACCTTCACGCTCATCAGGTTGATGGCGCCAATGATCAGCACCACGCTCAGCACCCAGATCCAGTGCGGCACCTCCGGGAACCAGACGCCCATGTAGATGCCGAAGGCGGTGACATCCGCGATCGCCACAATCAGGATCTCAAAGCAGTAGGTCCAGCCGGTGATGTAACCGGACAAGGGGCCGAGGTAGTCCTGCGCATAGCGGGAGAAGGAGCTGGCTTGCGGGTTGTTGACCGACATCTCGCCGAGGGCGCGCATGATGATGAAGGCGATCACGCCGCCAATCAGGTAGGCCAGCAGGACGCTGGGGCCGGCCATCTTGATGGCATCGGCAGAGCCATAAAACAGGCCGGTTCCGATGGCGGAACCCAAGGCCATAAAACGGATGTGCCGGGTGCTCAAGCCGCGCTTGAGCTGGGTGGCTGGTTGTTCCATGTACGATTAAACCTGTAAATAAACCAAAAATAGCGAGGGGAACACGGCAAAACCGCGCATCGCTCACGCAAAAATGCCACGGGAGGGCCCGTGGCATCGAAGGGGTGAGGCGAACCTTACCACATTATTGGTGAACTGTGACGCTACGCTCGCCGGCAACGCGGTCGTAAATCCCGACCAGTACCAGCATCACCAGAGAGGGCGGCAGCCAGGCCAGGCCCTGCGTCGACAGCGGCAGGTGCTCAGTCCAGGCTGGCAGCACCGACGCCAGGGAGGAGGTCTTAATGCCGTCAATGATGCCGAAGACCAGGCTCACCAGCATCACCGGTGCCACGATGCGCGGCAGGCTGTTCCAGAAGCGCAGCGTGAAGCTCAGCACGATCAGCACGATGCACGGCGGGTAGATGGCGGTCAGTACCGGCACCGAGATCTGGATCAGGTGGCTCAGGCCGAGGTTGGAGACCACCATCGAGAACAGGCCCAGCATAAACACCAGCGTCCGGTAGGAGAACGGCAGGTATTGGGCGAAGAACTCAGCACAGGCACAGGTCAGGCCCACTGCCGTCACCATACAGGCCAGGAAGATCAGCGCCGCCAGGAAGGTGCTACCGATGCCGCCAAAGGTGTTCTGGACGTAAGCGTGCAGGATCACCGCGCCATTCTCAGCGTGCGGTACCAGCACGCCACTGCCCGCGCCCAGCTTGAACAGGCTCAGGTAGACCAGCGTCAGGCCCACACCGGCGATCAGGCCAGCCAGGATGGTGTAACGGGTCAGCAGTCGCGCCTCTTTCACGCCGCGCGATTTCGCCGCGTTAACGATGACGATGCCGAACACCAGCGCGCCCAGGGTATCCATGGTGAGGTAGCCATTCACGAAGCCGGTGGAGAACGGCACGTTCTGGTAGACCTCGGTCGCCGGGATCGGCTGGCCTGCCGGCCACAGCACGGCGGCGATACCCAGGATTGCCAGCGCGACGATTTTCAGCGGTGCCAGCACGTGGCCCACGGTATCCAGCAGCTTGCCCGGATAGAGGGAGACGCCAATCACCAGCGCGAAGTAGATAAGGCTATAGACCATCAGCGGCATGGCGCCGTCGCCGGTCAGGGGCGCGATGCCCACTTCGAAGGAGACGGTGGCGGTACGCGGGGTGGCGAACAGCGGGCCAACGGCCAGGTAGCAGACGGTAGCCAGCACGATGCCAGCCTTGCGGCCAATCGGCGAGCTAAGGGCATCAATGCCGCCGCCGACGCGCGCCAGCGCAATCACCGTGACGACCGGCAGGCCGACGGCAGTGAGCAGGAAGCCAAGCGCGGCCCACCAGACATGCTCGCCAGACTGCAAACCAACCATCGGCGGGAAGATGATGTTCCCGGCACCGACGAACAGGGCGAAGGTCATGAACCCCAACGCCAGAATATCTTTACTTGCTAAACGATGACTCATGGTGTGTCGTGTTGCCTGTTCAAATGGAAAAAGAGATACCCTGTTGCCGGCATACCGCGCCCCGGCTTGAACCGGAGTAACAGTGCCCGACTGCTAAAGTTGTTTTTATCGTCATGATTGGGCGATACGTTGGCTGCCGAAGCAGCGGCTCTCCATGCTGGAAGCGACTACGCACCGATAAGGTGGAAAAGTGACGTATTGCAGGTGGTTTAGCGCGACAACGGGAGCTAAGGTAAACGTTTATAGCGTATGAAGGCAAGACGGGATCGAAAAAGCAGAGGCATTGACTGTATAAAATTTCCCAGATAGAGAATCATGCCGTTTAATCTCTTATCCACCCTACATGATTTGTATGTTTTTTAATCTTGCAGCACACAAAGTGTGACACTTTGCTACCTGAAATGCATGAAACCGCCACTCCCTGGCGGTTTCATACACAATTCCCATACGGATCCGCAGGTTACCAAACGCGATTGGCGGTATCGATCACCAGTCGCAGTTTCTCCCACTGCTGGGCTTCGGTGATGCTGTTGCCCTCTTCCGTCGAGGCGAAGCCGCACTGGGTGCTCAGGCGCAGTTGCTCCAGCGGAACGTACTGGGCCGCCTCTTTGATGCGCTGCTCAATCACCGCCGGATCTTCCAGCTCACCGCTCTTGGTGGTCACCAGACCCAGCACCGCCTGCTGTTTGCCCGGCTTCAGGAAGCGCAGCGGCTCAAAGCCACCGGAGCGCTCATTGTCATACTCCAGGAAGAAGGCATCGATGTTCACGCCGCCGAACAGCAGCTCCGCCACTGGCTCATAGCCGCCCTCAGAGATCCAGGTGGAGCGGAAGTTGCCGCGGCACACATGCAGGCCGATGGTCAGGTCAGCTGGCTTGCCCTCAATGGCTTTGTTCAGCACATCCGCATAGGTGCGCGCCAGCACTTCCGGGTCATCGCCACGCTCACGCATCTGGCGCTTCTGGTCTTCAGAGCAGAGGTAGGCCCAGACGGTGTCATCCAGTTGCAAGTAGCGGCAGCCAGCGTCGTAGAAGGCCTGAATGGCGTCACGGTAGGTCTGCGCCAGATCGTCGAAGTAGGCGTCCAGCTCTGGGTAGACCTCGGTGCTGATGGCTTTGCGGCCACCGCGGAAGTGCAGCACGCTCGGGCTGGGGATGGTCATCTTCGGCACCGCGTCGCCAGCAATCTCTTTCAGGAAGCGGAAGTGGTCCAGCATCGGGTGCTGGCTATTGAAGCCCAGCTTGCTGACCACCTTGATGCTGCGCGCCTTGGTCTGCACGCCGTTGAACTGGATGCCCTGATCGGCTTCGTAAGGCTCCACGCCGTCCAAACCTTCGAAGAAGTCAAAGTGCCACCACGCGCGGCGGAACTCACCGTCGGTGACCACTTTCAGGCCCAGCTCACGCTGTTTGGCCACGATGTGGCGAATCTCTTCATTCTCCACTTCACGCAGTTGCTCGGCGGAGATCTCGCCGTTCTGGAACTGCACACGGGCCTTCTTCAACGCCGCCGGGCGCAGCAGGCTGCCGACAACGTCAGCGGGGAAAGCGGGAACGGCAACGGTGGCATGCGTATTGGACATCTCTGGCTCCTGAACATTGCCGCTCAATCCCGGCGACAAAGTAGTTTATCAAGTAAATAGTTACCCAAGGTGACTCTGGGACTTCCAGACGTCTAAATGGCTTGAAGGCTAATTTGTCATGAGATCTGCTCAACGGCAAACGAGGAATTTTCATGTCACATGAAAAAAATTCAAGTTAGCCGCGCAAGATGAAAAAAAGCGCCGCAGAATCTCTCTGTGGCGCTATTGCTTTGGCAGGTTGCAAGATGGGGGCGCAGAAACCGGTTTACGGCAAGGCCAGCTGCGCCCGCACCTGTTTCAGCGTCTCCGGCGGCAGCGGCAAATAGCCGTCACGGGTGATCAGCTGCTGCCCGGCATCCGAGAGCACGTAGCCAAGGAAAGTGGCGGTCAGCGGCTCCAGCGGCTGGCCGGGCGGCTTATTAATGTAGATATAGAGGAAGCGGGTCAGCGGGTAACTGCCGTTGCGCACATTCTCTGCCGAGGGCTTGATAAAGGTATGCCCATCCTCCGCCAGCGGCAGCGCCTTCACGCCGCTGGTGTGGAAACCGATGCTGGCGTAGCCGATGGCATTGGGCGAGCCAGCCACCGCCTGCGCCACGGAGGAGGAGCCGGGCAGCTCGTTGACCTGTGGCAGGAAATCGCCGCCGCACAGCGCCCGCAGCTTGAAATAGCCGTAGGTGCCGGAGGCGGAGTTGCGCCCGTAACGCTCAAAGGTGCGGTTGGCCCAGTTGCCGCCCAGCCCGACGTCCCCCCAATGGCGCGCCGCGCCGCCCTCGCCGCAGCGGCGGTTCACCGAGAAGATGGCGTCCAGCTGCCCACGGGTCAGGCCGGTCAGGGGGTTATCCTGATTCACCAGCACCACCAGCGCATCCACTGCCACCGGCACCGCAACGGGCACATAGCCGAAGTGCTCGCGAAACGAGGCGATCTCAGCATTTTTCATTGGCCGGCTCATTGGCCCCAGCTGGGCCGCACCGGCAGCCAGCGCGGTAGGCGCGGTAGAGGAGCCAGCGGCCTGGATCTGCAAGTTAACGCCGGGATAGCGGCGGGAAAATCCCTCGCCCCACAACGCCATCAGGGTCGCCAGGGTATCGGAACCCACGCTGGAGAGGTTGCCAGAGAGCATACCGTGGCCCGCCGCGGGCGGCACGGCAGCGACGCCCGGCGCGCACACCGAGAGAATAAGCAGCAGGCAGGCGCTGGCCTGCCGGTAGAACCGAAGAATCATGCGGATGTCCGGCTGAAAAGTCCGTAAAGCCGATGATTATGTCTGCGCGGCGCCATGAGTCAATGTATCCGGTACAATCAGCCGTTTTGGCAGGGTGAACATGAAGTGTGCGCCCTCCCCCGGCTCGCTGAGGATCTCCAGCCGACTGTCGTGGTGGTTAAGCGCGTGTTTGACAATCGCCAGCCCCAGCCCGCTGCCGCCGGTCTGGCGGGAGCGCGCCTTGTCCACGCGGTAGAAGCGCTCGGTCAGGCGCGGCAAGTGCTCGGCGGCGATGCCCGGCCCGTTGTCGCTCACCTGGAACTGCGCGCCCTGCGCGGTACGCTGCCAGGAGACCTCAATACGGGTGCCCGGCGGCGTATGGTTGACGGCGTTATAGACCAGATTGGAGAAGGCGCTGCGCAGCTGCTCCTCATTGCCGTAAACCTTCAGCGTGTCATTGATACGGAACTCAATTTGATGCTGGCCGCCGCTCAGGGTCTGCGCCTCCGGCTGCAACATGCGCAACATCCGCGGGATATCCACCCGCTCCTGCATGTCCGGCGGCGGCGCGGCCTCAATCTTCGACAGCGTCAGCAACTGGTTCACCAGCCCCTCCATGCGCCGGCCCTGCGCCTGCATGGTGTGCAGCGCCTTGCTGCGCAACGGCTCCTCCAGCGTCTGCTCGCCCATCATCTCCAGATAGCCCTGCAACACCGTGAGCGGCGTGCGCAGCTCATGGCTGACGTTGGCGAAGAAGTTGCGGCGCGCGCCCTCCAGCTGGCGCATCTGGGTGACGTCACGCGCCACCATCAGCAGTTGCCCCTCAGAGTAAGGCATCGCGCGAAACTCCACATGGTGACCATTATTGAGCACCAAGGTCAGCGGGCGGTTGAATTGCGGCTCCTGCAAATAGCGGGTGAACTCCGGGTAGCGCAACAGGTTCAGGATATTCTGGCCGTTGTCCTCCGGCCAGCGCAGGCCGAGCAGGTGTTGGGCCAGCCCGTTGCACCAGAAGATGATCCCCTCTTCAGTGGTCAGCACCACCGCATCAGGCAAGGACTCCGCCCCGCTGCGAAAGCGCTTGATCAGCAGCGCCAGCTCGCGGCGACGGCGGCGGTTGCGCAGCTGCATCTGGTAGAGGCCATAGAACAGCGGCTCCCAGCTCCAGCGGCCGGTGGGCGGCGTCATGCTGCGGTCGAGCCACAGCCAATAAGAGAGGCGAAGCTGGTTATAGTAGTTCCAGCCCAGCGCGACCAGCACGCTGGCCAGCAGCCACCAGGGCAAACCGCCAAACAGCAGCCCCAGCAGCAGGCCGGGCAGGCAGAACAGCGCCAGCTCCAGCGCCAGACCCTTCCAGGATAGACGTTCCAGCACGTGATAATCTCCGGCGCGGCGTCAGTAGCGCGTTGAGAACCGGTAGCCCGTACCGCGGACAGTCTGCACCATGCGGTCATGCCCACTGCTCTCCAGCGCCTTGCGCAGGCGGCGAATATGCACGTCCACGGTACGATCCTCGACGTAGACGTTGGTGCCCCAGACATGGTTGAGCAGCTGCTCGCGGCTGTAGACCCGTTCTGAATGGGTCATAAAGAAGTGTAGCAGCCGGAACTCAGTCGGCCCCATCTCCAGCGGCGATTCATTAGCCATCACCCGGTGCGAGGAGGGATCCAGGCTCAGGCCCTGCATCTCAATCATCTCTTCCACCGCCATCGGCGAAATGCGGCGCATTACCGCCTTGATGCGGGCCACCAGCTCCTTCGGCGAGAAGGGCTTGGTGATGTAGTCATCCGCCCCCACCTCGAGGCCCCGCACGCGATCTTCCTCTTCGCCGCGGGCGGTGAGCATCATCACCGGGATGTCGCGCGTCAGCGCCTCACGTTTCATGTGCTTGATAAATTGCAACCCGGATCCTCCCGGCAGCATCCAGTCGAGCAGCACCAGGTCGGGATAGGGTTCCGCCAGGCGGTTTATCGCGCTGTCGAAATCTTCCGCTTCCAGCGGCTGGTAACCGTTCTGCTCCAGGACAAAACAGACCATCTCCCGAATCGGGGCTTCATCCTCAACCACCAATATGCGTCTTACCATCGTCAATCCTGCCAATAGGTTAGCGATCACGTTTGTTTGCGGCCGCCATTATGCGTCAGATTTATGACACATTTATGAATATCTGTTTCGGTGATGTTTCCCCTACGCCCTGTCCCGGTGCCTACCTTACGGCGAACGGCGGCGACTGCCAGGGTAAAATCACGAAGTTGGAAAGCATCTCGCAAACATCGGGTGGTTTGCGGCGCGACAGCGTGCCAGCCGGGTGTTTATAATCAGCCTCCATTACGCCGGGGCTGGCGTCAATCCCCGCATCTGCCGCCGGGCGGGTGCGGCAGCGTGAGCGGATTACCGAGAGAGAGTGTTATGCGCCTGATTCACACATCTGACTGGCACCTTGGCCAGCTGTTTTTCACCAAGAGCCGTGCGGCCGAGCATCAGGCCTTTTTGGGCTGGCTGATTGATCAGGTGGAGGCCCACCAGGTGGATGCGGTGGTGGTGGCCGGGGACATCTTCGACACCGGCGCACCGCCGAGCTATGCGCGCCAGCTCTACAATCGCTTTGTGGTGGATCTGCAACGCACCGGCTGCCAGCTGATTGTGCTAGGCGGCAACCATGATTCGGTCGCGACGCTCAATGAGTCGCGTGAACTGCTCGCCTGCCTCAACACCACGGTGATCGCCAATGTGAAGGCCGATCACCGGCCGCAGCTCTGTGTGCTGAACCAGCGCGACGGCACCCCCGGCGCGTTGCTGTGCGCCATCCCCTTCCTGCGCCCGCGTGATTTGCTGCTCAGCCGCGCCGGCCAGTCCGGCAGCGAAAAACAGCTGGCCCTGCAAGAGGCGATCGCCGCCCACTACCACACCCTGCACCAGTCAGCGCTGGAAAAGCGCGACCAACTGGGCCTGCCGCTGCCGATCATCGCCACCGGCCATCTCACTACCGTCGGCGTCTCTACCACCGATTCGGTGCGAGATATCTATATCGGCACCCTGGACGCCTTCCCGGCGCAGGCGTTCCCGCCGGTGGATTACATCGCCCTCGGCCATATCCACCGCGCCCAGTGCGTGGCGAAAACCGAGCACATCCGCTACAGCGGCTCGCCCATTCCGCTCAGCTTTGACGAGGCGAATAACCAGAAGAGCGTCTACCTGCTGGAGTTTGACGGCGGCGCGCTGGCGGGCGTCGAGACCCTGCCGGTGCCGGTTACCCAGCCGCTGGCGGTGGTCAAGGGCACGTTGGTGGAGATTGAGCAACAGTTGCAGGCGTTCGCCAGCGCCGATCCGGCTCGCCCGGTGTGGCTCGACATTGAGGTCGCCACCCAAGACTACCTCAGCGACATCCAGCGCCGTATCCAGCAGCTCACCGAAGGGCTGCCGGTGGAGGTGGTGCTGTTGCGCCGCCACAAGGCGCAGCGCCAGAACATGCTGGATCAGCAGGCGCGCGAAACGCTGAATGAGCTGTCGGTGGCGGAGGTGTTTGACCGGCGCATCGCGCTGGAGACCGACACGGACGAGGCGCACCATGAACGGATGCGGCAGATGTTCCGCGCGGTAGTGGAAGAGGTGCGTGAAGCCAATGAAGGAGTGCAATCCGTATGAAAATCCTGAGCCTGCGGCTGAAAAACCTCAACTCCCTGCAAGGCGAGTGGAAGATCGACTTTACCCAGGAGCCCTTCCTCAGCAACGGCCTGTTTGCCATCACCGGGCCGACCGGCGCGGGCAAAACCACGCTGCTGGATGCCATCTGTCTGGCGCTCTACCACCAGACGCCGCGGCTGAATGTCACTCCCAGCCATAACGAGCTGATGACCCGCCACACCGCCGAGTCGCTGGCGGAGGTGGAGTTTGAGGTGAAGGGCGTGGCGTACCGCGCCTTCTGGAGCCAGCGACGCGCCAAAAACGCGCCGGATGGCAATTTGCAGGCGCCGAAGGTGGAGCTGGCGCGCTGCGCCGATGGCAAGATCCTGGCCGACAAAGTGCGGGACAAACTGGAGTCGGTGGCGCAGATCACCGGGCTGGACTTTGGCCGCTTCACCAAGTCGATGATGTTGTCGCAGGGGCAGTTCGCCGCCTTCCTGAACGCGGACGCCAATGACCGCGCCGAGCTGCTGGAGGAGCTGACCGGCACCGAGATCTACGGCCAGCTCTCCGAGCGGGTGTTTGAGCAGCACAAGCAGGCGCGGCTGGATCTGGAGGCGCTGCACCACCGTGCCGCTGGCATTGAATTGCTGACCGAGGCGCAGCGGCAGGCGCTGGAGGCGCAGCTTGATGCACTGGCGCAGCAAGAGACACAGCAAACCGCACAGGCGGCAGAGCAGCAGCGCGGGATCGCCTGGATCCAGCAGGATCATGCCCACCAGCAGGCGCTGGCGCAGGCCGAGCAGCGTGTGCAGGCCGCGGATGCCGCATGGCAGCAGGCGCAGCCAGATCTCACCCGGTTGGCACACAATGAACCTGCCGAGAAGCTGCGGCCGCTGCAACGGGAGCGCGATCAGGCGCTCACCGCCCAGCGTGCGCATCAGCAGCAGCTTGGCGACCTGCTCAATCGGCAACAGCAGCAGCAACAGGCGCTGACACCGCTGGCCGCCGCCGTGGAACAGGCGCGGCAGCAGCGAGAGGCACGGTTGCAGCAACAGCAGCAGCAGGAAGCGCTGATCGCGCAAGTGATGCCGCTGGATGCGCAACTTACGCAACTGACCCAACAGTGCACGGAGGCGCGGCAAGCGGAAGCGGCACAGCAGCAGCAACTGGCGGCATGTCGCCAGCAGTGCCAAACCATTGAGCAGCAACTCCACGCTGAACGCGCCCAGCAGGCCGAACTGGCGCAGTGGCAGCACGATCACGCCCACCATGCCCAGTGGGGCGACCTGTTGCCGCAGTGGCGTGCGCAACTGGCGCAGCAGCTGGCGTTGCGCCAGCGTGTCCAGCACGCGCAGCAGCAGAGTAAGGCGTCCCAGCAGCAGCTTACCCACCTGCAACAGGCGCAGCAGACGCTGGCGCACCAGCGGCCAGCCCTGCTACAGGCGCGGGAGCAGGCCGAGGCGCAGTTGCGCGGCCAGCAGCAGCAACTGGCCGTTTTGGCGCAACAGCAGCCGGAGGAGGCGCTGCGCCAGCGGCTGGACGCGCTGCACGCCCAGCGCCCGCACCGGCGTCAGTTGACCAGTTTGGCTCCGCTGGTGCAGCAGGGCCTGCGGCAACAGGCGGAGCTGGCGCGGCAGCAACAGGCGCTCCACCAGCGCCTGTTGCAAGCCGAGCAGCAGCTGGAGGAGAAGCGCCGCCACTTCAAACAGCAGAAACAGCACCTTGAAGATTTGCGGGCGCTGCATGAGCGCGAGAAACAGATTGTCAGTCTGGAGGCGGAGCGCGCCCGGCTTCAGGCCGGTGAAGCCTGCCCACTGTGCGGGGCCACCGAGCACCCGGCAATTGCCCACTATCAGGCGATCCAGCCCTCCGCCACCGCCCAGCGGCTTGCGGCGCTGGAGCAGCAGGTAGACGAGACGCGCACCAGCGGCACCGAACTGGGCGCGCAGGCCAAGAGCCTGAAGGAGCAGGAGGCGCAACTGGTGCAGGCGCTGGCGAGTCTCACGGAGCAGCAGGCGCAGTGGCAACAGCAGTGGCAGGCGTTGGCAAAGTCCCTCGCCCTGCCCTTCACGCTGGCGCAGGCCGACGAAGCCACCCTCTGGCTGGAGGCGCGCGAGCAGGAGGAGACGCAGGCGCAGCAGCAGTGGCAGGCGCGGGAGCACCAGTTACAGGCGGTGCGGCAGGCGCAGGATGCGCTGACCCAAGCCCAGCAAGCGGAACAGCAGTGGCAGCACCAGCATGATTTGCTGGCCGAGCGGCAACAGGAGCAACAGAAGCAGCATGACGCCCAGCAACAGACGCTGACGCAGGAGCAACAGGCGCTGGAGCAGGCACAGGCCCTCTTCAGCACCGGGCTGGCTGACGCTGGCCTGCCGCCGTCACAGCCAGATGAGCCGTGGCTTGAGGCGCGCCAGCAGGAGTGGCGGCAGTGGCAACAGCAGCAACAGGCCCAGCAGGCACTGGCGGTTTCGTTGAAAGAGCGCGAGATCCGCCGCGAGGCTGAACAGCGCACCCTGGCCGAGAGCCAAAATGCGCTGGCGCAGCACCAGACGCGCTGTACGGCACTGGAGGCACAACAGCTGGCGGTTCGCAAGCAGCGCACGGCTCTGTTTGGCGAACGGCAAATCAGTGAGGCGCGCGATGCCCTGCACCGTCAACTGACGGAGGCGGAGCACGCCAGCCGTCAGGCGGAAGCGGCGCAGCAGCAGGCGCATCAGCAGCTAAGCCGGCTGGAGGGCGAACTGGCGACGCTACGCCAGCAGCAGCAGCGGCTGGATGAGCAGGCGCAACAGGCCGACGCCCATTGGGCCGCCGCGCTGGCCGCCAGCCCATTTGCGGATGAGGCGGCGCTCAACGCCGCCCTGTTGGACGAACCGACCCGTGACGCGCTGACCGCGCAGCGTGAGGCGCTGATCCAGCAGCGTCAGGAGAGCGAGACGCTGCGCAAACAGGCCGCCGAGGCGCTGGCGCACAGCGCAACGCAGCGGCCCGCCACGCTGGCACCGGACGCCGAGGCCAGTGCCTTGGAGAGCGAACTTGCCAGCCTGCGCCAGCAGTTGCGCCAGTCGGCGCAGCAACAGGGGGAGTTGCGCCAGCAGTTGGAGAGCGATCGCCAGCGGCGCGGCAGCCAGCAGCAACTGTTTGCGCAAATCGAGGAGAGCCAGCAGCAGTTCCGCGACTGGAGCGCCCTGAACGCGCTGATTGGCTCGAGCGACGGCGCCAAGTTCCGCCGTTTCGCCCAGAGCCTGACGCTGGATCATCTGGTCTATCTGGCGAACCGGCAACTGGAGCGGCTGCATGGCCGCTACTTGCTGCAACGCAAAGAGAGCGACGCGCTGGAGTTGCAGGTGGTGGACACCTGGCAGGCTGACGCGCTGCGTGATACCCGCACCCTCTCCGGCGGCGAAAGTTTCTTGGTGAGTCTGGCGCTGGCGCTGGCACTCTCCGATCTGGTCAGCCACAAAACCAGCATCGACTCGCTGTTCCTGGATGAGGGCTTCGGCACGCTCGATGCCGAAACCCTGGACACCGCGCTGGATGCGCTCGACAACCTCAACGCCTCCGGCAAAACCATTGGCGTTATCAGCCACGTGGACGCGATGAAAGAGCGCATCCCAGTGCAGATCCGGGTGAAGAAGGTCAACGGCCTCGGCGTCAGTCGGCTCGGCAAGGAGTTTGCTGTCTGATTCGCCTTGGCAACGCGTATGGCCCGGCGCTGCCGCTGGGCTAAACCAGTGGGCTGGTGCGGGCAGAAGTGCACTGCCGTCCCGCCCGCTGACCATACGAAATGGCTCCGACGAGTGCGGAGAGTGGCGCTGCCGCTGGGCTGAACCAGTGGGACAGTGCGGGCAGAAGTGCACTGCCGTCCGGCCCGCTGACCATACGAAATGGCTCCGGCGAGTGCGCAGAACGGCGCTGCCCGTTGGGCTAAATCAGTGGGTTGGTGCGCGGTAAACCCGACCGCAGGCGATGGCCTGCGGTCGGGCGATCAGTGGGAGAAATTGCTCAGGGCAATCTCCGGCTCCTCCCCTAAATCGATGACATTACCATACTCAGTCAGGGCGCAGGCGCGGCCATCAATGTTGCTGACCCGGCAACGCCACATCTGGCTGCCGTTCTCGCCCCACAGGCTGATGCCAGCGGCATCGAGTGCCTCCTCGGAGGCAAAGAAGCGGGCATTCGCCAGCTTCTCCGGTGACAGCACGATCTCCGCATCCACCACGAAGCAGAGGCCGTTGCTGTTCATCACATAGAGGCGGCGCTCAGCCTGCTGGGTGGTGCGCGCCACCACGCCGGAGGGCAGCAGGCGCGCGCTCTGCACCTCCACCTGCATCAGCGTGGGGCTAAGTGCCAGCCCGGCCACCAGCAGCGTATCCGCGTCCCGCCACGGTTGGGCCTCCCTCTGGTCGGCCAGCCCCAACAGGGTCGCCAGCGCCTCGCCCTCGGCGGGCGTCTCCAGCGAGGCGGTCAGGCTATGCACTTTCGCCAGCCCGCCGCTGTTGCGCTGCGCCTCGGCGAGGATCGCACGCAGCTTGGCACTGCCGGGTGTGCCGGGATCGGGCCAGGCCGCCTCTGCCGTCCCCTGATACTCGGCAAACAGTGGGTTACCGGCAAACGGCGGCGGCACCGCACCTGAAAAACGCAGTATGACGGTGACTGACAGTGCCTGATTCTCCATCGGCCTCTCCTGAAAAAAGTGACGCCCCGTGCCGGGGCAACAGCCCGCTGGCCAGAACTGGGAAAAAGCCAACCGGATTAGGCGGCTGGCCAGATCCGAGAAAAAACCAGCCAAATCAAGCTAATGGTTAGCATCGGGGCAAAATCCGCCGCATCAGGCTGGCGGCCAGAGCCAGGCTGCGCCGCGCACGCCGCTGGAGTCGCCATGTTGCGCCTTCAACACCGGCGTCTCGCACTCGCCGCCAAAGACCCACGGTTTGATCAGCAGCGGCACGGTGCGGTAGAGCCGGTCGACATTGCTCATGCCGCCGCCCAGCACCACCACATCCGGGTCGAGCAGGTTGATGACGTGCGCCAGCGACTTCGCCAGCCGCAGCTCATAACGGCTGATCGCCAGCTCCGCCACCGGATCGCCCTGCCCGGCCAGCGCCATGATCTCTGCGCCCTTGCGCGGCTGCCCACTCAGGCGCTGGTAGTCCTGCGCGAAGCCGGTGCCAGAGATAAAGGTTTCGATGCAGCCCGGCTTGCCGCAGTAGCAGGCCACTTCGCGGGCGTAGCGCAGCTCGTCGTCATCCTGCCACGGCAGCGGGTTGTGGCCCCACTCGCCGCCGATGCCGTTGCCGCCCGCGTGAACCTGGCCGTTGAGGGCGATGCCCGCGCCGCAGCCGGTGCCGATGATCACCGCAAACACCGTCTGCTTGCCGGCGGCCGCGCCGTCGGTGGCCTCAGAGACCGCCAGGCAGTTGGCGTCATTGGCGATGCGCACCTCGCGTTGCAGCAGGCGGGAGAGATCGCTGTCCAGCGGCTGGCCATTCAGCCAGACGGAGTTGGCGTTCTTCACCAGCCCGGTGTAGGGCGACAGGGTGCCGGGAATGCCCATCCCTACCGTGCCGCGCTCGCCAGTGGCCCGCTCCGCGTCGGTGACCAGCCCGACGATCGCGGCCAGCGTCTTGTCATAATCATGCTGCGGCGTATCGACCCGCTTGCGGAACCTCTCCTGCCCGTCGCTGGCCAACGCCACCGCTTCTATTTTGGTGCCGCCCAAATCAATCCCAATGCGCACGTTGCTCTCTCCCTTACTGAATTATCTGGCTAGTGTGACGGTCGGGCCGCCTCGACGGCAAGCCTGACCTGTCTGATTATGGCGGCATTCCAGCACGCGCGCCGCGACGGCGGTCATTTTCCCGCACTGGCAAGCCGGGTGGAAATGCCGGCGGGCGAGAGAGTTTGCTCACAGTTCCACTGCCCCAATGCCGACAGCCAGAACCCATCAGGTACAATCATTTTAACCTTTCCTTAACACAAACTGCGCTGTTTCAGGCCCGCTGCGGCCATGAAGTTGTCGGCGTCGCCAGCCAGCGAGGATCCTACGATGAAGCCTGCCATTTTGGTGGTGGATGACGATCCAGCCATCTGCGATCTGCTGCGTGATGTGCTGAGTGAACATGTCTTTACCGTCTACTGTTGCCACCGGGGCGATGAGGCGCTGCACTGTCTGGCGCAACAGCAGGATATTGCGCTGGTGCTGCTCGACCTGATCCTGCCAGACACCAACGGCCTGCTGGTGTTGCAGCAGTTGCGCCGCCTGCGCCCCACCCTGCCGGTGATGATGCTGACCGGCCTTGGCGCGGAGTCTGACATCGTGGTCGGGCTGGAGATGGGCGCGGATGATTACATCGCCAAGCCCTTCAATGCCCGCGTGGTGGTGGCACGCGCCAAGGCGGTGCTGCGCCGTAGTGGCGCGCTGGCGCCCCCGGCCGCCACCGGCCGCGTCTGGGGCTTCTGCGGCTGGCAGTTGGATGAGGGGCGCTGCATGTTGCACAACCCGCGCCAGGAGGAGGTAAACCTGACGCAGGGCGAATATACGCTGCTGCGGGCGCTGGTCAGCCATGCGCGCCGGGTGCTGACGCGCGACCAGTTGCTGGAGCTGACCCACAGTGAGACGCTGGATGTGTTCGATCGCACCATTGACGTGTTGATCATGCGCCTGCGCCGCAAGATCGAGACGAATCCTCACCAGCCGGTGTTGATCCGCACGATCCGCGGTTTGGGCTATGTGTTCGCCGCTGACGTGCAGCGCCCGGAGCCAGTCGCTGCCCCGCGCCACATCGCCTGAGCTAGCCCGGCAGGTGCTGCCGGTACTCATGGCACAGCAGCCAGTGCGGTGCCTCATCCTCGATCAGTGCGGTGTAGCGCGACACCGGCGACAGGAAGCAGTTGTCCTGCCGGTCATCATTGGGCGTGGAGACCTCGCCCGCCAGTACGTCGCCATACCCCTCCTCCGCCCAGAAGCTGTGGTACAGCCCCGGCGTCAGGGTCACGCTCTCGCCGGGGGCCAGCCGCAGGCGGCTGCCGGGCGGCAGCGTCTGGCGGTAGCCATCGGTGACCACCGCCACCGGCGTATTCGCCAGACCGGGCGGCTGGTCGTGGCCGGGGCCACCGTCGGCGTTGTACAGCTCCAAAATCAGGTTGCCGCCGCCACGGTTGATAATGTCCTCCCGCTTGCGCCAGTGGAGGTGCATCGGTGTCACTTGCCGCTCCCGACAGTGCATCACCTTCTCGGCGTAGCTCTTCGGGTAGGGGTGGCCCTGCGGCGAGCCGTTGCGCAGGGTGAACAGCGTCAGGCCGCGCAGCCGGAAGTCGTGGCTGCCAAAGGTGGTGACGTCCCAGCCGAGCGCCAGATCGAACACCTCCTGCCACGCCTCGGCGGGCTGGCGCGCCCACGCCTCCGGGCTGAAGTCGGCAAACGGCGGCAGGTGCAGATCGTGCAGGGCGAAGAAGTGTCGCGTCTCCTGCAAAATCTGGTTGACCTGCGAGCGGGTGAGGCCGCTCGCTTCATGTGGGGTGGACATAGGCGTCCTCCTACGGTGAACGGGCTGGCGCAAGCGCGCCAGCCTCCCATCATTTCACGGTCCAGCCCTTATAACTGCCGATGTTGTCACGATCGATCATCGTCACCGGGATCAGCACCGGCGCGTCAGGCGCGGGCTTGCCTTGCAGCAGGTCATAGCCAATCTCCACCGCGCGGGCGGCCATCACCTGCGGGTCTTGCGCCGGGGTGGCGACAAACAGCGAGTTCTTGCGCTTCAGCGCCTCTTCGCCATCCGGCGATCCATCCACGCCGACAATGAAGAACTCGCTGCGTTGTGCCTGTTTCGCCGCCAGATCCGCGCCGATCGCCGTCGGATCGTTGATGGCGAACACGCCGTCGATGTGTGGGTTGGCGGAGAGCAGCGAGGTCATCACCTCCAGCCCGCCCTCGCGGCTGCCCTTGGCGTTCTGGTTGTAGGAGAGCAACTTGATCTCCGGGTGCTGCTTCAGCTCGGTCATGCAGCCCTCGACGCGGTTCTGCACGGCGGAGACCGGCGGGCCGTTGATGATCACCACGTTGCCCTTGGCCTTCAGCCGATCGGCGATATATTTGCAGGCGATCTGCCCGGCCTGGGTGTTGTCGGAGGTGATGGTGGCATCCGCGCCCACCGCCGCCACGTCCACTGCCACCACCACGATGCCAGCCTCTTTCGCCCGTTTCACCGCCGGGCCGATGCCCTTGGAGTCGGCGGCGTTAAGCACGATCATGTCCACTTTCGCGGCAATGAAGTTATCGATCTGGCCGACCTGCTGGCCGAGGTCATAGCCGCTGGAGACCAGCGTGACGTTGACATTGTCCCCCGCCAGCTCGCGCGCCTTTTTCTCGACGCCCTTGGTGATCTGCACAAAGAAGGGGTTGGCGAGGTCACCGACCGTCACACCAATGGATTTCAGCTCTTTGGCCTGCGCCAGGGGGGCGGCCAGCAGCACGCCCGCAGCCAGCAGCGCGCCCATCAGGGGGTTGAAGCGAAGTTTCATAGGGCTTCCTTATTATTAGGTGAGGGTGTTATGCCGCCTGGTGGTGGCGAGTACGGTACTTGTCGATCAGCACGGCGATGATGATCACCGCGCCTTTAATCACCAGTTGCCAGAAGTAGGAGACGCCCATCAGCGTCATGCCGTTGTTGAGGGTGGCGATGATCAGCGCGCCGACCAGCGTGCCGGTGATGGTGCCGATGCCGCCGACAAAGCTGGTGCCGCCGAGGATCACCGCGGCGATGGCGTCCAGCTCATAGCCCACGCCGAGGTTGCCGTTGGCGCTGTAGAGGCGCGAGGCGCTCATCAGCCCACCCAGCCCAGAGAGCAGCCCGCTCATGGCGTAGACGAACAGCAGCACCGCGCTCACCTTGATGCCGGTCAGCCGCGCCGCCTGCATGTTGCCGCCGACGGCGTAGATATGGACGCCCAGCGTGGTGCGGCGCAGGATGAACCAGCAGAGGGCGATCACCGCGAAGGCGATGATGATAAGCCATGGGATCGGCCCCAGATAGCCGTTGCCGATCCACTCGAAGTTGATGTCAGAGTTGATCACCGTGGTGCCATCGGCCAGCAGGTAGGCCGCGCCGCGCAGGGCGGTATAGGTGCCGAGGGTGACGATAAACGGCGGCAGCCCGGCCCACGCCACCAGCGCGCCGTTGAACAGCCCCATCAGCAGCCCGGCCAGCAGCGCCGCCGGAATGGAGAGGCCCGCCAGCGCCGGATCGAGCGAGGCGACCATCGCCACCACCGCCGTCGCGCCCAGCATCGAGCCGACCGACAGGTCAATGCCGCCGGTCAGGATGATAAAGGTCATCCCCGCCGCCAGCACGATGTTGATCGACGCCTGCCGGGTGATGTTCAGTAGGTTGGCGTCGGTGAAGAAGTTGGGGGCGATAAAGCCAAATACCGCCACGATCAGGATCAGAATGGGCAGGATGCCGACTGTCTGCATCAGGTCGCCAATCAGCGCCCGCTTCAGGGTGGGCGCCTTGCCGGCGGCGTCAGTTTTGCTCATCATCTCGGCTCCTTAAAGGGAAGTGTCAGGGGATGGGGGCGCGCCCGTCGCCAGCGCCATGATGCTCTCTTGCGAGATCTGGCCCCGCGCCAGCTCGCCGACCAGAGTGCCCTCGCGCATCACGTAGACCCGGTCGCTCATGCCGACCACCTCCGGCAGTTCGCTGGAGATCATCAGGATGGCGACGCCCTGTTGCGCCATCTGGTTCATCATGCGGTAGATTTCGCTCTTGGCACCGACATCCACGCCGCGCGTCGGCTCATCCAGCAGCAGGATGCGCGGGCCAATCGCCACCCAGCGCGAGACCAGCAATTTCTGTTGGTTGCCGCCCGACAGCCCGCCAGCGCGCACCTGCGCGTGCGGCACGCGGATATTGAGCGCCTGAATTGCGTCGCGGGCGATGGTGCGCCCCTTGCCGCGATCCAGCAGGCCGTAGTGGGCGTCGCGCTCCAGCGTCGCCATCACGATATTCTCCTGCGCCGCCAGCTCCAGAAACAGCCCCTGCTCCTTGCGGTTTTCGGTCAGGAAGCCGATGCCGTGGGCGATCGCCTCGCGCGGCGAGCGAACCGTCACCGTCTGCCCGTCGATGCGGATCTGTCCGCCGCGGGCGCGCTGCACGCCGAAAATCAGCCCGGCCAGCTCAGAGCGCCCGGCGCCCACCAGCCCGGCCAGCCCAACAATCTCCCCGGCGCGCACCGTCAGGCTGCACGGCTGCACCTTGCCGCCGTCGGTCAGCCCCTCCACCGCCAGCCGCACCGCGCCGGGCTGTCGGCTGTGTCCCTCCTGATTGAACAGGTCGCTCAGCGGGCGGCCGACCATCATCCGCACCAGCTCGGCGGCGTTGAGGTTATCGCGCGTCAGGCTGCCGACATACTCGCCGTCGCGCAGCACGCTGACGCGGTCGGACAGCTCATAAATCTCCGCCATGCGGTGGCTGATGTAGATGATCGCCATCCCCTCGCCGCGCAGCCGCTTGATCAGGCCAAACAGGTGCTCGGTCTCGCGGCTGGAGAGCGCGGCGGTCGGCTCGTCCATCACCAGAATGCGGCTATTGCGGTGCAGCGCGCGCGCAATCTCCACCTGCTGCTGTTCGGCGATGCTCAGCCGCATCACCAGATCGGTGGCGCGGAACTGTGCGCCGAGGCGGTCAATCACCTTCTGCGCCTCCTGCGCCATCAGGCCGCGCCGCACCAGCCCGCCGCGCTGGATCTCGCTGCCGAGGAAGATGTTCTCCGCCACCGTCAGGTTGGGCGCCAGATTGATCTCCTGATAGATCAGGGTGATGCCCGCGGCCAGCGCATCTTTCGGCCCACGGATCGGGTGCGGCTGCCCATCAATCAGGATGTCGCCGCCGCTGGCGGTGTAGGCACCGGCCAGAATCTTCATCAGCGTGCTCTTGCCCGCGCCGTTTTCGCCCATCAGCGCATGTACCTCGCCGGGGTAGACCGTCAGGCTGACATCCTTGAGCGCGTAGAACTGGCCAAAACGCCGCGAGATGTGCCTCATTTCCAGAATCGGGGTGGCGCTCATCGGCCTCTCCTGTCGGGGGGAAGGTCACCACTTCACCGCCGCCAGATAAATGCCGCATGTCAGCCGCCATTCATCTTTGTCATAATCCGGCGGCGCGCCGCTCTTATCATCAACGCCTCCTTTCCCTGACCTGGAGCCGATGGCGCATGGTGCCCTCCCGACTGCTGGCCGGCGCGCGTGGCCGCCTGCTGATGTTCAATTTGCTGGTGGCGGCGGTGACGCTGGCCGCCAGCGCCGTGGCGGTGTGGGGCTTCCACCACGCTGGCCGCCTGCATGAGCAGGCACAGGCGCAGACGCTGAGCGAGATGACCGGCAGCATGGCGCTGGCGCGTGACACCGCCAACGTGGCGACCGCCGCCGTGCGCCTGTCACAGGTGGTGGGCGCGCTGGAGTACCAGAGCGAGTCGGCACGCCTGCAACAGACCCAGCTGGCGTTGCAGTCCTCGCTGCGTACTCTGGCGCACTCGCCGCCCGCCGCGCGTGATCCGGCGCTGGCGGCGCGCATCACCGGCCGCGCCACCCGGCTGGAGCAGAGCGTCAGCCAACTGCTGCGGCTCGGCCACCAGCGCCATGTGCAGCGCAACCAGTTGCTGAGCGCGCTCTATCAGGATCAGTCGGCGCTACACCACATCATCGCCATCGCCGACCGCCAGCCCCCCTCGCCGCTGCCAGCGGATCTGGCGATTGAGCTGAACCGGCTGCTGACCATTGCCATCCAGATCCCCTCGCCGCAGGCGGTGACCGAGCAGATCGACCGGGTAATGGTGCGCTGGCCGCCCTCCCCCGCCAACCCGTTGCTGGCGGAGAAGATGGCGCAGTTCCAGCAAACCGCCGCCGGTCTGACGCCGCTGGCCGCCGGGCTGGCGGAGAGCGATCTGGCGATCGCTTACTACACCTACCGCATCAAGGCGCTGGTGGCGGCGCTGAATGAGGACATCAACCGCTACGTGGAGCAGGTGGCGCAGGCATCGGCGCAGCGCACCCAGCAGACCCACCGCGAGCTTAGCTCCGGCATCCTGTTTATCGGCCTGTTCGCGCTGCTGGCGCTGGTGATCACCGGGTTCGCTGGCTTCTATATCTACCGCAACCTTGGCTCCAACCTGACGGCGATTGCCCACGCCATGACCCGGCTCTCCAAGGGCGAGCGCGACGTCAGCGTGCCAGCGCTGCAACGGCGCGACGAGCTGGGCGATCTGGCGCGCGCCTTCAACGTCTTCGCCCGCAATACCGCCTCGCTGGAGCAAGCCTCGCGCCTGTTAAAGGAGAAGAGCACCCAGCTGGAGACCACCTTTCAGGCGATGCGTGACGGCTTCGCGCTGTTTGACCACCGCGGCGAGCTGGTGGCCTGGAACCCACAATACCCGCTGCTGCTCGGGCTGGAGGCGCGCCTGCTGCACCGTGGCCAGCACCACCGCGATCTGTTGCGGCGCGTTGACCCACCGCGCCAGCCCTGGCTGGGTGAGCGCGGCTGGGAGCAGGCGCTGGCCGATCTGGCGCGCCAGCTACCCGCGCCACAGGAGGTGCGGCTGCATGATGGCCGGGTGATCGAGTTGCGCTTCAGCCCGCTGCCGGATGGTGGCATGGTCAACGTGGTGCTGGAGCGCACCGAGCGGCGGGCGCTGGAGCAGGCGCTGGCGCACAGCCAGAAGATGAAGGCGGTCGGCCAGCTGACCGGCGGGCTGGCCCATGACTTCAACAACCTGCTGGCGGTGATCATTGGCAGTCTGGAGCTGGCGCAGCAGCAGCCGCTGGAGGCGCAGACCGCCGCACGCATCGGGCGTTCGCTGAAGGCGGCGGAGCGCGGCGCGCAACTGACCCAGCGGCTGCTGGCCTTTTCGCGCAAGCAGTCGCTGCAACCGCAGGCGGTGTCGCTGGCGGCACTGGTGGAGAACCTGCGTGAACTGTTGCAGCACGCCCTGCCGCCGCCGCTGGCGCTGCGTGTGGAGGCGCAGCCCGACGCGTGGCCAGCGTGGATTGACGCCAACCAGCTGGAGAATGCGTTGCTGAATCTGGTAATGAACGCCCGCGACGCGATGGCTGGCCGCGCTGGCGACATCTGGCTGCGCATCGCCAACCGGCGGGTGACGCGCAGCGGCGGCCGCCAGCAGGAGATGGTGGTGCTGGAGGTGGAGGATCGCGGCTGTGGCATGTCCGACGAGGTGAAGGCACAGGTGTTCGAACCGTTCTTCACTACCAAGGCGGTCGGTCAGGGCAGCGGGCTGGGGCTGTCGATGGTGTATGGCTTTATCCGCCAGTCCGGCGGGCGGGTGGAGATTGAGAGCCAGCCGGGCGAAGGGACGCGGGTGCAGCTGCAACTGCCGCGCGCGCCCTCCGCCGCCCCGGCAGTGCCGACGCCGGTGCCATGTGAGGAGCCGCCGCCCAGCGATCGGCTGGTGCTGGTGCTGGAGGATGAGGAGGATGTGCGCCAGACGCTGTGCGAGCAGCTGCACCGCCTCGGCTATTTGACGCTGGAGTGCGCCACCGGCGCGCAGGCGCTGGCATTGTTGGCGCAGACGCCGGACATCGGGCTGCTGATCAGCGACCTGATGCTGCCGGGCGAGAGCGGCGCGGAGGTGGTGCGGCAGGCGCAGGCGCGCTACCCCGCCCTCGCCACGCTGTTGGTGAGCGGGCAGGATCGGCGGCAGGCCAGCGAGGAGCCGTTGCCAGCTTGCGAGCGGCTGCGCAAGCCCTACACCCAGCGCCAGCTGGCCGCCGCGCTGCACCGAGCCTGGGCGCGTCAGGCGCGGGATTTTTCTTAACGACGGCCGCCGCCCAATTGGTTATCATGCCGCCCTGCTTGTGATTAACCGCGCGCCTTGGCGCGCCCGGACAGGGATAAAACGATGTTGTGGTTTAAGAATTTGATGGTTTACCGTTTGAGCCGTGAAGTGTCACTGTCTGCGGAAGAGATGGAAAAACAGCTCAGCGCGTTTACCTTTACGCCGTGCGGCAGCCAGGATATGGCAAAGACCGGCTGGGTCTCGCCGATGGGTTCCCAGAGTGACGCCCTCACCCACACCGCCAACGGCCAGATTGTGATCTGCGCGCGCAAGGAGGAGAAGATTTTGCCTTCGCCGGTGGTGAAACAGGCGCTGGAAGCCAAGGTGCGCCAGCTTGAGGGCGAGCAGGCGCGCAAGCTGAAGAAGACCGAAAAGGACGCGTTGAAGGATGAGGTGCTGCACACCCTGCTGCCGCGCGCCTTCAGCCGTTTCAGCCAGACCTTCCTGTGGATCGACACCGTTAACGGCCTGATCATGGTCGATTGCGCCAGCGCCAAAAAGGCCGAGGACACGCTGGCGCTGCTGCGCAAGAGCCTGGGTTCGCTGCCGGTGGTGCCGCTGACGCTGGAGAAGCCGATTGAGCAGACCCTCACCGAGTGGGTACGCGCGGGCGAACTGCCAGCGGGCTTCACCCTGATGGATGAGGCGGAGCTGAAGGCGCTGCTGGATGATGGCGGCGTGGTGCGCTGCAAGAAGCAGGATCTGGTCAGCGACGAGATCGCCACCCACATTGAGGCGGGCAAGCTGGTCACCAAGCTGGCGCTGGACTGGCAGGATCGCGTCCAACTGCTGCTGGCCGAAGATGGCAGCCTGAAACGCCTGAAGTTCTCGGATGAGCTGCGCGAGCAGAATGATGACATCGACCGCGATGACCCGGCGGCGCGCTTTGACGCCGACTTCATCCTGATGACCAGCGAGCTGACGGCCCTGATCGCCAATGTGATTGAGGCGCTGGGCGGCGAGGCACAGCGCTAAGCGCCCCCGCCTGAATGCAAAAACCCCCTGCCGGTGCAGGGGGTTTTTTGTTTGCCGCTTACTTGCTGAGGTACTTGCAGAGGTAAGAGGTGGTGTCGGCAACCTGGAGGTTAAACTCGCTGTGGCCCGGTACGTAGAAGGTTTCGCCCGGCAGGAACGTCTGCCAGTCCGGCGAGCCGGGGATCAGCGCCTTCAGGGCGCCGGTGATGACGGTCATCTCTTCCGGCAGGTTGGTGGTGAAGGTGTACTCCCCCACTTCCATCACGCCCACGCTGGCGTTCCCGATTGTCCCGCTCTCATACCCGATCGACTTCACTTTCCCTGCAAAATACTCGTTTACTTTCAGCATCGTTTCGCCCTGTGACAGAAGACATGGAACGGCCATAGTAGGGTGAGTTTGCCCCGGCTGTCACTGATTATTATCGGGGGGCGCGATCCGGCGCGCATTTGCCGGCGGCAAAGAAAAGGCCGGCTGTCAGGCCGGCCTCGGGAGGGCGTCACACCATGTCTTCATCTTCGTAGCGGCGCTTGGAGTCGAGGGCTTCCTCCTCGGTCTCATGCTCGCTGATCAGGGTGTCCGGGGTCGGGTGATCGGCACGCAACTGATACCAGGTCACGGTTTGGCCGGGATCGCCCTTTTCTACGGGCACGACGCGCGCCTCGCGCGGATAGGGGGGTCTGCCTGGCATAGTACACTCCTTTTTTATTGAGGGCCTGAATACTCAGTATAGACGCCCCACGGCCAGTTGGCGGTCGCGGGCGATCACAGAAACCTCTGAAAAATGGAAGAAAGCCTAGCGCACCAGCTCGCCCTGCACCCGGCGCAGGATGTCAGCCACAATCTCATCCGGGCTGGCGGTGGCGTCGAGCACATAGTGCGCCGCCTCCTGATAGAGCGCCTCGCGCGCGGCCAGCACCTCCACCATCTCCTCGGCAATCGGCTTGCCGGTCAGCGTCGGGCGCTGGGCGTCCTGCGGGTACTCCTCCAGCCGGTGCGCCAGCGTGCCAGCCGGCGCGCGCAGGTAGATAACCAGCCCGGTAGCGCGCATAAAGGCCCGGTTCTCTGGCGCCAGAATGGCACCGCCGCCGGTGGCAATCACGGTCTGCGGCGCGCTGACTGCCTGTAGCGCCTGAGTTTCACGCTGGCGAAAGCCAATCCACCCCTCGCGCGCCACCACGTCCGCCACGCTCAGGCCGGTGTGCTGCTGCATATAGAGGTCGGTGTCGGTGAAGCGATAATCCAGCGCACGCGCCAGCGCCTTGCCGACCGTGGTTTTGCCTGCGCCACGGGCGCCGACCATAAAGAGCGGTTGTATCATTGCTGTCCTTCCTGCTGCGCGCCGGATCGCGGCCCACGCGTGGTTTAATGATGCGGGATCATACCTGTTCATGATACAGACGCAATGGCTGATGCCAGCCGGGAAGGAAAGAAACGGCAGGAAAAAGGAGAAACGGACACGGCAGCGGGCGAAGGGAGCAATAAAAACATGGGATAACCGCCCGCAATTTCTATGGCGTGAAATATCCCTCTTTTTTATTTACCCTCAGCCACACGTTGCCGTGCCGCTTATTATTAATGGCATTATTGAATCATGCTCATGGCATTATTTCATTGATAACATATATAAACACGTTTACTGCCACCATCAGGGGAAAATTAACCACTGGCGGCCAACAGGCAGGGGTGGCTTAAATAAGCCAGGATTCCTGTTTCGTCAGGTGGCGGTTGCCTGATGGGTCACTTAGCGGTAGATCTCCGCGTTGGCGCGCTGCTGGCTGGAGTCACTCGGGGTATCGATGCCGATCACCCGGTAGTGGCTGGCGCCCTCTTCCATCGCCTTCTGTTGCAGCGCACTGAGCGCGTCATCCGGCGAGCCAGTGATGTTGCTGACCTGGATGGTGCCCATGCTTTGCAGGTTGCTACGGTTGGCTTCGCTGGCGCTGATTTCACTGGCCGCCAGGGTGGCGAAGGAGGCGGTCGTCAACAGTGCGGCAGTAATGATAGGTAAAAGTTTCATGACACATTCCTCATAACAGCTCGGATTATTTCCGGAGATGTAATTATGCGCCAATTCACAAAAAGTGGAGGCGTCAGGTTGTAAAGAAATTTAATTATCATGTAGGAAATAAGGAGGAAAATTGAAGAAGTGCCAACGCCACTGGAAATAGTCAATGAAATTGCTGGAGTTGCCGCCGCGTCCACCGATTATTTTGTCGCTAGCGTATTGCCCGAAAATATCCATATATAAAAAGCCGGTTAATGTGGCCGCTTGCCTGAGCATTCACGTTATCGGGTGTAATCCTCTGAATCTGGCCGTGCCGGTAGGCGAATGCCCACCCAGCACCTATCTTTAAGGGGGACGACCCGACAGAGGGCGAAGATGAGAGGGATGCGGGAGAGTTTATCGTATTGGCGGTTGTTGCTACTATCCCGGCCCATTGCAACACTTAACTGAAAGGAAACGAGAATGGCAGGTACCAGCCTACTGGCCTTGATTGATGACATTGCCACCATTTTGGACGACGTCGCCGCGATGAGTAAGGTGGCGGCGCGCAAAACCGCCAGCGTGCTGGGCGATGACCTGGCGCTGAACGCCCAACAGGTCAGCGGCGTGAAGGCTGACCGCGAGCTGCCGGTGGTGTGGGCAGTGGCGAAAGGCTCGCTGCTGAACAAAGCCATCCTGGTGCCGCTGGCGCTGCTGATCAGTGCCTTTATCCCTTGGGCGATCACCCCGATGCTGATGGTGGGCGGTGCCTACCTCTGCTACGAGGGGTTTGAGAAGATCGCCGAGAAGCTATTCCACGGCAAAGATCACGCCGAGAAGCCGGTCGCGGCCACCAAGGTGCCGAAAACGCAGGAGGAGCTGCTGGCGCTGGAGAAGAAGAAGGTCAAGGGCGCGGTGCGCACTGACTTTATCCTGTCGGCCGAAATCATTGTGATCTCCTTGAACACCGTGGCGCACGTGCCGCTGATTGACCAGCTGATGGTGATGGTGCTGATCGCGGTTGTCATGACGCTCGGCGTCTATGGGCTGGTCGCTGGCATCGTGCGGATGGATGACGTCGGCGTCTGGCTTGGCAAGCTGGAAGGCGAAGGGCTGTTCCGCCGGGCGCTGCGCGGGCTGGGTGGGCTGATTATCAGCGCCGCGCCGCTGCTGATGAAAACCCTGGCGTTTGTCGGCACCATCGCCATGTTTTTAGTGGGTGGCAGCATCCTGAGCCACGGCCTGCCGTTCATGCACAGTCTGGTGGATGTGCTGAACCACGGCCATCAGGGCTGGATCAGCAGCCTGATCACCGGCGCGACCGATCTGGTGGTGGGCTTGGTGGCTGGCGCGCTGGTGCTGGGCGTGGTGAGCCTCGGGCAGAAGCTGTTCGGCAAGAAAGAGGAGAAACAGGCGTAAGCCTGCCTCCCCTTCCCCACGGGGCCGGCCTGATGCCGGCCCTTTTTTATGCCGGGCGATGTGCCTCAATCATCAGGGTGTCGCTGCTGAAACTGCCGTCCGGCTGGATGGCGAAATAGGCCGCCACCTCCGCCGACGCCCCCTGTTGCAGCGCACGGATGGCGGTAACGAAGTGCTCAGGCGTGCGCATCCGCGCAATCCAGCTACTGAACTCCAGCGCCAGCCGGTCACGCGCCACCCGCTCCACCGTCAGGCCCGCGGCGTTGAACATCGCCAGCCACTCGCCGGGCGCATAGTTGCGCACGTGGGAGGTGTCGCGCAGCACTTCGATGGTCTGCAAATGGATGTCCAGCACCGGCTGCCCCGGCGAGGCCATATCCATAAAGATCGCCCGGCCGCCCGGCTTCAGCACCCGGCGCACTTCGCGCAGCGCCTGCCCGACGTCATGCCAGTGGTGGGCCGAGTAGCGGCTGATCACCACGTCAAACGCCCCGTCGGCAAAGGGCAAGGACTCCGCCGCCCCCTGCGCCACCCGGATATTGCCCAGCTGCCGGTCGCGCGCCGCCTGCTCCACTACCGCCAGCATTTGCTCCGAGAGATCGTAGGCCGTCACCTCCGCCACCGCGCCCGCCGCCACAAAGCTGGCGTGGCCCGCGCCACAGCCAATGTCCAGCAGCCGCGCCTGTGGGGCGTCCGCCAGTAACTCGGCCAGCCGCCGCAGATCCTTGCCCTGCGCGTGCACCGCGCTGCTGAGGTAGGCGGCGGCCTGATCGCCGAACTGCTGGGTAACGTGATCTGCGTGGGTGGATGGGGTTGCCATGTTGCCTCCTGATTGCCGTAATGGGATAAAGGGCGGTGCCGGGCTGTCACCGGCTGCCGTGGGGCCACTATAGCAGCGCGTGATACGGGTACAATATGAGCAGTTATGCTGGTATAAACAGTAACACCCGGCCGTTTTTTACATGGAGAGCACCGATGCAGCATGATGCGTTAAATGGCCCTCAGGCGCTCGGCGCCTTCCTGCGCGCCTGCCGTGAGCGCCTCACCCCGGCGCAGGCCGGGCTGCCCACCGCGCCGCGCCGCCGTACCCGTGGGTTGCGGCGCGAGGAGCTGGCCCAGCTCAGCAACATCAGCACCACTTGGTACACCTGGATCGAGCAGGGGCGCGACGTCACCGCCTCGCCGCTGGCGCTGGCACGGCTGGCGAAGGCGCTGCAACTCGGCGCGGCCGAGCGGGAGTACCTCTTCTCACTGGCGCAGGCCAGCGACCCGGAGGGAGCACACTCTGACACGCGCCCCAGCCCGGCGCTGCTGGAGAGCGTGCAACAGCTCACCTGCCCCGGCTATCTGCTCGACAGCACCTGGAACGTGCTGGCGTGGAATGCCCCGGCTGGCGCGCTGTTCAGCGCGTTCCTTGGCGTGGAACCGGCGCCCAACCTGCTAAACTTCATGTTCCTGCACCCGGCGGCGCGTGAGCTGGTGGTTGACTGGCCGGAGCGCGCGCGCCGGGTGGTGGCGGAGTTCCGCGCCGACACCCGGCTGCTGCCCCACTCCGAGCCGGTGCGCCAGCAGGTGCAGCGGCTGTGCGCCGCCAGCGACACCTTCTACCGTGGCTGGCATGAGCAGGCGGTGCTGGCGCGCGAGGGCGGCCTGCGCCGCTTCCACCACCCGCAGCACGGTGAACTGGGCTACCACCAGCAGACCTTCTTCCCCGCTGGCAGCCCGGCGCTGAAGCTGGTGATGCTGCTGCCGGGCGCACCGGCTGAAACCATTGAGTGCCAGGCCCAGCCTGGCTGATGCTCCCCCTGGCTAAGGAGACGCCATGATCCCACACCTGCTCTACCGTGACAGTGACATTGAGATCCGTGTTCCCGAGGAGGAGGATGCGCCCCAGTTGTGCAGCGCGGTACGTCGCTCACTGGTGGAGATTGGCCGTTGGGAGAGCTGGTGCACCAGCGCCTACACGGTGGCGGAGAGCCTGCGCTTTTTGCGCGACTCAGCGCAGAAGCGCTCACGCGGCAGCGAATACAACTTCAACCTGTTTGAGCGCGCCAGCGGCGAGGTGGCGGGTGCCATCTCTCTCAACCGCATCAGTTACGAATACCGGATGGCCAACGTCGGCTACTGGATCCGCAGCGATCTGGCGGGCCGCGGACTGGCCCCGCTGGCGGTGCGCGCCATCAGTGCCTTCGCCTTCGAGCGGCTGGCGCTGACGCGGCTGGAGATTGTGGCGATGGAGGGCAACCTGCGTAGCTGCCGGGTGGCGGAGAAGGTGGGCGCCACCGCCGAGGGGCTGCACCGCAACCGGCTCTATTTTCATGGCAAGCCCTGCCATGCCTGGGTTTACTCCCTGATCCCCGGCGACATCAGCCCCCCAGATGCCGCCCTGTTAATGACACCAAGGAATGCCACACCATGACTTCCCAACTCGTTTCGCCACACTGGCTGGAAAAGCACCTGACCAAGGACAACCTGATCGTTCTCGACTGCCGCAAGGCCAAGCCCGGCACCACGCCGCCGCGCCCGCTGGAGGAGGAGTACCGCGACGCCCACATCCCCGGCGCGGTCTATTTCGACATCGACAAGCTCTCTGACCAGAACACGCCGCTGCCGCACATGCTGGCGGAGGACGCCTGGTTCGCGCGCGAGGTGGGCAAACTCGGCCTGCGCAATGACATGACCATCATCGCCTATGACGAGGGCGATCTCTTCTCCGCGCCGCGCATCTGGTGGATGCTGCGCCACTATGGCGCGACCGACGTGCGGGTGCTGGATGGCGGCATCAACGCCTGGCGCGCCGAGGGCCGCCCGCTGGAGCAGGGTGAGGTGAGCCGCGCGCCGCAGACCTTCCGCGCCCGCTTTGACCGCCAGCAGGTGGTGTCGCTGGCGCAGGTACAGGCCATCAGCGAGCAGGGCACGGCACAGATCATTGATGCCCGCGCCGCTGGCCGCTTCCGTGGCGAGGTGCCGGAGCCGCGCGCTGGCCTGCACAGTGGCCATATCCCGAACAGCCTGAACGTGCCCTTTACGCTGATCTCCGCCGACGGCAAGCTGAAATCGCCGGAGGCGCTGAAGCAGACGTTTGTTGATCAGGGCGTGGATCTTGAGCAGCCGATCGTCGCGAGCTGTGGCTCTGGCGTCACGGCCGCCGCGCTGGTGTTCGCGCTGGAGACGCTCGGCGTGGAGGCGAAACTCTATGACGGCGCATGGACGGAGTGGGGTGACCTGAACGGCAGCCAGCCGGTGGCGAAGGGCTGAATCCGGGCAAAAAAAGGCCCGCAGGGTAGCGGGCGCAACAAAACTGGATTCATCATAGAAGTGCTTGGGGTTTTCTTTCAACGTTTTAAGCATAGACCGGTTTCGGCCGGCCGATGTTATTAAAATGTAAAAATTTACAACTCAACTGGCGGCGCGCCGGCCCTCGGGCAGGTAGCGCCCCGGCTCCCCCTCCCCCGGCAGTGCCGATCCTGCTGGCAGCTTGCCAAACCAGCGATAACGGTTTTTCGCCACGCCATTGTAGACCGCATCCCGCAGCCCACGCGGGCAGAGCCGCAAGGCCCCCAGCGCCCGCCACGGCCAGCCGAGTTGCGCCAGAATGGCGAAAAAGGCGTCCGAGCGCACCTGTAGATCGGTGCCGTGGATCCAGGCAATGGTGTTGAAGTTATCGGTTGGCAGCCCGGCCCAGCGCAACAGGTCTTGCCCGGCGTCCGACTGGACGGTGGCAAGGTGCAGGGTGCGCTGGCGATCGGCATGGAGCAGCACCCGCACCAGCCGGTGGCAGAGCGGGCATTCGCCGTCAAACAGCACCACCTGCTGGCCAGCGGCCAAATGCGGCGCGGCACGGCGCGGAAAGGAGAGGATCTGGCTCATGGCGCTCCTTATCAGTTGGCCCGCGCCAGCGGCGCGGGGTCAGCGTCAGTTGGCGGGCACGGCGCTCTGTTGCCCGGCCAGTTGGCGGAAATTCGCCAGCGGGCAGAAGCCCTGCGCATCCACCGGGCAGCCTGCCAGCCGCAAGGTGACACGCTGCGGCGTCTGGGCGTTGCTATTGCGGATCTGATCCGCCGTCGGGTAGACATACTCAATTTTCAGCAGGTCGCGGTTGCCGTTGCCGTCATGCCAGCGCTCAAACACCACCGCCCCGCTGATGGGCGTGCGCTCATACTGCCCCGGCAGGCTGTACTCCGCCGTGCGCAATGCCGCCAGCAGCGAGGCAATGTTGGAGTCATGCCCCACCAGCACCGCCAATCTGGCCTGCTGCGCCGCCTGCTGGTTGGCGCTTTTGCCATTTTCGCCCTCAATCGCCTGGCTGATGAAGCTGAGCAGCGGCGCGGCGGCATTGCTGGCGATCACGGGCGAGCCAAACAGCGTCTCGTGGTAGAGGTTCTTGATCGCCTGCAACCGCTGCCACTGGGCTGGCGTCGTCACCTTGCCCCAAGCGACGTCGGTCAGCGGGTAGCCCTCGTAGTACTGCAACATAAAAGCGTCCACCGCGCCGGTGGCGGTGCGCAGCGGCCCGCTGATGGCTGGCTCCTTGCCCTGCGTCAACTGCACGCGGTTGGGTTGATCCGCCAGCGCGCACTGTTTGTCTTCAAGGCAGGCGCGGCTGTTGCGGTAGTCCAGCACCTGCTCCAGCTCGGCATAGTGGGGGGCCAGCCGCCGGTTCAGGCCGCTGAGACCACCCTCGCCCACGTGCTGGTCAATGGCGCGCAGTGCTTGCTGGCGGAAGGTCTCCGTCACCTCGGCGGTGATAATGGGGTTGAAGGTCGGATCCATGGTGCCCACCAGCGCCTGATGGGTAACGCTGAGGGCGCAACCGGGGAAGGCACCGGCCAAAAAGTGGCGCGCGGTGTCGATGGTGCGCGGCAAGCTGTTGGCGTAGGTGAAGACCTGCTTCTCCGCCGGGCAACCCTGTGCCGCCAGCAGACCCGCCTCGCCGAGCCAGCTACGGAAGTAGCGCCCCATCTGCTCCTCCACCTGCCCGCCCTTTGGCGTCAATAGCCCGCCAGCGGTCTGCCACGTCGGCCACTGGTGCGGGGTGGCGCTTGCCAGCGCATCGCCGTAGTTCACCAGCGGCGCGCGGATGCCATGACGGCTCAGCACCACCACTTTCTCCAACTGGTAGCCCTGCGGCGCGCCCTGCTCCGCCGCCACCGCGCCCTGCGCCGCCAGCAGCAGCGCGGCGCACGCGATCCATGTTGCCTTTCGCTCCATTGCCCTCTCCCTTTTTGCCCTTGTGGTCAACCGATTGATCCTGCATTTGTTTCCAGCATAGAGCACCCTGACATTCAGGGTGGGAGGTGCCTCACAAAGTCAGGCACGCAGCCGCCTCAGTGGCCGACGCTGTGGGAGAAGAGGTTCATCACCACCACGCCAATCACGATCAGCGCCATGCCGATCAGCGCGGGCATGTCCAACCGCTGGCCGAACAGCACCCAGCCCACCAACGTGATCAGCACCACCCCCATCCCCGACCAGATGGCATAGGCGACGCCCACCGGAATGGTGCGCAGGGTCAATGACAGCAGATAGAACGCGATGCCATAGCCCACGGTCATCAGCAGCGTGGGCCACAGCCGGGTAAAGCCTTCGCTGGCCTTCAGCGCCGAGGTGGCAATCACCTCGGAGATGATGGCGGCGATTAAAATGATCCACTGTTGCATCCATGACTCCTCTTATTATGTGCGCCCTAAGGGTAGCCGCTGCGGCACCTGCCGGGCAACCTGCGCGCGGCAGGGAAATTTTTGGCCGGTGCTAAAGCCCGCCCCGCCCGCTGCCGATAGTGATGGATTGACTCCGGGGGCCGCGCGGCGGCCCGCCAACATAAGGGAACCAGGGTGAGCGACAAAGAACAGTTTTTGAAGACCCATCCGCTCTCCATTATTGCCACCCTGCGCGACCTGAAGACGCAAGGCACGGCGGTGATGGTGAGCCACGCGCGCGGGCAGTTCATTACCAGAGTGCTGGAGGTGCTGCCAGAGAGCGGCCAGTGGGTGCTGGATTTGAGCAGCGTGGAGTATGAGAACCGTCTGGTGCGCGAAACCGAGGCGCTGACCATCGTCGCGGAGCCAGCCGCCGCCAAGATTGAGTTCACCCTGTCGGCACCGCTCGTTGAGCAGGCGTGGCAGGGGCTGCCGGCCTTCTTCGCGCCGCTGCCCGCTTCACTCTACGCCATCCAGCGGCGCGAGTACTTCCGCGTCAACACGCCGCTGTCGCTCGACTTCTGCTGCAACGGCACCCTGCCGGGCTACGGCGATTTCAGCTTCCGCGTGAAGGACATCTCGCTCGGCGGCATCTGCCTCTACGCTGACAAGGCGTTCAACGGCACGCTGGAGGAGCGCACGCTGATCCGCAACGTCGAGCTGGATCTGGCCGCCTTTGGCCGTTTCACGCTTGATATCCAGTTCGTGGATGTGATGGTGAGCCAGGTGCTGGATCGCAAGGGCGATACCCAGTCCCAGACCCGTTTTAGCTTCCGCTTCCCGATGCTCAGCGCGGTGCAGGAGCGCGAATTGCAGCAGGTGATCTTTGGCCTCGAGCGGCTGCAACATGAAAGGAACCAGCGGTTACGGGGATGAGCGGCTAAACTTTTTACTTCGGTACTGTTAAATAGATGTAGGCCGAATCTCTTTGACAGGAAATGTTTCTCTTATTATCGAAGGAATGAGCATGCTGACTATCAGAACCGCCGGCGTCGCCGACGCCGAAATCCTGCAACAGGTGGCGCGCGACACTTACCTGCACCACTTCTCCCACCTGTGGCTGGCGGCCGAGGAGATGGAGGAGTATTTGGCGGAGGAGTATGGTCGCGAGGCGCTGGCGGCGAGCCTGGCCGACCCGGCCATTTTGTGGCTGCTGGCCGAGCGTGAGAACCAGCCCATCGGCTTTGCCAAGGTGTGGTGGGATCGCCCACGCCCGGACAACGGCGAGCCGGGCGCGCTGTTGCAGAAGCTCTACTTCCTGCCAGAGGAGACCGGCAAGGGCCACGGCCGCCACCTGCTGCACCGGGTGATTGACGAGGCAAAGCAGCGCCACCAACCGACGTTGTGGGTGACGGTGTTGCAGGACAACAACCACGGCCGCGACTTCTACATCAAGCAGGGGATGGTGACGGTGGAGACGCTGCCCTTCTCCAGCGCCAGCCAGCGCAGCCTGATGGATGTGCTGGCGATGCCGCTGGCCGGCTGAGTGTTAACAAACCCGCCGTTACCTTCACTCAAATATCAATTTTTATCATCAATGATTTAACAACCGGCGGGCGGATGACGTACAATCCGTCCGCCGGTTGCCCGATGCACTGGCTTCCAAGGAGCCGCCGTTGTTGATGTTTCGCGCCCCCCTCCGCCGACTGGCGGCGTGGCTGGGACTGTTTGCCCTGTTGATGCTGTTTGTTGCCCCGGTGATCTCAACCTCACTGGCGCAGGCGCGCGCCGGGCAGATGGCGGAGATGGCGGCCACCATGCCAGACATGCCGATGCATGAGATGCCGATGCCCGGCATGGATCATGAACAGGGCATGATGCCCGACGGCCCGGCCTGTGGTTACTGCGTGCTGCTGGCCCATGCGCCGCTGTTGGAGATGGTGCTGCCGCTGCTGTTCTGGTTCACCCTGCTGGCTGCGCGCACCCCGCCGCCCTGCCTGCGCCTGCCGCTGCCGGACGCGCCGCCCAACCGCCGCCCGCCGGCCCGTGCTCCCCCGCTGCTGATAAACGCCTGACGCCCCGCGTCGTAATGCCCGTTGCCGCTGCCCATCTGGACAGGGGCCGCGTCCGTTTTGCTTTATCAGGAGATCCCCATGACGGTGGACACACTGCCGCAGGCCACGTCGCCTGCCCGTACCCATGCCCCACAGGCGGCGCTGGTGGCGCTGCTCAAACGCCTGCACTTCGCCATTGGCCTGTTTGTCGGCCCCTTTATCTTTGTCGCGGCGCTGACCGGCGCGCTCTACGTGCTCACCCCGCAGCTGGAGAACGCCCTCTACGCCGAGCAGCTCTTTACCCCGGCGACTGGCCCGCTCCAGCCGCTGTCACGCCAGGTGGCGACGGCGCAGGCAGAGGCTGGCCCGGACGCGCGCATCATGGCGGTGCGCCCGGCCCCGACGCCCGGTGAGACCACCCGCGTGATGTTCGCCGCGCCCGGCCTTGGCCCCTCGGAGAGCCGCGCGCTGTTCATCGACCCGCACACGCTGGCCGTGCGCGGCGATCTGACGGTCTACGGCACCAGCGGCGTGCTGCCGTTTCGTACCACCCTCGACTATCTGCACCGCAACCTGCTGCTGGGCGAGCCGGGCCGCATCTACAGCGAGCTGGCCGCCTCCTGGATGTGGGTCGCGGCGCTGGGCGGCATCGCGCTCTGGCTGGTACAGCGCCCGCCCCGCGTGACGCGCCACGCCACCGAGGCCGCCCGCCAGCGCCAGCGCACCCGCCGCCGCCATGTCATCACCGGCTGGTGCCTCTCACTGGGTTTACTGTTCTTATCCGTCACCGGGCTGACCTGGTCGAACTGGGCGGGCGGCAATATCGACCGGATGCGCAGCGCCCTTGACTGGATGACGCCAGCGGTCACCACTGACCTGCACGGCGGCCGCCCGGCGGTGGTCGATCCGCACGCTGAGCACCACGGCAACATGGCTAACATGGCGATGCCCGATCCACACGCCGCGCACCACGGCAACATGGCTGGCATGGCGATGCCCGATCCGCACGCTGAACACCACGGCCATATGGCTGGCATGGCGATGCCCGCCCCGCAGGCGGCCGCGACCTTTGACCGCGTGCTGGCGTCGGCGCGACAGGCCGGGCTGGCAGCCGAGCGGCTGGAGATCCGCCCGGCGAAAGCGGACGGACAGGCGTGGACAGTGAATGAGATCGATCGCCGCTGGCCGACGCAGGTCGATGCCGTGGCGGTAGACCCGGCACAGGGACGGGTGGTGGATCAGGTGCGCTTTGCGGACTTCCCGCTGGCCGCCAAACTGACGCGCTGGGGGGTGGACGCCCACATGGGCGTGCTGTTCGGCCTGCCCAACCAGCTGCTGCTGGCGGCCTTCGGGCTGGGGCTGTGCACCCTGATCGTGTTGGGTTACCGCCTCTGGTGGCTGCGCCGCCCGGCCGCGCCTGCCCAGCACCCGGCCCAGACGCTGTGCGCCGCCTGGGCCGCCCTCACCCTGCCGCTGCGACTGGTCGTGCTGCTGCTGGCCATTGCGCTCGGCGCGGCGCTGCCGGTGATGGGGGCGAGCCTGCTGCTGTTTGTGGCGATTGACCTGCTGCGCTGGCGGCGGACGGTGCGTGCCGCCTAGATAATGCCGCCGTTGGCGCGCAGCGTCTGGCCGTTGATCCAGCCGCCCTGTGGCCCGGCCAAAAAGGCCACCACCTGGGCGATGTCCTCCGGCTGGCCGAGCCGCTCCAGCGGCGCCATCTTCGCCAACCGCGCCACCTGCTCCTCGGATTTGCCATCGAGGAACAGGTCGGTGGCGGTCGGCCCCGGCGCAATCGCGTTGACGGTGATGCCACGGCCGCGCAGTTCACGCGCCAGAATCGGCGTCAGCGCCTCGACGCCCGCCTTGGTAGCGGCATACAGCCCGTAGCCCGGCTGCAATAGCCCCACCACGCTGGAGGAGAAGTTGATGATGCGGCCGCCGTCACGCAGCCGCGTCGCTGCCTCGCGCAGCGCCAAAAACGTCCCTTTCAGGTTGACCGCCACCAGCCGGTCGAAATCCGCCTCCTCGGCCTGCGCCAGCGGCGACAGCGCCATGATGCCAGCGTTGTTCACCAGCACATCAATGCCGCCGTAAGCCTTCTCCGCATGGTCAAACATGCCAGCCACCGCCTTGGCGTCACTGACATCGGCGCGGTAGGCCAGCGCCCGGCCGCCCAGCAAGGTGATCTTCTCCACCAGCGCTTCCGCTGGCAGGGCCTGATTGGCGTAGTTGATCACCACCGTGAACCCCTCTTTCGCCAGCCGTTCCGCCACCGCCGCGCCGATGCCGCGCGACGCGCCCGTCACAATGGCGACCTTCTGGTTTTCACTGCCCATGGCTGCTCTCCCCGGATTGGGAGGCCGGCGATGGCCGGCCACTGCTATAAGGATAGGAAATTCCCGGCGTGGGGCGGCGCGGGATGACTTTGGCTGGGAAATCTCAGAGGGTTCCTAGGGTGCGGGAGAGTGCAGGTTGCCGGGAAAGCAGAAAAGAGCCGCGGGCACGCGGCTCATAGCAGCCAGCGGAATTAACGGCTGGTGGTGGTCGTGGTAGAGGTGCTGGTGGTGTTGCCGTTGTTGTCAGAACCGCCGTTCTCCAGCAGCAGGGCCACGGCGGTAATGGCCGCGATGCTGCCCACCCCGATGGCGTCAGACTGGCCCTTGCTCAGGGAGGTTGCACTGCTGCCCGCGGTCTGTGCCGCCAGCGCAGAGCCAGATACCATCAGGGCGAAAATCATGCCGGTTGCGGCGAGCACCTTATTTTTCATCACGCTATTCTCCATCTTATTGCTGTGCGGTCTTGGGAGTGGCGGGCTGGCCGGCTGTTCCTGTAGGGCAGACGCTCTGTTTTGTTTATTGCGTGCTGCCAGAAAAACCGTTATTTCCCGCCCTTGCCGGCAGAATTCCTTACCATTCTTCCTGCCCTGCGGATTTAAAAATTAGGCGTTTTGATTTTGGAAAACAAATAACATTAGATGGCTTAACCCATTTAAGAATTGCCTTAATATGAAATGATATTTTTTATCTTTTCCCTGCCAAAAAAGCGGGTGAAATAGTCATGAAACCTCAGTGAAAACCCTTATAAATCAACACACTTTATTTAGGAGTGCGCATGGAAATCCCATACTCCCGCCATCTCCTTCGCCTGCTAATAAAATAGCGCCCCACTTTGCGTGAATTTCGGCAGCGGCTGTTTAATTGGCCTGTTTATTTCTATTATTTCGCAACTTCACCGAATGATTTTATTTGCGTGGCTATCAGGGCGTGCCGATTCATTGCTTTTTTGCACCCTTGGCTGGTGCCGTCGCGCAATCGTCACGCGGCAGAACCAGTAAGGGAGGGTGATAGCTGGTCATCAATACCCATGACGGGCTTAATATTGATTTCAGCAAGTGTAAAAGGTATAACTGCTCCCCACTTTAGAAGTTTAGACGTCTATACGGATAAGAATGAGCAGCCAATCCCCACGCACTGCCGGCCAAGAGGGCCAGCTCCAGCGCACCATGAAAGCCCGCCATTTGGTGATGCTCTCGTTGGGCGGCGTTATCGGCACCGGATTGTTTTTCAATACCGGCTATATCATCTCCACCACCGGCGCGCCCGGTACGCTGCTGGCCTACCTGATTGGCGCGCTGGTGGTCTATCTGGTGATGCTCAGCCTCGGCGAGCTGTCGGTGGCGATGCCGGAGACCGGCGCGTTCCACCTCTATGCCGCCCGCTACCTTAGCCCGGCCACCGGCTACACCGTGGCGTGGCTCTACTGGCTCACCTGGACGGTGGCGCTCGGCTCCAGCCTGACGGCCGCTGGCTTCTGTATGCAGTACTGGTTCCCGTCGGTGCCAGTGTGGATCTGGTGTTTGCTGTTCTGCCTCGCCATCTTCCTGATGAACGTCATCACCACGCGGGTATTTGCCGAGGGGGAGTTCTGGTTCTCGCTGATCAAGGTGGTGACCATTCTGGCCTTCATCATCCTTGGCGCGGGCGCGATGGTCGGGCTGGTGCCGATGGGCGATGGCACGCCGCCGCCCTTCCTGCACAACCTGACGGCTGGCGGCTGGCTGCCACACGGCGGGCTGCCGATTTTGATGACCATGGTGGCGGTCAACTTCGCCTTCTCCGGCACTGAGCTGATTGGCATCGCCGCTGGCGAGACTGACCAGCCGCAGAAAGTGGTGCCGATGGCGATCCGTACCACGGTGGCGCGGCTGGTGATCTTCTTCCTTGGCTCAGTATTCGTGCTGGCGGCGCTGATTCCGATGGATCAGGCCGGGATTGTCAAAAGCCCGTTTGTGGCGGTGTTCGAGAAGATTGGCATCCCCTACGCGGCGGACATCTTTAACTTCGTGATCCTGACCGCCATCCTGTCGGCAGCCAACTCCGGGCTGTACGCCTCCGGGCGGATGCTCTGGTCGCTGGCCAATGAGCGCACGCTGCCGCGCGCCTTTGCCCACGTTAACCGCCGCGGCATCCCGATGAATGCCCTGCTGATCAGCATGGTCGGCGGCCTGCTGGCGCTGCTCTCCAGCGTGATCGCGCCGGACACGGTGTTCGTGGCGCTGTCCGCTATCTCTGGCTTTGCGGTGGTGGCGGTGTGGCTGAGCATCTGCGCCTCGCACTATGTGTTCCGCCGCCGTTATCTGGCCGAGGGCAACCGCCTGGAGGCGCTGCCCTACCGCGCGCCCTGGTATCCGGTGACGCCGATTCTCGGCTTTGTGCTCTGCCTGCTGGCCTGCGTCGGGCTGGCGTTTGATCCGTCGCAGCGCATCGCGCTCTATTGCGGGCTGCCGTTTGTTGTGCTCTGCTACCTGGCCTATCACCTGACACAACGTCTGGCGACCCCACCCTCTGCCGAACCAGGAGAAACCCATGCCGGCTGAAAACCCGATTGCCCGCCATCTGGCGCAGCACCGCTGCCTGATCCTTGACGGGGCGCTCGCCACCGAACTGGAGGCGCGCGGCTGCGACCTGGCCGATCCGCTCTGGTCAGCCAAGGTGCTGATGGAGAACCCGGCGCTGATCCAGCAGGTGCATCTGGACTACTTCCGTGCCGGCGCGCAGTGCGCGATTACCGCCAGCTATCAGGCAACGCCGCAGGGCTTTGCGCCGCGCGGGCTGGACGAGGCGCAGTCGCGGGCGTTGATTGGCCGGAGTGTGGCGCTGGCCCAACAGGCGCGCAGTGACTATCTGGCAGAGCACCCGGAGAGCGGCGCGCTGCTGGTGGCTGGCTCCGTCGGCCCCTACGGCGCCTATCTGGCGGATGGCTCCGAGTACCGGGGCGACTACGCGCTGCCACAGGAGGCGATGATGGCCTTCCACCGCCCGCGCATCGAGGCGCTGGCGGCGGCGGGCGTGGATCTGCTGGCCTGCGAGACGCTGCCCTCCTTCGCCGAGTTGCAGGCGCTGGTGGCGCTGCTGGCCGAGTTCCCGACGCTGGGCGCGTGGTTCTCCTTTACCCTGCGCGACAGCGATCACCTCAGCGACGGCACGCCGCTGACCGAGGTGGCGGCGCTGATCAACGCCACCCCACAGGCGCTGGCGCTGGGCATCAACTGCATCGCGCTGGATCAGGTGACGCCAGCGCTCCAGTCCCTCAGCCCGCTGACCGACAAGCCGCTGCTGGTCTACCCCAACTCCGGCGAGCAGTATGACGCGGTGCACAAGCGCTGGCACAGCTGCGCCCACGCCAGCCAGCTGGCGGATCACCTGCCCGACTGGATGGCCCTCGGCGCGCGCCTGATTGGCGGCTGCTGCCGCACCACCCCACAGGATATCGCCGCCCTCGCCGGTCGCGCCCCGTTATAACCTTCAGCGCCCCACGGGGCGCTTATTTCCCGCCCGCCTCTTTGCTTATTTTTCCGTCCCCTGGCGCGCAATCGAAATAAACCCTTTACGATTTCAGTTCATCCTATCCGCTATTTCATTGGCCGCTTCAGGCCAACAAATAATGCGCTGCCCGCCACCCTTGCGGGGTGGCGGGCATTGCCATGGGATCACTCTCAGGATTATTCGTGCGGCAAAAAGGCGCGCAGCTCTTTGCTGCGTTGGCGGGTCAACAGGGTGAGCAGACTTTCTGGTTTGACCGCCGGGTATTTTTGCGCGGCGAAGGCCAGCCAGGCATCACGATAACGTAACCAGCGACGCTGGGTGTCACGGATGCCGCTTTTAGTGACGGTCATGGAGGGCAGATGATCCGCCCCCTCGCCCGGCGTGGGCGCGATCGCCATCACCAGCCGGTAGACGCGGTTAAGCTCGGCATCCGCGGCACGGTAGTGGCGCGCTGAGGCCACCGGCAACGACTGGTGCTCCAGCGCGTGCAGCAGCTGGTCAAATTGCTGCAACAGATGCTGGCGCTGCTCTACCTGGAAGGCGGCGCGCGCGGTGCCAGAGAGATCGACCTCATGATCCGCGCTGGCATTGGCGTACTCCTGTAGCGCCTGTTGCAGCGGTTGCAGCGCCTGCCGATCGGCCGCGCGCCAGTGGGCGATAAGGGCCACGGTCTGGGCGTGGCGTTTGCCCTCGCTGATGCGCGCCTCATGGGCGGTGCAGATCCCCATGTTGTAGCCGCTGGTGATGTTGTCACAGAAGCTGAAGCTGTCGCCCTGCCACTTCTTGGCGGCCAGCATCTGGAGGGTGCGCGGGCGGTCATCATTCTCCGCGGGCGCGCCCTCCAGCGTACAGGCCAGCGCGGTCGCCAGATCCAGGTCACGCGCGGCACCGCGGCCATTGGCGTAGATCTCCATCAGCAACGAGATGCCGTGGAATGCCTGATTCTCACCACGCTGCGCCTCCAGCAGGGCGCACTGGCGCGCCTGCACCGGATCGGCGGGCGTCATGATGCCGTAGTAGAGCGCCTCGGCGTCACAGCCCGTCAGGCGCGCGGCGGTGGCGGCATCGGGCCAGTCCTGCGCCGGCGGCTGCCGGTCACGCAGGCGGTTGCAGAGCGCCCTGGACTGCGCGTAAGTGGCGCCCTGGCCGCTGCCATCCTGCCCATCTGCCCAGTTCCAGCCGGTGCCGAGGGTGGGCGCCGCCTGAAGGAACGCGGGCAGTAGGGTGAGCAGGGCTAACAGCACCGGGCGGGAGAGTCCTTTCATTGTGTCTTTCCTGGGAGAACATCAGAGAGTGTTGAGCTTAGACCGCTTTCCTATAAAACGCCCGGCCCTCCCTGATGAATGGAGCAACGCTGCCAATAGTCGAGAATGGCATCCGCCAGATCGTTCTCCTGGGCATAGAAATAGGCCAACGGCAGGCCGAGCGCCCCGGCAATGCGCATTGCCGTGGCCTGATCGGGCTGGTGTTTGCCCTTCTCATACTGGTTCATCCGGGCGCTGGAGGACGCCTCATCCAATCCGGCTAAAATGCCGAGTTTATATTGGGTCAGGCCGGCACGTAGCCGCGCTTCTTTTAATCGTTTAACCACCATGCTTAATTTCCTGGCTTAAATGACTAAGGTAATCTTAGTTTTTTCGCAAGATAGAAGGCATTTACCCGCATTACGGGTAAATTTACCCGTTAAATAATACTCCTTAACGCCAACTTGGTACGACAAATAGTGTGCAACCGGCACAAATGGCGAATGCCCGCTCATAAAAAGCGCGTTTGGCCATTATTTTGGGATGTTTCTGAATGTTTCGGCGATTATGCACACACCACCATCGCCTGGCAGTTAATTTCACGTGCCACAGGGTAAGCCATTTATATTTCAGTTATTTTAAAGCCGCTACCCCGCGGATTATTCACGCCTTTCCCCGCTGGCCGCCCATTATTCCCACCAACGGCTAAATGGCGGGAAATAACGTGCTACTGCCGCGCTTGGTATAATTGCCAGGCGATTTATAACCCGAGCGCGGAGAGCCTCGGGCACGCTCAAGGATAAAGGGCGGCAGCGGTGGACGTTGTGACGACAGAACACTCTCCTGATCGGGATCAAAAGAGTGTTGCCGGGTATTGGGGCGGGAGGGAACCGGCGGGCGGCACTGCGCCGCCTGTTTAGTGGTCGCGCAACGGCAGTTGGGTCAGGTTGTGGTGCAGCAACTGGCCGTGGGGCGGCGCGGCCAGGTCAAAGGGCAGCACCCACAGGCGGAGCGTGTCGCTCATCTCAAACGGGGCCAGCGGCGCGGTGAAGCGGCTCCAGCGCGGGTAGATCAGCGCCATCTCGCCCTTGCCGCCCAGGTAGGTTTGCCCATAGACAAACAGCTGGTAGAAATCCGCCTCGCTGAGGCCATATTTGCGCCGGCGATCGGCGGCGTCGATGCGTTTCCATTTGGCATCCAGCACCCAGGCGCGCTCCCCCTGGCGCAGCAACAGATCCGGCCGCAGTTGGAACAGCGAGTGCGTCTCCTGGCGACACAAGAAGTGGCTGCGCGCCTGGGCGGTGAGGCTGACGCCCGGTGCCAGTCCCTGCTGGAGCGCACGCTCCACACTGCGCTCAAACAGTCGCTCCATCGGGAAGAGCATACTGATGCCGCGCCACGCGCCCTGCAACGCCAGCGGCATCTGCCGGTAGAGCACCAGTTCGCACCAGGGCTTGGCGACCTGGTAGTGCGCCAACAGGCGGTCATTGCGCCAGCGCTGGAAATCCCCCTCGATGTCGCGACTGGCGGGGATCTCCATCAGCATCGTGCGCAACTCCTGCGCCAGACGCCAGTTGGCCGGCTGCTGCGTCTCTTTCGCCACCCGCTCCAGCGCCGTTTTCAACAGGCGGTTTTCGGCGCGATCTGGCAAGAAGAGATCATGGCGGATGTTGAACAGGTGCGCCCGTCCCGGCGGCTGGCGCATCTGTCGCACCACGTCCAGTTGCCCGCGCAGGAAGCGCTCGCACCCCTCCACCCGCTGGTAATCCGAACGGATGCCCCGCTTCACCAGGTGCTCCAGCGCCGCCAAAAATTGCGCCATCACCCACTCGTTCACCGGCATGTCAAAGCGCTCCAGCGAGGCCATGCCCGCCTCGCGCGGGGTCATCTCCAGGGAAGAGGCGATCAGCCGTTGCAGCAGGCGGCGGCTCTCGTTGGCGTCCTCCGCCTCATCAAAGGTTTTTGGCAAAATTTCAAGCCGCGTGCCACAGGGCGTCTCCACCACGCCGACGTAGTTATCCAGGTGCAGCGTGCGGCGATCCTCCAGCTCCGCCAGCGCCGGCGCATGGCTGGTGCGATAGCGCTGGCTGATGCGGCAGATCCAGTCAAAGGCCGAGGGCGGGATGTGGGCGCGATCGAGCGTCGGCACGCTGACCGGCTCGGTGGTGAGCCGGGCGTACTCCCGCACCGTGATGGTCGGCGTCACACCGCGCCGCCTGCGGGGCCGAGGATGCCAGCGTAGGCTTCCGCCCGCCCAAAGGCCGCCGCGTTAAGCTCCCAACGCCCCTGCCCGTTCAGCGGCACCTCCTCACCAAACAGGTGGCTGAGATCGTTGGCTGGCTGGCGGATAAAGCGCAGCGCCTCGGGTTTGCGGTGGTCATTCAGCACCCACTGGATGCGCTGCCAGTCCTCAAAGAAGTACTCCTGCAACAGCGGCACGATCTGCTGCTGGAACAGCTGGGCCAGCAGCGACAACGTCGGCTGCGCGCGCAGCGGCATAAAGTAGGCGTGGCCGAGGCAGTGGTCGCGATCGAGCAGCACCTCGATGCGCTGGTTCATCACCCGCAGCAGCGCGCCGACGTCCACACCCTCGACGGTGACGCCATCCAGCAACTCGGGGCGCGGCGGCATCTCCTTGAAGGTGAAGCGGCGGCGCAGCGCCATGTCCAGCCCAGCCAGCGAGCGGTCGGCGGTGTTCATGGTGCCGATCAGGTAGACATTGTTCGGCACGCTGAACGGCGTTTTTGAGTAGGGCAGCACCACCGAGAGCGCCTCCGCCTCGCCGGCGCGTTTTGACGGCTCGATCAGCGTAATCAGCTCGCCGAAGATACGGGAGATGTTGCCACGGTTGATCTCATCAATGATCAGCACGCGCGCGTCATTCACCGATGCCTCTGGCAGCAGCGGCAGATTCCCCGGCTGGCCGCCAAGCAAAAACTCCACCAGGTGCGCGATGACATTGTTGTAGCCATGCACCACATACGGCTCCAGCTGCGAGTCGGTGACGCGCTCAAAGATCTTCTTGTCACGGATGTCCTGCACCGTGATCTCCCCCTGGCGGATGTGTTCGCACAGGGTATTCAGCATCCGCAGGCTGAAGATGATGAGGTTGCCGTTGGGCTTGCACAGCTCCACCATCTCCGGCGTCGCTTGCACCACCCGGTAGTTGGAGGAGAAGACCTGCCCCACGGTAAAGGTGGCCTGGGCGCTGCCCTGCCCAAGCAGCGACAGCAGTTTCTCAGCGTTGAGCGTGGGCGCGCGCAGCTCGTACAGCGTCATCTGGCTGAACTGGTTGTTCGCCAGCTCCGTGTAGGGCAGCGAGGGCTGGTACTGGCGCAGCCACTTCACCGGGCGCAGTTGCGCATAATCATCCAGGTACTCGCTATGCGGTTGGTAGCGGTAATCGCCGCTGATCTCCCCGATGGCCCTGACCTTGAAGTTGCCGTCGCTCACCACCACCAGATCGCCGATTTTCATGCGGTTGATAAAGGTCATCACACTGGTGACCGCGTAGTCATAGCCGTTGCTCACCGCTACCCCGCGGTCAGCGAAGCGCTGCTCGATCTCCGCCCGGGTCTGGCAGCCGGTAAAGTCGATGTTGCCGCCATGCCCCAACAGCGCGTAGCCGCCCGCCAGGCACTCATCATAGATGCCGGCATCACTGCCGAGCGTGTTGCCAAGGGACATCTTCCAGATCTTGCGCCCCGCGAGGGTCACTGGCGCGGGCGCTTGCAACACCACTTTGGTGGCGGCCGTTTCACACAGGCTTTTGAAGACGCCATCCACCACTTCATAGCGCAGTTGCTGCGTCTCTTCGTCGCTCTCCGCCCGTAGCCCCTCAACAAAATCCTCATAGCTGAAGCTCTGGTGGAAGGTCACAAAACGGATCTTCCCTTCGGCCACCAGATCATCGAAGCGCCTTTTGATCGCCTCACGATCCTGCTCGTGCGCCGCCAAAAACTCGGCATCAAGTATCCTGAGCGCCTCATTGAGCGTGGTGTAGGTTTTGCCGGTGCCGGGCGGCCCGTAGAAGATTTGGTTTACATCAGGGGATGAGGCGGTTGGGTGTTCCATCGCAGAGAAGCTCCATAGTAAGACGCAGAGATTAATATCCCCACTTTATCAGTCACCGTAAAATTATCGATTGTTTATATGCGGGGCGATGCCTATCGCCCCAGCACAGGGCGGGCCTTAGCCCTCCATCTGCTCCAGCACCTGGTGGATGACGCTGGAGAGTTCGTTGATTTCGAACTTTGCCACGTAGCCATTGGCGCCGACCTTGCGCACGTGCTCCTCGTTGGCGCTGCCGGAGAGCGAGGAGTGGATCACCACCGGGATGCGTTTGAGCGTGGGGTCCAGCTTGATATTACGCGTCAGGGTGAAGCCATCCATCTCTGGCATCTCCAGGTCGGTGAGCACCAACCCGATTTTGTCAGTGATCGGTACCCCTTCCGCCTGCGCCTGCTGCGCCATCACCTTGATCTTCTCCCAGGCCTCCAGCCCAGTGGTATGCATCAACGCCGGGATGCCGATGCCCTTCAGCCCCTGCTCCAGCATGGATCGCGCCACCTTGGAGTCCTCCGCGACGATGGCGACCGCACCGGGTGTCATCTTGAAAGTGCGCGCCTTGATCTCATCCGCCTGCACGCTGCGCACCGTCGGGATGATGTCATAGAGGATCTGTTCAACGTCGAGCACCAGCGCCAGGTCGCCGCCATGCTCGTCGCTGTTGAGTCGGGCGATGCTGGTAATGTTGCGGTTGCTGACGCCGGCGTCCGCCGCATGTACCTGGCTCCAGTCGAGGCGCACGATGTTGTCCACCGCCTCCACCGCGAATGCCTGAGTGCTGCGCGCATACTCGGTCACCAACAGCAGGTTCAGCCCAGTGGAGGGGGTACAGCCCGCCACCGCCGGCAGGTCAATCACCGGGATAATCTGGTCACGGATTCTTGCGACGCCCAACAGCGGCGACTTCATGCCCGCCGCCTTGGTGATGGTCGGCATCGGCACGATCTCACGCAGCTTGAAGACGTTTATGCCAAACAGCTCCGCCTTGCCATCCGTGACGTCATTGCCCAGCCGGAACAGCAACAGCTCGAACTTATTGGAGAGTGCGAGGTTAGCCCGCTCATCGATATCTTTTTGAAAATTATCCATCTTTACCCCTGAGTATGAGTTATGTAATTAACAAGGCGAGTGGAGTGATGAGCTAAAGGGCCACCTGCCCTTCCCGCATTCGCGCGCCTGCATTACGCACAAGAGTTATCGGCAGAGCGGGGGAAAAGTGTAGGTGTGGGGGGGTGAAGATTTAGTATTTTCCTGAGAGTGAGAATGGAGTTTTAGGTTTGAAAGGTTGGAGAATGATAGTGATGAAGAAAAGAGGCGTTGGGCTGATTTAATTTGGCAACTGGGACTTAGCACCGTTGCTAATGATATGTTTATATCACTATTTATAGCAAGCGGAGGAATATATTTTTTGGGCTAGGTAAGAGTTCTAGCATGATACTAAATGCAGATGTCATTAGCTATAACTGATTAAAATTGAATAAGAAACTCAGGTGGCAACAATAGAAATAACATTATAAATAGACATAACTATTTAATTATTTTATAAATAAAACCATTAAAAATCGCATTGATTTATTATGATCATTCACCATGAATTTAACAATTTAAGAAAAACTAACAAGGTCTTATGTGTTATATATCATTAGAATACAACATTATACACCTTACATAAATCATTACTTACCAAAAAAGTACGATACTTCAAAAGAAGTATAATACCACTGCAACAAAGACAATCGAATTAAAAGTTACTTTAATAACACCTGCGAAAGCAACCGTATTTCAACGCCTAAAAGAAAACAAATAATACATATTCATGCATGAAATAATCATGCTAATTTGTAACAATTATCAAATCTGTAATATCGTTCTCATTTCAGGAAACAGAACTGAAACAAAGGCATCATACTTTCGTTCAAATTTCGCATTTTCATTCAGATAAGTCATAAACCGAATAATGGTCTTAGCCTGTTTATCTGTAGTCTGCGGTTGAAAACTTTGCCAGCCCAAAAGAAATAGCCGTCTTAAGGGATATTGGTTACTTTCACCTCTATTCAACGCTGCGGCAAGTACATCATAGGCTGAGGGTAATCTGCTACCTACTGTACGCGCATATTTGAACGACAGTAATACAGGAAGGATACCTTTTTTATTCCAAAACTCCCAACTCAAGCACGGAGCAAAAGCTTCATTCCAATATGAATATTGCGTTAATGAAAAAAGTGACTTGAATACAATTTCATGCATATTTTCTGGAGAGCCTGCATCATAATAACATAAGGCGTCATCCAGAAAACGTTCCAATGCATTCTCCCAACTCCCTTCATAAACATTTGGATGTCTGGCAAACTTGGACTGCATAATGCGTTCCCAAGCTCCATGGGCAATCAAATGTTTCTCAACTAATTTTTGTTCAATATTAGTATAACACCCTCCCCTCACTTTATCAATGCCATACTGAATCATCAGTTCAACGGTAGTTTCATTTTCTATCTTTTCGGCTTCACGTGCGTTTTTAGTTCCTATGTCAATTGCACTTATAAGTTGTAGCGGGGTGTTTAACTTAGTCCATTCTGCACCTTTACCCGTAAAATGCTCTTCCATTCTTTTTTTTATGTTTGCAGTTAGCCCAACATAGTAACAATCATTAGATAGCGCAAGAGTATAAATATAAATACTAACAGGGTTGCGGGAATTAAACCAATATTCGTTTCTTTCTTTACCTTGAAAATTATCAGCATTAATATTGCTACTACCCAAACGAATAAACTCTTCTGCTACTTCATCAGAAATTTCTCTACCAATGACTTTTTCTTTCCAACCTCTAGCAGGAGGCCATTCCTCACCGATTAATTCGATCTGCCGACGTTTGTGGGAACCTCTTGACGTTGCCCCTAACTTTAATAGCTCCATAGTAATAACCATCTACGCCCTCACTCTATTAAATTTAACTGAAAATATTAAATAATACCTCTATAGTAACCAATTAATTCCCACACCATTTTCTACCATTATCCTTTCAAGGAAAGATTAAATCCTAGCGCATAGTTAACATTACACCCATAGAGTGCCAAGCCTCTATTTACCTTAACGATTACACGTTAATTTAATATAATTAATGGAACCTTAAATTAACATATCAATTAAATGAAAGTATGGTAATTACTTGGAATTTATCAATTTATAGTACTTATCATTTTAGGACAATTGGTCAGACATGCCAATAGCACAACATGTTGCGCTTCATCTATAGCATATCCACTTAACCTAACCGCACATCCTTAGAGATTTTGAAGTACGTCACTAACTCCAAAATTACGATCAGAAGCACAACAGAGCAGATTCTACGGGGTTTTATCAGAGGTCAAAAAATGCTTGATTGGTGCCGATAATAGGAGTCGAACCTACGACCTTCGCATTACGAATGCGCTGCTCTACCAACTGAGCTATATCGGCGTTGTGAGGTGCTGCCGGGGGACTACGGAGTGACAAATTATTGAAAAGCGCGTGGCAAGTCAAGAGGGTGAGCGTTGGCGGGTGATTTTATCGCCAACTTGGGGCGCGAGCGGTGAAACGTGCTCGGTAAGGGCGTTACGCATTGATTTGGTGAATGAAAAGTTGCGAAAGATAGAATCCCCGCGCCGGGGCGCGGGGGGAGGCATCAGGCGCGAATGAGGTCGTCGCCGTAGCCGATCCATTTATAGGTGGTGAGCGCTTCCAGACCCATAGGGCCACGGGCGTGCAGCTTCTGGGTGCTGACCGCCACTTCCGCGCCGAGGCCAAACTGGCCGCCGTCGGTGAAGCGGGTGCTGGCGTTGACGTAGACCGCGGACGAGTCCACTTCGCGCACAAAACGCTCGGCGTTGCTGATGGAGCGCGTCAGGATGGCGTCAGAGTGGGCGGTGCCGTAAGCGCGAATGTGCTCCACCGCCGCTTCCAGGCCGGTGACCAACGTGACGTTGAGGTCGTTGGAGAGCCACTCGTCCTCGTAATCTTGCGGGGTAACGGGCACCACGGCGGCTGGGCCATCTTGCAGCAGGCGCAGTGCCTCCGGGCTGGCGTGCAGCGTGACGCCAGCGTCGGCCATGCGGCGGCTCAGCGCTGGCAGGAAGGTGCTGGCGATCGCCTCGTGCACCAGCAGCGTCTCCAGGCTGTTGCAGGCGCTCGGGCGCTGCACCTTGGCGCTCTCAATCACCGTCAGCGCCTTCTCCACGTCGATGCTCTCATCGGCGAAAATGTGGCACACGCCGATGCCGCCGGTAATGACGGGAATGGTCGAGTGCTCGCGACACAGTTTATGCAGCGACGCCCCGCCGCGCGGGATCAGCATGTCCACATAGCGATCGAGGCGCAGCAACGCATTGACCAGCGCGCGGTCTGGGTTATCGATCGCCTGTACCGCCGCCGCTGGCAGGCCACAGCGCTCCAGTGCGCGCTGGATGACGCTCACCGTCGCCTGATTGGTGAGGTGCGTCTCCTTGCCGCCGCGCAGGATCACCGCGTTGCCGGTCTTCAGGCAGAGCGAGGCGACGTCCACGGTCACGTTCGGGCGCGCCTCATAGATCACGCCGACCACGCCGAGCGGCACGCGGCGGCGCTCCAGCTTCAGGCCGTTATCCAGCAGGCTGCCGTCAATCACCTGCCCCACCGGGTCGTGCAACTTGCTGACCTGCCGCACGTCGTTGGCGATCGCCGCCAGACGCGCTGGCGTCAGTTGCAGGCGATCGAGCAGTGCCTCACCCATGCCCGCCGCGCGGGCGGCGGCTACATCCTGCTCGTTGGCGCTGAGGATAATCTCACCCTCAGCCTCCAGCATGTCGGCCATCACCAACAGCGCCTGGTTCTTCTTCGCCGTGCTCAACACGGCCAACTGGTAGGAGGCCTGTTTCGCGGCCTGCCCCATCTGCTCCAGCATGGCAACTCCTTAGCTAACAATCATATCGTCACGGTGAACCGCCACCGGACCGTACTCATAACCAAGGATATCGCTGATCTGCTGCGAGTGATACCCGGCAATCATCCGCATCGCATCACTGTTGTAACGGCTGACGCCGTGGGCCAGGTCGCGGCCAGCCAGATTGCGGATGCGAATCACCTCGCCGCGCGAGAAGTTGCCCTTCACCTCGCGGATGCCCTTCGGCAGCAGCGAACTGCCGCGCTCCAGCATCGCGGCGACCGCGCCGTCGTCGATGGTGATCTCGCCGGCCGGTGGCGCGCCGAAGATCCAGCGCTTGCGGCTCTCCAGCGGCGTCTCCAGCGCGTGGAAACGGGTGCCGACCGAGTTGCCCGCGATCACGTCTGCCACCACGTCCGGGCGGCTGCCAGCGGCGATGATCACATCCACGCCAGCGCGGCAGGCGACGTCGGCGGCCTGCAATTTGGTGGCCATGCCGCCGGTGCCAAGGCCTGAGACGCTGTCACCGGCGATGCCGCGCAGCGCGTCATCAATGCCGGTCACTTCGCGGATCAGCTCCGCCTCAGGGTTCTTGCGCGGGTCAGCGGTGAACAGCCCCGGCTGGTCGGTCAGCAGCAGCAGTTTGTCGGCCCCGCCGAGGATCGCCGCCAGCGCCGAGAGGTTGTCATTGTCGCCTACCTTGATCTCCGCGGTGGCGACGGCGTCGTTCTCGTTGATGATCGGCACGATGTGGTTATCCAGCAGCGCGCGCAGGGTGTCGCGGGCGTTGAGGAAGCGCTCACGGTCTTCCAGATCGGCGCGGGTCAGCAGCATCTGGCCGACGTGGATGCCATAAATGGAGAAAAGTTGCTCCCACAGCTGGATCAGGCGGCTCTGCCCCACCGCCGCCAGCAACTGCTTGGAGGCGATGGTGGCGGGCAGTTCAGGGTAGCCCAGGTGCTCACGGCCAGCGGCAATCGCGCCAGAGGTGACGATGATGATGCGGTGCCCGGCGGCGTGTTGCCGGGCGCACTGGCGCACCAGCTCCACAATGTGGGCGCGGTTAAGGCGGCGCGATCCGCCGGTGAGCACACTGGTGCCCAGTTTTACAACCAAAGTCTGGCTGCCACTCATAATTACTCTGCCATAGCAAATGAATAGGGAGGTGGCCACGGGGCCATCAGAGGGATCTTTGTAACAGGAGAGAGGCGGGTTGCCAACGGGGGGAGATAAAATAAAAGGGCCGCCCAGCAGGGCGGCGCGCAGACCCGGCGGCCTGAAAGCGCCACCGGGGGATCAGGCGGAGAGTTTGACTGGCTCGTCCGTGAAGTGATCGGCAGGCTCCAGCGCCAGGTTCATCTCGCCCAGCATGGCCGCCAGACGTTGGTGAAAATCGCGCAACGTGGTTTCCAGTTTCTCCTGAACTTCCGGATCTTTGATCTTTTGGGCCGTCCACTCGCCCTCTTTATCAAACAGGCCAAACTGGTAAACATAGGTATAACGCGTGGCCTCGTCCTGTAGCTCAATCCACCAGCCCCAGAACTCACGTTTTTCCGGCGCCGGTTTGACGTTGACACACACCGCCAGACAATCAAAAAAGAACTGATTATTCTGGCATTTCCCTTCACGCAGATAGGGGCCCAGGGCCGCGAAACGCTTCATTAGACGGCTTTTTGGGTGTCCGCTTGGTAATGTCATCTTCTACCTCCTTATGGCGACGATCCTTTTTAACAAACCGCGCGGAAATAGCAACTCTATTCACACATTTTACCCTGCAACCAGTCACACACTTCATTCAGCGCCCGGTCAAAGCTGCGATAGACCGGTTTGCGGCCAATCTCCAGCAGTTTGCCGCTGCGTGAGGAGGAGGCGATCAGGCGCGACTCCTCTTTCGGGCTGAACGTTTCATGCGCCCAGTAGCCGGAGAGCATCGGCGTCGGGCAGTGGCGGCCGAGCAGCCCCTGGGTCTTCAGCGAGTAGCGCCCCATCTCGATGCGCAGCGCGGCGTCGGAGGCGTTGCTCATCCCCATCCGGCTGGCGAGCACGTCCATGTACATGTCAGGCGCGGCCTCCTGGCAGGCGCGGTTGCTCATCAACTCATGCACCAGTGGGCCAAGGCAAGCAACGGCGCGCAGCCGGCGCGACTCCAGGTAGCCCAGCCGCACCGCGACGTTGGCCCCGAAGCGGAAGCCGAACAGCGAGACGCGGGTGTGATCCACCCACGGCACCTTGTCGAGTTGCGCCAGCACCTGCTGGTGCAGGAAGCTGGTGTCCTGCGTCAGTTTCCAGCGCGAGGAGAAGCCGATGGAGGGCATATCGATGGTCAGCATCGCGATGCCGCGCGGTGCCAGGTAGTCGCTGAACAGCCGGTAGTGGTCGCTCTGCAACATATCCAGCCCGCCGCAGATCAGCACCGTCGGGAACGGCGCCTGCCCCTGCGCCGGCTGGTGCAGGAAGCCGGTGATGGGCGCACCGCCGGGGATGGCAAACTCCAGCTCTTTCAGTTGGTAGGGCAGATGGTGGGCCGCCTCCTGATAGGCGCGGTTGGCCAGCACTTCCGCCTGCTCCGCCAGCTCATCGCCCTTGAGGTGCGGGTAGGCGGCGATGTTGTAGTAGTTGGCCGCCATCAGCCACAGCTTGCCGCGCTCCGCCGGATCCTGGCTCTCCAGCGCCCGCTGCTGCCACAGCATCGCCTGATGCGACCACTCGTAGATCCAGTTGCCGTTGCGGTAGCCGACCACGGTGTCGAGCAGCCGCTCGTCGGTGCGTTCGGCATCCGAGGCGGCGATGCGCGCCAGCACCTGCCGCATCTCCAGCGCGTCGATGCCGCGCCAGATCCACATCAGCCGGTTGATCATGCGATACCAACGCGGGCCGGCCTGCCCGTCGAGGGCGGACTGGAGCGGTTGTGCGGTTGGGTGGTGCGCCCGTTTGACCAGCGTGGAGGTCTCAGGGTGCTTGAAGCGGGGTTTGAACAGGATTTCCGAAAGATTGGCTTGGGTCATCGACAGCCTCCATGATGCTGCGGGCGCAAATGCGGCCGGACATAATGCCAAAGTGTACCAAAGAACCGGGGAAAGGGGGCGGGTGAGGTCAAGGCAGGGGCAGAAACAGCACGCCCGGCATCAGCCGGGCGTGTGGGGGAAGGCGATTAACGACCGCCGATTGGCTCGACGAAGGTCACGGCCATGTCCCAAGGTTGCTCAATCCAGGTGTCCTGCGGGATGTCGACCACGTAGTCGTCCACCAGCGGGCGGCCAGCCGGCTTGGCAAAGATGGTGACGAAGTGGGCTTTCGGGTACATCTCACGGATTGCCTTGGCGGTGCCACCGGTGTCCACCAGGTCATCAATCACGATAAAGCCTTCACCGTCGCCTTCAGCGCGCTTGAGCACATGCAGGTCGCGCTGGTTGTCGTGGTCATAGCTGGAGATGCAGACGGTGTCGACGTGGCGAATACCCAGTTCACGCGCCAGCAGCGCCGCTGGCACCAGCCCGCCGCGGCTGACCGCGATGATGCCCTGCCACTTATCGGCAGGAAGCAGACGGTGTGCCAGTTTACGGGCCTGCATTTGCAACATGTCCCAAGTTACGACGTATTTTTCGCTCATAAAATCGTGTCCCAGCCAGCTGTGGATTGGCTTAAAAATGTTCAGGGGGAAAAAGGTTGCGCGAGATTATAGAGAGGCAGCCGGATAAAAACCAGCGGCAATCCAAAAAAGCCCCGGCTTTTTGCTGCCCCGCCACGCGCACGGCGCGGGGGAAAGTGATATTCTCCCTGTTTCCGCCATCGCATTATGGCGCTGTATTTTCAACCTTAACACCGCGGCCTCCCTGTTCCCCCTGCCCTGCCGCTGGCGCGGCGGGGGCCGATCCGGGGATGCTGCCACAGGAGACTCACTGTGTCTGAACTGTCGCAACTCTCGCCACAACCGCTGTGGGACATCTTTGCCCGCATCTGCGCCATCCCGCACCCTTCATTCCACGAAGAGGCGCTGGCGCAGGACATCATGGCCTGGGCCAACGAGAAAGGGATCCATGCGGAGCGCGATCAGGTAGGCAACATCCTGCTGCGCAAACCGGCCAAGCCGGGCATGGAAGACCGCAAGCCGGTGGTGTTGCAGGCGCACCTGGACATGGTGCCGCAGAAGAACAATGACACCGTGCATGACTTCACCAAAGACCCGATCCAGCCCTACGTGGATGGCGAGTGGGTCAAGGCGCGCGGCACCACGCTGGGCGCGGACAACGGCATCGGCATGGCCTCGGCGCTGGCGGTGCTGGCGGATGAGGGCGTGGCGCACGGCCCGCTGGAAGTGCTGCTGACCATGACCGAGGAGACCGGCATGGATGGCGCGTTTGGCCTCCAGCCGAACTGGTTGCAGGGCGAGATCCTGATCAACACCGACTCCGAGGAGGAGGGTGAGATCTACATGGGTTGCGCCGGTGGCATCGACTTCACCACCACCCTGACGCTGCAACGCGAGGCGCTGGCCAGCGGCTACAGCGTGCTGAAGCTGGCGATCAAGGGGCTGAAGGGCGGCCACTCTGGCGCGGACATCCACCACGGCCTCGGCAACGCCAACAAGCTGCTGGCGCGCTTCCTGTTTGAGCACGCCGCGGCGCTCGGCCTGCGCGTGCTCGACCTGAACGGCGGCACCCTGCGCAACGCCATCCCGCGTGAAGCCTTCGCCACCCTGGCGGTGCCGGCGGTCAACGTGGATGCGCTGAAATCGCTGGTAAGCGAGTATCAGGCGACGCTGCAAAACGAGCTGTCAGCGAAAGAGAAGAAGCTGGTAGTGCAGCTGGAAGAGAGTGAGAGCAGCGCGCTGGCGCTGGACAAAGCGAGCCAGGAGCGTCTGCTGGCGCTGCTGAACGCTACGCCGAACGGCGTGATCCGCATGAGCGACGCGGTGCCGGGCGTGGTTGAGACCTCCCTGAACCTCGGCGTGGTGACCATGAGCGCTGACGAAGTGGTGGTGAACTGCCTGATCCGTTCGCTGATCGACAGCGGCAAGGATGATGTGGTCGGCATCCTGACCGCGCTCGGCCAGCTGGCTGGGGCCACCACCGCGCCGAAGGGCGGCTACCCTGGCTGGCAACCAGACCCGCACTCGCCGGTGATGCAACTGGTGCGCGAGACCTACCATTCGCTGTTTGGCAAAACGCCGAACATCCAGGTGATCCACGCGGGCCTCGAGTGTGGCCTGTTCAAGAAGCCTTACCCGGATATGGACATGGTCTCCATCGGGCCGACCATCACTGGCCCGCACTCCCCGGATGAGCAGGTGCATATCGGCAGCGTCGGCCTCTACTGGCAGCTGCTGACCGCCCTGCTGAAGGCGATTCCGGCGAAGGCGTAACGTTCCCCCTCCCCTCAGGCGAAGCTGCGGCTTCGCCTTTTTTTGCCCTAGCCGCCCTCGTCCCACGGCAGCAACAGTTGCCGCTCCAGTTGCGGATCCAAAAGCGTCACGTGCAGCCCCACCAGCCGCACCCCGCGCCCGGCACGCCGCTGCTCCCACGCCTGTTGCGCCACCGAGAGCAGATCCGGCAAATTCAGCGACGGCCAGACGTGCTCCTGCGTGGTCTGCTGGAAGTCGTGGAACTTCAGCTTCACCCCCTGGCGCGCAATCTGTAAATCGGGCCGCACCCGCCGCAGCCGCGTCTCCAGCTCCGGGTAGAGCCGCTCGCGGATCAGCGCCTCGCACGCCTCCCACTGGTGGATATCATTCGCCAGCGTGGTCTCCACCCCCACCGACTTGCGCAGGCGATCGGCGGAGACGTCGCGCTCATCAATGCCGTGGCTGCGCTCCCACAGCGCGTGGCCGAATTTGCCAAAGCGCTTGAGCAGCTCTGCCAGGTCATAGCGCTGCACGTCGGCGCAGGTCACCAGCCCCAGCTCCTCCAGCTTCGCCGCCGTCACCTTGCCGACGCCGGGGATCTTCTTGAGCGGCAGCGTCTGCAAAAAGGTCGCCACCCCGGCTGGCGGAATGACGTACTGGCCGTTGGGTTTGTTGAGGTCAGAGGCGATTTTGGCCAGAAACTTCACCGGCGCGATGCCAGCGGAGGCGGTGAGTTGCAGCTCCTGCTCGATGGCCTGCCGGATCTCCTGGGCGATCAGGGTGGCCGAGCCACGGCACTGCGGGGAGTCGGTGACGTCCAGATAGGCTTCGTCCAAGGAGAGCGGCTCAATCAGCGGCGTGTAGCGGGCGAAGATGCCACGGATATGCTCGGAGGTCTCCTTGTAGACCGCCATCCGGCCCGGCACCACTTTCAGGTGCGGGCAGAGTTTCAGCGCCATCGCGGTGGACATCGCGCTGTGTACGCCATATTTGCGCGCCGGATAGTTGGCGGTGCTGATCACCCCACGCCGGTCAGAGCTGCCGCCGATGGCGATCGGGATGTCGCGCAGGCTCGGGTCGTCACGCATCTCAACCGCCGCGTAGAAGCAGTCCATATCGACATGAATGATTTTGCGCATAATCCCTCCCTGTATAAGTATACAGGCGCAGGCGGCCCCGGCTCAACCCATCGGCCGAAAAGCATGGGTGCGATGGATTATTTGGGCAAAGCCCATTGCTGTCATATATATGTCATTGAAAAAAGGTAGATTATTTGGCTTTTAGTGCCAAGGCGTGGCGTAATCATGGCGGCGCGCCCGGCAACCGGGCGCTTACCTCTGCTTAAGGATGAAGGACAGGATCATGACCACACCCAAACTCATGCTGTTGGCCGCCTCACTGTTACTCGGCGCGTCTGTCGCTGGCGCGGCGGACGCCCCACCGGCCCAAGGCCAGCGGCCCCAGTTGATCGCTCACCGCGGCGGCACTGGCGACGCGCCGGAAAACACCTTTGCCGCCATTGATCTGGCACGGAAAAATGGCGCGGAGGCCATCTGGGTCACGGTGCAACTCGCCAAGGATGGGGTGCCGGTGCTCTACCGCCCCTCCGATCTCAGTGCCCTGACCCCGGCCAGTGGCCCGGTTTCGGCGCACACGGCGGCGGAGCTGGCGCAGGTGGACGCCGGTTGGGCCTTTGGCAAGGGCGAAGCGCACCCGTGGCGCGGCAAGGGGGTCGGTATCCCGACGCTGGCGGCCACCCTGGCCCGCTACCCGGATCTCTTCTTCTATATCGACCTCAAATCCCCAGACGCTGAGCCAGCCGCGCTGGCTGGCGCACTGGCGGCGGTGCTGCATGAGAGCAACAGCCTGACGCGCACCCGCGTCTACAGCACTGACAGCCGCTATCTGGCCGCCCTGCCGCCAGAGGTGGCGCGCTTTGCGAGCCGCGACCTGACGCGCACCGTGCTGGCGAACATTACGATGGCGCACCAGTGCACTCTGCCAGCCACGCCAGCGGCTGAGCGCTGGTATGGGCTGGAGCTGAAACGCAAGGTCGAGGTGGTGGAGAAGTACACCCTTGGCGAGGCGCGCTCCGCCTCCACGCTGGTCTGGGACAAAGAGGCGATGGCGTGCTTCCGCCGTCAGGGGGCGGCGCACATCATCCTGTTTGGCGTCAATACGCCGGAGGAGTACCAGCAGGCGCAGGCGCTCGGCGCGGATGGCATACTGGTTGACTCGCCTGCCACCCTCGCGCCCCGCAGCTGACTTTTTGCCATTGCTGTTATTTTGAGCGGCCACCACCCGGTGGCCGCGCTATTTTTCTATTAATCGCGATCGGCCGCAAAAATAGTATTTATGCCCCATTGCTAATTATTTAATCACCATTAAGATGGGGCTGCCTCCCGCATTGGGTCAGGCAGTGCCAATGCCGGGGCGTCCGCCTTCGGCAGTTCAACATTTATAATAAGCAGGAATGATAATGGGCAAAATCGCGCTGATGCTTGCGATGTTTCTCTGTTTGCCTTGGGTCACCCCCAGCTCCGCCAGTGAGTTGGTGCCCGTTAAGCAAAATATTAAACAGCAATTATTGGGTACACCGGTCTATATTCAAATTTTCAAAGAGGAGCGCCTGCTGGAGTTATACGGCAAGATGGGCAATGAGTACCGTCTGCTGGGCGCCTATCGCATCTGTAATTTCTCGGGTGGGCTGGGGCCGAAACGGCGTGAAGGGGATTTCAAAAGCCCGGAAGGGTTCTACAGCGTTGACATCCGCCACCTGAAGCCAGACAGCCGCTTCTATCGCGCCATCAATATCGGCTACCCGAACGCCTATGACCGGGCACAGGGCTACTCAGGCAACTACCTGATGATCCACGGCGATTGCCGTTCGATTGGCTGCTACGCGATGACCAACGCCTACATGGATGAGATCTTCACCTATGTTCAGGCCGCGCTGCACTATGGCCAGGTGAAGGTGGATATCGCCATCTACCCGTTCCGTATGACGGACGCCAACCTGCAACGCCACCGCTTCTCCACCTACTACAACTTCTGGCGCGGCCTGCAACCGGGCTACCGCTACTTCAACGAGAAGCACCTGCCGCCGACCATCACGGTCGATAATGGCCAGTATGTGGTGCACCCGGCGATTATCGGCACGCAGAACATCTCAGAGTATGCGTTCACCGAGACAAAATAGCGCGAACTCACCTGGCGCAATCTTGTGCCAGGTTTCGTTGCCGGTCAGCGGCTGGGTGGCGATCACCGTCACCACATCATTTGGCGTGGTCTGCTGCTGAAAATCGATCTCCACATCCTGATCCAGCAACGTCGCCTTGCCAAAGGGCGCGCGGCGCGTGATCCAGTGCAGGTTGGTGGAGCAGTAGGCCATCACGAAGCGCCCATCCGACAGCAGCATATTGAACACCCCCTTCTGCCGTAGCTGATCCGCCAGCGTCGCGATATAGCGGAACACCGCGGGCCAGTTGCCGGGGGTGCGCGGGTAGCGCTGCGTCAGTTGGTGCAGCAACCAGCAAAAGGCGTGCTCGCTGTCCGTCTGGCCAATCGGCCGCAGCGTCCCGCTCTCCAGTTGGCGATGCCCCTTGAGCTGGCCGTTATGGGCGAACGTCCAGTTGCGCCCCCACAGCTCGCGGGTGAAGGGGTGGGTATTCTCCAGCGCCACCTCGCCCCGGTTGGCCTGACGGATGTGGGAGACCACGGCGCAGGATTTGATCGGGTACTCCTGCACCAGCCGGGCAATCGGGGAGTTGTAGCTCGGCTGCGGATCCTTGAAGGTACGGCAGCCCAGCCCCTCATAAAAGGTGATGCCCCAGCCATCCTTGTGCGGGCCAGTGCGGCCGCCGCGCTGCACCAGCCCGGTAAAGCTGAAGCAGATATCCGTGGGCACATTGGCACTCATCCCGAGCAGTTCACACATCGCCTCTCCTCCCCTGCGTTGGCCTGTTAGCCGCGCACCATCTCTTTCTCAATCAACTGGATCAGGATGTGGATCACCTTGATGTGGATCTCCTGAATGCGGTCGGCATAGCCGAAGTGCGGCACACGGATCTCGACGTCGGCGCTGCCAGCCATCTGGCCGCCATCCTTGCCGGTCAGGGTGATCACCTTCATCCCCTTGGCGCGCGCCGCCGCCACCGCCTTGATGACGTTGCCGGAGTTGCCGGAGGTGGAGATGCCAAGCAGCACGTCGCCGCTCTGACCAACCGCCTCAATAAAGCGGGAGAAGACGAAGTCGTAGCCGAAATCGTTGCTGACGCAGGAGAGGTGGCTGACGTCGGAGATGGCAATCGCCGGGTAGCCGGGGCGGTTTTCGCGGTAGCGGCCGGTCAGCTCTTCGGCGAAGTGCATGGCGTCGCAGTGGGAGCCGCCGTTGCCGCAGGAGAGCACCTTGCCGCCGGACTTAAAGGCGTCTGCCAGCAGCACCGCCGCCTGTTGGATGGCCGCGAGATTGGCCTCATCACTGAGAAATTTGTTCAAAGTTTCAGCAGCTTCGTTCAGTTCACTACGGATCAAATCCTGGTACATGACAGCCTCTTGGTAGCCGGTGGGCATGAAAATTCTTCCGCTGTGCAGTGTAGCGGATTGCCCCATAAGCGAGAAGCGTTGTCACAGGCTGCCGGGGCTTTTCGCCACGCGTACGGCCGGAATGTGAGCCATGTTGTAAATAGCATGTAAACGCGTTGATAAATAATTAGCCATCATCTACAACCAATACATCCCCAACAGGTCAGACCTCCTACAACTTACGGAGCTTGTTATGTTGCTGCTCACCCTTATTGGTTTCGTCGGGCTACTGGGCGTGCTGTTCTACCACAAAGTAAACCTGCACCTCAGTACGCTGGCGTTGCTGGCCTACACCGCGCTGATGGGCGTGGTGGGCCTCTGGTCATTCTGGTTCCTGCTGCTGCTGGCGCTGCTGTTGCTGCCACTTAACCTCACCGGCCTGCGCCGCTCGCTCCTCTCCGCCCCGGCGATGCGCACCTTCAGCCAGGTGATGCCGCCGATGTCGCGCACTGAAAAAGAGGCGATTGACGCTGGCACCACCTGGTGGGAGGGGGAGATCTTCCGCGGCGCGCCCGACTGGCGCACGCTGCACGCCTACCCGCTGCCGACCCTGACCGCCGAGGAGCAGGCGTTCCTTGATGGCCCGGTAGAAGAGGCGTGCCGCATGGCAAACGACTTCGAGATCACCCATGAACTGGCCGACCTGCCGCCAGAGCTGTGGGCCTACCTCAAGGAGCACCGCTTCTTCGCGATGATCATCAAGAAGGAGTATGGCGGGCTGGAGTTCTCGGCCTATGCGCAGGCGCGGGTGCTGCAAAAGCTGGCGGGCGTCTCCGGCATTCTGGCGATCACCGTCGGCGTGCCCAACTCCCTCGGCCCCGGCGAACTGTTGCAGCACTACGGCACCGACGCGCAGAAAGATCACTACTTGCCGCGTCTGGCGCGTGGGCAGGAGATCCCCTGCTTCGCCCTCACCAGCCCGGAGGCTGGCTCTGACGCCGGGGCAATCCCGGACACCGGCGTGGTGTGCATGGGTGAGTGGCAGGGCCAGCAAGTGCTGGGGATGCGCCTCACCTGGAACAAGCGCTACATCACCCTCGCGCCGGTGGCGACGGTGCTCGGGCTGGCGTTCAAGCTCTCCGACCCGGATCACCTGCTGGGCGAGACGGTGGATCTCGGCATCACCTGTGCGCTGATCCCCACCACTACCCCCGGCGTGGAGATTGGCCGCCGCCACTTCCCGCTCAACGTGCCGTTCCAGAACGGCCCGACGCGCGGCAACAACATCTTTGTGCCGATTGACACCATCATCGGCGGCCCGGCGATGGCCGGACAGGGGTGGCGGATGCTGGTGGAGTGTCTGTCAGTCGGGCGCGGCATCACCCTGCCCTCCAACTCCACTGGCAGCCTGAAATCCGTGGCGCTGGCGACCGGTGCCTATGCCCACATCCGCCGCCAGTTCAAGATCGCCATTGGCAAGATGGAGGGGATCGAGGAGCCGCTGGCGCGCATCGCGGGCAACGCCTATGTGATGGACGCCGCCGCCACGCTGATCACCACCGGCATCATGGCCGGTGAGAAGCCAGCCGTGCTCTCCGCCATCGTCAAATACCACTGCACCCACCGCGGTCAGCGCGCCATCATGGACGCAATGGACATCACCGGCGGCAAGGGCATCATGCTGGGCAGCAGCAACTTTTTGGCGCGGGCCTACCAAGGCGCGCCCATCGCCATCACCGTCGAGGGGGCGAACATCCTGACCCGCAGCATGATCATCTTCGGCCAGGGGGCGATCCGCTGCCACCCTTACGTGCTGGCGGAGATGGCGGCCGCGGCAGCGCGCGACCTGCCAGCCTTTGACCGGGCACTGCTTGGCCACCTCGGCCACGTCGGCAGCAACACCGCGCGCAGCCTCTGGCTGGGGCTGACCAACGGCCACACCAGCCGCACGCCGGTGCGTGACGCCACCACCCGCTACTACCAGCAGATCAACCGGCTGAGCGCCAATCTGGCGCTGCTGGCCGATGTCTCGATGGGTACGCTGGGCGGCAGCCTGAAGCGGCGTGAGCGCATCTCGGCGCGGCTGGGTGATATCCTGAGCCAACTGTTCCTCGCCACTGCCACCCTGAAACGCTATCAGGATGAGGGTCGCCAACAGGCCGATCTGCCGCTGGTGCACTGGGGGGTACAGGACTGCCTGCATCAGGCGGAGCAGGCGCTGGATGAGTTACTGCGCAACTTCCCGAACCGGCTGGTGGCCGGGCTGATGCGGCTGGTGGTCTTCCCGCTCGGTCGCGCCCAGCGTGGGCCAAGCGATCGGCTCGATCACAAGCTGGCGCAGTTGCTACAACAGCCCTCTGCCACCCGCGCGCGGCTGGGGCGCGGCCAGTACCTGACGCCGGGCGAAAATAACCCGTTTGGGCTGCTGGAGCAGGCGTTGCAGCACATCATCGCCGCCGAGGCGATCCACAAACGCCTGTGCACCGAGAGCGGCAAGTCCCTGCCCTTCACCCGGCTCGACCAGCTGGCGCTTCAGGCGCGCAGCGAGGGGCGCATCAGTGAGGAGGAGGCGCGCATCCTGACGCAGGCTGAAGAGAGCCGGCTGCTTGCGATTAACGTCGATGATTTTGAACCGGAAGCGCTGGCGGCGAAACAGCCAGCCCCGGAGACGCACTCGCCGCGCCACCCTGAGGCGGCCTAGGGCAAAGACCCACAGCATGAAAAACGGCACCCGAGGGTGCCGTTTTTTATTAGCGTGCTTTCGCCGGGCGCAGGCGCTGCGTCAGCCCTTTCAGGAAGTAGCGCAGGAACTGGTCGCCGCACGGGCGATAGTTTTTGTGGCCCGGCTTGCGGAAGATGGCGCCAATCTCTGGCTCGGAGACGCGGAAGTCCACCGCCGCCAGCACTTCCAGAATGTCGGTGGTCTTCAGCTCGAAGGCCACGCGCAGCTTCTTCAGGATGATGTTGTTGGTCAGCGGCAGCTCAACCTCTGGCATCGGGCGCGACTCGTCACGGCCACGGCGGTGCACAATCAGCCCGTTGAGGAAGTGCGCCATCACCGTATCCGGGCAGGGCTGGTGTCCCGGCTCCTCCTCTTTCTTCAGGTAGCTTTGCATCTCCTCCGGGGTGGCGGTCTGGCCAGCCAGCGCCAAAATCTCAAGGAGGCGGGCGTCGCTCAGATCCAGCATGTAGCGAAGGCTGCGCAAAACGTCGTTGTTCATCATAAAGGGTGTTTCCTGTTTTAAAGAGAGAGTGGCGTGAGCCATGTTGCCGACGTGCATTATAGAGGGATTATGGGCTGAAAAACCGCTTTATTCACCGCAGATTGCTGCCTTTGGCCGTCTACACGTCTTGATTGCCAAGTGCCGGAGAGATGTTATATTGTTGTGACATCCTTCACCACATGACGGGTTCCCCATGAGTGCAGCGTTGATTCCACAGAGTAAATTGCCGGCCCTCGGCACCACCATCTTTACCCAGATGAGCGCGCTGGCCCAGCAGCATCAGGCCATCAACCTCTCACAGGGGTTCCCGGACTATGACGGCCCAGCCTACCTACAGGAGCGGCTGGCCTGGCACGTGGCGCAGGGTGCAAACCAGTACGCGCCGATGGCCGGTGTGGTGGCGCTGCGCGAGGCGATTGCCGACAAGACCGGCGCGGCGTATGGCTGGCGGCCCGATGCCGGTGAGGAGGTGACCATCACCGCCGGGGCCACCGAGGCGCTCTACGCGGCCATCACCGCGCTGGTGCGGCCGGGCGATGAGGTGATCTGCTTCGACCCGAGCTATGACAGCTATGCACCGGCGGTGGCGCTGGCGGGTGGCGTGATGAAGCGCCTGACCCTGCAACCGCCCGCCTTCCGCGTGGCGTGGGATCAGTTCGCCGCGCTGCTGAGCGACCGCACGCGGCTGGTGATCGTCAACACGCCGCACAACCCCTCGGCCACCAGCTGGCGGGCGGCGGATCGGGAGGCGCTATGGCAGGCGATTGCCGAGCGTGACATCTTCGTGCTGAGCGACGAGGTGTATGAGCACATCTGCTTCACCGGCGAGGGGCACGCCAGCGTGCTGGCCCATCCGCAGTTGCGCCAGCGGGCGCTGGCGGTCTACTCCTTCGGCAAGAGCACCCACATGACCGGCTGGCGCGTCGGCTACTGCGTCGCGCCCGCGCCCCTCACCGCCGAGCTGCGCAAGGTGCACCAGTACCTCACCTTCTCCATCACCACGCCGGTGCAGCTGGCGCTGGCGGACATGCTGCGCCATGAACCGGCGCACTGGGCGCAGCTTTCGGCCTTCTATCAGGCGAAGCGTGACCGGCTGGTGCAGGCGCTGGCCGCCAGCCGGCTGGAGGTGCTGCCGTGCGAGGGCACCTACTTCCTGCTGGTGGACTACAGCGCCGTCTCGGATCTGGATGACGTCGCCTTCAGCCGCTGGCTGACCGAGCAGGTCGGCGTTGCCGCCATTCCGCTGTCGGTGTTCTGCGCCGATCCCTTCCCCCACAAACTGGTGCGGCTCTGTTTTGCCAAGCAGGACGCCACGCTGGACGCCGCCGCGGAGCGCCTGTGTCAACTCTGAAACTGACCCTACTGCAACAGCCGCTGGCCTGGCTGGATGGCCCGGCCAACCTGCGCCATTTTGACACCCTGCTCAGCGAACTGGATGGCCGTGACGTGATTATCCTGCCGGAGATGTTCACCACCGGCTTCGCGATGGAGGCGGCAGAGAGCGCGCTGCCGGAGGAGGAGGTGCGGGCGTGGTTGCAGGCACAGGCGCGCGCCTGCCACGCGCTGGTGGGCGGCAGCGCGGCGGTGCGCACGCCGGAGGGCGCGGCCAACCGCTTCCTGCTGGCCGAGCCGGGCGGCCGGGTGCACCACTACGACAAGCGCCACCTGTTCCGCATGGCCGGTGAGCACCAGCACTACCGGGCTGGCACGCGGCGGGAGATCGTCGAGTGGCGCGGCTGGCGCATCCTGCCGCAGGTCTGCTACGACCTGCGCTTCCCGGTCTGGTCGCGCTGCCATCAGGATTACGATCTGGCGATCTACGTCGCCAACTGGCCCGCGCCGCGCGCGGCCCACTGGCAGACCCTGCTGGCGGCACGCGCCATCGAGAACCAGTGCTATGTCGCGGGCTGCAACCGCGTCGGCGAGGATGGCAACGGCCACCCCTACCGGGGCGACAGCGTGATCCATGACCCGCAGGGCGTGCGACTGGCGGAGGCCGCGCCCGCCACCCCGGCGGTGCTGCACGCCGATCTGTCGCTGGAGCAGTTGCAGGCCTACCGCCAGGCCTTTCCGGCGTGGATGGATCAGGACAACTTCCTGCGTCTGGACTAGCCCGGCGGCAGGCTGGAGCGGCTGGCCACCACGGCGGCGGGCCGCGTCGCGTTGAACAGCAGGTTCAGCAGCAGCGCCGCCAGACAGGAGGCGCTGATGCCGGAGTGCAGCAGGGTGCCGACCCAGCTGGGGAAGCGGTCGTAGAAGGTCGGCATCACAATCGGGATCATGCCGAAGGCGATGGCGGTGGCGACCACCACCAGATTCATGTTGTCTTTATACTCCACCTTGGCGAGGGTGCGGATGCCGCTCGCCGCCACCGATCCAAACAGCACCACCCCGGCCCCGCCCAGCACCGGCAGCGGGATGGCGGCCACTATCACCCCCAGCGCTGGCACCACGCCGAGCAGCACCAGAATCAGCCCACCGGCGCTCACCACAAAGCGGCTCTTGACGCCGGTCAGCGCCACCAGCCCAATATTCTGCGCGAAACTGCTCTGCGGGAAGGAGTTGAACACCGGCGACAGCGCGCTGGAGAGCATGTCGGCGCGCAGCCCGTTGGCGATGCGGCGGCCATCCACCGGCGTGCCGACGATCTCCCCCACCGCCATCAGCCCGGCGGTGGTTTCGGTCAGCAGCACCAGCACAATCAGCAGCATCGACAGAATCGCCGGTAGCTCAAACACCGGCCAGCCAAAGGCGAAGGGGTGCGGCAGCGCCAGCAGTTCCCCGGCGGGCAGCGCGCCAAAGTGGGTCTTGCCAGCCAGCATCGCCGCCAGCGTGCCGATCACCATCGCCAGCAGCACGGCCACCCGCGCCACCGCCCGGCCACCCACCCGGTTCAGCAGCAGTACCACCGCCAGCGTAAAGGCCGCCAGCCCGATGTTGCCGGGCGCGCCCCAATCCGCCGCCCGCATGTTGCCGCCCATCGCCCAGCGCACCGCCACCGGCATCAGCGACAGGCCAATCACGGTGACCACCGTGCCGGTCACCACCGGCGGGAAGAAGCGGATGATGTGGGCGAAAAATGGCGTGACCAGCAGCCCGATTGCCGCCGAGACCATCACCGCGCCAAACACCGCTGGCAACCCGCCGCCGCCGTTGACGATGGTCACCATGGTCGCCACCCCGGCGAAGGAGACGCCCTGCACCAGCGGCAGCTGTGAGCCAAAAAACGGCAGGCCGAGGGTCTGCAACAGCGTCGCCAGCCCGCTGACAAACAGCGCGGCGCTGATCAACATGCCGATCTCGGCGGTGCCCAGCCCGGCGGCGGTGCCGATGATCAGCGGCGGGGCGATCAGGCCGCCATACATGGTCAGGATATGCTGCATACCGAAGGCGAGGGTTTTTCCCCACGGCAGTCGGCCATCTTCCGGGCGGCCGCTGGCCGCGTGCGTGCGCTGGTGCATAGATCCTCCCACGGGAATTAACAGAAGCCGGTGACGCTCTCCCACGCCTTGCCGGCTGGCGCGCTGTTCTCGCGCAGCACGCTGGCCTCAATCAGCCCGTAGGGGCGATCGGCGGCGAAGAACACCTCATTCGGGTTGTCGAGGCCAAAGGGCGACAGATCCACCGTGAAGTGGTGTTTGTTGGGCATCGAGAAGCGGATCTCATCAATCTCCGGGTGCGCCTCCAGCACCTGCTTGCCCATCGCGTAGAGCGTCTGCTGCAACGCCAGCGAGTGGGTGGTGGCGAACGCCTCCAGCATCAGGCGCTTCACGTCGTGGTAGACCTCGTTGAAGTCGATATCCAACCGGTTGTAGCGCCAGCGGGCGGTGACGGAGGTGGCGAGGATGCGGTCGCTCGCCCCCTTCAGGGTGGTGTAGCGATCCTCCATGAAGCCGTGGAACTCGGAGCCGGTGGACTTTAGCACCACCAGATCGGTCAGCCCCGCCACCACCCAGCATGCCCCCTCGTCAATGGTGACGCAGGCGGTGCGCGTCTCCTGGCCGTGGCGCACGAAGGCGTGGTCATGCTCCGCGCCGTGGGCCGCGATGCGCTGCCACTGGTACTGCTCGGCCGACCAGTGGCCGCCGCTCACCACCTCATAGTTGCCGGTGAAGTGCCGCCCCAGCCGCAGCAGGAACGCCTCTGGCGAGCGGATGCCGTCACGCGCGAAGGCGTAGATGGTGTTTTTCTGGGTATCGGTTGGCAGGCAGTGGGCGTTATCCCCCTCCTCGTGCACCGCGCGGAAGTCGCCGCGCAGCTGTGAGGTGACATTCAGGTCATCAATCTCGTGGCGCGCGCTGTCACGCGTCACCTTCACCACGCGCACCTCGGCCTTGCCGTACTGGTTCACGCCTAACATGATCTTCTCTTTCATGGGTCAGCTCCCGCGATAGGTTGAATAGGAGTAAGGGGCAATCAGCAGCGGCAGGTGGTAGTGCGGCTGCCCATCAATCTCGATCTCCAGCACGGCGGCGCGGTAGAGCGAGTCGCGCCCGCTGGCGCGGAAGTAGCCGCCGATGTCCGCCGAGAGCCGGTAGTGGCCAGCCGCCAGCGGCTGCGGCGTCAGGGCCATGAGGCGGCCGTCGGCATCGGTGGTGCCGCGCGCCACTTCACGCGCCTCGCCGTGCTCGATCCGCTCCAGCCAAACCGCTACCCCCGCCGCCGGGCGGCCGAGGGAGGTGTCCAGAATGTGGGTGGTGATGTGGCTCATGGTGTGATTCGCTCCTCCAGTCGCAGCAGGGTGATCTGCCGCAGTTGCTCAGTGGTTTCGGCCAGCTCCTGCGCCGGGCTGTGGGTCAGCCGCTGGTGCAGCAGGGCCAGAATCTGATGGGCGTCGCGCCCCTTGGCGCGCACCAGAAACACGCGCCCGAAGCGCTGCTCATAGGCGCGGTTGCCCGCCAGCAGGGCAGCGGCCAGCGCTGGCTGACCGGCATCCACCCCCGCCTGCTCGCGCCGCGAGTGCGCCGCCTCCTCCTCCGCGCCAGCGGCTCGCTCGCCGATGCGCGGGTGGCTGGCGAGCGCCTGCTCCACCTCCGCCGCCTGCCAGCCGTCAGCGGCCTCACGGGCGGCGGCCAGCAGTGCCGCATGGGAGGCGTAGGGGCGGCCTGTTACCACCGCCTCGACCCAGGCCGGGATCGCCACACAGGGGCGTAGCTGGGCCGCTGCGCTGTCAGCAGGCAGCGCATTGAACTCATCGAGTGTCATCGTTTTCTCCTCGCCGCCGTCACAGAATGACTATTGCAAAACCTGCTGCAAAACCTGTGCCGGAAACGCTGGTGATCAGGTGGGGGCCAGCTCCGTGGCGACCGCCAGCGCGGCGGCAAAGTAAGCGGCGGCGGCGGCAGCCACGTCGGCTTCGGCCACCGACTCGTCCGGGTGGTGGCTGATGCCGCGGTCGCAGCGCACGAACAGCATACCCACCGGCCAGCGCTCGGCGACGGCGATGGCGTCATGCCCGGCACCACTCGGCAGTGACAGGCTTTCGCCCTGCACTGCCGCCACGCTGCGCGCCAGACAGGCTTGCAAGCGGGGGTCGCAGGCGGTGGCATTGATGGCGTAGTACTGCTCCGCCGTGAACAGCAGCCCGCGCCGGGCGGCGATGGCGTGTGCCTCAGAGAGCAGCGTGTCGAGCAGCGCAGCCAGCGGTGCATCCTGCGGGCCGCGGATATCCAGCGACAGGCGCGCCTCGCCGGGAATGACGTTCACCGCGCCCGGCAGGCAGTGCAGCGTGCCGACCGTCGCCACCAGATGCTGGCCAGCCGCCGTCGCCAGCCGCTCCACCGCCAGCGTCCACTCGGCGGCGGCGGCCAGCGCGTCGCGGCGCTGGCCCATCGGCACGGTGCCCGCGTGGTTCGCCTCGCCGACGAAGTGGCAGTTGAGCCGCCGCGCGCCGTTGATGGCAGTCACCACGCCGAGCGGCAGGCCCGCGGCTTCCAGACAGGGGCCTTGCTCAATGTGCAGCTCCAGATAGGCGAGGATGTCAGCGGCCGGGCGCGCCGCCGCGCCGATGCGCGCCGCGTCCAGCCCCGCCTCCTGCAACGCCCGCGCCACGCTGGTGCCATTGGCGTCGGTGCGCGACAGCCACGCCGCCGGCCAGGTGCCGGTGAGGCCCCGGCTGCCCAGCAGGGTGACGCCAAAGCGCGTCCCCTCCTCGTCGGCAAAGCCCATCACCTCCAGCGCCACCGGCAGGCGGCAGCCGGTGCGGTGCAGCTCGCCCACCACCTCAATCGCCGCCAGCACGCCCAGCATTCCGTCGTAGCGACCGGCGTCACGCACCGTGTCGAGGTGGGAGCCGAGCAGCAGCGCTGGCGCGCCCGGCGTGGCCGCCTCGTAGCGGCCGCACAGGTTGCCGACGCTGTCCTGCCAAACGCGCATCCCGGCTGCCTCCATCCACGCGCCGACGCACTGGTTGGCGCGCAGGTGCTCCGGCGAGAGGTAGACGCGGGTCAGCGCGCCGGGGGTTTCACTGATCTCGGCCAGCGCCGCGCAGCGCGCCATGATGCGTTGCGCGGCGGCGCGGGCGGCCTCGGGGGGCATCGCGGCCTGTGGCATCAGCGGCCCCCTGCCTGCGCGGCGTCATAGCGATCCCAGGCGGCCTGCAACGCCGCGCCCTGCACCGACCGGAAACCGAGGCGGGTCAGCACCGCCTCCAGCGCCGCCAGCGTCTGCATCACGCAATCTTTGCGGGCGTTGTAACCCATGGTGCCGATGCGCCAGATCTTGCCGTTGAGCGGGCCGAAGGAGGTGCCAATCTCAATCGAGAAGTCGTTGAGCATCATCTGGCGCACCTGCTCGCCGTGGATGCCCGCTGGGATCACCACGCCCAGCACGTTGTTCATGCGGTGCGCCATGTCGCCGAACACCTCCAGCCCCATGCCGCGGATGCCAGCCAGCAGCGCGTCGCCGTGCAACTGGTGGCGGGCGATGGTGTGCTCCAGCCCCTCCTCCAGAATCACGCGCGCGCACTCGCGGGCGGCGAACAGCATACTGGTGGCCTCGGTGTGGTGGTTGAGGCGCTCCGGCCCCCAGTAGTCCATGATCATGCCGAGGTCGAAGTAGTTGGAGTAGATCATCTCCTCGCTGCCGTCGGTGTGCTCGGCGGTGCGAATGCCCTCCTCCACGCACTTGCGGCGGCGGATCTGCGCCTCAAAGCGCGGGCTGATGGTCACCGGCGAACTGCCGGAGGGGCCGCCGAGGCACTTCTGCAACCCGGCGGAGACCGCATCCAGTCCCCACGCGTCGGTCTCCAGCGCATTGCCAGCGATCGAGGCGGTGGCGTCGGCGTAGAACAGCACGCCGTGGCGGCGGCAGATGTCGCCGAGCGCCGCCAGCGGTTGCAGCATGGTGGTGGAGGTGTCGCCCTGCACCGTCAGCAGCCAGCGCGGTTTCACCGCCTTGATGGCGTCCTCGATCTGCTGCGGGTCGAACACCTCGCCCCACGGCACCTCAATGGTGTGCACCTCGGCGCGGCAGCGGCGGGCGATCTCGCACAGCAGGTGGCCGAAGCGGCCAAACACCGGCACCAGCACCCGGTCGCCGGGGCGGATGCCGGAGACCAGCACCGCCTCAATGCCGGCGCGCGAGGTGCCGTCCACCAGCAACGTCCAGCGGTTGTCGGTGCGGTAGATGCCGCGGTAGAGCGCCATCACCTCATTCATGGTGTGGGTCATCGCTGGGTCATACTGCCCCACCAGCTGGCTGGACATCGCCCGCAGCACGCGCGGGTCGGCGTTAATCGGCCCCGGCCCCATCAGCAGGCGCGCGGGCGGGTTGATCTGTCCGTACTGGGTCATCTGTTTACTCCCTGACATCATTGCAGTTAGGTACACCGCCGCGCCTCAGGCCTCCGTCAGGCCGCGCACCGATGCGATAAATTGTTTCAGTTCGGCGGTCTGCGGGCGGGCGAACAGCGTTTTGCTGTCGCCCTGCTCCCAGACGGTGCCCTGATGCATAAACACCACCCGGTCGCCGACCTCGCGGGCAAAGTTCATCTCATGCGTCACCAGCACCAGCGTCATTCCCTCCTGCGCCAGCTGCTCCAGCACCTTCAGCACCTCGCCCACCAGCTCCGGGTCGAGTGCCGAGGTGATCTCATCGCACAGCAGCACCTTCGGCTTCATCGCCAGCGCGCGGGCGATCGCCACCCGCTGCTGCTGGCCGCCGGAGAGGCTGGCTGGCCGGTAGTCGAGGCGGTCGCCCAGTCCCACCTTGGTGAGCATCTCGATCCCCAGCGCCCGGCACTCGGCGGCGCTCTTGCCCAGCACCCGGCGCGGCGCCAGCATCACGTTCTCCAGCGCCGTCATGTGCGGGAAGAGGTTGAAGTTCTGGAACACCATGCCGATGGAGCGGCTGATCTCGCGCGCCTGCGATTCGCGGTGGGTGATGGTCATGCCGCCGAGCTTGATGCTCCCCTCCTGGTAGCCCTCCAGCCCGTTGATACAGCGCAGCAGGGTACTTTTGCCGGAGCCGCTGCGGCCGATGATCGAGATCACCTCGCCCATGCCGATATCGAGATCCACGCCCTTCAGCACGTGGTTCTGGCCATAATATTTTTGCACCTGATTAATGGTGATCAGCGGCATGGAATTTTTTCTCCAGTGAGTGGCTGTAGCGCGACAGCGGGTAGCAGAGCAGGAAGTAGCCCAGCGCCACCAGCCCGAAGACCTTGAACGGCTGGTAGGTGACATTGTTCAGCATGGTGCCCGCCTTGGTCAGCTCGACGAAGCCGATGATCGAGGCGAGCGCGGTGCCCTTCACCACCTGCACCGAGAAGCCGACGGTTGGGGCGATGGCGATGCGCACCGCCTGCGGCGCGATCACCCGGCAGAGCGTCTGGCCGAAGCCCAGCCCGAGGCAGCGTGACGCCTCCCACTGCCCCTTGGGCAGCGCGTCGATGCTGCCGTACCAGATGTCCACCAGAAAGGCGCTGGTGAACAGCGTCAGCGCCAGCGCGGCGGCGGCCCACGGGCTGACGTTGATGCCAAACAGCCCAAGGCCGAAGAAGGCGAGGAATAGCTGCATCAGCAGCGGCGTGCCCTGAAACAGCGCCGCGTAGCCGCGCACCAGCCGCTGCGCCCAGCGGCGGCGCGACAGGCGCATCAGCAGCAGGGGCAGCGTCACCAGCGTGCCGCCGAAGAAGGCCACCAGCGAGAGCAGCACCGTCCAGCGCCCGGCCAGCAGCAGGTTGCGGACGATGTCCCAGTCGGTAAAAGTCATCATGCCCTCGCCTCCCCAAAGATCCGCCGGCCAGCGGCCAGCAGCAGCTGGCGCATCGCCAGCGACAGCAACAGGTAGCACAGCGTGGTCACCAGATAGACCTCAAAACTCAGGAAGCTGCGCGACTGGATCAGGTTGGCGGCGAAGGTCAGCTCCTCGTAGGAGACCTGCGACACCACCGAACTGCCCAGCATCACGATGATGCACTGGCTGACCAACGCCGGGTAGATGCGTTTCAGCGACGGCGGCAGCACCACCCGCACAAAGGTCTGCGCCCGTGACAGCCCCAGCACCCGCCCCGCCTCCCACTGCCCCTTGGGCGTCGCCTGAATGCCCGCGCGGATAATCTCAGTGCTATAGGCACCGAGGTTGATCAGCATCGCCAGCAGCGCCGCCTGCCCGGCGGTGAGCATCAGCCCGAGGCCCGGCAGGCCAAAGACGATGAAGAACAGCTGCACCACAAACGGCGTGTTGCGGATGATCTCCACGTAGCCGCCCCACAGCGCGCGCAGCCACGGCCGCTGGCCGCAGCGGATCGCCGCGCCGCAGATGCCGAGGGCGATGCCGCCGAGGGTCGCCATCGCCGTCAGTTGCAGGGTGGTCAGCAGCCCCGCCAGCAGCTCCGGCAGGTAGGGCCACAGGGCGGAAAAGTTGAGCTGGTAGGTCATCACCGGCTCCCGTTACGCGCCAAGATCCGCCGGCAGCGGCGCGTGCAGCCACTTCTGCGACAGGGTGTTCAGGGTGTTGTCCTTCAACGCCTCGCCAATCAGCTCATCCACTTTCGCCTTCAGCGCTGGCTCATCCTTGCGCAGGCCGATGTAGCAGGGTGAGTCCTTCAGCATGAATTTCGCCTCCGGTGCCTTCTCCGGGTTCTGGCGGGCGATGGCCGCCACCACCAGGTTGCCGGTCGCCACATACTTCACCTGCCCGGAGAGGTAGGCCGACAGCGTGGTGTTGTTGTCCTCGTAGCGTTTCAGCTGTGCCTCTTTCGGCGCGATCTCGCTCAGCACCATGTCCTCCACCGCGCCGCGCGTCACGCCGATACTCTGCCCGGCCAGCTGCTTGGCGTCGGTGAGCGTCGTTCCTTTCGGCCCAAACACGCCGAGGAAGAACGGCGCGTAGGCGCGGCTGAAGTCAATGGCCTTCTCACGCTCGGCGTTTTTGCCGAGGCTGGAGATCACCAGATCGACCTTGTCGGTTTGCAGGTAGGGCACGCGGTTGGCGCTGGTGACCGGCACCAGTTGCAACTTTAGTTTCATCTTGTCGGCCAGATAGTGCGCCATGTCGATGTCATACCCCTGCGGTTGCAGATCCAGCGTCACTGAGCCAAACGGCGGGAAGTCCTGCGGCACCGCCACGCGCAGCACGCCGCGCTGCTGGATCTGTTCCAGTTGGTCGGCCAGCGCGCTGGAGGCCTGCATCAGCATCAACGCCGCCCCGGCCAGGGCGAAAAGGGGTTTCCTGAAGTTCATGGGCATATCTCCGGTGTGCAAAGGATGAAACGATAGATTCTTATGCCAGAGATTCTGCAACTAATGTGCCAACCGTGTGACGCAGGCCACAGAGAAAAAATGCCGCCCGGTGGCGGCCTTACGGCGAAGGGGAAAAGAGATGACGGGGCATTGCCCCAGCGGCGCGCACCAGTGGGGTGCGCGCGCACTGTGTGGGTGCGGGGATCAGCGCTGCTCCAGCTCGTCCAGATCGCCATAGAGATCGGCGATCTGGTGGATGCGCTGGCGGCCGCTGCTGAGCATCTGGTGCAGCAGCGCGTTGCTCAGCAAATTGGCGAGGCTCATCGCCGCCGAGTAGGCGTCAAAGGCTGACACGCTGTCGAGCGGCGCGGCCAGATGCCAGCGCGCCAGTGCTGGCAGCGTGCTGGCCTGCGGCTCGCACACCAGCAGCGTCGGCACCTGCCGCGCCTGCAAATGCGCCAGCAGGGTGCGCACCGCCCGCGGCCGACGGCGGAAGGCGACGAAGATCACCAGATCCTCGGGCGTCAAATCCACCAGCTCCTCCGAGAGCGTCTGGCCCGGCTGCGGCATCAGCTGCACGCCGGGGCGGATCTGCAACAGCTGCTGACGCAGGTGCAGCGCCACCGGGTAGCTGTTACGGAACCCCAGCAGGCAGACGCGCCGCGCCGCCGCCAGCGCCCCAATCACCGCCGTGAACTGTGCCGGGTCAATCTGGTTTACCCACTGCGTCAGGTTGGCCATCTCCTGCTTGTAGTGGCGGGCCAGCAGGGTATTGCCCTGTACCGCGTCCCGGCTGTCGGCCAGCGGCAAGCCGGTCTGGCGCAGCGCCCGCACCTCGTCACGCATCTCGCGGTAGCTGGGGTAACCGAGCCGCTTGAACAGCCGGCTGACGGTGGCCTTGGAGACGCCGCTCAGCCGCGCCAGTTCGGCGCTGTTGTAACTCATCAGGTGGTCGAGGTTCTCGAAAATAAAGTCCGCCACCCGCTGCTCCTGCGGCGTCAGTGCGGCGTAGTGGCCGCGCAGGCGTTCATCAATCTGTTTCATGGCTCACCTTGCAACATCTGTTTCACCGTCTCCACGGCAGCATGACCGGCAAGGTAACACGAGCCTGGAGGGGCGAGGCAAGCGCCATTGCCGCCCCACCCCGCAAAGTGGAACGCCTCTTGCTTGGTTATCGCCATCAATCCGCCCGCAGGGGCAGCAAGAGGAACAGGCATGATAAACAGTAACTGCGCGCCGCTGGGCATGGCGGTCACCCCGCACCATCTGGCCAGCCAGAGCGCGCTGGCGGTGCTGCACGAGGGCGGCACCGCCATTGAGGCGATGGTCGCGGCGGCGGCCACCATTGCGGTGGTCTACCCACACATGAACGGGCTGGGCGGCGACGGCTTCTGGCTGATTGTGCCGCCGCAGGGCGATCCGGTGGCGATTGACGCCAGCGGCGCGGCGGGCAGTCTGGCGACCCCGGCGCGCTACGCTGGCGCGGCGCAGATCCCGCACCGCGGGCCGCAGGCGGCGCTGACGGTGGCGGGCACCGTCGGCGGCTGGCAGGAGGCGCTGGCGGTCAGCGCCGAGCTGGGCGGCGAGCCATTGCCGCTCGATCGGCTGCTGCGTGACGCCATCCGCTACGCCGCCGATGGCATTCCGGTCACCGCCTCACAGGAGGCCGCCACCCGCAGCAAAGCCCACGAGCTGGCCCACCTGCCGGAGTTTGCCAGCGTGTTCCTGCCGGGCGGGGCGATCCCCACCGGCGGCAGCCGCTTCACCCAACCGGCGCTGGCGCGCACCCTCGCGACCCTCTGCGATGAGGGGCTGGAGAGCTTCTACCGTGGCGCGCTGGCTGACCGCATGGCCGACGAGATGGCGAGCGCCGGGATGCCGGTCACGCGCGCCGATCTGGCCGCCTACCGCCCGCAGCGCCGCACGCCGCTGCGCCTGCTGCACAGCAAGGGCGAGGTATTTAACCTGACGCCGCCGACCCAAGGGCTGGTGTCGCTGGCGATGCTCGGCATCACTGACCGCCTCGATCTGGCGGAGAGCGACGACGCCGACACCCTGCACGGCATTGTCGAGGCCACCAAGCTGGCCTTCGGCTTGCGTGACCGCTTTATCACCGACCCGCGCCACATGACGCAGGACGCGCAGGCGCTGCTCGACCCGGCGCATCTCGACGCGCTGGCCGCCCGCATCGATCCGGCGCAGGCCGCCGACTGGGGCAAGGGCAAGGGGCCGGGCGACACCGTCTGGCTCGGCGTGATGGACAGCAGCGGGCTGGCGGTCTCCTTTATCCAGAGCCTCTACCACGAATTCGGCAGTGGCGTGCTGCTGCCGGGCTGCGGTGTGCTGTGGCAGAACCGCGGCGCCTCCTTCAGCCTGGAGCCGGGCCACCTGCTGGAGTTGGCCCCCGGCAAGCAGCCGTTCCACACCCTCAATCCGGCGGCGGCGCGGCTGGCGGATGGCCGCACACTGGTGTACGGCTCGATGGGCGGCGACGGCCAGCCGCAGACGCAGGCGGCGCTGTTCGTGCGCCACGTGGTGCAGGGGATGCCGCTGCAACAGGCGATCAGCGCGCCGCGCTGGTTGCTGGGGCGCACCTGGGGCGACAGCTCTGACTCGCTGAAACTGGAGGGGCGCTTCAGCGCCGCCACGCTGGAGAGCCTGCGCCAGCGCGGGCATGAGGTGGAGTCACTGCCGGACTTCAGCGAGGCGGTCGGCCACGCTGGCGCGATTGTGCGCCACACCAACGGCATGTTTGAGGGCGCGTTCGACCCGCGCAGCAACGGCAGTGCCGCCGGATTCTGACCATTAAGGAGAGAGCATGACCCCTTCCCAACCCGCCGCCCCCGACTGGGCGGCCTACTTGCAACAGATGGAGGCAGTGCTCGGCCTGACGCTGGATGAGCCGCGCCGCGCCGAATTGCTGGCTCAGTTCAGCCGCATCGCCATGATGGCCGAGCCGCTGATGGCGCTGCCGCTCGACGCGCGCACTGAGATCGCCGGGGTGTACCGCGCATGAACGAGCTGCTGACCGCCCCGATCGCCATCCTGCGCGCCGCGCTGCAACAGGGCGAGGTGAGCGCCCATGAGATCGCCACCGCCACGCTGGCGCGCATCGAGCGCGTCAACCCGGCCATCAACGCCTTCACCGGCGTGACCGAGGCGCGCATGTTGCGTGAGGCCAAGGCGGTGGACGCCCGCCGCGCCGCCGGTGAGACTCTGCCGCCGCTGGCCGCCATCCCTTATGCGGTGAAAAATTTGTTCGACGTCACCGGCGAGGTGACGCTGGCGGGCGGCAGCCTCTACAGCCAGCGACCACGCGCGGCCACCGACGCCACCGCCGTGGCGCGGTTGGCACAGGCCGGCGGGCTGCTGGCCGGGATGCTGAACATGGATGCCTACGCCTACGGCTTCACCACCGAGAACAGCCACTACGGCGCGACGCGCAACCCGCATGACCTCAGCCGCATCGCCGGTGGCTCCTCCGGCGGCTCCGGCGCGGCGGTGGCCGCCGGGCTGGTGAGTGCCGCCCTTGGCAGCGACACCAACGGCTCGATCCGCGTACCCGCCTCGCTGTGTGGCATCCTTGGCCTGAAACCGACCTTTGGCCGCCTGTCGCGCCACGGTAGCCAGCCGTTCGTCGCCAGCCTCGACCACATCGGGCCGATGGCGCGCCGCAGCGCCGATCTCGCCGCCGTCTATGACGCATTGCAGGGGCCAGACGCACAGGATGCCTTTCAGGCCGACCAGCCGCTGGGCCTGACCGCCCCGCTGTTGCCACAGGGCCAGCAGGGGCTGCGGGTGGCGACGCTCGGCGGCTTCTTTGCCGAGTGGTGTGACAATGATGCCCGCGCCGCGGTGGCACAGGTCGCGCGGGCGCTGGAGGCGCAGGAGGAGGTGTTGCTGCCACAGGCGGAGCTGGCGCGCAGCGCCGCCTTTATCACTACCGCCGCCGAGGGCGGCAACCAGTATTTGCCGCTGTTGCGCACGATGCCAGAGCAGTTCGAGCCACTGTCACGCGAGCGGCTGCTGGCCGGGGCGATGATCCCCTCCGCGTGGTACATTCAGGCGCAGCGCTTCCGCCGCCACCTGCAACAACAGGTGAAGCCGCTGTTTAACCGCTGGGATCTGCTGATCGCCCCGGCGACGCCCTGTTGCGCCACGCCGATTGGGCAGGAGAGCATCCGCATCAACGGGCAGGATCTGCCGACCCGCGCCAGCATGGGAATGTTGACCCAGCCCCTCTCCTTCCTTGGCCTGCCGGTGGTGACGGTGCCGTTGGCCACCGCCAGCGGCCTGCCGATTGGCGTGCAGCTGATCGCGCCGCCGTGGCGGGAGGATCTTGCCCTGCGCGCCGCCTGGGCGCTGGAGCAGCAAGGGGTGGTAAAAGCCGTGGCCGTTTCTGTGGCCTGAGCCACATTCCATAGAGATTGGGGAACTGAGATGAAGAGTGAACATATCGATCGCCCGGCGATCCTGGCGGAGCTGAACGCCGCCTTCTACCGCTATGAGCAGGCGCTGATCGGCAATGACATTGAGGTGCTGGATGAGCTGTTCTGGCATGATGCGCGCACCGTGCGCTACGGCGCGGGCGAGAACCTCTACGGCATTGAGGCGATCCGCGACTTCCGCCTGCACCGCCCGTCACAGGGGCTGGCGCGCACGCTGGAGAACACCACCATCACCACCTTCGGCGAGGACATGGGCGTCACCAGTACCGAGTTCCGCCGCGAGGGGAGCGACCAGATTGGCCGCCAGATGCAGACCTGGGTCAGGCTGCCCTGCGGCTGGCGCATCGTGGCAGCCCATGTGAGCCTGATGGCGGGATAAGGGGCCTATTCCACGCGGTAAAACGCCAACTCCAACCCGTTGGCGCTGCGCTGGCCGCTACAGATGAACAGGCTTTCGCTTAGCCAGCGCAGATTATCGCTGTAGGTTTCAAAGGTGGGCGTGGTGCGAAAGTAGATTTCGCCGGGCGGGATGTCGTTGAAGAAGGCCAGATCGTCCTCAAACAGTCGGGTGCACCACTGGCGGGGGATACGGCGCAGGCCGTTGTTTTCAATGTAGAAGCGATCGCCTCTGTCGGTTTCGACGGCGTAGCGGGCGGAGAGACGGCACAGGCCATCGCGGTCAATGATCTGGCTGTCCACGCCGCCCGGCAGCACATGGCCCCGCAACGCGCCAGAGAGGGTGCCGGAGAGAATCGGGATCAGTTGCCGCTTGCCGCGATCTGGCGACCGGCTAATGATCGTCGGTCGATCGACCGTCAGGGAGAGGGAGAAGCTATGGGTCAGTTCAGGTGCCATCGTCAATCCTTTGCCACGCGCCCGCAGGCGCCTCAGAAAATAGAACGCCCGGCACGGGGCCGGGCGGTGATTACGTTCCCCCCTGCCCTATGACAGGAAGTGCGCCAGCACCATCAGCCCGACGGAGACGTTGATGGCGCCGCCGATGCGGGTGGCGATCTGCGCGAAGGGCATCAGCGACATGCGGTTGCCGGCGGTGAGGATGGCGACGTCGCCGGTGCCGCCCTGCCCGCTCTGGCAGCAGGAGACAATCGCCACGTCAATCGGGTGCATACCGATCTTCTTGCCAACCAGAAAACCGGTGCCGACCAGCGCGCTGACGGTGCAGACAATCACCACCAGATTCTGCACGGTGAAGGCGTCCACCAGCTCCTGCCACGGGGTGATCGCCACGCCGACGGCAAACAGGATCGGGTAGGTGACGGCGGTGCGGAAGAATTTGTACACCATCTGCGAGCCTTGCTGGATGCGCGGCGACACGCCATTCACCAGCTTCAGCAGCACCGCGACAAACAGCATCCCGACCGGGGCCGGCAGGCCAATCAGCCGGTGGCCGAGCATCCCGACCATATAGAGCAGCACCGCCAGCAGCGCGCCACAGGCCAGCGCGTTGATGTCGGGTCGCCCCTCATCCTCGGTCATTGACGCCATGTGGCCGCGGCGGTTTGGCATCAATGTGCCCTCACCGGTCAGGTGCGGGTAGCGCTTGCCCAGTTGGTTGAGCACGCCAGCGATCACAATCGCCGTCAGGCTGCCCAGCATCACGATCGGCAGGATGCGTCCCAACGCCACGCCCTGATCCATGTGCAGGATCGCGGCATAGCCCATCGAAAGCGGAATCGCCCCCTCGCCCACGCCGCCAGCCATGATCGGCAAAATCAGGAAGAAGAAGGTCTGGAACGGATCCAGCCCCAGCGCCATGCCAGCGGCCATCCCGACCACCATCCCCACCAGCTCGCCGCACAGCATCGGCACGAAGATGCGCATAAAGCCTTGGATCAGCACCTCGCGGTTCATGCTCATGATGCTGCCGACAATGATGCAGCAGATGTAGAGGTAGAGGATGTCAGTGGATTTGTAGAAGGCGATGGTCGAACTCACCACCACCTCCGGCAGCAGGCCATAATGCACCAGCGCCGACGGGATGAAGGTGGCGCAGATCGCCGCCGCCCCCAGCTTGCCCACCAGCGGCAGGCGCTTGCCAAACTCGCCGCAGGCAAAGCCGAAGAACGCCAGCGTCGCCACCATCACCACGATGTCGCTCGGCAGCTTGCCTGCCAGACAGTCGAGCAAAATCAGCCCGCCCGCCAGCACAAACAGGGGCAGTGGGATGATGCTGACCTTGTAGGTGTCCATCACGCGCCACCAGCGTTCGCTGCGGGTCGGTTGGGCCGCGCCCTGCTCTTTTGTCGCCAGATAGGCATCATCGCTCGTGCTCATTGCATTCCCCTTTTTGTCGTTGTCAGGCAAGGATAGGGAAAGCCCCCCTGCCGGGGGTGTGAAGGTGCTCAAAATTAGATCGGGGGGATTATGGGGATAATGGTTTCTATGGTGTTAATGCAACTCCCTTTAGAAAGATTGCAGGGTTTGTGGTGTTTTCACCCCGGCGCACAAAAAGGGAGTAACGCCGCCGCATTGTTAATGGTAGGTTAAACAAATGCTCCTTTTTGCCAAACCTGCGCCGCATGACCGCTGACCAACCCCGACTCTCTTTCCAAATCAGGCTGTTCCTCAGTCTGGTCGCTTGCTCCTGCCTGCTGCTAGGGCTGATTGCTTATTACCTTTACCATACACTTGATCAACAATTGCACCGCGATCTGGGCCTGCGGGCGCAGGTGCAGGCGCGGGAGATTGCGCAGATCCCCTCACTGATCGAGGCGATGGCGCGGGGCGATCGCGCGGCGCTGCGGCAGATGGGCGACCGGCTGCGGGCGCAGAGCGACGCCAGCTATCTGGTGTTTGGCGACCGGCAGGCGCGCCACCTCTACCACTCGGAGCACCCGGAGCGCGTCGGCACGCCGCTGGTCGGCGGCGACAACCGCGAGGTGCTGCGCGGCCAGGGGATCATCTCGGTGCGTCAGGGCGGCACCGGGCTGTCACTGCGCAGCAAGGCACCGGTGCGCGATGCGCAGGGCCAGGTGATTGGGCTGGTGTCGGTGGGCTATCTGGAGTCGCACATCGCCCGGCTCAATGCCCGGCAGGTGTCGCAGATTGTCGGCTTTGTTTTGTTGCTGCTGCTGGCGCTGTTCCTCTTCTCCTGGGCCTTCTCGCGTCGGCTGAAAAAGCAGATGTTCTGGCTGGAGCCGGAGCAGATTGGCCAGCTGGTGCGCCAGCAACGGGCGCTGCTGGCGGCAATCTATGAGGGGGTGATCGCGCTTGACCCGGCACGGCGCATCATCAGCATCAATCAGGCGGCACGCGACCTGCTGGCGATCCACCCGCCGGAGGAGGCGCTGATTGGCCTGCCGGTGGAGGCGGTGATCCACGCCACGCCCGACTTTTTCCATGCCCATGACGCCACCAACCGCCACGATGAGATCTGCCGCTTCAACCAGCGACAGGTGATCGCCAACCGGGTGGAGATGGTGGATGAGCGCGGGCCGCAGGGCTGGGTGATCAGCTTTCGCGACAAAAATGATATCAACACCCTGAGCAGCCAGCTCAGCCAGGTGACGCGCTACGCCGACAGCCTGCGCATCATGCGCCATGAGCAGCTCAACTGGACGGCGACGCTGGCCGGGATGCTGCACATGAAGCGCTATGACGAGGCGGTACGCTATATTGAGGCGCAGTCGGCCGGTACGCAGGCGCTGCTCGATTTTCTCTCGGGGCGCTTTGCCTCACCAGCGCTGTGCGGCCTGCTGCTCGGCAAGTTCGCCGCCGCCCACGAGAAGGGGGTGCTCCTGACGTTCGACCCCGCCTGCCGCCTGCAACAACCGCTGACCCGGCTGAGCGAGAGCGAGCTGATGTCGATCCTCGGCAACCTGCTGGACAATGCGGTGGAGGCGAGCCTTGCCGCCACGCCGCCGGGCGGTGAGGTGTCGCTCTATCTGGCGGACGCCCATGATGAGCTGGTGATCGAGGTGGCGGATCAGGGCTGCGGCATCGCGCCAGCGCTGCGTGATTCACTGTTTGAGGCGGGCGTCACCAGCAAGCCGGAGGGCGACCACGGCATCGGCCTCTATCTGGTGGCACGCTACGTCGCGCAGGCCGGGGGGCTGATTGAGGTGGCGGACAACACGCCGCGTGGCACGCTGTTTTCGCTGTTTATTCCCAACCCGCCGGCCGCATTAACCTGAAGGGACACATGATGGAACAGAACCTGACGCCCGATCCCGGCTTTTCCCGGCTGGAGGTGGTGATCGTCGAGGATGAGGCCGCGCTGGCGCGGCTGCACGCCGACTTTATCGAGCAGAACTTTGCGCTGAGGGTGGTGGGCATCGCCGCCTCGCTGGCGGAGGCGCGTCGGCTGATAGCCACCCACCGCCCGCGCCTGCTGCTGCTGGACAACTTCCTGCCCGATGGGCAGGGCATCGAGCTGGTGGAGACGCCGCTACTCAAGAGCAGCGAGTGCTCGGTGATCTTTATCACCGCCGCCAGCGACATGCACACCTGTAGTCAGGCGATCCGTGGCGGGGCCTTTGACTACCTGATCAAACCCATCTCCTACAAGCGGCTGCGCAACTCGCTGGAGCGCTTTATGCAGTTCACCCAAGCGCAGCGCAGCTTCAAGGTGATTGACCAGAGCAACGTTGACGCGCTCTACAACCTGCAAGCGCGCCGCCCGGCGGATGACGCAGGCGCGAAAGGAATTGAGCCAAACACCCTCGCGCTGGTCAAAGGGCTGTTCACCGCCCGGCCGGATGTTGCCTGGTCGGTGGATGAGGTGGTGGCGCAGAGCGGCATCAGCAAAACCACCGCGCGCCGCTACCTGGAGTTCTGTGTCGAAAGCGGCTTTGTGCAGGTGGAGATGCAGTACGGCAAAATTGGCCACCCTCGCCGCCTCTACCGCAAAACCAGCCAGCCAACGTGAAATAATCTGCCCGGCAAACAGCGAGATATTCTGTTTGCCGGCGATTAACCCACTTCACCTCGCGGAAACTCCTCCACTCCCTGCCCTGAAAATAGCTGCGGCGGCGCATTTCCGGCCATTTGTCAACCCTATGGCCGCAGCCATTGTTATTACTAGGGAAACCATGCCCGATTAATTGGGAAATAGCGCATCCTCACACGGGAAATAGCCGTGGAACTTCCGCCAACCCATTCACAGAATAATATTCTGTGAATGGGTTGCTAGCTATTTTCCCTCCCCCGTTCAGGGTTGTCAGGGATTCTCTTTATGCTAGGGTATAGAGCGTTTAAATTTTGGATCGGATATTCGATATTGATGAATTCCATGTAATTTTCACATCCAATTTTCTATTACCACCCGCGAGGAAAAGCATCGCATGGCAATAAAACTTGAAGTGAAGAACTTGTATAAAGTATTTGGCGAACACCCGGAGCGGGCGTTCAAAATGATTGAGGCTGGAAAGAGCAAAGAGGAGATATTTGAAAAAACCGGGCTGACGTTGGGCGTCAAGGATGCCAGTCTGGCCATTGAAGAAGGCGAGATCTTTGTCATTATGGGCCTCTCTGGCTCGGGCAAATCCACCCTGGTACGCCTTCTCAATCGTCTGATCGAACCGACCCGCGGTGAAGTGCTGATCGATGGCGAGGACATTGCCAAAATATCCGCCAGCCGGCTGCGTGAGGTGCGGCGGAATAAGATCAGCATGGTATTCCAATCCTTCGCCCTGATGCCGCACCTGACGGTGCTGAATAATACCGCCTTTGGCCTTGAGCTGGCCGGGATGCCTGCGGCGGAGCGCGAGGAGAAGGCGCTCGACGCGCTGCGTCAGGTGGGGCTGGAGAACTACGCCCACGTCTACCCTGATGAGCTTTCCGGCGGGATGCGCCAGCGTGTCGGGCTGGCGCGGGCGCTGGCCAATAACCCGGACGTGCTGCTGATGGATGAGGCCTTCTCGGCGCTCGACCCGCTGATCCGTACCGAGATGCAGGATGAGCTGGTGAAACTCCAGTCACGCCACCAGCGCACCATCGTGTTTATCTCCCATGACCTCGACGAGGCGATGCGCATCGGCGATCGCATCGCCATCATGCAGGGCGGCATCGTGGTGCAGGTCGGCACGCCCGATGAGATCCTCAACAACCCGGCGAATGACTATGTGCGCACCTTCTTCCGTGGCGTGGATATCAGCAACGTCTTCAGCGCCAAGGACATTGCCCGCCGCCGCGCGGTGACGCTGCTGCGCCACACTCCCGGCTTTGGCCCGCGTTCGGCGCTGAAGCTGCTGGAGGATGAAGACCGTGACTACGGCTACGTGCTGGAGCGCGGGCAGCGTTTCGTCGGCGTGGTCTCCACCGACTCGCTGAAAGAGGCGCTGAAGGGGGGCCGCTCGCTGGAGAGCGCGCTGCTGCCGGAGCCAACCCCGGTGGCGGCCGATACGCCGCTCGGCGAGCTGATCGCCCAGGTGGCCGCCGCGCCGTGTGCGGTGCCGGTGGTGGCGGAGGAGAACCACTACCTCGGCATCATTTCGAAAGCCATGCTGTTGCAGGCACTGGACAAGGAGGGCAATGCCAATGCGTAATCCTGACACTATTACCCAATTCGCCCAGGCGGCGCAGGCCGAGAGCGATCCGTGGGCCAGCAGCGGGCAGGCCGATGCGGCCACCTCTGCCGCCCCGCTCGACGCGAGCATCGATCCCTGGTCAGCGGACAACGCCTCCGGCGGTGCCAGCGCCGCCAGCCAGGGCGCGGTGGAGAGTGCCCATCAGGCCAGCGCCGCGGGCAATGACTGGCTGAGCGCCGGGCCGCAGGCCGCGCCGGAGCACTTTTCATGGCTCGACCCGTTCCACCAGACGCTGATCCCGCTCGACCACTGGGTGACAGTGGCGATCGACTGGCTGGTGCTGCACTTCCGCCCGCTGTTTCAGGGCATCCGGGTGCCGATTGACATCATCCTGACCCATTTTCAGGCACTGTTGCAGGGGCTGCCGTCACCGGTAGCGATTGTGCTGTTCGCGCTGATCGCCTGGCAGATTGCCGGTGCGGGCATGGGAGCCGCCACGCTGGTGGCGCTGGTGGCGATTGGCGCCATCGGTGCATGGTCACAGGCCATGGTGACGCTGGCGCTGGTGCTGACCGCGCTGTTCTTCTGCGTGCTGATTGGCCTGCCGCTCGGCATCTTTTTGGCGCGCAGCCCGCGTGCCAGCCGGGTGATCCGCCCGATGCTGGATGCGATGCAGACCACGCCAGCCTTCGTCTATCTGGTGCCAATCGTGATGCTGTTCGGCATCGGCAACGTGCCCGGCGTGGTGGTGACCATCATCTTCGCCCTGCCGCCGGTGGTACGCCTGACTATCTTGGGCATCAATCAGGTGCCGGCCGATCTGGTGGAGGCGGCGGAGTCCTTCGGCGCTAACCCGCGCCAGCTGCTGTTCAAGGTGCAACTGCCGCTGGCGATGCCGACCATTATGGCTGGCATTAACCAGACGCTGATGCTGGCGCTGTCGATGGTGGTGATCGCCTCGATGATCGCCGTCGGCGGCCTCGGCCAGATGGTGCTGCGCGGCATTGGCCGCCTCGACATGGGGCTGGCCTCGGTCGGCGGCGTTGGGATCGTGATCCTCGCGATCATCCTCGATCGCCTGACCCAGTCCCTCGGCCGCACCCGCCGCCACAAAGGCCCACGCCGCTGGTTCGCCACTGGCCCGCTGGGCCTGCTGTCGCGCCCCTTCCTGCGCCGGGCTGACGCCTGATCCCCTCCCCGGCGGGGCTGTCCCGCCGGTTAACAATTCTGATTAAGGAGACGATATGCAAGCACGCACATGGCAGGTGCTGGCGCTCGGCAGCGCCCTGTTGACCACCGCCGCCGCCGCCGCCGATCTGCCCGGCAAGGGCGTCACTGTCCAGCCGATCCAGAGCACCATCAGTGAGGAGACCTTCCAGACCCTGCTGGTCAACAAGGCGCTGGAGAAGCTGGGCTACACCGTGCAGGAGACGCGCGAGGTGGACTACAACGTCGCCTACACCACGCTGGCGGCGGGCGATGCCACCTTTATGGCCGTCAACTGGCAGCCGCTGCATGATGATATGTATGACGCCGCCGGTGGCGATAAGCTGTTCTACCGTCAGGGTGACTATGTCAGCGGCGCGGCGCAGGGCTACCTGATTGACCGCAAGACCGCCGAGCAGCACCACATCACCAATGTCGAGCAGCTCAAAGACCCGGAGATTGCCAAGCTGTTTGATGCCAACGGCGACGGCAAGGCCGATCTGGCTGGCTGTACGCCGGGCTGGGGCTGTGAGGCGGCGCTGAATGCCCAGCTCAAGGCCTATGACCTGACCAACACCGTGACGCACAACCAAGGCAACTACGCGGCGATGATGGCGGACACCATCACCCGTTATAAAGAGGGCAAGCCGATCCTCTACTACACCTGGACGCCTTACTGGGTCAGCGATGTGCTGGTGCCGGGCCGTGACGTACTGTGGTTGCAGGTGCCCTTCTCGGTGGTGCCGGGCGAGCCAAATGGCAGTACCAAGCTGCCAAACGGCAAGGATTATGGCTTCAAGGTGAACACCATGCACATCGTCGCCAACCGCGCGTGGGCGGAGAAGAACCCGGCGGCGGCGAAACTGTTCGCCATCATGAAGCTGCCGTTGAAGGACATCAACGCGCAGAACTCGGCGATGCACGCTGGCCAAAGCTCGGAGGCGGATATTGAGCGCCAGACCGACGGCTGGATCCAGGCGCATCAGGCGCTGTTTGATGGCTGGGTCAAGGAGGCGGCGGCCGCCGCGCAATAATGATACTCCCACGCCGCCCCGGTGGCGGCGTGTTCAGCCTTCTGGTTGGTTGCCACCCCCTCCCCTCTGCGTAATAATCCCCGCTCCTTTCCCCTGACCAATGCACGCCCATGACACAAGAACATAAAAAAGCGACGCTGACGCCGCTGCTTACCCTGCTGATGTCCATCGCTACCGGGCTGGCCGTCGCCAGCAACTACTATGCCCAGCCACTGCTGGAGACCATCGCGCAGCACTTCGCGCTGTCGGTCAATCAGGCTGGCTTTATTGTCACTGTCGCGCAGGTCAGCTACGCCTGCGGCCTGCTGTTTTTGGTGCCACTCGGCGACAAGTTTGAACGCCGCAACATGATTGTGCTGATGATGCTGCTGGCCGCCGCCGGGATGCTGGTGACCGCCTCCTCCACCACCCTGCCGCTGATGCTGTTTGGCACCGCGCTGACCGGCCTGTTCTCGGTGGTGGCGCAGGTGCTGGTGCCGCTGGCGGCCACCATGGCCGAGCCGCACCGGCGCGGCAAGGTGATTGGCACCATCATGAGCGGCCTGCTGCTCGGCATCCTGCTGGCACGCACCGTGGCCGGGGCAGTGGCCAGCGTCGGCGGCTGGCGCGCCATCTACTGGATCGCCAGCGTGCTGATGTTCATCATGGCGGGCGTGCTGTGGCGCGTGCTGCCGCGCTACAAGCAGCACAGCGATCTGAACTACGCCCAGCTGCTCGGCTCCATCTTCACCCTGTTCCTGCGCAATCCGCTGCTGCGTACCCGCGCGCTGATTGGCATGATGTCCTTCGCCAACTTCAGCATTCTCTGGACCTCCATGGCGTTCCTGCTCGCCAGCCCACCCTTCAACTTTTCTGAAGGAACCATTGGGCTGTTTGGTCTGGCCGGGGCGGCCGGGGCACTGGGCGCGACCCGCGCTGGCCACCTGGCGGACAAGGGGTTCGCCAAGCACACCACCACCGCCGCGCTGCTGTTGCTGCTGCTCTCGTGGGGGGCAATCTACTGGGGAAGCGTCTCGGTGGGCTGGCTGGTGGTCGGCATTCTGGTGCTGGATCTGGCGGTTCAGGGAGTGCACATCACCAACCAGAGCGTGATCTACCGTACCCTGCCGGAGGCGCGTAACCGCCTGACCGCCGGCTACATGACCAGCTACTTCATCGGCGGCGCGGCTGGTTCGCTGTTGTCAGCGAGTGCTTACCAACACTTTGGCTGGGCCGGGGTGGCGGGCGTGGGCGCCAGCATCGCGGCGGTGAATCTGCTGCATTGGCTGCTCAATGCGAAGCACTGAACCTGATTAGCCTGCGAATAGTAATAATTGCGATTTATTTGACTTAGAGGGTATTAACAGTATTAACACTCTGGTAATGTTTGCGTAATAAATTATATTTTGACTACCTGTTATCACTGTTAAGACATGTTAAATTTCGTGGCCTTTCCCGACTTGCCCGCGTGGCACCTTTCGGGGAAGCGCCGCCTGCGAAGAAAGAGAGTTGTCGGGGCGCTGATGCCCCGCCCTCTGGCGGAAAATGCCCGTTTTCCCCGGCTTGCTGGCCGGGAAACGCGGGTGTAGTGATTGCCGGGCGCCGGATGCTCCCTGCAGGGGCGCCTCCATGCCTGTCAGACCAACCCTTTGCCGTGGATACCAAGGATGTAACCAATGAGCGCAGTACCCACCCTTTTGGTTGACCGCCCCGGCGGAAACCGTTTCCTGCCGGTTCATCGGTTGCCGGCACCGCCCGCTGGCGGCGCCGCGCGCGTCCCGCGTGACACTCTCTCCGATACTTAAAGCTTGGCCCATGCGTCTGGCACAGCGTTTACTTTATTAATAACTATGGTTACTATACCGCCTGTAACTAAAGAGGTTGCTCTATATGGACAGTTCGTTTACCCCTATTGAACAGATGCTGGCATTCCGCGCTAAACGCCAGAAGGATTTTCCCTATCAGGAGATCCTGCTGACGCGCCTCTGCATGCATATGCAGAGCAAACTGCTGGAAAACCGCAACAAGATGCTCAAGGCCCAAGGCATCAACGAAACCCTGTTTATGGCGTTGATCACCCTGGATGCGCAGGAGAGCCACAGCATTCAGCCCTCTGAGTTAAGCTCGGCGCTCGGCTCGTCGCGCACCAATGCCACCCGCATCGCCGATGAGCTGGAGAAGCGCGGCTGGATTGAGCGCCGCGAGAGCGACAACGATCGCCGCTGCCTGCATCTGCACATGACCCCGGCGGGCGAGGATTTCCTGCGTCAACTGCTGCCGCCTCAGCATCAGGCCCTGCACTTCCTATGGTCCACGCTGGACGAGGGCGAACAGAAGCAACTGGAGGTGCTGACGCGCAAGCTGTTGAGCCGGCTTGACCAGATGGATGTCAAGGAGCACGCGGCCGCGCTGTAACCGCCGGCTCCGCGCCGGTCTGGCCCGCAGGCGGTGTGGCGTGGGATGCGCCACCAGGCAGGCTACGCCGGCGAATGATTGTATGACTTTGACCGCCCTGTTGCTCCGGTAACAGGGCGGTCTCTGTTGCCGCCCCCGGCAACTGGCAAGGATCGGACCCGCGCCCCCACTCTGGGTGGCGCGTATAAACACCAAAAAAACGTGGAGATAACCATGAGTGCACAGGCGGAGAGCCAACAGCCGCAGCAACCCACTGCCAAAAAACGCTCGCGCAAACGCGCGTTGCTGATCCTTGGCATCATTTTCCTGCTGGCCGGCGCGGCCTATCTGGCTTACTGGTATCTGGTGGCACGCCACTATCAGGAGACAGACGACGCCTATGTGGCGGGCAATCAGGTGCAGATTATGGCGCAGGTGACGGGCAGCGTGACCCGCGTCAACGTCGATGACACCGATCTGGTGCACAAGGGCGACGTGCTGCTGACCCTCGACCCCACCGACGCCGAGCAGGCTTTTGAGCGCGCCCAGACCGAACTGGCCAGCAGCGTGCGCCAGACCCACCAGCTGATCATCAACAGCAAGCAGTATCAGGCGACCATTGCCCTGCGCAAGACCGAGCTGAGTCAGGCTGAGACTGACTACCAGCGCCGCGTGGTGCTGGGCGCGGCCAACGCCATTGGCCGTGAGGAGCTGCAACACGCCCGTGACGCGGTGGCGAGCGCCAAGGCGTCGCTGGATGTGGCGCAGCAACAGTACAACGCCAATCAGGCCATGATCCTCTCTACCCCGCTGGCGCAGCAGCCAGCGATCCAACAGGCCGCCGCCCAGTTGCGTGATGCCTGGCTGGCGCTGCAACGCACCCGCGTGGTCGCGCCGATTGATGGCTATGTCTCCCGCCGCAGTGTGCAGGTGGGCGCACAGATCACCACCAATACGCCGCTGATGGCGGTGGTGCCAGCCACCAACCTGTGGGTCGATGCCAACTTCAAAGAGACACAGCTCGCCAATATGCGCATCGGCCAGCCAGCCACCGTGGTCAGCGACATCTATGGTGATGACGTGGTTTATCAGGGCAAGGTGGTCGGGCTGGACATGGGCACCGGCAGTGCCTTCTCCCTGCTGCCGGCGCAGAATGCCACCGGCAACTGGATCAAGGTGGTGCAGCGCCTGCCAGTGCGGATTGAGCTGGACCCGAAACAGGTGGCAGATCACCCGCTGCGCATCGGCCTCTCCACGCTGGTCAAGGTCGATACCCGCGATCCGCAGGGCCAGATGCTCGCCTCCGTGCCACGCAAGGGGGCGCTGTATGAGACCAATGCCCTGACGCTGGATCTGGCGCCGGTCGATAAGCTGATCGCTGACATCATTCAGGCAAATGGCGGCTGAGGCCAGCGGAGGTAAGCGTGGTTAGAAAACCCCTTGAGGGCGCGCAGCTGGCGTGGATGACGGTCGCGCTGGCGCTGGCGACCTTTATGCAAGTGCTGGACTCCACCATCGCCAACGTCGCCATCCCGACCATCGCCGGTAACCTCGGCGCGTCCAACTCCCAGGGCACCTGGGTGATCACCAGTTTCGGGGTGGCGAACGCCATCTCGATCCCCATCACCGGCTGGCTGGCAAAGCGCTTCGGCGAGGTGCGGCTGTTTGTCTGGTCAACGGCGATGTTCGCCATCGCCTCCTGGCTGTGCGGTATCTCCAACAGCCTGGAGATGCTGATCTTCTTCCGCGTGGTGCAGGGCATCGTCGCCGGGCCGCTGATCCCGCTGTCACAGAGCCTGCTGCTGGGCAACTACCCACCGGCGAAGCGCAGCATCGCGCTGGCGCTCTGGTCGATGACGGTGATTGTCGCGCCCATCTGTGGCCCAATCCTCGGCGGTTACATCAGCGATAACTACCACTGGGGCTGGATCTTCTTCATCAACGTGCCGATTGGCGTGGCGGTGGTGATGCTGACGTTGCAGACGCTGCGTAACCGCGAGACGCGTACCGAGATCAAGCCGATTGATACCGTCGGGCTGGTGCTGCTGGTGGTGGGCATCGGCTGTTTGCAGGTGATGCTGGACCGGGGCAAGGAGCTGGATTGGTTCAGCTCGCCGGAGATCATCATCCTGACGGTGGTGGCGGTGGTGGCGCTGACCTTCCTGATTGTCTGGGAGCTGACGGACGACCACCCGATTGTCGATCTGTCGCTGTTCAAGCAGCGCAACTTTACCATCGGCTGCCTGAGCATCAGCCTCGCCTACATGCTCTACTTCGGTGCGATAGTGCTGTTGCCGCAGCTGTTGCAGGAGGTCTACGGCTACACCGCCACCTGGGCTGGGCTGGCCTCCGCGCCGGTCGGCATCCTGCCGGTGATCCTGTCGCCGATTATCGGCCGCTTCGCCCACAAGCTGGATATGCGGCGGCTGGTGACCTTCAGCTTTATCATGTACGCGGTCTGCTTCTTCTGGCGCGCCTGGACTTTTGAGCCGGGGATGGACTTCGGGGCCTCGGCCTGGCCGCAGTTTATTCAGGGCTTCGCCGTGGCCTGCTTCTTCATGCCGCTGACCACCATTACCCTCTCCGGCCTGCCGCCGGAGCGGCTGGCGGCAGCCTCCAGTCTGTCGAACTTTATGCGCACGCTGGCCGGTTCCATCGGCACCTCCATCACCACCACCATGTGGACCGACCGTGAGGCAATGCACCATGCGCACCTGACTGAGTCGGTGAACCCCTATAATCCGCTGGCGCAGCAGAGCTATCAGCAGCTTGAGCAGCTCGGCATGAGCCAGCAACAGGCCTCCGCCTATCTGGCACAGCAGATCACCAATCAGGGGCTGATTATGTCGGCCAATGAGATCTTCTGGCTCTCCGGCTGCATCTTCATCCTGCTGCTGGCGCTGGTGTGGTTTGCCCGTCCGCCGTTTGGCGCCGGGCCGGGTGGCGGCGGTGGCGCGCACTGAGTGACACGCATAAAAAAACGGACGCCGAGGCGTCCGTTTTTCTTTGCAGCATCAGAGGATTAGCCCTGATTCTGACGCCACCACTCGCCCAGCAGGATGCCGGTGGCGACGGAGACGTTCAGGCTCTCGACATTGCCGGTGCCGCCGATGGAGACGCTGACGTCCCCCTGCTGCCAGGCGCTGTCAGAGAGGCCGGCGCGCTCCTGACCCAGTACCAGCACCATTTTGGCCGGCAGGGTCGCCTTGGAGAGCGGGTTGCCCTTGTGGCTGGAGGTGGTGACGATGGTGTAACCCGCGCGGCGGAAGGTATCCAGCACGCCGAGGAAATCATCGGCGTTGATCGCCTTCACATGCTCCGCGCCGCCCTCAGCGGTACGCACCGCCGCGCCAGACTCCAGCTGCGCCGGATCTTGCACCAGCAGGCCATTGATGCCGAAGTGGGCACAGGTGCGCATGATGCCGCCGAGGTTGTGCGGGTTGCCGACATCCTCCAGCGCCAGCACGCAGTCGGTCGCCGGTGCGGTCTCCAGGTAGGTTTCCGCCGCCAGCCCCTGGCGCTTCTTGATCAGGAAGCAGACGCCGCCGTGGTGCTCGGTGCCGGACGCCTTCGCCAGCTCCTCCTCTTCCACCACGTGGTAAGCCTTGCGGTTGGCCGCCATCCAGCGCAGCGCCTCGCGGAAACGCGGGGTCACGGACTGCACGAACCACGCGCGGACAATCGCCTCCGGGCGGCTGGCGAACAGTGCCTGACAGGCGTTCTCGCCATAGACACGCGTCTCTTCGGCGCGCTGGCGGCGCAGCTGTTCCGGGTCGATGAAGCTCTTGCCGGTGATGCCACCGTGATCCGGGGTGGTCTCATCCGCCGGGCCGCGGGAGACGGTCTTCCACGGCGAGCTGTATGGGCCGTCGTCACGATCGTCACGTGCCGGGCGGCGTGGGCGATTCGGGTCGTTCCGGCGGGTGTCATTGCGTCTGTCACTGCCGCGGTTGTCGCTGCCGCCACGGGCGTCACTGCCGCGCGTCTCGCTGCGGCGGTCGTTACGGCGACCATTTTCCGGCCGTGCGCCATCGCGCCCCTTGCCGGCTGGACGGCGATCCTTGTTGCGGGATTCGCCCTCATCTTCACTGCGGACGTACATCACTTTGACTTTGCCGCTTTTACCACTTAATGAATCACTCATTCTTCTCTCCACCTACCTACGCGCTGGGCGCGCAGATTACCTGATATGGGCCGGGTGCACCACTCGAAACCGCCAAAAGCTAAAATCTATTGCACTCATTGAACAAATCGTTTTGTCCAACGGCGGGAAACTCCCCATACTGATAACATCACAGCAACATCTGTGCGTCAGGGGGAGCTTCCCCGCCGTGTGGCGCGACAGGCTGACACCCATCCTTCTGATTGAGGCTCTGTTATGAACACCGTATGTGCATCCTGCCAGGCAACCAACCGCCTGCCTGAAGACCGCATTGATGACGGCGCGAAATGTGGCCGCTGCGGTCATCCGCTGTTCGATGGCGAAGTGGCCCACGCGACCGGCGCAACCCTGGATAAATTGTTGCAGGACGACCTGCCCGTCGTAGTCGACTTTTGGGCGCCCTGGTGCGGGCCGTGCCTGAACTTCGCCCCGGTCTTTGAGGCCGTGGCTCAGGAGCGAGCCGGCAAAATGCGTTTCCTGAAGATCAACACCGAACAGGAGCAGGCCCTCAGCGCCCGTTTCCGCATCCGCAGCATCCCGACCATCATGCTGTTCCATAAGGGACAGGTGGTCGATCTGCTGAGCGGCGCGATGCCAAAAGCGCCCTTTGAAGAGTGGCTTGACGACGCGCTGGTGGCGAAATAAACCGCATTTCCCCTTAGTGTAATGCATGAATGGTTAATCAGCCTGATGCATTAGGCCGGTGCCGCCGGTTTCACGGTGGCACCGGCTGTGGCAGTTGTTTAGAATAGCGCGCTTTACGCCCCCCAGTGCGGAACCCCCATGCCAGACAATGCCGTTTTACGCCTGCGCCGTGAGCGCCTGGCGCGCTCGACCCGCCCCTACCGCGCCCGCGGCTGTCGCGTGGTGCGCTGCCAATCCTGCCTGTTACCCCAGATCAATTGCCTGTGCGACACCATCGTGCCGCAACCGGCGCGCAGCCGTTTCTGTCTGGTGATGTTTGATACCGAGCCGCTGAAGCCCAGCAACACTGGCCGCCTGATCGCTGACATCCTGCCGGAGACCGAGGCCTTTGTCTGGTCGCGCACGGAGACCGATCCGGCGCTGCTGGCGGCCGTCGCTGACCCGTCACGCCAGCCCTACGTCATTTTCCCGGAAGCCTACGCGGAGCCGGGCCGGCAGGTGTTTACCGAACTGCCCGCTGGCGGCAAGCCGCCGCTGTTCATCATGCTGGATGGCACCTGGACGGAGGCGAAGAAGATGTTCCGCAAAAGCCCCTACCTGAACGGGCTGCCGATGTTCTCGCTGAATGTGCCCTCCACCTCCCGTTACCTGTTGCGCGAGGCACAGCGCCCGGAGCAGCACTGCACCGCCGAGGTGGCTGCCGTGCTGCTGGCGCAGGCCGGTGACACCGCCGCCGCCCAGCAATTGGCCGAGCACTTCCACACCTTCCGCGAGCGCTATCTGGCGGGAAAACCCCATCGTCCGGTAGAACTCACAACATAATCCGCGATTTGCGCGTAAAATCATTGGCTCACCCAAGCAAGGAGTGGGCTTATGAGCCAACGCGGATTAGAGGCGCTGTTGCGGCCAAAATCGATTGCCGTGATCGGCGCTTCCAACAAACCGGGGCGCGCCGGCAACCTGATGATGCGCAATTTGCTGGAGGGGGGCTTCAGTGGGCCGGTGCTGCCCGTGACGCCAGCGGTGCGCGCGGTGTGTGGCGTGCTGGCCTATGCCGACGTCGATGGCCTGCCGCTGACGCCTGATTTGGCGGTGCTCTGCACCCGCGCCGAGCGCAATCTGGCGCTGCTGGAGGCCCTCGGGCGCAAGGGGTGCAAAACCGCCATTGTGCTCTCCTCCCATCCGGCGCAATTTGCGGAACTGAAAGCCTGCGCCCAGCGCTTCGCCATGCGGCTGCTCGGCCCCAACAGCCTCGGCCTGCTGGCCCCGTGGCAACAGCTCAACGCCAGCTTCTCGCCGGTGCCGATCCAGAAGGGCAAGCTGGCCTTTATCTCCCAGTCCGCCGCCGTCGCCAACACCATCCTTGACTGGGCGCAACAGCGCTCCATCGGCTTCTCCTACTTTATTTCGCTCGGCGACAGCCTCGACATTGATGTCGATGACCTGCTCGATTTTCTGGCGCGTGACGCCAAGACCAGCGCCATTTTGCTCCACCTGGAGCAAGTGAGCGACGCCCGCCGCTTTCTCTCCGCCTCGCGTAGCGCCTCACGCAATAAGCCGATTCTGGTGATCAAGAGCGGTCGCAGCCCACAGGCGCAACAGCTGTTGCAGGGGCAACAGGGGCTGGACGCCGCCTATGATGCCGCCATCCAGCGCGCTGGCCTGCTGCGGGTGCGCGATACCCATGAACTTTTCTCGGCGGTGGAGACGCTCAGCCATATGCGGCCACTGCGCGGCGAGCGGCTGCTGATCGTCAGCAATGGCGCGGCCCCGGCGGCGATGGCGCTGGATGAGCTGCTGCGCCGCCACGGCAAGCTGGCAACGCTGGAGGAGGCGACCCTCGGCGCGCTGGCGGCCGCGCTGCCGCCGGTGATTGCGCCCGGCAACCCGCTCGACCTGCGTGATGACGCCACCCCTGCCCGCTACCAAGCGGCGTTGCAGGCGCTGCTCGACAGCCAGGAGTATGACGCGCTGCTGCTGCTCCATGCGCCCAGTGCGGCCGCCCATGCCACCACCACCGCTGCGGCGCTGATTGAAACCCTGCGCCAGCATCCGCGCGGCAAACGCATTACGCTGCTGACCAACTGGAGCGGCGAACACTCCTCCCAAGAGGCGCGCCGGCTGTTTACCGAGGCTGGCATCCCGACCTATCGCACGCCTGAGGGCGCGGTCACCGCCTTTATGCATATGGTGGAGTACCGGCGCAACCAGAAGCAACTGCGTGAGACGCCAGCACTGCCGGTGGCGCTGGCCACTGACGCCGCCCATGCCCACCAGCTGATTGAGCAGGCGCTGGCCGCCGGTGCCACCCAGCTCGACACCCATGAGGTGCGCGCCATCCTGCACGCCTATGGGCTTTCCACCCTGCCGACCTGGATCGCTGGCGATAGCGCCGAGGCGGTGCACATCGCGGAGCAGATTGGCTATCCGGTGGCGTTGAAACTGCGCTCGCCGGACATTCCGCATAAGTCCGAGGTGCAGGGGGTAATGCTCTACCTGCGTAGTGCCGCGGAAGTGCAGCATGCCGCCGACGCGATTCTCGAGCGGGTACAGCGCACCTTCCCGCAGGCGCGCATCCAAGGGCTGCTGGTGCAGAGCATGGCCAACCGTGCTGGCGCGCAGGAGTTGCGGATTGTGGTGGAGCAAGACCCGGTGTTCGGCCCGCTGGTGATGCTGGGTGAAGGCGGCGTGGAGTGGCGGCCAGAGGAGCAGGCCGCGGTGGCGCTGCCGCCGCTCAATATGACGCTGGCACGCTATCTGGTGATGCAGGCGGTCAAGGGCGGCAAAATCCGCGGGCGCAGCGCGTTGCAGGCGCTGGACGTGCCAGCGCTTAGCCGCCTGCTGGTGCAGGTTTCCAACCTGATTCTGGACTGCCCGCAGATCGGCCGGCTCGACATCCATCCGCTGTTGGCCTCCGGCAGTGAGTTCACCCTGCTGGATGTCTCGATGCAGCTCGCGCCCTTTGTGGGCGATCCGCAGGCGCGGCTGGCCATCCGCCCCTACCCCCACGCGCTGGAGGAGCAGGTGGTGCTGAAAGATGGCGGCGTCTGCCTGTTCCGCCCAATCCTGCCCGAGGATGAGCCGCTGCTGAAGCACTTTATCAGCCGCGTAACCAAGGAAGATCTCTACTACCGCTACTTTAGCGAGATCAATGAGTTTACCCACGAAGATTTGGCGAATATGACCCAGATCGACTACGATCGGGAGATGGCGTTTGTTGCGGTGCGGCCCGGCGGTGAAGGCCAGGAGATCATTGGCGTGACCCGTGCGGTGTCGGATCCAGACAATATCGATGCGGAATTTTCGGTGCTGGTTCGTTCAGATTTAAAGGGATTGGGTTTGGGCGGACGGCTGCTCGCCAAGATGATTGCCTACACCACCGATCACGGCCTGAAACGCTTGACCGGTATTACCATGCCGAACAACCGTGGCATGATCGCACTGGCAAAAAAGGTGGGTTTCCGTGTCGAGGTGCTGTTGGAGGAGGGGATAGTGAATTTGACCCTGCTGCTGACATAACCCGAAGAATCAACATGATCCGGGTGGCGATTGGCAAAAAATGCGCGCCGGGGGGTGACTAATGTTATTATCGCCCGTTCGACAGTTTATGATTTTCGCCCGTGGCACTATTGCCCTATTTATAGAGAGAAGAAGCGCACTGTGATGTTGTCTAAATTCAAACGCAATAAACATCAACAACACCTTGCACAATTGCCCAAACTTCCCCAGTCGGTTGACGCCATCCGCACGCTCTATGCGCCCGCGGATTTCCGTGTGGCGTTACTGGATGCCATCTCCCAGGCCACGCGGCGCATCTACCTGGTCGCGCTCTATCTGGAGAATGATGATGGCGGCCGCAGTGTGCTGGAGGCCCTCTATCAGGCCAAACAGGCGCGCCCGGAGCTGGAGATCGCCGTGCTGGTTGACTGGCATCGCGCCCAGCGCGGGCGTATTGGCGCCGCCGCGGGCCATACCAACGCCGACTGGTATTGCGAGCTGGCAGGCCAGCACCCTGGCGTTGACGTGCCGGTGTATGGCGTGCCGGTCAATACCCGCGAAGCCTTGGGTGTCCTGCACCTGAAGGGGTTTATCGTCGATGATCAGGTGATCTATAGCGGTGCCAGCCTGAACGACGTCTACCTGCATCAGCACGATAAATATCGCTATGACCGTTACCAGCTGATCCAGAATGCGCCGATGGCTGATGCGATGATCGGCTACATCAATCAGCATCTGCTGAAGGCGCAGGCGGTATCGCGGCTGGATCGTAGCGATCGCCCCAAAAGCCCGGAGATCAAGAACGAGACGCGCATGTTCCGCCAGAGCCTGCGCGCCGCTGGCTACCATTTCCTTGGCAGCGCCGGCAACCATGAGCTGGCCGTCACGCCGCTGGTTGGGCTGGGCAAACAGAGCCTGCTGAACAAAACCATCTTCCACCTGATGGCCTGCGCCGATGAGCGCTTGATCCTCTGCACGCCCTACTTCAACCTGCCAACCCTGCTGGTGCGCAATTTGGTGGCGCTGCTGCGTCAGGGCAAACAGGTGGAGATTATCGTCGGTGACAAGACGGCCAACGATTTCTACATCCCGCAGGATCAGCCCTTCAAGATCATTGGTGCCCTGCCCTACCTGTATGAGATTAACCTGCGCCGCTTCCTTACTCGCCTGCAACGCTTTGTCGATAACGGCCAGTTGACGGTGCGGCTGTGGAAAGATGGCGACAACAGCTATCACCTGAAGGGAATGTGGGTCGATGAGGAGTGGCAGCTGATCACTGGCAATAACCTCAACCCGCGCGCCTGGCGGCTCGATCTGGAAAATGCGGTGTTGATCCACGATCCGCAACAGCAGATGCGCGAGCAGCGCCGCGTGGAGCTGGAGACAATTCGCCAGCACACTACGGTGGTCAATACCTACCTGGAGCTGGAGAGCATCCAGCAATATCCAGTGAAAGTACGCAAACTGATTCGCCGCCTGCGTCGTATCCGCATCGACCGGCTGATCAGCCGTATCCTGTAAGCCTATCAACCCCGCATCGCGGGGTTTTTTTATGGAGGCTGACTATGTATGCCGCCCGCCTGACGCTCCTGCCCTTTACGCTGGCGCTGTTTGCCAACGGCGGATGCAGCCACTATGCGCACGACCGCTGGACGGGGCAAGATAAGGTCGAGCACTTTATCGGCTCGGCGGTACTGGCGGCGGCTGGCAGCGCGTATGCAGAACGGCAAGGTGCCAGTGAACCGGCGCGGCGTAATGTCGGGCTGCTGTTTTCGCTGTCACTGGGGTTGGTAAAAGAGGCGTATGACAGCCGGCCGGCGGGGTCGGGGTGGAGCTGGCGGGATTTTGGCTGGGATGTGGCCGGCGCGTTGGCCGGCTACACCCTCTATGAATCAACCAACTGATTACAGCTGGATCTCTTTCCCCTTCCGATGCAGGCTCATCGACACCAAAAATGCCAGCAGGGCCATGCCCGACACATACCAGAAGAAGACATTCTCAATGCCCCACGATTTCAGCGACAGCGCGACATACTCCGCTGAGCCACCAAACATGGCGTTCGCCACTGCATAAGATAGCCCGACGCCCAGCGCGCGCACCTCTGGCGGGAACATCTCCGCTTTCAATAACCCGCTAATGGAAGTGTAGAAAGTGACAATGGTCAGCGCGGTAATAATCAACGCAAAGGCCAGCCAGGGATTGCTCACCTCTTTCAGCGTATAGAGGATCGGCACGGTGCAGATCGTGGCTAATCCGCTGTAGATCAGCATAGAGTTGCGGCGGCCAATTCGGTCTGACAGCGCGCCAATCAATGGTTGCAGCAGCATGTAGACAAACAGCGCCGCCGTCATAATGGTGCTGGCGACCTTGGCGTCAATGCCAGCAGTATTCACCAGATATTTCTGCATGTAGGTAGTGAAGGTGTAGAAGCTGAGCGAGCCACCGGCGGTAAAGCCAAGTACCATCAAAAACGCTTTGCGGTGTTTCCACAGGCCCTTCAGGGTGCCAGCATCTTCGTGCTGGCGGGTAGTACGATCTGATGTCTCATTCAGCGAGCGGCGCAGGAACAAGGCCACGATCGCCAGCGCCGCGCCCAACGCAAACGGAATGCGCCAGCCCCAAGCCCGCAACTCCTCCGCCGTGAAGAGTTGCTGTAATACCAGCAGCACCAGCAGCGCCAGCAGTTGTCCACCAATCAGCGTGACATACTGGAACGAAGCATAAAAACCGCGCTGCCCTTTCACCGCCACTTCACTCATATAGGTGGCGCTGGTGCCATACTCCCCGCCCACGGATAATCCCTGGAATAAGCGCGCCAACAGCAGCAGCGCCGGCGCCCAGGCCCCCAAGGTGGCATAGGTCGGCAAGCAGGCAATGACCAGCGATCCGCCGCACATCATACAGACCGAGATCAACATGGAAGTTTTGCGACCATGCTTATCAGCAATGCGGCCAAACAGCCAACCGCCAATCGGGCGCATGAAGAAGCCAGCCGCAAAGATCCCGGCGGTTTGCAGCAGTTGGGTGGTGGCGTTTCCAGCCGGGAAGAAAGCGGCAGCAAAGTAGATCGAGCAGAATGAGTAGACATAGAAGTCAAACCACTCCACCAGGTTGCCAGATGATGCGCCAACAATCGCGAACACTCGCTTCTTTTTATCGATCCTTTCCTCGTGTTGCGCGGCGCTTTGTGAAATCTCGGCCATTATGCTCTCCATTAACCTGTGCGATGGGGATAGATAACTTTCCCATTATTATTGGTAGGGAAAAATTTAAGCGATGAATTAGCAAGCAGGCTAATGAAATTACCGTTTTCAGCCGATTACTGACGGATTTGTGATAGCAGCGGGAGTTTAAGAAAAGGAATAAACAAAAAACGGCGGTAGGTGTAAGAGGGGTGGATGAAAATCCAAACAAAACTTGTCTGATATTACATCAATATTTCTGGTTAATACGGATAATGTGAAGAATTTAGACAAACAAAAAAGCCCCATGCTGTCGCATGAGGCTGTTTTGTGAATGGATGCCTGGCAGTTCCCTACTCTCGCATGGGGAGACCCCACACTACCATCGGCGCTACGGCGTTTCACTTCTGAGTTCGGCATGGGGTCAGGTGGGACCACCGCGCTCGTGCCGCCAGGCAAATTCTGTGCTCTGACCGCCCATCGGGCCATCAGATATCTGAACCAAGCTGAATATCGCGTCTCTGAAAACACCTTCGGTGTTGTAAGGTTAAGCCTCACGGGTCATTAGTACCGGTTAGCTCAATGCATCGCTGCACTTACACATCCGGCCTATCAACGTCTTCGTCTTAAACGTCCCTTCAGGGGACTCAAGGTCCCAGGGAAGACTCATCTTGAGGCAAGTTTCGCGCTTAGATGCTTTCAGCGCTTATCTTTTCCGCACTTAGCTACCGGGCAGTGCCATTGGCATGACAACCCGAACACCAGTGGTGCGTTCACTCCGGTCCTCTCGTACTAGGAGCAACCCCTCTCAATCTTCCAACGCCCACGGCAGATAGGGACCGAACTGTCTCACGACGTTCTAAACCCAGCTCGCGTACCACTTTAAACGGCGAACAGCCGTACCCTTGGGACCTACTTCAGCCCCAGGATGTGATGAGCCGACATCGAGGTGCCAAACACCGCCGTCGATATGAACTCTTGGGCGGTATCAGCCTGTTATCCCCGGAGTACCTTTTATCCGTTGAGCGATGGCCCTTCCATTCAGAACCACCGGATCACTAAGACCTGCTTTCGCACCTGCTCGAGCCGTCACTCTCGCAGTCAAGCTAGCTTATGCCTTTGCACTAACCTCACGATGTCCGACCGTGATTAGCTAACCTTCGTGCTCCTCCGTTACTCTTTAGGAGGAGACCGCCCCAGTCAAACTACCCACCAGACACTGTCCTCACCCCGGATAACGGGGCCGAGTTAGAACATCAAACATTAAAGGGTGGTATTTCAAGGTTGGCTCCATGCAGACTGGCGTCCACACTTCAAAGCCTCCCACCTATCCTACACATCAAGGCTCAATGTTCAGTGTCAAGCTATAGTAAAGGTTCACGGGGTCTTTCCGTCTTGCCGCGGGTACACTGCATCTTCACAGCGAGTTCAATTTCACTGAGTCTCGGGTGGAGACAGCCTGGCCATCATTACGCCATTCGTGCAGGTCGGAACTTACCCGACAAGGAATTTCGCTACCTTAGGACCGTTATAGTTACGGCCGCCGTTTACCGGGGCTTCGATCAAGAGCTTCGCGTTGCCGCTAACCCCATCAATTAACCTTCCGGCACCGGGCAGGCGTCACACCGTATACGTCCACTTTCGTGTTTGCACAGTGCTGTGTTTTTATTAAACAGTTGCAGCCAGCTGGTATCTGCGACTGGCTTCAGCTCCGGGAGCAAGTCCCTTCACCTACGCGCCAGCGTGCCTTCTCCCGAAGTTACGGCACCATTTTGCCTAGTTCCTTCACCCGAGTTCTCTCAAGCGCCTGAGTATTCTCTACCTGACCACCTGTGTCGGTTTGGGGTACGATTTCGTGTTACCTGGAGCTTAGAGGCTTTTCCTGGAAGCAGGGCATCAGCTACTTCACCACCGTAGTGGCTCGTCATTGCGCCTCAGGGTTAACAAGAAAGCGGATTTACCTGCCTTCTCCCCCTACACGCTTAAACCAGGACAACCGTCGCCTGGCCAGCCTAGCCTTCTCCGTCCCCCCTTCGCAGTAACACCAAGTACAGGAATATTAACCTGTTTCCCATCGACTACGCTTTTCAGCCTCGCCTTAGGGGTCGACTCACCCTGCCCCGATTAACGTTGGACAGGAACCCTTGGTCTTCCGGCGAGCGGGCTTTTCACCCGCTTTATCGTTACTTATGTCAGCATTCGCACTTCTGATACCTCCAGCAGACCTCACAGTCCACCTTCGCAGGCTTACAGAACGCTCCCCTACCCAACAACACCTAAGTGTCGCTGCCGCAGCTTCGGTGCATGGTTTAGCCCCGTTACATCTTCCGCGCAGGCCGACTCGACCAGTGAGCTATTACGCTTTCTTTAAATGATGGCTGCTTCTAAGCCAACATCCTGGCTGTCTGTGCCTTCCCACATCGTTTCCCACTTAACCATGACTTTGGGACCTTAGCTGGCGGTCTGGGTTGTTTCCCTCTTCACGACGGACGTTAGCACCCGCCGTGTGTCTCCCGTGATAATATTCTTCGGTATTCGCAGTTTGCATCGGGTTGGTAAGCCGGGGTGGCCCCCTAGCCGAAACAGTGCTCTACCCCCGAAGATAAGTTCACGAGGCGCTACCTAAATAGCTTTCGGGGAGAACCAGCTATCTCCCGGTTTGATTGGCCTTTCACCCCCAGCCACAAGTCATCCGCTAATTTTTCAACATTAGTCGGTTCGGTCCTCCAGTTAGTGTTACCCAACCTTCAACCTGCCCATGGCTAGATCACCGGGTTTCGGGTCTATACCTTGCAACTAGACGCCCAGTTAAGACTCGGTTTCCCTACGGCTCCCCTATACGGTTAACCTTGCTACAAAATATAAGTCGCTGACCCATTATACAAAAGGTACGCAGTCACCCTGATAAATCAAGGCTCCCACTGCTTGTACGTACACGGTTTCAGGTTCTATTTCACTCCCCTCGCCGGGGTTCTTTTCGCCTTTCCCTCACGGTACTGGTTCACTATCGGTCAGTCAGGAGTATTTAGCCTTGGAGGATGGTCCCCCCATATTCAGACAGGATGTCACGTGTCCCGCCCTACTCATCGAACTCACAACTTGTGTATTTTTGTGTACGGGACTATCACCCTTTGCTGTGCGACTTTCCAGACGCTTCCACTAACACACAAACTGATTCAGGTTCTGGGCTGTTCCCCGTTCGCTCGCCGCTACTGGGGAATCTCGGTTGATTTCTTTTCCTCGGGGTACTTAGATGTTTCAGTTCCCCCGGTTCGCCTCACTGCACTATGTATTCATGCAGAGATAGTGTGACGTATCACACTGGGTTTCCCCATTCGGGTATCGTCGGGTATAACGCTTCATATCAGCTTACCGACGCTTATCGCAGATTAGCACGCCCTTCATCGCCTCTGACTGCCTAGGCATCCACCGTGTACGCTTAGTCGCTTAACCTCACAACCCGAAGATGTTTCCATCAGGGTGTGATTATTTGAGAGACTCTCTTACATGCGCCATCTCTCAGAACTTCTACGGAGAGAGACAGGGCTGTAAGGTTTCAATTTTCAGCTTGTTCCAGATTGTTAAAGAGCAAATACTTCACAGCATACTGTCGCCAGTATACTCAGAACTATTATTTATTCAGACCGTACGAGATGGTGGAGCTAAGCGGGATCGAACCGCTGACCTCCTGCGTGCAAGGCAGGCGCTCTCCCAGCTGAGCTATAGCCCCGTGCAGTCTTAAGATACCTTTGTGGTAGGCCTGAGTGGACTTGAACCACCGACCTCACCCTTATCAGGGGTGCGCTCTAACCACCTGAGCTACAAGCCTATAAAGGTATTTCTGCTCGAATTTCATCAGACAATCTGTGTGAGCACTGCACAGTCAAATATCTCTAGGTAAGGAGGTGATCCAACCGCAGGTTCCCCTACGGTTACCTTGTTACGACTTCACCCCAGTCATGAATCACAAAGTGGTAAGCGCCCTCCCGAAGGTTAAGCTACCTACTTCTTTTGCAACCCACTCCCATGGTGTGACGGGCGGTGTGTACAAGGCCCGGGAACGTATTCACCGTGGCATTCTGATCCACGATTACTAGCGATTCCGACTTCATGGAGTCGAGTTGCAGACTCCAATCCGGACTACGACGCACTTTATGAGGTCCGCTTGCTCTCGCGAGTTTGCTTCTCTTTGTATGCGCCATTGTAGCACGTGTGTAGCCCTACTCGTAAGGGCCATGATGACTTGACGTCATCCCCACCTTCCTCCGGTTTATCACCGGCAGTCTCCTTTGAGTTCCCGACCGAATCGCTGGCAACAAAGGATAAGGGTTGCGCTCGTTGCGGGACTTAACCCAACATTTCACAACACGAGCTGACGACAGCCATGCAGCACCTGTCTCAGAGTTCCCGAAGGCACCAAGGCATCTCTGCCAAGTTCTCTGGATGTCAAGAGTAGGTAAGGTTCTTCGCGTTGCATCGAATTAAACCACATGCTCCACCGCTTGTGCGGGCCCCCGTCAATTCATTTGAGTTTTAACCTTGCGGCCGTACTCCCCAGGCGGTCGATTTAACGCGTTAGCTCCGGAAGCCACGCCTCAAGGGCACAACCTCCAAATCGACATCGTTTACAGCGTGGACTACCAGGGTATCTAATCCTGTTTGCTCCCCACGCTTTCGCACCTGAGCGTCAGTCTTCGTCCAGGGGGCCGCCTTCGCCACCGGTATTCCTCCAGATCTCTACGCATTTCACCGCTACACCTGGAATTCTACCCCCCTCTACGAGACTCTAGCTTGCCAGTTTCAAATGCAGTTCCCAAGTTAAGCTCGGGGATTTCACATCTGACTTAACAAACCGCCTGCGTGCGCTTTACGCCCAGTAATTCCGATTAACGCTTGCACCCTCCGTATTACCGCGGCTGCTGGCACGGAGTTAGCCGGTGCTTCTTCTGCGAGTAACGTCAATCGATAAGGTTATTAACCTTACCGCCTTCCTCCTCGCTGAAAGTACTTTACAACCCGAAGGCCTTCTTCATACACGCGGCATGGCTGCATCAGGGTTTCCCCCATTGTGCAATATTCCCCACTGCTGCCTCCCGTAGGAGTCTGGACCGTGTCTCAGTTCCAGTGTGGCTGGTCATCCTCTCAGACCAGCTAGGGATCGTCGCCTAGGTGAGCCATTACCCCACCTACTAGCTAATCCCATCTGGGTTCATCTGATGGCGCGAGGCCCGAAGGTCCCCCGCTTTGGTCTTGCGACCTTATGCGGTATTAGCTACCGTTTCCAGTAGTTATCCCCCTCCATCAGGCAGATCCCCAGACATTACTCACCCGTCCGCCGCTCGCCGGCAAAGTAGCAAGCTACTTTCCGCTGCCGCTCGACTTGCATGTGTTAGGCCTGCCGCCAGCGTTCAATCTGAGCCATGATCAAACTCTTCAATTAAAAGCTTGATGTGCTACACAAGGTAGCGATGCTCAAAGGTTACTGTTTGAATTTTACTTCAGTTAGTCACTCTTCAAGACTTGATATTTTGTGCATCCGAGGATGCTTGATATCGTCTTGTGAGTGCCCACACAGATTGTCTGATAAATTGTTAAAGAGCAGTCGTTACCGTTTCGTTTCGGTAACGTGGGAGGCACATATTACGCTTTCCCACCGGAGAGTCAAGCACTATTTTCTAGTGTTTTCAGCGTTTCCGCTGAGGGCCTCTCCGCTGACCCGGCGACGTGTTGGTCGTTGTTCCCGGTCAGTGGAGGCGCATTATAGGGAGTTCTCGGCAGGCCGCAACCCCTAATTTTAAAAAATGATTCAACCGGTGAATAATTAGCCAAAGCTCGCTAATTATGGTTAAGGGTTCGCCTGATAGACCTTTTTCTAACCAGCACTTCCCTCTATTCCCTGCACATAATAGAAGAGGCCCGCTATCGCGGGCCTCTTCTTTATACTGCTCTTTATCACTGCTGCGCTACGATATGGCCGTTTTCCACATCCAGCTTGATAGGCGTGCCCGGCAGCAACTTGCCCGAGAGTATCTGCTGCGCCAACGGGTTCTCGATCTCCTGCTGGATGGCGCGCTTCAACGGTCGCGCACCATATACCGGGTCGAAGCCTGTTTCGCCCAGCAGCTCCAGCGCCGCATCACTGAGCGTCACGCTATAGCCACGATCTTCCAGACGTTTATAGAGGCGCTCCAGCTGGATGGCGGCAATCGACTTGATATGCGCGCGGCCCAGCGGATGGAATACCACCACCTCATCAATACGGTTGATGAATTCCGGACGGAAGTGATGGCTGACCACCTCGAGCACCGTCTCTTTCATCTGCGGGTAGTCCATCTGGCCAAACCGCTCCTGAATCAGATCAGACCCCAAGTTAGACGTCATGATCACCACGGTATTGCGGAAATCGACCGTGCGCCCCTGCCCGTCCGTCAGGCGGCCATCATCCAGCACCTGCAACAGGATGTTAAAGACATCCGGGTGAGCCTTCTCAACCTCATCCAGCAGGATGACGGAGTAAGGGCGGCGGCGTACTGCCTCCGTGAGGTAGCCCCCCTCTTCATAGCCGACGTAGCCCGGAGGCGCGCCCACCAGCCGTGAGACGGAGTGCTTCTCCATAAACTCAGACATGTCGATGCGCACCATCGCGTCGTCGCTGTCGAACAGGAAACGCGCCAACGCCTTGCACAGCTCAGTTTTCCCGACCCCGGTTGGCCCAAGGAAGAGGAAGGAGCCGATGGGGCGGTTCGGGTCAGCAAGGCCAGCACGGCTGCGGCGAATGGCATTCGAGACCGCATCCACCGCCTCATCCTGGCCAATGACGCGCTCATGCAGTTGCTGCTCCATGCGCAGCAGCTTCTCGCGCTCGCTCTCCATCATTCGGGAGACCGGAATGCCTGTCCAGCGTGCCAGCACTTCGGCAATCTCCGCATCGGTCACGCGGTTACGCAGCAGCTTCATGGTCTTGCCTTCGCTCTGCGTGGCCGCCGCCAGTTGTTTCTCCAGTGCAGGGATGTTGCCATATTGCAGCTCTGACATCCGGGCCAAGTCGCCTACACGGCGCGCCTGCTCCAGGCTGATCTTCGCCTGCTCCAGCTCGGCTTTGATATTCTGGGTGCCAGACAGGGAGGCTTTTTCCGCCTTCCACTCCTCTTCCAGCTCCGAATATTCGCGCTCTTTCTGCGACAGCTCGCTGTTCAGCATCTCCAGCCGTTTCTGGCTGGCCTCATCGGACTCTTTCATCAGCGCCTGTTGCTCCAGTTTCAACTGGATGATGCGGCGCTCAAGGCGATCGAGCGACTCAGGCTTGGAGTCGATCTGCATCCGGATGCTGGAGGCTGCCTCGTCGATCAGGTCAATCGCCTTGTCCGGCAACTGGCGATCGGCAATGTAACGGTGAGAGAGCGTGGCCGCCGCCACGATGGCCGGGTCAGTGATCTGCACATGGTGGTGCAGTTCATAGCGCTCTTTCAACCCACGCAAGATCGCGATGGTATCCTCAACGGACGGCTCCGCCACGTAGACTTTCTGGAAGCGGCGCTCCAGCGCGGCATCCTTCTCTATATATTGACGGTACTCGTCTAAAGTGGTCGCGCCCACGCAGTGCAGCTCACCGCGCGCCAGCGCCGGTTTCAACATGTTGCCGGCGTCCATCGCGCCATCGGCTTTGCCCGCGCCAACCATGGTGTGCAGCTCATCAATGAACAGGATGACGCTGCCCTCCTGTTTCGACAGATCATTGAGCACCCCTTTCAGGCGCTCTTCGAACTCACCGCGGTATTTGGCACCGGCCACCAGCGCGCCCATGTCCAGGGAGAGCACGCGTTTATTTTTCAGCCCTTCCGGCACTTCGCCATTGACGATACGCTGCGCCAGTCCTTCGACGATGGCGGTTTTCCCTACCCCCGGTTCACCAATCAGCACCGGGTTGTTTTTGGTACGGCGTTGCAGCACCTGGATGGTACGGCGGATCTCCTCATCACGGCCAATCACCGGATCGAGTTTCCCCTGCTCGGCACGCTCCGTCAGGTCAATGGTGAACTTCTTCAACGCCTGGCGTTGATCCTCGGCATTCGCATCATTCACTTTTTCGCCACCTCGCATCTGATCAATGGCCTGGTTGAGTCTATTGGCATCGGCACCGGCTGCCTTGAGCAGATCGGTCAAGGTGCCGCGATCTTGCATGACGGCCAGGACAAACAGTTCTGATGAGATAAAGTTGTCGGCGCGCTTCTGCGCCAGTTTGTCGCACAGGTTCAGCACCCGGACTAAATCATGGGAAGGCTGCACATCGCCGCCAGTACCCTCTACCTGTGGCAGGCGGGCAAGGTTGCGGTCAATATCGGTGCGAACACGGTTGACGTCCACCCCTGCGGCAGTCAGCAGCGGGCGCACGGTGCCCCCTTCCTGGTTGAGCAGTGCGCTCATCAGGTGAAGAGGTTCAATGAATTGATTGTCACGCCCAAGGGCAAGGGATTGGGCATCAGCGAGAGCAAGCTGGAATTTGCTGGTAAGACGATCCAGACGCATAACTCCTCCAATACGGTCAGAATTGCTACTGGAGATTAAATGAGGTCAACCCTCACGTTTTCAAGGTTATCCCAACCCTAAATTCGGAGTTTTTTTATGCGTCACGGATCGTCTCGGAGCCGTAGATTATATCAGCCAGATTAAAGTTGCCAGCCGACCGGTAGTGCTATCCCGGCGATATGAAAAGAAATTAACCGGGTCACTGACGGTGCAATGCCCGCCGCCGTAAAGCTGGCGCACGCCAGCGGCCAGCAGGCGTTGGCGCGCCAACTGATAAATATCCGCCATATATTTCTCACCCGACGGGTGAAAAGCCGCTTCGGCGGCAGGATCGTGCGCCATAAAGGTTGCGCGCACCTCTGTCCCCACCTCAAATGCTTGCGGGCCAATAGCCGGGCCAAACCAGACCATGACGTCCGCTGGCGCGCAACGGAACTGGCGCAGGGTATTTTCCAGTACCCCCGCGCACAGGCCGCGCCAGCCAGCATGGGCGGCCGCAACCTCATCGCCATGCCGGGAGCAAAACAGCACGGGCAGGCAGTCAGCTGTCATCACCGCGCACACCTGCCCCGGCAACCGGGTATAGACCGCGTCGGCGCACAGGCTGTCGGCGCTCGGCACCTGCCCCTCCAGCCGGAGCACCTGGGTGCCATGCACCTGCTCCAGCCAGTGCGGCATGGCTGGCAGGCCAGCCATCTCCACCAGACGCTGACGGTTTTCCGCCACGCGTGCCGGGTCGTCGCCCACATGCGCACCCAGGTTCAGGGTGTCATAGGGCGGCAGGCTGACCCCACCGAGGCGGGTGGTGCTACATGCGCCAACGCCAGCGGGCACCGGCCATTGCGGGCGGATCAGGGCACTCATAGCCAGTCCATCTGATCCTTGAAGGCTTCGGTATCGGCCTTGAGGTCATTGATCAAATCGACCATATCCTGCGGCAGCGGCGCATGCCACTCCATCTGGATGCCGCTGATCGGATGATAGAGGCGCAGCATAGTGGCGTGCAGCGCCTGGCGGTCAAAGCCGCGCAGCGTGGCAATGAAGGCCTCGGATGCGCCCTTCGGCGGACGCGGACGGCCGCCATAGAGCTGATCGCCCACCAGCGGGTGGTTGATGTGCGCCATATGGACACGGATCTGGTGGGTACGGCCGGTCTCCAGACGCAGGCGCAAACGGGTATGCGCGCGGAAGTGTTCCATAATGCGGTAGTGCGTTACCGCTGGCTTGCCCATCGGGTGGACGGCCATGTGGGTACGCTTGGTGGAGTGGCGGCTAATCGGCTGTTCAACGGTGCCGCCCGCGGTCATGGTGCCAATCGCCACGGCCTCATACTCACGCGTAATCTCACGCGCCTGCAACGCCTCGACCAGACGGGTTTGCGCCGGTACGGTTTTCGCCACCACCATCAGGCCGGTGGTGTCTTTGTCCAGACGGTGCACGATGCCGGCGCGCGGCACATCGGCAATCTCCGGGTAGTGGTGCAGCAGCGCGTTGAGCACGGTGCCGTCTGGGTTGCCAGCACCGGGGTGTACCACCAGGTCGCGCGGCTTATTGATCACCAGGATGTCGCTGTCTTCATACACAATGTTCAGCGCGATTGGCTGGGCTTCCCAGCGGGCTTCCTCTTCAATCTGCGCATCAATGGCCACCGCCTCGCCACCCAACACTTTCTCTTTCGGTTTGTTCACTCGCTTACCGTTGACCAGGACACGATCATCCAAAATCCACTCTTTTATGCGCGAACGTGAATAATCAGGGAACAATTCCGCCAAAGCCTGATCTAAACGTTGACCGAGTTGAGATTCGGCCACCGTTGCGGTGAGTTGTACTAGTTGTGCCATATGCAGCTTCTTCGTTAACGTTGGGTTTTCACGGCGATGCCGTTTAAAATAATGTGCTATTGTAGCTGGTCTTTGCCGGGAACTTAACGGACAGTCTCCCGGAACAACACCCTGAGGATAATCAAAACGTCATGACGCGTATGAAATATCTGGTGGCTGCAGCCACGTTGAGCCTGGTTCTGGCGGGTTGCTCCAGTTCGAAGGATGCGGTTCCCGACAACCCGCCTTCGGAAATCTATGCAACCGCTCAGCAAAAACTGCAGGACGGTGACTTCAAGGGAGCCATCACCCAGCTGGAGGCGCTGGATAACCGCTATCCATTCGGGCCTTACTCCCAGCAGGTTCAACTGGATCTGATCTACGCCTATTACAAGTCAGCGGATCTGCCGATGGCCCAAGCGGCAATCGAACGCTTTGCGCGCCTGAACCCGACGCACCCGAACATTGACTACGTCATGTACATGCGTGGCCTGACCGACATGGCGCTGGATGACAGCGCGTTGCAGGGCTTCTTCGGCGTTGACCGTTCTGACCGTGACCCGCAACACGCGCGTGCCGCGTTCCGCGACTTCAGCCAGCTGATTCAGGCTCACCCGGACAGCCAGTATGTCACGGATGCGCAAAAGCGTCTGGTTTACCTGAAGGATCGTCTGGCGAAATATGAGCTGTCCGTGGCGCAATATTACACGAAACGCGGCGCTTACGTTGCAGTAGTTAATCGTGTTGAGCTGATGATGAAGAACTACGCGGATACGCAGGCCACCCGTGATGCCTTGCCGTTGATGGAAAACGCCTACAAGCAGTTGCAGATGAATGGTCAGGCGGACAAAGTGGCGAAAATTATCGCTGCCAACCCGTAAGCCCGTCGGCACCGCATATAAAAATGGCAGCGTAAGCTGCCTTTTTTGTGCCTATTCGTTTGAATTTTAAACACTTATTTCATGGCAGGTTACATATTGCCATCGGGTTAACTCATCGATATTGCGGTATCCGGCACCAACTCTCAAGCACTGTTTTTCTGAACTGGATCACACTTCACAGAAGCGCCCTCACTGACAAAAAGTGACAAAAATGTGTGATATAGATCACAAAACTACCCGGTCAGTTCGTTATGCTGGGGGTATCCAAGACGGAAAGAGAGAGAGGTAAGTTCTATGACAGTCAACATTACCAGCAAACAAATGGATATCACTGATGCAATTCGCCAGCATGTTGAAGACCGTCTCGCCAAACTGGATAAGTGGCAAACCCAGCTGATTAACCCCCATGTGGTACTCTCTAAAGTTCCTGATGGTTTCCAGGCCGACGCCACGGTGAGTACGCCGAATTGCGGGGTACTGGTCGCCAGCGCAAAACATGATGACATGTATGCGGCGGTTAATGAGTTGATTGGCAAGCTCGAAAGGCAGCTTAACAAAGCGCAGCATAAAGATGAGGCACGCCGGGCCGCCACCTGTATCAAAGAGGTCAATCTCGAGCCTGAACGCTGATCCCTCCCCTCTTCATAAGGAGCGCGCCCACTGGGCGCGTTTTTTATTGACAAAAAACCGCCAGCCGTTACTTTACTTGTTATCACTTATTCATCTGGTACACCCTTTTGCGCCAACACCTGTTCTTCTTCGCATTCTTTTTTACCTTCCCCTGATTGGGAGGCGATTCGTCACACGATAAAGAATGCGAAGACGAACAAGAAAGCCTCCCCCGGTGGGAGGCTTTTTTTATGGGCAGATTCAGACAAAAAACCAAAAAGGCAGAGATCATGACCGACAACCCGTTACTCGCGCTGCGCGAAAATATCACCGCGCTGGATATCAAATTGCTGGACTTGCTGGCCGAGCGCCGCGGACTGGCGCTGGAGGTGGCGAAGGCAAAACTGCATACCCACCGCCCTATCCGCGACAAGGCGCGTGAACGGGATCTGCTGGATACCCTGATTGATGCCGGTAAGCAGCGCAATCTGGATGGGTTCTACATCACCCGCCTGTTCCAGCTGATCATTGAGGATTCAGTGCTGACCCAGCAAGCATTGCTGCAACACCAGCTGAACCAGACATCGCGCCAGTCAGCGCGCATCGCCTTCCTCGGCCCGAAAGGCTCCTACTCCCACCTGGCGGCTCGCCACTACGCCGCCCGTCACTTCGACCAGTTCATCGAGTGCGGCTGCCAGCGTTTCCAGGATATTTTCGCCCAGGTGGAGACCGGACAGGCTGACTATGCGGTGCTGCCGATTGAGAACACCAGCTCCGGCTCCATCAATGATGTGTATGACCTGCTGCAACACACCAGCCTGTCGATTGTGGGCGAGTTGACCACGCCGATTGACCACTGTGTGCTGGTCAGTACGCCCACCGATCTGTCAGCCATTAAAACCGTCTACAGCCATCCACAACCCTTCCAGCAGTGCAGCCAGTTCCTGAACCGCTTCCCGCAGTGGAAAATTGAGTATTGCGAGAGCACGGCGGCAGCGATGGAGAAGGTAGCGGCCCTGAACTCCCCAGAGGTGGCAGCGCTCGGCAGTGAGGCCGGTGGCGCGCTCTACCAGCTCCAGGTGCTGGAGCATAAGCTGGCCAACCAGCAGCAGAACATTACCCGCTTTATCGTGCTGGCGCGCAAGGCGATTGATGTCTCGGAGCAGGTGCCAGCGAAGACCACGCTGATCATGGCGACCGGCCAGCAGTCTGGCGCACTGGTGGAGGCGTTGCTGGTGCTGCGCGAGCATGGCATCGTGATGACCAAGCTGGAGTCGCGCCCCATCAACGGCAACCCGTGGGAAGAGATGTTCTACATTGATGTGCAGGCCAACCTGCGCAGTGAGAGTATGCAGAAAGCGCTACGCGAACTGGCGCCCATCACCCGTTCGCTGAAGGTGCTGGGGTGCTACCCCACCGAGAGTGTGGTGCCGGTCGAACCGAGCTGATAAAAAAACCACGCCCTTGGGCGTGGTTTTTTTTACTGGCGGTTGTCGTTGGCTTGCAGCAGCAGGGTGCGGCTCTCCACCAGGAAGCGTTTGGCGTAATCGCCGAACCAGTGCTCCACCTTGCGGAAACTCTCCACGAACGCTTTCTTGTCCACCTGCTCCAGCAGGGCAATCGCCTCACCGAAGCGCTGGTGATAGCGTTTAATCAGCGCCAAATTATTCTCGGAGGACATGATGATGTCCGCGTAGAGTTGCGGGTCTTGGGCAAACAGCCGCCCAACCATCGCCAGCTCCAGCCGGTAGATGGGCGATGAGAGCGCCAGCAACTGCTCCAGCTGGACATTCTCCTCGGCCAGATGCAGCCCATAGGCAAAGGTCGTGAAGTGGCGCAGTGCCTGAATGAAGGCCATGTTCTGGTCATGCTCCACAGCGCTGATGCGGTGCAGCCGCGCGCCCCAGACCTGCAACTGCTCCAGCAGCCACTGGTAAGCCTCGGGCTGCCGACCATCACAGTAGACCACCACCTGTTTCGCCAGACTGCCGACGTCAGGCCCGAACATCGGGTGCAGGCCGAACACCGGCCCCTCATGCACCGCCAGCATCGCCTGCAACGGACGGTTCTTCACCGAGGCCAGATCGACCAGAATGCAGTCGGCTGGCAGCGGCGGCAGGCGCGAGATCACCTGCTCCGTCACATGGATCGGCACGCTAACGATCACCATGCCAGCGTCCGCCAGCAGCGTATCCGCCTGCGCCCAATCCTCTTGCTCCAGTACGCGCACTTGATAACCGGAGAGCGCCAGCATCCGCTGGAACAGCTGCCCCATCTTGCCGCGCCCGCCAATAATGACGATGGGACGCAGCTGCGGGCAGAGGGTTTTGAACCCTTTGTCATTCTCGCTGGAGTAGGACTCACGCATCACGCGGCGCAGCACATCCTCGATCAGATCGGGCGGCACCCCCAGTGACTCGGCCTCTTTGCGGCGTGACGCCAGCATGGAGGCTTCGCGCTCCGGCACATAGATGGGCAGGCCGTAACGGCTCTTGACCTCACCCACTTCCGCCACCAGTGACAGGCGTTTTGCCAGCAGATCCAGCAGTGCCTTGTCCACCTCATCGATTTGATCGCGCAACGCGGTCAGCTCAGCCACCATTCCGATTACTCTCCTGCCTGACGTTGAACCAGCACGCTGCCCAGCTCGCGGTGCATCTCGCGCAGCAGGGTGTCGGTGCTCTCCCAGTTGATGCAGGCATCCGTGACGGAGACACCGTAACGCATGTCGCCGCGCGGCTGCTCAGAGGACTGGTTGCCCTCGTGCAGATGGCTCTCCAGCATCAGGCCGATGATGGAGCGGTTGCCCGCCTTGATCTGCTCGACTGCGGATTGCGCCACCAGCGGCTGGCGACGGTAATCTTTGTTCGAGTTGCCATGGCTGCAATCTATCATCAACGCCGGGTGCAGTCCCGCCTGCTCCATCTGTTTCTCACAGGCTGCCACATCCTCCGCGCTGTAGTTCGGCGTTTTGCCGCCGCGCAGGATCACATGGCCATCCGGGTTGCCCTGGGTCTGCAACAGGCAGACCTGGCCAGCCTGATTGATGCCGACGAAGCGGTGCGGCATCGCCGCAGCGCGCATGGCGTTGATGGCGGTGCCGAGACTGCCGTCCGTGCCGTTTTTGAAGCCGACCGGCATGGAGAGGCCAGAGGCCATTTCGCGGTGGGTCTGCGACTCAGTGGTACGCGCACCGATGGCTGACCAGCTAAAGAGATCGCCCAGGTATTGCGGGCTGTTCGGGTCGAGCGCCTCGGTAGCCAGCGGCAGGCCCATGTTAACCAGCTCCAGCAGCAGGCGGCGGGCAATGTGCAGGCCAGCTTCCACATCAAACGAGTTGTCCATGTGTGGATCGTTGATCAGCCCTTTCCAGCCCACGGTGGTGCGCGGCTTTTCAAAGTAGACGCGCATCACGATGTAGAGGTGATCGCTCAGCTCCTCTGCCACCACTTTCAGCCGACGCGCGTAGTCCAGCGCGGCATCCGGATCGTGGATGGAGCACGGCCCACACACGATCAGCAGGCGGTGGTCACGGCCGGTCAGGATATTGGCGATGGTTTCGCGTGACTGGGCAATATTGTGCTCAGCCGTTTCGCTGAGGGGGAACTGGCGCTTCAACTCTTCCGGGGTGATTAACACTTCTTCGGCGCTGATATGCACATTATTCAGGGCATCTTTTTGCATGGCTTCTATCCTGTCGGTTTCTGGGGCAGCCGGCTCTGCCGCTGCAATACCCTTACCTTACCACCCTATGTAAATATTTCAATCCATAAAACGTAAATTATAAATTACACCTTGGATTTTTTGCCAGTGGCAGGCGTAAAAGACGAGACGCCCCTCTCTATGATGTAAAGCCCGATCAATGAGTTAAATAAGCCCTGGCTTTAGCTAAACTCAGAGATAAAAATTTCCTCCTCAGCCTGAGTTTTTTGTACACTTTTGTTTACACCGCTAAGGCGATGGTGTCTGGTATCCCATTGCCATTCCAACACATAAGTCAGTGAGGGGCGCCGCAATAAGTTAAGACGCATTTATGAAACATAATTGTTTTATATGTATTTTTTAAGAAAAACAATGAGTTAAATATAAATTTAGTGCAAGCAAGAGCCATCACGTACATGCTGCGTGGTCAGCGTGTGGACACCAGGTTAGCGACAGGATTGAGTTCTGCGGCTTCTTCTAGATGATCAGGGGCAAAGTGCGCATAACGCATGGTTTCACGAATATTTGCATGCCCCAAAATACGCTGTAAGACAATTATATTGCCCCCATTTATCATAAAATGACTTGCAAAAGTATGCCGTAAAACGTGTGTCTTTTGACCAGTTGCTAGTTCAATGTCAGTAAGAGCCAACATTTTTACAAAGTCTTGATAGCAGGGTTTTGAAAGGGTTCCTTGCAAAGGAGCAAGTTCATTGTACAGCCATCGGGGGATGGGGACAGTACGGTTACGCCCTCCTTTAGTTCTAGTGAAGGTTAACTTATAGGGCGATAACTGCGATCGCGTTAAACGTTCAGCCTCACTCCATCTTGCACCAGTAGCTAAGCAAATCTTAACGATGCGAGTTAGATGCTCGTTGTTATATTTTTTACATGCATTTAGGAGCTGAATGATTTGACTGTCAGTAAGCCACGACATCTCCTTTTCTTTCTCTTTAAAAATACGGATTCCATCAAGAGGATTAGGTAGTGTCCACTCACCTAGACGTCGCAACTCGTTAAAAACTGCCTCAAGATATTGTTGCTCCCTGTTTACTGTAATAGGCTGTGCTATCCATTTCAGTGGGTTAGAATGATAACCATTATCAATTTTCCCGTTTAATCTTTGATCTCGATAGTGTGCCCAATCCTTAGCAGTTAAACGAGATGCTATTGGATCATTCAATCCACGACATACAATATTTAATTTGGAGAGACGATATTTACTTGCAGATAATGATTGTCCGTGGAGACGATGCCAAAGATCTATCAATTCGCTCAAGCGCCTTTTATCTTCTTTCTCTCCGAGCCAAGGTTTCTTTTTTGCCTCATCCCTATGGTATTGTTCAAAGGCAATAGCCTCTCCTTTAGTAAGGAATTTCTTACGAATCCTACGACTATCTCTCCCATCTAAACGAAAATCACAAAGCCACTCACCTGTCGATGTTTTTGCAATAGCCAAAATGACACCTAAATTTATTAAAGACTAAATTACATAACTTTAGATATGGTAAAACACACCATCCCTACACATCTAATGTCATTTATTAAACATTCGAAACTTGATGCTCCACTTTTAATATTCAATTTTCCACCAGGAAGTCTCGATACATTGTATACATCAATGACCCCATCAATATCTATCAACCACATGCCATTGCCTATTAAATTTACATCAAAGTCTACTATTAACCTAACCTCTCCCTTTTCTATAAAAGCTGGGTTTTTAATAGCTGGGTCTATTAACAATTTATCGCAAATCCATTCTCCAGTATTTTCTAATTTACCGTTATGTAATGAATATTTCTCAATAGAGAAATGACGTTCTGTTGTCGAAGCAGCGGTGTTTTGTAGTCCATACGTTTCACCAATTCCTGTAGCCAACCATCGAAGAGGAGCACCTGTGTCTAGTGCACAAGTGATGACAATATCACCAGGAAAATAATCTCGTCTCACCCAAGCGCTCATAGTGCCAGAAGGGATCCCTAACAAATCTCCTAATTCCTTTTGCATAGTAAAACCATAAGCATGCAAGATTCGTTGAAGAACCTTTTTCCCTCCATTAGCTAACATGCGCTCATGTAACTTTTTGCCTTTCTCTCCTGCTGTAGGAGCACTATGTGAACTTACATTTTTAAGTTCGCCAGTTGTTAGCCATCTGAGATCTGCGTCTGTATCTAAAGCGCATTGAATGACATAGTCGCCTGGCAAGCTATCTCTACTAACCCAGTTCGCTATCGTTCCCAGCGGTACTCCTACAATTTCTGAGTATTGCTGCCTTGTGCTAACTCCATAAGAACTAAGAATTCTTTCAAGAATGCTTTTTGCTTGATTCGTACCGACGTCCATACGCCCTCTAAAATTTGCAATTAGGTTGTTTACACATCTCAAAAAGAGCGGTAGGATTCTTAAAAGCTATCGAATGCACGCCAATGCACCAGAAACACTACCAACCGGAAATGATCTATTATGAATTCTCAAATTACAATACCCAATGGTCCCGATTTGATGACTTATGAGCAGTTTGCGCAAGCATATGGGTATAGTTTACGTACAGTTAAACAGATGGTTGGAGATGGCGATCTGCTTATCATGCCTCGTAAAAAGCCAGGAGGAGCTGCTAGAATCAACATGGTTGCCTTCCGTGCGCGCTTACTAGCCCAAGGTTTAAGTTGTCATTACGTTGCTGCCTAGCAACTTAATTATTTAAGTTATTAGGGGCAATAGATATGTTTGATTTTAGGATTTCCACCCAACAGCATTTCGATGATGCGTGCCGTAAATTCGCTTTAGCGCATAACATGGCAGATCTAGCTAAGCTTGCCGGGATGCATACTCAGACGCTGCGCAACAAGCTCAACCCAGAGCAGCCGCACCAGTTAACCGCTGTTGAGGTGATGAAACTCACGGACATTACCGAAGATGCAACGCTGGTTGATGGCTTTCTGGCCCAGCTTCAATGCCTGCCATGTGTGCCGGTTAATGAGATGGCCAACGAGAAGCTGCCTGTTTATGTCATGAAAGCCACCGCAGAAATCGGCCAGCTTGCAGCGGGTGCCATTAATACCGAGCGCCTGACTGAAAAATGTAAGCGTAGTCTACTTCAGAATGTGAACAGCGGTATTCGCTGCCTGACATTAGCGGCCCTGGCCGTACAGGCCCGTATTCAGGCCAATCCCACGATGGCCTCAACGATGGATGCCATTACCGGCCTTGGCGCAACCGTGGGGCTAAGTTAATTACTATGCCTATCTCAATTGCGCCGTTATTAGCGCGTCAAAGTCCGTCACCCTCTTATGGTCACGGTTGGATAATGGGGAAGCAGGGCAAGCGCTGGCACCCCGCCTGGCAACAAACCACTCTCACCCAGCATCGCAACGCAAAAATAAAGGAATCATCATGGCTATTGAAGCTGCTGCCGCCCTTGTGGAAATGAGTGCCGGAGAGCGCGCCGCCGGTTTAAATAAAGTGGCGTCATTACGTGCGACTCTGTGGGGCTGTGATAATGAGAAAGATATTGCGCGCTTTTTCGCTGAGATGCGCGATGTGACCGATATTAATTACCAAGATAATAAAAGAGCACTGAGCGCTATTTTTTATCTGGCAAATATTAAGACTGAGCGCCACGACGTTGCATACAGTGAGCTGACCACTGATGAAAAGGCCGCGCTTATCCGTGCAATGAACCATTTTCGTGCAGTTGTGAGTTTATTCCCTAAGCGGTTATCACTCCCTAATTAAACCCAAATTTAAATAATGGCGTTAACTCGCCGGGCATTCTATTGCCAAAATTCAGGAAAATAACATGCGTAATAAACAAGTATTGAATATTGAAACCGGTAATGATGATGCAGGGTTTTTTAACCTGCTTGAGCAGACCCGCCTTGATGAGCGCCGCAACCGCGCCGAAGCAATGGCGGCCAGACTCGACAGCCTGGCGGCGCGCATCACCTCACGCCAGTTGAGTTATGTTGAGGCGGCAGAGCTGCTGCGCGCTGAAGCCGAGCGCATTAACCTTCAGGCGGCGGAGCTGCACTGATGGACACAATGGATCTGGCTCAACAGCAAGTCGCCGAAAACTTGGATCATCACCTGGCCGTGGCAATCAGCCGCCCGCAACGTAGCAGCGCTTTTTTCTGCGAAGATTGTGAAGGCGTGATCCCTGAAGCCCGTCGCCGCGCAGTAATGGGCGTGGTCACCTGCGTCAGTTGCCAAGCAACCCGCGAAGCCTACGCCCGGTGATGAGCGAACAACAGTATGCCTACCCGTGGAATGCGCCACGGGAGGCCATCGCCAGTCCTTACCTGACCCATCAGGAAACCCACCGCCGCGACAGCATGATCGCGGCGCTTTCACATGCGCAGGCGCTGCTGAGCGTGCAGCCCAACATCGTGAAGCTGGATGTCACCCGCCGCACCAGTGAGCTGGAGAGCACGCACGGAGTTCAGCGAGCCAATGCCTACTTGACGAAGACCTTTGTCGAGCGGACATTGCCGCGCCTTGAGCTGATTAGCCAGAAGTACAGCCTGACCCTGAATGATCCGCAGCACTTTGCTGCAACGTCATTCCAGCGCCCGGCCAACACCACCGCCGATGTGCAACTGATCCAACTGATGCGCCGTTTTAACCGCCTGCCGGATTTGGCCCGCGCCGACATTGACCTGCTGGCCGGAGACATTGCCAACTTCATCACCAGCGAGCTGATCCAGGTTAACGAGGAGACTCACCACGCCTCGGATTACAAAGTGCTGTTCTGCATGTATATGGCCGCCGCCCGCATCACCCGCCTGCTGGGCCAGGATGCGCCGCAGTGGGAACGCGTGACCGGCAAGTTATTCAACGAAGACGAAGTGACCCCGGCCATTCTGAAAATGAAGTCGGATCGTTGGTGGCTGAATCGGCTGCGTCGTATGGCGGCAGAATGGCGCGAGCATATTCACATCGCACTCGCGAACGTCAGCAAAAAGATGTCGCCCTACGCCAGCAACATGACCGTGCATGAGTGGCGCGAGCAGAAGCGCCGCACGCGTGACTTTCTCAAGGGCATGGAGCTGGAAGACGAGGAAGGCAACCGTATCAGCCTTATCGACAAATATGATGGCAGTGTTGCCAATCCGGCGATCCGTCGCTGTGAGCTAATGACGCGTATCCGCGGCTTTGAAAATATCTGTAATGAAATGGGCTACGTGGGTGAGTTCTACACCCTGACCGCGCCGGCCCGTTATCACGCCACCATCAAAACCGGCCACCGTAACCGCAAATGGAACGGCGCCGGCCCGGCAGAAACCCAGCGCTATCTGCGCCGGGTATGGGAAAAGGCCCGCGCCAAGCTTCACCGCGAAGACATTCGCATTTTTGGCATTCGCGTAGCTGAACCACACCACGACGCGACCCCGCACTGGCACATGCTGATGTTCATGCTGCCGGGCGACGTGGATCGCGTGCGCACCATTCTGCGCGATTATGCCAGTGAGCAGGATGCGCATGAGCTGACCAGTGATAAGGCCCGCAAGGCCCGCTTTCATGCCGAGGCTATCGACCCGGAGAAGGGGAGCGCAACGGGCTATGTGGCGAAATACATCAGCAAAAACATTGATGGCTATGCCCTTGATGATGAGCTGGATGATGAAAGCGGGAAGCTGCTCAAAGACTCTGCCGCCTCGGTATCTGCCTGGGCGGCCCGCTGGCGTATCCGTCAGTTTCAGTTCGTCGGTGGCGCGCCGGTCACGGTTTACCGCGAGCTGCGCCGCATGGCAGACAGCGAAACCGCCCACGGGCTGTGTGTTGAGTTTGCCGCTGCGCATGATGCTGCTGATGCGGGTGACTGGGCGGCTTATGTCAATGCCCAGGGCGGCCCGTTTGTGCGCCGTGATGATCTGGCCGTACGCACCTGGTATCAACCTGCGACCGACCTTAATGAGTACGGCGAGGAAACTCACCGCATCCAGGGGCTGTATGCCTCATTGGTAGGTGATGGCTCGCCTATTCTTACCCGTCTGACGCAGTGGAAGATTGTGCCGAAGCGTGCCGTTGACCTGGGGGTTGACCTTCAGGGCGCGCCCGCGCCCTCTCGGAGTTCTGTCAATAACTGTACGGAGAGAGAAAGGTGTGAGGACATGATGAGGCCGGAAAGTTATCAAGAGATCGACTTTACCGGCCTGGACAGGAAAGCACAGCGACAGCTTTTGAACAGGATAAGGGACAGCAAGGTTAAGAAAGCATCAAAAATGCACTGGCGATCGGCTGCTGTTGAAGTCGCCTGTGAGCGGGCTATTGGTGAGATTAAGGATACAACCGGCGAAACCATCAGCCGGGCTTTGGCAGTGCGCCTGATAGGGGGCACAACCACAAAGATTTTCGGTAAATTTTTCCGAGGTAGTAGTGATGGCGCTATCTATGCAGTGAAGCCCCCCTACTCTGCTGCAATTACATTAGAAAAATTATGCAAAAAGATCAAAATGCTGCGTAGCAAAAAGGCAGTATCAAACTTCGGTTAAAGATCAGTTTTCCTTAAGTTCTTATCAAGGCACATCTGAAAAATGCTTTAAAATTAATCTTTTATTTTTCATGTGGATGCGCATTTTAACAAAACACTACAAAATCCTTTCTTAATCTTAGCGCACTGATATACTGTATAAAAAAACAGTTGTTTAGGAGGGGAAATTTATGCAGTTGGACGAGGCTACTCATTTGCATAAGAAAATGGCTTATGTGCAGCTTATTGCTGAGATGTCACTAATGGCGAATTTTAAGCCTGATGACTTGAAACTGGCGATGAGCCTCATAGTTGATCTCACGATTGATGACTCAGATAATAATCAGAAATATGACATTTTTTATGCTGTTGATTAGATTAAACATCATGGTTAATTACCAACCAGGTCTAATCTGAGATGAAAGCGCCTCATTTTTTAACTGCTTCCCTGCCTCGAAACTGAGATCAGATATTTGTGGCTGAGCTATGCATGCATAAGTGCATGGATCTGCATGTAGCGCATCATGCTGACGAACGTCAAAGGCTCCAAGGCTGGAGCCTTTTTTATTGGGTTTTGCACCTGCATGAAAAACGATGCACAAAGCGGGCAGGCGTGGCGGGGATAGCATTGCGCGCAGGGGGTGCAAACATGTTTGCACCAGGCTGCGTGTGTGGCGCGCTGTGCGCTTTATTGAGGGTGTTTGATGCTGGGGTGAGTCTTGAAGAGATGAGCCTTACACGAGCCGATTGTGGCCCTATAAAAAACCGGCCACGGGGGCCGGTTCAATCACTGTTCGTCGTTTGCCAGTTGATAGGGCTTGAAGGCGATCACCTCCTGCCCCAGCCAGCTATTTAGCTCTTTCATGCGCTCTTGTAGCGGCGTCAGCTCATTGCGCACAAACACTTGTGCCGCCTTTACCGCGTCGCCAAAGCCGCCGGAGTTGTCCGGGATAATGCCCATCATCTGCGGCGGCACGCGGTGCGCGCTAAGCAAATCGTCACGGCTGGATTTCTTGATGTTGAAAAAGTCGTCTTTGGTTGCCACCTCGCTAAGCGGCAAAATCTTGATGCCGTCCGGCTTGCCGTTCGGCGCGTACATAAACAGGTTGCGGAAGTTCCCCAGCCCTTTGGTGTCGCGCATCGCCTGGCGCATCCGCTCCACATCGCTGCTGCTCTGCGCGGCGTCGGTCATATACAGGATGTACCCCGCGTGTGCGCCGTTCTGGTAGTACTTGCGACGAAACAGTGTGGCCGACTCATTCAGCCAGGCCGAATTCAGCGCGCTGAGGTATTCCGGCAGGCCGTACAGCTCCTGATTAATGTCCGGCTCTACCAGATGAAACACGCTGCCCGGCGCAAAGGCGTGCGGCTCCTTCCAGTCATGCACAAACCAGTATGTTCCCTCCTCAATGCCCCGGCGGGTAAACTTGGCCGGCGAGTTCTCCAGGCGAAGCGGCTTACCCAGAACATTTTTACGCAGCTCCATAAAGGCATTGCCGAATACCAGGTAATCCAGCGCCATGCGGCTAAATTCCTGCTGCGTCAGCAGCGGGTGCGGGATAAAGGTCGAAGCCAGAATGTTGCGCTTCACATAAATCGGTGAGCTGTGATGCACCGCCGAGCGCAGGCTTTTTGCCAGGCCGTGAAAGCTCACCGGCGGCTCATACCAGCGCCCGTTGCCGATGCACTCGGCATAATCCAGGATGTCGCGCTTGTCCATCACTGGCGTTGGCTCACCAAAGCTGAACGCCTGCGGGCCGGCGGCGGTGGCCGGGGCGACCTGCGGTGAAGGGAGTGCCTTGCGGCCTTTGCGTTTGCTCATCAGTAAAATTCCAGAATAGAAGGGGTCGCGCCGCCGTTCGCGGCGGTCAGCGGTTCGTTAAGCAGAGCGTGCATGATGGCCCACGCCACGTCAGCGTGACTGGCGTCCTCGCTGCGGCTGGCCTCGTAGGTGGAGCGGTTGCCGCTGGCGGTCATGGTTTTGCGGATCGCCATAAAAGACTGCGTGATGTCGGTGTGGCCGGCGTCATACTCCAGCCGCCCGCTGCTGATGGTGTCTTTGGCCTTCAGCACCATCGCGGTTTTGATTTCCGGGGTGTATTTGATTTCGCGGGCCGCCGGGAAAAACTGCCTCACCAACTGAAACACGCCTTGTCCGATGCCGGTGGCGTCCACGCCGATATACTCCACCGCGTATTTTTTGGTAAGGGCCTCAATGGATTTGGCCTGGGCGGCAAAGTCCATGCCGCGCCACTGGTGGCGCTCCAGCACCCGAAACTTACCGCCGGCAACCAGCGGCGGCGCAATCACCGCGCAGCCGGCGCTGTCGCCGGTGTGCGAGGGGTCATAACCAATCCATACTGGGCGATAGTCAAACGGGCGCAGCGCGTAGGGGTTGAAGTCCGTCCACTCTTCCAGGCTGTCAATCATGCAGCCTTGCAGTTCCTTGAACGGGAATACACTCGCCTCATCATCGACAAACTCGCACATCAGCAGGTTCTGGTACTCCGCCGGGCTGTACTCCAGTGAGAGTTGATCCAGGTCAAACAGGTTGCAGCCGCCGGTCAGCGCATCCTCAACCGTGACAATCTGCCGCCACTGCCCATCCCCGCACAGCGCCCCCGTGGAGAGGTGGCTGTGGCTGAGATCCAGCTCAATGCGATCCGACTTATTGCGCCGCCCCTTGTTAAACAGCTCGCCTGACCAGAACGGATAAGCGCTGTGCGACAGGCTCGACGGCGTAGAGAAGTAGGTGGAGCGCCACTTCTTGTGCAAGGACATCCCCGACGCTACTTTGCGCAGCTCCTGGAACTTGGGTATCCAGAAATATTCATCCAAGTACAGGTTGCCGGTGTAGCTCTGCGCGGTGCGCACGTTGGTGCCCAGGAATATCAGCCGTGCCCCGTTGGGGAGCACAATCGGATCGCCTTTCAGGTCAACATCCACCTGGCGCGCAAAGTCGATGATGTAGTTCTTGAAAACGTGCGCCTGCGCCTTGCTGGCCGAGAGGAAAATCTGGTTACGCCCGGTGGTCAGCGCATCAATCAGCGCCTCGCGGGCAAAGTAGAAGGTGGCCCCTATCTGGCGCGACTTGAGGATGTTGCGGATGCGGTGCGCCAGGCCGGCCTGGTGCCAGTTAAGCTGGTATTCAAAACAGTTGTCCATAAACAGTCGGGTCAGTTTATCGGTCTGCTCCTCACTAAAGACGTTTTTACTCGCCGGCTGGCGCTCGCCTTTGTTGCGGTTGCGCACGTTCGGATTGAGGTCAGCCTCATTGCCGGAGCTGCGATAACGTTCGACGCGGGCCAGACGCTCAATCTGGCGGCCCAGCGCGTCTATCTCCTTGTAATCACCATTGCCTTTCACCTCTTTCATGATGAGTTGGATTAACCGCGCCTCCATGCTGGCCTCGACGCGGCTGATAGGTGCGATGTCCTCCCAGGCGTCGCGCAGCTTCCAGCTCTGCACGGTTGGCGTTTTGATACTGAGCGTCTCCGCTATCTGGCGCACAGAAAAGCCCTGCCAGTAAAGCAGGGCCGCCTGGCGGCGCGGATCGCTGATAAGGGTGTTAGGCGTCGTTGTCATGACCGCAAGGCTACCGGGGCAACTTCCCCCGCGCTCGCTATGCCTGTTGTGTGACAAAACAACAAGATGGCTTTCGTTGAGAGGGCGGGCAAAGACAGGGACACTGCCCCTGAACTGATGACCCCTGACTAACCGGAGCCTGATTGATGGCAACAAAAGCAAAGCGTTTTCGCATCGGCGTAGAAGGTGCCACCACTGACGGCCGCATGATTTCCCGTGAGTGGCTGGTACAGATGGCCGCCCAGTATGACCCGGCCGTGTACGGCGCACGCATCAACATGGAGCACGTCAAAGGCTATACGCCTGACAGTCCGTTCCGCCGCTATGGTGACGTGACCGCACTCGCCGCCGAAGAGATTAATGACGGCGCGCTGGCCGGGAAAATGGCGCTGTATGCCGACATCAACCCGACCTCGGAGCTGGTTGCGCTGACGCAGGCCCGCCAGAAGATTTACACCTCAATGGAAGTAAACCCGGAGTTTGCCGACACCGGCAAAGCCTATTTAGTGGGCCTGGCCGTGACCGACGACCCGGCGAGCCTCGGCACGGAAATGCTGAGCTTCAGCGCCCGCGCCCAGCTCAATCCGCTAGCCGCCCGCAAACAGGACGCCGCCAACCTGTTTACTGCTGCCGAGGAAACCCTGATTGAATTCGAGCAGGTCGCCGATCCTGCGCCCTCGCTGCTGGAGCGAGTCACCGCCTTGTTTGCCGCCAAAAAGAAAACCGATGCCGAGCGCTTCAAGGATGTGAACGCGGCTGTAACCGTCGTGGCCGAGCAGGTACAGCAAAGTGCAGACGAGGCCGCGCAGCAATTTACCGTGCTTGAAACCGCGCTGACCAGCCGACTGGAGGCCCTGGAGCAGCAGAGCACTGAAGACCGCACCGCCGTGCAGGCGCTCACTGAGCAACTGGCCCAGGCAGACGGCAGTTTTTCCCGTCGCCCCCGCGCCAGCGGCGCAGACGTCCACGCCGGCCTACGAACCGATTGCTGATAGACCTCAACCTAATAACGAACAGGAACGCCCATGCGCCCCACTACTCGCTTTAAATTTAACGCCTTTATGTCCCGTCTGGCCGAGCTGAACGGCGTCGACACCGGCGACATGAACAAGAAATTCACCGTGGAACCCTCGGTGACGCAAACCCTGATGAACCGCGTGCAAGAGTCCTCTGAGTTTCTGACGCGCATCAATATCGTGCCGGTCGCGGATATGAAAGGGGAAAAAATCGGCGTCGGCGTATCTGGCTCAATTGCCAGCACCACAGACACCGCCGGCGGCGATGAGCGTGAAACCGCTGGCTTTGCCGCCCTAGACGCGGAAGGGTATGAGTGTGTGCAGGTGAACTACGATTTTCACATTCGCTATAACACCCTCGACCTGTGGGCGCGCTATGAGGATTTCCAGGCCCGCCTACGTGACGCGATCATCAAACGCCAGTCCCTCGACCGCATTATGGTGGGCTTTAACGGCACCTCCCGCGCCAAGACCTCCAACCGTGCGCAGAACCCGCTGCTGCAAGATGTGGCCGTAGGCTGGCTGCAAAAGTACCGCAACCACGCGCCGAAACGGGTGATGAACAAAGTCATGGCCGAAGATGGCACCACCGTCGCCTCGGAAAAAGTTCGCATCGGTCAAGGGGGTGATTACGCCAACCTCGACGCACTAGTGATGGATGCAACCAACACCCTGATTGAGCCGTGGTATCAGGAAGACCCGGAGCTGGTTGTGATTTGTGGCCGCCAATTGCTGGCTGATAAGTATTTCCCGCTGGTTAACCAGACGCAGGCCAACACCGAAACCCTGGCCGCTGACCTGATTGTGAGCCAGATGCGGATCGGCAACCTGCCGGCGGTGCGCGTGCCGTACTTCCCGGCCAATGCCCTGATGGTGACCCGCCTCGATAACCTGTCTATTTACTGGCAGGAAGGCACCCACCGCCGGCTGTTGGATGAGGTGGCAAAGCGCGACCGCATCGAAAATTACGAGTCCATTAACGAGGATTACGTGATTGAAGACTATGCCGCCGGCTGCCTGGTTGAAAATATCGTGATCCTTCCTCCGCCAAAAGAGTCAGAGGTGAAAACCACGGCCAGCACATCAGACGCCACGGGAGCATAAGGCATGTTAAGCCCGGCCCAACGTCACCTGATGCGCCAGCAGGCCATTGACGCCGCCCAGCAGCGGGATAACCCGCTGCGCCATGCCAACGGTTACGAGCTGATGCTGATGCGCCTGAATGAGGACAAGCGCCGCCTAAAAAAACTGCACTCGGTTGAGCGCAAGGCGGCCCTCAAGCGCGAACTGCTGCCCGAATACGGGCCGTGGGTGGCCGGCGTCCTGAGTGAAGGGCGCGGCGCACAAGATGCTGTGTTAATGACCGTTATGATTTGGCGGCTCGACACCGGGGACATTCCCGGCGCGCTGGACATCGCCCGCTATGCCCTGCATTACGGCCTGGTGCCGCCGGACACCTACCGGCGCAACAGCACGGCCTACCTGCTGGCCGAGGAGGTGGCCGACGCCGCGACCCGCGCCCGGACGTTGGCGCAGCCGGTTGATATTGACCCGCTGCTGGCAACCCTGGCGCTGACCGAGGGCGAAGATATGCCGGATGTGGTGCGCGCCAAGCTGCACAAAATCATTGGCTATGTGCTGCGCGACACGGACAGGGCCACGGAGGCCATGCAACACCTCACCCGCGCCTTGCAGCTTGATGATCGCTGCGGCGTGAAAAAAGACATAGAGCGACTGGCGACCGTGCTGAAAAAGCAGGCGCTCGCCCGCCGCTAACGAACGCGCCCCGCGCCGGGCGGCAGAGCAGCCAGTGCCAGCGGTATCTGCGCGGCTCTCCACCGCCCACCCTTTTAAGAAGGCCCTATATGAGCATTGTGATCCCCGCCCCGCGACCGGCAGACACTGCCGAGCCGCCGATTGCCAATACCTTTTTTTGGCCGGATGTCGACGTGCAGCGCCTGCGGGAAACGCTGCGCTATGAAGGCACCGTGACTGCGCAGCGCCTGCGGCTTGCCATTAAAACGGCGATGTCCGAGGTCAACGCCGAGCTGCATGACTACCGCGCCGCGCAGATGGCGACCGGTTTCGCCACCCTGGCCGCCGTGCCGGCGGAGACGTTCGACGGCGAGAGCGAAAAGCTCGGCCACTACTTTGCCGCCGTCAGCGCCCTGACCGCCGCGACCATCGTCGAACGTTACCGGGGCTATGACGCCAGCGGGGCCAAAAAAGCCGCCGATGTGGAGGCGGCCGCCGATGAGTACTGGCGGGATGCGCGCTTTAGCATCAGCAAGCTGGCCGGCCAGCGGGCGTGCATCATCGGGCTGCTGTGATGAAGGTGTATGCCCAACAGGGCGAAACCGTAGACGAGATTTGTTATCGCCACTACGGGCGCACGCAGCAGGTGCTTGAACAGGTGTATGCCGCCAATCCGGGGCTGGCAAGCCAGGGGGCAATTTTGCCGCACGGCTACCCGGTTGCGCTGCCCACGCTGGCCTCGGCGGGCACCAAAGAAACCCTTAACCTGTGGGACTGAGAATGGATAAACACAGCTCGCTAATCAGCTACCTGGTGGGCATCGTCATGATGTGGTTTAGCCGGCATACCCTCCAGGACATCGCCTTTATGGTGGGGGCGGCGGTGGCCGTGGCGACGCTTTTTATTAACATCGCCACCTTTTTTGTGAACTGGCACTACCGCCGCAAAACCTACGAGCTGCACCGCCAGGCGGCGGAGGGGGTGACCAGTGGGCCAGACAGGTAAACGTTGCGCCGTGGCCGCCGTGCTGGCGCTGGCCGCGCTGCTGCCCCAGGCGCCTCTGCTGAAAACCTCTGACACCGGACTGGCGCTGATTGCCGATCTGGAGGGGTGCCGCACCTCGCCCTATCAGTGCAGTGCCGGCGTCTGGACAAACGGCATCGGCCACACGGCGGGCGTGACCCCGCACAGCCACCTTACCGAGCGGCAGGCCGCCGTTAACCTGGTGGAGGATGTGAGGCGCGTAGAGCGTGGCATTGATGCCTGTATGCCGGTTGCCATGCCCCTGCCGGTCTATGACGCCGTGGTATCCTTTGCCTTTAACGTGGGCGTGCACGCCGCCTGTACCTCCACCCTGGCCGGCTTTATCCGACAACAGCAGTGGCGGCCCGCCTGCGGCCAGTTAGCGCGATGGGTGTATGTGCGCGGCAAGCGCAATCAGGGGCTGGTCAACCGACGCGCCCGCGAGACGGCGTATTGCCTGACGGGGGCCGCATGATGCGCGTGCTTGCCGTCCTGCTGGCCCTGGCCGTGGCCGGGCTGGCTTATACCCTTCAGCACGCCAGCGGCCTGCGCCACGACCTGACCCAAGCGCAGGGCATCATCGGCACGCTGTCCGCCGGCCTTGAAAGCCGGGATAAGGCGATTGCCCGCCTTCAGGATGAGGCCCGCACGCTGGCCGACCAGGAGCAGGCGCTGCGCCAGGCGCAAAGCCAGGCCGGTGCGCTGGCCCTGCAACGCGAATTACAGATACAGAGAGAACATGATGCCGATGAGAGCCTGCGCGCCTGGTCTGCTGCTGCTTTGCCTGATGCTGCTAAGCGGCTGCACCAACGCCCCGCCTTCAGCAACGCCCGCGATTATCTGGCTTGGCTGTCCACGCGTGACCAGTTGCCCGATCCCCGCCACTAGCCTGCACACCAACGCTGACCTGGCCGCCGACAATCGGCAGTTAGAAGCGGCCCTGGTGGCCTGCGGGCTGCAAGTTGAAACCATTAAAGCGTGCCAGGAGCGCCATGATAAAACCCACCCAACTGCGCGAGGCGCTGACGCGCAGCGTGCCGCTGCTGCAAAGCAGCCCTGATTGTCTGCATATGTTTATCGACCACGGGCGCATCGTCTCGACGCTGGCCGCCTCGCTGTCCTTTGAATATCAGTACCAGCTCAACCTGGTGATAACGGACTACGCCGGCGACATTGACCTGATTGTGGTGCCCGTGCTGGCCTGGCTGCGAGAGCACCAGCCTGACATCATGGCAACCCAGGAACGGCGCAACACCGGCTTTACCTACAAGGCCGATGTCATCAGCGATACGCTGTGCGACATCAGCATTGACCTGCAACTGACCGAGCGGGTATTGGTCAAGCAGGTAGAGGGCGCGCTACACGTTGACCATGTGCCGGAGCCGCCAATTCTGGCGGGGCAGGCATGAGCGAGTTACGCCCCTTTGAGGCCCGTCTGGCCGCCCTGATCGCCAACCTCTCCCCGGAGGCGCGCAAGGAGTTGGCAAAGGGCATCGCCCGCCGGCTGCGTGCCGGCCAACAGCAGAATATCAAGCGTCAGCAGGCCCCCGATGGCACGCCCTTCGCGCCCCGCAAGCCCGCGCCGCCGTCACAGGCGCGCACGAAAAAAGGCCGGGTAAAGCGGGAGATGTTCGCCAAGCTGCGCACGGCGAAATACCTCAAGGCCAAAGCCAACGTAAATGAGGCCGTGGTGGAGTTTACCGGCAACGTGCAGCGCCTGGCGCGGGTGCATCACTATGGCCTACGTGACCGGCCCTCCCGGCATGGCGGGGCCGTGCGCTATGAGGCCCGCCCGCTGTTGGGGATAAACGAGGCAGAGCAGCTCCTGATAGAGCAGGAGGTGATTGCCCACCTGGCCGGCTAATGTTGTTGTGCCTTTCTTCAACGAGCCGCAACACATTGCGGCTATTCCCCCCGACGTAACATTACCCCCATGAATGAAAAACTCTCTGACACCCAGCGCCTGCTGCGCAACCTGATCCGTATTGGCACCGTGGCCGCCGTCGATGTTAAGGCCGGGCTATGCCGTGTTGAAACCGGCGGCAACCTCACCACCTGGCTGCACTGGCTGACCAGCCGCGCCGGGCAGGTGCGTACCTGGCACGCGCCAAGCGTGGGAGAGCAAGTGCTGGTACTGGCCCTGGGCGGCGAGCTGGATACGGCCTTTGTGCTGCCGGGCATTTTCTCTGACCAGTTCCCGGCCCCGTCCGCCTCGGCGGACGCGGTTCACCTGTCGTTCCCGGATGGTGCGGTGATTGAATATGAGCCGGAAACCGGCGCACTGCGGGCCGAGGGCATTCAGTCCGGGCTAATCAAGGCGGCCACGAAAATCACCCTCGACACGCCGGAAGTGGAGTGCACGCAGCACCTGAAAGCGGCCTCGTTGGAAGTCACCCAGGGCGGCACTCTGACGGGGAGCATCACGCATCGCGGCGGCACCTTCAGCTCAAACGGCATCGTGCTTGATACCCACACCCACGGCGGCGTAGAGCGCGGTGGCAATCAGACGGATAAACCGCAATGAGCACAGAGAACTACCTGGGCATGAGCCGGGAGAACGGCGCAGCCGTAGCGGGCCTTGCCCATATTCAGCAGTCGATACGCGACATCCTGCTGACGCCGCTGGGCACCCGCGTGATGCGCCGCACCTATGGCTCGCTGCTGTCTGCCCTGATAGGGCAACCGCAAAACGCCGCGCTGCGCCTGCAAATCATGTCCGCCTGCTACCTGGCAATACTGCAATGGGAGCCACGTATTACGCTCACTGACATCAGTTTCGATGCATCCACCTTTGACGGCGGCATGGTGATCACCCTCACGGGAAGCCGTACCGACACCGCGCAAGGATTTTCTCTTACCGTACCTGTGAGCTGACTATGCCAACCATCGACTTAAGCCAGCTCCCCGCTCCGGATGTGGTGGAGGCGCTGGACTATGAAACCCTGCTGGCCGAGCGCAAGGCCACGCTGATTTCCCTCTACCCGGCAGACCAGCAGGCGGCCATCGCCCGTACTCTGGCGCTGGAGTCTGATCCGCTGGTGAAGCTGCTTCAGGAGAACGCCTACCGCGAGCTGATTTTGCGCCAGCGCATCAACGAGGCCGCGCAGGCCAATATGGTGGCCTACGCCACCGGCGCTGACCTTGACCAACTGGCGGCTAACACGGGCTTAACTCGCCTGATCCAGACGCCCGCTGACCTCACCACCCTGCCGCCCACGGCGGCGGTGATGGAAAGCGACGAGGATTTTCGCGTGCGTACGGCGGCGGCCTTTGAAGGACTGAGCGTGGCCGGGCCAACCGGCGCGTATGAGTATCACGCCAAAAGCGCCGACGGGCGCGTGGCGGATGCGTCCGCTATCAGCCCGTCGCCGGCCTGCGTCACCGTCACGCTGCTGGCGCGCGAGGGCAATGGCGAGGCCAGCGCTGACCTGCTGGCCGTGGTCACGGCGGCGCTCAATGATGAGGATGTGCGCCCGGTAGGCGACCGCGTGACCGTGCAATCTGCGCAGATTGTGCCGTACCAGGTAGAGGCCGCGCTGTACCTCTACCCAGGGCCGGAGGCGGAGCCTATCCGGGCGGCGGCGGCGGCCAAGCTGGCGGCGTTTATCACCGCGCAGGCCCGTCTGGGCCGCGACATTCGCCGGTCTGCGCTCTATGCCGCGCTGCATGTGGAAGGCGTGCAGCGGGTAGAGCTGCTTCAGCCGGCTGACGATGTGGTACTGGATAAGACCCAGGCCGCCTACTGCACGGCCTATCAACTGACGGTAGGAGGGGCCGATGAGTGACCGCCTGTTGCCGGCAAGCTCCAGCGCGCTGGAAGTGGCCGCCGCCACGGCCTGCGCCGAGATTGCGCGCATTCCTGTGCCGCTGCGCACCCTGTGGAATGCGCAAACTTGCCCGGTTGATTTGCTGCCTTATCTGGCGTGGGCCTGGTCGGTTGACCGCTGGGATGCCAACTGGCCGGAGAGCACCAAGCGGGCAGTGGTGGCGGACTCGGCCTATGTGCACCGGCATAAAGGCACAATTGGCGCGCTGCGGCGCGTGGTCGAGCCGCTGGGCTACCTCATTCGCATTACCGAATGGTGGCAGACCCATGAGACGCCCGGCACCTTTCGCCTGGATGTCGGCGTGCTGGATACCGGCATCACCGAGACGATGTATCACGAGCTGGAGCGGCTGATTGCCGATGCCAAACCGTGCAGCCGTCACCTGGTGGGGCTGTCTATCAACCTGGATGTCACCGGGGCGCTGCCGGTTGCCGCCGCCTGCTATAGCGGTGATGAGCTGACCGTGTACCCCTATTTCCCTGAAACCCTGATTGTGACCGGCCCGAGCTATACCGGCGGCGCAGTCCACGTTATCGACAGCATGAGAGTGAACCCATGACGGCTAAATATTACGCCTTGCTCACCAACCTGGGCGCGGCCAAGCTGGCGAACGCCGCCGCCCTCGGCACCAAGTTGCAAATCACCCAGATGGCCGTGGGTGACGGCGGTGGCACGCTGCCGACCCCGAACGCCACACAAGCGGCGCTAAAGGGGGAAAAGCGCCGGGCGGCGTTAAATACGCTGAGTATTGACACGGCCAACAGCAGCCAGATTATCGCTGAGCAGGTTATTCCTGAAAGCGAGGGCGGTTTTTGGATCAGGGAGATTGGCCTGTTTGATGCCAGCGGGGCGCTGATTGCCGTGGCAAACTGCCCGGAAACCTATAAGCCCCAGCTCCAGGAGGGGAGCGGGCGCACGCAAACCGTGCGCATGATTTTAATCGTTAACAGCACCGAGGCGGTGACGCTGAAGGTAGACCCGTCCGTGGTACTGGCAACGCGCAAATATGTCGATGATGCGGTGATTACCGTGAACGCCCACACCGACGATGCGATGGCCAAGCACCTGGCGGCTAAAGATCCGCATACGCAATATCTGAAGGCGGCCAGTCAGTTGAGTGAGATCAAGGCGCAGGGTAGCGCTGCGATGGCAAAGGCCCTGAACAATATTGGCGCCATGCCGTTTTATGCCACGGCCTTGAATGTTGACCTCAATACGCTCGGGCCGGACAGTGCCGGGGTGTATTACAAAGAAATCGACAGCTTAGCCACGCCTGAACTGCACTACCCCGAAAAGATGTCTGGCACCCTGTTAGTTATCCCATCCGGGTATGGGGTGCAGCAGGAGTACACGACGCGCATCGGCAATAAATACGTGCGTGGCTTGAGCGGCACCTGGAACGGTAGCGGGCCGTGGCGCGCGTGGACGTCCATCTATTCCTCCGGCAACCCGCCAAGCGCCGCTGAGGTAGGGGCGTTGCCAGTGATCGCAACCAGCATCGGCAATACCAGTATTGATGCCTACGGGCTGGATCACCTCGGCATTTATCAGCAGTCCCTGGCGGCCAACGTCACCACGGCCAACGGTTTTCCTGCTGCGGCGACGGCGGGCGGCACGCTGGAGGTTATCCTTGGCCCCTATGTCGGCGGCGTGCTTCAGCGTTACACCGAAAAGCACACCGGGCGCACGTGGGTGCGTACGCTGACCGGCAACTGGAACGGCACGAACGGGCCGTGGTCGGCCTGGGTGGCGATGTATTCTGAAAACAATCCGCCAAAGGCGTCTGATGTGGGGGCATTGCCATTAACGGGCGGTGATATCACTGGCGCGCTGGGCGTAGGTCAAAATCTCAACGTGAGCGGGGATATTTCTGTCACGGGCAGGCTCGTAGCAAATAATCGCGTGGTGTCGGCAAATTACGTTTATGCAGGCGGCGGCACCAGTTATCTGGCTGGAGATGGGAATATTTATGGAGATAAATGGGGTGGTTGGTTAACGGGCTATTTATTAAGAACTTATATCACCTCTGTGCGTTTTGGTGCGGCTACCTGGACAGATAACCTTGGTAATAATGCGTATAGCTTTGAGGGCGGCGTAGCGATAACCGGCATTCAGGCAACAGCAAACTATGCCACCAACCTGAAAGTGGCGTATCGGACTATTCAGGTTTTCATTAACAACACCTGGTATTCTATCAACAGCCTGTAGGTTTTCTATGAAACTCATTTCACTTATTAAATACACCCCTGACAATCCGCTTAATATTCCAGGGCTAGACATTAATTATCTGCGCGATGAAAACGGTCACGACTGGTACGAGGCGCAAAAGGATTTTGCTGTTGATACCCTGAAAATTGCCTATACCTCGGATGGCATTATTCGCCAGTGCAGCACAGATATTTCTGCGCTCTGGCCGGAGAATATGTCTGTTGATGAGATAGCAATGCCGGAGGCCCCTGAAGCCTCACTGAACGATGGCAGTTGGTCATTTGATGGCGTCAACCTCACGCAGACGCCGACCGATTACGTGGCGCAGTCCACTGCCAAGAAGGCCGAGCTTATCGCGGATGCCACCTTGAACATTGACCTATTGCAAGATGCGGTCGACCTGGAGATGGCAACCGATGAAGAAGCAGCGCTCCTGGTCAGCTGGAAAAAATACCGGGTACTGCTGAGCCGGGTCGATACCGGCACCGCACCGGATATTACCTGGCCGCCTCTCCCTGAATAAGACTTGGCGCCTATCGCGGCAGCGGCATAACCGGGGCTGCTCATATCGACAATGGGTTGGCGATGACGAATTAGATATGGAGAAGCTCAAGCTGTGTGAGCGCGCAGACAGTAATGTCTTATAGACTAAATAAAAATTGTAATAAAAAACATTAACTAAGTGAAAATAAAGTATCAAAAAAATGCCGCCAGAGGCACTGGCGGCAAACCATTCGAAATGCTTCGTTCAACGATAGTGTGTGTCTATGCACATTTATAGAGTAGTCGATATTATTTTTTTTGCTAAAAATAATTATGTTAATCTACAGTGCCATTCTCCCCTTGTCATTTTAGTAAAGTGCTTAACGGTAATGGTTTAAAAAAAAACCGGATTCATGCTCAAATAATAATCGATTAAATTTTGAGAAACTAATGACAAAATTAATAGAACATATAAAAAATTCACTTAATTTTCAAAATTACTCTTGATTATCTGACTTGGCTGTTTTTGAAATGTAGCTTTTATCGCCGATAGAAACAGCTAAAGAGGCATCTTTTGACATTATTCGTATTTTCGCTTCACAGATAGGCAAGGTTTGATAGCCTTCTGGACTAATGGCAATTAGATCACCGTTTGTTGCCATAAGCCGCCAATGCCAACCACCATCTTCACCTAAGTAAATGTAATAATAAGGTATTTGGAAATTATTCATAACCTTACCCCTCTAGCTAAACGCTTTGAAAAAAACATTTCCTTGCCATTTGATATAATCATTATGGCATACCGGTGTTATAGAACACCTATAGGAATCCATTGATAATATATTCATAAATAATTAAAAAAAATCAGCATTTATCATCATTTGGTAATTTTATATATTTTTTGAAGATAATTGCAAAGGTATTGAAACGAAAAAAGCACTTTCAATATAAGCTTTATAAAATGCCTATATTTTTATTAATTAACAATTGAAAAGCATATGTTGTGTCATTTTTCAGTAAACAGTAATCACATGCACCCGCCCGCCAGGCTTGGCACTCTACGCGCTCACACAACACGGAGCGCATTAGATGGCCGATTATCATCATGGTGTCCGCGTCGTCGAAATCAACGACGGCACGCGCACCATTTCCACCGTTTCCACTGCCATTGTTGGCATGGTCTGCACCGCTGAGGATGCGGACGCCACGGCGTTTCCGCTCAACACGCCGGTACTGCTGACCAACGTACAGGCCGCTATCGCCAAGGCCGGCACGACCGGCACCCTGGCCGCCGCCCTGCAAGCCATTGCCGACCAGGCCAAGCCCGTCACCGTGGTGGTGCGCGTGGCCGAAGGCGCGACCCAGGCAGAAACCACCTCTAACATCATCGGCGGCACCGATGAAAACGGCCAATACACTGGCATGAAAGCGCTGTTGAGCGCGCCGACCCAGCTCGATGTGAAGCCGCGCATTCTGGGCGTGCCGGGCCTCGACTCGCTGGAGGTGGCGACCGCGCTCGCCAGTATCTGCCAGCAACTGCGGGCCTTTGGCTATGTGTCCGCCTACGGGTGCAAGACCCTGAGAGACGCCATGACCTACCGCGAGAACTTCAGCCAGCGCGAGCTGATGGTGATTTGGCCGGACTTTATCGCCTGGGACACCACCGCCAACGCCGCCCGCACCGCCTACGCCACGGCCCGCGCCCTGGGGCTGCGTGCCAAAATCGACACTGAAACCGGCTGGCATAAAACCCTCTCTAACGTGGGCGTCAATGGCGTGACCGGCATCTCGGCAGGCGTCTTCTGGGATTTGCAGCAGACCGGCACCGATGCTGACCTGCTCAACCAGGCCGGCGTCACTACGCTTATCCGCAAAGACGGCTTTCGCTTCTGGGGCAACCGCACCTGTAGCGATGATCCGCTGTTTGCCTTTGAGAACTACACCCGCACCGCACAGGTACTGGCCGACACGATGGCCGAGGCGCACATGTGGGCGGCAGATAAGCCGCTGACCCCGACCCTGGTCAAAGACATCATTGGTGGCATCAATGCCAAATTCCGCGAGCTGGTCAGCGCTGGCTATCTGCTGGGCGCAAGCTGCTGGTATGACGACAGCGCCAACGATAAAGACACCCTGAAGGCGGGCAAGCTGCTGATTGATTACGAGTACACGCCTGTACCGCCGCTGGAAGATTTGACGCTGCGCCAGCGCATCACCGACTCCTACCTGGCGGATTTTGCCGCTGCGGTTAACAGCTAAGGAGCTGACTTAATGGCACTGCCGAAAAAACTGAAGTACCTGAACTTGTTCAACGATGCCAACAGCTACCAGGGCATTGTCTCCTCGGTGACGTTGCCGAAGCTCTCGCGCAAGCTCGACACCTATCGAGGCGGCGGCATGAACGGGGCCGCCCATATCGACAATGGGCTGGAAGATGATGCGCTAGATATGGAGTGGAGCATTGGCGGCCTGGATGAGCGTGTGCTGGGCCAGTGGGGCGGCGGCACCGTGCCGCTGCGCTTTGTTGGCTCTTACCAGCGTGACGACACCGGCGAAGTGATCGCGGTAGAGGTGGAGGTGCGCGGTAAACATCAGGCGTTTGATTTTGGCGAGGCCAAGCAGGGCGAGGACACCGAAACCAAAATTACCACCAAGTGCACCTACTACAAACTGACCTGGAATGGCAAAGACCTGATTGAAGTCGATACCGTCAACATGATTGAGAAGGTCAACGGCACCGACCTGCTTGAGCAGCACCGCAAAAATATCGGGCTGATTTAACCCTTACGCCAGCGCCTGGCGCTGGCTTTTATAGAGAGCACTTACATGGAAAACCAAAACCTCATTATCCTGGAAACCCCTATTCAGCGCGGTGAACTGACAATTAGCCAGATTGAGCTGATGAAACCCAATGCCGGCACGCTGCGCGGCGTGCGTCTGTATGACCTGGTGCAATCGGATGTCGATGCGCTGCTTACGATTTTACCGCGCATCACCACCCCTAACCTGACTAAGGCTGAGTGCCTGATGTTAGATCCGGTTGACCTGGTGGAGGTAGGCGGCAAGGTGATTAGTTTTTTGACGCCGAAGTCGGTGATGTGAAATGGCCAGCGGGCCTGACGGTCAATGACCTGATGGCCGACATCGCCATGATTTTTCACTGGCCCCTCTCTGACCTCACCAACCTGCCGCTGGCCGAGCTTCTCGACTGGCGGCACAAAGCCATGATCCGCAGCGGAGCAACACCGGATGAGTAACAGCCTGAAATTGCAGGTTCTGCTAAAAGCCGTTGACCAAGCCAGCCGACCTTTTAGGGCTATCCAGAACGCCACGCACACCCTGTCCGGGGAGATCCGCGACGCGCAGGCCAACATCCGGGCGCTGGATGCACAGGCGGCAAAAATTGACGGCTTTCGCAAAACCAGCGCGCAACTGGCGGTCACGCAGCGCGCCCTGGCCTCTGCCAAGGAGCGGGCCGCCGCGCTGGCCGTGCAGTTTCGCAACACCGCGCGCCCCACGGCGCAACAGGCCAAGGCCCTGGAGAAGGCCCGCCAGGCGGCGGCGGAGTTGCAGACCAAAACCAACAGCCTGCGCCTGTCTGTGCAGCAGCAACGTGATGCGCTCAAGGCTGCCGGTATCTCAACGCGCAACCTGAACAGCGCCCAGCAACGCCTGCGCAGCGAATCGGCGCAGGCCACCCTGGCACTCAACCAACAACGCCAATCCCTGCAACGCCTTGACCAGCAACAGGCGCGGCTCAACCAAACCCAGGCGCGCTATCGTCGGGGCCAGGAGTTGACCGGCAGCGTGCGCAATGCCGGGGCGGCCGGTGTGGGAACGGCGACCGTAGGCGCAGTGGCCGGCATGACCCTGTTAAAGCCGGGCTATGACTTTGCACAGGCTAACTCCACGCTTCAGGCCGTGTTGGGGCTGGATAAGCACTCCGCCGAGTTTCAATCCTTGCGCACCCAGGCGCGCAGCATTGGTGACAACACGGCGGCCTCGGCCAACGATGCGGCCAACGCGCAAATCATCATTGCTAAATCCGGCGGTACGGTCGACGACATCCGGGCGGCGACGCCGGTCACGCTAAATATGTCCCTGGCGAACAATCGCACGATGGAAGAGAGCGCCAAGCTGCTGATGAGCACCAAAAGCGCCTTTGGCCTGGCAAACAGCGAAGTGGCGCACTTGGGGGATGTGATTTCCGCCACGATGAATAAAACGGCGGCGGATTTTGACGGGCTGAACGACGCGCTGACCTATATCGCCCCGGTGGCAAAAAACGCCGGCGTCAGCGTAGAGCAGACTACGGCCATGATTGGCGCACTGGCGCAGGAGGGCACCACCGGCAGTATGGCCGGCACTGCCGTGCGGGCGATGTTGCTGCGCGTGCAGGCACCCACCGGAGAAGCCGGGAAGGCGATAAAAGAGCTGGGCGTAAAGACCGCCGACAGCAAGGGCAATATGCGGTCCTTCTTCTCGGTCTTAAAAGAGATGAAAACCGCCTTTGAGAAAAACCACCTCGGCACCGCGCAGCAGGCGGAATACCTGAAAACCATTTTCGGGGAGGAGGCCGCCGCCGCCGCTGTCACCCTGATGAAGGGGGCCGCCAACGGCCAACTGGATTCGCTGACGCGCACGTTCCAGCAGTCAGACGGCAGTACCGCTAGGCTGGTAAGTGTCCAGCAGGACAACCTGGGCGGCGACCTGAAGGAAGGGCAATCCGCCGCCGAGGCCGTAGGCACTGACCTGTATGACCAGCTCGATGAGAGCCTGCGTAAGCTCACCCAGGACACCACGAAATATATTCTGAAAGTCGACCATTGGATACAGAACAACAAGGCGCTGGCCGGCGGGATCGCCAAGATAGCGATCGCCGGCACGACTTTACTCGCCATGCTGGGCGCGGTGGGCCTGATGGTCTGGCCGGTCATGGCCGGCATCAATGGGTTAATCGCCGCGGCGGGAATGCTAAGTGCGGGCTTTTCGCTTGCCGGCGGAGCCATCGCCACGGCGTTAGGGGCTGTCTCCTTGCCCATCGTGGCCGTGGGGGCGGCGATTGTCGGCGTGGGGCTGCTTATCCGCAAATACTGGGAGCCGCTCCAGGCATTTATCACGGGAGTGGCCGAAGGATTCACCGCCGCGATGGGGCCAGTGAGTGAAGCCTTTGCCCCGCTTAAGCCGCTGTTTACCTGGCTTACAGAGAAGCTGAGCGGGATATGGGACTGGTTTAGCAAGCTGATTGAGCCGGTGAAGTCCACGCAGAAAGAGCTGGCCGCCGCCGGCAACATGGGCCGACAATTCGGTACATTGCTGGCAAACGGCCTGCAAGCCCCCATGAAGATTCTAGGCAAGCTGCGCGAGGGCATCGATTGGGTATTAGAAAAGCTCAACATTATCCATAAGGACTCCAGCGATCCAGAGGATAAAGAGCCGGCGGCAGATGATGACCCCGGTGCTAAGCCAGATGGCAGGCCGCTCGCTCTGGGCAGGGCGGGCTATAAGCCTGTGGTCATGGCTTACCAGGGCGGGCCGGCACCACAAAACACCTACCAAAGCAGTTACGTGCTGAACATGCACCCCGGCATGACCAAAGATGATGCGCTGGCACTGATGGCCCAGCAGCGTGAGCGCGAGCAGCGCCAGGCCAACGCCCGGCAACGTAGCCAGATGGGTTGGGAGTAACGAACGATGATGATGGTTTATGGCCTGATGGTATTTATGCGCCAGACGCTCCCCTATGCCGAGCAGCAGCATACCGTTGATTACCGCTGGCCGACCAATAGCCGGGTCGGCGAGCGGGCGGCGGCGCAGTTCCTGGGGTGGGCGATGAGAAAATTACGCTGACCGGGGAGCTATGCCCGGAAATCACCGGCGGCACGCTCTCGCTACTGACCTTCAAAGCGATGGCCGATGAGGGGTGCGCCTGGCCGCTGATTGGTGGCAACGGCACCATCTACGGGATGTTTGTTGTGGAGAGCATCAGCCAGACCCACAGCGAATTTTTCGCCAACGGCGCGGCGCGCAAAATTGGCTTTACCCTGAGCCTCAAGCGCGTGGATGAGTCGTTAACCTCCATGTTCGGCGATGTGAAACAGCAGGCCGATAGCCTGATAAGCGGGGCCGGCAACCTGCCGGGCCAGCTCACCACCGCCATGAATAACGCGGTATCCTCGGCGGGCGAAATGGTAGGGGGGGTGTTGGCATGATGGGAATAGGCGATCTGTCCTTTACGCCCAGCGCGCCCATGACGCCGGATTTTTTGCTGAGCGTGAATGCCAAGGATGTCACCACCAATATTCGGCCTCGTCTTCTCTCTCTGGCGCTGACCGACAACCGGGGGTTTGAGGCTGACCAGCTCGACATCGAGCTGGACGACAGCGACGGCAAGCTGGAGATGCCGGCGCGTGGGGCCGTGGTGCGGCTGTACCTTGGCTGGAAAGGTGGCGCGCTTATCGACAAGGGCAGTTTCACCGTGGATGAAGTCGAGCACCACGGCGCGCCAGACACACTGACCATTCGCGCCCGGAGTGCCGATTTTCGTGGCACGCTTAACTCCCGGCGGGAGGTGTCTTACCACGACACCACCCTGGGGGCCGTGGTGGCCCAGGTAGCCGCCCGCAATCAACTTTCGGCCACCCTGGGGGCCGGGTTGGGTGAGCTGGCCGTGGTGCACATTGACCAGACCCAGGAGACGGATGCGGCCTTTTTAACGCGCCTGGCCTCGCTGTATGGGGCTGTGGCAGCGATAAAGGCCGGCACGCTGCTGTTTATCCGGCCCGGTGGCGGCCTGACGGCCAGCGGCAAGCCCATTCCCCAGCTCACCCTCACGCGAGAGGATGGCGACCAGCATCGCTTTAGTATCGCTGACCGGGGCGCATATACCGGCGTGACGGCAAGCTGGCTGCATACCAAAGACCCGGCCCCGAAAAAAGTGAAGGTACAGCGTAAGACGGCGGAAAAGCACTTGCGCGCCCTAGAGCATCCAGCCGCTAAAAAGGCCGCGACCACCGCCGCCAAAACCCCGGAGGCCCGCGAGGGCGAATATCTGGCTGGCACCGAAGATAACGTGTTTGCCCTGACGACCGTGTACGCCACGCGGGCAGCCGCGATGCGTGCCGCCCAGGCCAAGTGGGAACGGCTACAGCGCGGGGTAGCGGAATTTTCCCTGACGCTGGCGCGGGGCCGGGCGGATCTCTTCCCGGAAACGCCGGTGAAGGTAAGCGGCTTTAAATCCGTGATTGATGCGCAGCCGTGGATCATCAGCAAGGTGACACACAGCCTGAGCGGCAGGGGCTATACCACAGTACTGGATTTTGAAGTGATGCTTTCTGATATCGATTACGAGTCAAAGCAAATCCAATAGCAACATTAAACTTACATTTGCATAATTTATCTTAATTATTCACAATGGCGACCGATCCAATCCCCTTTATTTTTTAGGTGGTTACTATGATGCACTGCCCTCTCTGTCAAAATGCTGCGCATACGCGCTCAAGTCGATACATATCGAGAGAAACTAAGGAACGTTACCACCAGTGTACAAACATCAACTGTAGTTGCACTTTCAAGTCGCATGAGACGATAGCTGAAATGATTGTAAAGCCAGGCGATGTTAAACCAGTACCACCGCACCCAAGCAGCAAGATGCAACAAGGTATGCTCTGGATGTAAGAGAACCCGCTAAAGCGGGTTTTTTTATAACTATAAAAAACACCAATTGACCACATTTATAAGCTGCGTGGACATTGTGTGGACACTGAATGTAAAAAAGGGGTTAGCCATTGGCTAACCCCTTCATATCTATTAACTTTTGGATGCAGCGTTAGCTGTATCTTAGTTAAGACGCTCTTTGATACGAGCAGACTTACCAGTACGCTCACGCAGGTAGTACAGTTTGGCTTTACGAACGGCACCACGGCGTTTCACAGTAATGCTGTCGATTACTGGGGAGTGAGTCTGGAATACGCGCTCAACACCTTCGCCGTTGGAAATCTTACGAACAGTGAATGCAGAGTGCAGACCGCGGTTACGGATAGCGATAACCACGCCCTCGAATGCCTGCAGACGTTTTTTGCTACCTTCAACGACCCATACCTTCACTTCCACGGAATCACCCGGACGGAATGCAGGTACGTCTTGCTTCATCTGCTCTTGTTCAAGTTGCTTAATAATGTTGCTCATAATATGTCTCTTACCCTAGGTAAACTGATATCTCGGGAAAATCAGCCGTAGCCAATTTTACCCTTCATAATCTGGTTGACTGGCCAGATGTTCACGTCGGAACTCTGCCAGCAACACCTGTTGCTCGTCAGTCAGAGCTAGGCTTTCCAGAAGTTCAGGTCTTCTAAGCCAGGTGCGGCCCAGCGACTGCTTCAAGCGCCAGCGGCGGATCTCGGCATGGTTGCCCGACAGCAGAACTGGCGGAACTTCCATCCCTTCCAACACCTCAGGGCGGGTATAGTGAGGGCAGTCCAACAAGCCATCGGAGAAGGAGTCCTCCTCCGCGGAACCCTGATGCCCCAGCACACCCGGAATAAACCGGGCCACCGAGTCGATCAGCGTCATGGCCGGTAACTCGCCTCCGCTGAGAACGTAATCGCCGATTGACCACTCTTCGTCAATTTCGGTTTGGATGATACGTTCATCAATCCCTTCGTAGCGGCCACAAACCAGAATCATCTTCGGGTTGATAGCCAGCTCGCGCACGCCTTGCTGATCAAGTTTGCGCCCCTGTGGCGAAAGGTAGATCACCTTAGCGCCTTCGCCTGCCGCCGCTTTTGCTGCATGGATGGCTTCCCGCAAAGGTTGCACCATCATCAGCATACCGGGACCACCTCCATAGGGGCGATCGTCCACGGTGCGGTGCCGATCGTAGGTGAAGTCACGTGGACTCCAGCAGGCTACGCTCAGCAGGCCATTTTTAACTGCCCGGCCAGTTACCCCGTAATCGGTGATGGCGCGGAACATTTCCGGGAACAGGCTGATTATACCGATAAACATACGCCCATCCCCATCTTGCCGTTCCACTCATCATCTCCGGTCATTGCGGAGGTCAAAAACCAGGATCCCAATCTACTTCAATTACTTGCGTAGTGAGATCGACTTTCTTGATAACCTGCCCATCGAGGAACGGAATCAGCCGTTCCTTGATTCCGAAGGCATCTTTCAGGTTGGCTTTCACTACAAGGACATCGTTAGAGCCGGTTTCCATCATGTCGATGACTTTACCCAGCGCATAACCCTCAGTAGTCACTATCTGGCAACCAATCAGGTCTTTCCAGTAGTAGTCGCCCTCTTCCAGTGCTGGAAGCTGGCTTGAATCCACGACAATTTCGCAATTGGTCAGTAGATTTGCCGCATCCCGATCGTCAACGCCTTTGACTTTGATGATCAGGTCCTGATTGTGGCGCTTCCAGCTTTCCAGCTCGATAAGCTGCCACTTACCCGACTGCTGTGTAAACCACGGCTGATAGTCGAAAATGCTTTCGGCGTCATCGGTGGATGAAAACACTCTGAGCCAACCACGAATGCCGTAGGTGGATCCCAGTTTGCCGAGCACAATCGGCTTCTCAGGCGCCACAGGCTTGGATTGCTTGCTCATCGTTACCACCGCGACAGATTAAGCTGCTTTCTTAGCGTCTTTGATCAGCGAAGCTACGCGATCAGAAACGGTTGCACCCAGACCAACCCAATGCTCGATACGGTCCAGGTCCAGACGCAGTGCTTCAGCCTGACCTGCAGCGATCGGGTTGAAGAAGCCTACGCGCTCGATGAAACGACCGTCACGCGCATTGCGGCTGTCGGTCACTACTACTTGATAGAACGGACGCTTTTTCGCGCCGCCACGTGCCAAACGAATTGTTACCATAACATCCTCTTTAGTTAATAAAACAGCCGGGCCCCATCGAGGAACGGGGCCCGGGTGCAATATAAAAAGCCCGAAAATTTTACTCATTTTGGCGCAAAAAGCAATCTAAAGCGTACAGAGTTGCCACGCGCTACGATAAATAAGTGCCTCGGGGGTTAACGACCTGGGAAACCGGGCGGCATCATGCCCTTCATGCCACGCATCATTTTGGCAATCCCGCCCTTTTTCATCTTCTTCATCATGCGCTGCATTTCGTCAAACTGCTTCAATAAGCGGTTAACGTCCTGCACCTGCATACCCGCGCCCATCGCGATGCGGCGTTTGCGCGAGCCTTTGATAATCTCTGGCTTGGCGCGCTCTTTCAGCGTCATCGAGTTGATGATCGCCTCCATGCGTACCAGCACTTTGTCATCCATCTGCGACTTGACGTTGTCTGGCAGCTGACCGGCACCCGGCAGCTTGCTCAACATGCTGGCCATGCCACCCATGTTACGCATCTGTTTCAGCTGCTCCAGGAAGTCGGTCAGGTCGAAGCCATCGCCTTTCTTCAATTTGGAGGCCAGCTTCTCCGCCTGCTCGCGGTCAACCTTGCTCTCGATGTCCTCGATCAGCGACAGTACGTCGCCCATGCCGAGGATACGTGAGGCGACACGATCCGGGTGGAACGGCTCCAGCGCTTCGGTCTTCTCACCGACACCGAGGAACTTGATCGGCTTGCCGGTGATGTGGCGAATGGAGAGCGCCGCACCGCCGCGCGCGTCACCGTCAACCTTGGTCAGCACCACGCCGGTCAGCGGCAGCGCTTCGTTGAAGGCTTTCGCCGTGTTGGCGGCGTCCTGGCCGGTCATGGCGTCCACCACGAACAGCGTCTCGACCGGATTGATGGCGGCGTGGACCTGCTTGATCTCGTCCATCATCGCTTCATCAACGTGCAGGCGGCCAGCGGTATCCACCAGCAGCACGTCGTAGAACTTCAGCTTGGCCTGTTGCAGCGCGCGGTTGGCGATATCAACCGGCTTCTCTTGCGCATCGGACGGGAAGAAGTCCACGCCCACCTGCTCGGCCAGGGTTTCCAGCTGCTTGATCGCCGCCGGACGGTAGACGTCCGCGGAGACCACCAGCACCTTCTTCTTGCGCTTCTCACGCAGGAATTTTGCCAGCTTGCCGACGCTGGTGGTTTTACCCGCACCCTGCAGGCCCGCCATTAGCACTACGGCTGGCGGCTGCGCGGCCAGGTTCAGCTCGGAGTTCGCCTCGCCCATCGCGGTCATCAGCTCGTTGCGGACGATCTTGACGAACTCCTGCCCCGGTGTCAGGCTTTTGTTGACCTCGACCCCCACCGCGCTCTCTTTCACGCGGTTAATGAAGTCCCGCACCACAGGAAGCGCGACATCGGCCTCCAGCAACGCCATGCGCACTTCGCGCAGGGTCTCTTTAATATTCTCTTCGGTCAGCCGCCCGCGGCCGCTGATATTGCGCAGTGTGCGCGACAATCGATCAGTTAAGTTATCAAACATCGTCTCTTGCTCAACGTAATGACAGGCCGCCTTGGCGACACAATGGCGGGATTATAACACGAAGTCTGTGCGATCTCTGCCCCGCCGTGGGGAACGGTTGGAGCATGACGCCGCTGACGTTATACTGACCCTCTGACTTATTTTCTGAACCCTGACGACACCTTATGCCAATTCCTGCCTTTGTGGCCATGATTGCTTACTTGCTCAGCCTTGCGCTGGTTCTCCCCAGCCTGGTCAGGCAGCAGGGCGGTTTCCGCCGTCTGGCGCTGTTCTTTGCGGCCGTTGCGCTGGTCAGCCACGCCATTGCTCTGGAGCAGCGGATTTTCGACGTCAATACCGGACAGAACCTCAGTCTGGTCAATATCGGCTCGATGGTCAGCCTGATTATTTGTACGGTGATGACCGTTGTGGCCTCCCGTAACCGTGGCTGGTTTTTGTTACCAATTGTGTATAGCTTCGCCCTGATCAACCTGATTTTTGTCGGATTACTGCCGGGCGAGTTCATCACGCACCTGGAGTCCAGCCCCGGGCTGCTGGTACACATCGGGCTGGCGCTCTTCTCATACTCGACCCTGATCATCGCGGCGCTCTATGCGTTCCAGCTCGCGTGGTTGGACTACTTGCTGAAGACTAAACGCCTGACCTTCAACGCTGACATGCCGCCGTTGATGAGCATTGAGCGCAAGCTGTTTCACGTCACCCAGGTGGGTGTGGTGCTGCTGACGCTGACCCTCTGCACCGGCTTCTTCTACCTGGACAACCTGTTCAGCAAAGAGAACATCCATAAGGCAGTGCTGTCGATCATGGCATGGTTTGTCTATGTGGTGCTGCTCTGGGGGCACTACCATGAGGGGTGGCGCGGCCGTCGCGTGGTCTGGTTCAGCATGGCCGGCGCGCTGTTGCTCACCCTGGCCTATTTCGGCAGCCGCCTTATCCAGCAGATCATGATGGGCTGACATATCATTATCTGAACCTACATTCCCCCACTGGGGGAATTCACACAGCTATAAGGAAGACCGCGTTGGAGCACGTCTCTACAGGCACCCTGATTATTACGCTGGTCATTATGATCATCGTGTCCGCTTACTTTTCTGCCTCTGAAACCGGCATGATGACGCTCAACCGCTACCGGTTGCGCCATCAGGCCAAACAGGGAAACCGTGCCGCCCGCCGGGTAGAGAAACTGCTCAAACAGCCCGATCGCCTGATTAGTCTGGTGCTGATCGGCAACAACCTGGTCAACATCCTCGCCTCGGCGCTGGCAACCATCGTGGGGATGCGCCTGTATGGCGATGCTGGCGTGGCGGTCGCCACCGGTGTGCTGACCTTTGCCGTGCTGCTGTTCGCTGAGGTGCTGCCGAAAACCTTCGCCGCCCTCTACCCGGAGCGCATCGCCTTCTCCAGCAGCTTGCTGCTGATGCCGCTGCAAAAAATCATGCTGCCGCTGGTGTGGATCCTCAATACCCTCTCCCGCCTGCTGATGCGGCTGTTTGGTATCAAGGCCAACCCGCACCTGAGCGACGCGGTGAGCAAGGAGGAGCTGCGCACCATTGTAAATGAGTCACGCTCGCAGATTTCGCGCCGCAATCAGGACATGCTGCTCTCCGTGCTCGATCTGGAGAGCGTTTCGGTGAATGACATCATGGTGCCGCGCAATGAGATTGTCGGCATTGACGTCAATGACGACTGGAAATCGATCATGCGCCAGCTTACGCACTCGCCTCATGGCCGCATCGTGCTCTACCGCGAATCGCTGGATGATGTGATTGGCATGTTGCGCGTGCGCGAAGCCTACCGCCTGATGACCGAGAAGAAGGAGTTCAACAAGGAGAACCTGCTGCGGGCGGCGGATGAGATCTACTTTATCCCTGAGGGCACGCCGCTGAATATCCAGCTGGTGAAGTTCCAGCGCAATAAAGAGAAGGTCGGCATCGTGGTGGATGAGTATGGCGATATCCAGGGGCTGGTCACGGTCGAGGATATTCTGGAGGAGATTGTCGGCGACTTCACCACCTCCATGTCCCCTACCCTGGCGGAGGAGGTCACGCCGCAGAGCGATGGCTCCGTGCTGATTGAGGGCAGTGCCAACGTGCGTGAACTCAACAAGGCTTTCAACTGGAAGCTGCCGGAGGAGGATGCGCGCACCATCAACGGTATGCTGCTGGAGATTCTCGAGGAGATCCCGCCGGTCAATACCCAGATCCGCGTGGAGAACTACGACATCGATATTCTCGACGTGCAGGACAACATGATCAAACAGGTTCGGGTGACGCCGATCCAACCCATCCGCACCAGCGTCGAGCAGTCATAACCGGCGCGACGGCCATAAAAAAAGACGCGTTCAACGCGTCTTTTTTTGTGCCTGCAAAATAGCGCTAGATGTGCAGCTCTTGCAGCTTCTCTTTCGGCAGCGCCAGATCGTCATTGCGGTTAACCACCACATCATGATCCAGGATATGGCGGGCAATCTCTTGCGCCTCATCCAGGGAGTGCATCTGGTAGGTGCCGCACTGGTACTCGTTCAGTTCAGGGATCTGATTCTGTTCGCTGACTTTCAACACGTCTGCCATCGCACCTTTCCAGGCATCGGCCACGCGCTGCTCATCCGGCGTGCCAATCAGGCTCATGTAGAAGCCAGTGCGGCAGCCCATCGGGGAGATGTCGATGATCTCCACGCCATCGCCGTTCAGGTGGTTGCGCATGAAACCTGCGAACAGGTGCTCCAGGGTGTGGATGCCGCGCTCTGGCATCACTTCCAGGTTCGGCCGGCAGAAGCGCAGGTCAAACACGGTGATGGTGTCGCCATGAGGTGTATGCATGGTTTTCGCAACACGGACCGCAGGGGCTGCCATCCGGGTATGATCTACAGTAAAGCTGTCCAGCAGTGGCATCGTGACACCTCCTCTAAGAAAAAAGATATTTTTAGCGAACGAAGGAAACCTTTTCGCATCCAGCGAGTCTGAATTAGTGAAAGACGCGCATTTGTTATCATCATCCCTGTTAGCAGAGATGCATATTTGGCCACAGTGATTGTGGCCTTTTTCTTTTATTTGGCGGCGTTAACCTGTTCCAGGAACGCGTCGAAGCTAAGCGTGTCTGCCGCCTCCAGCGCCTGCTGCCGCTCAAAGGAAGCACGCTGCTCCTCTGTCAGTGTGTCACTGTCCAGAATCTCCAACGGCTCTTCACTCAGCATATGCCGGTACTGCTCGGCCAGCGCCAAGCCAACCTGTTTCAGGCCACCCTCTTTCATAGCCTGCAATATCCGGGCGGAATATGTCAAATCGGGATTGTCGAACGAGGCAACCAGCTCATCACAGACGCCCTGATACTGGCTGTCGCCGTTAAGCTTATCCAGCACTTCCGCCACACGGCGCAGATCGGCAAACAGCGCCTTGCCGACATCCGCCAGCGGCTCGTGGGAGACTTCACAGCCAATGCCGATGGTCTGGCCCGGCTTGCGCCCTTCGAGGATCACGCGGTTCCAGTTTTTGCGGCTGCACAGCAACTCGTCGCTGCTCATCTCTGGCGCATCCGCCAGCGCACACCAGATCAGGAACAGATCCAGGAAGCGGGCCTGCGTCGCATCGACACCCACCGGCGAGAACGGGTTGATGTCGAGGGAGCGTACCTCGATATACTCAATGCCACCGCGCAGCAGGGCGTCAGATGGCGTTTCACCCCGCTTGGTAACGCGTTTCGGACGGATAGGCGCATACAGCTCATTCTCAATCTGCAACACGTTGGTGTTCAGTTGCAGATAGCGGCCATCGCGTTTCACGCCCATCGCGGCATACTCTTCAGACGGCGTGCGGATCGCCTTTTTCAACGCCGTCACATAGGTGTGCAGATCGTTGAAGGTGATGCCGAGGTTATTCTGCGATTTATTGGTGTAGCCCAGATCGCTCAGACGCAGCGAGGTGGCATACGGCAGATAGATCATGCCGTTCTCATCCCGCTCAAATGGCAGGGTGCTCTTGCCCTCGCGCCCCTTCAGGAAAGAGGAGCAGATGGCCGGCGATGCGCCGAACAGATAAGGGATAACCCAGCCAAAGCGGTAGTAGTTTCGGATCAAGCTGAAGTAGCCCGCCGAGATCTCCTCTTTGCCGCTTTCCGCATCTTTCACGCCCAACCGCGCTTGCCAGAAGGAGAGCGGCAGCGAGAAGTTGTAGTGGACGCCAGAGATGATCTGCATCAGGGCACCATAGCGGTTCTTCAGCCCCTCACGGTAGAGGGTCTTCATCTGGCCAATGTTGGATTTTCCATACTGCGCCAGCTCAATATCCTGCTCGTCACCCACGTAGCAAGGCATGCTGAATGGCCACATGCGCTCCTGATCCAGTGTCCGCGCGGTGTGGCGGTGGATATCACGCAGGAAAGCCAGCATGTGATCGATGTCGGCATCGACGGGGGTAATAAACTCTAATAGTGTCTCGGCAAAGTCCGTGGTGATCCACTCATGCGTGAGGGCTGCGCCCAACGCTTCTGGATGGCCAGTCTGGGCCAGTGAGCCATCCGCGTTCACGCGCAATGTCTCACGCTCAATACCGCGGCGAATGCCCTTAATTGCCTCAGGATGCGCTTCCAACCATGAAAGCGCCTTGGATACGTCCGGGATCAAATTGACCTCCCGCTCTCAAAAAACGATAGCGTATAAGCAGGGCAGCCAAGGCGCCCCATTGCTTTAAAGCTGTTCAATGCCACCAGGAAACTCCCTGCACAGTAAACCAGGCTAATGCCGCATAACGCGCCCCTTTGCCAAGGCACAGACAGAGCACCACCGGCAACCAGGGCATACGCAGCCAACCCGCAAACACGCATAACACATCGCCGACTACAGGAACCCAGCTGAGCAGTAGCGCAGCAGGCCCGAAACGGGTCAGCCAGGCCAGGGCCAATTTATGCCCCCGCTGGACTGACGTTGCCGGTAGAAAGCGTCCTATTATTACATTGGTTACGCCGCCCAGCGTGTTACCCACTGTCGCAGACAACACCAGCACCCAAGGCTCGGTATTGCCAGCGGCAAGCAGCGCAACCAATAAAATTTCTGAATTTCCCGGCAACAGGGTTGCACTGAGAAAGCTGCTGCCAAATAACGAGGCAGCCGCCAGTGTGTCACTCACAACGTGCGCACATCCACATAGGCCATATTGGCCCGCCGGGCGGCTTCAATGCCGAAATCAGCATCCTCAAACACCACACAGCGCTCGGGCGCAACGCCCATCAGTGTGGCGCAGCGTAAAAATGTCTCGGGGGCCGGTTTGTGCTCGGTCACGTCATCCGCGCCGACAATGGCCTGAAAACACGCCAGCACGCCCAGATGGCGCAGCAGCGCTTCCGCCATGGCGTGCTCACTGCCCGTGCCGACCGCCATAGGCCGGCGCCCGTGGTAGGCTTTCACCACTTCCAGCAGCGGCAGCGGTTGCACGCTGTCAAACAGCATCTCTTTCACCGCAGCGGTCTTCTCCGCCGCCAGCTGATGTGCATCCAGATCCGCCTGATGAGTGGCAATAATGGTTTCGGCAACCCGCCAGGTGGGCGAGCCATTCAGTGCCGCCAGGCTCTCGGCATCATAGTGCATGCCATAACGTGACAAGACATGGTCCCAGGCTTTGCGGTGTGTCGGCTCGGTATCCAATATGGTGCCATCCATATCAAATATCAGTCCTTCGTAACGATCGTACATCATGTACTCCGCATTCACTGAAAAGAGAAAAAACTACTTTAGCTGAAACTCTTTTGAATGTCGCATGTTGGTTAATTGACGGTAGCGAAGTGGCACAGACAATCAATCAGTGAAAATAGGTCGGCATTAAAAAAATCCCTATAAAACAGAAAACAACCTGAACCCACGGCGGAATCTGGCGTTTTAATCACCACTTAACATGATGAAATTTCGGAATAAACGGGATTTATTTTTATTGGAAAATCAGAGCTGGCGACAGCGGAAAGAGTGGCTGGAAAAGTGAAGAAAACCGGCAATCAGCGAGTGGCCGTGAAGCGATCTGGCAGTAGCCAAGCGCAATAGATAAGATATGTTTTAGTAATGCACCGAGCCAGCGAAAGATGAGCTGTGCTGATGGAGCCATTCAGAAGTAAGGTGCGTATTGGTGCGGGTAGAACGAAAGGGGAATCAATACAGGGAAAATGGTGCATCCAGGAGGATTCGAACCTCCGACCGCTCGGTTCGTAGCCGAGTACTCTATCCAGCTGAGCTATGGATGCATTAATAGGTTTTTTTACTGCTGGCCTTTACCGAAAAGTCATTCGACAAAAGCAAAGATGGTGCATCCAGGAGGATTCGAACCTCCGACCGCTCGGTTCGTAGCCGAGTACTCTATCCAGCTGAGCTATGGATGCATTGGTAGGTTTTTTACTGCCAGCCCTTACCGATAAGTATATTCGATAAAAGCAAAGATGGTGCATCCAGGAGGATTCGAACCTCCGACCGCTCGGTTCGTAGCCGAGTACTCTATCCAGCTGAGCTATGGATGCAACGGAATTACTTTCTTTGATACTGTATGGTATTGCTATTACCACATCACCATACTGTAGAATATGGTGCATCCAGGAGGATTCGAACCTCCGACCGCTCGGTTCGTAGCCGAGTACTCTATCCAGCTGAGCTATGGATGCAAATGGCGGTGAGGGAGGGATTCGAACCCTCGATGCAGCTTTTGACCGCATACTCCCTTAGCAGGGGAGCGCCTTCAGCCTCTCGGCCACCTCACCTTACGCCTCTTTCGAGTTGCGCTGACTAACTTTTTGAAAGCTCATCGTCGCTGCGTGGCGCACATATTACTTTCCCGGCTTTATAAGTCAAACCCTTTTTTTTCATCTCATGCGCGTTTGGGCAAAACATGCCCAATATGGGCACTTTAAAGACAAAATGGTTTTTTTATCAACGCAAAAAGGGCATAACCATAAGAATTGAGAAGCGGCAGGAAGGGTAAAAAGAGACAAGAAAAGGTAGCCGACAGGCAGAAAGCGGAGGGAAAAAGTGACTGGCGCCTCGCTTCCCGCGTGACGCCGGTTGAATTAGTAGGTCGTTTGCTGGGACTTTTCAGCTTGAATGCGTTGGTAGATTTCCTCGCGATGGACAGAAACCTCTTTGGGGGCGTTGACACCAATACGTACCTGGTTACCTTTCACCCCTAATACAGTGACAGTCACCTCATCGCCAATCATGAGGGTTTCACCAACTCGACGAGTCAGAATAAGCATTCTTTGCTCCTTGAAAGATTGTAAGAGTCGGGTCTCTCGGTTTCCCCGCCATTATCCATCATATACCGTGAAAACGTAAACCATGCGACTGCATTAACTATAAGTTAGTGTCAGGGCACCCACGTCATCTCTGTTCAGTTTAGCCGAATTCGGCAGGTTTGTGGCGGCAGCCCAAGTACCCTATCCCTGGTGAAAATAAAAACGCCATAACGCGCAACGCGTTATGGCGTATCAATGAACCTGAATTATGACAAAATTATAATTTGTCTTCTACCCAGGCGGTGACACTCTCCAGCGCTGCTGGCAGGGCATTGACGTCATTGCCGCCCGCCTGTGCCATATCCGGGCGGCCACCGCCCTTACCGCCCACCTGCTGGGCGATAAAGCCAATCAGCTCGCCTGCTTTCACGCGGTCAGTCAGGTCTTTGGTCACGCCAGCGATCAGGCTGACTTTGCCCTCTGCCGCCGTTGCCAGCACAATCACCGCGGAACCGAGCTGGTTTTTCAGATCGTCCACCATGGTGCGCAGCATCTTCGGCTCGACGTTGTCCAGCTTGCTTACCAACAACTGCGTGCCCTTCACCGTTTTGGCGTTGGAAGAGAGCGAGGCGCTCTCCTGCGCCGCCTGCTGGTCTTTCAGCTGTTGCAGCTCTTTCTCCAGCTGGCGCGAACGCTCAATCAGCGCACGCACTTTGTCAGAGACGGTGTTGGCATCGCCCTTCACCAGATAGGAGATGCTGTGCAGCAGATCGGTCTCCTGGTGCAGGGTGGCGATAGCCCCCTCCCCGGTCACTGCTTCGATACGGCGGATGCCCGCAGCGGTGCCAGACTCGCTCTGGATGCGGAACAGGCCGATGTCGCCGGTGCGGCTGGCGTGGGTGCCGCCGCACAGCTCGGTAGAGAAGTCGCCCATGCTCAGTACACGCACATGGTCTTCATACTTCTCGCCGAACAGCGCCATTGCGCCTTTCGCTTTCGCCTCTTCCAGCGCCATGATCTGGGTTTCCACCGGCAGGTTGCGGCGGATCTGGGCGTTGACGATATCCTCTACCGCGCGAATCTCTTCCGGCTTCATCGCTTCGAAGTGAGAGAAGTCGAAACGCAGGTACTTATCGTTAACCAGCGAGCCTTTCTGGCCGACGTGCTCACCCAGCACCTGACGCAGTGTCGCGTGCAGCAGGTGGGTTGCCGAGTGGTTCAGACGGATGCGGTTGCGGCGCGCCACGTCCACACGGGCTTCCACGGCATCATTGATGCTCAGGGTACCCTGGCTCAGCACGCCCTGATGGCCGATAGCCTGGCCATACTTCTGGGTGTCGATGACATCGAACTCAGCGGCGGCAGTACGCAGCTGGCCCTTGTCGCCCACCTGGCCGCCGGACTCGGCGTAGAAGGGCGTCTCATCCAGAACGATGACCGCGTTGTCGCCAGCGTTGATGGTGTCCACCGGCTGGCCGTCACGGTAGAGGGCCACGACTTTCGCTTGCAGATCCAGCTGGTCATAACCCAGGAACTGGGTGCTGCCATCCACGCGGATCAGGCTGTTGTAGTCCGCGCCAAAGCCGCTGGACTCACGGGCACGGCGACGTTGCTGCTCCATCGCCTGATTGAAGCCCTCTTCGTCAACCTTCAGGTTGCGCTCACGGCACACGTCCGCTGTCAGATCCAGTGGGAAGCCGTAGGTGTCATACAGGCGGAAGGCGGTTTCGCCATCCAGCGTATCGCCTTGCAGGTTAGCCAGCACGTCATCCAGCAGCGCCAGACCGCGCTCCAGGGTACGGGCGAACTGCTCCTCTTCGGTCTTCAGCACCTGCTCCACCAGCGCCTGCTGGCGTTGCAGCTCTTCTGCCGCCGGGCCCATTACCGCAATCAGCGGGGCCACCAGCTTATAGAAGAAGGTCTCTTTCGCGCCTAGCATGTTGCCGTGGCGGATGGCGCGGCGAATGATGCGGCGCAGCACATAGCCACGGTTTTCATTCGACGGAATGACGCCATCAGAGATTAGGAAGGCACAGGAGCGGATGTGGTCCGCGATTACGCGCAGGGATTTGTTATCCAGATCGGTGGCGCCAGTGACGTCCGCCACTGCCTTGATCAGGGTTTTGAACAGGTCGATCTCATAGTTGGAGTTCACATGCTGCAATACCGCGGCAATACGCTCCAGGCCCATGCCGGTATCCACGGAGGGTTTCGGCAGCGGTTCCATGGTGCCATCGGCCTGGCGGTTAAACTGCATGAAGACCACGTTCCAGATCTCGATATAGCGGTCGCCATCCTCATCCGGGCTGCCCGGCGGGCCGCCAGCGATGTGATCGCCGTGATCAAAGAAGATCTCGGTGCACGGGCCGCATGGGCCGGTGTCGCCCATCTGCCAGAAGTTGTCAGAGGCGTAAGGCTTGCCCTTGTTGTCGCCGATGCGGATGATGCGCTCTTGCGGCACGCCAATCTCTTTCAGCCAGATGTCATAGGCTTCGTCATCGGTTTCATAGACGGTGACCCACAGGCGCTCTTTCGGCAGGGCGAACCAGTTTTCGCCGGTCAGCAGCTCCCAGGCGTACTGGATGGCGTCATGCTTGAAGTAGTCGCCGAAGCTGAAGTTGCCCAGCATCTCAAAGAAGGTGTGGTGACGCGCGGTGTAACCCACATTTTCGAGGTCATTATGCTTACCGCCCGCACGCACGCAGCGCTGTGAGGTCGTGGCGCGCGAATAGGCGCGCTTGTCCAGGCCAAGGAAAACGTCCTTGAATTGGTTCATCCCGGCGTTGGTAAACAGCAGCGTCGGGTCGTTGTTGGGCACCAGCGAGCTGCTTGATACAACTTGGTGTCCTTTGCTCTGGAAGAAATCGAGAAACGCTTGACGGATCTCAGCGGTGCTCTTGCTCATAAATGTCCCGGAATCAGGCTAGAAGAACGGCCCGTAAGCTCCCTGCCCTACATCCTGACGCGGGCAAACAGCTTACGAACAAAAAGTGGGAATAAGATAAAATTTCTTCACTGGGAAGTAAAATCCAGTATGCGCTCAATCCTCAAAATCGCGATAAATCGACTGGATCTCCTCCTGGAAGAAGCCGCGATACTGCAAAAAGCGCTGAACCTTCGCTTTCTCCTTCCACTCCGTCGGCAGGCGGTCGCCAAACTTGCGCTGCGCCAGTTCGCGCGCCTGCTGGCACCAGTCCACCTCACTCTCCTCAAAGCCGACATTGATGGTCTCTTTTGCCACTTTCTTCTGCACCAGTTCGGAACGGATGCGTTGCGGCCCATACCCCCTGCGGCTGCGGCTATTGATATAGCTGCGGGTAAAACGCTGGTCATCCAGGTATTGATGCGTCAGGCAGTAGTCGATGATCTGCTCGACCAACTGTGGATCAATCTCCTCCACTGGCACCGGCGCGGGCAGCGGCTGGGGCTTGGCATCCTCATCATCAGAGGGGCGACGTGAGGCGCGGGAGAACGAGGGTTGGCGCGGCTTGAACACCGGCGGCGTCTCCAGCTTGCGGCGCAGCTCTGACTCGCTGTGGTCACGCTGGGCCAGCAGACGCATGGCGCGCGCCAGCAGGGTATTGAGCTGCTCTTTTTCGCTGCGGGCAGGTGGGGGGGATTGATTGCTCATCGGCATCTCCTCGGTGGGATGGCGGCGACCATCCGATCAGCAGATAAAAAAACAGCCAGAGTGCTTTCGCACCCTGGCTGGTTCAACGCGGATTATCGATTAAAACTCTTCGCTCATCTCTGCGCCGTCGTCATCGAAGGCTTCAGAGGCGGACGCGTTGGCGGTCTCACCGTTGGTGGTCAGCAGCAGCTCACGCAGCTTCTTGTCCAGCTCGGCGGCGATGGCCGGGTTCTCTTTCAGGTAGTTGCAGGCGTTGGCCTTGCCCTGACCGATCTTGTCACCGTTGTAGCTGTACCAGGCACCGGCTTTCTCCACCAGTTTGTGTTTCACGCCCAGGTCAATCAGCTCGCCGTTGATGTTGATCCCTTCGCCATACATGATCTGGAACTCAGCCTGCTTGAACGGTGCAGCCACTTTGTTCTTGACCACTTTCACGCGGGTTTCGCTCCCGACCACGACGTCGCCCTCTTTGATGGCGCCGATGCGGCGGATATCAAGACGCACGGAGGCGTAGAACTTCAGCGCGTTACCGCCGGTGGTGGTCTCTGGGTTACCAAACATCACACCGATCTTCATACGGATCTGGTTGATGAAGATCAGCAGGGTATTGGCCTGCTTCAGGTTACCGGCCAGCTTACGCATCGCCTGGCTCATCATACGGGCCGCCAGACCCATGTGGGAGTCACCGATCTCACCTTCGATCTCCGCTTTCGGCGTCAGGGCCGCCACGGAGTCAACGATGATGACGTCAACCGCACCAGAGCGGGTCAGGGCGTCACAGATCTCCAGCGCCTGCTCACCGGTGTCCGGCTGGGAGCAGAGCAGGTTGTCGATGTCTACGCCCAGCTTTTTGGCATAGATCGGGTCCAGGGCGTGCTCGGCGTCGATGAAGGCACAGGTTTTGCCTTCACGCTGCGCGGCAGCGATCACCTGCAGGGTCAGCGTGGTTTTACCCGAGGATTCAGGCCCGTAGATCTCAACGATACGACCCATCGGTAAACCACCCGCACCCAATGCAATATCAAGCGACAGAGAACCGGTAGAGATCGTTTCCACGTCCATAGAGCGATCTTCACCGAGGCGCATGATGGAGCCTTTGCCAAATTGCTTCTCAATTTGACCCAGTGCTGCAGCTAACGCCTTTTGCTTATTCTCATCAATAGCCATGTTAACTCCTCTCGGACAGTGCAAGGTCATCACCCCGGGACTGTCACTGATTGTAATTTGGTGTGCCGGAAAACGAGATGAATTATACTGTATACGCATACAGTACCACAAGCTTATTTTTCCAGAAATTCATCAAGTAGGGATTGCAAAGCGAAAACAGCGGCTTGCATTCTGACCGCCTCGCGGTCACCGGAAAAGTGCTGCTCAAAGGCCAGGATCTGCCCCTCTTCCGCCGCCAGCCCGAACCATACGGTGCCGACCGGTTTGGCCTCACTGCCGCCGCCGGGGCCAGCAATGCCGCTGATGGCGACGGCATAATCCGCGCCAGCCGCCTTCAACGCGCCGAAGGCCATTTCACGCACCACCGCCTCGCTGACTGCGCCATAACTGCTGAGTGTCTCTTCCGCCACCCCCAGCATCTCATGCTTGGCGGTGTTGCTATAGGTCACAAAGCCGCGGTCAAACCATGCTGAGCTGCCGGCAATATCAGTAATGGATTTCGCCACCAGCCCACCGGTGCAAGACTCTGCACAGGTGACCCATGCCTCCTGTTGTTGCAGGCGCTCTCCCAGCCGCACGCTTAGCGCATGCAAGGTTTTTTCGCTCATGACGTATCCTGTCGTTGAAGAGGGTAAGTGGGTCCAATGTTAGCACTTCTCAAGGGAAGCATGAGCGATAGTGCGCTTTTTTGCGAGACGTACCGAAGGAGCAAATGAAAACCCCGTCGGATTGATGCGGATGCGTTTTCAACCCTCGGGCCACCTGTTAACATCACGTCACTTTGAGCAAGGGCACCCTTGCCGGTTCCCCTCTTTTCGTCAGTCCGTCGTTGTCCCTGCGGCGCAGACCCAACCTAATTTGCAGTGAAGACTATGGAACATAACGCTTACGTAGACCACACCCCGATGATGCAGCAGTACCTGCGCCTGAAGGCCGACCATCCCGACATCCTGCTGTTCTACCGCATGGGTGACTTCTACGAGCTCTTCTTTGACGATGCCCGGCGCGCCTCGCAGCTGCTGGATATCTCCCTGACCAAGCGCGGGCAGTCGGCGGGCGAGCCGATCCCGATGGCCGGTGTGCCGCACCACGCGGTGGAGAACTATCTGGCGAAGCTGGTGCAGTTGGGTGAGTCAGTGGCGATTTGCGAGCAGATCGGCGACCCGGCCACCACCAAGGGGCCGGTGGAGCGCAAGGTGGTGCGGATCGTCACCCCCGGCACCGTCAGTGACGAGGCACTGCTCAAAGAGCGGCAGGACAACCTGCTGGCCGCCATCTGGCGCGATGGGCGCGGCTATGGCTACGCCACGCTCGATATCAGCTCCGGGCGCTTCCAGGTGGTGGAGCCTGCCGACAGCGAGACGATGGCGGCAGAGCTACAGCGCTCCAACCCGGCCGAGTTGCTCTACCCGGAGGAGTTCCCGGAGATGGCGCTGATTGAGCAGCGCCACGGCCTGCGCCGTCGCCCGATCTGGGAGTTCGAACTGGAGACGGCGCGCCAGCAGCTCAACCTGCAATTTGGCACCCGTGACCTGACCGGCTTTGGCGTTGAGCAGGCCACGCAGGCGCTGCGGGCGGCTGGCTGCCTGCTCCAGTACGTGAAAGATACCCAGCGCACCTCCCTGCCCCACATCCGTGGGCTGACGATGGAGCGCCAGCAGGATGGCATCATCATGGATGCCGCCACGCGCCGCAATCTGGAGCTGACGCAGAACCTGGCCGGCGGCACCGACAACACGCTGGCGGCCATTCTGGATCGCTGCGTCACGCCAATGGGCAGCCGGATGCTCAAGCGCTGGCTGCACATGCCAAGCCGCAACCGTACCCTGCTGACCCAGCGCCAGCAGGCGATTGCGGCGTTGCAGGAGGCGGCGGAAGATCTGCAACCCCTGCTGCGTCAGGTGGGCGATCTGGAGCGCATTCTGGCCCGTCTGGCGCTGCGCAGCGCCCGCCCGCGCGATCTGGCGCGGATGCGCTTTGCCTTGCAGCAGTTGCCGGAGATTCGCGAAGTGATGGCCCCGCTGACGGCCGGACACCTGCCAGCGCTGCAAGAGAGCGCCGGGGAGTTCACCGAACTGGTGGCACTGCTGGAGCGGGCGATCATTGAGTCACCGCCAGTGCTGGTGCGTGACGGCGGCGTGATCGCGCCCGGCTACCATGCGGAGCTGGATGAGTGGCGCGCGCTGGCAGACGGCGCGACGGACTACCTCGACCAGCTGGAGATCCGTGAGCGTGAGAAGCTGGGCCTCGATACGCTGAAGGTCGGCTTCAACGGCGTGCATGGCTACTTCATTCAGGTCAGCCGTGGCCAGAGCCATCTGGTGCCGATGCACTATGTGCGCCGCCAGACGCTGAAAAATGCCGAGCGCTACATTATCCCAGAGCTGAAGGAGTATGAGGACAAGGTGCTCACCTCCAAAGGCAAGGCACTGTCACTTGAGAAGGCGCTCTACGAGGAGCTGTTCGACCTGCTGCTGCCGCACCTGCCCGCGTTGCAGCAGAGCGCGGCCGCGCTGGCAGAGCTGGACGTGCTGTGCAATTTGGCGGAGCGCGCCGAAGCGCTGAACTACCACTGCCCGACCCTGAGCGACCAGCCCGGCATCAAAATCAGCGGGGGCCGCCACCCGGTGGTGGAGCAGGTACTGAAAGATCCCTTCATCTCCAACCCGCTGGCCCTCTCCCCGGCGCGCCGCCTGCTGATCATCACCGGCCCGAACATGGGCGGCAAGAGCACCTACATGCGTCAGGCGGCGCTGATTGTGTTGCTGGCGCACATTGGCAGCTTTGTGCCGGCGGATGGCGCGGTCATTGGGCCGGTTGACCGCATCTTTACCCGCGTCGGCGCGGCGGATGATCTGGCCTCCGGCCGCTCCACCTTCATGGTGGAGATGACGGAGACCGCCAACATCCTGCATAACGCCACCGAGAACAGTCTGGTGCTGATGGATGAGATTGGCCGTGGCACCTCCACCTACGATGGCCTGTCGCTGGCCTGGGCCTGCGCCGAGAACCTGGCGAGCCGCATCAAGGCGATGACGCTATTTGCCACCCACTACTTCGAGCTGACCACCCTACCCGAGAAGATGGAGGGGGTGGTCAACATCCATCTGGACGCGGTGGAGCACGGCGACACCATCGCCTTCATGCACAATGTGCAGGAGGGTGCGGCCAGCAAAAGTTATGGTCTGGCCGTCGCCTCGCTGGCGGGTGTCCCGCGTGATGTCATTAAACGCGCGCGGCAGAAGCTGAGGGAGCTGGAGAGCCTCTCCAACCATGCGGCGGGCAGCCACGTGGATAGCGCGCAGCTGACGCTACTGAGTGAGGAGACCTCACCGGCCGTGGAGGCGCTGGAGGCTTTGGATCCTGACTCCCTGTCGCCCAAGCAGGCGCTGGAGTGGATCTACCGGCTGAAAAATATGGTGTAGCAAGGATCGATCCTGGCGGGCGGCGATCGCGATCCGCCCGATCCCCACGGATCGTTTGGAAGAGGCGTTGGGTGAACGATCGTCTGTGGTCACCAACGTACAGGCGAAAAAAAAACGGTGGGCAAGGCCCACCGTTTTGCTTTCTTTTTCAATGAATCATTAACATCCTGAGCAGGTTAATGATTCACGGCTTTTCCAGAGCAATTAGGATGCGCCGCTTACTCGCGGAACAGTGCCTCAATGCTCAGCCCCTGACCCTGCAAAATTTCACGCAGGCGGCGCAGACCTTCAACTTGAATCTGACGGACACGCTCACGGGTCAGACCAATTTCCCGGCCAACATCTTCCAGTGTGGCAGCTTCGTAGCCCAGCAGGCCAAAACGACGCGCCAACACTTCACGCTGTTTGGCGTTCAGTTCGAACAGCCATTTCACGATGCTCTGTTTCATGTCATCGTCTTGCGTGGTGTCTTCCGGACCATTGTCCTTCTCGTCTGCCAGAATATCCAGCAGCGCTTTCTCAGAATCGCCACCCAGCGGGGTATCCACTGAGGTGATGCGCTCATTCAGGCGCAACATGCGACTGACATCATCCACCGGCTTGTCGAGTTGCTCGGCAATCTCTTCCGCGCTCGGTTCATGATCCAGCTTGTGAGAAAGCTCACGTGCGGTACGCAGATACACGTTCAGTTCTTTCACGATGTGGATCGGCAGACGGATGGTACGGGTTTGGTTCATGATAGCCCGTTCAATCGTCTGGCGAATCCACCAGGTCGCATAGGTAGAAAATCGGAAGCCGCGCTCCGGGTCAAATTTCTCAACGGCACGGATCAAACCGAGGTTACCCTCTTCAATCAGATCCAACAGTGCCAGACCACGGTTACTGTAACGACGGGCGATTTTTACTACCAAGCGCAAGTTACTTTCAATCATACGACGGCGGGACGGCACGTCACCGCGCAGTGCTCGCCGCGCAAAATAGACCTCTTCCTCTGCGGTCAGAAGAGGCGAATAACCAATTTCACCGAGATACAGTTGAGTAGCATCCAGCACTCGTTGGCTCACAGCTTGTGATAACAGTTCTTCCTCAGAAGCCTCGTTATCAACAGGCTCTTCAACGAGCGCTTTCTCGTCAAAGGCTTCACCGCCGTTCTCGTCGAAATCCGCGTCATCATGTAACTCGTTAACTTTCAGCGTACTTTGGCTCATAAGCTGCTCCTACCCGTGATCCCGAGGCAGAATACAGGGATTCTGCCCAATTTATCGCTGCGGAAGATAACGCAGCGGGTTTACGGATTTCCCCTTGTAACGAATTTCAAAATGCAATCTTGTCGAACTGGTTCCGGTGCTACCCATGGTCGCTATCTTCTGACCCGCCTGCACTTCTTGTTGTTCCCGAACCAGCATTGTGTCGTTATGTGCATAGGCGCTCAGGTAATCATCATTGTGTTTAATGATGATCAGATTACCGTAACCGCGCAGCGCATTCCCTGCATACACAACCCGCCCACTGGCGGTCGCGACGATGGACTGACCACGCGAACCGGCGATATCGATCCCCTTATTGCCTCCCTCAGACGCTGAGAAGCTATCGATAATTTTACCGTCAGTAGGCCATCTCCAGCTGCTTACCGGCGCGCCGGTATTCGCTGTACTGCTGACGGTGGTGCTCGGTGCGGTAACAGGCGCTGTCGTAGCCACTACAGCCCCTGATGAAGGCAACATATGGCCTACATTCTGTTTACCAGAATTATCAGAATACGCGCTAGTTGGACGAGAATCAACCGTTGCGCTTTGTATCTGCGTGCTGGATGGGGGTTTCGGTACCCCGCCACGGGTGGCGTCAGTGGCCACCAAAGCCCCGCCAGTACTGGCTCCAGAGGAGACATTATTGATCTGAATTGATTGCCCAACATTTAGGCTATAGGGGGCCGGAATATTGTTGCGGGCGGCCAGATCGCGGAAGTCATTGCCGGTAATCCAGGCGATATAGAACAGGGTATCGCCCCGTTTGACGGTGTAGGTGCTGCCGGTATAACTGCCCTTGGGGATGGTGTTGTAACTGCGGTTATAGACGATCCGCCCCTGCGGCGCGCCCTGCATATTTCCTTGCGGGGCAGAGCCTTGCATCATCCCGCCCTGGCTACCGCCCCCACCGCCGACGCTCGAGATCGGCGCAGTGTTGGTGGCGTTATTGGAGCAGCCCGCCAGCCATAAACTCACCACTGTACACGCCGCGATGCGGCGCAATGTAATAATCGGGCTTCCCGTGCTCATGCTTCCCCCATGACAGCAAAATCAGTGAACTATCCAAAAAACCTTATCAATCGGCGGCAACTGGGCCACGCGGCCCCGCTGCGCGACCCCAAGGCCTCCCCGCAGCTGCCATGACGGCCAGCGGGAGAGAAAAACGCTGCACGGATGCTATCAACAATCGCTGGTACAGCGCCATAGGAGAGATGTATGGAATTTTTGATTGGTGGCAAGAAGGCGGGGAAAAGCCGGCAGCGATCGCCCCGGGCAATCAGGCCAGCTCCCCTTTCACCAGCGGCACGAAGCGCACTGGCTCAATGGTTTCGATGAGAAACTCACTGTTTTTGCGTTGGATTCGTTGCAGCAACTGCGACTGGTCACCCACCGGCAGTACCAAAATGCCGCCCTGATCCAGCTGCTCCATCAGCGCGGTAGGGATCTCCGGCGGCGCAGCGGTGACGATGATGGCGTCAAACGGCCCGCGTGAGGGCCAGCCGAGCCAGCCGTCGCCGTGGCGGGTGGAGACGTTGTGCAGGTCGAGCTGCTTTAGCCGGCGTTTCGCCTGCCACTGCAACCCCTTGATGCGCTCCACCGAGCAGACATGATCGACCAACTGCGCCAAAATGGCGGTCTGGTAGCCCGATCCGGTGCCGATCTCCAGCACGCGTGAGGTGGGCGTCAACCGCAGCAGTTCGGTCATCCGCGCCACCACATAGGGCTGCGAGATGGTCTGCCCGGAGCCGATGGGCAGCGCGGTGTTCTCGTAGGCTTTGTGCTCGAGCGCCTCATCCACAAAGCGCTCGCGTGGCACCGCCTCCATCGCCTGCAATATCCGCTCATCCTGGATACCCTGCTGGCGCAGTTGATCCAGCAGGGTTCGCATACGACTGTTTACCATTCCGCGTTGACCTCGGCTTGGGTTAACCACCTCTCCACCACATCCTGAGCCGCGTAGGCCGTCAAATCGACCTGAAGCGGGGTGACCGATACATATCCCTCTTCCACGGCGGCAAAATCGGTGCCGGGCGCGTAGTCAAACTTCTCGCCCGGCGGGCCAATCCACCAGAGATCCTGGCCGCGCGGGTCGCGCTGGTGGAACACCTGCTCCGCCGGGTGACGGCTGCCGCAGCGCGTAACCTTGATGCCCTTGATCTCCGCCAGCGGCAGATCCGGCACGTTGATGTTGAGGATCTTGCCGGTTCGCAGCGGTTCGCGGCTCAATGCCCGCAAAATCATGCAGGTCACTGCCGCCGCGGTGTCATAGTGCTGGTGGCCATCCAGCGACACCGCCAGCGCCGGGTAGCCAAGGTGACGCCCCTCCATCGCTGCCGCCACCGTGCCGGAGTAGATGACATCATCCCCCAGATTCGGCCCGGCATTGATGCCCGACACCACAATATCTGGCCGTGGCCGCATCAGTTGATTGACGCCAAGGTAGACGCAGTCGGTCGGCGTCCCCTGCTGCACCGCGACATCGCCGTTGGGCAGGGTCAGGGTGCGCAGTGGCGCATCCAGCGTCAGCGCGTTGGACGCGCCGCTGCGGTTGCGATCCGGGGCCACCACTTGCACCTCGGCGAACTCACGCAGTGCCGCCGAAAGCGCCTGAATGCCCGGCGCGCTCACGCCATCATCATTACTCAGTAATATCCGCATCGTTGCTGTCCTGTCGCAGAATCTCACGGACCACGCTGGTGGCGAAGCTGCCCGCTGGCAGCCAGAAATTCAGTTCAAGGGTGACATCATCCCACCAGTTCCACTGCATCTGCTGTGGCATCAGCAGCACTGCCCGGCGCGCCGGCTCCACCCGTTCGCGTCGCAGCAAGCCCCAGAGCGTCTCCTGGTCTTGCAGGCACGCCTGCTCCAGCGCCTGCGCCGCCGCCTGCGTGCCCAGCTCGCCATCGCCCGGCAACGGGGCGGTCACCTGCAACTCACCGGCGTCCAGACGCGCCTGCAGCGCCTCCAGCTCCTCCGGCTTGGCGACAAACCAACTGCCGCGGCCGCTCAGTTGCAGGGCATCGCCCTCCAGCACGGTGCGTTGCAGTCCCTGCGCCAGACGTTGGCTGGCGATCAGGTTGAACATCGCGCTACGGCTGGCGGAGAGGTAGAAACTGCGCTTGCTGCGCTCTTTGACGCGAATCTCATCACGCGCCCAGCGCCCGGCCTGCACCAGATTGTTGCCGCCATGCCCAAAACGCTGCACGCCGAAGTAGTTCGGCACGCCAGCGGTGGCGATGCGTTGCAGGCGCTGCTCGACATCCTCGCGATCGGTGATGTGGCGCAGCACCAGCGTAAAGTCATTGCCCTTCAGGGTGCCGATGCGCAGCTTGCGGCGCTGGCGGGCGCTGGCGACCACCTCGCACCCCTCAAGCTGGAACGCCGCCAGATCTGGCGTCTCTTTGCCCGGCAGGTGCAGGCAGAACCACTGCTCGGTCACCGCGTGGCGATCCTTCAGGCCAGCATAACTGACGGCGCGCGCCGGGATACCGGCAAAGCGCGCCAGCGCGTCCGCGACGAACTGGGTATTACAGCCGGTCTTGCGGATGCGCACCAGCAGGTGCTCCCCCTCCCCGTCCGGCTCGAAGCCCAGATCCTCGCGCACCTGAAAATCTTCCGGGTTGGCCTTCAGGATACCGCCAGAGCGCGGTTCACCATGCAGCCAGGTCAGCGTTGTCATGTCCATCAGTTACGCCTTCACCAGCAGCGCCACGGCCTCACAGGCGATGCCCTCGCCACGGCCGGTAAAGCCCAGCTGCTCGGTGGTGGTCGCCTTCACGTTGACGTCATCCATATGGCACTGCAAATCTTCTGCCAGGTTCACGCGCATTTGCGGAATGTGCGGGGCCATTTTCGGCGCCTGCGCAATGATGGTGATATCCAGGTTGCCGAGGCGGTAGCCCTTCGCCAGGATGCGGCGGTAGGCCTCACGCAGCAGCGCGCGGCTGTCCGCGCCCTTGAAGGCGGGATCGGTGTCCGGGAACAGCTTACCGATGTCCCCCAGCGCCGCCGCGCCCAGCAGGGCGTCGGTGGCGGCGTGCAGCGCCACATCGCCGTCAGAGTGCGCCAGCAGCCCCTGCGGGTAGGGAATTCGCACGCCGCCGATCACCAGCGGGCCTTCGCCGCCGAACTTATGGACATCAAAACCGTGACCGATACGCATCATGCGCTCTCCTGTAGTGAAAATTGGGATAGATAAAAGGTAGCCAGCGCCAGATCCTCGGGCTGTGTCACCTTGATGTTGTCCGCGCGGCCCGCCACCAGCTCCGGGTGGTAGCCACAGTACTCCAGCGCGGAGGCTTCGTCCGTGATGGTCGCGCCCTCGCGCAGCGCCCGCTCAAGGCACGCCTTCAGCAGTGCCAGCGGAAAGAGCTGCGGTGTCAGCGCGTGCCACAGGTTTTGGCGGTCAACGGTGTGCGCCACCGCCGCCACGCCCGCTTCGGCACGCTTCATGGTGTCGCGCACCGGGGCCGCCAGAATGCCCCCCACCTGACTGGTGGCGGTCAGCGCCAGCAGCCGGTCGAGATCGTCCGGGTGCAGGCAGGGGCGCGCGGCGTCATGCACCAGCACCCAGCCCGCGTCGCCGGCGTGCGCCAGCCCGGCCATCACCGACGTGGCACGCTCGGCTCCGCCCGACACTACGTCAACCCGCCGATCGGCGGCAATCGGCAAATGCCGAAAGTGCGAATCCTGCGGACTAATCGCCACGATCACCCGCGTAATGCGCGGATGGCGCAGCAGTGCGGCAATCGCGTGCTCGATCAGGGTCTGGTGGCCGATGGTGAGGTACTGCTTAGGGCACTCCGCCTGCATCCGGCTGCCGATCCCGGCAGCCGGCACAACGGCAATGATCTCTGGAAGGGAACCTGCGTTGTTCATCGTCTTTATTGTGCGTTATTTTGCGTGGATGCCGTGGCAGTCCCGCGTTTGGATTGGTCAGGAACCAGACGGTAGAAGGTCTCTCCCGGCTTGATCATCCCGAGTTCGTTGCGCGCGCGCTCCTCGATCGCCTCCTGACCGCCATTCAAATCATCGATCTCAGCAAACAGCTGATCGTTCCGCGCCTTCAGTTTGGCGTTGTTGGCCTTCTGGACCCCAACGTCATCATTGACCCGGACATAATCGTGAATCCCATTTTTTCCCAGCCACAGTGAATACTGTAACCAGCCAAGTAAAACCAGCAATAGCAGCGTTAGTTTGCCCATCCCCGCCCCCTGAAAAACCTCGGCAATCATCCCATAACTTTCCGTCGGACTCCACCGGCGCGATCTATTGATGGGGAGAATAGCGAACGGCAGGCGTGCGGGAAAGGCGGTGTAGTGGGAGGAGCGGCTTACCAGCCGGTGAGGAAGGAGAAGAGCATCCAGAACAGGCAGGTGACCGCCAGGCCGCACAGCAGCACGGTCAGCAGCACCCGTCCGCGCAGCAGCACGCTGATTGCCATGCCAATTACCACGGAGATAGGCATCAACGCGAGGAAAAAGGGCCAGGTGTAGAGCAGGAAGAACAGCGTGTTAGCGCCGTAGATCAGGAAGGGGATGGCGAAGGCCAGCCAGTAGAAGATAAAGCCCGTGGCACCGCCCAGAAAGGAGTATGACGGCTCCTCGGCTTCGGTCTGGTCAGCGGCCTGGCGGGCCGGTCGCGGTGACGCTTGCGCCCGGCGACGGTCAGTGGTGTAGGGGCTGACGTTCTGCATAAGGTGATCCCTGTATTATCAGTGCCGCGGCACGCTCTCAGGCGTTTTGCCGCAGCTGGCTCAGGGTTCGATGATAACGCGGCGACGCAGGACGTCTAACATTTGTTCGACCAAATTTGTTACTAATTGTTCACCTTTTAGATGGATATCAGGTGCTTCCGGTGCCTCATAGGCGGAGTCGATGCCGGTGAAGTTTTTCAGCTCGCCAGCGCGCGCTTTCTTGTATAAGCCCTTGGGATCGCGGGCCTCACACAGCTCGAGCGGCGTATCGACATAGACCTCGATAAAGCGGTCGCCCAGCAGCTCACGCACCATGCGGCGCTCCTCACGGTGCGGCGAGATGAAGGCGGTCAGCACCACCAGCCCAGCGTCCACCATCAGTTTCGCCACCTCGCCCACCCGACGGATATTTTCGCGCCGGTCGGCATCCGAGAAGCCGAGGTCGTTGCACAGGCCGTGGCGCACGTTGTCGCCATCCAGCAAGTAGGTGCTGACGCCGTGGGCGTGCAGCGCCTGCTCCAGCGCCCCGGCGACGGTGGATTTGCCGGAGCCGGAGAGGCCCGTGAACCAGAGCACCACGCCCTGATGGCCATGCAGCGCCTCACGCTCCGCACGCGCGATGGCGTGCGGGTGCCAGACGATATTTTCGTCGCGTTCAGACACGTTTATTTACCACCCAGCAGGTCGCGCGCGCCCCAGTGCGGGAAGTGGCGGCGCACCAGCGCGTTCAGCTCCAGCTCAAAGGCACTGTAGTTACCGGCGGCGGCCGGGGCACTCTCCAGCGCCTCGCGTACCAAGCCCGCGCCCACGGTCACGTTGCTCAGGCGGTCGATCAGGATCATGCCGCCGGTCACCGCGTTCTGCTGGTAGCGGTCAAGCATCAGCGGCTCATCAAAGGCCAGCTCCACCAGCCCGATGCCGTTCAACGGCAGGCTATCGACTTCACGCTGCGCCAGCGAGTTGATCTCCACCTGATGGCGGATGCCCTCGACGCGCGCGCGGGATTTCTTGCCCGCCACCTTGATGTCGTAGCTCTGGCCCGGTGCCAGCGGCTGCTCCGCCATCCACACCACGTCTACCAGCGCGTTGTGCACCGGCGTCAGGCTCTCGCCCGCATCGACCAGCAGGTCGCCACGGCTGATGTCGATCTCATCTTTCAGCACCAGCGTCACGGCCTCACCGGCCCATGCTTCCTGAAGATCGCCATCGAAAGTGACGATGCGCGCCACCGTGGACTCGACGCCCGACGGCAGCACTTTCACGCGCTGGCCGACGCGCACCACGCCGGAGGCCAGAGTACCGGCATAGCCACGGAAATCGAGGTTCGGGCGGTTGACGTACTGCACCGGGAAGCGCATCGGCTGCTGTTCGCTAACGTTGACCACGTTCACGCTCTCCAGCAACTCCAGCAGCGTCGGGCCGCTGTACCACGGCATGTGGCGGCTCTCAGTGGCAACGTTGTCGCCCTCCAGCGCTGACATCGGCACGAATTTGATGTCCAGATCGCTCGGCAGCTGCTGGGCGAAGGTCAGGTAGTCATCTTTGAACTGCTCAAACACCTGCTCGCTGTACTCCACCAGATCCATCTTGTTCACCGCCACCACCAGGTGACGGATGCCCAGCAGGGTGGCGATGAAGCTGTGGCGGCGGGTCTGGTCCAGTACCCCTTTGCGCGCGTCGATCAGCAGGATCGCCAGGTCGCAGGTGGAGGCACCGGTCGCCATGTTGCGGGTGTACTGCTCATGCCCCGGCGTGTCGGCGATGATAAATTTGCGCTTCTCGGTGGAGAAGTAGCGGTAGGCCACGTCAATGGTGATCCCCTGCTCGCGCTCGGCTTGCAGGCCATCCACCAGCAGCGCCAGATCGAGTTTCTCGCCCTGAGTGCCGTGGCGCTTGCTGTCACTGTGCAGCGAGGAGAGTTGATCCTCATAAATCTGGCGGGTGTCGTGCAGCAGGCGGCCAATCAGCGTGGATTTGCCGTCATCGACGCTGCCGCAGGTCAGGAAACGCAGCAGGCTCTTGTGCTGCTGGTTCTTCAGGTAACCTTCGACGCCACCCTGTTCAGCGATCTGTTGTGCAATAGCATTGTTCATCTGGTGGCTCCTTAGAAATATCCCTGACGCTTTTTCAACTCCATCGAACCCGCCTGATCGCGGTCGATGGCGCGCCCCTGGCGCTCACTGGTGGTGGAGACCAGCATCTCTTCGATGATCTCCGGCAGGGACTGCGCCTCGGACTCCACGGCGCCGGTCAGCGGCCAGCAGCCGAGGGTACGAAAGCGTACCATCCGGTCTTTGATCTCTTCGCCCGGTTGCAGCTCAATACGGTCATCGTCCACCATCAGCAGCATACCATCGCGCTCCAGCACCGGACGCGGCGCGGCCAGGTAGAGCGGGACGATCTCGATGTTTTCCAGGTAGATATATTGCCAGATGTCCAGCTCTGTCCAGTTCGACAGCGGGAAGACGCGGATGCTCTCGCCCTTGTTGATCTGGCCGTTGTAGTTGTGCCACAGCTCCGGGCGCTGGTTTTTCGGGTCCCAGCGGTGGAAGCGGTCGCGGAAGGAGTAGATACGCTCTTTGGCGCGGGACTTCTCCTCGTCGCGGCGCGCGCCGCCGAACGCGGCGTCAAAGCCGTACTTGTTCAGCGCCTGCTTCAGCCCTTCGGTCTTCATGATGTCGGTATGCTTGGCGCTGCCGTGCACGAACGGGTTAATGCCCATCGCCACCCCTTCCGGGTTTTTGTGCACCAGCAGTTCGCAGCCATAGTTTTTGGCGGTGCGATCGCGGAACTCATACATCTCGCGGAACTTCCAGCCAGTGTCCACGTGCAGCAGCGGGAACGGCAGGGTGCCGGGGTAGAAGGCTTTGCGCGCCAGGTGCAGCATCACCGAGGAGTCTTTCCCGATGGAGTAGAGCATCACCGGGTTACTGAATTCAGCGGCAACTTCACGGATGATATGGATACTCTCCGCCTCCAATTGCCGCAAATGTGTGAGTCGTTTTTCGTCCATAACAGATCCTTTCAGGCCCTGCTGCCGGGGGTATCCCGGCGCAGCGGCTTAAGCCAAATTCACGACTGACGGGCGTTGGAAGCCGTCAGCCTGCGGTTGATGCCCAAACCAGGCAAGTTGCGAATGGAGCGAGACCACTTCGCCTATCACCAGCAGCGCCGGGGTCGGCGCCTGTTGGGCCAGAGTGTCGAGTTGCGCCAGCGTGCCGGTCAGCACCTGCTGGTCAGCGCGGGTGCCACGGCCAATCACCGCCACCGGCGTGTCGGCTGCCCGGCCGTGGGCGATCAGCTGTGCGCTGATCTCCGCGGCCTTGACGGTGCCCATGTAGATGGCCAACGTCTGGCGCGCCCGCGCCAGCGTTGCCCAGTCGATGCCGTCGCCATCCGGCCGGCAGTGGCCGGTGATAAACAGCACGCTCTGGGCATGGTCGCGGTGGGTCAGCGGGATGCCAGCGTAGGCGGTCGCGCCTGCCGCCGCCGTCACGCCCGGCACCACCTGGAACGGGATGCCCGCCGCCTTGGCGGCCTGCAACTCCTCGCCGCCGCGGCCAAAGATAAAGGGATCGCCCCCCTTCAGCCGCACCACGCGCTTGCCCTTCAGCGCCAGCTCCACCAGCAGGCGGTTGGTCTCCTCCTGCGCCACCGAGTGCGCGCCCGCGCGCTTGCCGACGCAGATGCGGTCGGCATCGCGGCGCACCAGATCCAGAATTTCGTCGCTGACCAAGTGGTCATAGAGCACCACGTCCGCCTGTTGCATCACCTGTAGGCCGCGCAGCGTCAGCAGCCCGGCGTCGCCCGGCCCGGCACCAACCAGCGTCACCTGGCCGCCCTCACGCTGGTGCTGGCTCAGGGCGTCGTCCAGCGCCTGCTCCGCCTCCGCGTGTTGGCCGCTCTCCACCAGCGCCGCAAAGCGCCCGCTGAAAGCCTTCTCCCAGAAGCGGCGACGCTCGGTCATCGAGCGCAGGCGATCCTTGACGCGGCCGCGCCAGTTGCCAGCGATCTCCGCCATCGTGCCGAGGCTGGTGGGCAGCAGCGCCTCCAGCTTCTCACGCAGCAAACGCGCCAGCACTGGTGCCTTGCCGCTGGAGGAGATGGCGACCACCAAGGGCGAGCGATCGACAATCGACGGAAAGATGAAGGAGCACTTCGGCTGGTCATCTACCACGTTCGCCAGCACCCGGCGGCGGTCGGCCTGTTCAAACACCTCGGCGTTCAGCACGGTGTCGTCAGTGGCGGCGATCACAAAAAAGACGTCATCCAGCTGCTCGGGCACAAAGTCCGTCGCCAGCCAGATAACCTGCTGTTGTTCATGACGTGTCTGGAGTTCAGGATGGAGCGAGTGCGCCACTATCCGTACTTCCGCACCGGCGCGCAGGAGGAGGTCGATCTTGCGCGATGCAACTTCGCCGCCGCCAACGACCAGTACCGGACGCTGTTTCAGGTCAGCAAATAGGGGGAGATAGTCCACAACAGCCTTTATCTATGTAACAGAATAATCACATGACTATACGGTGTGCCCTTTGGCGTTATGAAATGACGAAATGGAATTATTAGTTCCTTATTGGAATATAGAAATGCTTTTTCCCTCTTTTGCCCCCCTTTTCCGGCTACGGCCCCGGCACCCAGCCCCACTCCTGCCATAGCAAACGGCGCAGTGCCGGGCTGATGCGCTGCCCGCTGACGTGGCACTGGCGGCAGTAGTCGCGCACGCTGTCGGCCTGCCACAGGAAGGGGCGGCTGTGCTGCATCCGGTAGCGCAACTGCTGGTAGAGCGGGAGGATATGCAGGTGGCCCAACAGCTGCCGGATACTCAGCCGCTGCGCTGGCAGCAGGCTATGGCGCAACTGCCGCAGCAATGGCCGGATCTCACCGCGCATCAGCATCGACTCCAGGTTGCCGTAGGCCGGGTGGCGTTTGCCCTCGCTGGCTGGCTGGAAGAAGAACATCTTCTGGTAGAACGCCGCCTTGCGCCGGTCTACCTGGATAAACAGCGTTTCGGTGCGTTCGGCAACGCAGGCGTAGAGAATGGCGTAGGCATAGAGCAGCCGCAGCACGCCCTGATTGCGGCACGATGGCTCAATGCAGAGCGCGCCAATCTCCCCGACGGGGCCGCGCGCCAGCCAGGGCTGGATCTCCTCGCCATACAGCGACATCGCCGGGATGCCCAGCGTCCCGTGGCGCAAGTAGGCGATGGTGCCCACCACCGCATTGCCACGGGTGGCGATGAACAGCCGACTGCCGTGCTGGAACAGGGCGGGCGAGAAGATCATCTCACCCGGTTGCGGCGTGATGATGCCCAGCCGCCGGTACTGTTGGTGCAGCAGGCGCATCCCGCTGTAAAACTCCTGGAGGTTCCTGACACCGCGCACGGTAATGCCCTCAGGCGCCGGCTGGCGGCTGAAGTGGAGCGTGCGGTCTGGCACAGTAAGCGGCGACGCTGGGCGAAGGGGTTTGATCACGTTGTTATCTTCCTGTTAACAAATAGACACAGATAAGATTAAGTGATCATTCTTTGCGCGACAAATCCTGCCTTACCGTCGTTTTATTAATAAGCCTCAATTAAACCGGTTTAATTTCAACAACTAAATTAGGGGCTTTCTTTTTCTCTTTAAGAGAGGTTGGCGTTAATAGATAAGGATAGTTAATGACCGAAAGTAAAGGCCGGCGGCAAAATGGCCTTTTGCTGGCCGTAAGGGCCAAGGTATTGCGGTTCACAGCGGGGAAAAGTACGGGAAGCGTAAAAGCGAGGGGAACCGGCGCAGAAAGCGCGAGGGCGCGGAAGTCGCGCCCTCGAAGATGAAAATTATTCGTGTAGGCCACACTCACGTTTCAGGCCGAAGAAGCGCGTCTCTTCCTCTTTCATGCCCGGTTCCCACTTTTTGGTGGTGTGGGTATCGCCAACGGAGAGGTAGCCCTGATCCCACAGCGGGTGGTAGCCCAGCCCGTGCTGCTTCAGGTACTGGTAGATCTGGCGGTTGTCCCAGTCAATGATCGGCAGTACCTTGAACACGCCGCGCTGCACGGCCAGCACCGGCAGATGGGCGCGGCTGCCGGACTGCTCGCGGCGCAGGCCCGCGAACCAGGTGCCAGCATTCAGCGTGGCCATCGCCCGGTTCATCGGCTCGACCTTGTTGATCTGGTTGTAGCGCTCGATCCCCTCCACGCCCTGCTCCCACAGCTTGCCGTAGCGCGCCTCCTGCCAGGCTGGCGACTGCTCGGCGCGGAACACCTTCAGGTTCAAGTTGAGCTGCTCGGTGAGCGTGTCAATGAACTGGTAGGTCTCCGGGAACAGGTAGCCGGTGTCGGTCAGGATCACCGGAATATCCGGGCGCTGGCGCGTCACCAGATGCAGGCAGACTGCGGCCTGAATGCCAAAGCTGGACGACAGCACGAACTCGCCCGGCAGGTGCTCCAGCGCCCACGCCACGCGCTGCTCGGCCGTCAGGGCCTCCAGCTCGCCGTTGATCTCCGCCAGCGCCAGGGCCTGGCCAGATTTTGGCAGGGCATTCAGTTCCGCCAGATTAAATTGGGACATCGGGTTCTCCTCAGCTAATCAGCCGCCGCAGCGGCCTTACTCCCAGAAATCGCGGGCCGGATCGAGCACCGGACGGATAATGCCAGCACGGATGGTGAAGTCACCGAAGCCCTCGCCCGGCTGGCGCTCTTGCGCCCAGCGGCCCACCAGCTCATCAATCAGCGTCAGAATCTCTTCCGCGCTGATGTTCTCACGGTACATGCGCGGGATGCGCGTGCCGCTGCGGTTGCCGCCCAGATGCAGGTTGTAGCGGTTGATCGCCTTGCCCACCAGACCAATCTCGGCCAGCAGCGCGCGGCCACAGCCGTTCGGGCAGCCGGTGACGCGCAGGACGATGTGCTCGTCGCCCACGCCGTGCTGGTGCATGATGCCCTCGACCTTGGTGACGAACTCCGGCAGGAAGCGCTCCGCCTCCGCCATCGCCAGCGGGCAGGTTGGGTAGGAGACGCAGGCCATCGAGTTTTTGCGCTGCTCGGTGACGGAGTCATCCATCAGGCCGTGCTCGCGCGCCAGCGCCTCAATTTTTGCCTTCTCTGACTCCGGCACGCCCGCGACAATCAGGTTCTGGTTGGCGGTCAGGCGGAAGTCACCCTGGTGGATACGCGCAATCTGCGCGAGGCCGGTTTTCAGCGGGCGGCCCGGATAGTCGAGGATGCGGCCATTTTCGATGAACAGCGTCAGGTGCCACTGGTTGTCGATGCCCTTCACCCAGCCGATGCGGTCGCCGCGTCCGGTGAACTCATAGGGGCGCACGGCGGCAAAGGTGATGCCCGCGCGTTTTTCCACCTCAGCCTTGAAGGTGTCCACGCCGACACGCTCCAGCGTGTACTTGGTCTTGGCGTTTTTGCGGTCGGTACGGTTGCCCCAGTCGCGTTGGGTGGTCACCACCGCCTCCGCCACTGCCAGGGTGTGCTCGAGCGGGATGAAGCCCAGCTCGCTGGCGGTGCGCGCGTAGGTCTTCTTGTTGCCGTGCTCAATCGACAGGCCACCGCCCACCAGCACGTTGAAGCCAATCAGCTTGCCGTTGTCAGCAATCGCCACGAAGTTGAGGTCGTTGGCGTGCAGATCCACGTCATTCTGCGGCGGAATCACCACCGTGGTTTTGAACTTACGCGGCAGGTAGGTCGGGCCGAGGATCGGCTCCTCGTCGGTGGTCTCCACCTTCTCGGCGTCCATCCACACTTCCGCATAGGCGCGGGTGCGCGGCAGCAGGTGCTCAGAGATCTTCTTCGCCCACTGGTAGGCTTCCTGATGCAGCTCGGACTCCACCGGGTTGGAGGTGCAGAGCACGTTGCGGTTCACGTCATTGGCGGTCGCCAGCGCGTCCAGACCCAGCTTGTTGAGCAGCTGGTGCACCGGCTTCACGTTGGGTTTCAGGATGCCGTGGAACTGGAAGGTCTGGCGGTTGGTGATGCGGATGCTGCCGTAGAGCGTGCTCTCGGCGGCAAACTTATCGATGCCCAGCCACTGCGCGGGCGTCATGACGCCGCCCGGCAGGCGGCAACGCAGCATCATCGCGTGGCGCGGTTCCAGTTTCTGTGCCGCACGCTCGGCACGGATGTCACGGTCATCCTGCTGGTACATGCCGTGGAAACGGATCAGCAGGAAGTTGTCGCCATTGAAGCCGCCGGTCAGGCCGTCATTCAGATCGTTGGCGATGGTGCCACGCAGGAAGTTGCTTTCGCGCTTCATGCGTTCGGCGTCGCTCAGTTTGCCTTCCACAACCAGAGGCCCAGGGTGTTTGTCGCTCATTAGTACACATCTCGCTGATAACGGCGCGCAAGGCGCAGCTCACTTAAAAATTCATCGGCTGACTCGGTGTCCATGCCGCCATGCTCCGCCACCAGCTCTACCAGTGTGCGGTCAACATCCTTGGCCATGCGGTTGGCATCGCCACAGACGTAGATGTGCGCGCCCTCCTGGATCCAGCGCCACACCTCCGCGCCCTTCTGGCGCAGCTTGTCCTGCACATAGATCTTCTGGGCCTGATCGCGTGACCATGCCAGATCGATGTTGGTCAGCAGGCCATCTTTCACGTAGCGCTGCCACTCCACCTGATAGAGGAAGTCCTCGGTGAAGTGCGGGTTGCCGAAGAACAGCCAGTTTTTGCCGCCGGCACCGTCGTTGTCACGCTGCTGCATGAAGGCGCGGAACGGCGCGATGCCGGTGCCGGGGCCAATCATGATCACCGGGGTCTCCGGGTCAGCCGGCAGGCGGAAGTTGTCGTTGTGCTCAATGAACACCCGCAGCTCGCCCTCCTCTTCGAGGCGATCCGCCAGGAAGCCAGAGGCACCGCCGGTACGCGGGCGGCCATCAATTTCGTAGCGCACTACGCCGACGGTGACGTGTACCTCGCCCTCGCTCTCCGCCTGCGACGAGGCGATGGAGTAGAGGCGTGGCGTCAGCGGGCGCAGCAGGCCGGTCAGTTGCTCGGCGTTCAGCTCCATCGGCGCCTGACGCACCATGTCAACGATCGGCGTGTTCTGCGCATAGTGTTGCAGGCGCGGCTTGTCGCTGAGCAGCGCATTCAGCGTCTCGTCACGTGCCAGCGCGGCGTAGTTGCTGACGATCACCGTGGTGTTCTGCGTCAGCTCGTAGTGGTGGATCAGCGCGTCACGCAGCGTCAGGGTTTTGCCCTCGACCTCCACGCTCTCATCGCCTTTCAGCCACACCAGCCCCAGCAGCTCGTCCACCAGCGCCGGATCGTTGTCGAACCAGACGCCGAGGGCATCGCCCGGCTGGTAGCGCAGGCCGGAGTCGCCGAGGTCAATCTCAATGTGGCGCACGTCTTTGTCGGAGTTACGGCCCGTGACCTTCTGGTTCATCAGCAGGGTCGCGGTCAGCGGCTGCTCTTTGGTGTAGGGGCTGGAGTCAACAATGTTGTGCGCGCCGCTCTGCGCCGCCTGCACGGCCGCGGCTGGCTCTGCCGGGGTGCGTGCCTTCAGCACCTCAACAATCTGTTTGCGCCACTGCTCGGCCACCGCCTGATACTCGACGTCAGCGTCCACGCGATCCAGCAGGCGCTCTGCGCCCAGTTCGGCCAGCTTGCTGTCGAAGTCCTTGCCCGCCTGACAGAAGCGCTCGTAGGAGGTATCACCCAGCCCAAACACCGCAAAGGCCGTCTCATTCAGCTTCGGCGCTTTTTTCGAGAACAGGAACTTGTGCAGCGCCACCGCCTCTTCCGCCGGTTCGCCCTCACCCTGGGTGGAGGCCACGATGATCAGCAGCTTCTCCTGCGCGATCTGTTTGAACTTGTAGTCGCCAGCGTTGACCAGATTCACGGTCAGCTTGGCGGCCAGCAGGTCGTCACGCAGTTGCTCCGCCAGACGGCGCGCGTTGCCGGTCTGCGAGGCCGAGATCAATGTAATGGTGCTGGCAGCCGGTGCAGCCGGGGCCGTCGGCAGCGCCGCGCCCGGTTGCTGGTTAACCATGCCCCAGAAGTAGCCGGAGAGCCACGCCAGCTGCGTCGGGGAGAACTCCCCGATGGCGCCTTGCAAGCGTGCCAGTTGCTCGGGCGTGAGCGGGAGCAGTGAAGTGGGTGGAGCCTGAGTCGTCATTGCAGTACCGATTCCCTTGTGCGTAAGCCAGTGTCTGTTTTTCGTAGAGTCGGGTGATACTAGGAAAAAAGTGAGAAAGTAGAGAGTTTGTAAGGTTACCCAGCACGCTGGCAACACTTAAATAAGGGATGGAAATAATAAATAACTAAAACGACTAAGCTGATTTAACGGTTATGCTTACCGGAAAAAGTAATAGATTTGAATTTTTATAACGTTGAATTCGTTCGCTTTTTACTGGCCTGCTGGCGCTAACCCGTTGACCGCATGACGAATGGCTGTTTTTCAGGCAGTTAAAAAAGTTTTAGCTGAACGTGGCGCGAAAGTGGGTTGTCATGGCGCGGGCGGCGGCTTTCCGGTAATATCCGCCGGTTTTTTGAGTCAATGAGACGGTAGCAATGGTAACCACGCTGTTTAAAGATTTTCAATTTGAAGCCGCCCACCGGCTTCCCCACGTACCGGAAGGCCATAAATGCGGGCGCCTGCACGGCCACTCATTTATGGTACGTCTGGAGATCACCGGCGAAGTGGATGCGCATACCGGCTGGGTGATGGACTTCTCCGAGTTGAAGGCAATGTTCAAGCCCACCTGGGAGCGTCTGGATCATCACTATCTGAATGATATTCCCGGTCTGGAGAACCCAACCAGCGAAGTGCTGGCAAAATGGATTTGGGACGAACTGAAGCCGCAACTGCCGATCCTGAGCGCCGTGCTGGTTAAAGAGACCTGCACCGCCGGCTGCATCTATAAGGGCGAATAACCCCACCCGCGTGACCCACCGGAGCGTGGCTCACGCGGCCTGATTTTCCTGCCTTCACTCATGCACTGGCATCACCATAATCTCCGGGTCATCAATAAAGCTGTCCAGAAACGCCGATTGGTAGGGGCCAGCAAGCTTTTTGCCTGTCTTGGGATCCTGGAACCAAATCTCCTTGCCCGCCCGCCGCGCAACCACTGACTGGTGCACCGCCAGGGTGTAGTTACCCTCCGCGAGGTAGGGCAGACTCTTTTTCAGGGGCGTGGTCAATTCCCGATGGCCGGTTTTGTAGATCGCCTTGTCAAACCACGGGCAGTGGCAGATCGCGCAGGCGTCCGCCTGATAGTGGTGTGGACGCAACTTCACCCCAGCCTGCTCCAGCTCTTCATGCATCCAACCGTAGGCACCGTTCGATAACCCGCTCTCCTCTTCCGGGTAACCGCCGCCAACATCTGAGTGCACGCCGGGGAACAGCACCTGCTGAATGCCCTGCCGCGCCTCCCATAGCACTGGGGTAAAGTCCAGCCGCTGCTCATCCAGCGAGATGGCATGACGCCCCAACCTGACGCGCTGGCTTAACGTGGTATCGGCGAAGCGGAAGAGATCGACTCTGGTGTCCTCATCCTCATAATGCGGGATGCCGAGCGCGCCCACGGTGTCGAAGACCGCCACCATCTCAATCGGCACGTTATAGATCATGGCATCAGGATTGACACGCTCGGAGGCAAACCCCGGCAGCCCATGCTTGATGGAGGCCAGCTTCTCCTGCCAGGATTTCTCCCCTTTGGCCTGCTCGCGGAATTGAGACCAGACGGCGGTTCCCCAGCGGTAGGCCTGTGCTTTATGGTCTTCACTTTCATCTGCCAGATTGAGTTTGCCCGCGTCCAGCAACCCCTGTGAGGCGATCATGCCCGCCAGTGCCCGGGCGGTGTAGGCCCCGCGGCTAAAACCGATCAGGAAGATTTTGTCGCCGGGCTGGTAGTGGCGGCTGATAAAGGTGTAGCCGCGCACAATCCGCTGGATGGTGCCGCCGCCAAAGATTCCCTCCAAATTTCTAATCAGCCAATTGCTGGTGTCACCGACGCCGTGGATATATTTGGCCACCTGAATCACCTCTTGCCCCTCCGTCAGCAGTTTCTCCTGCTCCTCTGGGTTACTGTCCAGATCCTCGGGTATCCCTTGCAGGCTCTTATACAGCTTCAGGACATTGGTGAGTTCAAATTGCCCGTCATGGTTATCATCAGTGCGGATACCGTTCCATGTACCGTCGGCACAGAAAACTATATTTTTACTCATGATTAACTCCGCGCATTCTCTTCAGGGAAACGTTCCCTTGCTTATAAAATACCCACGTCAAAAAAAGCGCAAGAGGGCGATAACGGGTTAAAAGTAGAGGGTTTATTGCTAAGCCATGAAATCATTATCTGAGTAATTTCTTCCACGCGGATCCGCGCCGCTATCCAGCATTTTTACTGTTAACCGTGGTGCAGCTTAAATATCTCAGCCCATTGATTCGTTGTGAATTCGCTCGGGAAACGGGCTGGTCGCGTTGAAGAGGTGTGGCGTTATCTGGCGGGGTTGCCGCTCACCGGGTGCCGGGCGGCAAGCGATGAGATCTGTGAGGGGCATCAATTTTCATCATAAAAAAACCCGCCACGCGGGCGGGTTGGGGATCAGGCGATATTGAGGTATTTGTGGGTCTGCATCGACAACCGCCAGTTGCGCGCAATGCAGGTCTCAATACAGAGGCGGGTGGCTTCCTCTTTCTGGCTGATGGGTTGCAGCGCCACGATACGGTGCTTCTCATCATGCAGCCGCGCCAGCAGGGCATCCAGCGCCTCAATGTCACGCTCACGCGCCACCGGGTGCTTGATCTCGTCGGCACGCTTGAGCGCCTGATCGAGCACCGCCATGCCGCCGCGCATATTGACCTTCGGCGAAACCGTTACCCACGTATTAGGCGAGCAGCGCACCTCATGGGTGCCGCTGGTCTCAATCTGGCAGGTGAAGCCGCTCTTCTCCAGCAGCAGCGTCAGCGGGCCAAGATCGTAGATGCACGGCTCGCCGCCGGTGATCACGATGTGGCGGGCGGTGTAGCCGTTGCGCTCAATCACCGCCAGCAGATCCTCGGTGGTGGCCGCGCCCCATGCGTCGGTCTCCACGGTTTTGACCAGAATCTCATCCAGCGCCACTTCCCGATCGGCCAACTTGTCCCAGGTGTGTTTGGTGTCGCACCAACTGCATCCCACCGGGCATCCTTGCAAGCGAACAAAAATGGCTGGCACGCCGGTAAAGTAGCCTTCCCCTTGCAGGGTTTGGAACATCTCATTAATCGGGTACTGCATGGCACTCTCAATGTTGTTAATTTGAAGGGGCGTGATTATGGCAGATTCCCGCGCGCTGACCAAATTTAGCGCAGTGTTATCTGTTTCCAGTGGTAAACCGGCATAAAAAAACCCGCCGAAGCGGGTTTTATCAGTGAAGGCGCAGAAATTACTGGCCTTTCACCTCTTTCAGACCGTTGAACGGCGCACGGTTGCCCAGCGCTTCTTCGATACGGATCAGCTGGTTGTACTTGGCAACGCGGTCAGAACGGCTCATGGAACCGGTCTTGATCTGGCCTGCTGCTGTACCTACTGCCAGGTCAGCGATGGTGGCATCTTCGGTCTCACCAGAACGGTGGGAGATAACCGCGGTGTAGCCTGCATCTTTCGCCATTTTGATCGCAGCCAGGGTTTCGGTCAGGGAACCGATCTGGTTGAACTTGATCAGGATGGAGTTAGCGATGCCTTTCTCGATGCCTTCTTTCAGGATCTTGGTGTTGGTGACGAACAGGTCGTCGCCCACCAGCTGGATTTTGTCGCCCAGCACTTTGGTCTGGTAGGCGAAACCGTCCCAGTCAGATTCGTCCAGGCCATCTTCGATGGAGACGATCGGGTACTGTTTGGTCAGATCTTCCAGGAAGTGGGTGAACTCTTCGGAGGTGAAGGCTTTGTTGCCTTCGCCAGCCAGCACGTATTTGCCATCTTTGTAGAACTCAGAGGCCGCGCAGTCCATCGCCAGGGTGATGTCTTTGCCCAGCTCGTAGCCTGCTGCTTTTACCGCTTCCGCGATCACAGCCAGAGCTTCGGCGTTGGAACCCAGGTTCGGCGCGTAGCCACCTTCGTCGCCCACAGCGGTGTTCATGCCTTTGGATTTCAGCACTTTAGCCAGGTTGTGGAACACTTCAGAACCCATACGGATGGCTTCTTTCACGTTCTTCGCGCCAACCGGCTGAATCATGAACTCTTGGATGTCGACGTTGTTGTCAGCGTGTTCACCACCGTTGATGATGTTCATCATCGGCAGCGGCATGGAGAATTTACCCGGTGTGCCGTTCAGTTCAGCAATGTGTTCGTACAGCGGCATGCCTTTGGACGCGGCGGCAGCTTTGGCAGCAGCCAGGGAAACCGCCAGAATGGCGTTTGCACCGAAGTTAGATTTGTTCTCAGTGCCGTCCAGCTCGATCATGATCTTGTCGATGTTAGCCTGATCTTTGGCATCTTTGCCGGTCACGGCCTGTGCGATCGGGCCGTTAACCGCGGCTACCGCCTTGGTGACGCCTTTACCCAGGAAACGGGATTTGTCACCGTCACGCAGTTCCAGCGCTTCGCGGGAACCGGTAGAGGCACCTGACGGCGCAGCCGCCAGACCTACGAAACCACCTTCCAGATGCACTTCAGCTTCTACCGTCGGGTTACCACGGGAGTCGATGATTTCGCGACCGATGACTTTAACGATTTTGGACATTAGATTTTCCTCAGTACAAGTTAAACTAAAACCCCAGACAAACAGTGCGCACCCTGGGGTGCGCACTGCTTATCATCTATCTTATTTTACCTGGCGCTTCTGATACTCACCGGCGGCTTTGACGAAGCCCGCAAACAACGGGTGACCATCACGCGGCGTTGACGTAAATTCCGGGTGGAATTGACATGCCACGAACCACGGGTGGTTCGGCACCTCAATGATCTCCACCAGCTTTTTGTCAGCAGAGAGACCGGCAACCCGCAGGCCCGCCGCTTCGATCTGCTTCAACAGCATGTTGTTCACCTCATAACGGTGGCGGTGGCGCTCAACAATCGTCGGCTCGCCGTACAGCTGGCGAACCAGACTGTTCTCGGTCAGGTGGCACGGTTGCCCCCCAACGCGCATGGTCCCGCCCAAATCACTCTTCTCATCGCGCACTTCAACGTTGCCGTCTTCATCGCGCCACTCGGTGATCAACGCGACCACCGGGTACTTACAGTCTGGCACAAATTCGGTGGAGTTGGCGTTCTCCATCCCGGCCACGTGGCGGGCGAACTCCATCAGTGCCACCTGCATCCCCAGGCAGATGCCCAGGTAAGGAATATTGTTCTCACGCGCATAACGGGCGGCGGCCACTTTGCCTTCCACGCCGCGGTAGCCGAAGCCGCCAGGGATCAGGATGGCGTCCAGATCCTTCAGCACCTCTTCGCCACGCGTCTCCACGTCCTGCGAGTCAATCAGCTTGATGTTGACCGTCAGGCGATTCTTCAGGCCGCCATGTTTGAGCGCCTCAATCACCGACTTATAGGCATCCGGCAGTTCCACGTACTTGCCGATCATACCGATGGTCACTTCGCCGCCTGGGTTGGCCTCTTCGTAGATCACCTGCTCCCACTCGGCCAGGTTGGCTTCCGGCGCGTTCAAGCTGAATCGTTTACAAATATAATCGTCCAGGCCCTGTGATTTCAAGAGCGCCGGGATTTTATAAATCGAATCAACATCTTTTAGGGAGATAACCGCTTTTTCCGGGACGTTACAGAACAATGCGATTTTCGCACGCTCGTTGGCCGGCACGGCACGGTCAGAACGGCAGATCAGCACGTCGGGCTGGATACCGATGGAGAGCAGCTCTTTCACGGAGTGCTGGGTCGGCTTGGTCTTCACTTCACCGGCCGCCGCCATGTACGGCACCAGCGTCAGGTGCATGTAGAGGGTGTGCTCGCGGCCCACGTCCACTGCCATCTGGCGGATGGCTTCCAGGAACGGCAGGGACTCGATGTCGCCGACGGTGCCGCCGATCTCGACCAGCACCACGTCGTGGCCTTCGCCACCCTCAATGATGCGCTCTTTGATGGCGTTGGTGATGTGCGGGATAACCTGAATGGTCGCGCCCAGATAGTCACCACGGCGCTCTTTGCGCAGCACATCAGAGTAGATGCGGCCGGTGGTGAAGTTGTTGCGGCGAGACATTTTGGTGCGGATAAAGCGTTCGTAGTGACCTAAATCGAGGTCAGTTTCTGCGCCGTCTTCGGTAACGAAAACCTCACCATGCTGAGTTGGGCTCATTGTGCCCGGATCCACGTTGATATACGGGTCCAGCTTCATGATGGTAACGTTGAGGCCACGGGCTTCGAGAATAGCCGCCAGAGAGGCTGCGGCAATGCCTTTACCCAGAGAGGAGACGACCCCGCCGGTCACAAAAATATAATTAGTTGTCATGCTGAACCTGAGAGTTTAGGTTTAAAGACGATGGGAGTACCAGGACGGGAAAGTAGTATACCCGAACCTGGAGGGCGCCACAATTGATCGTTTTATGGCTCGGCGATGAAAAAGCGCCTCGCCCCCCTGTTTTCCCCGGCTTTATCCTGCGACAAACCCTGTATTCCCGCCCCTTTGCTGCCGATTGTCGTCCGGTACTCAGGGCCAGCAAAACGCCTTACGGCACGGTGTCAGGGCGCGCCAATGGCCTGGCGATCCCCGGATAAAAAACCGCGCTACTCTACCCTGCCGCACGCTGGCTGTAAGCTTGCACTTTGGCTGAAAATCGCCACTCAGCGCTCGTTGCGTTTGACCTGCTGCCAGGCCGCCTCCATCTGCTCCAGCGTCGCCTCGTCGGTGCTCATGCCCTGGGTGCGCAGGATCGCCTCGACCTCGCGGAAGCGGCGGGCAAATTTGCGGTTGGCGGCCTGCAACGCGTTCTCCGCCTTGTGGCCAAGGTGACGTGACAGGTTGACGGTGGCGAACAGCAGGTCGCCAATCTCCTCGCCCAGCTTCTCCTGATCCACCACCGCCTGCTGCGCCTCGTGCATCACCTCATCAATCTCCTCATGCACCTTGTCCACCACCGGGCCGAGAGTTGTCCAGTCAAAGCCCACCGCCGCGCAGCGTTTCTGGATCTTGTGGGCGCGCATCAGCGCCGGCAGTGCCTCAGGGATGTCATCCATCGCCGAGTGCAGCGACTTCTCTGCCCGCTCCTGCGCCTTGGCCTGCTCCCAGCGCGCCAGAGACGGCGCGGCGCTGTCGCCGCCAAACAGGTGCGGGTGGCGGCGCTCCAGTTTGTCACTGATGGCATCACAAATCTCATCGAAGCTGAACAGCCCCTGCTCGCTGCCCATCTGGGCGTAGAACACCACCTGGAACAGCAGATCGCCCAACTCGTCGCGCAGATCGGCGTAGTCACGGCGCTGGATGGCGTCCAGCACCTCGTAGGTCTCCTCCAGCGTGTAGGGGGCGATGGTGTCGAAGGTCTGCGCCCGATCCCACGGGCAGCCGTGTTGCGGGTCGCGCAGGGTTTTCATCAGGGCAAGCAGGCGTTCAAGCGGGGACATCTCGGTCATGACGGCATCTCAAGGGTGGCGGGGCCAGAGTGGCCCCTAAAAAAGAGGAGGGGCGGCCCCGCGGGGCCGCCAGAAGAGTCAGCTCCCGTGCAGGCGTCGCGCCTCAATCACGTCTGGTAGCTGGTTAAGTTTGGCGATCACGCGCGCCAACACCTGGAGGTTGTAGATCTCAATCTCCATGTCGATGGTGGCGAGCTGCTCTTTGGTGTCGCTGCGGCTGGCGACGCCCAGCACATTCACCTTCTCATTCGCCAGAATGGTGGTGATGTCGCGCAGCAGGCCGCTGCGATCGTTGGCGGTGACGCGCACCACCAGCGAGTAGCCGCTGGAGTAGCTCTCGCCCCACACCGCGTCCACCAGCCGCTCCGGCGCGTGGGAGCGCAGCTCCGCCAGCTGGTCGCAGTCGGCGCGGTGGATCGAGATGCCGCGCCCCTGCGTGATGAAGCCGACGATCTCATCACCGGGGATCGGCTGGCAGCAGCGGGCGATGTGATGCATCAGGTTGCCGACGCCCTCCACCACCACGCGGCCATTGTCCTTGTTGGCGGCGCGCTGCTGGGATGGCCCGCTCTTCTGCGTCAGCTGGCGCAGCGCCTCGCGATCCAGCTCCTCGGCGGTCGGCTTGTTCAGTTGCGACTGGAGGAAGTTGACCATCTGGTTAAGGCGGATGTCGCCGCCGCCAATCGCCGCCAGCACCTCATCCAGTGAATTGACGTTGTAGCGCGGGATCAACAGCTTCTCCGCCTCTTTCAGGCTGATGCCAAGGCGCGCCAGCTCATCATCCAGAATCTGGCGGCCGGCGAGGATATTCTTGTCGCGATCCAGCTTGCGGAACCAGTTGTGCACCTTCGAACGCCCACGGCTGGTGGTGATGTAGCCGAGGTTCGGGTTGAGCCAGTCGCGGCTCGGGTTCGGGTGCTTCTGGGTGATGATCTCGATCTGGTCACCCATCTGCAACTGGTAGGTAAAGGGCACGATGCGCCCGCCAATCTTCGCGCCGATGCAGCGGTGGCCGACGTCGCTGTGGATGTGGTAGGCGAAGTCGAGCGGCGTGGAGCCGGTCGGCAGGTCGACCACGTCGCCCTTCGGCGTAAAGACGTAGACCCGGTCGTCGAACACCTGACTGCGCACCTCGTCGAGCATCTCGCCGGAGTCGGCCATCTCCTCCTGCCAGGCAATCAGCTTGCGCAGCCAGGCGATGCGCTCCTCGTAGCCGGTGCGGCCAGCCACCACCGTGCCCTCTTTATACTTCCAGTGCGCCGCGACGCCCAGTTCGGCATCCTCGTGCATCTGGCGGGTACGGATCTGGATCTCCAGCGGCAGGCCGCGCGGGCCGAGCACCACGGTGTGGATCGACTGGTAGCCGTTGGGTTTTGGGTTGGCGACGTAGTCGTCGAACTCATCTGGCAGGTGGCGATAGTGGGTGTGCACAATCCCCAGCGCCGCGTAGCAATCTTGCAGGCGATCCACCACGATGCGCACCGCGCGCACGTCAAACAGCTCATCAAAGGCCAGCGCCTTTTTCTGCATTTTCCGCCAGATGCTGTAGATGTGCTTGGGGCGGCCGTAGATGTCGGCCTTGATGTTCTCCTCCTGCATCGCGCGGCGCAGGTTGTTAACGAAATCATCAATGTACTGCTCGCGGTCGATGCGGCGCTCATGCAGCAGCTTGGCGATGCGTTTGTACTCGTCCGGGTGCAGGTAGCGGAAGCAGAAATCCTCCAGCTCCCACTTGAGCTGGCCGATGCCGAGGCGGTTCGCCAGCGGCGCGTAGATGTTGGTACACTCCTTCGCCGCCAGCACGCGCTCATCCTCCGGCGCGTCCTTGACCTCGCGCAGGTGGGCGATGCGCTCCGCCAGCTTCAGCACCACGCAGCGGAAATCCTCGACCATCGCCAGCAGCATCCGGCGCACGTTGTCCACCTGCTCCGAGGCCATCGAGTCATTCTGCGTCGCCTTGAGCTGGCGGATGGCGTCCATGTCAATCACGCCATGCACCAGCGCGGTGATGCCGCCGCCAAATTCGGCGGTCAGGGTGGCCTCGTCAATGATCCCCTCATTGACCAGCGGGAACAGCAGCGCCGCGCGCATACTGTCATTGTCCATGCTCAGGGTGGAGAGGATCTCAACCATCTCCAGCCCGCGCCATAGCAGCAGCGAGGCCTGGGGGTGGCCCTGGGTCTGCTGCTCGCAATAACGCCAGGTTTCGGCCAGACGCTCACATGATTGCTGGCTGGGGAGCCCCAAACTCTCAATCCACGCATCAAGCGCGAACTCGCCAGCCGTATTCAAATGCGCACTTCTTACCGCAACCATATCTTCTCCCTACTTGCCCGGCGTCGCGGGCGGCTTGATGAACAGGGCCATGGACTCCAGATGGCCAGTCTGTGGAAACATATCCAGCATCCGCACTTCCGCGAGCCGGTAGCCTGCCCCGAGCAGGACATTGCTGTCCCGCGCCAGTGTGGTGGGGTTACAGGACACATAGACAATCCGTGATGGAGAAAGTTTGGCGATGTGCGACATGATCCCTGCCGCGCCAGCCCGCGCCGGGTCGAGCAATACCTTGTCGAACCCCTGTTGCGCCCACTGCTGCCAGGTACTTTCATCCTCCAGGTTGGCATGAAAGAACTGGGTATTATTCAGCGAATTTATCTGTGCGTTATATTGCCCATTCGCCACCAGCGTGGCAACACCTTCCACGCCCACCACCTCCCGCGCGCGGCGGGCGATCGGCAGGGTAAAGTTGCCCATGCCGCAGAACAGATCGAGCACGCGATCGTCGGGCGTCAGCGCCAGCCATGCCAGCGCCTGCTGCACCATCTGCTGGTTGACGGCATCATTCACCTGAATGAAGTCCTGCGGGCTGAAGCGCAATGATAAGCCATCCACCTGATAGTGCGGATCGTCACCGCACACTTTTGTCAGTTGCCCCTCCCCGCCGTCGAGGAAAAGCGTCAGCGCGTGGTGCGCGGCGAAGGCCGCCAGCCGCGCGCGATCGTCCTCTTTCAGCGGGTCGAGGTGGCGCAGCACCACCAGCGGCCCGGCCTCCGCCAGCACCAGCTCCACGTGGCCGAGCCGACGCACCGCCGCCAGCCCGCTCAGGCAGGCGTGTAACGGCACCAGCAGCGCCTCCAGCGCCGGTACCAGCACCGGGCAGCGGCTGACCGCCACCAGCTCGCTGGAGCCTTGCTGGCGGAAGCCCATCACCAGCCGGTTCGCCTTCGGCTGCCACACCAGCCCGAGGCGCGCCCGGCGGCGGTAGCCATACTCCGGCCCGGCAATCACCGGTTGCGCCTCTGGCGTGACGCCGGTTTCACGCGCGATCATCCGCAGCAGGGCGGCCGATTTGCTGCGCTGCTGCAACGGTGTGGCGGCGTGTTGGATCTGGCAACCGCCGCAGACGCCATAGTGCGGGCATGGCGGGGCCACGCGCTCCTCACTGCGCGTCAGTAGGCGCTTGAGCTTGCCCTTGGCGAACTGGCGCTTCTCTTCGGTGAGCGTCACCTCCGCCTGTTCGCCGGGCAGCATACCGGGCACAAACAGCGCCTTGCCTTGGTGGCGCGCCACGCCCTGGCCGAAGGTATCGAGATCGGTGGCGGTAACCGTCACTGTTTGCCGGGTCGTCACACGGCGGTTTGGAGAGTAGAATTGGGCCATATTGATTGCACGCGTGTTAATGAAGCTGATTAGCTGCCAATTCTCCCATATTGGAATCCCATGACCAAATATAGCCTTCGCGCACGGATGATGATTTTGATCCTGGCGCCGACCCTGTTGATCGGCCTGCTGCTCAGCACCTTCTTTGTGGTCCACCGGTACAATGAGTTGCAGGATCAGCTGGTGGATGCCGGTGCTGGCATCATTGAGCCGCTGGCGGTCGCCAGCGAGTATGGCATGACCTTCAATAACCGCGAGTCGGTGCGCCAGTTGGTGAGCCTGCTGCACCGCCGCCACTCTGACATCGTGCGCTCGATTACGGTGTTTGACCGCGACAACCGGCTGTTCGTCACCTCCAACTCCCACCGCAACTACACCCAGCTGCAGATCAGCCAGGGCACGCCGATGCCCACGGAACTGATGGTGAGCCGCATTGGCGACGAGCTGATCCTGCGCACGCCGATCACCCCGGAGGAGAGCGCGCCGGACGAGAGCGACAACGCGCCCGCGCTGAAAACCGACAACCTCGGCTACATTGCCATTGAACTGGATCTCAACTCGGTGCGCCTTCAGCAGTATAAAGAGGTGTTTGTCGCCACCCTGCTGCTGGTGCTCAGCCTCTGCATCGCCATCCTGTTCGCCTACCGGCTGATGCGCGACGTCACCGGCCCAATCCGCAACATGGTCAACACCGTTGACCGCATCCGCCGCGGCCAGCTCGACAGCCGGGTGGAGGGCTACATGTTGGGCGAGCTGGACATGCTGAAAAACGGCATCAACTCGATGGCGATGTCTTTGACCGCCTACCATGAGGAGATGCAGCAGAATATCGATCAGGCCACCTCTGACCTGCGCGAGACGCTGGAGCAGATGGAGATCCAGAACGTCGAGCTGGATCTGGCGAAGAAGCGTGCCCAGGAGGCAGCGCGCATCAAGTCCGAGTTTTTGGCCAACATGTCCCATGAGCTGCGCACCCCGCTCAATGGCGTGATTGGCTTCACCCGCCAGACGCTGAAGACCCCACTGACGCCGACCCAGAGCGACTACCTGCAAACCATTGAGCGCTCCGCCAACAACCTGCTGACCATCATCAATGACGTGCTCGACTTCTCGAAGCTGGAGGCTGGCAAGCTGGTGCTGGAGCACATCCCGTTCGCCCTGCGCGAGACGCTGGACGAGGTGGTGGTGCTGCTGGCGCACTCCGCCCATGAGAAGGGGCTGGAGCTAACGCTGAACGTGCAGAACAACGTGCCGGAGCAGGTGATCGGCGACCCGCTGCGCCTGCAACAGGTGGTGACCAACCTGCTCGGCAACGCCATCAAGTTCACCGAGACCGGCAATATCGACATCAACGTCGAGCTGCGCTCCCATGACAACATGAAGGCGGAGCTGGAGGTGCAGATCCACGACACCGGCATCGGCATCTCCGAGCGCCAGCAGTCGCAGCTGTTCCAGGCCTTCCGTCAGGCGGATGCCAGCATCTCGCGCCGCCACGGCGGCACCGGGCTGGGGCTGGTGATCACCCAAAAGCTGGTCAAGGAGATGGGGGGCGACATCAGCTTCTACAGCCAGCTTAACCGCGGCTCCACCTTCTGGTTCCACATCAACATTGAGCTGAACGACAACTTCCTGCCCAGCCCGCAGCCGATGGCACCATTGCAGGGCAAGCGACTGGCCTACGTCGAGGCCAACGACGCCGCCGCCAAGGCGACGCTGGAGATCCTCGCCACCACGCCGCTGGAGATCACCTACGCCTCGCTGCTTACCCAACTGCCGGAAGAGCACTTTGACATCCTGCTGATTGGCGTGCCGCTGAAGAAGCGCCACATGCTGCGTGAGTACAAGCAGCGGATGCCGAGCATCGTGGCGCTGGCCGACCGGGTGATCATGGCGCTCCCCTCGCAGTTGCAGATTGACGCCGAGGCGCTCAAGCAGCTGGGCGTGCAGGGTTGCCTGATCAAGCCCATCTCCAGCGTGCGCCTGCTGCCGCTGCTGCTGGATGACCGCCAAGCCGGGCTGCTCGGCAACAAGCCGCCGCGCCTGCCGCTGACGGTGATGGCGGTGGATGACAACCCGGCCAACCTGAAGCTGATCGGCACCCTGCTGGAGGAGCTGGTGGAGGAGGTGCTGCTGTGTGACAGCGGGGTGGATGCGCTGGCGCTGGCGCGCGAACAGACGCTGGATGTGATTTTGATGGACATCCAGATGCCGGAGATTGACGGCATTCGCGCCGCCGAACTGATCCACCAGCTGCCGCAGCACAGCCAGACGCCGATCATCGCCGTTACCGCCCACTCGCTGGCTGGCGAGCGCGAGCACTTGCTGGCGGCTGGCATGACCGACTATCTGGCGAAGCCGATCGATGAGGCGATGCTGAAACGGGTGCTGGCGCGCTACCACGCGCCGGAGGTGGAGCCGCTCGAGCCAGCGGCGCTGGTCATCAGCCCTACCGCGGGCGATCCGCTGCCCTCGCTGGATTGGGATCTGGCGCTGCGCCAGTCCGCCAATAAAGAGGATCTGGCGCGCGATCTGTTGCAGATGTTGATCGACTTCCTGCCGCAGGTCAGCGAGCGGGTGCAGGCGGTGCTGGACGGCGCCAACGATGACACCATTCAGGCGCTGATCCACAAGCTGCACGGCAGTTGCAGCTACAGCGGCGTACCGCGCCTCAAGCACCTCTGTTTCTATCTGGAGCAGCAGTTGCGCCAGCACGCCAGCCCGCTGTCACTGGAGCCGGAGTGGCTGGAGTTGCTGGATGAGATTGAAAACGTCACCAACGCGGCGAAGATCCAGCTACGCGGCGGCTGAGCCGATCACTCGGGCTGGGGGGCCTCCAGTTGCAGCGCCACATAGAGCAGCAGCCGGTGGTCAAAGCGGGTAAGGTCGAGGCCGGTCACGTCGGCGATGCGGTTGAGGCGGTACTCAAGCGTATTGCGATGGATAAACAGCGCGCGCGCCGCCGCGCCGGGCTGCACGTCGTGGGCGAACCAGGCGCGCAGCGTGCGCCGCAGCAGGCCATTGCTGTCCGCCTCCCGCAGGCGCGCCAAGGGTTGCGCCAGCTCCTCGGCCTGCCAGCCATCGCGCAGGCTGTCGAGCAGCACCGGCAGCCGCAGATCCGGGTAGAAGTAGCCGCGCTGCGCTGGCAGACGCTGCTTGCCCACCGCCAGCGTCGCACGGGCCGTGCGGTAGGATCGAGCGATGCCGCCGGGGCCGCTGAAGCCGTTGCCGAGCGCCAACCGCACCTCCAGCCCCTGCGCCGCCGCGCGCGCCAATAGTGCCTCCATCCGCGCCCGCAGCGCATCGCCACGCGCCTCCCCCTCCGGCGCAGGCACCAGCCACACCAGCTCATGCAGTGACACCAGCGCCAGCAACGGCTCCCGCCCCGGCGCGGCGAGCAGCGCCTGCATCTCGTGCAGCGCGCTGCCAGCGTCTGGCCCCTGCCCCTCCACCTCAATCAGCGCCACCGCCCACGGCTGGTCAAGGTTGACCCCCAGCCGCTGCGCCCACTCCGCCAAAGAGGACGTCCCGCCCTCCGCCCGGATCAGGTTGAGCACCAGCTCCTCCCGCAGGCGGCTGTCGCGCGCCAGCAGTTGCTGCAACCGGGCCTGCTCCAGCATCATTTCGGCGGTCATGCTGACCAGCTGGCCGTAACGGCGCAGCGTCTCTGGCTCGCCGCTCAGCCCCACCGCGCCGACAATCTCGCCATCGATGCGCAGCGGTAAATTCACCCCCGGCCGCACGCCGTGCAGCCCACGCGCCACGGCGGAATCGATCTCCACCCGCCGCCCCTGCGCGATCGCCAGCAGCGCCCCCTCATGCAGCTCACCGAGCCGCTGCGGATCGCCACTGCCGATGATGCGCCCACGCCCATCCATCACGTTGACATTGCTGTCGATGATCTGCATGGTGCGGGAGACGATCTCCTGCGCCATGCCCGCTTCCAATTGATATGCCGCCATCTGCTCCCTCCGCTGACCTGACCTGTCTGGCAGCATACGCCGCCGCACGCCACGCCGCCTTGTGCAAACGCACAAAATGCACGCAGTGGATAAAATAAGCGATGACAACGGAATGAAAGGCGATTTTAGGCGCGGCAAAAATAATGACCGCTACAGACGTAAAAAAGGCACGGTCTCCCGTGCCTGTTAAATCGTGTGGATCGTCAGGATCTTACTGCATCAGCAGGTAGAGCTGGCTGTCACCGCGTTGGATCGAGAGCGCAAGCACGGACGGCTTGCTGTCGAGGATCTTACGCAGCTCGCCGAGGTTGGCCACCGGCTGCTGGTTGACGCCGAGAATCACGTCGCCCTTCTTCAGGCCGATACGCGCCGCGGCGGAACCCGGCTTCACGTTGTCCACTTTCACGCCCTTCTGGCCGTTGACCTCGGTGTTGCTCAGCTCCGCGCCCTCAATGCCGGTGAAGATGGTGGCGGAATCGACCTGCGCCTGCTGGCTCTGCTCCAACGTCACTTCTACCGTTACCGGCTTGCCGTCACGTTGCAGGCCCAGCGCCAGCTTGGTGCCGATCGGCAGCGTGCCCACCTCCGCGCGGAAGGCGGCAAAGCTGGAGATAGCCTTGCCGTTCATGGTGAGGATCACGTCCCCGGCCTTGATACCGGCCTTCGCCGCCGCCGACTTCGGCATGACCTGGCTGACGAACGCGCCGCGCTGGGCGTCAACTTTCATCGCCTTCGCCAGCTCGGAGTTCAGTTCGGTGCCCATGATGCCCAGTTCGCCGCGTTTCACCTGGCCGAACTCAATCATCTGGCTGGTGAGGTTCTTCACCATGTTGCTGGGGATGGCGAACCCGATGCCGATGTTGCCACCGTCTGGCGCGAGGATCGCGGTGTTGATGCCGATCAGCTCACCGTTCAGGTTGACCAGCGCACCGCCGGAGTTGCCGCGGTTGATGGCGGCATCCGTCTGGATGAAGTTCTCGTAGTTCTCAATGTTCAGCCCGCTGCGGCCCAGCGCCGAGACGATGCCGGAGGTGGCAGTCTCACCCAGCCCGTACGGGTTGCCAATGGCGACGGTGTAGTCACCGACGCGCAGCGCCTCGGAGTCGGCCATCTTCACCGCCGTCAGGTTTTTGGCCTCTTTCAGCTGGATCAGCGCGATGTCGGAGCGCGGGTCTTTGCCAATCACCTTGGCGTCAAATTTGCGGCCATCGTTGAGCTGCACCACGATCTTGGTGGCGTTGTCCACCACGTGGTTGTTGGTCACCACGTAGCCCTTGTCGGCGTCAATGATCACCCCGGAGCCGAGCGCCTGGAACGGCTGCTGGGACTGGCGGCCGCCACGTGGGTTGCCGCCGCCGTTGTCACCGCCGCCCTGGCAGAGCGGGGATTGCTGGAACGGCGAGCCATCCTGGCAGAGCGGCGAATCGTCACCGAAGAACTGCTGGAACTGCTGGCCCATGCGCGGCGTATTGACCGTGGTGCTGCCCTCGACGTTGATGCTCACAACGGACGGCATCACTTTCTCCAGCATCGGCGCCAGACTCGGCAGTTGGGTCATGCCCGACGAGGCGGTTTCCGCAGCCAGTGCGGAGGAGGCGGGGCCAAAAGCCATTCCAATGCTAAGCGCCAGGGCGCTGAGGAACAAAGAGGATTTTTTCATGCGTCTGTATCTCTTTAATTTATTGATGCGACAAGAACAATACTGACTGTGCAGCCATGCTGAGTAAGATGTAATTAACCACCTTAAGTTCACTGGCGTCGATTCAGCAATGGTAAAAAAGTGTTCAACGCCTTTACAAAAGAACAGATTTTAATCACTCCGCCGCCGCCAGCCGCCGGTACTCATCATAGGCATGGAGATCGGTCATGCCGCTGATGTAATCCTGGATCAAACGCGCGCGGTAGTAGTACTCCCACACCGGCTGCTCCGCCTCTGGCAGCGTGGCCAGCTGGTTCACCGCCTGATTGTAGGTCAGCCGGTATTTGGCGGTAAGCTTGTGCAGCAGGCGTGTCTCAATCGGGTAGCGGCGGTGGGTATCCTGCTCGTTGAGCTGGCGGAAATCCTCCCACGGCATCTCCAGCAGCGGGCTGTAGATATCCAGCAGGCCGCTGATCACCCGGTAGCCCTGCAACTCCAGCTCCTCCACCTCATGGTGGTTGAACACCCGGCGGAAGGCAACGGTCTTGAACACCTCCAGCAGCCGGTTGGCCTGGCTCTCATCCTCCAGCAGCGCCTGATTCAACGTCCCCTCATACACCTGCGGCAGGTTATCGATGAAGCGCTGCGCGGCATGGGGCACCAGCCGTTTGACGGTCTGCACCCGCAACTCCATAAAGAAGTAGTCGATGGGGTGGCGATAGTCGCGCGCGGCCGCCATCTTTTTATAGGCGGTGCCCACCACCAGATCAAACAGGTCGCCGGCCTGCGCGCTGCCCCACTCCTGTTGCAGGTGGTGGTAGAGCTGGTCAACGGTGAAGATCTTCTTCTCCACCGCATCCTCCAGATCGGCGATGCAGTAGGAGATATCATCCGCCGCTTCCATGATGTAGGTGAGCGGGAAACGCTGGAATTCGCCCAGATCCAGCGCCGTGCGCAGCTGGTGGATCTGCGGCTCCTCCGCCAGATAGTAGCCCGGCTTCTTCATCAGATAACTGTATGGCTCCGGCACCGGCCCGGCCCAGTAGGCGGGGCGGGTATACTTCAGGATGCAGGCCACCTGGGTGTGCGTGAGGTTGAGGCGCAGCAGGCTGAACACCAGCCGGATGGCCTGTGCGTTGCCCTCAAAGTGGCTGAGATCGTGGCGAATGCGGCTACGCAGCGCATTGAGCGTCTCCTCCCCGGCGCGCAGCCGCAAAAACGGTACCGGGCAGGTATCCTCCGCGCCGGGCGCGCAGTCGGCCACCCGCATCCGTCGGCCGAACCAGTCATTGAGGGCGGACTCACCGAAGTGGCCGAACGGCGGGTTACCGATGTCATGCATCAGGCAGGCCATCTCCACCACGCTCTCAAACGGGGCCACCAGCCGCTCCAGCCCGAGCGCTGCCAGCCGGTCAGCCTTGCCAAGGCGGTGCAGGATCTCTTTCGCGATGTGCCGCCCGACCTGCTGCACCTCCAGCGAGTGGGTCAACCGGCTGCGCACCGCCGCGTTGCGCTCCAGCGGGAAGACCTGCGTCTTCTGCTGCAACCGGCGGATGGCCGCCGAGTTGATGATGCGCCCGCGATCGCTCTCGAACTGGCGCACAATGTCATAGGCGTCCAGCTCCTCCAGCACCTGCCGCTGCGGTCTGAAGGGGCGCTCCACGCTGAATTTTTTACGAAAATCAATTGCCGCCATGCTGTTCCCCCGCCGCAGGACGCGGCCCATTACGCATTATCTCTGGCTTTTAGCCATGATAGACTACTCGACCACAGGAAAATGCGAAATCGTCCTCCACCTTTATCAGCGAGTATCTCTATGAAAGTTGGCATCATCGGCGCAATGGAGCAGGAAGTCACCCTGCTGCGCGACAAGATCGAAAACCGTCAGACCCTGCAACGCGCCGGCTGCGAAATCTACACCGGCACGCTGCATGGCGTGGAGGTGGCCCTGCTCAAATCGGGCATCGGCAAGGTCTCCGCCGCGATGGGCACCACCCTGCTGCTGGAGCACTGCCGCCCGGACGTGGTGATCAACACCGGTTCCGCCGGTGGCCTGGCCCCGACCCTGAAAGTGGGCGACATCGTGGTCTCTGACGAAGTGCGCTACCACGATGCCGACGTCACCGCCTTCGGCTATGCGCCGGGCCAGATGGCTGGCTGCCCGGCGGCCTTCACCGCCGACGGCGAGCTGATTGCGCTGGCCGAACGCTGCATCAGCGATCTGGGCCTGAACGCGGTGCGCGGGCTGGTGTGCAGCGGCGACGCCTTCATCAATGGCGCCGAGCCGCTGGCCCGCATCCGCACGACCTTCCCGCAGGTGGCGGCCGTAGAGATGGAAGCGGCGGCCATCGGCCACGTCTGCCACCTGTTCGGCACCCCGTTCGTGGTGGTGCGCGCCATCTCCGACGTGGCGGATCAGGCTTCCCACCTGAGCTTCGAGGAGTTTCTGGTGGTGGCGGCCGAGCAGTCCACGCGCATGGTGGACGCCATGCTTCAGGCGCTGGCGTCGCGCGGCTGATGCGGCTGTTCGCTTCCCTCAAGGCACTGCTGTTGGCAGTGCCTTTTTTTATCGCGACAGCGCAGGCCGCCCCGGCGCAGCGGGTGGTGGCGCTGGCCCCCAACCTGACCGAGCTGGCCTACGCCGCCGGGCTGGGGCCGAAATTGGTGGCCGCCAGTGAGTACGCCGACTACCCGCCCGCGGCCAAGGCGCTGGAGCGGGTCGCCAACTGGCAGGGGATCAACCTGGAGCGCATCGTCGCGCTGAAGCCCGATCTGGTGCTGGCGTGGCGCGGCGGCAACCCGCAGCGCGCCCTCGACCAGCTGGCGTCGCTGGGGATCCCGGTGATCACCCTCGATCCGCAGAGCATTGAGCAGGTGGCAGAGACGCTGGAGCGGCTCGCTGGCTACAGCGACCAGCCAGCTCTGGGCAAACAGGCCGCCGCGCAGTTGCGCCAGCAGCGGGAGGCGTTGCGCCAGCAGTACGCACGCGCCACCCCGCTGCCGGTGCTGTTGCAGTTTGGCACCCGGCCGCTGTTCACCGCCGCCGCTGACACCCTCCAGAGCGAGATCGTGACGCTGTGCGGCGCGCGCAATGTGTTTGCCGACAGCCGGATGCCGTGGCCGCAGGTGAGCCGCGAACAGGTGCTGATGCGCCACCCGGCGGCGATCGTCACCCCCGGTGAGGCGGCGCAGCAGCAGGCGGTCAGCGCCTTCTGGCGGCCGCAGTTGACGGTGCCGGTGATCGCCGTCAATTCTGACTGGTTCAGCCGCGCTGGCCCGCGTATTATGCTGGCCGCACAGCAGCTCTGCCCACAGCTGGCGGCGCTGCCGGATCCCACTTCTGCGCGGAACGATCGTTGATATGTTGCTCTCAATTCTGGATATCTTAGGCACCGCGGTATTCGCCATCTCGGGCGTATTGCTGGCGGGCAAACTGCGGATGGACCCCTTCGGCGTCCTGGTGCTGGGCGTGGTGACGGCGGTCGGTGGCGGCACCATCCGTGACATGGCGCTGGCGCATGGCCCGGTGTTCTGGGTGCGCGATCCCACCGATCTGGTGGTGGCGATGCTCACCTGCCTGCTCACCATCCTGCTGGTGCGCCAGCCGCGCCGCCTGCCGAAGTGGGTGCTGCCGGTGCTGGACGCGGTCGGCCTGGCGGTGTTTGTCGGCATCGGCGTCAACAAGGCGTTCGCCGCGGGCACTGGCCCGCTGGTGGCGGTCTGCATGGGGGTGATTACCGGCGTCGGCGGTGGCATCATCCGCGACATTCTGGCGCGTGAGATCCCGATGATCCTGCGTACCGAGATCTACGCCACCGCCTGCATCGTCGGCGGCATTGCCCACACCCTCGCCTACTCGGTCTTTGCCATGCCGCTGCCGCAGGCGACGCTGCTGGGCATGGCGATTACGCTGGTGATTCGTCTGGCTGCCATCCGCTGGCACCTGAAGTTGCCGACCTTTGAGCTGGAAAGCCACGGATAAGCAACTGGCAAATTAATCTTCAACCGGGATGAAATATCAATTAATTATTTATTGATTAAAACATATTCACCCCATCGATCGGTTCTGTTATATTCACCGCGTCTGAGCAGCCCGGCCTTTGGCCGGTTGCTCATGCGCCCTGCCGCCGCCACACACTCCCTTTTTGGTCTGTTTTGCGTCGCGGGTTCCACGTACCGGTAAACCGGTTAACCCTGGGGAGATCCAGATTGGCTAAAGCCAGCGCCCTCCCCTGCCGATACCCTTATCAGGCCGGGGTCACCGGCCGGTACGTTGGAGTACTTCAACACCAGGAATACCACCGATGCGACACCTCCTGTGCAGCGCGCTACTGGCGCTGGGGATTTTGCCGGCAATGGCCATCGGAAGTCAGGGCGAGGGTGCCCAGGGCGTGATCAATGTCCGTCTGGTGATTGTGCCTCAATGCGCGGTTACCCTGACCGGCAGCACCCCTACGGCCGAGTGCGGCAGCGATGCCCGCTATCAGCCGGTTATCCGTACCCAAACCTTGAAACAAGAGGCCCATCTGGCGGGCAATGTGGAGCGCACCACCCGGCTTATCACGGTTGAATGGTGAGTCAGGACGCTTCGCAGCTACACACAGCAACCTTGTTTTACCCATGCAGTCACGTTTTACCCATAAGAAAAACAGTAATAAAAAAACCCGTCTGCCACTGGCACACGGGTTTTTTTCTGCCTGACGAACGCCTCAGATGCTGAATGAGGAGCCGCAGCCGCAGGTGGTTTTGGCATTCGGGTTGGTGACGATAAAGCGCGATCCTTCCAGCCCTTCGGTGTAGTCCACCGAACCGCCCACCAGATATTGCAGGCTCATCGGATCGACCACCAGCGCCACGCCAGCTTTCTCAATGGTCATGTCGCCGTCATTGATCTGATCGTCGAAAGTGAAGCCATACTGGAAACCACTGCAACCACCCCCGGTGATATAGACCCGCAGTTTCAGGTTCGGGTTCTCTTCGTCAGCAATCAGGTTCTTCACCTTATGTGCTGCCGCCTCAGTAAATTGCAGGGGCAGTGCTACGTCATCACTCATCTTTATACTCCCAACCAGTTTCACTTCAGGCCGCACCAATGGCGCCCGAACATCGATCAATTATCTTATACCCGGCTGATACGTTCAAGTATTGACCGTCCCGGGGGCATTTTCTGCGGCGGCGCGCGCCGCCTGCTCACGCTCCTGCCGTTGTAAGGTGCGGGCCAGCAGCGTGGAATACAAGGGCTGGCCGCCAAGAAACTGCGCCAGCAGCGTCGCGCCGAGGCAGGTGATGATCATAGGCAGGATCAATTGGTAGTTGTCGGTCATCTCCAGCACCAGCACGATGCCGGTCAGCGGCGCGCGCACCGTGGCGGCAAACAGCGCCCCCATGCCCGCGATGGCGAAAGCGCCCGGCTGCAACCCGTAGTGCGGGAACAGCGCCGCGGCCGCCATGCCGAAAGCGGTGCCCGCCAGCGTGCCGAGCGCCAGCATCGGCGCGAAGATGCCGCCGGGCGCACCGGAGCAGAAGCAGAGCAGCGTGGTCACGATGCGGCTCAGGAAGATAAACAGCAGCATCCCCAGCGTGTAGTGGCCGAGCGCCGCCGCCGGGATCAGGCCAAAGCCGCCGCCCGCCGCCGCCGGCTGGATCAAGCCGAGCAGGCCGCACACGCCGCCCAGCAGCCCGCCAATCAGCAGGATGCGCCGCAGATTGCCGCCGTGCAGGCGCTGGAACAGATCCTGGATGCGGAAGATCAGCGCATTGAAGGCCACGCCCACCACCCCGAACAGCATCCCCAGCAGCAGGTAGAGCCAGAGCGTATCGCTGGCGGCCGCCTGTAGCCGACCAATCTGGATCACCGAGGCCGCGCCGTTAAAGTACTGGTAGACCACGCTGGAGGTGATGACGCCGATAAACACTGCCTTGATGGAGATCAGGCTGTAGCGGAACTGGAGCCGCATCTCCTCGATGATGAACAGGATGCCCGCCAGCGGCGCGTTGAAGGCCGCCGACAGCCCGGCCGCCGCGCCAGTCGCCAGCAGCGAGTGGCGCGACTCGGCGCTCTTCAGCCGGAACAGGTCAACCAGCATCTTGCCGACGTTGCCGCCGATCTGCACCGTCGGCCCCTCGCGCCCCAGCACCATGCCCGCGCCGAGGCTGCCCATGCCGCCGATGAACTTCACCGGGATCACCCGCCACCAGCGCACCGGGCGCAGCTCCTCCAGCGCCCCCTCAATCTCCGGGATGCCCGATCCCGCCGCCTCCGGCGCCAGCGTGCGCACCAGCAGGTAGCCGACCATCGCCAGCAGCGCCGACAGCACAAACGCCAGCGGCCACAACAGCCAGACGTGCGCACTCGCCTCCTGGAGCGCCGCCAGCCGTTGCTGGGTCACCCAGCCGACCGCCCGCTCGAAGCCCACGCCCAGCAGGCCGGTCACCAACCCGACCAGCGCCGCCACCCCCAAAATCGCCACCGGCGTCTTGTCACGCCGCAGAAATTGCCGTAACACCTCACTGCGCCGCAGACGGGGCGCGGCGGAAAGCTGCCTCTCTTGTTGCGTTATCATCACGGTCTCGTTTATCAGGATCGGAAATCACCAAAAAGCCCGGCGGATCATACTACTCGATGGCAGGCGGGGCGTCCCGCCTGAATCGCCGCCATTCGTTTTCTGCAACACATTGGCACGATTTCCCCGCCCCGCCGGGCGCGTGGCAGGCCAGCAACGATTTCATAACGCGCCCTGTTTCACTAGAATAGGGGGGTTTACCTCTGCATCCCTCGGGATGCGAACCATTCAGGAGCCTTAACCATGAGCCAACACAGCAAGTCCGAAAGTCTGTTCGCCAAGGCGCAGCAACTTATTCCCGGCGGCGTCAACTCGCCGGTACGTGCCTTTACCGGCGTCGGCGGCGTGCCGCTGTTCATTGAACATGCCGACGGGGCTTACCTGTATGACGCCGACGGCAAGGCCTATATCGACTATGTGGGCTCCTGGGGGCCGATGGTGCTGGGCCACAACAACGCCGGCATCCGCGAGGCGGTGATTGAGGCGGCAGCACGCGGGCTAAGCTTCGGCGCGCCGACCGAGATGGAAGTCACCATGGCGGAGCTGGTGACCGAACTGGTGCCGACGATGGACATGGTGCGGATGGTCAACTCCGGCACCGAGGCCACCATGAGCGCCATCCGTCTGGCGCGCGGCTACACCCACCGCGACAAGATCATCAAGTTTGAGGGCTGCTACCACGGCCACGCCGACCACCTGCTGGTGAAGGCCGGTTCCGGCGCGCTGACCCTCGGCCAGCCCAACTCGCCGGGCGTACCGGCGGACGTCGCCAAACACACCCTGACCTGCACCTACAACGATCTGGATTCGGTGCGCGCTGCCTTTGAGCAGTTCCCGGAGGAGATCGCCTGCATCATCGTTGAGCCGGTGGCTGGCAACATGAACTGCGTGCCGCCGCTGCCAGAATTCCTGCCGGGCCTGCGCGCGCTGTGTGACGAGTTCGGCGCGCTCTTGATCATTGATGAGGTGATGACCGGCTTCCGCGTGGCGCTGGCTGGCGCGCAGGCCTACTACAATGTGGTGCCTGACCTCACCTGTCTGGGCAAAATCATCGGCGGCGGGATGCCGGTGGGCGCCTTTGGCGGCCGTCGCGAGGTGATGGAGGCGCTGGCCCCGACTGGCCCGGTCTATCAGGCTGGCACCCTCTCCGGCAACCCGGTCGCCATGGCCGCTGGCTACGCCTGCCTGACGCAGATCGCCCAGCCGGGCACCCACGCCACCCTGACTGACCTGACCGAGCAGCTCGCCACCGGCCTGCTGAACGCGGCTCAGGAGAGCGGCATCCCGCTGGTGGTGAACCGCGTCGGCGGCATGTTCGGCCTGTTCTTCACTGAGGCAGAGAGCATCACCTGCTATCAGGATGTGATGCAGTGCGATGTGGAGCGCTTCAAGCGCTTCTTCCACCTGATGCTGGACGAGGGCGTCTACCTCGCGCCATCCGCCTTTGAGGCGGGCTTCATGTCGCTGGCGCACAGCCCGGAAGATATCCAGCGTACCGTGGACGCGGCACGCCGCTGCTTCGCCAAGCTGTAAGCGGCAAACCAAGCGCTAAGCGTTAAATACAGAACGGCCACCCCGAGGGGTGGCCGTTTTTTTATGACGCCTGCTTGCGCAGCAGGTAGATAAAGTAGGGTGCGCCGATAAAGGTCGCCAGCAGCCCGGCCGGGATCTGGTAGGGGAACAGCAGCATCCGCCCGCCCCAATCCGCCAGCAGCATCAGCAGGCCGCCAATCAGCGAAGCCATCACCAGTTGCGGCAGCGCGCGGCGGAAGCCAATCATCCGCGCCATGTGCGGTGCCATCAGGCCGACAAAGCTGAGCGGCCCAATGGTCAGGGTCGCCACCGCCGTCATGATCGCCGCCAACAGCAGAATCACCAACCGGCTCGGGCCGAGCGCCAGCCCGACCGAGCGCGCCAGCGCGCCGCCCAGCGGCAGGATCATCAGCCAGCGGCGGCAGAGCGGCGTCAACGCCAGCAGGATCGCCGCCAACGCCACGCTGCGCCACGCCTGCGCCCAGGTCACCGAGTAGGTGGAGCCGGAGATCCAGCTCAGCAATTGCCCCATGCGCGGATCGCCACTCGCCATTAACAGGGTAATGAGCGTGGTGAAGACGGTGCTCAGGCCAATCCCCGCCAGCAGCATCCGCTCCGGCGAGAAGCTGCTGCGCGCCGACACCAGCAGGATGATGAACAGCGTCGCCGCCGCCCCGAGAGTGCCCGCGGGCAGCAGCCAGACAAAGGCGTCGCCCGGCACGAAGAACAGCATCAGCACCACGCCGCAGGCCGCGCCGGAACTGATGCCGAGCACTTCCGGGCTGGCCATCGGGTTGCCGGTCAGTTTCTGCATCATGGTGCCCGCCGCGCCCAGCATTACCCCGGCGGCCAGCGCCGCCAGCGCGCGCGGCATCCGCCACGGCAGCAGTTGGGTGAAGAGATCGCCCTGCGCCCAGACCCAGCCCGCCATGTCGCGGCCAAAGGCCAGCGCCAGCCACAGGCCGCCCAGCAAACAGAGCAGCGCGCCGCCAATCCACCACGGCAGGTGGCCGCGCTCTGCGGGCACCACGTCACTCTGGCCCGGCACGCTGCGGCTACGCAGGCGCGGCAGCAGCCACAGCAGCAGCGGCGCGCCAATCAGCGCGGTGGCCGCACCGGTGGCGATGTCCTGCCAGAAGTGGCTCAGCCAGAGCATGATCTGGTCTGTCAGCCACAGCAGCAGCGCCCCGAGCAGCGGAGCCAGCAGCAGGCGGCTGAACAGGCGGCGCGCGCCGAGCAGCGTCGCCAGCAGCGGCGCGAACAGCCCGACAAAGCCAACCACGCCCACCGCATTCACGATCATCGCGCTGAGCGTGATCGCCACCGCCAGCGCGCCCAGCCGTGCCGCCGACAGCCCGAGGCCCAGGTTGCGGGCGATGCCGTCATCCAGCCCCAGCAGCGTCATCGGCCGCAGCAGCAGCAGCGCCAGCACCAGCGCCAATACCAGCCGCGGCAGCAGGAAGCGCGCCACGCTCCAGTCCTGTTGGTTGAGCGCGCCGCTGCTCCAGAGGAACAGGCTCTGCAACTGGTCATAGTTGAACAGCGCCAGCAGGCCATCCACCGCGCCGCAGTAGAGGCTCAGCACCAGCCCGGCGAGGATCAGCGTCACCGGCGAGATGCGCTTGCCCCACGCCACGCCAAACACCAGCGCCCCCACCACCAGCGCGCCCGCCAGCGCCGCGAACTGTTGGGTCAGCAGGCCGCCCGGCAGCGTCCAGAGGGTCGCCAACGTCAGCCCCAGCTTGGCCCCGGAGGCCACGCCCAGCGTCGCTGGCTCCGCCAGCGGATTGCGCAGCACCTGTTGGAACAGCACGCCCGCCAGCGCCAGCCCGGCCCCGGCCAGCCAGGAGACGGCGATGCGCGGCAACAGGCTGTAGTGGAACACCATCTGGCGCACGTCATCGATCTCGGGCTGCCAGAACCCCTGTGCCCAGCGATCCGTCGGCAACTGCCAACGCAGGTTATAGCCGCTCAGCGCCAGACAGGCGGCGGCCAGCAACCCCAGCACCAGCAGCGCGGTGGCGGTCGGACGGCGGCTCATGACGTCACCCCCAGCGATGCTGGCAGCAGGCGGCAGAAGCGCATGGCGCTGGAGGTGGAGCCATAGAACCAGATGGCTGGCACGACGGAGACCGCATTGTCACGGGCAATCGGCAGGGAGCGCCACAGCGGCGAGGCCATGATGCTGTCACGCTGCGCCCGATCGCCATGATCAAAGCAGAGCGCCCGCACGCCCTTCACGGTTGAGAGTTGCTCAATACCAATCACGCTACTGCCCCAGTAGTTGGTCTCCCCCTGCCAGGCGTTGGGGATGCCAAGTTCATTCAGGACATTCATAAACAAGCTGCCTTTGCCAAACACCAGCACGTGGTGGGCATCAAGGAAAGAGAAAAGGAGCACCGGCCGCTGGCCGTAGGGGCGCAGCGCTACCCGCGTCTGCGCCAGCAGCGTTTCAAACGCCGCCAGATGGCGATCGGCCGCCGGGCGCAGTGCCAGCCGGTCGGCCAGCAGGTAGAGCGCCTTGCGTGCCGAGTCCAGCGGCTGGCCGCTGCCGTCATAGAAGGCCAGTGAGAGGGTCGGCGCGATGCGCGCCAGCGCCTCCGGTGTCGGGCCATAGCCAGCGGAGAGCAGCAGCAGCGAGGGGCGCAGCTGTTGCAGCAGCTCCAGGTTCGGCTCGGTACGCAGCCCGACGTCCACCACGCCGGGCGGCAGTGCTGGCTCTTTCACCCACTCGCGGTAGCTGTGGGTATCGGCCACGCCGAGCGGCACCACGCCGAGCGTCAGCAGCAGCTCGACGGTAGACCACTCCAGCGAGACGATACGGCGCAAATCAGGGCGGGCGGCCGCCAGTGAGGGCCAGGCGGCAAGCAGCGGCGAGAGCGCCAGCGCCTGCAACAGGCGACGGCGCACGCCGTCAGGTTGGGTCAGGGATCTCATCAGCAGACAAAGCTCACCGGGGCGCCGCCGCCGGGGTGCGGCAGCACGCCCATCGGGATACCGTAAATTTTCTCCAGCACCGGCCCCTGCATCAGCTCGAGCGGGCTGCCGCTGGCAATCATCTGCCCCTCACGCAGGGCAATCAAATGGTCGCAGTAGCGCGCCGCCACGTTGATGTCGTGCAGCACCGCCACCACCGTCAGGCCGCGTTCGGCGCTCAGGCGCTTGATCAGCGCCAGCACCTCGACCTGATGGGCGATGTCCAGCGCGGAGGTCGGCTCATCCAGCAGTAGGCAGCGCGTCTCCTGCGCCATCATCATCGCCAGCCAGGCGCGCTGGCGCTCGCCGCCGGAGAGGCTGTCCACCAGCCGCTGGGCGAAGGGTTTCAGTCCCACCAGCGCGATGGCCTGCTCGACCGCCTCGCGGTCATGGTGGCGAAAGCGCCCCAGCGCGCCGTGCCACGGGTAGCGGCCAATCGCCACCAACTCCTGCACGGTCATCCCTTCGGCGGGCGGCAGTTGCTGCGGCATATAGGCCACCTCGCGGGCGAAGGCTTTGCTCTCCCATGCGTCCAGCGGTTTGCCATTCAGCCGCAGCGTGCCGCTGGAGGGCGGCTGGTGGCGGCCCAGCATCTTGAGCAGCGTGGATTTGCCAGAGCCGTTGTGGCCAATCAGGCCACAGAATTTGCCCTGCGGGAAGGTGAGGGTCAGGGGCGCCAGCAGGGTGCGCCCCGGAACGGTGAAGCTGGCCTGTTCCAGGCTCAGCGAAACGTGGGTGTTGACGTGGTTATCCTGCATAATTCCCTGTCTTGCAAACGGGCGCGCTTCTGCGCGCCCAAAGGTCTGACTGGCCGGACGCGCGCGTTGCCGCGCGGCCCAAGGCTCAGAAGCGGAAGGTGGCGGTCGCCACGATCTGGCGGTCGGTGCCCCAGTAGCAGGCGTAGTCGCGGTAGCAGCTGGAGACATACTCACGATCCAGCAGGTTGTTGATGTTCAACCCGATGGAGGAGCCTGGCAGGCCAGCGCGCGCCAGATCGTACTTGATGGTGGCGTCCACCAGCGTGTAGGACGCCACGCTGAACGGCTCGTTGTCGGCGTTCAGGCTGGAGGTCGCGCCAACGTAGCGCACGCCGCTACCGACGGTCAGGCCGCTCAGCGCCGTCTCATGGAAGGTGTAGTCCGCCCACAGCGCCGCCATGTTGCGCGGCACCTCAACCGGACGCAGCCCCTTCAGGTTGGTGTCCTTGGTGTACTCGGCGTCGGTGAAGGTGTAGGAGGCGATCAGGTTGATGTTGGCGTTGACCGCCGCCTTGGCCTCCAGCTCCACGCCGCGCGAGCGGATCTCGCCGGTCTGGACGCTGAACAGAGAGTTAGCCGGGTCGGCGGTCAGGTTGTTGTCTTTGGTCAGCTGGTAGACCGCCGCCGTCAGGCTGATCGGCTGGTTCTCCGGGATGTACTTCACCCCGGCCTCATACTGCTTGCCGTGGGACGGATCGAACGCGCTGCCACTCAGGCTGGTGCCGCTGACCGGCTCGAAGGACTCGCTGTAGCTGAAGTAAGGCGAGATGCCGTTGTCGAACAGGTAGTTCAGGCCGCCGCGCCAGGTGAACTGCTCGTCGCGGCGCTTGTCGGTGGTGTTGTCGCTGCGGGTCAGCACGGTGCTCTTGGCGAAGTCATAGCGGCCGCCCAGCGTCAGCAGCCAGTGGTTCCACTCCGCCTGATCCTGCACATAGAGGCCGGTCTGCTCCTGACGGTTGAGGATGTGGTAGCGGAAGTTGATGTCGTAGTCATCATTGCCATACTGCGGCGCGGTCATGTTGATGCCGCCGGTGGTGCCGTAGTCGGCATTGATGTCGTTGCGCATCCGCATGTAGTCCACGCCCGCCAGCAGGGTGTGATCCACGTCGCCGGTGGCGAATTTGGCCTGCCCTTGGGTGTCGACGCTAAAGTTATTCAGCTTCTCGCTGGAGTCCACGTAGCCACGGTTGATGGTGGCAGGCGCGCTGTAGCCAGTGCCGTAGTGGCCGATGTAGTGGCTGTTGATCATGCTGTAGCGCAGGTTTTGGCGCACCGTCCAGGTGTCGTCAAAGCCATGCTCGAAGCTGTAGCCCACCATCTTCTGGTTGCGGGAGTAGGTGTCGCTCGCCTCCCCCTCGTTGAAGTCCACCGGCAGCTTGCGCGCCTGGCCGTTGGCGTCGGTGTAAGGCACCACGGTGCCCTCACGCGGCAACCAGCCGTAGTAGCCGGTGTCTGGCTCATTCTGGAAGTTGCTCAGGAAGGTGAAGGTGGTGCGGTCATCCGGATGCCAGGTAAAGGCCGGGGCGATGGCGTAGCGCTTCTCGTTCACCAGCTCCTGCTGGGCATCCTGGCTGCGGGCCACGCCGGTCAGGCGGTAGGAGTAGACGCCGTTGTCATCCAGCGCGCCGCCAAAGTCAAAGCCGGTCTGGTAGAGGTTGTCGGTGCCCATCGAGAACTGCACTTCACGCAGGGTTTCGGTGGTCGGGCGCTTGCTGACCATCGAGATGATGCCGCCGGGGTTGCTCTTGCCATACAGCACCGACACCGGGCCGCGCATCAGCTCCACGCGCTCCAGCATATAGGGGTCCATCGCGGCTTCATTGTAGTTGTCGCCCTGAAGCTTAAGGCCGTCGAGGTACTGGTTGGTGTTGACCGAGCTAAAGCCGCGAATCGCCACCACATCCAGCGCCTCGGAGCTACCACGGCTGGCGAAGACGCCCGGCGTGTAGCGCAACGCGTCCTTGACCGAGTCCGGCTGGCGCATCTCCAGCTCCTCGCTGGTGACCACCGAGACCGACTGCGGCGTCTTCAGCAGCGGGGTGTCGGTCTTGGTGCCGGTGGCACTGCGTTTGGCCGCCACGGTCGCGGCTGGCCCCCATGCGCTCTCCTGCGCCACATTCGGCCCACTGCCCACCACGGTAATGGTGTCGTTGCCGTTGGTCTGGGTCGTGTCGGCCGCCATGGCCGGCAGGGCGACGTGCCCGAGTGTTACCGCAATGGCCAGCGCCACTTTCCCACGGGGGAACGAAGCCGCTGAGGTAAAGCCTGAACGTGTGCGTGTGCGCATGGTTGCTTCTCTAATGATGTTAACAGGAATGTAAACGAGAATTATTATTATGCAGAGCGAATCATATTCGGATGAATTTTTAAACTCAAGCAGAAAGCGCCTGACGCCTGCTAAGCGGGTGAAGAATTCACCTTATTCCCGTCATGGTTAAATTCCATTAACGCAAATAAGAAAATCCGCAACGTTTATGTCGCGGGTTTATAAAACTTTTTATCCTGATGACTATTTTTTAACGCCGAGCAATATCAGCAGCGGTGGATTGCCGCTCTCGGTGGCATCGAAATGGTAAATACGTCCCTGCCGCTCGCCGCCAATGCAGAATGAGATGGTGGCCTGCTTATTTTTAATCGCCCGTTTCACGGCGGCATCAACGCTGAAATAGAGGTAACTGGGTTTGCTGGTCACCTGCGTTTTGCCGTCGGCGTCACGGCCACAGCTGGGGCGGCTGTTCCAGGTCACCGCCTGCTCCTGCCAGTCGTTGCTGGTCGGGTAGAGGAAGAGCTGGCGCGACGCGCTGTCGGAGACGTTGTTGCCAAACAGCCGCACCTTATAAATAAAGGAGGTGTCTGTATCGATGTCCAGCGCCGCTGGCCACGCCGGGATGGTGAACTGGATCAGCCCCACCTCCTCGCGGTTTTTGCTGCGGTCATTCTGCCAGTTGTCCTGCACCACCAGCGTGCTGCTGCCCGCGAAGTTGCTCTCCGCCGACTCCTGATTGCTGACGGTCACATCCTGCAACGCTGGCTCATAGGCCAGCGGCACATTCAGGCCGCAATCCAGCGCGCGGTTCATGCAGTGGTTGACCATGTAGTCAGAGGCCTGATCCGGCCAGCCATTCATAAAGTCGGCGTGGGCGCTGTAGATCGACCCCCACTGCTCCACCACCTTGCCCTCCACCATTTTTGGATCGAGCGACAGCTCTACCTTGGTCATGTCAATCGGCGGCGAGTTGGGCACCAGATAGGCGATGTTCATGTTGACGGTCGGCAGTTTCACCGGGTAGGCCGCCGGACAGGCGTTGTTCACCGCGTAATCCGCATTCCTGACCCCAATCGCCGGGTGGAGCGTCACGCCGTCCCAGCAGTTGGGGAATTTGATGGCGATGTTCATCTGCACCGTGCCATCCGCCTGCGGCGGGCAGCGACTCTTGGGCACATCCGAGTAGCCCAGCCCTTGGCAGAAGTAGTCAATCGCTACCTTGTTGGGCGAGGTGCCGTTGTGGGTGCCAGCCAGCAGTTGCAGCCCGGCCGGGAACGGGCTGAGCGGGAACTCCTGCACGTTGCTGGCTTGGTAGTAGGTCTTTTGGTAGGCGGGGCGGATCACCCGCCCATCCGGCAGGCGCAGCGACGGTGCCCAGTAGGCAGAGTGGTCGGCCAGGTTGTTGCAGGTGGTGGAGAAATCCGCCACCAGCTGCTCGTTGGTGCTGTAGGCGTTGGTGTGGGTGTTGCCGAAGAAGTCATGGGACATCGCCATACCGGGCATCGCGGGCATCATGACCGCGTCATCGGGCAGCGTGTGGCTGTAGTCACACACCACGTGAACCTGGGCCTCGGCGGCCTCGGCGCGTGGGAGGGGGTTCAGCCAGATAAGCATCAGTAGCAGGGGCAGTGCGCGTTTCATGGTTGGCTCCTTCTATGGGGGGAATCCCCAGAGAGTGCCGCGCCCCGCCGCACTGACGCCAATCACCAACGGTCAGCGATAATCATTGATAAGGCTGATAAAAAAAGGGTGTGATGCGCGTTTGACACGCATCACACCCTCTCGGCTCAAGGCGGGGAGTTACTGGCCGAACATCTCCCTGATCCAGCCAGCGACGCCCTCGCTGTCCTTCTGCTCATCCTGCGGTGCCTGCTGCGGCTGGCCCTGCGGCGCTTGCGCCTGTTGCTGCTGCTGTTGCTGCTGCCACTGCTGCTGTTGAGCCGCCAGACTGGCCTGACACAGGCTGTCCGGGTCGTCCGTCCAGACCGGCATGGTGCGCACCACGCCACCGGTCAGGCCGCCACCGCCGCCGCAAACAAAGTTACCGGCGGAGTCAACGCCCATCGGGCTGATCTCCTCTGGCGCTTGCAGATCCAGCGGCTGCGGGGTGCCGTTTGCCAGATAGCGGCTGTAGAGCGCCATCGCCCCGGTGGAGCCCCACAGTTTCGACGGGCCGTTGTTGTCGCGGCCTACCCAGGTGATCGCCACCTGCTGGCCGTCGATGCCCGCGAACCAGCTATCACGCAGGTCGTTCGAGGTACCGGTCTTGGCCGCCAGATGCAGGCCGGGGTACTTCACCGCCAGCGCGCGCGAGGTGCCCTCGTTCACCACCTGCTGCATGGCGTAGAGCGTCAGGTAGGCGGCCTGCGCCGGTACCGCGCGCTCGGCCTGCGGGAAGCTCTGGTAGAGCACCGAGCCATCCTCGGCAATCACCGAGCGCACGGCGGAGAGCGGTGCGCGGTTGCCGCCGCTGGCGATGGTCTGGTACTCCTGCGCCACCTCCATTGGCGTCAGCGCGATCGCCCCGAGCAGCATCGACGGCACCGGATTGAGCACGTTGGCCGGTACGCCGAGCGTCACCAGCGTCTTGGTGATCTCATCCAGCCCGACCGCCATCCCCAGATTGACCGTCGGCACGTTCATCGAACGCGCCAGCGCGTCCACCAGCATCATCTGGCCGCGGAACTGGTGGTCATCGTTCTGCGGTTTCCAGGTCTGGCCGTTGGAGAGGCGCAGCGCCAGCGGCTGGTCAGCCAGCAGGGTGTTGAGGCGGTACTTGTCCGGCTGCGCCAGCGCGGTCAGGTAGGTGGCCGGTTTGGCCAGCGAGCCAACCTGACGGCGCGCCTGCATCGCGCGGTTGAAGCCAGCAAACTGGGTCTGCGACCCGCCGACCATCGCCCGCACCTCGCCGCTGAAGCGATCGACCACCACCATCGCGGTTTCGATGTCGTTCAGGCCGCTCTTCTTGCGCAGCTGCGGGATGCCCTCCTCCACCGCCTGCTCGGCGGCGTCCTGCGACACCGGATCAAGGGTGGTGAAAATCTTCACGCCGGAGAGGTCGTTCATCTTGTCGCCCATCCGCTGCTGCAACTCCTGGCGCACCAGCTGCATGAAGGCTGGCTGCGGCGAGATCACCCCGCCCTTCGGCTGCACGCCCAGTGGGCGGGCGCTCAGCATGGTGTAAAGCTCGTGGTCAATGATCTGCTGCGTCTCCAGCAGCTTCAGCACCACGTTACGGCGCTCCAGCGCCAGTTTCGGGTTGCGCCACGGGTTGTAGAGCGACGCCCCCTTCACCATGCCCACCAGCAGCGCCTGCTGATCGAGGCTCAGCTCATCCACCGGGCGGCCAAAGTAGTAGAGGCTGGCAAGCGGGAAGCCACGGATCTGGTCATTGCCATCCTGCCCGAGGTAGACCTCGTTCAGGTACAGCTCGAGGATGCGATCCTTGCTGTAGCGGCTGTCCACCAGCAGCGCCATGTAGGCTTCATTGATCTTGCGCCAGTAGGTGCGCTCGTTGCTGAGGAACAGGTTCTTCACCAGCTGTTGCGTCAGGGTACTCGCCCCCTGCACCGTGTGGCCAGCGGTCAGGTTCGCCAGCAGCGCGCGGCCGATGGAGTAGAAGCTGATGCCGTCGTGCTCATAGAAGTGGCGGTCTTCCGTCGCCAGCAGCGTGTCCACCAGCAGGTCAGGGAAGCCGCTGCGCGGCACGAACAGGCGCTGCTCGCCATTCGGCGACTGCAACATGGTGATCAGGCGCGGATCGAGGCGGAAGAAGCCGAAGTTGCGCTTGTTGTCCATGTTCTGGATCTGCGCCAGGCTGTCGCCCTTGAAGGTGAGCAGCGCGTGGATCTGCCCCTCTTTGCCATCCGGGAAGTCGAACGGGCGGCGCAGCATCTCAATGCTGTTGCCGCGCACGGTGAATTCGCCCGGCCGGGTGATGCGTGACACCTCGCGGTACTGGGTGCCCTCCAGCAGCGAGACCATCTCCTTCTTGCTGTAGCCCATACCCGGCTCGAGGTTGACCATCCGGCCATAGACCGCCGCTGGCAGTTGCCACACCTTGCCGTCAATGCGGCTGCGGATCTGCCCATCCAGATAGAAGCCATAGATCGCCAGCAGCAGCGCCAGCACAATCCCGATTTTTACTGCCAGGCCCAGCCAGCCGCGTTTTTTGCGCGGCTTGCCCGCCTTTACCTTGCGTGGCATCTGTTGCTTACCTTTATTGTCTTGGTTGTCATCCTGATAGTCGCCAAAATCATCCCCAGCGTCCTCCTCCCTGCGGTGACGCGGCCGCTGCCGCGCGGGCTTGCGCTCTGGGGGAGTGTTGCGTCCCTTGCGCCCGATGGGCTCGCGGTCATCACCTGACATTGCTGTTCTCCACGCTACTGTTCTTGTTCATCATTACCCTTCCTAAAGAAAAGTCGCGGCGTCCTGCAGTGGCTTTTCAGATTGCTGTGCTATCAACGGAGGCCGGAAAAGGCGCTACTTTGTTACCCGCTGCCCGGCCCGGCCAGCGGAAACATCTGAAAACCGCCCAGCCACCGGGGCTAGGGGGCGTGTTTCTTGGTGCGGCGCGTGGGCAGCGCCTGCGCCGGATCGTCCGGCCACGGATGCTTGGGGTAACGCCCGCGCATCTCCTTTTGCACCTCGCGGTAGGCACCGCGCCAGAACGCCGCCAGATCGGCGGTGATCTGCAAGGGGCGGTGCGCGGGCGACAACAGCTCCAGCACCACCGCTACCCGCCCCTCGGCGACGCGCGGGCTGGCCTCCTCGCCGAACATCTCCTGCAACCGCACCGCCAGCACCGGCGGCTTGTCGGCGTCATAGCGAAGCGGCAGCCGGCTACCGGTCGGCACAGTGTAGTGGCTTGGCAACGCACTATCCAGCCGTTGCCGCTGTGGCCAGCTGAGCAGCCGACCGAGCGCCTCCAGCAGATTCACCTGCCGCAGGGCGCGCATGTCGCGCACCTTGCCGAGCGACGGCAGTAGCCAACTCTCAAAGCTCGCCAGCAGATCCTCCTCTTCTACCGCTGGCCAGTCGCCCTCCGGCAGCCAGCGGCGGGCGCAGCGCATCCGTAGCAGCAGCTGTTCGGCCGCCGGTTCCCAGTTGAGCGCCGCCAGCCCCTGCTGGCGTACCCACTCCAGCAGCGCTTGTTGCAGCTCCTCATCGGAGGGCTTTGCCAGCAGGCGGGCGCGCAGCACCAGCCGCCCCACCATGTCGCGCTGCCACGCGCGCAGGGTGCCGCGCGCCTCGTGCCACTCCACGGCGGCATGGCGCGTCACCAGATCCGGCAGGCGCGCGGCCAGCGCCTCCATCTCCACCGGCAGTGCCAGCAGGATGCGGGCGTCCGGGCTGGCGTTGCCCTGTAACAGCGACGGCGCAATCAGCCAGCCGTGGCGGGTCAGCGCCTCATCCTGCGGCAGCGAGGCACCCAGCCCGTTCGCCAACAGATAGCGCCCCTCCGCGCCGCGCCGCTGGGCGAGGCGATCCGGGAAGGCGCGCGCCAGCAGCCAGGCGGCGTGGTCAGGGTCGGGCTGGCCGAAGGGCTGGCCGCAACGCTTCGCCAGTTGGGTGGCGCGCCGCTGCCAGTGCGGCTGGCGGCGGCTGAGCCAGTCACTGAGATCCGGCGTGCCGCCGCGCGGCGGCTCCTCCAGCATGGCGGCGAGCAGCGCGGCGGTGGCCAGCGCCGCGCCCCCTTCGGCCGCACCGGCCACCAGCATCGCCGCCAGCCGTGGGTCAACGCCCAGCCGCGCCATGCGCTGCCCAGCCGGGGTGAGCCGCCCGCCAGCATCCAGCGCGCCCAGTTGCCGCAGCAGCGCCTGTGCCGCGGCCAGCGCGGGCGCAGGCGGCGCGTCCAGCCAAGTGAGGTCGGCCGCGTCACGGCAGCCCCACTGCAACAGCTCCAGCCACAGATTGCTCAGGTCGCTCTGCACGATCTCCGGCTCGCCCTGCTCCGCCGCACGCTCCGCCTGCTCACGGCTGAAGAGGTGCACACAGAGGCCCGGCGACAGGCGGCCCGCACGGCCAGCGCGCTGGGTCATGGAGGCCTGACTGATGCGCTGGGTCACCAGCCGCGTGACGCCGCTGCGCGGGTCAAAGCGGGTGGCGCGCTCCAGCCCGCTGTCCACCACCAGCCGGATGCCCTCGATGGTCAGGCTGGTCTCGGCGATGTTGGTCGCCAGCACCACCTTGCGCCGACCGGCCGCCGCTGGCTGGATCGCCTGCTGCTGTTGCGCCAGCGGCAGCGCGCCATACAGCGGGCAGAGATCGGTATCGGCGGCGACGTTGCCCGCCAGCCGCTCCTGCACGCGCAGGATCTCGGCCACGCCGGGCAGGAACAGCAGCAGCGAGCCTGACTCCTCGCGCAGCAGCCGCAGCACGGCGGCGGCCACCCCCTCCTCCAGCCGCTCATGGCTGGCGAGCGGCTGGTAGCGGCGCTCAACCGGGAAACTGCGCCCCTGCGAGACAATCACCGGCGCGTCCGGCAGCGCCTGCGCCAGCCGGGCGTTGTCCAGCGTCGCGGACATCACCAGCAGTTTCAGGTCATCGCGCAGCCCCTGCTGCACCTCCAGCAGCAGCGCCAGCGCCAGATCGGCCTGTAAGCTGCGCTCATGGAACTCATCGAGGATCACCAGCGACACGCCGCTCAGCTCCGGGTCGCGCTGCACCATGCGGGTCAGGATACCCTCGGTCACCACCTCCAGCCGGGTGGCGGCGCTGGTGTTGCTCTCGGCGCGCATCCGGTAGCCGATGGTCTGCCCCGGCGCTTCGCCCAGTTGCTGCGCCAGCCGGTGTGCGACGTTCTTCGCCGCCAGACGGCGTGGCTCCAGCATGATGATACGGCCCGGCAGCCCGGCGCGCGCCAGAATGGCCAGCGGCAGCCAGGTTGACTTGCCCGCGCCGGTCGGCGCGTTCAGCAGCACCTGTGGCGACGATGCCAGCGCCGCCAGCACCTCCTCCACCACCTCGCTGACCGGCAGCGCAGATGCCCCGGTGGTCACCGCGTCCATACCCCTTCCCCTTACATCGGTTAACTTTCTAAGCCGGGCATTGTAGCATTCAGCCCCAGACCCTTTGGTAAATTCATACAGGATGCCCATGCCCGACGCCCGACGTCTCTTCTTCGCCCTGCCGCTGCCAGCCAGCCTGCAACAACAGGTGATCGGCTGGCGCGCCACCGCGTTCGCGCCGGAGGCGGGCCGACCGATTGCCGCCGCCAACCTGCACCTGACGTTGGCCTTCCTTGGCGAGGTGAGCGACCAGAAGGCCGCGGCGCTGGCCCAGCTGGCGGGCCGGGTGCGCCAGAGCGGCTTCCAGTTGACGCTCGATGACCTCGGCCACTGGCCGCGCCCCGGCGTGGTGTGGCTTGGCCCGCGCCGCGCGCCGCGCCCGCTGCTGCAACTGGCGACGCTGCTACGCGCGCAGGCGGCGCGCAACGGCTGCCACCAGAGCGCCCAGCCGTTCCACCCGCACATTACGCTGTTGCGCGGTGCCACCCGCCCGGTGGCGTTGCCGCCCGCCACGCCCAACTGGACGCTGGAGGCCACCGAGTTCTGCCTGTATGAATCCCGCTTTGAACGCGGCCAGACCCGCTACCGCGCCCTGCAGGCGTGGCCGCTCGGCTAAGGCCAATCAGGAGAGTTATGCTTTTTACCCCACCGCTGCAACGGGCCACGTTGATTACACGTTACAAACGGTTTCTGGCGGATGTCGTCACCCCTGAGGGGGAGCAACTGACGCTGCACTGCCCCAACACCGGCGCCATGACCGGCTGCGCCACGCCGGGCGATACCGTCTGGTACTCCACCTCCAGCAACCCCAAGCGCAAGTACGCCCACACCTGGGAGTTGTCTGAAACTCAAGAAAACCATTGGATTTGCATCAATACTCAGCGTGCTAATGGTGTAGTGCGCGAGGCGTTGGCGGCGGGAAGAGTGCCGGAATTGTCTGGTTACACCCGGCTACAGGGCGAAATAAAGTATGGCAGTGAAAACAGCCGTATCGATCTGTTATTACAGGCAGAAAACCGTCCTGACTGCTATATTGAAGTGAAGTCGGTGACGCTGCTCCACCAGGGCGGCGGCTACTTCCCGGATGCGGTAACACTGCGTGGGCAGAAGCATCTGCGGGAGTTGCAGCAGGTAGCGTCAACCGGGCGGCGTGCGGTGCTGTTTTTCGCCGTGCTGCACTCCGGCATCACTATGGTCTCTCCCGCCCGCCATATTGATCCACACTACGCTAATCTATTGGCAGAAGTACAAAATCAGGGGGTTGAGGTGATTTGCTACGGAGCACAGCTTTCACCCGCCGGCATTGACCTGATGAACCCCATCCCGTTGATAGGGATACCAAAAACATAAGGCTGCCTCATCCTGCGGCGAGCGCAATAAAGCCGCGTATCACAGGATTGTCAAGCGGATGTGAGGAATAATTGCCATCTATCCTTCCATCTGTTATTTATAGCGGCCTGATTTTTCCCCACGTTGGGGATCGATAGTGCGTGTTATGTAGGAGAAGCAACATGCAAGAAGGGCAAACCCGTAAAACATCCTCCTTGAGCATTCTCGCCATCGCTGGGGTGGAGCCGTACCAAGAGAAGGTGGGCGAAGAGTACATGAATGAGGCGCAACTTGCCCACTTCAAACGTATTCTTGAGGCATGGCGCAACCAGCTCAGGGATGAAGTCGACCGTACTGTATCGCACATGCAGGACGAAGCCGCTAATTTCCCTGATCCCGTTGACCGTGCTGCCCAGGAAGAGGAGTTCAGTCTGGAGCTGCGCAACCGCGATCGTGAGCGCAAGCTGATCAAGAAGATTGAAAAGACCCTGAAAAAAGTGGAAGACGAAGATTTCGGCTTCTGCGAATCCTGCGGGGTTGAGATTGGCATCCGTCGTCTGGAAGCCCGTCCGACCGCAGACCTGTGCATTGACTGCAAGACGCTGGCCGAAATCCGCGAAAAGCAGATGGCAGGCTAAGCTCTGATGTCTGATCACGACTGTCGCGGCGCCCCTGGCGCCGCGCTTTCGTCACCCCACACCATGCCTGAACGCCTCTCCCCCGCTCCCTATATTGGCCGCTTTGCGCCATCGCCCTCCGGCGAGCTGCACTTTGGTTCCCTGATCGCCGCGCTTGGTAGTTACCTGCGCGCCCGTGCCCAACAGGGTCGCTGGCTGGTGCGCATCGAGGATATCGATCCGCCGCGCGAGATGCCCGGTGCCGCGGCGCGCATCCTGCGCCAGCTGGAGCACTACGGCCTGCACTGGGACGGCGAGGTGCTCTACCAGTCACAGCGCCATGACGCCTACCGCGAGGCACTAAGCCAGCTGATTGCCGCTGGCCGCGCCTACTACTGCACCTGCACCCGCAGCCGCATCCAGTCGATCGGTGGCGTCTATGACGGCCACTGCCGCCCGCTGCATTTGGGCGCGCACAATGCCGCCCTGCGGCTGGTGCAGTCGCAGCCGGTCTATGGCTTTGAGGATGGCCTGCGCGGCTGGCTGGCGGCCGACCCACGGCTGGCGGAGGAGGATTTCATCATCCACCGGCGCGATGGCCTGTTCGCCTATAACCTGGCGGTGGTGGTGGACGACCATTATCAGGGGGTGACGGAGATTGTGCGCGGCGCGGATCTGATCGAACCGACGGTGCGGCAGATTGCGCTCTACCACCAGTTCGGCTGGCAGGCGCCCGGCTATATCCACCTGCCGCTGGCGCTGAATGAGCATGGCGACAAGCTCTCTAAGCAGAACCATGCGCCAGCGCTGCCGGAGGGCGACCCGCGCCCGGTGCTGGCGGAGGCGCTGCGCTTCCTTAACCAGCCGCTGCCAGCGGATTGGCGCGACCTGAGTCTGGCGCAACTGCTGGCGCACGCGGTGGCGCACTGGCAACTGGAGGCGGTGCCGCGATGAGGGGATTTGGCACATCTTTACAACATTATTCTCAAACCCCCCGGCATGAGCTATGATTAGCCGCTGTTTTTTGCTCTCATTTTTTAGTCACTATCGAGGTGTCCCATTTTTACCCGAGTAGCCAATTTTTGCCGAAAGGTGCTGGCCCGCGAAAACGACGTCCCTGACACGGTCGCACCCGTGCAAGCGCCTCTTTTCACTGTCATTCCGCGCGATCAACACGCGATCTCCCGCCGGGACATTAGTGAAAATGCCCTGAAGGTGCTCTATCGCCTGAACAAAGCCGGCTTTGAGGCTTACCTGGTCGGCGGTGGCGTGCGTGACTTGTTGCTCGGCAAAAAACCCAAAGATTTTGACATCACCACCAATGCCACGCCGGATGAGGTGCGCAAGCTGTTCCGCAACTGCCGGCTGGTTGGCCGCCGTTTCCGTCTGGCCCACGTGATGTTTGGCCCGGAGATCATCGAGGTCGCCACCTTCCGTGGCCACCACGAGCAGGAGCAGCCGCAGCAGGACAAAAATGCCTCCCAGCAGGGGCGCAACGGCATGTTGCTGCGCGACAACATCTTCGGCTCGATCGAGGAGGACGCGCAGCGCCGCGACTTCACCATCAACAGCCTCTACTACGGCGTGGCCGATTTCAGCCTGCGTGACTACACCGGCGGCCTGCGCGATCTCCAGGAGGGCGTCATCCGCCTGATTGGCGACCCGGAGACCCGCTACCGCGAAGACCCGGTGCGGATGCTGCGCGCGGTGCGTTTCGCCGCCAAGCTGGACATGCGCATCAGCGCGGAGACCGCCGAGCCGATCCCACGTCTGGCGGCGCTGCTGCATGAGATCCCGCCAGCGCGGCTGTTTGAGGAGTCGCTGAAGCTGTTGCAGGCCGGGTATGGTTACCCGACCTACCGCCTGCTGTGCGAATACCAGCTGTTCCAGCCGCTGTTCCCGCTCATCTCCCGCCAGTTCACCGAGAGCGGCGACAGCCCGATGGAGCGCATTCTGGCGCAGGTGCTGAAGAACACCGACCACCGCCTGCACAATGACATGCGTGTCAACCCGGCATTCCTGTTCGCGGCCATGCTCTGGTATCCGCTGATTGAACATGCGCAGAAGCTGGCGCAAGAGAGCGGGCTGGCCTACTTCGACGCCTTCGCGCTGGCGATGAATGATGTGCTGGACGAGCAGTGCCGCTCGCTGGCGATCCCGAAACGCATCACCACGCTGGTGCGCGACATCTGGCTGTTGCAGTTGCGCCTGTCACGCCGTCAGGGCAAGCGCGCCCACAAGCTGATGGAGCACCCGAAATTCCGCGCCGCCTACGATCTGCTGGCGCTGCGCGCCGAGGCAGAGAACAACCGTGAGCTGGTGCAGCTGGCCCAGTGGTGGGGCGAGTTCCAGACCGCCACCCCGATGCGCCAGAAAGGGATGCTCTCCAACCTCGGCGAAGAGGGCAGCCCGCGCCGCAGCCGCCCACGCCGTCCGCGCAAACGCGCGCCGCGCCGGGACAACGCCGAGTGATCCGCGTCTATCTGGCGCTCGGCAGCAACCTGGCCGAGCCGCTCGATCAGGTCAATGCGGCCCTCACGGCGCTGGACGCCCTGCCGCAGACGCGGCTGGTGCGCCGCTCCTCGTTCTACCGCAGCAAGCCGCTTGGCCCGCAAGACCAGCCGGACTACCTGAACGCGGTGGTGGAGCTGGCGACGGCCCTGCCGCCGGAGGCGCTGCTTGATGCCACACAGGCGATTGAGCAGCAGCAGGGCCGGGTACGCAAGGCTGAACGTTGGGGGCCGCGCACGCTGGATCTCGACATGCTGCTCTACGGTGAGCAGGTGATCAGCACGCCGCGCCTGACGGTGCCGCACTATGACATGATGAACCGCGAGTTCATGCTCTATCCGCTGTTTGAGATCGCCCCCGATCTGGTGTTCCCCAGCGGCGTAGCGCTGGACGCGCACCTGCGTGGCATCGACCGCAACGGCCTGACGCTCTGGTAACAGGCGCCCGGCCGGGCGTCTGTTCCGTCAACTTTCCCTCCCCTTTTTTGTTAACCATGCGATGCGAAACGCACGGTTGGCTATCCAGCGCCTCGCCTTATCATTAAAATGACTTCTTTGGTGAATACCGATAAATAGTCGTATACGAGGTCATTATGAAACCCACCACGGTCAGCCACTTACGCGAGTGGAAACAGCAGCAGCGCAAGTTCGCGACCATCACCGCCTATGACGCCAGCTTCGCCCAGTTGTTCGAGGAGCAGGGCATCAGCGTGATGCTGATTGGCGATTCGCTTGGGATGGTGGTTCAGGGTCAGGACTCCACCCTGCCGGTCACGGTGGAGGAGATCGCCTACCACACCCGCTGCGTGCGGCGCGGCGCGCCCCACAGTCTGGTGATGGCTGACCTGCCCTTCATGAGCTACGGCACGCCGGAACAGGCGTGCGACAACGCTGCGACGCTGATGCGCGCCGGGGCCAACATGGTGAAGCTGGAGGGCGGCAGTTGGCTGTGCGAGACGGTGAAAAAGCTGACCCAGCGCGCGGTGCCGGTGTGTGGCCACCTTGGCCTGACGCCGCAGTCGGTCAATATTTTCGGCGGCTACAAGGTGCAGGGGCGTGACGAAGCGGCGGCCAACCAGCTGTTGCAGGACGCCCTCAATCTGGAGCAGGCTGGCATACAGGTGCTGGTGCTGGAGTGCGTACCGGCCTCGCTGGCTGAAAAAGTGACGCGCGCGTTGCAGATCCCGGTGATTGGCATCGGCGCGGGCAACGCCACCGACGGCCAGATTCTGGTGATGCATGATGCCTTTGGCATTACCGGCGGCCATGTGCCAAAGTTCGCCAAGAACTTTTTGGCCGAGGCGGGCGACCTGCGCAGCGCGGTGCGCCTCTACGTCGATCAGGTGGCCTCCGGCGCGTACCCGGCGGAAGAGCACAGCTTTAAATAAAAAGGAGAGGAACGTGGTAATCATTGAAACCATACCGTTGCTGCGCCGTGAGATCCGCCGCTGGCGACAAGAGGGCAAGCGCATCGCGCTGGTGCCGACCATGGGCAACCTGCACGACGGCCACATGACGCTGGTGGACGAGGCGCGGGCGCGCGCCGACGTGGTGGTGGTCAGCATCTTCGTCAACCCGATGCAGTTCGATAAGGCCGACGATCTGGCGCGCTACCCGCGCACCCTGCAAGAGGATTGCGAGAAGCTGACGCGGCGCGGCGTCGATCTGGTCTTCTCCCCCGCCCCGGCGGACATCTACCCGCATGGCATGGCGACCCACACCTATGTGGAGGTGCCGGTGCTCTCCGAGATGCTGGAGGGCGCCAGCCGCCCCGGCCACTTCCGCGGCGTCGCCACCGTGGTCAGCAAGCTGTTCAATCTGGTGCAGCCAGACATCGCCTGCTTCGGCGAGAAGGATTACCAACAGTTGGCGCTGATCCGCAAGATGGTGGATGACATGGGCACCGACGTCGAGATTGTCGGCGTGCCGACGGTGCGCGCCAAGGATGGGCTGGCCCTCAGCTCGCGCAATGGCTACCTGACGCCCGAGGAGCGCAAGCTGGCCCCGGCCCTCAGCCGCATCATGAACCAGCTGGCGGAGACGCTGTTGCAGGGCGAGCGCCACGTGGAGGATCTGCTGGAGGGCGCGGCCGCCGAGCTGCGCGAGGCGGGCCTGACGCCGGATGAGCTGTTCATCCGTGATGCCGACAGCCTGCAACCGCTGACGGTTGGCAGCACCCGCGCAGTGATTTTGATGGCCGCCTGGCTCGGCAAGGCGCGTTTGATTGATAACTGTCAGGTTGACCTGACGGTGTGATGCTTAACGGGCGGCAGGCACGCCGCCCCCGGACGCAGGACGCACCCCGCCCTACCCGGCCGCCGACGGCGGCCGGCACCATGACTCTACTGCCAAGGTAACACGCTATGGTACGCACAATGCTGCAAGGCAAACTCCACCGGGTGAAGGTCACGCAGGCCGATCTGCACTATGAAGGCTCCTGCGCCATCGATCAGGATTTCCTCGAGGCCGCTGGCATCCTGGAGTATGAAGCCATCGACATCTACAACGTCGATAACGGCCAGCGTTTCTCCACCTACGCCATCGTCGCCGAGCGCGGCTCGCGCATCATTTCGGTCAATGGCGCGGCCGCCCGCCTCGCCTGCGTCGGCGACAAGCTGATCATCTGCTCCTACGTACAGATGGAGGAGGCGGACGCGCGCCGCCACCAGCCGAAGGTTGCCTACTTCGAGGGTGACAACCAGCTCCAGCGCCGCGCCAGCGCCATTCCGGTGCAGGTGGCCTGAGTGCCATAAAAAAAGGGAACCCGCGGGTTCCCTTTTTTGTCAGCGAAAAGCGATCAGGTACGCAGGCCGCGCCCGCGCTGGATCAAGACCCACGCCAGCAGGTAGAAGACCACGATAAAGGCCACCAGCACTGCCATGGTGAGGGCCAGCGGCACGTCACTGATGCCAAGGAAGCCGTAGCGGAAGCCGCTGATCATGTAGACGATCGGGTTCAGCTTCGACACCGCCTGCCAGAAGGGCGGCAGCAGCGTCAGCGAGTAGAACACCCCGCCCAGATAGGTGAGCGGCGTCAGCACAAAGGTCGGGATCAGGCTGATGTCGTCGAAGGTCTTGGCAAACACCGCGTTCAGCAGGCCGCCGAGCGAGAACAGGATCGAGGTCAGCAGCAGCGTCAGCGCGATCACCCACCATGAGTGCACCTGCAGCGGCACGAAGAACAGCGACACCGCCGTCACCAGCACGCCGACGCAGATGCCGCGCGCCACGCCGCCGCCGACATAGCCAGCGATCACCACGTGGGTCGGCACCGGTGCCACCAGCAGCTCCTCAATGTTGCGCTGGAACTTGGCGCTGAAGAACGAGGAGGCGACGTTGGCGTAGGAGTTGGTGATCACTGCCATCATGATCAGGCCCGGCACGATGAACTGCATGTAGTCAAAGCCGTGCATCTCGCCGATGCGCGAACCAATCAGGTTGCCGAAGATGATGAAGTAGAGCGTCATGGTGATCACCGGCGGCACCAGCGTCTGGATCCAGATGCGGCCAAACCGGTTGATCTCTTTGTACCAGATACTCTGTAGCGCTACCCAATAGAGATGTGTCATGCGTTATCCTCCACACCATTCACCAGCCCGACAAACAGCTCCTCCAGCCGGTTGGCTTTGTTCCTCATACTGAGCACCTGGATGCCCTGCTTGCTCAACTGGCTGAATACGCCGTTCAGCCCCTGCTCACGCATCACCTCCACCTCAAGCGTTGAGGTGTCCACCAGCGTGCTCTTGTACCCCTCCAGCTTCGGCAGCGGGCTTTTCGCCGCCAGATCGAGCACAAAGGTTTCAGACTTCAGCTTGGCGAGCAGCGCCTTCATGCTGGTGTTCTCCACCAGCTCACCGCGCTGGATGATGCCGATGTTGCGGCACAGCATCTCCGCCTCTTCCAGATAGTGGGTGGTGAGGATGATGGTGGTGCCGCTGGCGTTCAGCTCTTGCAGGAAAGTCCACATCGAGCGGCGCAGCTCAATGTCGACGCCCGCGGTCGGCTCATCGAGGATCAGCAGCTTTGGCTCGTGCATCAGCGCGCGCGCAATCATCAGGCGGCGCTTCATGCCACCGGAGAGCATCCGCGCCCGCTCGTTGCGCTTGCCCCACAGGTCAAGCTGGGTCAGGTACTTCTCCGCCCGCTCCAGCGCCTCGCGGCGCTTCACGCCGTAGTAGCCAGCCTGATTGACCACAATCTGCATCACGGTCTCAAACGGGTTGAAGTTAAACTCCTGCGGCACCAGCCCGAGCTGGCGCTTGGCGTTGACGATGTCGCGGTCAATATCATAGCCAAATACCCGCACCTTGCCGGCGCTCTTGTTGACCAGCGAACTGATGATGCCGATGGTGGTGGATTTCCCGGCGCCGTTCGGGCCAAGCAGGGCATAAAAATCGCCGGCTTCCACCTGCAGGTCGATGCCGCGCAGCGCCTGTACCCCACCTGCGTAGGTTTTGGTTAGCTGCGCTAATTCCAGTGCATATGTCATAAACGTAGGATCGCCTTGTTTTGCTGTTTTCTCTGACCCAAGGGCAGGATCAGATTTCAAATTCGTGATGTATGCCCTATATTAAACTGACAACCTGTGCTTCACAGATTGTTCACATTTCATACGAGAAAGATCCCCCATGAAAGAGATTGAAAGGCTCATAGCCAACAACCGCGCATGGTCTGAGACCATCACCAAAGACGACCCAGCCTTCTTCGAGCGCCTGGCCGAAGCCCAAAAACCGCGTTTCCTGTGGATTGGTTGCTCCGACAGCCGGGTGCCCGCTGAGCGCCTGACCGGCATGGAGCCGGGTGAGTTGTTCGTTCACCGTAACGTGGCCAACCTGGTTATCCATACCGATCTGAACTGCCTCTCCGTGGTGCAGTATGCGATTGACGTCCTGCAAGTTGAGCACGTCATCGTCTGCGGCCACTACGGGTGCGGCGGCGTGGCCGCGGCGGTGGAGAACCCGGAGTTGGGTCTGATCAACAACTGGCTGCTGCACATCCGCGACCTGTGGTACAAGCATAGCTCGTTACTGAACGAACTCCCGCAGGAGGATCGTCTGAATACCCTGTGCGAGATCAACGTGGTTGAGCAGGTCTACAACCTCGGCCACTCCACCATCATGCAGGGCGCCTGGAAGCGCGGGCAGAAAGTGATGCTGCACGGCTGGGTCTACGGCTTGCAGAATGGCCAGCTCAATGATCTGGACATGACCACCGCCAACCGCGAAAGCCTGGAAGCCAACTACCACGGCGCGATCGCCAAGCTGCTGCCTGGCAACGCCTGAGGGTGACCCGCTGGCCTGAAGCATAGCCAATACCGCAGAGTAAAAATTAGCTTTCCAAGCGCTTTTATTCTGCGGTTTTCTTTATTGGGGACAAGGAAGTAGCGACGGCGGGCGGGTGTTACTCCGCCAGCGGCACCACTTTGCCAATGTAGGGCAGATGGCGGTAACGCTGCGCGTAATCGATTCCGTATCCGACCACAAATTCATCGGGGATCGAGAAACCGATATACTCCACGGGCACCGGCACTTCGCGGCGGGAGGGTTTGTCGAGCAGCGTACAGATGGCCAGCGACTTTGGCTCGCGCAGCGCCAGGATCTCGCGCACCTTGCTGAGGGTGTTGCCGGAGTCGATGATGTCCTCGACGATCAGCACATCCTTGCCCCGGATATCCTCATCCAGATCCTTCAGAATCTTCACATCCCGGCTGCTGGACATGCTGTTGCCATAGCTGGAGGCGGTCATGAAGTCCACCTCATGCGACACCTCAATCTGGCGGCAAAGGTCAGCCATAAACATGAAGGAGCCGCGCAACAGGCCCACCAGCACCATCTCGCTGCCGCTGTCACGGTAGTTGGCGGTGATCTGCTGGCCCAGCTCGGCGATGCGCGCTTTGACCTCCTGCTCGGAGATCATGATCTCTACACTGTGTTTCATAAATATCTTGTCTGTTACCGGAAGGTGGAATCCGATTCTAGCATAGCCCCCGCGCCGGATCGACGCGGGGGGCGGCTCAGGCGCTGACGCTAAAGCCCAGCATCATGCCGGTGTCCTCGTGCTCCAGCAGGTGGCAGTGGGCCATGTAGGGCGTCGCCGCAGGGGCCAGATGGGCGAAGCGCACCAGCACCTCGCTGCGCCCGCCCTCCACCCAGACGGTATCCTTCCAGCCCTGACGATGCGCCGCCACCGGCTGGCCATTCTCACTGAGGATGCGGAACTGCGTACCGTGGATATGGAACGGGTGCAGCATCATGTCGCCCTCGCCCGAGATCGTCCACTTCTCCAGCTCGCCGCGCCGGACGTCAAACTGGGTTTTCGCCATGTCGAATGCCTTGCCGTTGATGCGGTTGGCTCCCATCAGCGGAACGCCCAGCGCGCCATGATCCATCGCCATGCCCGCGTGGCCGTGGTGGCTGGCCGTCGCGCCGGTGCGCGCCGCCAGCGCCTGCATCCCCAGCTGGTCGAGTTTCGGATCCATCATCAGTTGCAGCCAGCGGGATTTCAGTCCGGCGCTGGCGGGCAGCGGCGGCAGGGTCGCCAGACTGTCTGGCAGCTGGCCCTGCCCCGGCGTGCGGGTGGGCTGGATGCGCACCACTGGCAGCGGCTGGTCGAACGGCGGCAGCGCCATTCCCATCTGCGTGACCGGCAGCGTCAGCAGGTCAAAGGGTTTGCCGTCAGCGGTCGAGACCAGCACCTCAAAGCGCTCGCCCATCAGCAGCGGCAGTTCCGTGACCTTCACCGGCTCGCTGAGCAGGCCGCCGTCGCTGGCGATCACATAGAGCGGGCGGTTATCGCTGGCCGCCAGCCGCAACGGGCGGGCGTTGCAGCCATTCAGCAAACGCAGCCGCAACCAGCCGCGCGGTGCGGCGTGCTGCGGGTAGTGCGCGCCGTTGGTGAACAGGTGATCACCGAACCAGCCCACCGCCGCGCTCTCCACGTCGAGCCGGTAGTCAACCTGCCCGTCCGCCGTAAAGCGCTTGTCCTGCAACACCAGCGGGATGTCATCCACGCCCCACTGCGTGGGCAGCGGCAACGCCGCATTCGGATCTTCAATCAGCACCAGCCCGGCCAGCCCCATTGCCACCTGCTGGCCGGTCGCGCCGTGGGTGTGGGGGTGGATCCAGCAGGTCGCCGCTGGCTGGTCGGGGGTAAAGCTAACCTGCCGCGTCGCGCCCGGCGCAATCATCGCCTGCGGGCCGCCATCCACCTCGCCCGGCACCTCCAGCCCGTGCCAGTGCAGGGTGGTGGTCTCCGGCAGCGCGTTGTGGATCTGCGCCGTGACCGCCTGCCCGCGCCGCAAGCGGATCGCTGGCCCCAGCATCGGGCCATTGATGCCCCAGGTGGCGGTGCGCACGCCCGGTAGCAACGCGCGGGTGCCGGGCTGGAGCCGCAGCGCCAGATTGCCCTGCGCGTCAGGTGCCAGCAACGGCGGAATGGGCAGTGGCGTCTGGCCAGCGGCCCAGACAGCGCGCGACCAGAGCGGCAGGGTGCCGGTGGCGGCGGCCAGTTTCAGGAAGTGGCGGCGGTGCATGGCTCTCCTTACTTTCTTAATTTCGGCGGCGGGGTGCGCCGGACACTATACTTAGGGTCTTTCCCATCAGGCGGAAGCCAGACTACACCCTGCCCTAACGGCAAGGTCAAGCCGTCGCGGCACAGAATAAATTTGGTGCCGCGCTTACTAAGTGTGATAACGTCAACCCACCATGAATAAGTCAAAAATGGCAATGAAACGAACGACATTGATAATGCTGCTGCTGGGTTTGCTGGGGTTCTCCTCCGCCAGCCAGGCACTGAGCGAAGCCGAAGCCGAAGACCTTGCCGATTTGACGGCGGTGTTTGTCTACCTGAAAAACAATTGCGGCTACCATGACCTGCCGAATACCCAGATCAAGCGGGCGATCCTCTATTTTGCCCAGCAGAATAGTTGGGATTTGAGCAACTACAACAGCTTCAACATGCGCCAGCTTGGGGAAGAGAGCTACCGCGACCTGAGCGGCATCGCCATCCCGACGCCCAATAAGTGCAAATCGCTGGCCCGCGACTCCCTTAGCCTGCTTGCCTACGCGCAGTAGCGCCGCTGCCCGCTCTGCGGGCGCATTTCCCTCTCCCCCATCCGCCCAATTATTCCGCACCCGGCCTTTTTTTGCTGGCGATATTTTCCGCCGGTACATTGCCGCGTGCTTCGCTTATTTTGCCCATTTTTTCGCACAATTGATCAGAAAATGATCCATCCATTAACAAAAATTAAAAATATAAGCGCATTGCCCTAAGTCAAATATTACCCCCATTTAACCCGTTGATTTGACTTAATTCTTTCTTATTGATCTTTTCTGGCCAATTTTGGAAATGGCCGCTGTATCTTATGCTGTTCCGCCGTTAGCATTCCCGCGCCGTTTTTATAATCAATTTCCCTGTTTATTCACACAAGATATCAATAATGAAAACCTTCTTTTGCACCGCCGGGTTATCTCTGGTCGCCGGCAGTGCGTTTATGTCCAGCACAGCCCAAGCCGGGGAAAATCCATTCAGCACGCCTACCCGCCCCTATGTCAGCGTCGGGGCAGAATATTTCAAATGGGATGAGCGGGTCGCGAACCTCAATCGCAGCTATGTGCAGGAGCACGGGCCGCGCCTGCGCGTCAATGCCGGTGCCAATAACTACGCCGATGCCCATCGCGGGCTGTTGAAGGGGTGGGACAGTGGCCTGATGTTGGGCGCGGTCAGCTACCGCGGCGGCGCGATCGACCCGGACTATAACCTGCCGCCCGGCTCGCTGAAGGGCACCACCTGGTACACCGGCTACCATGCCGACCTCACCCGTGGCTACCGGGTGCGCGCCTCCGAACGCCTCTCGTTTGACTTGAAAGGGACGCTGGGCGCCAAGGCGTGGCTGCGCAACATCCGCTCCGACGAGGTTTACATCGCCGCCGAAAACCGCACCCGCCAGTTTGGCGCGGTGGAGGTGTCGATCCAGCCCTATGCGAAAGCGGGTGCCGGGGTGAACTGGCAGCCAACGCCGACCACCATGATCAGCCTGGAGGGTGGCGCGCTCTACCCGATCAAGACCTGGACGCACAGCAACGTCGGTGACGTCTGGCTGGAGCCGACCTCGCGGCTGTCACCCTACGCGGCGCTGACCTGGAACCCGACGCGCGATATGTTCGTGAAAGCCTACTACGTGCACCAGAAGTATGGCCGCTCGGACAACCAGCGCGGCACGCTCGGCAGCAAGGAGATGAACTTCTACCAGCCTGCCACCACCACCTCCTCCGCGGGCTTGGAGATCGGGTTCTACTACTGATTGATGCCAACGACAGGGAAGCCGCCGCCGGCCGCTGGCCGGCGGATTAGCGCCCCTTGAGGAAGGCGCGGTACTGCGCCACCACCTTCAGGAAGTCCTCGACGCCGCACAGCGACAGGCTCTCCTCGTTGTAGTAGCTCATCCCCTCCTCCATCTCGTCGCCCTCAAACTCCAGCAAATTGGCGCGAATCATCACCTCCTCGCCGTCGAGCCAGAGCGTGTACTCACGCCCCTCGCGCTGCCACTGGCGCTCGGTGCCATACACCGCCGCCGCCTGCGCCTCCACCTCATCCAGCAACGACAGGTCGCCGCGTACCTCTTCATTGAACCAATGGCCAATCACCTCATGGCCCATTGAGAAACGCACCTGTACCTGGCCGGTAATATCGCGCATAAATTCGTAATCCATAGTGACCTCCCGGTTGATACCCTAAGTGTAACCCGCGCCGCCCGCTGGCAGGCGTGGGTGGGCACGCTTTTTCAGACATAAAAAAAGGGAGCCTTCCGGCTCCCTCTGTTGCGTGGCGCAATATAGCCAATTACACCGCGGTTTGGAAGATCACGTTGTCCGCTTTTTCTGTGTACTCCGCCAGCTGGTCAAAGTTCAGGTAGCGGTAGGTGTCCACTGCCGTCTTATCGACCTGCTCGATGTACTGCTGGTACTCCTGCGGGGTCGGCAGGCGGCCCAACAGGGAGGCAACCGCCGCCAGCTCCGCCGAGGCGAGGTAGACATTGGCACCGTTGCCAAGGCGGTTCGGGAAGTTACGGGTGGAGGTGGAGACCACCGTCGCGCCGTCGGCGACCCGCGCCTGGTTGCCCATGCAGAGCGAGCAGCCTGGGATCTCGATGCGCGCGCCGCTCTTGCCGAACACGCTGTAGTAGCCCTCTTCCGTCAGCTGGGCCGCATCCATCTTGGTCGGCGGTGCCACCCACAGGCGGGTCGGCAGTTGGCCCTTGTGCTGGTCAAGCAGCTTGCCCGCAGCGCGGAAGTGGCCAATGTTGGTCATGCAGGAGCCAATGAACACCTCGTCGATGTGGCTGTTGGCCACCGAGGAGAGCAGGCGCGCGTCGTCCGGATCGTTCGGCGCGCAGAGAATCGGCTCATTGATCTCCGCCAGATCGATCTCGATCACCGCGGCGTACTCGGCATCAGCGTCCGCTTCCAGCAACTGCGGATCGGCCAGCCACTTCTCCATGCCCTGCACGCGGCGCTCCAGCGTACGGCGGTCGCCGTAGCCTTCGGCAATCATCCACTTCAGCAGCACGATGTTGGAGTTGAGGTACTCAATGATCGGGGCCTGATCCAGCTTGATGGTGCAGCCTGCGGCAGAGCGCTCCGCCGAGGCGTCAGCCAGCTCAAAGGCCTGCTCCACTTTCAGCTCCGGCAGCCCTTCGATCTCCAGAATGCGGCCCGAGAAGATGTTCTTCTTGCCCTTCTTCTCTACGGTCAACAGACCCTGCTGGATGGCGTAGTAAGGGATGGCGTGCACCAGATCGCGCAGGGTGATGCCCGGCTGCATTTTGCCTTTGAAGCGCACCAGCACCGACTCCGGCATGTCCAGCGGCATGACGCCGGTCGCAGCGGCGAACGCCACCAGACCAGAGCCAGCCGGGAAGGAGATGCCGATCGGGAAGCGGGTGTGGGAGTCACCGCCGGTGCCGACGGTGTCCGGCAGCAGCATACGGTTCAGCCAGGAGTGGATGATGCCGTCGCCCGGACGCAGCGAGACGCCGCCACGGTTCATGATGAAGTCCGGCAGCGTGTGGTGGGTGGTGACGTCCACCGGCTTCGGATAGGCGGCGGTGTGGCAGAAGGACTGCATCACCAGATCCGCCGAGAAGCCGAGGCAAGCCAGATCTTTCAGCTCGTCACGGGTCATCGGGCCGGTGGTGTCCTGTGAGCCAACCGAGGTCATTTTCGGTTCGCAATACTCGCCCGGACGCACGCCGGTCACGCCGCAGGCGCGGCCCACCATCTTCTGCGCCAGAGAGAAGCCACGGTCGCTGGCCGCCACCGGCTTGGCGATGCGGAACACATCGCTGTGCGGCAGGCCCAGTGACTCGCGCGCCTTGGAGGTCAGGCCACGGCCGATGATCAGCGGGATACGGCCGCCAGCGCGCACTTCGTCCAGCAGCACGTCGGTTTTCAGCTCGAAGGTCGCGATCACTTCATTGGTGTCATGGTTGCGCACCTCGCCCAGATAGGGGTAGATGTCAATCACGTCGCCCATGTTCAGGTTGGAGACGTCCAGTTCAATCGGCAGTGCGCCCGCATCTTCCATGGTGTTGAAGAAGATCGGGGCGATCTTGCCGCCCAGCACCACGCCGCCGCCGCGCTTGTTCGGCACGTTCGGGATGTCGTCGCCCATGAACCACAGCACCGAGTTGGTGGCGGATTTACGCGAGGAGCCGGTGCCGACCACGTCGCCGACGTAGGCCAGCGGGAAGCCTTTCTGGTTCAGTGCCTCAATCTGGCGGATCGGGCCAACGTTGCCCGGCTGGTCTGGCTCAATGCCTTCACGGGCATTTTTCAGCATCGCCAGCGCATGCAGCGGGATGTCAGGGCGCGACCACGCGTCCTGTGCCGGTGACAGGTCATCGGTATTGGTTTCGCCGGTCACTTTGAAGACGGTGACGGTCAGTTTTTCAGCCAGCTGCGGGCGGGAGAGATACCACTCGGCATCGGCCCAGGATTTCATCACCTGTTGGGCATAGCGGTTGCCCGCATTGGCTTTCTCTTCCACATCATAGAAGTTGTCGAACATCAGCAGCGTATGGGAGAGCGCTTTGGCGGCAATCGGTGCCAGCTGTTCGTGGTCCAGCGCCTCAATCAGTGGCTGGATGTTGTAACCGCCCTGCATGGTGCCCAGCAGTTCGACCGCTTTTTCCGGGGTAATCAGGGGGGAGTGGGCATCGCCCTTGGCAATCGCGGCCAGGAAGCCGGCTTTTACGTAGGCGGCTTCATCAACGCCCGGCGGTACACGGTTAATCAGCAGGTCTAACAGGAACTCTTCTTCGCCCGCAGGCGGATTCTTCAGTAACTCAACCAGCGCGGCCATTTGGGTTGCGTCCAATGGCTTCGGGGCAATCCCCTCTGCAGCACGCTCGGCTACGTGCTTACGGTATTCTTCTAGCACGACTCTCTCCTCGCTCTCATTGTCATTTATTGTGCCTGGCTATCCATGTTCATACCGGTGTAAAACCTGCCGCCCTGCGCACAGGGTTTTCGCCTGATGAGATTCTCCGCCTTTATCAACGCTTAACTTATGAAACGCCACAGCACTGCTGTCGATCGCCTGGACTGTAGGAAAGTACAGTGCCCGGTTCCGCTCAGGAAGCATACCAGAACTTGAAGCAGTTGTTAATTCGTTCACATAAAAGCAACATAAAAACCTCGACCAAACGTTGACCTGCGTCAAATCGCCTGCTAGGGGCAGCGGCGGCAGGCATCGGGTTGCTGCCGCCTCCCGGTGGGGTCACCACGGGCATAAAAAAACGGCGCGAAGGGCGCCGTTTCTTGGGGTGCGAAGCTTACTTCTTCTTCGCTTTCGGGTTGGGCAGGTCGGTGATGCTACCCTCGAAGATCTCGGCCGCCAGGCCGACCGACTCATGCAGGGTCGGGTGGGCGTGGATGGTCAGCGCGATGTCTTCCGCGTCACAGCCCATCTCGATCGCCAGGCCGATCTCGCCCAGCAGCTCGCCGCCGTTGGTGCCGACCACGGCACCACCGATGACGCGGTGGGTCTCTTTGTCGAAGATCAGCTTGGTCATGCCGTCCGCGCAGTCAGACGCGATGGCACGGCCCGACGCGGCCCACGGGAAGGTCGCGGTTTCGTAGCTGATGCCCTGCTCTTTCGCTTCTTTCTCGGTCAGGCCAACCCATGCCACTTCTGGCTCGGTGTAGGCGATGGACGGGATCACTTTCGGGTCGAAGTAGTGCTTCTTGCCGGAGATCACTTCCGCCGCGACGTGGCCTTCATGCACGCCTTTGTGCGCCAGCATCGGCTGGCCGACGATGTCGCCGATGGCGAAGATGTGCGGCACGTTGGTGCGCATCTGCTTGTCCACGCGGATGAAGCCACGGTCGTCCACTTCCACGCCAGCTTTGCCCGCGTCCAGCTGCTTGCCGTTCGGCACGCGGCCAATCGCCACCAGCACCGCGTCATAGCGCTGCGGCTCGGCTGGCGCTTTTTTGCCTTCCATGGTGACGTAGATGCCATCTTCTTTGGCTTCAACGGCGGTGACCTTGGTCTCCAGCATCAGGTTGAACTGCTTGCTGATGCGCTTGGTGAACACTTTCACCACGTCTTTGTCCGCCGCCGGGATCACCTGGTCGAACATCTCTACCACATCGATCTGGGAACCCAGCGCGTGGTAAACGGTGCCCATCTCCAGGCCGATGATGCCGCCGCCCATCACCAGCAGGCGCTCAGGCACCTCTTTCAGCTCCAGCGCAGAGGTGGAGTCCCACACGCGCGGGTCTTCATGCGGAATGAAAGGCAGTTGGATCGGACGGGAACCCGCCGCGATGATCGCGTTGTCGAAGGTGATGGTGGTCGCACCATTTTCGCCTTCCACTTGCAGGGTGTTGGCACCGGTGAATTTGCCCAGGCCGTTCACCACTTTAACCTTGCGCTGCTTGGCCATGCCGGAGAGGCCGCCGGTCAGCTGGTTAATGACTTTCTCTTTCCAGGTGCGGATCTTGGTGATGTCGGTTTTCGGCTCACCGAAGACCACGCCGTGCTCGGCCAGGGCCTTGGCCTCTTCAATCACTTTGGCAACGTGCAGCAGCGCTTTGGAAGGGATACAGCCAACGTTCAGGCACACCCCGCCCAGCGTGGAATAGCGTTCAACCAGAACCGTTTCAAGACCTAAATCAGCGCAACGAAAGGCCGCGGAATATCCTGCCGGGCCTGCCCCAAGTACCACCACCTGGGTTTTGATTTCTGTACTCATCATGACCTCTTAATTGATTGTCCGGCGGGTCAGACGTCACTTTTGTCGCTCATAGAATTCATAACGCCCTTCATCCACCGGGACGCTTACACCGCGAGCAGTTTACAGAATTGTTAACAACCTGCAAAGCAAGTTCGAGTGTTCAGTGTCTTAACCATGCCGGCTGGCACCCCCGTCCGGGAGGGCGGCCCACCAGCATTACGGTGCAAAAACAGACAGGCCAGCCCAATGGGCCGGCCTGTGTGGTTACATCACTAACCGACGGATGTCGGAGAGCAGGGTGCCGATAAAGGCTGCGAAGCGTGCGCCCGCCGCACCGTCGATCACGCGGTGGTCGAAGGAGAGCGACAGCGGCAGCATCAGGCGCGGCGCGAACTCCTTGCCATTCCAGACCGGCTTCATGGACGACTTGGAGACGCCCAGGATTGCCACTTCCGGCGCGTTGACGATCGGCGTGAACGCCGTGCCGCCGATGCCACCGAGGCTGGAGATGGTGAAGCAGCCGCCCTGCATGTCAGACGCGGTCAGCTTGCCATCACGCGCTTTCTTGGAGATGACCGCCAGCTCACGCGACAGCTCGATGATGCCCTTGTTGTTCACGTCGCGGAACACTGGAACCACCAGACCGTTCGGCGTATCCACCGCCACGCCGATGTTGATGTACTTCTTCAGCGTCAGCTTCTGGGCATCCTCGGAGAGGGAGCTGTTGAAGCGCGGGAACTCTTCCAGCGCCTTGGCAGCCGCCTTCATGATGAAGACCAGCGGGGTGATTTTCACATCCAGCTTCTTCTTCTCGGCTTCCAGATTCTGCTGCTTGCGGAAGTTCTCCAGCTCGGTGATGTCGGCTTCGTCGAACTGCGTGACGTGCGGGATCACCACCCAGTTGCGGCTCAGGTTGGCACCAGAGATCTTCTGGATGCGGCCTAGCTCCACCTCTTCCACCTCACCGAACTTGCTGAAGTCCACTTTCGGCCACGGCAACATACCCGGCAGGCCGCCACCGGTTGCCGCCGCGGCGGCAGGTGCGGACTCGGCGCGTTTCACCGCCTCTTTCACATAGGTCTGGACGTCTTCACGCAGGATACGGCCCTTGCGGCCCGTGCCCTTCACCTTGCCGAGGTTGACGCCAAACTCGCGCGCCAGACGACGGATAACCGGGGTGGCGTGCACGTAGGCGTCGTTCTCGGCGAACTCGCCCTTGCCTTCTGGCTTGCTCTCGGCTTTCGCTGGCGTGGACTGGGCGACCTTGGCATCCTGCTCGGCTTTCGCCGGGGCTTGGGTCTCCTGCTTCGCGGCGGCCGGGGCCGGCGCAGCGCCTTCCACTTCGAATACCATGATCAGCGAGCCGGTTTTCACCTTGTCGCCGCTGGCGATCTTGATCTCTTTGACCGTACCGGCGAACGGTGCCGGTACTTCCATGGAGGCCTTGTCGCCCTCAACGGTGATCAGGGACTGCTCGGCATCCACTTTGTCGCCGACCTTGACCATCACTTCGGTCACTTCGACTTCATCGCCGCCGATGTCCGGCACGTTCACCTCTTTGCTGGCGGAGCCGCCCTGAGCCGGAGCCGGTGCGGTTTCGCCCTGCGGCTTCGGTGCCTCTTGCGGCTGCTCGGCGGCGCCTGCCACCTCAAAGATCATGATCAGGGAGCCGGTTTTCACCTTGTCGCCGCTGGCAATCTTGATCTCTTTGACCTTGCCAGCGAACGGCGCAGGCACTTCCATCGAGGCCTTGTCGCCCTCTACGGTGATCAGGGACTGCTCGGCCTCAACCTGATCGCCGACCTTCACCAGCAGCTCGGTCACTTCCACCTCATCGGAACCGATGTCAGGCACGGTGACCTCTTTGCTCGCGCCGCCAGCCGCCGGGGCTGGCTGTGCGGCCGCAGCCGGTTTCTCTGCGGCCGGGGCCGCAGCTTTCTCTTCTTTGGCCGCACCGGCCTCTTCGAAGATCATGATCAGTTTGCCGGTTTCGACCTTGTCGCCCACCGAGACCTTGATCTCTTTCACCACACCCGCCTGCGGGGAGGGTACTTCCATTGAGGCTTTGTCACCCTCAACGGAGATCAGCGACTGCTCTACGTCAACCTTATCGCCAACCTTCACCATCACTTCGGTGACTTCAACTTCATCTGCACCGATGTCCGGTACGTTGATTTCGATAGCCATGTAATCTTTACCTCTTATGCCAGACGCGGGTTGACTTTGTCAGCATCGATGCCGAACTTGGTAATCGCTTCTGCCACTACCTTGGTGTCGATGTCGCCACGTTTTGCCAGCTCACCCAGGGCAGCCACCACCACGTAGGAGGCGTCCACTTCGAAGTGGTGACGCAGGTTTTCGCGGCTGTCGGAGCGGCCAAAGCCGTCGGTGCCCAGTACGCGGAACTCGGTCGCCGGGATGAAGTTGCGCACCTGCTCGGCGAACAGCTTCATGTAGTCGGTGGAGGCCACGGCCGGTGCGTCGCTCATCACCTGGGCGATGTACGGTACGCGCGGCTCTTCCGCCGGGTGCAGCATGTTCCAGCGCTCGCAGTCCTGGCCATCACGCGCCAGTTCGGTGAAGGAGGTGACGCTGTAGACGTCAGAACCCACGCCGTAATCCTTCGCCAGGATCTCTGCCGCTTCACGCACGTGGCGCAGGATGGCACCGGAGCCAAGCAGCTGCACCTTGCCTTTGCTACCTTCCAGCGTCTCGAGCTTGTAGATACCCTTACGGATACCCTCTTCCGCACCCTCCGGCATCGCCGGCATGTGGTAGTTCTCGTTCAGCGTGGTGATGTAGTAGTAGATGTTCTCTTGCGACTCACCGTACATGCGCTCCAGGCCGTCATGCATGATCACTGCGACTTCGTAGGCGTAGGCCGGGTCGTAGGAGATGCAGTTCGGGATGGTCAGCGCCTGAATGTGGCTGTGGCCATCTTCGTGTTGCAGGCCTTCACCGTTCAGGGTGGTACGGCCAGAGGTGCCGCCGATCAGGAAGCCGCGCGCCTGTTGGTCGCCCGCCATCCAGCAGAGATCGCCGATGCGCTGGAAGCCAAACATGGAGTAGTAAATATAGAACGGGATCATCGGCAGGTCGTTGGTGCTGTACGACGTTGCCGCGGCCAGCCAGGAGGAGCCGGCGCCCAGTTCGTTGATCCCTTCCTGCAGGATCTGGCCCTTCTCATCTTCACGGTAGTAGGCCACCTGCTCGCGGTCTTGCGGGGTGTACTGCTGGCCGTTCGGGCTGTAGATACCGATCTGGCGGAACAGGCCTTCCATACCAAAGGTACGCGCTTCGTCCGCGATGATCGGCACCAGACGATCCTTGATGGAGTCGTTCTTCAGCATCACGTTCAGTGCACGCACGAACGCGATGGTGGTGGAGATCTCTTTCTTCTGCTCTTCCAGCAGCGGGGAGAAGTCCTGCAGCGTCGGCAGTTGCAGCGACTGGGTGAAGGCCTTCAGACGGGTCGGCACATACCCTTTCAGGGCCTGACGGCGCTCATGCAGGTATTTGTACTCGTCGGAACCCTCTTCGAACTTGATCAGCGGCAGGGATTCCAGGTTCTCGTCAGTCACTTCCACGTTGAAGCGGTCACGGAAGTAGCGAACGCCTTCCATGTTCATCTTCTTCACCTGGTGGGCGATGTTCATGCCCTCGGCGGTGACGCCCATGCCGTAACCCTTGATGGTGTGCGCCAGAATCACGACCGGCTTGCCCTTGGTCTCCTGCGCTTTTTTCAGCGCGGCGAAGACTTTCTTCGGATCGTGGCCGCCACGGTTCAGCGCCCAGATCTCGTCGTCGCTCATGTCTTTCACCAGCGCCGCGGTCTCCGGGTATTTGCCGAAGAAGTGCTCACGCACATAGGCACCGTTTTTGGACTTGAAGGTCTGGTAGTCGCCGTCCACGGTTTCGTTCATCAGCTGGATCAGCTTGCCGCTGGTGTCTTTGCGCAGCAGCTCGTCCCAACGGGAGCCCCAGATCACCTTGATCACTTCCCAGCCCGCGCCACCAAAGATGCCTTCCAGCTCGTTGATGATCTTGCCGTTGCCGGTCACCGGGCCATCAAGGCGTTGCAGGTTACAGTTGATGACGAACACCAGGTTGTCCAGCTTCTCACGGGTGGCGATGGTGATCGCACCCTTGGATTCCGGCTCATCCATCTCGCCGTCGCCCAGGAAGGCGTAAACGGTCTGCTCAGAGGTGTCTTTCAGGCCGCGGTGCTCCAGGTACTTCAGGAACTTCGCCTGATAGATGGCGCTGATCGGGCCAAGGCCCATCGACACGGTCGGGAACTGCCAGAACTCCGGCATCAGTTTCGGGTGCGGGTAGGAGGAGAGGCCCTTGCCATCCACTTCCTGGCGGAAGTTGTTCATCTGCTCTTCAGTCAGACGCCCTTCCAGGTAGGCACGCGCATAGACGCCCGGCGAGATGTGGCCCTGGAAGTAAACCAGGTCGCCGCCATCTTTGTCATTGCGGGCGCGGAAGAAGTGGTTGAAGCAGACTTCATAGAAGGTCGCGGAGGACTGGAATGACGCCATGTGGCCGCCCAGCTCCAGATCTTTTTTGGAGGCGCGCAGCACGGTCATCACCGCGTTCCAGCGGATGGCGGAACGGATACGGCGCTCCAGCTCCAGGTTACCCGGGTACTCCGGCTGGTCTTCCACGCTGATGGTGTTGACATAGTGGCGGGCAGACGCGCCGGCCGCGATGTTGACGCCGCCTTTGCGCGCTTCACCTAACACCTGATCAATCAGGAACTGTGCACGCTCAACACCCTCTTCACGGATGACCGATTCGATCGCCTGCACCCAGTCACGGGTTTCGATCGGATCCACGTCATTGTTTAAACGATCTGACATGGTGGGATTCCTTATCTTCTCTATACGTTTGTGTAGTGGAGCCTGTCTCCCTGTACTCTGACGGCGAACGTCAAAGCACACGAAGACAGGCCCGTCATGGGTTGCCGCTTTCAGTGCTTAATCAAGCGCTTAATCCTTGCGTTGCTGGAGGCGGCGCAGCGAACGCTCGCGCCGGCTGTGCTCTCGGCTGAGATCCAGCAAAATCTCCTCAATAAACGCCAGGTGGCGGTGTGAGGCCTCGCGCGCCTTTTCCGGCTCGCGCGCCACAATCGCCTCAAAAATCCTGGCGCGATGGCTGCTCACTTGCGCCAGCATCTCCCGGCGCGAGTAGAGCAGCTCAAAATTCTGTCGGACGTTCTTTTCCAGCATCGGCCCCATGCAGCGCAACAGGTGCAACAGCACCACGTTGTGCGCCGCCTCGGTCACCGCCACCTGGTACTGCATCACCGCGTCCGCCTCGGCGTCCAGGTCGCCGCTGTCCTGCGCCTGCTGGATAACCAGATGGCAGTCGCGGATGCGCAGCAGATCCTCTTCCGTGCCGCGTAGCGCCGCATAGTAGGCGGCGATCCCCTCCAGCGCGTGGCGGGTCTCCAGCAGGTCGAATTGTGATTCAGGGTGATCGGCCAGCAATTCAGCGAGCGGGTCGCTGAAGCTTTGCCACAGGTTTTTTTGAACGAAGGTGCCGCCGCCCTGACGGCGCAAGAGCAGCCCCTTGGCCTCCAGGCGCTGGATGGCTTCCCTGAGAGAAGGACGGGAAACATCAAACTGTTTCGCCAGCTCACGTTCCGGGGGCAACTTCTCGCCGGGACGCAGTGTCCCTTCCAAAATCAGGTACTCGAGTTGTTGCTCAATCACATCCGAAAGTTTGGGCTGGCGGATTTTGCTGTAAGCCATATTATTCTTCTCGCCGAAAGCGCGTAGTAAATTGGTAATACCAATTTCTAAAACGTGCCCGTAAACTAACAAAGTATTCACCTTCTGTCCATATCGGGCGAATGAATTCCGCCATGCCCGCACATTTTAACAAACCTTTTACGTGACCAGATCAAAGGCGGCGTCAGGGCTTGGTATAACCAATTTTGATCTGGATTCTGTTTTAACCTTTTTGAAACAATTAAGCGGTAGAACTAAAAGATTGGGCAGGCCAAATGGGTGCATAATTGGTTGCAGCCGGTGCATAAAAAGGCAATGGTCAGGTAAGCGCACAAAAACCTGGCCGATAGGCGGGGGTTTAAACCTGCTTTTTCATTAATAACAGTTAACCGTTTTATTGACCCTACATATTAGTTCCGGTTCCCTCACGCCGCGTCCTGCTGGCGCTTTTTTTCCAGATTCCTCCTGCCCACGCGGGTTTGCGCGTTTATTAATCAGTTACATCCAGAAACCAGGTGCAAACTTTTTCGCTTAACACTATTCTGGCCGCAACGGTAGGGCACAGCCCATTTTGCTGCCCTAAAAACCGTAAACCTACTAATACAATAACTGTAATCACAGCCTTACACGGCGCGAAAGCGTTTTGGTTCGGCGTTTGCACCAAGTGACAGAGGACAGTAAATGGACGATCAACAGCATGGCGAGGAGCTGAAGCGCGGGCTAAAAAACCGCCACATTCAGCTCATCGCACTGGGTGGCGCCATCGGTACCGGGTTATTCCTCGGTATCGCGCAGACCATCAAAATGGCAGGCCCGTCAGTGCTGCTCGGCTACGCCATCGGCGGCTTCATCGCCTTCCTGATCATGCGCCAACTCGGCGAAATGGTGGTGGAGGAGCCAGTGGCCGGCTCCTTCAGCCACTTCTGCTACAAGTATTGGGGCAGCTTCGCGGGCTTTGCCTCTGGCTGGAACTACTGGGTGCTCTATGTGCTGGTGGCGATGGCGGAACTGACCGCCGTGGGCATCTACATCCAGTACTGGTGGCCTGAGATCCCGACCTGGGTCTCGGCGCTGGCCTTCTTCGTGCTGATCAATGCCGTCAACCTCACCAACGTGAAGGTGTATGGGGAGCTGGAGTTCTGGTTCGCCATCATCAAGGTGGTGGCGATTGTCGGCATGATTGTCTTCGGCGGCTGGCTGCTGCTGAGCGGCAACGGCGGCCCGGAAGCGAGCGTCACCAACCTGTGGGCGCAGGGCGGCTTCTTCCCGAACGGCTTTGGCGGGCTGGTGATGGCAATGGCGGTCATCATGTTCTCCTTCGGCGGCCTGGAGCTGATCGGCATCACCGCGGCAGAGGCTGACAAGCCGGATGAGACCATCCCGAAAGCCACCAATCAGGTGATCTACCGCATCCTGATCTTCTACATCGGCTCGCTGGCAATCCTGCTTTCGCTCTACCCGTGGGGCAAAGTGGTGGAAGGCGGCAGCCCGTTCGTGCTGATCTTCCATGCGCTGAACAGCAACGTGGTCGCCACCATCCTCAACATCGTGGTACTGACGGCGGCGCTGTCGGTTTACAACAGCAGCGTCTACTCCAACAGCCGTATGCTGTTCGGCCTGGCGAAACAGGGCAACGGCCCGAAATCGCTGATGAAAGTGGATCGCCGCGGCGTGCCGGTGGTGGCGATTGGCGTTTCTGCCGCCGCGACCGCCTTCTGCGTGCTGATCAACTACCTGATGCCGGGCAAGGCGTTTGAGCTGCTGATGGCGCTGGTGGTCTCCACGCTGGTGATCAACTGGGCGATGATCAGCCTGGCGCACCTGAAGTTCCGCAAGGCCAAGCGCCTGCAGGGCATTGAGCCGAAATTCAAGGCGATGTGGTATCCGTTCGGCAACTACCTCTGCCTGGCGTTTATGTGTGCCATTCTGGTGATCATGTACCTGACACCGGGCATCCGCATCTCCGTACTGCTGATTCCGGTCTGGGTGGCCATCCTCGGGATCGGTTACCTGTTTACCCGCAAACGCGGCTAACCTTCCCTATCCCCCCTCCAAGCCCGGCTCTGCCGGGCTTTTTTATGGCAGCAAGCAAAAGGCTAATGGATTGGCCGAAATGTTAATAAGTTGCTAGCAAAATCACACTTCCATCATCGCAACCAATTTGTCCATCTCTATAACCATCGTCTTCTGCATAGTGCTGGGCGGGGGGCGCAATAATCGTCTCTTATCAGCAGTTTTCATCCATCGCGGAGAGAGTCCATGAAACAGGGTGCGCTTTCGATTAAAGAGAAGATCGGATATGGGATGGGCGACGCCGGTTGCAATATGATCGGCGGCGCCATCATGCTTTTTCTCAACTACTTCTATACCGATGTGTTTGGGCTGGCCCCGGCGCTAGTGGGGGTGTTGTTGCTCTCAGTGCGGGTCATTGATGCGGTGACCGACCCGATCATGGGCGCGATTGCCGACCGTACCACCACCCGCTGGGGACGTTTTCGCCCCTATCTATTGTGGATCTCCCTGCCCTACGTGCTGTTCGCGGTGCTGATGTTCACCACGCCAGAGTGGAGCTACAACAGCAAGGTGGTCTATGCCTTCGTGACCTACTTCCTGATGTCGCTGACCTACACAGCCATCAATATTCCTTACTGTTCGCTGGGCGGGGTGATCACCGCCGACCCGCATGAGCGCGTCTCCTGCCAATCCTATCGCTTCTTTATGGTTGGCATCGCCACGCTGATCCTCTCCTCCACCCTGCTGCCGATGGCGGAGTTCTTCGGCGGGGCAGACCGGGCGCGCGGCTACCAGATGTCGATGGGTGTGATGGCGGTGATCGCGCTGTTCATGTTCCTGTTCTGCTTCGCCACCGTACGTGAGCGCATCCAGCCAGCCGTCCCGACCCGTGACGCGCTGAAATCTGACCTGAAAGATGCGTGGAAAAATGACCAGTGGGTGCGCATCCTGCTGCTGACGCTGTGCAACGTCTGCCCCGGCTTCATCCGCATGGCGGCTACCATGTACTACGTCACCTGGGTGATGGGGCAATCCGCCTCCTTCGCCAGCTTCTTTATCAGCCTCGGCGTGGTCGGCATGATGATTGGCGCGGCGCTGGCAAAACCACTGACCGATAAGTTCTGCAAACTGAAGGTCTTTTTCTGGACCAACATCGTGCTGGCGATCTGCTCGAGCGGCTTCTACTTCCTGGACCCGCACGCCACCACGCTGATTTTGGTTGCCTATTTTGTCCTGAATATCCTGCATCAAATCCCATCGCCGCTACACTGGTCTTTAATGGCGGATGTGGATGACTACGGCGAATGGAAAACCGGCAAGCGCATCACCGGCATCAGCTTCTCCGGCAACCTCTTCTTCCTGAAAGTGGGGCTGGCAATTGCCGGGGCGATGGTGGGATTCCTGCTCTCCTTCTATGGCTACGATGCCGGTGCCAAACAGCAGGGCGCCACCGCCCTGAATGGCATCGTCCTGCTGTTCACCGTCATTCCCGGCATTGGCTACCTGATCACCGCCGGGGTGGTGCGCCTGTTGAAGGTTGACCGCAACCTGATGGCGCAGATTCAGAGTGATTTGGAAAAACGCCGTCAGAACTACCGTGAACTGGCGGATTACCAGAGCATGAAACATCGAGAAGGTGTTGCTTTGATTGCAACGGATAAGGAACCATTGGCATGACCGTAACTCGTTACCCTAACCCTCTGATCCTCCAGCGGGCCGATCCCTTCATTACCCATCCAATTAATGGATACTACTACTTTATTGCCTCGGTGCCGGAGTATGACCGGCTCGAGTTGCGGGCCGCTACCTCTCTAGAGGGTTTGGCCGATGCAGAACCCGTGGTGGTATGGCGCAAACCGGAGAGCGGCCCGATGAGCGCCCTGATTTGGGCACCAGAGATCCATCACATTGAGGGCAAATGGTACATCTACTTTGCCGCCGCCCCTGACATCACGGTGATCGACACCTTGTTCCAGCACCGGATGTTTGCCCTGGAGTGCGCGGATGCCGACCCCCTGCACGGTAAGTGGGTCGAGCGCGGGCGCATTGAGTCACACCTGGATACCTTCTCGCTCGATGCCACCAGTTTTGAGCATCAGGGGCGACGCTACTACGCGTGGGCGCAGAAAGATCCGGCCACGCGCGGCAACTCCAATATCTACCTGTGCGAGATGGAGGATGCCCTAACCCTGAAAGGCACGCCGGTCATGCTCACCCAGCCAGAGTTTGACTGGGAGACGCGCGGCTTCTGGGTCAATGAGGGGCCAGCGATGGTGGTACACGGCAAACGCATCTTCATGACCTACTCCGCCAGCGCGACGGATGCCAACTACTGCATGGGCCTGCTGTGGGCCGACATCGACAGCGACCTGCTGGACGCGGCAAGCTGGCACAAATCCCCGGAGCCAGTCTTTTCCACCAGCGACCGCAACCGCCAGTATGGGCCGGGTCACAACAGCTTCACCACCAATGCCGAAGGGGGCGACGTGCTGGTCTACCATGCCCGCAACTACCGGGAGATTGAGGGCGACCCGCTGTATGACCACAACCGCCATACGCGCATTCTTGACCTGCGCTGGGATGAAAAGGGAATGCCGGTCTTTGGTGAACCGCCAGCGGAAAACCGTGATATTTCCAGCACCTTCCAAACCGACGCACCGGGTACCGTAGCTGGCTAGCGCCGCATACCCCTCTACGCCACCCACAAAAAAGCACGGTATACCGTGCTTTTTTTATGCCTGCCCTGCGCCGGGCTTTCCCGCGCCGAGCCATTTTAGGCCGGGCCACCCCGGCCCACTGGCGCTAGACCAGCGTGCCGTAGATGGTCAGCAGCGCCACCACCACCACGATGATCAGCGTCACGCGTTTCGCCAGCGCCACAGCGGCGCGCGGCGTCTGGATGGGGTCCAGATGCGGCTCCCGCGCCAACGAGAACTGTGCCAGCCCGGTCAACACCTGATACTGCGAGCGGCGGCGATCCCACAGGGAGGCAAACCACGCGGGCAGCGCCCGCTCGCCATGCCCCAGCAGCGCATAAGCGACACCCGCCAGCCGTACCGGCACCCAGTCCAACAGGTGTAGCAGGCGGTCAATGCCAGAGCGCGCGCGCAACAGCGGTGACTCGCGCCGCGCCAGCCAGCTCTGGTAGGCGCGCAGGAAGGCATAGCCCGCCAGCGCCACTGGCCCGTAGGGGCCGCAAATCACCAGCCAGAACATCGGCGCCAGATAGTAGCGGAAGTTGATCCAGAGCAGCGCGTTTTGCAGCTCGCGCAACCGCACCTCGGGAGAGCACTCCACCGGCAGGCCGTGGATCAGCGCCAGCTCCTCAGCCATCTGCTTGCCAGCCTGATCGTCCCCCTGACGTGCGGCCTTCAGGTAGGCGCGGTAGTGACGGCGTTTGCTGCCCGCCCCAATGCACAACCCACCCACCAGCACCCACAGCAGCAGGCTCAGCACGCCGAAGAACAGGCCATGCACCACCCACAGCAGCCCGGCCACCATGCCCATCCAGCAGAGCAGCATCAGCAGGGTTTTCCACCCGGCCGCCCCCTGCGTACGTTGGAAAAAGGCCACCATGCGGTGATCCAGTTGCCAGTGCTCGCCCAGCTTGAACAGGCGCTCCCACGCCAGTACCAGCAATAAAGTAAAAAGCGTCATGCTGCGGTATCCTCTTATTCCTGCCTTGCCGGCTTAGGGCTGCGCATGGAGCGCATGGCGATAGCCTGCCCAGTCAAATGCCGGGCCGGGGTCAGTTTTGCGCCCCGGTGCCACATCGCTGTGACCCGTAATATTTTCTACACTAATAGGATACTCACTAATTAACAACTCGCTCACGCTGACCAAACTTTGGTACTGCGCCGCTGTAAAGGGCTGGGTGTCCGTGCCCTCCAGCTCAATGCCGATGGAGAAGTCATTGCAGCGCTCCCGCCCCTGCCACTGCGACACGCCAGCGTGCCAGGCGCGGTCATTGAAGGAGACATACTGCACGATCTCACCGTCGCGACGGATCAAGCAGTGCGCCGCCACGCGCAGGGTATGGATCTCGGCGAAAAAGGGGTGCGCCTCCGGGTCAAGCGTCCCGGTAAACAGCTGGTCAATGTAGGGGCCGCCAAACTGGCCGGGCGGCAGGCTGATGTTATGAATGATCAGCAGGCTCGGTTTCTCCTCCGCCGGACGCAGGTCACAGTGCGGCGATACCACCTTTCTCACGCCGGTCAGCCATCCCTCTTCCACTCTCATCGTTAACCTCTTCTTCTGTTTCTACCCTGCCCCGGAGTGGCCCGGTTCGCAGGGTGTCTGGGCGCTCAGGTTAACATGTTTCCGGCAGCGTCTCGCTACCCTGCCTTTTCCTGCCGCCGTTATACGCCGCTGCTGCCAGAAACCCAGCGCCATTCTGACGGCCTGCGAGCCGCCTCCCAACCTTTTTCCCGGTGCTTTGCAACGCCGTTTATTTTCTGGAGGTGTGCCGAAGCCCGGCGCTCTGCCGCTGGCAGCAGGTGTGCCACCTGATTACCGTGACGCCACCCAATCTCTATGGAGCGACACTATGCGTCACCAGCAAGGCTTTACCCTGATTGAACTGATGGTGGTCATTGCCATCATCGCCATCCTGAGCGCCATCGGCATCCCGGCTTACCAGAGCTATATCCAGAAGGCGGCCCTGACCGACATGCTCCAGGCCCTCACCCCCTACAAAATGGCGACCGAGCTGTGTGCCATTGAACAGGGAGCACTGACAGGCTGCAACCTCGGCACCGCGGGCATTCCAGCCAGCAAAACCACCCACTACGTCAGCGCCATCACTGTCAGCAACGGCGTCATCACCCTGACCGGGCAGGCCGCACTCGCTGGGCTGGATGTGACCTTGACCCCGGTGCCAGACACGCAGGCCGGGGGGCTACTCTGGCAGCGGCAGTGCACCGCTTCCGACAATGAGTTGAAAGCGCGGTGTGAAGAAATTTTCCGGTTTGATGCCAACGGGAGCGCATCATGAGCCAGCTGGTGCAGCAGGATAGCGCGCTGCGGCAACTTTGCGCACGTTTCGGGGCGGTGCTGCTGAGCCACACCCCCGATGGCCTGCGGGTAGCGGTCTCCGCTGAACAGCGGGCCACACTGGAAGAGGCGTTGCGCTTTGCCTGCCGCCTGCCCCTGCGGCTGGAGTGCTGGCCGGTGGCGCAACTGGAGCAGGCACGGCAAGCGGCTGAACTGGCACCTACCGAGCCTGCCCCGCTGGGCGAAGAGCCGCCCGACGCGCTGGAGGATGAGACGCCAGCCGCACGCTTCATCCAACAGATGCTGCGGCAGGCGGTACAGGGGCGCGCCTCTGACATCCATCTGGAACCGTGCGCCCGCGGCTACCGGTTGCGGCTACGGGTGGATGGCGTATTGCAGGAGGCTGCCGCCCCACCGGCGGCGCTAGGGCATCAGGTGGGGGCTCGGCTGAAGGTGATGGGCAAGCTGGACATCGCCGAGCGGCGTCTGCCACAGGATGGGCAGTGTGCGGCCCGGTTGGCGGGGGAGCGTCTGGCGATGCGTCTCTCCACCCTGCCGACGCTGCATGGCGAAAAGCTGGTGTTGCGCCTCCAGCAGGGCCAGCAACAGGCGCTGGCGTTGGCGCAGCTGGGCATGGCACCTGAGGCGTTGGCCAGTTACCGGACGGCGCTGGCCCAACCGCAGGGTCTGGTGCTGGTCACCGGCCCCACCGGCAGCGGCAAAACCGTCACGCTCTACAGCGGGCTACGGCAGCTCAACCAGCCAGAGCGCAATATTTGCAGCGTGGAGGATCCGGTGGAGATCCCGGTCGAGGGCATTAACCAGACCCAAATCAATCCCAAGGCGGATCTGAGCTTTGCCCGCACACTGCGGGCGCTGCTGCGCCAGGATCCTGACGTCATCATGATTGGCGAGATCCGTGATGCCGAGACGGCGGAGATTGCGGTCAATGCCGCCCAGACCGGTCATCTGGTGCTCTCGACCCTGCATACCAACTCCACGGCCGAGACGCTGACCCGCCTTAACCAGATGGGTGTGCCGGGCTACCTGATCGCCTCCTGCCTAAAGCTGGTGGTGGCGCAGCGGCTGGTGCGTCGGCTCTGCCCACACTGCCGACGGCAGTCGGCACAGCCCGCCGTACTGCCGCCCGACAGCTGGCCCACTCCCTTGCATCCGTGGCGCGCCGCTGGCTGCAACCACTGTATGGGTGGTTACTATGGACGCACCGGCCTCTATGAAATGCTGGTGGTGACCCCGGCGATCCAGCGGGCGCTGACCCTGAATGCCGCCGCCGATGAACTGGCCGCCATTGCCCGGCAACAGGATCAGGCCAGCCTGTTCCATGCCGGGCTGGCGCTGGTGGCGCAAGGCGTCACTTCGTTGGAGGAGGTGTACCGGGTGGTGGGACATTAAGATGGCCGATCCTGCACTGTTCGTATGGCAGGCCATAGATGCTCAGGGCACGCTGCAACAGGGCGAGCAGCTGGCGCCCCACCGGCAGGCGGTGATCGAGGGGCTGATTGAGGGCGGGCTTCAGCCACTGCGCGTGACCTTCCGTGGCCGTCTGGGCAAACGTTATTGGAAACCCACGGAGCGTACCGCCCTGTTCCAGCAACTGGCTGCCCTGTTGCAGGCGGGCCTGCCGCTCATGGAGGGGCTGGCGCTGCTGGCAGAGGGACACCCACGGGCCGGGTGGCGTTGCCTCCTGCGCGAACTGGCGCGCCAGATTGCGGATGGGGTTCCACTCTCGCAGGCGCTGGCGGCCTATCCCGGCCTCTTCCCGGCGCTGGCGGTGCAGATGATGGAACTGGGTGAACTGACTGGCAACCTCGACCACTGCTGCCGACAGTACGCCCTGCTGGAGACGCGCGCGGGCAAGTTGCGCCAGATGGTCGGCAAGGCGCTACGCTACCCATTGATCGTCTCGTTGATTGCCCTGCTGGTCTGCGTGCTGATGCTGACGCTGGTGCTGCCAGCGTTTGCGGAGATCTACCGCAGCTTTGATGCGCCCCTGCCGTGGTTTACCCAGTGGCTGATGGCGCTCTCCTCCTGGCTGGTCAGGCATGGCGCGCTGCTGCTGGCGGTGCTGATCGGCGCGGCGGTGGGGTATGGCGTCTGGCTGCGTCCTCAGCCCGGCTGGCGTCTGCTTGAGCAGCGGCTGATGCTGCGCCTGCCGCTGGCACGTGGCCTGATTCAGGGCGGCGCGCTGGCGCAGATCTTCTTTACGCTGGCCCTGACGCAACAGGCCGGGCTGGATCTGCTCACTGGGTTGCAGGCCGCCGCGCGGGCGGTACCCAATCTCTGCTATCAGCAGGCCCTGCTGGCGGTACGGGAGCAGGTATTGCAAGGGGTGCCACTGCATCGGGCAATTAGCGCGCAGCCGCTTTTTACCCCACTATGCCGGCAGTTGATCCGGGTCGGCGAGGAGTCTGGTTCGTTGGACAGTCTGCTGGAGCGGCTGGCGCACTGGTATGAGCAGCACACCTTTGAACTAGCCGAAGGGCTGGCGCAGACGCTGGAACCGGTGATGATGCTGGTGATGGGGGGCGTGATTGGCGGGCTGGTGATCGCCATGTACCTGCCGATATTCCAGCTGGGTGGCGTGATGGGGAGTGGTTGACCGGCGGGGCGTGCCCGCCGGTATCAGCATCAGTTGCCGTTGAAGGTGCGGTTTTCCTGCTCCGCCACGCGGATGAAGGTGGTGCGCTTGGTCAGCTCTTTCAGGCGCTCCGCCCCAACGTAGGTGCAGGCCGAACGCAGGCCGCCCAAGATGTCGCGCACGGTGTGGTCAACCGGGCCGCGCAGGGGCAGCTTCACGGTTTTGCCTTCGGCGGCACGGTACTCGGCCACCCCGCCGACGTGGCGTTTCATGGCGGATTCGGAACTCATGCCGTAGAACAGCATGAACTTCTCACCGTCCTGCTCCACCACCTCGCCCCCGCACTCGTTGTGGCCAGCCAGCATCCCGCCCAGCATCACGAAGTCGGCACCGCCGCCAAAGGCTTTTGCCACATCGCCCGGCACCGCGCAGCCGCCGTCGCTGACAATCTGTCCACCCAAACCGTGGGCGGCGTCGGCGCACTCAATCACGGCGGAGAGTTGCGGGTAGCCGACACCGGTTTTCACGCGGGTGGTGCAGACCGAACCCGGCCCGATGCCCACTTTGACGATGTCCGCGCCGGAGAGGATCAGCTCTTCCACCATCTCACCGGTCACCACGTTGCCAGCACAGATCACCTTATCCGGGCAGGCCTCACGCGCCCGTTGCAGGAAGGCAACGAAGTGCTCGGAGTAGCCGTTGGCGACATCAATGCAGATGAACTTCAGCGCTGGTGACAGCGCCAGGATCTGCTTCATCTTGGCAAAATCTGCCTCTGAGGTGCCGGTGGAGACCATCACATGGTTGAGCACGGACTCTGGCGCCTGTGCCACAAAATCGCGCCACTGCTCCACGCTATAGTGCTTGTGCACAGCGGTCAGCATGTCAAAAGAGGCCAGCACGGTGGCCATTTGGAAAGTACCCACGGTATCCATGTTCGCGGCAATTACCGGCACACCTGACCATGCGCATCCGGCATGTTTGAAGTTGAAGCGTCGTTCCAGTTCAACCTCAGAGCGGCTTTTCAGGGTAGAGCGTTTCGGGCGGATCAGGACATCTTTGAAGCCCAGTTTCAGATCTTCTTCAATACGCATGGTGCAGTTTCCTGGTAGTAGGCGACGGATCGCTAAGGGTGTTCGGACAGAGGGGTGCGCGACAGGTCGTGCGGCCACTCCCAGTGATGTCATCATACGCCGGATTAATCACCGTACAAGTCTGCGATTTCGACTTTATTTACGCTACAATCACAGAAATTTAACCATAGAAATGTGGCGTGACCCGGCTCACTGTTATCGCCTGCTGGGTGCCATCGTATGGCAATCCTGGTAGCCTGGCGTTGACATCATTTTGCGAGCCATGCCAAATAACGTCTTGTTTGATCTATCATTATTAATGAGAGCATGACCATGAACTATCTTGTGGCACTGACAGGGGGCATCGGCAGTGGCAAAAGTACCGTGGCCAATGCCTTTGCCGCCTTGGGTGTCACCGTTGTTGATGCCGACATTATTGCGCGTCAGGTTGTGGAGCCGGGGACACCGGCGTTGGCAGAGATCGCCCGGCACTTTGGCGACGGCATCCTCCAGCCTGATGGCAGCCTGCATCGCGCCCGGTTGCGCGAGCGAATTTTTGCCGCCCCGGATGAGAAGCAGTGGCTGAATGCCCTGCTGCACCCGCTGATCCAGCAGGAGACCCAGCGGCAGATCCAGCAGGCCACCTCCCCCTATGTACTGTGGGTGGTGCCGCTGCTGATCGAAAATGGCCTGCAGGCGCGGGCTGACCGGGTACTGGTGATCGATGTCGATCGCGAGACCCAACTGGCAAGAACCACGGCGCGTGATGGCGTCTCCCGCCAGCAGGCGGAAAATATTCTTGCGGCGCAGGTATCCCGCGAACAGCGGCTGGCCTGCGCCGACGACGTTATTGATAACCGCGGCGATCCCTCGACGATCGAGCCGCGTGTTGCCGCCCTCCACCAGCACTATTTGCAGCTGGCGGCGGCAGCCCAACAGGATTAACACAATGAGCGACCTTTCCCCGACCGTTCTGTTCGAACACCCCCTGAATGAGAAGATGCGCACCTGGTTGCGCATCGAATTTTTGCTGCAACAGATCTACCAGTACCCGGTGCTGCGCGATATCGCCACCGCGCTCAGCTTTTTCCGCACCATCTCTGATTTGTTAGATGTTTTGGAGCGCGGCGAAGTGCGCACCGAATTGCTCAAGGAGCTGGAGCGCCAGCAGCAAAAACTGATGCTCTGGGCCGATGTGCCGGGCGTGGACATGGCCCGCGTCGATGCGCTGCGCCAGCAGCTTAAGCAGCGCTCTAGCGTACTGATGGCCGCGCCGCGTATGGGGCAGGCACTGCGCGAGGATCGTTTGATCGCGCTGGTGAAGCAGCGCCTGAGCATTCCGGGCGGCTGTTGCAGCTTCGACCTGCCGACCCTACATATGTGGCTGCACCTGGAGCAGGAGGCGCGTGACAGCCAGGTGAGCGCCTGGCTGGCCACCCTTGCCCCGCTCAATGAGGCGCTGACCATTATCCTTGATTTGATCCGCCAGTCCGGCGCGTTCAAAAACCAGATCAGCCTGAACGGCTTTTTCCAGGACAATGCCGAGGACGCGGATCTGCTGCGGCTGCGGGTGGCGCTGGAGCACCAGATCTACCCTCAGATCTCTGGCCACAAGACCCGTTATGCCATCCGCTTCCTGTCGCTGGACAGCGAGCGCGGCCAGGTGCCGGCGCGCCTTACTTTTACCCTGGCCTGCTGTTAAGCCGGGGATGTTGATGATTGGAGATGTTATGAGTACCGAAACCCCTGTCGTAAGCTGCCCGACCTGCCAGAAGCCGGTGCGCTGGGATGCGAGTAGCCCCTACCGGCCCTTTTGCAGCAAGCGCTGCCAGTTGATTGATTTGGGCGAGTGGGCGGATGAAGAGAAGCGCATCCCGAGCCAGGGGGATGTGAATGACTCGGATGAGTGGAGCGAGCAGGACGAGCGCTAGTCCCGACCTGCCGCCGTTGGCTGCCGTTAGGCGGTCAGCCTTGCAATGATACCGGCGTTGGCGGGCGGGAACTCCTCCGCGCGCAGCGCCTGCTGCTTGACCCAGCGCATGGGCTGGCCCTCACGGCCATAGGGTTCCCCCTGCCATGCCTCGACCAAAAAGACGTGGAGCGTGATCTGCCGATCGCTGAAGGTATGCGCCACGCTCTCCAGCGGCTGAATGACGGTAGGGACGATGCCGGTCTCTTCGCTCAGCTCGCGCACCAGCGCCTGCTCCGGTGTTTCGCCAGCCTCAATTTTGCCGCCGGGGAACTCCCAAAACCCTGCCATATGTGACCCGGCCGCGCGCTGGGTGATAAAAATTTCTTGCTGCGGATTGCGGATGATACCGACTGCGATCTCCAACTGTTTCACGCTGCTGCCCTCTTCTCTGTCTGCTGTTTTAGCAAAAAAAGCGGGGTTCAGCATGCTGAACCCCGTGGATGTGTTGCGCCCCGGCGCTCATGCGGCGGGGCGGCAAGTGGCCTTACTTCTGCAGGCGGCCATGGCACTGCTTATATTTTTTACCGGAACCGCATGGGCAAGGGTCGTTGCGCCCCACTTTGCGTTCGCCCAATGCCGCGCCAATCGCGGCTTCCGCTTCAATGGCCGCGTCGGTCTGGTGGCTCAGCTGTTGCTGTTGCGCCAGACGCTCCGCCTCTTCACGGCGCTGCTGCTCCAGGGCTTCCACCTCTTCCGGCAGGCGTACCTGTACCTTGCTCAGGGTGCTGATCACTTCATATTTCAGTGACTCCAGCATGGCGGCGAACATGGCGAACGACTCGCGCTTGTACTCCTGCTTCGGATCTTTCTGGGCATAGCCGCGCAGGTGGATGCCCTGACGCAGGTAATCCATCGCCGCCAGGTGCTCTTTCCACAGGGAGTCCAGCGTTTGCAGCATCACGCCCTTCTCGAAGTTGCGCATCATCTCGATGCCAACCACCTCTTCCTTGCGCTGGTACACCTCAATGGCGCTATGCAGGATGCGCTCGCGCAGCGTCTCTTCATGCAGCTGCGGCTCTTTGTCCAGCCACTCTTTGATCGGCAGTTCCAGATCGAAATCGGCCTTCAGGCGCTGCTCCAGCCCCGGAATGTCCCACATCTCTTCCAGAGATTGCGGTGGGATGTAGCTGTCGAGCGTCGCCTTGAACACATCCTCGCGGATGCTGGCGATGGTTTCGCTGACGTCCGACACATCCAGCAGCTCATTACGCTGGGTGTAGATGGCGCGACGCTGGTCGTTGGCGACGTCATCGTACTCCAGCAACTGTTTACGGATGTCAAAGTTGCGGCTCTCCACCTTGCGCTGGGCGTTGGCGATCGCCTTGGTCACCCACGGGTGCTCAATCGCTTCACCCGGCTTCATGCCCAGCTTGCGCATCATGTTGGAGACGCGGTCAGAAGCGAAGATACGCATCAGGGCATCTTCCATCGAGAGGTAGAAGCGGGAGGAACCGGCATCACCCTGACGGCCCGCACGGCCGCGCAACTGGTTGTCGATACGGCGCGACTCATGGCGCTCGGTGCCGATGATGTGCAAGCCACCGGAGGCCAGCACCGCTTCGTGGCGGGTCTGCCACGCCGCCTTGATGGCGTCCACCTGCTGCTGCGTCGGCTCTTCCAGTTCGGCCAGTTCAGCCTGCCAGCTGCCGCCCAGCACGATGTCCGTACCACGGCCCGCCATGTTGGTGGCGATGGTGACCGCGCCCGGTTGACCAGCCTGCGCCACGATGTCCGCTTCGCGGGCGTGGAACTTGGCGTTCAGCACGTTGTGGGTGATGCCTGCCTTGGTCAGCTCGTTGGAGACCACTTCCGATTTTTCAATCGAGATGGTACCCACCAGCACCGGCTGGCCCTTGGCGGTGCGCTCTTTGATGTCTTCAATGATGGCGCCAATTTTCTCCGCTTCGGTCATGTAGACCAGATCCGGCAGGTCTTTACGCTGCATCGGGCGGTTGGTCGGCACCACGATGGTGTCCAGTTTGTAGATGGAGCTAAACTCAAAGGCCTCGGTATCAGCGGTACCGGTCATACCAGCCAGCTTCTCATACAGGCGGAAATAGTTCTGGAAGGTGATAGAGGCCAGCGTCTGGTTCTCGTTCTGGATCTCCACGCCCTCTTTGGCTTCCACCGCCTGATGCAGGCCATCAGACCAGCGGCGGCCCTGCATGGTACGGCCAGTGTGCTCATCCACGATGATCACTTCGCCATCTTTGACGATGTAATCGACGTCACGGGTGAACAGCACATGGGCGCGCAGGGCGGCGGTCACGTGGTGCATCAGCATGATGTTGGTCGGAGAGTAGAGCGATTCGCCCTCTTCCATGATGCCAGCATCCATCAGCAACTCTTCGATCAGCACCAGACCGCGCTCGGTCAGGTGTACCTGACGCGCTTTCTCATCCACGGAGAAGTGGCCTTCACCCTGGAAGGTGTCAGAGTCCTCTTTCTCCTGGCGGATCAGTTTCGGGATCAGCTTGTTGACCTTGATGTACATCTCGGAGCTGTCTTCCGCCGGGCCGGAGATGATCAGCGGGGTACGCGCCTCATCGATCAGGATGGAGTCCACCTCATCCACCAGCGCATAGTGCAGTTTGCGCTGCACACGCTCTTCCGGGCTGAACGCCATGTTGTCACGCAGGTAGTCGAAGCCGTACTCGTTGTTGGTACCGTAGGTGATGTCTGCGGCATAGGCGGCGCGCTTGGCTGGAGCTGGCATCCCCGGCAGGTTGATGCCGACGGTCAGGCCAAGGAATTCAAACAGCGGGCGGTTATTTTCCGCATCGCGCTGGGCGAGGTAGTCGTTGACGGTCACAACGTGCACGCCTTTGCCGCTCAGGGCGTTCAGGTAGGCTGGCAGGGTCGCGGTCAGGGTTTTACCTTCACCGGTACGCATCTCGGCGATGCAGCGGTCATTCAGCACCATGCCGCCCAGCAGCTGGACGTCGAAGTGACGCATCCCGAACACACGCTTGCTCGCCTCGCGCACTACGGCGAAGGCTTCCGGTAACAGGGCCTCCAGGCTCTCGCCCTTGGCCAGACGCGCACGGAACTCGTCGGTTTTGGCTTTCAGCGCCTCATCAGAGAGCTTTTCGATCTCCGGCTCCAGACGATTGATCTGGTCTACGGCTTTACGCATGCGACGCAAGGTGCGGTCGTTACGGCTACCAAAAATTTTGGTCAATAATTTAATCAACATAATTCGTCATATCTCTTTTGTGGTTATAAATAAGCCACTATGTCATTGGATCTACTTATGGTTTTAAAGGTATTGATCGAATTATGCAAACGGCCCGGCACGAATACCTTGCACTTGGGCCAGCCACAATCCCGGTTGATGTTGTGAGACAGTGACATACAGTGAGGGAGAAGTGAGATGGACAATGGTGGGCGGCTTCGGCTCCTGCGTCAGCAACGCATTGAGCGAAACCAGCAGCGCCAGACGCTGTGCTTGCAGGGGGGCACCCTGCGCCTCATCCTTTTCCGCCATTGTGTGCGGCGTAAAGGCGAATGAGAGGTGACGAATGACGGTGCGAATGGCGTGCTGGTGCCAATAATCCACGGCAAAGGCACGACGTTGCGACTCCTGCAACAGCATCAGGCGGCTGAAGGCGGTGCTGGCGCTGTTCTGGCGATTGAGCGAGGAGGCAGGATTGGGCAGTGACGACTGTTCAGACGCGCCATTCAGGCTTGAGGAGACCCCAAAGCTTGCCGCGACCATCCCCAACAGGAGATGCGGCCAGAAATAACGTCTGCCAAATTGTCGCCAAAGATTTAGAATACCCATTACGAGTTCAGATCCGCCGGAGCCCCGCCATGCGTGATAGCCGCCCACAATTATTAGAAGTTCTGTTCGACGATGCTTCTGCGGGAGAAAAAAGCCCGCTGCATAGCGTACAGCAGCGTGCAACCGCGCTCTTAAAACTTAATCGTGCAGTGAAAGGCCTGTTGCCTGCTCAATTGCACCCCTGGTGTCGTGTTGCCAATTACCGACAGGGTATTTTAGTGCTTGAAACCGCGAATGCCAGTTGGATGATGCGATTACGCTACGAACAGTCCACTTTGCTCTCGGCTCTGCGAGCGCAAATCTTACCATCATTGAGTGCGATCGACATCAGGATTAATCCGTCGCTCATGGCAAAAGCGGAAGCGGCCACGCAAAAAAGCTCAGGCGTTGAACAGGAAAAACAGGAAGTATTCCGGCAGCTTAGCCCGCAGAGCGCGGATGTATTACGTGGGGTGGCAGAGCGCAGTCCAGAGAAGCTTAAGAAAGCCCTGGAACGGCTGGCTGCACTGGCCGGAGAGGGTACCAGTGCAACCAACAGAGGCAAGTAACGCGTCGCGTCGGAATTAGGCCAGTACGGCGGACGGGGCTTTGAATGCCAGCGGCATTTCCGCTTCGTCCTCGAAGGTCACATATTCCCACGCTTCCTGTTTCGCCAACACCGCTTGCAGCAACTTGTTATTCAGCGCATGGCCGGACTTGAAGGCCGTCAGCGCGCCGATGATGTTGTGGCCGCACATGAACAGGTCACCGATGGCGTCCAGCATTTTGTGACGTACAAACTCGTCCTCAAAACGCAGGCCATCTTCGTTCAGCACGCGGTAGTCATCCACGACAATCGCGCAATCGAAACTGCCGCCCAGGCAAAGGCCACGGGATTGCAGGTACTCGATGTCACGCATAAAGCCGAAGGTACGCGCGCGGCTAATCTGGCGGACAAAGGCGTCGGCAGAGAAGTCCATGCGGTAGCGCTGCGAACTGGCGTTGATCGCTGGGTGGTTAAAGTCGATGGTGAAGTCGAGGCTGAAACCGTTGTGCGGTGTCAGTTCGGCCCATTTGTCGCCCTCTTCCACGCGAACAGGCTGCTTAATACGTAAGAATTTCTTGGCGGAGTTCAGCTCTTCAATGCCGGCGTCAAGCAACAGGTAGACGAAGGGCGCGGCGCTGCCATCCATGATTGGGATTTCAGGCGCATCCACTTCCACCACGATGTTGTCGATACCCAATCCCGCCAGTGCGGCATTCAGGTGCTCAACCGTAGAAATACGTACGTCATGCTCATTGACCAGGCAAGTACAGAGCATGGTATCACGCACGGATTTTGCATCTGCCGGAAAATCAACCGGTGGATTCAAGTCAGTGCGACGATAGATGACCCCGGTATTTGCCGGTGCAGGGCGCAAGGTCAGGGTGACTTTCTTGCCGGTATGCAAACCGACGCCAGTCGCCTGAACAATACGTTTTAGTGTGCGTTGTTTGATCATCGTTTTATCTCGCAATGTTATCCATCCTACCGACCCTAGCTTATACCAGGATCGGCGGGACAGTTTAGCACAAAGAGCGGAGATGCAAAAGCAGCGACAATTAATCCGCCTGCTTGCGCAGGAAGGCCGGAATATCCAGATAATCAGGCTCTTTGTTGGATTGGGTGTTCTGCTCGTTCACCACTTTGGCGGCCGGTTTGTTCTCCTGCTGCTGTGGCAGCGGGGAGAGGCCATGCTGCTGGTAACGGTGATCCATCACTGGCTGCTGTTGGGTCTGCGGCTTGTTGGTGACCAGGGTGATCTCTGGGCGTTTGTCCATGCCGATACCGGTCGCCACCACGGTGACGCGCAGTTCGTCGTTCATCTCCGGATCCAGCGAGGTGCCGATTACCACAGTCGCGTTGTCAGAGGCGAAGGCGCGGATGGTGTTACCCACGGTTTCGAACTCATCCAGACGCAGGTCGAAGCCCGCAGTGATGTTGACCAGCACGCCGCGCGCGCCAGAGAGGTCGATGTCTTCCAGCAGCGGGCTGGAGATGGCCATCTCTGCCGCTTCCTCGGCACGATCTTCGCCACAGGCGACGCCAGAACCCATCATCGCGTAGCCCATTTCGGACATCACGGTGCGCACGTCCGCAAAGTCGACGTTCATCAGGCCTGGGCGGGTAATCAGCTCAGCGATGCCCTGGACCGCGCCTTTCAACACGTCGTTGGCCGCGCCGAACGCGTCCAGCAGGGAGATACCACGACCCAGCACCTTCAGCAGCTTGTCATTCGGGATGGTGATCAGCGAATCAACGTGTTTGGAGAGCTCGGCGATGCCCTGCTCCGCAAACGCCATGCGCTTTTTGCCTTCAAAGTTGAAAGGCTTGGTCACCACAGCGACGGTCAGAATACCCAGATCTTTGGCCACTTCAGCCACGACAGGCGCTGCGCCCGTCCCGGTGCCGCCGCCCATGCCGGCTGCGATGAAGACCATGTCAGCGCCTTCCAGCGCCGTACGCAGTGCCTCGCGGTCCTCTTCAGCAGAGTTACGGCCCACTTCCGGGTTGGCGCCCGCGCCCAGCCCTTTGGTGATGCCGCTGCCGATTTGGATGGTTTGGCCCACCGCCGTCTTACGCAGCGCCTGAGCGTCTGTGTTTACGGCGAAGAATTCAACACCTTCGATGCGCTCGCGCACCATATGTTCAACGGCATTACCGCCGCCACCGCCGACGCCGATGACTTTAATCACCGCGTCATTGGTTAATTCCATAGGTTCAAACATAATTTCTCTCCGTTTTGTGCCTGTCGCTTCGAGATCAAAAAAAGAGGATCAGCTTGATCTCTTGTTAAACATTAAAATTCTTTTCTCAGCCAGCTGTTGATTCGTTTGAACCAGTTGCCCACTGAGGCGCGTTTTTCCACTTCCGCCTCACCGCTCAGGTGAGACTCTTTTCCGTAGTGCAGCAGCCCGACCGCTGTCGAGTAGTAAGGCTCCTGCGCATAATCCGTTAGCCCGGTGATGTTCAACGGCTGGCCAATACGCACTTGGGTGTGGAACACCCGTTGGGCGCAAGCCGCCAGACCATCAATTTGCGCCGCGCCGCCGGTCAGGACAATGCCGGCGGCCAAATGATGTTTAACGCCCTGCTGGCGCAGTTGCTCCTGCAGCTGCAGGATCTCGTCATTGACCAGGTTCAGCAGCTCGGTGTAGCGCGGCTCAATCACCTCGGCCAGGGTCTGCCTTTGCAGACTGCGTGGCGGACGCCCGCCCACGCTCGGTACTTCAACGCTCTCATCCTTGCTGACAATCGATCCCAGCGCGCATCCGTGGCGCACTTTAATCGCCTCGGCATCCGTTGGCGGGGTGCCGAAAGCGTAGGCGATGTCACTGGTCACCACGTTCCCCGCGTAAGGGATAACCTTGGTGTGGCGCAGCGCCCCGCCCGTGTAGACGGCGATATCCATCGTACCACCGCCAATATCCACCACGCAGACGCCCAACTCGCGTTCATCTTCAGTCAAGACCGCATAGCTGGCCGCCAGCCCGGCGAAAATCAGTTGGTCAACTTTCAGGCCACAACGTTCCACCGCTTTGACGATGTTTTTCGCCATGTCGTTGTGGCAGGTGATCAGATGCACCTTCGCCTGCATCCTGACACCGGACAAGCCGACCGGGTTCTTGATGCCTTCCTGATAGTCGATGGCGTACTCCTGGGGGATGACATGCAGGATACGGTGCTCATCGCGCACACGTACCGATTTGGCGGTGTGGACCACATTCTCCACATCTTCCTGCGTGACCTCCTCCTCCGAAATAGGAACCATCCCGATTTCGTTCTGACAGCTGATATGTTTGCCAGAAAGCGCCAGATACACTGACGAAATCTGGCAATCTGCCATCAGTTCCGCCTGATCAATGGCGCGTTGTACGCATTTTACCACTGACTCCAGGTCGTTAACGCCACCCTTGTCCATACCGCGGGACGGGCAACTGCCCACCCCAATAATGTTGACCATGCCATCGGGCAGAACTTCCCCTACCAATGCCGCAACCTTTGCCGTACCGATTTCCAGTCCAACTACCAGTTTTCTGTCCGTCGACTTGATCATTGTTGTTTTGCCTGTGCCTGATTTTGTTCCTGATTACTGTTTTGCTGCTCCACGAACGCCGGAGCCCAGCCAACTGCCGCACCGGTGTCATACCGCAGATCGACGTAGCTGATGCGCTTACTGTCGGTCTGCGCCTGCTGCTGCAACACCGGGAACAGCTCAATGAAGCGCTGCAAGCGTCCTGCCCGGTCGTCACGGCCCAGATCAATACGGATATCGTTGTCCAAAGCCAGCTGCCAGGAGTGACGCGCGGTCATGGAGACTATCTTCAACGTGAACTTACTGGCGGCCAGCGTCTGGCTCATCGTTCTGTAACCTTGCAAAACATCCTGTTCACTCCCCTCCGGCCCGTAGAGCAGGGGCAACGTCTGTTTGCCCACCCGCTCTGACGGCACGCTGAACGACTTCGCGTCCGCGTCCACCATGTGCAGGTCATTCCAGCGGGCGACGGGCACATACTCCACCAGGTGGATCTTCAGCTCATCCGGCCACTGCTTGCGCACGCTGGCCTGCTTGATCCACGGCAACCGCTCAATCTGCTGCTGGATGACATCCACATCCTGCGTCATGAAGGTGCCCGGCGACCCCAGCGCCAGAATCGCCTGGCGGATGTCGTCGTTGGTGGTGTAGTGGCGCTCGCCTGTCACCACCAGCCGTGAGAGCGGCAACCGGCTGGCATCTTTCATCCAGCCCACCACGGCCCAACCACCCCAGCCGATGGTGCCAAGCACCAGCAGCAGGAAGAGCACCCCCACCAGCCGGGTACCGTTACTGCGGCGCAGGCCACGGCTGACCGTTGGCTCATTACGCTCGCGTGCATTCAACGCCGCCTGCGACATATCAGTCAGCAAGCTCCAGAATGCGCGCCACCAGCTGGGCAAAGCTCAAACCATGCTGGCGGGCGGCCATCGGCACCAGACTGTGGCTGGTCATCCCCGGCGAGGTGTTCACCTCAAGCAGGTAGAACCCGCCATTGCTGTCCTGCATGATGTCGACCCGGCCCCAACCCTGGCAATCCAGCGCGCGGTATGCGCGCAGGGCCAGATCGGCCAGATGCGCCTCTTCACGTTCGCTGACACCGCTCGGGCAGAAATATTGCGTCTCGTCAGAGAGATACTTCGCCTCGTAATCATAGAACACCCCAGCCGGTTGGATGCGGATTGAGGGCAGAACCTCATCACCCAGGATCGCAACTGTGAACTCGGGCCCACTCAGCCACTTCTCCACCAGCACGTCGTCGTCATGGCGGAACGCCTCTTCCAGCGCCGGTTGCAGCTGTTCGATGCCGTCTACCTTGCTCATGCCGACGCTCGAACCTTCACGACTCGGCTTCACAATCAGCGGGAAACCGAGCGCGGCCAGCGTAGTGGCATCCTCGCCCAGCTCACCGGAGGTGAACTGTTGGCGGTTGAGCGCCACGAACGGCGCGACCGGCAAGTTCATCGCCTGCCAGATGCGCTTGGTGCGCATCTTGTCCATCGTCAGCGCCGAGGCCATCACGCCGCTGCCGGTATAGGGCAGGCCCAGATGCTCCAGCAGCCCTTGCAGGGTGCCGTCCTCACCGCCGCGGCCATGCAGCGCGATAAATACCTTGGTGAAGCCCTGCTCTTTCAGCTGCGTCACCGGCGTCTCTTGCGGATCGACCGGATGGGCATCAATGCCCGACTCACGCAAGCCGGCCAGCACTGCCTGCCCGGATTGCAACGATACTTCGCGTTCAGCGGAGGTGCCGCCCAGTAATACCGCGACTTTATCAGCCATGTTGCTCTTCACCTTTTCTTACGGGCTGAAATTTCTGCTCAGCCAATTTACGGGCAACCTTGCCGACATTGCCAGCGCCCTGCACCAGCACCAAGTCCTCATTCTCCAGGATTTGGGCAAGATTTTCCGGCACGGTATCCACATCGGAAACCAAAATAGGATCAATCTTACCGCGCCCGCGGATCGTGCGGCAGAGGGAGCGGCTATCCGCCCCCGGAATCGGCGCTTCGCCAGCCGCATAGACGTCCAGCATCAGTAACACGTCCACTTGCGACAGCACATTGGCGAAGTCGTCATACAGATCGCGGGTGCGGGTGTAGCGGTGCGGCTGGAAGATCATCACCAGCCGCTTATCCGGCCAACCGGCGCGCGCCGCCTTGATGGTGGCGTCCACTTCGGTCGGGTGGTGGCCGTAGTCATCCACCAGCATCGCCGCGCCCTCTTTGCCATTGACCGCGGCCAGCGGATACTCGCCGAGGAAGTCAAAGCGACGCCCGGTGCCCTGGAAGCCCGCCAGCGCGCTGAGGATGGCCGCATCAGCGATGCCCTCCTCGGTCGCCACCGCCACCGCCGCCGCGGCGTTCAGGGCGTTGTGGCGGCCCGGCGCGTTCAGCGTCACGGTCATCAGCGGCTTGTCCTGACGGCGCAGGGTGAAGTGCCCCTGAGCGCCCTGCTGCTGGTAATCCTCCAGCCGCACGTCCGCATCCTCGCTAAAGCCATAGGTGGTGACATGGCGGCCGACGCGCGGTAACAGCTCGCGCACCACCGGGTCATCAATGCACATCACCGCGCGCCCGTAGAACGGCAGGTTGTGCAGGAAGTTGATGAAGGTCTGCTTCAGGTTCTCAAAGTCGCCCTGATAGGTATCCATGTGATCGGCTTCGATGTTGGTCACAATCGCCACCATCGGTTGCAGGTGCAGGAAGGAGGCATCGCTCTCATCCGCTTCCGCGATCAGGTAGCGGCTGCTCCCCAGCCGGGCATGGGTACCGGCGGCCTTCACCAGCCCACCGTTCACAAAGGTCGGGTCCAGCCCGGCCTCGGCGTAAATGCTGCTCACCATCGCCGTGGTGGTGGTTTTGCCGTGGGTGCCAGCAATGGCGATGCCGTGGCGGAAGCGCATCAGCTCCGCCAACATCTCCGCACGGCGGATTACCGGAATGCGCGCCTCGCGGGCTGCCACGATCTCCGGGTTGTCCTGAGTAATGGCGGAGGAGACCACCACGACGCTGGCGTCCAGCACGTTTTCCGGGCGATGGTGATAGTAAATCTGTGCGCCCAGTGACGTCAGGTGCTGCGTCACCGGGTTCGGCGCCAGATCAGAGCCGCTGATCTGGTAGCCCTCATTAGCCAACACTTCGGCGATGCCACCCATGCCGGCACCACCGATGCCAACAAAGTGGATGTGCCGGACGCGATGCATCTCGGGCACGAAGGTTCTGAGTTTCGCCAATTGTTGTGTATTCACGTTGTTTTTCACTTTTCCATCGTTACTGATTGGCAACCGCGCGCGGCGCGGTTCGCTCATAGTCAATATGCGCCGCGGCGCACACCTCGGCAGCCACCCGCTCGGTGGCGTCCGGAATGGCGACCGCCCGAGCCCGTTGCGCCATCTCAGCCAACGTCGGACGATCCCACTGGGCCAGCAACCCGCACACCGCCTCGGCGGTAAAGTCTGGTTGCTCCAGAATGCGGGCCGCACCCGCCTTTTCCAGCGGCAAGGCATTCCAGTATTGCTGGCGATCCTTATGCTGGAACGGCACGAAGATTGCCGGCAGGCCCGCGGCGGCGATCTCGCTGACGGTCAGCGCGCCGGAGCGGCAGACCACCACATCAGCCCAAGCGTAAGCCTCGGCCATGTCATCAATAAATTCGGCAATCCGGTGCCCCGGCTGGCCAGCGGCGCGGTACGCCTGCTCAACCTCGGCCAGCGCGCCCTTACCCACCTGATGCCAGAGGGTGATGCGCTCGCCCATCGCGGCGGCCACCGCTGGCAGGGTCTGGTTCAGGACGCGCGCGCCCTGACTGCCGCCCACCACCAGTACGCGGATCGGGCCTTCACGGCCCGCCAGTCGGGTGGCTGGCAGCGGCAGCGCCAGCACGTCAGTGCGCACCGGGTTGCCCACTACCTCGGCCTTGGCAAAGGCACCGGGGAACGCCTGCAACACCTTTTTGGCGATCTTCGACAGCCAGCGGTTGGTCAGGCCAGCGATGCCGTTTTGCTCGTGCAGCACCACCGGGACGCCGCTGAGCCACGCCGCCAGGCCGCCGGGGCCGGAGACGTAACCGCCCATGCCCAGCACCACATCCGGCTGATCGCGGCGGATAATCGCTTTCGCCTGACGCACCGCGCGGAAGATGCGCACCGGGGCCAGCAGCTGGGCCTTCAGCCCCTTGCCGCGCAGCCCGGAAATGCGGATAAAGTCGATCTCAATGCCATGCTTGGGCACCAGATCCGCCTCCATCCGGTCGGCAGTTCCCAGCCAGCGTACCTGCCAGCCCTGCGCCATCAGGTGATGAGCCACGGCCAGCCCCGGGAACACATGCCCGCCAGTCCCGCCTGCCATCACCAGTAAACGCTTGGTCTTGCCACTCATCATTAACCCCTTACAAACGCCTGCGCTTTCGTCATCCGCGTTTCAAAATCGATCCGCAGCAACAGAACAATTGCCGTGGACATAATCAACAGGCTCGAGCCGCCGTAACTGATCAGCGGCAGCGTCAGGCCCTTGGTCGGCAGCATACCGGCGGCAGCGCCGACGTTGACCAGTGCCTGAAAGCTAAACCAGACGCCAATCGAACAGGCCAGGAAGCCGGAAAAGCGCTGATCGATCTCCAACGCCTTGCGGCCGATGGACATCGCCCGAAAAGCGACGAAGAATACCATTAACAAGGCCAAAACCACACCGAAATACCCCAGCTCCTCACCGAGAATGGAGAAAATAAAATCGGTGTGCGCTTCCGGCAAATACTCCAGTTTCTGTACGGAGTTACCCAGCCCCTGCCCCCAGAATTCACCGCGGCCAAACGCCATCAGCGACTGGGTTAACTGGTAGCCGCTGCCGAAGGGATCGGCCCACGGGTTCCAGAACGAGGTAACGCGGCGCATACGGTACGGCTCGGCAATGATCAGCAGCACCACCGCAAAGGCGCCGGAGCCGATAATCGCCAAAAACTGCCACATTTTCGCACCGGCCAGGAACAGCATCGCCAGCGTGGTAATGAACAGCACCACCACGGTGCCGAGGTCTGGCTGCGCCAACAGCAGCACCGCCAGCATTACCATCACGCCCATCGGTTTGCAGAAGCCCCAAAAGTTGCTGCGCACCTCCTCCACTTTCCGCACCAGATAGCTGGCGAGGTAGCAGAACAGCGAAAGCTTGGAGAACTCCGCTGGCTGTATACGCAGCGGCCCGAGCGCGATCCAGCGCGAGGCACCGTTGACCGAACTGCCTACCACCAACACAATCAGCAGCATCACCAGTGACAGCAGTAGCATCACGTTGCTGTAGCGCTGCCAGACGGCCATCGGTACCCGCAGCGTCACCAGCGCGAGCACGAACGCCAGCCCAAGGTAGAGCGCATCACGCTTGGCGAACAGGAAAGGATCGTCCGCCAGCCGCTGGCCAATCGGCATCGAAGCCGAGGTGACCATCACAAAGCCGATAATCGCCAGACCGAAGGTGAGCCACAGCAGGGTGCGGTCATAGAGCACCATGCTGGTGTTGTCGCTTTCGCGCGCGCCCATCACCCAGTCATTGAGCTTGCCAAACAGGCTGGCAAAGAGGCCGCCTATCAGACGCAGGCCCGGGATCTTCATTGGCCTAACTCCTTAGCCAGCCGGGCAAACTCATCGCCCCGCTGCTCAAAATTGCGGAACTGGTCAAGGCTGGCGCAGGCTGGCGAGAGCAGCACCATGTCGCCGCTCTGGAGCGCCGGGGCCAGCGCCCGCATCGCCTGTTCCATTGTCTCTACACGCACCGACACCTCCGGGCGCAACTCAGCCAGCGCATCGCCATCCCGGCCAAAGCAGTAGACACGGATGTCTGGCCGCGCCAGATAAGGCGCCAGCGGCGAGAAGTCCGCGGATTTGCCGTCGCCGCCCAGCAGCAGGTAGAGCGTGCCGTCGGTCTGCAACCCCTTCAGCGCCGCCTCAGTGCTGCCGACGTTCGTGGCCTTAGAGTCATTGATCCAGCGCACCCCATTCTGCTGGTGCACCAGCTGGAAGCGGTGCGCCAGCCCGCCAAAGGTGGTCAACGCTTTCAGGCTGGAGGCGCGCGGGATGCCAGCGGCATCCGCCAGCGCCAGCGCCGCCAGGGCATTGGTGTAATTATGCTGACCGGTCAACGCCATCTCTTTGGTGTTCAGGACTTTTTCGCCCCGCACCCGCAGCCAGGTTTCGCCCTGCTGGCGGTTGAGGTGGTAGTCGCCAACGTCGGTGCCAAAACTGACGCAACGTTTATCGGCACCGCGCACCGGCATCGTGAGGGCGTCATCGGCATTTACCACACAAATTTCCGCATTCTCATAGATGCGCAGCTTGGCGGCGCGGTACTGTTGCAGCCCAAACGGATAGCGATCCATATGGTCTTCGGTGACGTTCAGGATGGTGGCGGCCGTGGCCTTCAGGCTGGAGGTGGTCTCCAGCTGGAAGCTCGACAGCTCCAGCACGTAAAGCTGGCAAGGGTTCTCCAGCAGCGACAGCACCGGCAGCCCGATGTTGCCGCCCACGCCGACCGCCCAACCAGCGGCCTTCGCCATTTCGCCCACCAGGGTGGTGACAGTGCTTTTGCCGTTGGAGCCGGTGATGGCCACAATCGGGGCCTGCGCCTCACGGCAGAACAGCTCCACGTCGCCGACGATCTCAACGCCCGCCTCCGCCGCCGCGCTCAGCGCCGGGGTGGCCAGCGCCAGACCGGGGCTGGCGACAATCAGGTCAGCCGCCATCAGCCACGCTTCATTGAGCGAGCCGACATGGCACTCCACGCCAGCGGGCAGTGCGTCTTGTCCCGGCGGGTTGGCGCGGGTGTCCATGACCCGCGGCGTCACGCCACGCGCCATGAAGAACTCCACGCAGGAGAGGCCCGTTAGCCCCAACCCGATAATGACGACCTTTTTATCCTGATAGTCAGCCATGATTACCGTACCTTCAGCGTCGCCAGGCCAATCAGCACCAGCATCAGCGAAATAATCCAGAAGCGCACGATGACGCGCGGCTCCGGCCAGCCTTTCAGTTCATAGTGGTGGTGAATCGGCGCCATGCGGAAGATACGTTGCCCGCGCAGCTTGAACGATCCCACCTGCAGGATGACCGACAGCGTCTCCACCACGAACACGCCGCCCATGATCACCAGCAGGAACTCCTGACGCAGCAGCACCGCGATGGTGCCCAGCGCGCCGCCCAGCGCCAGTGAACCGACGTCACCCATAAAGACCTGCGCCGGATAGGTGTTGAACCACAGGAAGCCCAGCCCGGCACCCACGATGGCGGTACAGACAATCACCAGCTCACCGGCATGTCGCAGGTACGGGATATGCAGGTAGTTGGCGAAGTTCATGTTCCCGGTCGCCCAAGAGACCAGCGCCAGCCCGGCCGCCACGAAGACGGTCGGCATGATTGCCAGCCCATCCAGCCCATCTGTCAGGTTGACGGCGTTACTGGTGCCGACAATCACGAAGTAGGAGAGCAGGATATAGAGCAGCCCCAGCTGCGGCATGATGTCCTTGAAGAATGGCACCACCAGCTGGGTCGCTGGCGTGTCCTTGCCGATGGCGTACAGTGCGAAGGCCACCGCCAGCGCAATCACCGACTGCCAGAAGTACTTCCAGCGGGCGATCAGCCCTTTGGTGTTTTTGCGCACCACCTTGCGGTAGTCATCCACAAACCCGACGATGCCATACCCCACCAGCACAAACAGCACGCACCAGACATAGGGGTTGGAGGGGTAGGCCCACATCAGCACCGAGATGGTGATGGAGGTGAGGATCATGATCCCGCCCATGGTCGGGGTGCCGCGCTTGCTGAAGTGCGACTCCGGGCCGTCGTTACGCACCACTTGGCCGATCTGCAACTTTTGCAAGTAGGCGATCAGGCGCGGCCCCATCCAGAGTGAAATAAACAGCGCAGTAAGCAGGCTGACGATGGCGCGGAACGTCAGATAGGAAAAGACGTTGAAGCCGGAATAATACTTGACCAGATGTTCGGCCAGCCAAACTAACATGTTGCACTCTCCTGTAACGCGCGTACTACCTGCTCCATTGCGGCACTACGTGAACCTTTAACCAAAACGGTAATAACCGCATGTTCAGACAGTAAGCTCGTTAACCGGGCCACCACTGCTGTTTTGTCTGCGAAATGTTCGCCACAGCCGCTGGCATCACTTACCAGTTGGCTCTCGCGCCCCACGCTTAATACTTTGTCGATGCCTGCCGCCCGCGCCGCCTCGCCCACCTGACGGTGGCACGCCGCGCTATCAGCCCCCAGCTCGGCCATGTCGCCCACCACCATCACGCGGTAGCCCGGCATCTCCGAGAGCACCTGGGCGGCGGCGGTCATGGAACCGACGTTGGCGTTGTAGCTGTCATCCAGCACCAGCCTCCCCTCCCCCAGCGGGATCGGGAACAAACGGCCCGGCACGGCCTGCAACTTCGCCAGCCCCTGAGCCACCGCGTCCAGCGATGCGCCGACTGACAACGCCAGCGCCGTCGCCGCCAGCGCGTTGGCAATGTTGTGCCGCCCCGGCAGAGGTAAGCGAACACTCACTTCACCTACCGGCGTATGCAGCATAAAGGTGGTGCCCTGCTGCCCGACCTGCACGTCGCTGGCGTAGAAGTCCACGCCCTCTGCCGCCTGCGGCGAGAAGCGCCAGACGGTTTTGCCCGCCAGCGAAGGCGCCCAACGCGGCTCGTCATGGCTGTCGGCATTGATCACCGCCACGCCCTGCGGTGGCAGGCCATCGAAAATCTCACCCTTGGCGATCGCCACCCCTTCCAGCGAGCCGAAGCCCTCCAGATGGGCCGCCGCCAGGTTGTTGACCAGCGCGCTCTCCGGTTTCACCAGCGCCGTGGTGTAGGCGATCTCACCGATGTGGTTCGCCCCCATCTCCACCACCGCAAACTGGTGCTGCGGCTTCAGGCGCAACAGCGTCAGCGGCACGCCGATGTCATTGTTGAAGTTGCCTTGGGTGTAGAGCACGTTGCCGCACTCGCGCAGAATCGTCGCCGTCATCTCCTTCACGGAGGTTTTGCCGGAGGAGCCGGTCAGGCCAACGATGCGCGCCGGCATCTGGTTGCGCACCCAGGCGGCCAACTGCCCAAGGGCGATGCGCGTGTCCGCCACCCGCAACTGCGGTACAGAGGCATCAACCGGGCGGCTCACCAGCAGCGCGGCACAGCCGGCGCCGATCGCCTGATCGACAAAGTTGTGGGCGTCATGGTTCTCGCCCTTCAGCGCGACAAACAAGCAGCCAGCGGTCAGTTTGCGGGTATCGGTTTCGACCGCGTCAATCTCGCAATCTGCGCCAATCAGCTCGGCGTCCAGCACCGCGGCCAGTGTTTTGAGGGAGACGGAAATCATGCCATCACCCCCAGCAGCCGGGCGACCGTCAAACGGTCGGAGTAGTCAAGCCGGCGGTTGCCGACCAGTTGGTAATCCTCATGCCCCTTGCCAGCGATCAGCACCACGTCATCTGGCGTGGCCTGCATGATGGTATGGGTGACCGCTTCGGTGCGGCCGTGGATCGCCTGCGCGCGGCTCGCATCCAGCAGGCCACTGAGGATATCCGCGACAATCGCGCGCGGCTCCTCGCTGCGCGGGTTGTCATCCGTTACCACCACGCGGTCGGCGTACTGCTCAGCAATGCCGCCCATTAGCGGGCGCTTGCCCTTGTCACGGTCGCCGCCACAGCCAAAGACGCACCACAACTGCCCTTTACAGTGCAGGCGGGCCGCCGCCAGCGCTTTCTCCAGCGCATCCGGCGTATGGGCGTAGTCCACCACCACCGTGGGCTTGCCGGGGGCGGTGAACACCTCCATGCGGCCGCACACTGGTTGCAGTTGCGGCGCAGCCTTGAGCAGCGCCGCCAGCGGATAGCCGAGCGCCAATAGGGTCGCCAGCGCCATCAGCAGGTTGCTGACGTTGAATGCGCCAATCAGGCGCGCTTCCAGTACGCCCTCGCCCCAGCTAGAGTCGAAGGCAACGCGCACGCCCTGATCGTGATATTGCACTTCACGCGCTGCCAGCCAGCGACCTGCCCACCCTTCCGGCAGGGGCTGTTCGACAGCGACCGCCACCGCGTCCGGCAACTGGCTAAGCCAGCGCTGCCCGACCGCGTCGTCGGCATTGATAATCTTCTGCCCCACCTGATGGGTGGAGAAGAGCAGCCACTTCGCCGCCTCATACCCGGCCATGTCGCCGTGGTAATCGAGGTGGTCGCGGCTCAGGTTGGTGAACAGCGCAGCGGCAAACGGCAGCGCGGCGACCCGGTGCTGCACCAGCCCGTGGGAGGAGACCTCCATCGCGGCGAAGGTCGCGCCCTTGTCTGCCAGCGTACGCAGCGCCTGCTGCACATCCACCGCGGAACCGGTGGTGTTCTCCGCTGGCACCACCTGCCCGAGCAGGCCGTTGCCGATGGTGCCCATCACGGCGCTGGTATCGCCCAGTGCCTGGCTCCACTGCGCCAGCAGCTGGGTAGTGGTGGTCTTGCCGTTGGTGCCGGTCACGCCCACCAAGCGCAGCGCCTCGCCGGGCTGCTGGTAGAAGCGGCCAGCCAGCGCCGACAGCTGTTGGTGAAGGTTATGCAGGTAGATCACCGGCACGCCATGCACTTCCGCCAGCGTACCGTTGTCAGCCACGCCGTCCGCTTCCGCGATCACGGCCGCCACGCCCTGGGCGATGGCTTGTGGGATATAGCGGCGTCCGTCCGCCTGATGGCCAACCACGGCCACAAACAGATCCCCGGCAGCCGCCACGCGGCTGTCCAGCGTCATTTCCCGCAGCGCGCACTCCGGGGCATTCGCCACCCAAGGAGCGAGTAAGTCGCGCAAATTACGATCGGCCACCTGAACCCTCTTTTTTGTTGTTTACGAGATCGCCCTTCTCGCCGGTTGTGCCGGGAGTCATCAGGGCATCCGGTTCCACATTCATTGTCCGCAACACGCCGCCCATGATGGCACCGAACACCGGTGCCGATACCGCGCCGCCGTAGTACTTCCCGGCCTGCGGATCGTTAATCACCACCACCAGCGCAAAGCGCGGGTTGCTGGCCGGGGCGACGCCTGCGGTATAGGCAATATATTTGTTGACGTATCGGCCATCCGGGCCGACCTTTTTCGCCGTACCGGTCTTGATGGCGATGCGATAGCCTTTGATCGCGGCTTTGGTGCCACCGCCGCCCGGCAGTGCCACGCTCTCCATCATATGCACCACGGTACGCACCAAGTGCTCAGGAAAGACGCGCTCCCCGGAGACCGGCGGGTCCACTTTGGTAATCGACAGCGGGCGATAGATGCCCAGGCTGCCAATGGTGGCGTACACACGCGCTAACTGTAACGGCGTTACCATCAGCCCGTAGCCAAATGAGAAGGTGGCCCTCTCTATGTCAGACCACCGTTGTTTATGGGGATATAAGCCACTGCTCTCTCCGACCAGCCCCAAATTGGTCGGTTTTCCCAACCCGAAACGCGAGTAAGTTTCTACCAGCGCCGAGGAGGGCATCGCTAACGCCAGCTTGGAGACGCCGACGTTACTCGATTTCTGCAAGACCCCCGTCAGGGTCAGCTCGTTGTAGCGCGCCACGTCTTTGATCTCGTGGCCATTGACTCGATACGGCAGGGTTTGCAGCACGCTGTTTTCACGTACTACACCATGTTGCAGCGCGGTCATCACCACCATCGGCTTCACGGTGGAACCCGGCTCGAAAATATCGGTGATGGCGCGGTTGCGCATCGCTTCCTGCGGGGTGCCGCTCAGGTTGTTCGGGTTGTAGGAGGGGCTGTTGGCCATCGCCAGCACTTCGCCGGTGTTGACGTCCACCAGTACCGCCGTGCCCGACTCCGCCTTGTTGAACGCCACCGCGTTGTTCAGCTCGCGGTAGACCAGCGCCTGCAACCGTTCATCGATGCTGAGCACCAGATTGTGCGCCGCCTGGCTGTCCACGGAGGAGATATCCTCAATCACCCGCCCATAGCGATCCTTGCGCACCGTGCGCTCGCCCGGTTGGCCGGTCAGCCAGCGGTTGAAGCTGCTCTCCACGCCCTCGATCCCCTTGCCATCGATGTTGGTCACGCCAATCACATGGGCGGTGACCTGTCCGGCCGGGTAGTAGCGGCGCGACTCCTGGCGCAGGTAGATGCCCGGCAGCTTGAGTTTGTGGATGTACTCACCGATGGCGGGATTGACCTGACGCGCCAGATAGACAAAGCGCCCTTTCGGGTTGGCGTTGATGCGGGTGGAGAGTTGGTCGAGCGGGATGGAGAGCGCGTCAGAGAGCGCCTTCCAGCGGGTGTCGAGGGTGATGCCGCCGTGCTCATTCAGCTCTTTGGGATCGGCCCAGATGGCGTTGACCGGCACGCTCACCGCCAACGGGCGGCCAGCGCGGTCACTGATCATGCCGCGCGCGGTAGGCACCTGCTGCACGCGCAGGGAGCGCATGTCGCCCTCGCGCACCAGCCGGTCGGGGTTAATCACCTGAAGGTAGGCGACGCGCAACATCAGGCCGACCAGTGCCAGCAAAATGCAGCCACACAGCAACGCAAAACGCCAGCTGACAAAGCTGGCCTGATCATCCTGGCGTTTCAACTTCACTCCACGTGTGGCTTTCATGCGCGGTATACCGGCTCCCTCAAATTATTGTTTAACCACAATGTTCTCTTGCGCAGGATCAACATGCTGCAACTGCAACTTTTGGGTCGCGATCTGCTCCACCCGGCTGTGATCGCCCAAGGCATTCTCTTCCAAGATCAGGTTGCGCCACTCAATGTCGAGGGCGTCCCGCTCCAGCACCAGCTGCTCGCGCTCTGCCGTCAGCAGGCGCGTGCGGTGGGCGGTGGTCACCACCAGAACGGCGGAGACCAGCACCGACACCAGCAGGATGACCGGAAGCTTGCCATGACGCAGCAGGTCGCCGCCAATGACGCCGACCAGTCCATGCCGCTCGGTGCCAATCACCCGCCCGTCCTCTCAGCGAAGCGCAACACGGAACTGCGCGCGCGCGGGTTCTCGGCCACTTCTGGCTCCGAAGGCATCATCTTGCCAATCACTTTCAGCGAGCGGCCGCCCAGTTCGCGCAGCTGCGCTTCGGTCATCGGCAGGCCGGCTGGCACCTGAGGGCCACGGCTGTGCTGGCGCATGAAGCGCTTGACGATGCGGTCTTCCAGCGAGTGGAAGCTGATGATGGAGAGACGGCCGCCCGGTGCCAGCACCTCCAGCGCCCCTTCCAAGGCACGCTCAATCTCCTCCAACTCGCTGTTGATGTAGATGCGGATGGCCTGGAAACTGCGGGTGGCGGGGTGTTTGTGCTTGTCACGGATCGGCGTGGCCGCGGCAATCAGCTCCGCCAGCTCTTTGGTGCGTGTCATCGGAAGTTCACGATTGCGTTCGACAATGGCCCGCGCGATGCGCTTGGCAAAACGCTCTTCGCCGAAGGTTTTCAGCACCCAAGCGATGTCGTCAGCCTCGGCCTTTTGCAGCCACTCCGCCGCGGAGAGGCCGCGGGTCGGATCCATGCGCATGTCCAGCGGCCCGTCACGCATAAAGGAGAAACCGCGCTCCGGGTCATCCAGTTGCGGGGAGGAGACGCCCAGATCCAGCAGGATGCCGTCAATCTTCCCCTCCAGCCCACGCTCGCGCACGTAGTGCGCCAAGTCAGAGAACGGGCCGTGTATGATGGTAAAACGGGGGTCGGCAATGGATTCAGCGGCCTGAATGGCCTGAGGATCACGATCGATTGCCAGCAGTTGCCCATCCGGCCCAAGTTGGGACAGAATCAGGCGAGAGTGACCGCCGCGACCGAACGTACCGTCGATGTAGATGCCACTGCTGCGAATGTTCAGGCCGTTGACGGCCTCATCAAGCAGCACGGTTTTATGCTTGTAATTTTCCAACATGCTTATAATGACAAATCCTGTAATCGGTCGGATAACGGCTCCTGACCCGATTGCTCAGCGTCAATATCTTCCTTAACTTGTTGATACCAGGTCTGTTCATCCCACAGTTCAAACTTATTGAACTGCCCGACCAGCATCACTTCTTTGGTGAGCCTGGCGTGCTGGCGCAATGTGCCGGCAATCAGCAAGCGCCCGGCGTTATCCATCTGACACTCACTGGCATGTCCTAAAAGAAGACGCTGCACGCGACGTTCGGTCGGATTCATGCTCGACAGACGGGACAATTTTCTTTCTATGACTTCCCATTCAGGCAGGGGGTAAAGCAGCAAGCAGGGCTGGTGAAGGTCAATGGTACATACCATCTGGCCTTGGGAACTCTCGTTCAGCATCTCCCGGTAACGGGTGGGTACGGCGAGCCGTCCTTTACTGTCGAGGTTAACAAGCGTTGCCCCACGGAACATGGTTCGCTACCCCTTGATGACCATTTTCACCACTTTCTCCCACAAATTCCCACCTAAAGGAGTTTACGGAGGGTATGAAAACCTTGTCAAGCCAGCGCGGAGGCGGTTTCGCAATATTTCTCGGGGGTTAGCAGAGCGGAATTCACTGCCCATGAAGGGTGCGGCATGGCAATAAATATTAAAGCCATGATTAGCTAAGGAAATTTTTGCCATCACTTAATAACAGATTAAAAAAAAGGCAAATTGAGCAATAAATAACTGCTTATATTCTTCTGCTATCAATCTCTCACTTTTGACTACGTCTCGCCAGACGTCTGGTGCCAGTTTTTCCGCCCAACCGCGGCCAGCCTTGGGGGCACGCTGGCTGCCCTCATAGGCTTAGGGGGCCAATAATAGGTTGATTTCTTTGCCCATAACCACAATGGCCCCGTTTTTTTCGCTTTTATTAACCTATTGCCGCGTTATACCGCTTTACCAGGTGGCAAATAATATCGATGGCTATATTTTTCCGGCCACATGGCATTTATTAACATTCCCTTCGGATTCATCTCAATTCTGCCAAATAAAGCTGAATTAATTTCTTACATATTAAAACAGGCTTTTTTTGAACTAAATTAAACGGCCTTTTTACCAGTGCGTAAAAAAACGTAAAGGCGAAGCGGCAGATAATTAATCATGATGGTGGGTCAGGCGCAACAATTGCGCCTGCAATTATTTACGATTTAGCGATCCGCGCCGGTAGAGGGTACGCCGAATACGTGTCAGGCCCGTTTTCGGCTTATGCGGCTCATCCAGACTGGCGAGCACCAGCTCCAGCACCCGCTCTGCCACGTCACGGTGGCGCTGGGCCACGGCCAGCACCGGGCATTGCAGGAAATCGAGCAACTCGTTGTCACCAAAGGTGGCGATAATCAGATCAGTCGGCAGACGACCCTGCTGCGCCAGCGCCACATCCATCACCCCTTGCAACAGCGGGAAAGAGGTGGTGAACAGCGCCTGCGGCATCTCATGCGTCTCGAGCCAGTTGCGGAACAGCTCACCGGCGGCGGCGCGCTCAAAGCTGTTGGCATAGAGATAGTCGATGCGGCGGGTATCCCCCTGCCACGCCTCACGGAAGCCCTGTTCGCGCAGGAAGCTGACCGACAGCTCTGGCAGCGCGCCGAGGTAGAGGATCGATTCAGCTGGGAAGCTGCGCAGCTCTTTCGCCAGCATCTGGGCATCCTCCTGATCCGCCCCCACCACGCTGACAAAGTGCTCGCGATCCAGCGCCCGGTCGAGGGCGATGATCGGGAACGGGTCGTTCGCCCAGCGCTGGTAGAAGGGGTGCTCGGGCGGCAGGGCGGTAGAGACGATGATCGCGTCCACCTGGCGTTGCAGCAGGTGCTCCACACAGCGCATCTCATTGTCCGGCTGGTCTTCCGAACAGGCGATCAGCAGTTGGTAGCCGCGCTGACGCGCCTGACGCTCAAGATAATTGGCGATGCGGGTATAGCTGGTATTTTCCAGGTCAGGGATCACCAGCCCAATGGAGCGGGTACGGCCCGCCCGCAATCCGGCGGCCACCGCATTGGGGTGGTAGTTATATTGCCTGACGACGGCCATGACTTTCTCAACGGTTTTATCGCTGACCCGGTACTGTTTCGCCTTGCCGTTAATCACATAACTGGCGGTGGTACGCGAAACACCGGCTAACCGCGCGATTTCATCCAGTTTCACGACGTCCTCTCATTGCTTGAAGTAATATTCCGCCACTTCCCTGTAAGGAGGCAGGAAAGGCGCTGCGCCTTTATTTCCCAACGGGTTATCGCTCTCTGATCCAGATAACCGCGATAAATAACCTCCGGTTATCTAATCCCAATCCCTGATGGAGAGCAAGGTGTTTTGCCGAAAGGTATCAGCAAGGCCGCAAAAAAAAGCGGCCGGGCATCCCCTGCCCGGCCGCGCTGCAATTTTGTCTGTGGTATGAAGGCTTAACGCATAATCTTCTCGCCGCGTGAGACGCCGACCACGCCGGAGCGCGCCACCTCGACAATCTCCGCCACCTCACGCACCGTGTTGAGGAAGGCGTCCAGCTTGTCGCTGGTGCCCGCCAGCTGAACGGTGTACAGCGTGGCGGTGACATCCACGATCTGGCCGCGGAAGATGTCGGCGCAACGTTTCACCTCCTCACGCCCGTGGCCGCTCGCCTGCACCTTCACCAGCATGATCTCGCGCTCGACGTGCGCGCCCTGTACCAGCTCGCTGACGCGCAGCACGTCCACCAGCTTATGCAGCTGCTTCTCAATCTGCTCCAGCACCTTCTCGTCGCCGACGGTCTGGATGGTCATGCGCGACAGGGTGGGATCGTCGGTCGGGGCCACCGTCAGGCTTTCGATGTTATAGCCGCGCTGGGAGAACAGCCCGACCACCCGCGAGAGCGCACCCGATTCGTTTTCCAGTAAAACCGATAATATCCGGCGCATAATCAGGTTCTCTCCGTTTTGCTTAACCACATTTCATTCATCCCGCCCCCGCGGATCTGCATCGGGTAGACGTGTTCCTTCTCGTCGGTGGTGATGTCAACGAACACCAGCCGGTTCTTCTCGGCCAACGCCTCCGCCAGCTTGCTCTCCAGCTCATCCGGCGTGCGGATGGCGATGCCGACGTGGCCATAGGCTTCCGCCAGCTTCACGAAGTCCGGCAGGGACTCCATATAGGATTGGGAGTGACGGCCAGAGTAGATCATGTCCTGCCACTGCTTCACCATGCCGAGGTAGCGGTTGTTCAGGTTGACCACCACCACCGGCAGCCCATATTGCAGCGCGGTGGAGAGCTCCTGGATATTCATCTGGATACTGCCGTCGCCGGTCACGCACACCACCGTCTCATCGGGCAGCGCCAGTTTCACCCCCAGCGCGGCGGGCAGGCCGAAGCCCATGGTGCCCAGCCCGCCGGAGTTGATCCAGCGGCGCGGCAGGTCATATTTGTAGTAGAGCGCGGCGAACATCTGGTGCTGGCCGACATCGGAAGTGACGTAAGCCTTGCCCTCGGTCAGCCGGTAGAGCGTCTCGATCACCGCCTGCGGCTTAATGGTGCTCCCCTCCTTCTCATAGGCGAGGCAGTGGCGCGCGCGCCACTGTTCGATCATCTGCCACCAGTCGCGCAGCGCCTCATGCTCCTGGCTGGCGTCACCCTGATCCAGCAGCTCCAGCATCTGCGTCAGCACCTGGCGGGCATCGCCGACAATCGGGATGTCGGCATTGACGGTCTTGGAGATGGAGGTCGGGTCGATGTCGATATGCAGTACCGTGGCATCCGGGCAGTACTTCATCAGGTTATTGGTGGTGCGATCGTCAAAGCGCACGCCGACCGCAAAGATCAGGTCGGTATGGTGCATCGACATATTGGCCTCATAGGTGCCATGCATCCCGAGCATCCCCAGACTCTGGCGGTGCGAGCCGGGGAAAGCGCCCAGTCCCATCAGTGAACTGGTCACCGGCAGGTTCAGCTTCTCCGCCAGCTGGGTCAGCTCCTGATGGCAGGCGGAGTTGATCGCCCCGCCACCGACGTACATCACCGGCTTTTTCGCCGCCAGCAGGGTCGAGAGCGCCCGCTTGATCTGCCCACGGTGGCCCTGCACCGTCGGGTTATAGGAGCGCATGGTCACCTGCTCCGGGTAGGCGTAGGGCAGTTTGATCGCCGGGTTCATCACATCTTTCGGCAGGTCGATTACCACCGGGCCGGGCCGGCCGCTGGCCGCCAGATAGAAGGCTTTCTTGAGGATGGTAGGGATATCCTCCGCGCGCTTGACCAGGAAGCTGTGCTTCACCACCGGGCGGGAGATGCCCACCATGTCGCACTCCTGGAAAGCGTCATAGCCAATCAGCGAGCTGGGCACCTGGCCGGAGAGCACCACCATGGGAATGGAGTCCATATAGGCGGTGGCAATGCCGGTGATGGCATTGGTGGCACCGGGGCCAGAGGTGACCAGCACCACGCCCACTTCGCCGGTGGCGCGGGCATAGCCGTCCGCCATATGTACCGCGCCCTGCTCATGGCGCACTAGCACGTGGTCAATGCCGCCCACCGTATGCAGGGCATCGTAGATATCCAGCACTGCCCCGCCGGGATAACCAAACACATGCTTCACGCCCTGATCGATTAACGATCGGACAACCATCTCGGCTCCTGACAACATCTCCATGACTTGCCTCCAGACTGCTGTTTTTATTACTGAATGGGGAGATCCCTTCTCCGCCACTCTGTGGGTAAGAGGGCATTGCCCCGATATTATTATTGTTCGGATATAACTGATTACCTTAACGTCAGAATTTGGGGCAAGCAAACGGCAAAAATGGCAGTGCGGCGCCACTAAAATAGCGCCACGCTGTGACATGCGGGGGAAAAGAGATTATTCACTATCGAATGCGGCTTGCGCTCGGGAAATATATGGCGGGGTGAGTCAAAGGCAGAAGTAAATCATATAAAAAAATAACCTCGCGGATGCAGCCCTAAAAGGGGGCGGCGCGGGTCGCCGTAGGGCAACGGGCCGGCGTGGCCGTCTGCCCGTGGCATGTGGCCCGCCCCGTTTTGGGGAGGGTACGTGTGCATCACCACTGGCGAGGCGTCACTTTTTTGGGCCGGTTGGCGCAGGATAATCGTTTGCGCTGCCCCATCTCGCCAGTATCAATCGCTTTTTGGCTGGGATGGGGCACGCAGGAGGGCCTTACAGGGAGGACTTGGATTGGTTCAACAGTGCCCGCAGCCACTGGTGCGCGCGGTCTTTGTCAGCGGACTCATGCCACGTCAGGTAGCACTTCATGCTGTTCTCCATCCAGTTGACCGGCAGCAGGGTAATATTGAGCATCTGCATATATTCCGAGGCCAGCCAGCGCGGTGCCAGGGTAATCATCTCTGTCTGTGACACAATATTCATCGCGCTGCTCAGGTCATTGGCGCAATAGGCAATGGTGCGCCGGGCTTCTGAGCCGTTATAGAATTCCGAGCTGAATGAACCGGTCTGGGAGAAATTGACCACCGCGTGGCGTTCACTTAAAAACTGCGCGCGACTGTTCAGCGATTTAATATTGGGGTGCGTTGAGGAACAGACCAATACCACCTCATCATTGAATAATACATCGCTGCAAAACGCGTCTTTTTCAAACTTTTTATAACTGATGAAAAATTCCACGTCCTGATAACGCAACTGGTGCTCAATGTTCTCATCAAAGCAGGAGGTAAGCCGCAATTGCACGTTGGGCGCCGCGTTGCCGATGATATTGAAGATCTTGGGCGCCAGCCGAATATCCAGCGGGCTGCTGATGGAGAGGTTAAAGGTACGGTTGCTGCTGACCGGCTCGAAGCCAGCGCCCGGCAGCTCGTTCAGCACCAACTGCAACGCCTGGCGTACCGGGCCAAACAGCTGGCGTGCGCGCACGGTGGGCTGGATGCCGCGCCCGTAGCGCACGAACAGCTCATCATTAAACATCAGCTTCAGGCGTGCCACGGCATTGCTAACCGCCGGCTGGGACATGCCAAGGCTCTGTGCGGCGCGGGTAATATTCTGGACCTGCATGACGGCGTCAAATACCGTTAATAAATTCAGATCGACGTTACGCAATTGAACATCATGAGTCTGTTTTTCTGAAACATAGTCAGACATATTTAACTCCAATAAGCTGGCCGCTTTAATAACCCGCCGGCCAGGGCAGGACGTCATGAACTCCCCCGTCGGCGAATAGCGGCAACCGGTTATCGCCGGGGGCGTGGAATACCAGAGAAAAGGCCGACAGCGGCGTCTCTTTTATGTGCCCACTGATTATGACAGGGCGGAAATAGATATAAGGGAATAATAAGCAGAGACAATCAAAAACCATCATGCCCATTTATTTTTCGAGCCAATATGACCACATCACCTTATGACATACAACATAGCCATATGAGAATAATGATTTAAGCTAACATTAAATTAATGTTATTCGATTGATTTATCAGAATTTTATTTTCAATGACATAAATAGCGACTATCACAAATAATAATGAGTTTGCATAACCTTAAAAAATTGGTAGGAAATATAAATTTTAATGTAGCCATGATACGTATCAAAAAAAGCAGCCAACCAGCCACTTTTCCCGCATCTTGCCCCCTGCCCCGCTTTGCCAAAGATTCCTTTGGCCGCGCTTTTCACGGCAGTTTTTTATTCTGTTTGCCACCCCCTGCCCTGGCGTCGCTATTTTTGACCCGAGGGTTGACAAGGGTAACGCGATGCCGTATCAAATTAGGCAACGAAATATTTACAAGTTACGAGAGAGACTGATTCCTATGTTTATCGTTACCCGTCTAACCCGCCTACTACTTCTCGCATTCTCATTGCGCGGTAGGGCGGTGGACGGGATTCAACACTGAATCAACTCTCCCCCAAATAAAAAACCCGCGCCATTGCGCGGGTTTTTTTTTACTCGCTGGGCGCGAAACGAGACGACAAGACAAGGATTAACCCCATGAGCCAACAAGTTATTATTTTCGATACCACCCTGCGCGACGGTGAACAAGCCCTGCAAGCCAGCCTGAGCGTGAACGAAAAGCTGCAAGTTGCGCTGGCACTGGAAAGAATGGGCGTCGATGTGATGGAAGTGGGCTTCCCCGTCTCCTCGCCGGGTGACTTTGAGTCGGTGCAGACCATCGCCCGCCAGATCAAAAACAGCCGCGTCTGTGGGCTGGCGCGCTGTGTGGATGGCGACATCGACGTGGCCGCCGAGGCGCTGCGCGTGGCGGAGGCGTTCCGTATCCACGTCTTCCTGGCCACCTCCACGCTGCACATTGAGTCCAAGCTGCGCCGCTCCTTTGAGGATGTGATGGCGATGGCCATGCGCTCGGTGAAACGCGCCCGCAACTATACCGATGATGTGGAGTTCTCCTGCGAAGATGCCGGCCGCACGCCGATTGATAACCTGTGCCGCATCGTTGAGGCCGCCATCTCCGCCGGCGCCACCACCATCAACATCCCGGACACCGTGGGCTACACCACCCCGCACCAGTTCAGCGGCATCATCTCCACCCTGTATGACCGCGTACCAAACATCGACAAGGCGATCATCTCCGTGCACTGCCACGACGATCTGGGCATGGCGGTCGGCAACTCCATCGCCGCGGTGCAGGCGGGCGCACGCCAGGTTGAGGGCACCCTGAACGGCATCGGCGAGCGCGCGGGCAACACCGCGCTGGAAGAGGTCATCATGGCGATCAAGACCCGTGAAGACATCCTGAACGTGCACACCAACATCAACCACAAAGAGATCTACCGCACCAGCCAGATTGTCAGCCAGATCACCAACATGCCGATTCCGGGCAACAAGGCGATCGTCGGCTCTAACGCCTTCGCCCACTCCTCCGGCATCCATCAGGATGGCGTGCTGAAGAACCGCCAGAACTACGAGATCATGACGCCGGAGTCCATCGGCCTGAATCAGGTACAGCTGAACCTGACCTCCCGTTCTGGCCGCGCCGCCGTGAAGCACCGCATGGAGGAGATGGGCTATAAGGAGAGCGACTACAGCCTGGACGCGCTGTATGACGCCTTCCTGAAGCTGGCGGACAAGAAGGGCCAGGTGTTCGACTATGACCTGGAAGCGCTGGTGTTCATTAATAAGCAGCAGGAAGAGCCGGAGTTCTACCGTCTGGATAACTTCAACGTGCAGTCCGGCTCCAGCATCACCGCCACTGCCACCGTCAACCTGCGCTGCGGCGACGAGGTGAAGACCGAGGCTGCCACCGGCAATGGCCCGGTCGATGCGGTCTACGAGGCGATCAACCGCGTCACCGGCTACCAGATTGAGCTGGTGAAGTACCAACTGAGCGCCAAGGGCCACGGCCGTGACGCGCTGGGCCAGGTGGACATCGTGGTCTCCTATGAGGGGCGCCGCTTCCACGGCGTGGGGCTGGCAACGGACATCGTGGAGTCCTCCACCAAGGCGATGGTGCATGTGCTGAACTGCATCTGGCGCAGCAAGCAGGTAGAAAAAGAGAAACAGCGCCTGCAAACCACTCAACAACATAATAATCAGGAAATGGTGTGAACATGAGCAAAACCCACCACATTGCCGTTCTGCCCGGAGATGGCATCGGCCCGGAAGTGATGGCGCAGGCCTATAAAGTGATTGATGCGGTGCGCCAGCGTTTTGGGCTGGCGATCACCACGCGCGAATATGATGTCGGCGGTGCGGCCATCGACAAGCACGGCAGCCCGCTGCCGGCCGAGACCGTGGCCGGCTGTGAGCAGGCCGATGCCATCCTGTTCGGCTCAGTGGGTGGCCCGAAGTGGGAAAACCTGCCGCCAGACCAGCAGCCGGAGCGCGGCGCATTGCTGCCGCTGCGCAAGCACTTCAAGCTGTTCAGCAACCTGCGCCCGGCGCGCCTCTACACCGGTCTGGAAGCCTTCTGCCCGCTGCGCGCTGACATCGCCGCGCGCGGCTTTGACATCCTGTGCGTGCGTGAACTGACCGGCGGCATCTACTTCGGCCAGCCGAAGGGGCGCGAGGGCGAAGGGGCGCAGGAGAAGGCGTTCGACACCGAGATCTACCACCGCTTTGAGATTGAGCGCATTGCGCGCATCGCCTTTGAGTCCGCCCGCAAGCGCCGCGGCAAGGTGACCTCCATCGACAAGGCCAACGTGCTGCAAAGCTCGATCCTGTGGCGTGAAGTGGTGAACGGCATCGCCAAGGATTACCCGGACGTCGCCCTCTCCCACATGTACATCGACAACGCCACCATGCAGTTGATCAAAGACCCGTCGCAGTTTGACGTGCTGCTCTGCTCCAACCTGTTTGGCGACATCCTGTCGGACGAGTGCGCGATGATCACCGGCTCAATGGGGATGCTGCCCTCCGCCAGCCTGAATGAGGAGGGCTTTGGCCTGTATGAGCCAGCGGGCGGCTCCGCGCCGGACATCGCTGGCAAGGGCATCGCCAACCCGATTGCGCAGATCCTGTCGCTGACGCTGCTGTTGCGCTACAGCCTGGGCGCGGATGAGGCGGCTGACGCGATTGAGCGCGCCGTCAATCAGGCATTAGAACAGGGTTCCCGCACCGCCGATCTGGCGGGTGACGGCAACGCCATCTCCACCGGTGACATGGGCGACATCATCGCCCGGTTTGTAGCAGAAGGGGCATAACATGGCCAAGACCTTATACCAGAAACTGTTTGACGCCCATGTGGTCCACGAAGCGCCGAATGAGACGCCGCTGCTCTACATCGACCGCCATCTGGTGCATGAAGTGACCTCGCCGCAGGCATTTGACGGCCTGCGCGCCATGGGCCGCCCGGTACGCCAGCCGGGCAAGACCTTCGCCACCATGGATCACAACGTCTCGACCCAGACCAAAGACATCAACGCCTCTGGCGAGATGGCGCGCATCCAGATGCAGGAGCTGATCAAGAACTGCGCGGAGTTCGGCGTCCAGCTGTATGACCTGAACCACCCGTTCCAGGGCATCGTGCACGTCATCGGCCCGGAGCAGGGCATGACGCTGCCGGGCATGACCATCGTCTGCGGCGACTCCCACACCGCCACCCACGGCGCGTTTGGTTCGCTGGCGTTCGGCATCGGCACCTCCGAGGTGGAGCACGTGCTGGCGACGCAGACCCTGAAGCAGGGCCGCGCCAAGACCATGAAGATTGAGGTGAAGGGCACCGCGGCGCACGGCATCACCGCCAAGGACATCGTGCTGGCGGTGATCGGCAAGACCGGCAGCGCTGGCGGCACCGGCCATGTGGTGGAGTTCTGCGGCTCGGCGATTGAGGCGCTGAGCATGGAGGGCCGCATGACCCTGTGCAACATGGCGATTGAGATGGGCGCCAAGGCCGGGCTGGTCGCGCCAGACGCCACCACCTTCGCCTACCTGGAGGGCCGCCAGTTCGCGCCGAAAGGGGCCGATTGGGACGCGGCGGTGGCCTACTGGTCAACGCTGAAATCAGATGACGGCGCGCACTTTGACAGCGTGGTGACGCTGGATGCCGCCGAGATCGCGCCGCAGGTGACCTGGGGTACCAACCCCGGCCAGGTGATCGCCGTCAACCAGATCATCCCCGCGCCAGACTCCTTCAGCGATCCGGTGGAGCGCGCCTCCGCCGAGAAGGCGCTGGCCTACATGGGGCTGCAACCGGGCATCAAGCTGACCGACGTCGCCATCGACAAGGTCTTCATTGGCTCCTGCACCAACTCGCGCATTGAGGATCTGCGCGCGGCGGCGGAGATTGCCAAAGGGCGCAAAGTGGCAAATGGCGTACAGGCCATCGTGGTGCCGGGTTCCGGCCCGGTGAAGGCGCAGGCCGAGCAGGAGGGTCTGGACAAGATCTTCATCGAGGCGGGCTTTGAGTGGCGCCTGCCGGGCTGCTCCATGTGTCTGGCGATGAACAACGACCGCCTGAACCCCGGCGAGCGTTGCGCCTCCACCAGCAACCGTAACTTTGAGGGCCGTCAGGGCCGTGGCGGCCGTACCCATCTGGTCAGCCCGGCGATGGCGGCAGCGGCGGCGGTCTCTGGCCACTTTGCCGACATCCGCGAACTGAATTAAGGAATAGCACCATGGCGAAATTTACCCAGCACATTGGTTTGGTCGCACCGCTGGATGCGGCCAACGTCGATACCGATGCCATCATCCCGAAACAGTTCCTGCAAAAAGTGACGCGCACCGGCTTCGGCCAGCACCTGTTCCACGACTGGCGCTTCCTGGACGACGCTGGCCAGTCGCCGGATCCGACCTTTGTGTTGAACGCCCCGCGCTATCAGGGTGCCAGTGTCCTGCTGGCGCGTGAGAACTTTGGCTGCGGCTCCTCCCGTGAGCACGCGCCGTGGGCGCTGACCGACTACGGCTTCAAGGTGATCATCGCGCCAAGCTTCGCGGATATCTTCTACGGTAACTCATTCAACAACCAGTTGCTGCCGGTGACGTTGAGCGATGAGCAGGTGGATGAGCTGTTTACTCTGGTGAAAGAGCAGGAAGGGATCACCTTCACCGTGGATCTGGAGAAGCAGGAGGTGATCGCCGGTGGGAAGCGCTACCCGTTTGAGATCGACAGCTTCCGCCGCCACTGCATGATCAATGGCCTCGACAGCATCGGCCTGACGCTGCAACACGACGCCAGCATCGCGGCCTACGAGTCGCAGCAGCCAGCGTTCATGAAATAAGCGCCGCCCAGCCCGCCGCCCGGCGGGCTTTTTTTAGACGTCGCGCACCCGCCAGGTGAGCGCCAGCGCCAGCACCGACAGCACGCCCGCCACGCAGTAGACCGCGTAATGGCCGAAGTGCTCCGCCACTACCCCCTGCAACACCCCCGCCACAATCACGCCCGTGGAGATGCTGTTGGTAAATAGCGTGGTGGCCGACCCCGGCCGGCCGGGCATCAGATCCTGGAAGTAGAGCATCCCGATGCCCGCGACAATGCCAATAAAGATGGCATTGAATAGCTGGAGCACCAGCAGCATCGTCCGATCCTGGAACAGCACCAGCCCGCCGTAGAACAGCACGCCCGCCACCACCGCGCCAATCATCATCCGCCGCTTGCCGACCCGCTTCACGTAGTAGCCCGCCAGCAGCATCGCCGGGATCTCCAGCCCCGCCGCCGTGCCCATCAGCAGCCCCGCCAGCCGGTCGGGCAGCCCGAGATCATGGCTGATATAGAGTGGCATGTCGATGATGTACATGGTGTTGCAAGTCCACATCAGCAGCGAGGCGAAAAACAGCGTCCGCACGTTGATGTCTTTCCACGCCTTCGGCGACACCACCATCTGGTCTACCGGCTGCGGCTCGCGCGGCACCGAGGGCAGCACCCACCACACCACCAGCGCGCTGAGCAGGAAGATGGCGGCGGCAAAGCAGAACATCAGGGTGAAGCCGTAGTTGAGCGCCAGGGTAAAGGAGAGCGGCGGGCCAATCACCCACGCCAGCGACAGCTGCGCGCGCATCATCGAGCTGAACATCACCACCTCACGCGCCGAGGTGTCGGCATACTCACGCGCCAGCGCGAACAGCTGTGGCATGGCGGTGTTGGCGATCGCCGCCAGCAGCACGCCAGCGGTGATCAGCGTCAGGTAGTGGCGGTTGAAGGCGAACAGCAAACAGTTGCCGACTGCCATCAAACAGCAGACCAGAATCAGGCTGCGCCGGTCGCCGCTGTGGTCTGAGCGCTTCGCCAGCAGGAAGCTCACCACGATCCCCGCCAGCGCGTTGATGGTGTAGAACAGCCCAACCCAGAGCGGGCTGGCCTTCACCTCGGTGGTCAGGAACAGGCTGAGGGTCGGCGCCTGCAACGCCCCGGCGATGCCGCTGAGGAACGCCACGGCCAAAAAGGCGACAAACACGGGGTTCAGGCGACGGAACAGGGTGGAGCGCGGCGTGATTGACCGGTTGGACATGGTGTTATCCCTGCAAAAAATAGACGGTTTTTAACCCTAAAAGGTGGAGTGTAGACGGCTTTGCGGCAGGATACCGCAGACCACGCCAGCAATGGCGCTTTTTTCACCGCTGGCGCGCCGTCGCCCATAAAAAAAGCCAGCGGAGGACCCGGCTGGCTGGTGAACACACCATTACTCAGAAAAGGGGAAGCCCGCCCACGGCGGACTTGCGGAATGCTGGCCTGCATGGCCGTCGCCCCGGCCATGCGCACCGGATCGGCGCAGGATTGCTGACGCTAAGTATCGGCGTAATATAGGGAAAGAAAAATGGCTCACCTTCTGCCAAGGAGTTCCCCTTTTATGCCGACATCCCGCCGCCAGCAGCAGTTTATCCGCCTGTGGCAACACTTCCACGGCGAACCGGCCGAGACCCGGCTGGCGGATCTGGCCGCGCTGCTCAACTGCTCGCGCCGCCACGTCCGCTCGCTGCTCAATGCCATGCAACAGGCTGGCTGGTTACGCTGGCAGGCCGAGGCGGGTCGCGGCCGCCGCTCCACCCTCACCTTCCTGCAATCCGGGCTGGCGTTACAGCGCCAGCGGGCAGAGGAGCTGTTGGAACAGGGCAGCGCCGACCAACTGGTGCAGCTGCTTGGTGACCGGCAGGTGGCGCGCCAGATGCTGCTGGGCCAGTTGGGGCGCAGCTTCCGTCAGGGGCGGCACCTGCTGCGGGTGCTCTACTACCGGCCGATGAGCAACCTGCTGCCCGGCTCGCCCCTGCGCCGCTCGGAGACCCATCTGGCGCGCCAGATCTTCAGCGGCCTGACGCGGATAAATGAGGAAAACGGGGAACTGGAGCCGGATCTGGCGCACCATTGGCAGGCGCTGACGCCGCTGCACTGGCGCTTTTATTTGCGTCCGGCCATCGCCTTCCACCACGGGCGGCCGCTGGAGATGGAGGATGTGATCGCCTCCCTGACGCGCGCCCAGCATCTGCCGCTCTTCAACCATCTGGCGACCATCCGCTCGCCGACGCCGCACGTCATCGACATCACCCTGACCATGCCAGACCAGTGGCTACCGTGGCTGCTCAGCAGCGTCAGCGCCATGATCCTGCCGCACGAGTGGCAGACGCTGCCCGGCTTCGCGCGCCATCCGGTCGGCACTGGCCCCTACGCGGTGGTGCGCAACCACCGCAGCCAACTGCGTATCCGCGCCTTTGATGACTACTTTGGTTACCGCGCGCTGATTGATGAGGTCACCATCTGGGTGCAGCCGGAGCTGAGTGAGGAGCTGGTCTCCTCCGGCGTGCAGTTGCAGGCGGACGACACCGGCTCGCGCGAACTGGAGAACCGGCTTGAGGAGGGGTGCTACTTCGTACTGTTTGACCGGCGATCCGCCACCGCCGCCCGGCCAGAGGTGCGCGCCTGGCTGGCGGAGCTGCTCAACCCGGCGGCGCTGCTCAACCATGCCGAGCGCCGTTACCAGCGCTACTGGTCACCGGCGCTCGGGCTGCTGCCGCGCTGGCACCACCGCACCCACCCCCCGCAGCCCGCCAAACCGGCTGGCCTGACGACGCTGACCCTCACCTACTACCGCGATCACCCGGAGTTCGGCGTCATCTGCCGCGCGCTGCAACCGCTGCTGGCGGCGCAGGGCATCACCCTGCGGGTGCAGGCGCTGGAGTATGCCCAGTGGCACGCCGGGGAAGCGCAGAGCGACCTGTGGCTCGGCAGCGTCAACTTCACGCTGCCGCTGGAGTACTCGCTGTTCGCCAGCCTCTACGAGCTGCCGCTGCTGCACCACTGTCTGGAGGAGCCACCGGCATCGCAGGCCGCTGCCTGGCGTCAGCAGCAACTGCCACTGGCGGAGTGGTGCCGTTCGCTGGTCGCCAGCCACCAGATCCATCCGCTGTTCCACCACTGGTTGCAGTTGCAGGGCCAGCGCAGTATGCGCGGCGTGCGGCTCAACACCCTCGGCTGGTTCGACTTCAAATCCGCGTGGTTCGCGCCGCCGGAGCCTTGACACGCCGCCCTTTCGCCCGCCGGAGTAAGCCTTTACAATGGCGCGTTCTCAACGGGGTGCGAAATGCTGGCGTCAGTTGCCAGCTTTGGCTGAGAGAGTCCCGTCGAACCTGATCCGGTTAATACCGGCGGAGGGATTTGAGAGTGCTTCCTGCTTGCTCAAACTCCTTTGCCACCCTTCTGCCAAGGAGCGCAAAGTGTTGAAAAAGATCGTGTCCTGCCTGCTGTTTATCTCTGCCCCGACGCTGGCTGCCCAGCCTGTCCTGACGGTGTACACCTATGACTCCTTCGCCTCCGAGTGGGGCCCCGGCCCGGCGGTGAAAAAAGCCTTTGAGGCGGAGTGCCACTGTGAACTGAAATTCGTGCCGCTGGAGGATGGCGTCTCGCTGCTCAACCGGCTACGGATGGAGGGCAAAAACAGCCCGGCGGACGTGGTGCTGGGGCTGGACAACAATCTGGTGCAGGCCGCCGCCCAGACCGGGCTGTTTGCGCCCTCGGGCGTCGACACCGCCGCGCTGAAGGTGCCGGGTGGCTGGCAGGACACCACCTTTGTGCCCTACGACTACGGCTACTTCGCGTTCGTCTACAACAAGCAGAAGCTGCAAAACCCGCCGACCAGCCTGCGCGAGCTGGTGGAGAGCGACCGCCCGCTGAAAGTGATCTATGAAGACCCGCGCACCAGCACGCCGGGGCTGGGGCTGCTGCTGTGGATGCAGAAGGTCTATGCCGATGACGCGCCAACGGCCTGGCAGAAGCTGGCGAAGAAGACCGTCACCGTCACCAAAGGCTGGAGCGAAGCCTACGGCCTGTTCCTGAAGGGCGAGGCGGACATGGTGCTGAGCTACACCACCTCACCGGCCTACCACCTGATTGAAGAGAAAAACGACGCCTACGCCGCCGCTGACTTCAGCGAGGGGCACTATCTCCAGGTGGAGGTGGCTGGCCAGCTGGCTGCCAGCCGCCAGCCGCAACTGGCGCAGCAGTTCATGAAGTTCATGCTCACCCCGGCATTCCAACAAACCATTCCGACCGGCAACTGGATGTACCCGGCCACCGACACCCCGCTGCCCGCGGGCTTCGAGAGCCTGAGCGTACCGAAAACCGCCCTGAGCTACAGCGCCGCTGACGTGGCCACCCACCGCGCCGACTGGATCCGGGCATGGCAAACCGCCGTCAGCCGCTGATCGCCGGCTGGCTGCTGCCGGGGCTGATCGCCGGCGGGCTGCTGCTGGCGGTGGCCGGGCTGGCGTTCGGCGCGCTGTGGCTGCACGCGCCGGTCGCCAACTGGCGGGCGCTGGCGCAGGACAGCTACCTGTGGCATGTGGTGCGCTTCACCTTTATGCAGGCGCTGCTGTCGGCGCTCTGCTCGGTGCTGCCAGCGCTGCCGCTGGCGCGCGCGCTGTTCCGCCGCCGCTTTCCCGGCCGCCGCCTGCTACTGCGCCTGTGCGCCATGACGCTGGTGCTGCCGGTGCTGGTGGCGGTGTTTGGCCTGCTGAGCGTCTATGGTCGGCAGGGGTGGCTGGCCGCGCTCTGTGGCTGGCTCGGCCTGCCCTACGCCTTCTCACCCTACGGCTTGCAGGGTATCCTGCTGGCGCACGTCTTCTTTAACCTGCCGCTGGCGACCCGGTTGCTGTTGCAGTCGTTGGAGGGCATCCCGGTGGAGCAGCGCCAGCTGGCGGCGCAGCTGGGCATGAGCGGTTGGCAACAGTGGCGCTTTGTTGAGTGGCCAGCGCTGCGGCGGCAACTGCTGCCCGCGGCGGCGCTGATCTTCATGCTCTGCTTTGCCAGCTTCGCCACCGTGCTGTCATTGGGCGGCGGGCCACAGGCGACCACCATTGAACTGGCGATCTATCAGGCGCTGAGTTACGACTACGATCTGGGCCGGGCGGCGCTGCTGGCGCTGCTCCAGCTCGGCTGCTGTCTGGGGCTGGTGCTGCTGAGCCAGCGCCTCAACCGGGCACTGCCGGGCGGCCACACGCAGGCGGTGCAGTGGCGCAACCCGCAGGACAGTTGGTCGGCGCGGCTGCTGGATGGCGGACTGATTGCGCTGGCGCTGCTGCTGATTTTGCCGCCGCTGCTGGCGGTGGTGGCCGATGGCCTCAACCCGGCGCTGCCAGCGGTGCTGCAACAGCCCGCGCTGTGGCAGGCGCTGTTCACCTCGCTGCGCATCGCGCTGGGTGCCGGGCTGATCTGCCTGCTGCTTGCCATGATGCTGCTGTGGAGCAGCCGTGAGTTGCGCCTGCGCCAGCAGCGGGGCCGCGCACAGGCGCTGGAGCTGAGCGGCATGGTGATTCTGGCGATGCCGGGCATCGTGCTGGCAACCGGCTTCTTCCTGCTGATGAGCACCACCACCGGGCTGCCGCAATCGGCGTGGGGACTGGTGATGCTCACCAATGCGCTGATGGCGGTGCCCTACGCGCTGAAGGTGCTGGACAACCCGATGCGCGATCTGGCGGAGCGCTACAACCCGCTCTGCCGCGCCCTCGGCATGGGCGGCTGGCAGCGCCTGCGCTGGGTGGAGCTGAGCGCGCTGCGCCGACCGCTGGCACAGGCGCTGGCCTTCGCCAGCGTGCTGTCGATGGGCGATTTTGGCGTGGTGGCGCTGTTCGGCAACGAGCAGTTCCGCACCCTGCCCTTCTACCTCTACCAGCAGATGGGAGCCTACCGCAGTCAGGCGGGCGCGGTCACCGCGCTGCTGTTGCTGCTGCTCTGCTTCCTGCTGTTTACCCTGATTGAACGCCTACCGGAACGCCGCAATGCCCGAACCGATACTGACGCTGGATAACATCACCTACCTCTATGAGCATCTGCCGATGCGCTTTGATCTGGCGCTGGCCGCTGGCGAGCGGGTGGCGATCCTCGGCCCCAGCGGCGCGGGCAAGAGCACGCTGCTGGGGCTAATTGCTGGCTTCCTGGCGCCAAGCAGCGGCACGCTGCGCATTGCCGGTGACGACCACACCCGCACGCCGCCCGCGCGGCGGCCGGTGTCGATGCTGTTTCAGGAGAACAACCTGTTTGCCCATTTAACGGTGCGGCAGAATCTGGGGCTGGGGCTGCACCCCGGCCTGAAGCTGGACGCCGCGCAGAAGCGCGCGCTGGTAGAGATTGCCGATCAGGTCGGGCTGGGCGACTGTCTGGATCGCCTGCCGGGGCAGCTCTCCGGCGGCCAACGGCAGCGGGTGGCGCTGGCGCGCTGCCTGTTGCGCAGCCAGCCGCTGCTGCTGCTGGATGAGCCGTTCTCGGCGCTCGATCCGGCCCTGCGCAGTGACATGCTGACCCTGCTGGATGAGGTGTGCCGCCGCCGGGAACTGACGCTGCTGATGGTGTCACATAATCTGGATGACGCGGCGCGCATTGCGGCGCGCACGCTGCTGGTGGTGGACGGGCGGCTCTACTACGACGGCCCGACGGCGGCGCTGCTCGACGGCAGCGCCAAAGAGGCGGCGGTGCTCGGCATCCGCCGTTAGAAGGCCATCACCTGCCACAGCAGGTGGCGGTAGACCGGCATCAGCGGGTGGCGCACCAGCATCACCAGTGCCACCAGCGCCGCGACAGCCGCCAGTACGCAGGCCCAGCGCAGGCGGCCCAGCGGCAGGTAACGCGACAGCCAGTCGGCGCTGCGCTTCCCTTCACGGAACCAGCGCCAGCCAAGCCAGCCGGCCAGCCACACCAGCACGAAGGCCGTCAGCAGCAGCCAGCGGAAGTGCGCCACCTCCGCGCCCGCCGGGATGCCAATCGCCACCCCCGCCAGAATGCCCGGCAGGAAGTAGACCGGCGGCCACGTCAGGCAGCCAAGGACATTGGGCAGCGCGAACTTCAGCGGCTTCAGATCCAGCATCCCGGCCACCAGCGGCACCAGCGGCCGGGTCGGGCCGATAAAGCGGCCGACAATCACCGTGGCGAAACTGTGCTGGTGCAGCGCGTGGCTGGTTTTGCTCATCAGCGACTTGTGCTTTTTCAGGAACGACCAGCGGTGCAGCGGCTTCTTGAAGCGGTGGCCGATGTAGTAAGAGATCCAGTCACCGGCGAAGCAGCCGATGATCCCCGCCGCCCAGGCCTCGTAGAAGTTGACCCGCCCGCTGCCGATAAAGGCACCGAGCGTCGCCATCATCACCGTGCCCGGCAACAGCAGCCCCACCAGCGCCAGCGACTCCAAAAAGGTCACCAGCAACACCGCGGCCAGTGAGAACGCAACAGATTGGGTAATCAGATGTTCAATGTAGGATTCCATAAATTCCAACGCGTTTTCCGGCTTAATTCATCATTTTGGCGCTGAATTGTCATCGCCGTCATTAATGCAGTCAATGAATGAATTGTATGTGGTTTTGGCAGAAGCGGCGGCGGTTGGACAGCGCCGGATGAAAAACCGATACTGATCGCCCGCTCTCAGGCCGCAAGAAGGTAGCCCATGACCCCAGCCCGCCAGGGTTTTATCCTGACCCGCCACTGGCGCGACACCCCCGCCGGCACCGAACTTGAGTTCTGGCTGGCGACCGATGATGGCCCGCAGCGGGTGCTCCTGCCGCCGCAAACCGCCGTGGCCTTCCTGCCCGCCGAGCAGCAGGCGCGCGCCGAGGCGCTGCTGCGCGGCGAACCGGGTGCGGTGCTGCGCCCGGTCAACCTCCAGGATTTCCGCCACCGGCCGCAGCTCGGCCTCTACTGCCCGCAGTACCGCCAGCTGACGCGGCTGGAGAGGCAGTTCCGCGAGCAGGGGTTGTCGCTGTATGAGGCGGACATCCGCCCGCCGGAGCGCTTCCTGATGGAGCGCTTCATCACCGCGCCGGTCTGGTTCAGCGGCGAGCCAGCCGCCGACGGCAGCCTGCGCCAGACGCGGATGAAACCGGCGGAGGGCTACCGCCCGCCGCTGAAACTCGCCTCCATTGACATCGAAACCAGCGGCAGCGGCGAACTCTACTGCATCGGCATTGAGGGGTGCGGCCAGCGGCAGGTCTACATGCTCGGGCCAGAGAGCGGCCCGCCCACGCAGGTCGATTTCGCGCTGGAGTATGTCGCCAGCCGCCCGCTGCTGCTGGAGCGGCTCAACGAGTGGCTGGCGCGCCACGACCCGGATGCGATCATCGGCTGGAACGTGGTGCAGTTTGACCTACGGGTGTTGCAGAAGCACGCCGACCGCTACGGCATCCCGCTGCGGCTGGGCCGGGGCGGCGCGCCGCTGGAGTGGCGCGAGCACCCCTTCAAGCAGGGGCACTACTTCGCCTCGGCGGCCGGGCGGCTGCTCATCGATGGCATTGAGGCGCTGAAATCAGCGTTCTGGAGCTTCCCTTCCTTCAGCCTGGAGTCGGTGTCGCAAACCCTGCTCGGCGAGGGCAAGGCAATTGACAACCCCTACCAGCGGCTGGCGGAGATTGAGCAGCGCTTTCGCAGCGACAAACCCGCGCTGGCACGCTACAACCTGAAAGATTGCGAGCTGGTGACGCGCATCTTCGCCAAGACCGACCTGATGCCCTTTTTGCTGGAGCGCGCCAGCGTCACTGGGCTGGAGGCGGATCGCCACGCCGGTTCGGTGGCGGCCTTCAGCCACCTCTATATCCCACGGATGCACCGCGCCGGTTACGTCGCGCCCAACCGCGGCGAGGTAGCGGAGCAGGCCAGCCCCGGCGGCTTTGTGATGGAGTCGCGCCCCGGCCTCTATGACTCGGTGCTGGTGCTGGACTACAAAAGCCTCTACCCCTCCATCATCCGCACCTTCCTGATCGACCCGGTCGGGCTGGTGGCTGGCCTGCAACAGCCCGACGACGCAGCCTCGGTGGCGGGCTTCCTCGGCGCGCGCTTCTCGCGCCAGACCCACTGCCTGCCGGAGATTGTGCAGCGCATCTGGCAGGGGCGCGAGGCGGCCAAGCAGCAGGGCAACGCCCCGCTCTCACAAGCGCTGAAGATCATCATGAACGCGCTGTATGGCGTGCTCGGCACCAGCGCCTGCCGCTTCTACGATCCGCGCCTCGCCTCCTCCATCACCCTGCGCGGCCATGAGATCATGCACCGCACGCGGGCGCTGATTGAGGAGGAGGGCTATCAGGTGATCTATGGCGACACCGACTCGACCTTTGTCTGGCTGAAGCAGGCCCATGATGAGACGCAGGCGCGGCAGATAGGCCAGCGGCTGGTGGAGAGGGTCAACGGTTACTGGCAGCAGAGCCTGAAGGCGGAGCTGGGGCTGGAGAGCGCGCTGGAGCTGGAGTTTGAGACCCACTTCCGCCGCTTCCTGATGCCCTCGATCCGTGGCACCGGGACGGAGCTGGGCAGCAAAAAGCGCTACGCCGGGCTGGTGAGCCGCGACGGCCAGGAGCAGATCATCTACAAGGGGCTGGAGACGGTGCGTACCGACTGGACGGCGCTGGCGCAGATCTTCCAGCAGGAACTTTACCAGCGCATCTTCCGCCAGCAGCCCTACCAAGAGTTTGTGCGCGACTACGTGGCGCGCACCCGCGCCGGTGAGTTTGACGACCGGCTGGTCTACCGCAAGCGGCTGGGCCGGCCGCTGGCGGAGTATGAGCGCCACGTGCCGCCCCACGTGCGCGCCGCGCGGCTGGCGGATGAGTATAACCGGGCACACAACCGGCCGCAGCAGTACCAGAAAGGCGGCTGGATCAGCTACGTGATGACCCTCGCCGGGCCGGAGCCGCTGGAGGCGCGCAGTGCCGCCATCGACTATGAACACTACATCGAGCGGCAACTGGAGCCGGTGGCGGATGGCATTCTGCCTTTCGTCCAGGATGATTTTGCTACACTGATTACCGGGCAGATGGGACTGTTCTAACCGGCTGCCCGCCGGGCCGCCGGGATGCGGCACCGGGCCACGCGCCCGGCATGCAGAGACGTAACAGAAATAACGGCGCTGGCAGGTGACGAAACCGCAACCTTCCATTACCATAGCGCCCTTTCCCATTTTACCTGCCCATCACTCCGTGCCTCGCTGCATGGGAGGCTTTGCTATTGCCCAAAGGGTAAGCAAGGAAAAACGTACGACCCGACCTTATCAACACAGAGAGTAACTATGCCCTTTAAACTTGGTCAGCGCTGGATCAGCGATACGGAAAGCGAATTAGGATTAGGCACTGTGGTGGCGCTCGACGCGCGCATGGTGACGTTGCTCTTCCCCGCGACCGGCGAAAACCGCCTTTATGCCAGAAACGACTCCCCTATCACCCGCGTGATGTTCAATCCGGGCGATACCGTCACCAGCCATGAGGGCTGGCAACTGCACGTGGATGAAGTGAAAGAGGATAACGGCCTGCTGACCTATATCGGCGTGCGCCAGGATACCGGCGAGTCGCCGGTGGCAATGCGCGAGGTGCTGCTCGACAGCAAGCTGACCTTCAGCAAGCCGCAGGATCGCCTGTTTGCCGGCCAGATTGACCGCATGGACCGTTTTGCGCTGCGCTTCCGCGCCCGCAAATACCTGCGTGAGCAGTACCGCCTGCAATGGAGCGGCCTGCGTGGGATGCGCGCCAGCCTGATCCCGCACCAGCTGCACATCGCCCATGAAGTGGGCCGCCGCCATGCGCCGCGCGTGCTGCTGGCGGACGAGGTGGGTCTGGGCAAGACCATCGAAGCCGGGATGATCATCCACCAGCAACTGCTCGCTGGCCGGGCCGATCGCGTGCTGATCGTGGTGCCGGAGACGCTCCAGCACCAGTGGCTGGTGGAGATGCTGCGCCGCTTCAACCTGCGTTTCTCCCTGTTTGATGATGAGCGGTATGCCGAGTCGCTGCACGAGGCGACCAACCCGTTCGAGAGCGAGCAGCTCGTTATCTGTTCGCTGGACTTCGTGCGCCGCAACAAGGGCCGTCTGGAGCAGCTGGCGGACGCCGCCTGGGATCTGCTGGTGGTGGATGAGGCGCACCACCTGGCCTGGAGCGAAGAGGCACCAAGCCGCGAGTACCAAGTGATTGAGCAACTGGCCGAGCAGACGCCGGGCGTGCTGCTGCTGACCGCCACCCCCGAGCAGCTGGGGCCGCAGAGCCACTTCGCGCGCCTGCGCCTGCTCGACCCGAACCGTTTCCACGACTACCACGATTTTGTCGCCGAGCAGCAGCAGTACCGCCCGGTCGCCGACGCCGTGACCCTGCTGATGAGCGGCAACGCCCTCTCCAACGACGAGCAGAATTTGCTGGGCGAGATGGTCTCCGAGCAGGACATTGAGCCGCTGTTGGCGGCGGCCAACGGCGAGGGCGAGCAGAGCGAGGCGGCACGCCGCGAGCTGGTCTCCCTGCTGATGGATCGCCACGGCACCAGCCGCGTGCTGTTCCGTAACACCCGTAACGGCGTGAAGGGCTTCCCGCACCGCGTGCTGCATGAGATCCGCCTGCCGCTGCCGTCGCAGTACCAGACCGCGATCAAGGTCTCCGGCATCATGGGCGCGAAAAAGAGCACCGAGGAGCGCGCGCGTGACATGCTCTACCCGGAGCGCATCTATCAGGAGTTCGAGGGTGAGAATGGCACCTGGTGGAACTTTGACCCGCGCGTCGAGTGGCTGATGGGCTTCCTGACCGCCAACCGCCACGAGAAGGTGCTGGTGATCTGCGCCAAGGCCGAAACCGCGCTGCAACTGGAGCAGGTACTGCGTGAGCGCGAAGGCATCCGCGCTGGCGTCTTCCACGAGGGGCTGTCGATCATTGAGCGCGACCGCGCCGCCGCCTACTTCGCCTCCGAAGAGGAGGGCGCGCAGGTGCTGCTCTGCTCCGAGATCGGTTCCGAGGGGCGTAACTTCCAGTTCGCCAGCCATCTGGTGATGTTTGACCTGCCGTTCAACCCGGATCTGCTGGAGCAGCGCATCGGCCGCCTTGACCGTATCGGCCAGCTGCACGACATCCAGATCATGGTGCCTTACCTTGAGCAGACCGCGCAGGCAGTGCTGATCCGTTGGTATCACGACGGGCTGGACGCCTTCGAGCACACCTGCCCGACTGGCCGCACCATCTATGACAAGCACCACGAGCAGCTGGTGACCTATCTGGCCGCGCCGACCCAGACCGACGGCCTGCCGGAGTTCATCCACCAGTGCCGTCTGGAGCATGACGCGCTGAAGCAGCAGCTTGAGCAGGGGCGCGACCGCCTGCTGGAGATGCACTCCAACGGCGGCGAGGCGGCGCAGGCGCTGGCCGAGTCGATTGCCGAGTGTGACAATGACGTCAATCTGGTCAACTTTGCGCTGAACCTGTTCGACATTGTCGGCATCAACCAGGATGACCGCAGCGACAACCTGATCGTACTGACGCCCTCTGACCACATGCTGGTGCCGGACTTCCCCGGCCTGCCGCAGGATGGCTGCACCGTCACCTTCGACCGTGAGCAGGCGCTCTCGCGCGAGGACACCCAGTTCATCACCTGGGAGCACCCGATCATCCGCAACGGCCTGGATCTGATCCTCTCCGGCGACACCGGCAGCTGTGCCGTCTCGTTGCTGAAGAACAAGGCACTGCCGGTCGGCACCCTGCTGGCGGAGCTGGTCTATGTGGTCGAGGCGCAGGCGCCGAAGCACCTGCAACTGACCCGCTTCCTGCCGCCGACGCCGATCCGCATGTTGATGGATCGCAAGGGCACCAACCTGGCGAAGCAGGTGGAGTTCGAGAGCTTCAACCGCCAGCTCAACGCCGTGAACCGCCACACCTCCAGCAAGCTGGTGAACGCGGTGCAGCAGGATGTCCACGCCATGCTGCAACAGGCAGAGGCGCTGGTGGCCGACGAGGCGAAGGCGCTGATTGAGGCCGCCAAGGTCGAGGCCGACGAGCAGACCAGCAGCGAGCTGGCCCGTCTGGAGGCGCTGCGTGCCGTCAACCCGAACATCCGTGACGATGAGGTGGAGGCGCTGGAGCACAACCGCACCCAGGTGCTGGCGAACCTGAATGACGCCACCTGGCGTCTGGACGCCATCCGTCTGGTGGTGGTGAGCCACCAGTAACCCGTTCCGGGCGCGCCTGCCGCGCCCGGTTCCCTTTCCCCGAGACAAGAAGCGATGAGCGACAATGCCGCGTCCCTGACGCCCCCGCTGGAAGCCTACCACCCGCCGCTGGATCCGTGGCTGATGCTGCTCTATCAGGACGAACACCTGATGGTGGTCAACAAGCCGAGCGGTTTGCTCTCGGTGCCCGGCCGGGCGGAGGAGCACAAGGACAGCATCATCACCCGCATCCAGCGTGACTTTCCGCTGGCCGAGTCGGTGCACCGCCTCGACATGGCCACCAGCGGCGTGCTGGCGGTGGCGCTGACCAAGGCTGCCGAGCGGGAGCTGAAACGCCAGTTCCGCGAGCGCGAGCCGAAAAAGCGCTATCTGGCGCGGGTGTTCGGCCATCTGGCCGAGGATGAGGGGCTGGTGGATCTGCCGCTGATCTGCGACTGGCCGAACCGGCCCAAGCAGAAGGTGTGCCACGAGAGCGGCAAACCGGCGCAGACCCTCTACCACGTGCTGGCGCGTGACGCGGATGGCACCAGCCGCGTGCGCCTGACGCCGATCACCGGCCGCTCGCACCAGTTGCGCGTGCACATGCTGGCGCTCGGCCACCCGATCCTTGGCGACAACTTCTACGCGCCGCCCGAGGCGCGGGCGATGGCCCCCCGGCTGCAACTTCATGCCGAGACCCTCACCCTCACCCACCCGCACTTCGGCACGCCGATGACCTTCCGCGCGCCCGCCGACTTCTGATTGCCTGACCGCCGTCCGTCGGCGGTCATTTTTTGACCCGCATCACAAACTCACATCACTGGCCGCCATTTCTCCTGCTAATTGATTGTGCCGGGCAGACATTCCGCCGCCCGCTTTTTATGCTTCCCCCTATCCGGCCCGGCAACACAGCGATACCGCCGCGGCCTTTGCCTTACGCAGGTGATAAAGAGGATGTCATGAAAAGATATGCATTAGTCGGAACCGGTGGGCGCGCGGGCCTCTTTATTGAGGCCATCGGCAGCACCTACCGGGAGAGCGCCAGGCTGGTGGGATTTTGTGATACCAACCAGACGCGGATGAACTACGCCAACCGCCTGCTGGCCCAGTCAGGCGCGGCGCCGGTGCCGACCTTCTCGGCGGCGGAGTTCGAGGAGATGATTGACGAGACCAGCCCGGACATCGTGATCGTCACCAGCATTGACCGCACCCACGATGACTACATCATCCGCGCGTTGCAGGCTGGCTGCGATGTGATCACCGAAAAGCCGATGACCATCGACGCCGAGCGTGCGCTGCGCATCACCGAGGCGATCGAGGAGAGCGGCCGGCAGGTGCGCGTCACCTTCAACTATCGCTACGCGCCGCACCACAGCAAGGTGCGCGAACTGCTGATGAAGGGAACGATTGGCGAGGTGTTCTCCGTGCACTTCGAGTGGCTGCTGAACACCGAGCATGGCGCGGACTACTTCCGCCGCTGGCACCGCGAGAAACGCAACAGCGGCGGCCTGCTGGTGCACAAATCGACCCACCACTTCGATCTGGTCAACTTCTGGCTCAACAGCGCGCCGGAGCAGGTCTACGCGATGGGCGACCTGCGCTTCTACGGTCGCGAGAACGCCGAGCGGCGCGGCGAGACCCAATTCTACGCCCGCGCCCACGGCTCCGCGCTGGCGAAGGAAGATCCTTTCGCGCTGCACATGGCCGATAACCCGCAGTTGAGCGCCCTCTATCTGGAGGCGGAGCATGAGGACAGCTACTACCGCGACCAGAGCGTCTTCAGCGACGGCATCAACATCGAAGACACGCTGTCGGTGCTGGTGAAGTACCGCAACCGCGCGCAGCTCACCTACTCGCTCAACGCCTACCTGCCGTGGGAGGGGCTGAACGTGGTGTTCAACGGCAGCAAGGGACGGCTGGAGATGAAGGTGGTGGAGCACTCCTACGTCAACGGCGGCGGCCTGCGCGAGGGAGAAGGCGCGCTGGATGAGTGCCAGATCACCGTCTGGCCGATGTTTGGTGAGGCGTGGCAGGCGGAGTTCACCGCGGGCGCAGGCGGCCACGGCGGCGGCGATCAGGCGATGCTGGAGGATCTGTTTGGCTCGCCGCCCATCGACCCGCTGCAACGCGCCGCTGACCACCGCGCTGGCACGCTCTCCATCCTGACCGGCATCGCTGGCAACCTCTCGATGCAGCGCAATGCGCCGGTGCGCTTCGATGAGTTCGAGGTGGTGCGCAAACTGCGCGGCGGCCGCTGAGCGCCATAAAAAAAGCCGCCCGCGGGCGGCTTTTTTGTGCGTGGCAGGCGGCTATTTAAAGCCCTTCTCACGCTTGATCAGGTCATAGGCGGCCTGAATCGCCTGCGCTTTCTGCTTCGCCATCTCCATCATCTCTGGCGGCAGCCCCTTCGCCACCAGCTTGTCCGGGTGGTGCTCGGACATCAGCTTGCGGTAGGCGCGCTTGATGGTGGTGGCGTCGTCACCGGGCTGCACGCCCAGCACCTTGCAGGCGTCCGCCAGCGTCGGCCCCTGTGGCTGCTGGTAGCCGCCGTGGGAGTAACCGCCCTGCCCGCCGCCAAACTGCTGGCCGCCCTCCATCATGCTGAGGAACTGGTCGAACTGGTGGCGCGAAATGCCCAGCTCCTCGGCGATCACATACAGCACCTGCCGCTCGTTCGGGTGCAGCACGCCGTCGTTGAACGCCACCTGCACCTGGATTTCGAGGAACATGCGGATCAGGTCAAAGCGCCCAAAGCAGACGCTGCGCAGCTCACGCAATTTGTCACGCAGCGGGAAATTGCTCTCCTTGCCCTCGCGGAACGCCTGCTGCGCCATGGTGCGCTGCTCGCCATGCAGCTGCATACGTGCCATCAGCTGGCTGGCGGTCTGGATGTCGGCTTCCGTTACCCGGCCCTTCGCTTTTGACAGGTGTCCCATGACCTGGAAGGTGGTGCGGAAAAAGATGGTCTGTCTTGTCTGCTGATCGGCAAAGTAGCCCTGACGGCGGGTGGCCCGCGCCCGGTCAACCAAATGACCGATCAGAAATCCCAATACTATGCCCCAAAAGCCCGCACCGGACATCAAGCCCAGTACAACGCCGAGCAGCTTTCCCCAATACTGCATATACTCCTCAATTCACCATGCCGTCGCGTAAGATTTGCTTTATCATACTCGGCATTTATCCGGATGCCTAACGACGACAGAATTGCGGCTGGATTTAACACTAGCGCAACGTAGATGAGTGAGATAGTCTCTGACCGTTTGCCGGCATGATGCCCCTGATGACGGAACACCCTATACCGCGTATGAAAAAAACTCTTCCTACACTGCTGGCCACCATGATTGGCACGGCACTCTACAGCCAGGGCGCGATGGCCGACCTTGCTGAACAATGTATGCTTGGCGTTCCCACCTACAATAAGCCGCTGGTGAATGGCGATCCGGAGACCCTGCCGGTGCACATTCAGGCTGACAAGAGTGAGGCCAACTATCCGGACAACGCCATCTTCTCTGGCAACGTCAACATCCAGCAGGGGAACAGCACCCTGACCGCGGATCAGGTGCAACTCGACCAGACCCAGGTGAAAGACCAGCCGGAGCCGGTGCGCACTGTGACCGCGACCGGCAACGTCCACTACGACGACAACCAGATCAAGCTGAAGGGGCCGCGCGCCTTCTCCAACCTGAACACCAAAGATACTGACGTCGATCAGGGCGACTACCAGATGGTAGGCCGTCAGGGGCGCGGCGATGCCGATAAGATGAAGATGCGCGGCAACAACCGCTACACCATCCTCGACAACGGCACCTTCACCTCCTGCCTGCCGGGCGACAACAGCTGGAGCGTGGTCGGTTCCGAGGTGATCCACGACCGCGAGGAGCAGGTGGCCGAGATCTGGAACGCCCGCTTCAAGATTGGGCCGGTGCCGGTGTTCTACAGCCCCTACCTGCAACTGCCGGTGGGCGACCGCCGCCGCTCGGGCTTCCTGATCCCGAACGCCAAATTCGGCAGCCACAACGGCTTCGAATTCATGCTGCCGTACTACTGGAACATCGCGCCCAACTTTGACGCCACGCTGACGCCGCACTACATCAGCAAGCGGGGAATGCAGTTCCAGAACGAGTTCCGCTACCTGACCGCGCCGGGCGCTGGCAACATCGAGTTCGATTGGCTGCCAAGCGACAAAGAGTACCGCGACGACTATCCGCAGGATGACGACTCCACCCGCTGGCTCTTCTACTGGCGCCACAGCGGCGTGATGGATCAGGTGTGGCGCTTCAACGTCGACTACACCAAGGTGAGCGACTCCCAATACTTCACCGATCTCGACTCGGAGTACGGCTCCACCACCGACGGCTACGCCACACAGAAATTCAGCGTCGGCTACGCCGATGCCAACTGGGATGTGACGCTGGCGTCGAAACAGTTCCAGGTCTTCGCCGACGCAGGCAATGCCAACGCCTACCGCGCGCAGCCGCAGCTCGACATCCACTACTACCAGAATGACCTTGGCCCGTTTGACTTCAACGTCTATGGGCAGGCCGCGCGCTTCACCAGCGTCAACCCGGACAACCCGGAGGCGACCCGTCTGCACCTGGAGCCGACCGTCAACCTGCCGCTGGCCAACCGCTGGGGCAGCCTGAACACCGAAGTGAAGCTGCTGGCGACCCACTACCAGCAGGATGTGCCGGACGAGTTCAACGCCAACCGCAACTTAGCGCTGAAGGACAACGTCAACCGCACCATCCCGGAGTTCAAGACCGACGGCAAGATGGTGTTTGACCGCAACATGACCTGGGCGGAGGGCTACACCCAGACGCTGGAACCGCGCGCGCAGTACCTCTACATCCCGTACCGCGACCAGAGCAACATCTACACCTACGACTCCACCCTGTTGCAGTCGGACTACACCGGCCTGTTCCGCGACCGCAGCTACAGCGGCCTGGATCGCATCGCCTCCGCCAACCAGGTGGCCGCCGGTTTGACCTCGCGCATTTATGATGATGCGCTGGTTGAACGTTTTAACGTTTCTGCGGGTCAAATCTACTACTTCACCCAGCCGCGTACCGGCGATCCGAACTCGTCGCTGGATGAAGATGATGACACCGGCAGTCTGGTGTGGGCGGGCGATACCTACTGGAAGATCAGCAACAACTGGGGCGTGCGCGGCGGGGTACAGTATGACACCCGCCTGGACGCGCTGGCGCTGGGCGACGCGGTGCTGGAGTACCGCAAGGACGCCGAGCGCATGGTGCAGCTGAACTACCGTTACGCCAGCCCGGAGTATATCCAGGCGACGCTGCCCACCGTGCAGAACCCCGGCTACCAGCAGGGCATCTCGCAGGCGGGCATCACCGCGAGCTGGCCGATTGCCAATCGCTGGGCCGTCGTCGGCGCTTACTACTATGATGTTGAGGCCAAACAACCGGCCGACCAGCTGATTGGTGTGCAGTACAGCACCTGCTGCTGGGCGATCAACCTTGGGTATGAGCGTAAAATCACTGAGTGGGACAACACGTCCCAGTCGAGCAAATACGATAACAGGGTGTCATTTAATATTGAGTTGCGCGGCCTGAGCAGCAACCATTCGCTCGGCACACAGGAGATGCTAAGACAGGGTATCCTCCCTTACCAGCGTGCATTCTGATTAAGTGCAACTGCTTGATGTGTAAACTTTAACCCGCTATGCGGATGACAAAAAATGGAAAAGGTATGAAGAACTGGAGAACGCTTATTCTCGGATTGGTGATCTGTGCCAATACCGCGTTCGCAGCACCGCAGGAAGTTGATAAGGTCGCCGCCGTCGTGGATAACGGCGTCGTACTGGAGAGTGATGTGAACGGCCTGATGCAGTCGGTGAAGCTGAACGCGCAGCAGGCTGGCCAGCAGCTGCCGGACGACAACACCCTGCGCCACCAGATCCTGGAGCGTCTGATCATGGACAACATCCAGTTGCAGATGGCGCAGAAGATGGGCATCACCCTCACGGATGCTGACGTGGACAAGGCGATCGCTAACATCGCTGCCCAGAACCGCATGAGCGTTGACCAGATGCGCAGCCGTCTGGCCTACGAGGGGCTGGACTACGGCACCTACCGCAGCCAGATCCGCAAGGAGATGCTGATCTCCGAAGTGCGCAACAATGAAGTGCGCCGTCGCGTCACCATTCTGCCGCAGGAAGTCGATTCGCTGGCGAAGCAGATTGGCGCACAGAACGGCAACGACGCCGAATTCAACCTGAGCCACATCCTGATCCCGCTGCCGGAGAACCCGTCGCAGGATCAGGTGGATCAGGCTGAAGAGCTGGCACGCAAGCTGGTGGCCGAGATCAATGGCGGCGCCGACTTCGGCAAGCTGGCGATCACCTACTCCGCTGACCCGCAGGCGCTGAAGGGCGGCCAGATGGGCTGGGGCAAACTGCAAGAGCTGCCGACCCTGTTCGCCGAGCGCCTGCAAAGTGCCCAGAAGGGCCAGGTGGTAGGGCCAATCCGCTCCGGCGTTGGCTTCCATATCCTGCGCGTCAATGACATCCGCGGCAACAACCAGACCGTCTCCGTCACTGAGGTGCACGCCCGCCACATCCTGCTGAAGACCTCCGTGGTGCTGACCGACGATCAGGCGCGCGCCAAACTTGAGGACGCGGCCAACCAGATCAAGAGTGGCCAGTCGGACTTCGCCACTCTGGCGAAACAGCTCTCCCAGGATCCGGGTTCTGCCATGCAGGGCGGCGATCTTGGCTGGGCCTCCCCGGACATGTACGATCCGGCGTTCCGCGATGCGCTGCTGAAGCTGCGCAAGGGTGAAGTGAGCCAGCCGGTGCACTCCGCCTTTGGCTGGCACCTGATCCAGCTGCTGGATACACGCCAGGTGGACAAGACAGACGCCGCCCAGAAAGATCGGGCCTACCGTATGCTGTTCAACCGCAAGTTCGCCGAAGAAGCGCAGACCTGGATGCAGGAGCAGCGCGCCGCGGCCTACGTGAAAATTCTGGATGGCAATGCACAACCTTAATCCTGTGGTGATCACTCCCGGCGAACCCGCCGGGATTGGGCCGGATCTGGTGGTTGCCCTGGCTCAGCAGGCATGGCCTGTTGAGCTGGTGGCTTGCGCCGATCCGGCTTTGTTGTCTCAGCGTGCCGCGCAGCTTGGCCTGCCGTTGACGCTGCGCGACTACCAGCCGGGGCGGCCCTCCACGCCCGCCCCGGCCGGCACCCTGTCGGTGCTGCCGGTGGCACTGGCCGCGCCGGCGCACGCTGGCCAGCTGGACGCTGCCAACAGCGCCTACGTGGTCGAGACGCTGGCGCGCGCCTGCGATGGCTGCCTCGCGGGCCACTTCTCGGCGCTGATCACCGGCCCGGTGCACAAAGGCGTGATCAATGACGCTGGCGTGCCCTTCAGCGGCCACACCGAGTTCTTCGCTGATCGCAGCGGCTGCGACCGGGTGGTGATGATGCTCGCCACCGAGGAGCTGCGCGTGGCGCTGGCCACCACCCACCTGCCGTTGAAGGAGGTGTCGGACGCCATCACCCGCCAGAGTCTGGATGAGGTGATCACCATCCTCGACGCCGACCTGCGCAGCAAATTTGGCATCGCCCAGCCGCAGATCTACGTCTGTGGGCTGAACCCCCACGCCGGGGAGGGCGGCCACATGGGGCGCGAGGAGATCGACACCATCGGCCCGGCGCTGGAGGCACTGCGCCAGCGCGGCATCAACCTGATTGGGCCACTGCCCGCCGATACGCTGTTCCAGCCGAAATATCTGCAACATGCGGATGCCGTGCTGGCGATGTATCACGATCAGGGGCTGCCGGTGCTAAAATACCAGGGGTTCGGCCGGGCGGTGAACATCACCCTGGGCCTGCCCTTTATCCGAACTTCAGTAGACCATGGTACCGCCCTGGAGCTGGCTGGCAGCGGCACTGCCGACGCCGGGAGCTTCAAGACGGCCTTACATCTCGCCATTAAAATGATAACCAACAGTAATGAATAATCGAGTCCACCAAGGGCACTTTGCCCGCAAACGTTTTGGACAAAACTTCTTAAACGATCAGTTTGTCATCGACAGCATTGTCTCCGCCATCCACCCGCAACCGGGCGAGGCGGTGGTTGAAATCGGCCCCGGCCTCGGCGCACTGACCGAGCCGGTCGGCGCACGCATGGACAAAATGACCGTGATCGAGCTGGACCGCGATTTGGCGGCCCGGCTGGAAGTGCACCCGACGCTGAAGGACAAGCTCACCATCCACCAGCAGGACGCCATGACCGTCAACTTCGCCGAGCTGGCGGAGCAGGCAGGCCAGCCGCTGCGGGTGTTCGGCAATTTGCCGTATAACATCTCTACCCCGTTGATGTTCCATCTTTTCAGCTATACTCAGGCGATCCGCGACATGCACTTCATGTTGCAGAAAGAGGTGGTCAACCGTCTGGTGGCCGGGCCGAACAGCAAGGCCTATGGCCGCCTGACCGTGATGGCGCAGTACTACTGCAAGGTTATCCCGGTGCTGGAAGTGCCGCCGACGGCCTTTACCCCGCCGCCGAAAGTGGACTCCGCCGTGGTGCGTCTGGTGCCGCACACCGAGCTGCCCTACCCGGTCGGCGACGTGCGCATGTTGAGCCGCATCACCACCGAGGCGTTCAACCAGCGCCGCAAGACCATCCGTAACAGCCTCGGCCACCTGTTCACCCCAGAGCAGCTGACCGAACTGGGCATCAACCCCGGCCTGCGGGCGGAGAACATTACCGTGGCGCAGTATTGCGCGCTGGCAAACTGGCTCTCCGCCAATCCGCCGCATCAGCAGCAGGAACCACAGGAGTCGCTGTAATGATTGAGTCGCCCCGCGTTTGCGTACAGGTACAGAGCGTTTACATTGAGTCCCAGTCGTTGCCCGACGAGAACCGCTATGTCTTTGCTTATACCATCTCGATCCGCAACCTGGGGCGGCATCCGGTACAGCTGCTGCGCCGCTACTGGCTGATCACCGACGCCAATGGGCGTGAAATGGAGGTCCAGGGCGAGGGGGTGGTCGGCGAGCAGCCGCACATCCTGCCCGGCGGCGAGTTCCAGTACACCAGTGGTGCCGTGCTGGAGACGCCGCTCGGCGCCATGCAGGGCCACTATGAGATGATTGATGAGCAGGGAGCGCCCTTCCGTGTCGCCATTCCCGCCTTCCGCCTTGCCATTCCAACCATGATTAACTGAGTTATGTCGACATATCTGATAGGCGATATCCACGGCTGCTATGAGGAGCTGCGCGCGTTGCTGGCGCAGGTCAATTTCGATCCGGCTACTGACACCCTGTGGCTGACCGGCGATCTGGTGGCGCGCGGCCCGGCTTCGCTGGACGTGCTGCGCTACGTGCGCTCGCTCGGCCCGGCGGTGCGGATGGTGCTGGGCAACCATGACCTGCACCTGCTGGCGGTCTACGCTGGCATCAGCCGCAACAAACCCAAGGATCGCATCACGCCGCTGCTGGAGGCGGAGGATGCCGATGAGCTGATCAACTGGCTGCGCCGCCAACCGGTGTTGCAGGTGGATGAGGAGAAGCGGCTGGTGATGGCCCACGCTGGCATTACGCCACAGTGGGATCTGGCGACCGCCCAACTCTGCGCGCGTGAGGTGGAGGCGGTGCTGAGCAGTGACAGCTACCCGCTGTTCCTCGACGCCATGTATGGCGACATGCCCAACAACTGGCTGCCGGAACTGTCCGGGCTGGCGCGCCTGCGCTTTAGCACCAACGCGCTGACGCGGATGCGCTACTGCTTCCCCAACGGCCAGCTCGACATGATCTGCAAGGACATGCCGGAGCACGCACCCGCGCCGCTCAAGCCGTGGTTTGCGCTGCCTAACCCGGTGGCGGAGCAGGGTTACGCCATCATCTTTGGCCACTGGGCCTCACTGGAGGGGCGTGGCGCGCCGGAGGGCATCTATGCCCTCGACACCGGCTGCTGCTGGGGTGGCGAACTGACGCTGCTGCGCTGGGAGGATAAGGCGTACTTCACCCAGCCCTCCAACCGCCAGCATGACATGGCGGAGACCGAGGCCCCCAAGGCCTCCTGATCCGCCACCAATAAAAAGGCCGCCCGGCATCTCGCCCGGCGGCCTTTTTTATGGCGCGCGTCAGGCGCCGATGATGCCGCCATCCTCACGGGTGATCATCAGTACCGAAGAGCGCGGGCGCGGGCTGTTGTCCGGGAAGTGGGAGTCGCCCTCCTCGCCGGGGTGCTGGATGTTGACGAACAGCGTGCGGTAGTCCGGGGTGAAGGCCACGCCGGTCAATTCGCAGGACTTCGGCCCCACCAGGAAGCGGCGGATCTCGCCGCTCTGCGGGTCGCCCACCAGCATCTGGTTATTGCCCTGCCCCTGATAGTCACCGCTGTTGGTGTACTTGCCGTCGGTCAGGATCCACAGGCGGCCATCGTGGTCGAAGCCCAGCCCATCCGGGCTGTTGAAGGTGTTCTCCGCCGTGATGTTCGGCGTGCCGCGGTTGACGCCCTGCGGGTGGGCGATCGGGTTGCCGCACAGCGCGTACATGTCCCAACTGAAGCTCTCGGCGGTGGCGTCGCCGCCCTCATCCCAGCGGATGATCTGGCCGTAGATGTTGTCCGGGCGCGGGTTGGCGGCGTTGAGCGGCATCCCCTCGTCGCCACGTTTGCTGTTGTTGGTCAGGGTGCAGTAGGCGCGGCCATCATGCGGGTTGACGGCGATCCACTCCGGGCGATCCATCTTGGTCGCGCCCACCTGTGCCGCCGCCTTGCGGGCGAAGATCAGCACCTCGGCCGCGTTCTGGAAACCATTCTCCGGCGTCAGGCCATTCTCACCAAAGCGCAGCGGCAGCCACTTGCCGGTGCCCTTCAACGGCGTGCCATTGGCGTCGCCATTGAACTGCGCGGCGTAGAGCGTGCCCTCATCCAGCAGTGTGCGGTTGTTGGCCGGGTTGGCGCTGTCCACCTTGCCGTTGGAGACGAATTTGTAGATGTGCTCGCCGCGCTCGTCATCGCCCATGTAGACCACCAACCGGCCATCTTCGGCGACGGTAACGGCGGCATTCTCATGTTTGAAGCGGCCCAGCGCGGTGCGCTTGATTGGCGTGGAGTCCGGGTTCATCGGGTCGATCTCGACGATCCAGCCAAAGCGGTTGAACTCGTTCGGGTTTTTCGCCACGTCAAAGCGCGGGTCGTAGTCCGGCCAGTTGCGCTCTGGATCCTCTGGCTTCAAGGTATAGCGCTTCTGGTCAGCGGTGGTGGCAAAGCCCGCCTGTTTGGTGCCGAAGTAGGTGTCGAAGTTCTCTTCACAGGTGAGGTAGGTGCCCCACGGGGTTTTGCCGTTGGCGCAGTTGCCGAAGGTGCCGAGCACGCGGGTGCCGGTTGGGTCAGCGGCGGTTTGCAGCAGCGCGTTGCCCGCCGCCGGGCCGCTGAAGGTCATCGGCGTGTTGGCGGTGATGCGGCGGTTGTAGCGCGAGTCGGTGACGCGCTCCCAGCGCGGAGAACCGGCGACGCGGCGCACTTCCAGCACCGAGACGCCATGCGCCGCCTGCGACTTGCGCACATCCTCCAGGCTGGTGGCCTTTTTGCCGCCGTGGGCGAACAGGTATGGCTCGTTGACATATTCGTTGTTGATGGCCATCACGCCACGGTTGTCATCCAGCGGGAAGAAGCTCATGCCATCGTTGTTGTCGCCGAACTGCTGCTCCTGATCCGCCGCGCTGTTGCCGCCATTCGGATCGAAGGCTGGCGCGCCCGCGTGCAGCGGGTCGCCCCAGGAGATCAGCACGTCCGACCGGTAGCCCTCGGCCAGCACCACCTTGTCCTCGGTGGAGGCGGCAATGCCCTTGAAGCCCAGTAGCTTGCTGCCGTTGGTGCCCGTGCCCTCTGCCGCCCAGACGTCACGCGGGAAGGTGCCAATGCCGCCCAGGAAGCCCGCCAGACCCACCATCCCCGCGCTTCCCAGCAATAATTTGCGGCGGGTTGGATTCATCAGGCGGTCGGCATTCAGTTCAATTTTTTCACTCATGCTGTTTCCCTTTTCTTATTTGCGAGCGGCAGGAGGCTGCCGGCTGCCAACGATGCGGGCCAGTCTAAACAGAGAGTGTTTCAGGTTTGTTACAATTTAATGGCGAGAGGTGGAAAAACGGCGCGCCAGCCGGGCGCGCCGCCAGCAAGATTAACGACGGCGGTCGAGGATTTCGAAACAGTAACTGTGGGAGTTGTTGTCATCCGCATCGTGGAATTCGCTGAACTGGCTCTCCCACTCATCCGGCTCGTAGTCCGGGAAGTGGGTATCCCCCTCCACTTCGGCATCAATGTGCGTCAGGTAGAGGCGGTCAGCACGCGGCAGGAACTGGTCATAGACCCGACCACCGCCAATCACCATCACCTCGGCGGCGTCGCCAGCCTCGGCCAGCGCAGCCTCGACGGAGGTGGCCCAGGTGACGCCATCGTGGTCGCCGGGGTGGCTGCTGATAACAATATTGTGGCGTCCCGGCAGCGGGCGTCCAATAGACTCAAATGTCTTGCGTCCCATAATTACCGGTTTATTGAGCGTGTTACGCTTGAACCACGCCAAGTCAGCCGGTAAATGCCACGGCATGGCATTTTCCATGCCAATAACGCGATCCACCGCCAGTGCAGCGATCAGGCTGATAATCATTGTTAAACCTTGTGTCGTCGGAGTGTGTTGTCGTCGGAAAGTGTAGTACCGAAAAGTGCTGTCACTATACGGAAAGGGCCAACAGCCGTCGATAGCGTCAGCGGTTCCCAACAAATTTATGAGACAGCTCTTAGCGAAGCCGCCATTTTACCGCGTATTTCGCCACAAATAGTGGCCTGCCCGCATGTTTCCTGCCCGCAAAGTGGAAAAAAGCCAGTACAAGATCGCACTTCCTACCCCGAAGGGGTTAGTAAAGCAGCAGTAACAGCGGCCCGGCGTGCCAATCATCCATAAGCGTGGTGCGAATTTCCCGCCGTGAGGCTATCATTCCCTTTTTTCCTCCTCGGCCTGTATACGATGTTAGAAACCTCTCTGTTTGTCGCGACCATCGCGGCGCTGGGCATGTTGTCGCCCGGCCCGGACTTCTTTTTGGTGATCAAGAACGCGGCGCGCTACCCGCGTGCGGCGGCGATGTTCACCGCGCTGGGCGTCATCTGTGGCGTGGCGACCCATATGTCCTACTGCGTCGCCGGGCTGGCGGTGGTGATCACCACCACCCCCTGGCTGTTCAACGTGCTGAAATACGCTGGCGCGGCCTACCTGATCTGGGTCGGCATTCAGGCGCTACGCGCGCGTGGCGACAGCAAAATGAACCTCAGCCAGCTCACCCCGCAGAGCGTCAGCCTGAAGGCGGCCTTCTTGCAGGGCTACCTCTGCAACCTGCTGAACCCGAAGGCGACGCTGTTCTTTCTGGCGGTCTTTACCCAGGTGTTGCAGGTCAACTCCAGCATCGGCGAGAAGCTGTGGTACGCCGGTATCATCCTCAGCCTGTCGGTGGTCTGGTGGCCGCTGCTGGTGATCCTGTTCCAGAGCGAGCCGGTACGGCGCGGACTGGCGAAGGCGCAGAAGATCGTTGACCGCCTGCTGGGCGGCGTGCTGATCGCACTGGGGATCAAGGTGGCGTTGAGCTGATCGCCCCCTGATCCAGAGCGGGCTACGGCCCGCTTTTTTTATGCCACTCGTTAAATCATGATTAAGCCCCGCTAACGCATCCCCTGCCCTTTCTTTGATCCTGTCCGCCTTCCTGATTCAGCCTGTTGTTTTATCGTCCGTTTTGGCCTGCATCCGGCAGGCCGCTATTGACGACTGACAGGAATAATAATGAAAACAGAGACACCTCACGCAACAGAGCGGGTCGGCATCACCGGCTACCTCGCCTTCTTTATCACCATCCTGCTCTTCTCCGGCCTCTTCTCCAGCAGCAGCGGCTGGTGGCGGGTGCTGGACTTCACCGTGCTGAATGGCGCGTTCGGCACGCTCAATGCGCCGGGCGATACCGTCACCTCCTTCCGCGGCAGCGGCGGCAGCGGCGCGAAAGATGGCTTCCTGTTCGCCCTCGAGCTAGCGCCCTCAGTGATCCTCTCGCTGGGCCTGATCGCCATCACCGAGGGGCTGGGTGGCCTGCGCGCCGCGCAGCAACTGATGACGCCCGTCCTGCGCCCGCTGCTCGGCGTGCCGGGTATCTGCTCGCTGGCGTTGATCGCCAACTTACAGAACACCGACGCCGCCGCCGGCATGACCAAGGAGCTGGCGGAGTCGAAGGTGATCACCGAACAGGAGCGGGCAATCTTCGCCACTTACCAGACCAGCGGCAGCGCCATCATCACCAACTACTTCTCCTCGGCGGCGGCGCTGTTCAGCGTCATCACCGTGCCGGTGATCACCCCGCTGGCGGTGATTCTGCTGTTCAAATTCATTGGCGCGAATCTGTTACGCGTCTGGATCTTCGCGCTGGAAAGCCGCCGGGCACAGGAGCAATAAGATGGTGACGCAACGCAAAAATGTGATGGAGATGTTTATCGACGGCGCGCGGCGCGGCTTTACCATCGCCACCACCAACCTGCTGCCGAACGTGGTGATGGCGTTCGTCATCATTCAGGCACTGAAGGTGACCGGCCTGCTGGAGTGGGTCGGCCGGATTTGCCAGCCGGTAATGGCGCTGTGGGGGCTGCCGGGCGAGGCGGCGACGGTGCTGCTGGCGGCGCTGATGAGCATGGGCGGCGCGGTCGGCGTCTGTGCCAGCTTGGTGCTGGAGGGGGCGCTCAACGGCCACCACGCCACCGTGCTGCTGCCCGCCATCTACCTGATGGGCAACCCGGTACAGAACGTCGGCCGCTGCCTCGGCACCGCTGGGGTGCACCCGCGCTACTACCCGCTGATTCTGGCGGTCTGTGTGATCAACGCCCTGCTCTCCATCTGGGTGATGCAGGCTCTGGTGTAAGGAGATAAAAATGATGGATCTCTCAATGGTTGGCGGCGTGTTGCTGCGCGGTGCCAATGTCTATACCCCGCAGGCGCTCGGACGGCAGGATCTGCTGGTGATCGCCGGCAAAATTGTGGCCCTCGCCCCGCACATCGCGCCGGAGTCACTGCCCGGCTGTGAGGTGGTGGATCTGGCGGGCCACTGCCTCTGTCCCGGCCTGATTGACCAGCACGTCCACCTGATTGGCGGCGGCGGCGAGGCTGGCCCGCACACCCGCACGCCGGAGGTGCGGCTGTCGCGGCTGGTGGAGGCAGGCATCACCAGCGTGGTGGGGCTGCTGGGCACCGACAGCGTGACGCGCCACCCGGAGTCGCTGCTGGCCAAGGTGCGGGCGCTGGAGAGCGAGGGGATCAGCGCCTGGATGCTGACCGGGGCCTACGGCATTCCCTCGCCCACCATTACCGGCAGCGTCGAGCGCGACGTGGCGCTGATTGACAAGGTGATCGGCGTGAAGTGCGCCATCTCCGACCACCGCTCCGCGGCCCCGGCCCCGGCGGCGCTGGCCAATCTGGCGGCGCAGGCGCGGGTCGGTGGCCTGCTGGGCGGCAAGGCGGGCGTCAGCGTCTTCCACCTCGGCAACAGCCCGCGCCTGCTGGCCCCGCTCGAGGCAATCCTGCGCGACAGCGACGTGCCGATCGGCAAGCTGCTGCCGACCCACGTCAACCGCAGCACCACGCTGTTCACCGCCGCGCTGGAGTTCGCGCGCGCGGGCGGCCACATCGACCTGACCAGCGGCATTGAGACCCCGTTCAGCGCCGCCGAAGGGGTGGCGCGGGCGGTGGCGGCCAATGTGCCGCTGGCGCGCCTGAGCATCAGCTCCGATGGCAACGGCAGCCAGCCGGTATTTGACGAGCAGGGCAACCTACAGGGCATCGGCGTGGCCGGGTTCACCTCCCTGCCGCAGGCGCTGCGCGAACTGGTGCAGTGCCACGGCTTCACGCTCGCGGAGGCGCTCTGCCCCTTCACCTGCAATGTGGCGGCCTTCTTGGGGCTAAGCATGAAAGGGGAACTGCTGCCGGGGCGTGACGCTGACCTGCTGGTGCTGACGCCGGATCTGGCGATCGATCAGGTGTGGGCGAAGGGGAAACGGCTGGTGGAGAACGGCAAGGCGTGCGTGAAAGGGACGTTTGAGGAGTAAAGAAAAAGGTGGCCGCGGGCGCGGCCACCGGTGCGCCGCATCAGGCTTGGTGCGGCGTCTCCTCCTGCGGGATCTCGCCCTCTTCCGAGCGCCCCTGCCAGCCAGTCTGCTGCGCCCGCGCCAGGCGGGTATGATCCATCGCCATCGCTTCGGTCAGCATGGTTTTGGCGCGCTGCATGGTGGCGATGCGGAACTCAGTATCCTCGTAGTTCGGCAGCGTCTCCTCCAGCATCTTCAGGTTGTAGTCGCGGAAGATGTCCGCTTTCTCCCGCGCCTCATAGGCACCGATGCCGATCGCCTCCAGCGCGCGGCGGGCCGTGCGTAGCGAGCCTTCAAACATCTCACGCTCCGGCGACTCCACGCCACGCAGCCGCAGCTGGTAGTAGTGGTCAACGTCACGCGCGCGGGCGATGATCTTCAGGTGCGGGAAGTGCTCACGCGCCAGGTCGGTCAGTTGCAGGTTGGCGTCCACGTCATCCAGCGCGTTGACCAACACTTTGGCCTGCGCCGCGCCCGCGGACTCCAGCAACTCCACGCGCGTGACATCGCCATAGAACACCTTGGTGCCAAATTTGCGCAGCGTCTCCACGTGATCCGGGTCGTTGTCCAGAACCACCGCGTTGATGCCGTTCGACAGCAGCAGACGGCCGGTGATCTGGCCAAAGCGGCCGAAGCCCGCGACGATCACGCTGGCGTGCTCATCAATGGTGTCATCTGGGCGTGAATTGGCGGGTGCCGCCTTCTCGAAGCGCTTGGACAGCACCAGCAGCAGCGGTGTCACCGCCATTGACAGCGCCACCGCCAGCGTCAGCGCCTTCGACCACTCGACCGGCAGCACGCCAGCGTTCTGGGCAGTGCTGAACACCACAAAGGCGAACTCACTGCCCTGCCCGAGCAGGATGGCGAACAGCCCACGCTGGGCGCGTGGCACGTGCAGCATTGGGGCCAGCAGCCACAGCAGCGCCCCCTTCAGCAGCATAAAGCCGCCCAGCAGGGTGAGGATCAGCAACGGGTTGTTCACCAGCGTACCGAAGTCGATCGACATGCCGACGCCAATGAAGAACAGCCCCAGCAGCAGCCCCTTGAAGGGTTGGATATCGCTCTCCAGCGCGTGGCGGTACTCGGAACTGGCGAGCAGCACGCCAGCGAGGAACGCGCCCATCGCCATCGACAGCCCGGCCATCTCCAGCAGCACGCCAAAGCCGAACACCAAAAACAGTGCCACGGCGCTGAACACCTCACGCATCCCGGACTTGGCAACAAAGCGCAGCAGCGGGCGGGTGACGTAGCGGCCAAGCAGCACCACCAGCGCCAACGCCAGCACCATTTTGCCAGCGGAGAGCGCAAAGGTACTGAGGGTGGTGCCGCCGCCGGTGCTCGCCAGCAGCGGGATCATCGCCACCAGCGGAATGGCGGCGATGTCCTGGAACAGCAGCGCGGCAAAGGCGCTGTTGCCCACCGGCGTCGAGGTCAGGTTACGTTCGCTCATCGCCTGCATGGCGATGGCGGTGGAGGAGAGCGACAGCGTCAGGCCAATCAGCGCCGCCACCTGCCAACTCAGGCCGAGCACGTAGCAGAAGGCGCTGAGCAGCACCCCACAGCCAGCCATCTGCAAGCCGCCGCCGCCGAACACCGCGGCGCGCAGGTTCCACAGCCGTTTCGGATCCAGCTCCAAACCGATGATAAACAGCATCAGCACCACGCCGATTTCGGCGAAGGTCAAAATCGATTCGGCATCGGCCACCAGCCGTAGCCCCCACGGCCCAATCAAACAGCCAGCGATCAGGTAGCCGAGCACCGAGCCGAGGCCAAAGCGCACGGCAATCGGCACGATCAGCGCCGCAGAGCCGAGGTAGATCAGCCCCTCAATCATCATCGCGTGGTTATCCATGCTCACCTCCGTTCGCCGCGGCCTCAAGGGTGGCGGCCAGATAGCCCGCCAGTTGTGCCCGGTAGCGTGCCGCTGCCGCCTCCAGGGTCGCCGCATCACAGCTAAAGGTGCCATGCAGCACGAACGGCGGCTGCCACGCCATGCCGCAGTAGAGGGCGGTCGCCTGCAACGGCTGCGCCAGCGCGTCAAAGTGCGGGAAGTCGCCCAGCTTGAAGTGCGGCTGGTCGCCGCCGGTGGTCACGGCCCACAGCGCCTGTTTGCCATGCAGGGCGTCGCCCCCCTGCCCGTAGGCCCAGCCATGCTCCAGCACTTTGTCAAACCAGAGCTTGAGCAGCGGCGGCATGCTATACCACTGCATCGGGTGTTGCCACACCACCAGCGAGGCACGGCTCAGCGCCTGCTGCTCGGCACGGACATTGATGGTGAAGTCGGGGTAGAGATCGTAGAGCGATCTCACCTCCACGCCATCCAGCTCACCGGCCGCCTGGATCATCCGTTTGTTGGCGTGGGAGTGGTGGGGATAGGGGTGGGCGTAAATAATCAGGATCATCAGGATCTCGCTACAACGTGTGTCGCGTCAGGCAGGGCCATCCACACGCCCGGCCCTGACGCTGCCGCCAATGGAAACCGCGCATTCTACGGCCTTCACGTCACAGGAGAAATGGGAAAAGAGCGAAACAGGGGGAAAGAGGCCGCCCCGGCGCGGATCACCCCGTCATCAGCAGGCGGCTGAGCTGCTGGCGGGTCTGCGTTAGCGTGTCGCGGCTGCGCGGCGCGACCCACACCGTGCTGCTGCCGGCCACCACCCCCAGCACGCCGGGCAGGGCGTGGTGATCGATCAACCGCCCCACCGCCCGGCCATAGCCCGTCACGGTCTGGATCAGGATGAACTCCTGATTGGCCTCGATGCCCAGCACCATCTCGGCCAGCGGGCAGGCGGCGTGCGGCTCCGCCTGAGCCGGTGCGGTAAGGATGTAGGTGCGCTCGCCCTTGGCGTTGCGCGCCTTGGTGACGCCCAGCAGGCCGAGCAGCCGCGACACCGTGGACTGGCTGATGTGCCGGTAGCCGTGCTGTTTCAGGGCGCGGCGGAGCGCCTCCTGCGAGCGGAAGGCGTTGCCGGTGATCAACTGCCGGCAGAGCGCCAGCTGTTTTTGCTCTTTGTCGAGCGTGTCAGATCGCTTTGTCATGGCCTGTGTCCGTGCAGGGAGGGTGCCACCCGGCGTCAGAACAGCGCGCCGACGCTCAGGATCAGGGTGATCATCACAAATAAAATGCCCAGCAGCGGCGCGATCCAGCGCAGCCAGCGCGCATAGGGGATGCGGGCGATCGCCAGCCCGCCCATCACCACCGCCGAGGTGGGGGTGATCAGGTTGACCAGCCCGGAGGCCGACTGGTAGGCGGTGACCACCAGATCGCGCGGCACCTGCGCAAAGTCCGCCAGCGGGGCCATGATCGGCATGGTCAGCACCGCCAGCCCCGATGAGGAGGGCACCAGGAAGGAGAGCAGCCCCTCCAGCCAGAAGGTGGTGTTGATGAACACCACGCTCGACAGCCCGGTCACCAGCCCCTCGGCATAGTTCAGGATGGTGTGGGTGATCATGCCGTTGTCCATCACCACCACAATGCCGCGTGCGATGCCGATGATCAGCGCCACGCCCAGCAGATCGCGCGCGCCGTTGATAAAGGCGCGGGTCAACGCCTCCTCCCCCATGCGCGCCAGCAGCCCGGCAAAGATCGAGGCCGCCAAAAACAGCGCCGAGATCTCCGCCATCCACCAGCCGCGCACCGCCACGCCGTAGATCATCACGGCAAAGACGATGGCGAACAGCGTCAGCACCATTTTGCGTACCGGCGTGAAGGCCAGCGTCCCCTCTGGCCGCTGGCTGAGGAAGTGGGCGCGGTTCTCCTCCCACTTGTCCGCCAGCAGCGAATTGGCGGGATCGCGCCGCACCCGTTGGGCATAGCGCATCACGTAGAGCACGCACGCTGCCCAGCCCGCCAGCAGCACCAGCAGGCGCAGGCCGATGCCGGTGGTGAACGGCACCCCGGCAGCGTTGGCGGCGATCACCGTGGCGAAGGGGTTGATGGTGGAGCCGAGCGTGCCGATCCCCGCGCCGAGCAGCACGGTGGCGGCGGCGACCACTGGGTCAAAGCCTGCGGCGATCATCACCGGCACCAGCAGGGTGTAGAACGGCAGTGACTCCTCCGCCATGCCGTAGATGGTGCCGCCCGCCGCGAACAGCCCCATCAGGATCGGGATCATCCAGACCTCCTTGCCGTGCAGCAGCGCCATCGCGCGCGCGATGCCCGCGTCGATCGCGCCGGTCTCACCGACGATCCCCAAAAAGCCGCCGATGATCAGGATAAACAGCGAGACGTCGATCGCCCGCGCCTCGTTGGTTTTGTGGTCGTAGAGGCCGTCGATGGGCGCCAACAGCACGTCCACCACGCCCTGCGGTTGCGCCTCTGCTGGCTGGTAGGTGCCAGCGACCGGCACCTCCTTGCCCAGATCGGCGTTCATCGCCATCCGGTACTGCCCGGCGGGCACCACCCAGGTCAGCGCGGCGATCAAGGCAATCAGCGCAAACAGGATGGTGTAGGCGGAAGGAAAGGTGAATTTTTTCATGGGATGCCCTCTCGTCAGGCCAGCGTGCCGTGCACGCTGGCCAGTTGCTCAGCCCGCCAGCGTGGCGACCATGACCGCCTTGATGGTGTGCATACGGTTCTCCGCCTCATCGAACACGATGGCGTGGTCAGACTCGAACACCTCCTCGGTCACCTCCAGCCCCGCCAGCCCGTGGGCCAGTTCGATCTCGCGCCCCAGCCGGGTGTCGGCGTTGTGCAGCGCTGGCAGGCAGTGCATGAACTTCACCGCCGGGTTGCCGGTGGCCGCCAGTAGGGCAGCGTTCACCTGGTAGGGTTTCATCAGGCTGATGCGCTCCGCCCAGGCGGATTGCGGCTCGCCCATTGACACCCAGACATCGGTGTAGAGGAAATCGACGCCCGCCACCCCCTCCTCCACCTGTTCGGTCAGGAGGATGCGCGCGCCGGTGCGGGCGGCGATCTCGCGGCACTGCGCCACCAGCCCGGCGTCGGGCCAGAACGCCGCCGGAGCCACCAGCCGGATCTCCATGCCCATCTTGGCCGCCCCCACCAGCAGCGAGTTGCCCATGTTGTTGCGGGCATCCCCGAGATAGGCGAACGCCACTTGATTCAACGGCTTGTGCGGGCAGTGCTCCTGCATGGTCATCAGGTCAGCGAGGATCTGCGTCGGGTGGAACTCGTCGGTCAGGCCGTTCCAGACCGGCACGCCCGCGTAGGCGGCCAGCTCCTCCACCACCGCCTGCCCAAAGCCGCGGTACTCAATGGCGTCATACATGCGGCCCAGCACGCGGGCGGTGTCCTTCATCGACTCCTTGTGGCCAATCTGCGATCCGCTGGGGCCGAGGTAGGTCACACTCGCGCCCTGATCAAAGGCCGCGACCTCAAAGGCGCAACGGGTGCGGGTGGAGGCTTTCTCAAAGATCAGGGCGATGTTTTTCCCGCTCAGCCGTGGCCATTCGGTGCCCTGCTGTTTCTCCTGCTTGAGCTGGATCGCCAGCGCGATCAGGCTGGCGATCTCCTCTGGGGTAAAGTCCAGCAGCTTCAGGAAGTGGCGATGTGTCAGGTTCATGATCTCTCCTTAATGCGTAGTGGCCGTCAGCCGTGGATCCGTGTGCCGTGCTGGCCGGTGAGAATGGTGCTGCCATGCTGGAGTGGGCCAATGCCCGCCACCCCGTTCGATCGGGTGGCGAAGCGGCAGGCGGCCTCCACCTTTGGCCCCATGGATCCGGCGTCAAACGTCAGGCCAGCCAGATCGGCAGGCGTGACATCCGCCAGCGCCCGCTGGGCGGGCGTGCCCCAGTCGAGGCAGACCGCCTCGGCATCGGTCAGGATCAGCAGCGCATCCGCGCCGATCTCCTCCGCCAGCAGCGCGGCGCAGAGATCTTTGTCGATCACCGCCTCCACCCCGCGTAAGCCCTGCCCCTCGCGCACCACCGGCGCGCCGCCGCCGCCACAGCAGATAACCAGATGCTGTTGCGCCAGCAGCGCCTGAATGGCCGCCAGCTCAACAATCCGCTGTGGGCGTGGCGAGGGCACCACGCGGCGGAAGTGGTCGCCGTCCGCGTGCATCACCCACCCTTTTACATGGCGGAGTGCGTCGGCCTCGGGCGCGCCATAGAGCGGCCCGATATATTTGGTCGGCGCGTGGAAGGCGGGATCGTCCGCCGCCACCTCCACCTGCGTCAGCAGCACGCTCACCTCCTGCGCGGGCAGGCAGTTCTTCAGCGCCTGTTGCAGCAGGTAGCCAATCATCCCCTGGCTCTCCGCCCCCAGCACATCCAGCGGATAGGGCGCGACCGCGCGGTAGGCGCTGTTCTGCAACGCCAGCAGCCCCACCTGCGGGCCGTTGCCGTGCACCAGCACCACTCGCCAGTCGGCGGTCAGCGCCGCCACCACCGCCGCTGCCTGTGCCACGTTCTGTTGCTGGAGATCGGCCTCCAGCGGCTGGCCGCGCTTGAGCAACGCATTGCCGCCAAGCGCCACCACCAATGTCGGTGTTGTCATGGGTCTCTCCTTAAATGGCGTCGCGTTCCAGCGGGCAGCTCATGCAGCGTGCGCCACCGCGCCCGCGCCCCAGCTCATCGCCCGGAATCGGCAGCACCGTGATGCCGGCCTTGTCATACTGCTCGTTGGTCCAGGTGTTGCGCGCATAGCCCACCACCACGCCGGGGCGCAGCGCCAGCACGTTGTTGGCGTCGTTCCACTGCTCCCGCTCCGCCTCGAAGCTGTCACCACCGGTGGCCACCAGCCGGATTCTGTCCAGCCCCAGCGCCTGCCCAATGGCGTGCAGGAAGTCCGGCGACTCGCGGTAATGCAGCCCGCCGTGGCCGTCGCCAGTCAGCGTCCAGCACTTGATCTCTTTGCGGATCACCTCCGGGTAGATGGAGAAGGCATCCAGATCGATGTGGGTCATCACCGTGTCGAGGTGCATACAGGCGCGATGCTTCGGCAGCTCCAGCACGATCACCTGGCTGGCCTGTTGGTGGGCGAACAGCGCGCGCGCCAGAAACTCCACCCCCTGCGGCGTGGTGCGCTCCGACAGGCCGATCAAGACCGTGCCGCGCCCCAGCACCAGCACGTCGCCCCCCTCCAGCGTGGCGTGGTCGTAGTTGAGGTCGTCATCGCCGAAATATTTGGTGAAGCCGCCGTCAGCAAAGAGCGGGTGCCAGCGGTAGATGGCGCGGACGTTATGGGTTTCGCGTTGGCGGGCGACCTTCGCCATCGGGTTGATGGAGACGCCCTGATAGATCCAGCAGGAGGTGTCGCGGGTAAAGAGGTGGTTGGGCAGCGGCTCCATAATGAAGTCCTCCAGCGCGTGGGTGCCCATCACCCATTTGCCAAAGGCGGTGGGGATGTCGCCGTAGGTCAGCCCGCCGGTCATCAGGCGCGCCAGCTGGCGCTCATCCTGCTCGCCCAGCCAGCCGCGGATCTCGGCGGCAAACGCTGGCCCGAGCCGGAAGTCCGAGACCTGCGAGGCCAGCAGCCAGGCTTTGGCGGCTGGCACCTGTAGCGTCTCGTAGAGCAGATCGTTGAGCAGCCGCACCTCCACCCCCTCCTGCCGCAGGATGGCGGCGAAGGTGTCATGCTCCTCGCCCGCCCGCTCCACCGACAGTACATCATCGAACAGCAGTGACTGGCAGTTGGAGGGCGTCAGCCGTTTCAGGCTCAGGCCGGGGCGGTGCAGCATTACCGTGCGCAGCCGGCCGATTTCTGAGCCAACATAGTGTCTTTCCATATTTCATCCCGTTTCTCAAATTTGGACTGGCCGACGCAGATGGCCGGCGCGTAGCGCAAATTACCCCAGGGTTTGGCACGGGAGATAATATCGGTGGGAGACATTATTTATGTGATAATACTCACGGCCGATGGCATGGCCGCTATTTGTTGCAAGCTTATTGATTAGGCGCATTGTCAGGCGTTAATTATTCTGCCTGCTTTTGCTTAATTAACCCCCCGGCTGCATAGATATTTCCAGCGCCAATCCCCGCCCTGCGCCCCTCAAATAAAATTAATATAATTCATATAATTAGTTGTAAAATTAAGTTTCCCTGCATAACTACGCAGTTGGCTCGGGAAATTATTGGGCGTTTTACGATAATTATGCGCTTATGCCTGAATGGGCAAGGGAGAAATAGTTGTGACCGCGATGCTTCTTTTTTCGTGAGTCGTTTATTGGCAAGGGAAATAAGAGAGGAAAAAAACGTGGCGAAAAAAACATTATGCAGATAATGCGGATAACCTGCGCATCAGGGTGGGCGCGAATGGCAATAATTATGCGAAAAAAACCCCACGTTGCCGTGGGGTCTGTGGGGTCGCGCTGGATTAACCAACGATCTGCGCGTGCATCTCCTGCACCGAGATAACCTGCTCGGTCGGGTCGGTGCTCAGCGCCATCGCGGTGGCGAAGCCGCCGTTCAGCGTGGTGTCGTAGTGCACTTTATATTGCAGCGCGCTGCGGCGAATCAGCTTGGAGTCCTCAATCGCCTGACGGCCCGCAGTGGTGTTGACGATGTAGGTATACTCGCCATTCTTGATGCGGTCTTGAATGTGCGGACGGCCCTCATGCACCTTGTTGACCAGACGCGGGTTGATGCCCGCCTCGCCCAGTACCACAGCGGTGCCGTGGGTGGCATCCAGCTCGAAGCCGCGTTTCAGCAGCTTGGCCGCCAGATCCACCACGCGGGACTTGTCACCCTCGCGCACGGAGAGCAGCGCACGGCCGCTCGCCTTCAGGTTCAGGTTGGACTGGCTGCCGAGCATCGCTTTGCCGAAGGCTTCCGCGAAGGTGCGGCCGACGCCCATCACTTCACCGGTGGAGCGCATCTCTGGCCCCAGAATCGGGTCAACGCCGGGGAACTTGTTGAACGGCAGCACTACCTCTTTCACGGAGTAGTACGGCGGGATCACCTCTTTGGTGACGCCCTGCTCCGCGAGGGATTTGCCAGCCATCACGCGCGCCGCCACTTTCGCCAGCGGTACGCCGGTCGCCTTGGAGACGAACGGCACGGTACGCGCCGCACGCGGGTTGACCTCAATCAGGTAGACCTCGTTCTCCTTCACCGCGAACTGCACGTTCATCAGGCCGCGCACCTGCAACTCGAAGGCCAGCTTCTCGACCTGCTGGCGCATCACATCCTGAATCTCCTGGCTCAGGGTGTAGGCTGGCAGGGAACAGGCGGAGTCGCCGGAGTGCACGCCCGCCTGCTCGATATGCTCCATGATGCCGCCAATCAGCACGCGCTCGCCGTCGCAGATGGCATCCACGTCCACCTCTACCGCGTCATCAAGGAAGCGATCCAGCAGCACCGGCGCGTCGTTGGAGACGGAGACGGCGTTCTGGAAGTAGCGCTTCAGATCCACTTCGTCGTAGACAATCTCCATCGCCCGGCCGCCCAGCACGTAGGAGGGGCGCACCACCAGCGGGTAGCCGAGGGTCGCGGCCTTCTCTACTGCCTGCTCGGTGGTGGTGACGGTGGCGTTGGCTGGCTGCTTCAGGCCGAGGCGGTTGACCGCCTGTTGGAAGCGCTCACGGTCTTCGGCGCGGTCAATCGCATCCGGGCTGGTGCCGATGATTGGCACGCCCGCGGCTTCCAGCGCACGCGCCAGTTTCAGCGGGGTCTGGCCGCCGTACTGCACGATCACGCCCTGCGGCTGCTCGAGGCGCGCAATCTCCAGCACGTCTTCCAGCGTCACCGGCTCGAAGTAGAGGCGGTCAGAGGTGTCGTAGTCGGTGGAGACGGTCTCCGGGTTGCAGTTGACCATGATGGTTTCGAAGCCATCCTCGCGCAGCGCCAGCGAGGCGTGCACGCAGCAGTAGTCGAACTCGATGCCCTGACCGATACGGTTCGGCCCGCCGCCCAGCACCATCACTTTCGGGCGGTCGTTGGTCGGGTTGGACTCGCACTCCTCCTCATAGGTGGAGTACATGTAGGCGGTGTTGGTGGAGAACTCCGCCGCACAGGTGTCCACGCGCTTGTAGACCGGGTGCAGCTGGTAGCCGTGGCGCAGCTTGCGGATTTCGCTCTCGGCCACGCCAGCCAGTTTCGCCAGACGCGCGTCGGCAAAGCCCTTGCGCTTTAGCTGGCGCAGGAAGTCAGCGGTCAGGATGTTGATGCCACCCTCGGCCACCTTCTCTTCCAGACGCACCAGCTCTTCAATCTGCACCAGGAACCAGCGGTCAACGTTGGTCAGGTTGAACACGCCGTCCACGGACATGCCAGCGCGGAAGGCGTCCGCGATGTACCAGATACGCTCCGCGCCCGCGTCTTTCAGCTCGCGGCGGATTTTGGTCAGCGCCTCTGGTTCATCCAGGCTCACCTGCGGGTCGAAGCCGGTGGCGCCCACTTCCAGTCCACGCAGTGCCTTTTGCAGCGACTCCTGCTGGGTGCGGCCAATCGCCATCACTTCACCCACGGACTTCATCTGGGTGGTCAGGCGGTCATTTGCGCCCGCGAACTTCTCAAAGTTGAAGCGCGGGATCTTGGTGACGACGTAGTCGATGGATGGCTCGAACGAGGCCGGGGTCAGGCCGCCGGTGATGTCGTTCATCAGCTCATCCAGCGTGTAACCCACCGCCAGTTTCGCCGCCACCTTGGCAATCGGGAAGCCGGTGGCCTTGGAGGCCAGCGCCGAGGAGCGCGACACACGCGGGTTCATCTCGATGACGATCAGGCGGCCGGTTTTCGGGTTGACCGAGAACTGCACGTTGGAGCCGCCGGTTTCGACGCCAATCTCACGCAGTACCGCCATCGAGGCGTTACGCATGATTTGGTACTCTTTGTCGGTCAGGGTCTGCGCCGGGGCGACGGTGATGGAGTCACCGGTGTGGATGCCCATCGCATCAAAGTTCTCAATCGAGCAGACGATGATGCAGTTGTCATTTTTGTCGCGCACCACCTCCATCTCATACTCTTTCCAGCCAATCAGCGACTCGTCAATCAGCAGCTCATTGGTCGGTGAGAGGTCGAGGCCGCGCTCGCAGATCTCTTCGAACTCTTCACGGTTGTAGGCGATGCCGCCGCCGGTGCCGCCCATAGTAAAGGAGGGACGGATGATGCAGGGGAAGCCCACGTCGTCCGCCACGGCCAGCGCCTCTTCCATGGTGTGCGCAATGCCGGAGCGTGCGGTGTCGAGGCCAATCTTCTTCATCGCCTGATCGAAGCGGCGACGGTCTTCGGCCTTGTCGATGGCGTCGGCGGTGGCACCAATCATGGTGACGCCGAACTCCTCCAGCACGCCCTGACGCTCCAGCTCCAGCGCGCAGTTCAGCGCGGTCTGGCCGCCCATGGTCGGCAGCACCGCATCCGGGCGCTCTTTTTCGATGATTTTGCGTACCACTTCCCAGTGGATCGGCTCAATGTAGGTCGCGTCGGCCATCTCCGGGTCGGTCATGATGGTCGCCGGGTTGGAGTTCACCAGAATGACGCGGTAGCCCTCTTCGCGCAGCGCCTTACACGCCTGCGCGCCGGAGTAGTCAAATTCACAGGCCTGGCCAATCACGATCGGGCCGGCGCCGAGAATCAGGATGCTTTTTATATCTGTACGTTTTGGCATGGTAAGTCGCTCCTGATTATTTGGCGGTAGAACGGTAGGTCTGGATCAGTTCGATAAAGTGATCGAACAGCGGCGCCGCGTCGTGCGGGCCGGGGCTGGCTTCCGGGTGACCCTGGAAGCTGAAGGCCGGTTTGTCAGTGCGGTGGATGCCCTGCACCGTGTGGTCGAACAGCGAGGTGTGCGTGATGCGCAGCGTCGCTGGCATCCCCTCTTCATCGACGGCGAAGCCGTGGTTCTGGGCGGTGATCATCACGGTATTGTTGTCATGGTCTTTGACCGGATGGTTGCCGCCGTGGTGGCCGAGCTTCATTTTGCGCGTCTTCGCGCCGCTGGCCAGCGCCAGCAACTGGTGGCCGAGGCAGATGCCGAACACCGGCACCTCAGTCTCGAGGAAGCGCTGGATGGCAGTGATGGCGTAGTCGCACGGTGCCGGGTCGCCGGGGCCGTTGGAGAGGAAGATGCCATCCGGGTTCATCGCCAGCACCTCGTCCGCCGGGGTCTGCGCCGGTACGACCGTCAGGCGGCAGCCGCGATCCACCAGCATCCGCAGGATGTTGCGCTTCACGCCGTAGTCATAGGCCACCACATGGAAGGGCAGATCCGCGGCCTCTTTGGCCTCCGGCAGCTCGCCCTCCAGTGACCAGCTCCCCTGCTGCCAGCTGTAGCTCTCTTTGGTGCAGACCTCTTTCGCCAGATCCATGCCGTTCAGGCCGGGGAACGCCTGCGCCTTTTGCAGGGCCAGCGCCGCGTCTGGATGGTCGCCAGCGATGATGCAGCCATTCTGCGCCCCTTTCTCACGCAGCAAGCGGGTCAGCTTGCGGGTGTCGATATCGGCGATGCCCACGATGTTCAGGCGCTTGAGGTAGTCCGAGAGGGTCTCTTCACAGCGGTAGTTGCTGGCGATCAGCGGGAGGTCGCGGATGATCAGGCCTTGCGCGTGGACGGTGGAGGATTCTTCGTCGGCGGTGTTGGTGCCGACATTGCCGATATGGGGATAAGTGAGGGTGACGATCTGGCGGGAATAGGAGGGATCAGTGAGGATTTCTTGATAACCGGTCATCGACGTATTGAAGACCACTTCCCCCACTGCCGTACCTTCGGCCCCGATGGCCCGACCGTGGAATTGGGTTCCGTCTTCCAGAACCAACAGCGCTGACTTAATCAAAGCATCCTCCAGGAATAATCAATCATTATATTTGCATATTAATTCAGAATTGACGCCCTAAATCAATGCAAAAATCACTGCGAGAGCTAATTTTTGGCAAATTGCGCGCATTCTAATGATGCCCCCTACCTTTGTCTACCAGAAACACGCATTTTTACCCCTATTTCTCTTCATTCAGCAGAAATGCAGCCTTAGCCAGCCAAAAAAGGGGGATAAGTGGGGTGGGTAAACGGTTGCGACACTTTTCCGCAGAAAAAAAGCGGGGAGGCTGCCCGCTCAGGGTGAACTTTGAGCAATTGCAACATGAAAAACGGGATTGCAGAGGGATAATTATATTTTATTTAATCAATAACTCAAAATCACTCACAACCCCATTAAAATTTAGTAATTAACTAAAAAAATCTTAAAATACATATCTATAAAAATAGATAACTTAATTTTAATAATCTAAAAAAATGGCAAAATCCCTGACTTAACCCACATAAAAACCACATTCACTAGAAAAATACACCCCAAGTTACGCCATCCCATTTATTTACCATTATGTAACCTAATCGCCAGTCATCGCTGCCCTGACAGCCCCTTTTGCCCCTGAAAAAGCGCGCTTTCTCCGGTGTTAGCGTGAAAACCGTGGGGAGATGCCCCAGCGCTTTTTGTTGCTTTTCTCAGCCCGACCGAGGGCCAGAAAGCTGCTTTTTTCACCCGCTTCGCTTAACCCCTGCCCACTGGACGCTGGCTGGCCGCAGGGCGGGCGGGCATCGGCCATTTTTCACCTCCTGAACCGCTATGCTGTAGGGGGTGCATAGTTATTCTGCCCTTGGGTGTCAACTGAAAGCCACAGAGGCCACGAATGACGCACGCTGGTGGCCGGGTCAGGCACTGGGGTCAGGGATGCCTCCTGTCTCTGGCTGCACTTTCTTTGTGAGCTGCCTCACAGCCGGGGCGACAACGTGCCGCATCTCCCGGAATCTGCTGGGTTAATCGCGTTTACCACCCTTTCGTAAAAAAGTTAATCGATTAACCTAGCGCTGACCAGATTTCACCCATGCGGCAGGAGGAGTGATGATACTAAGCAGCATAACGGCCGAGAGCCTCATTGTGCTGGATGCGCCCTGGGACAGCCGGGCGGTGATCCTTGAGGAGCTAAGCCAGCGCCTGCTTGAGCAGGGAAAGATCGCTGACCGGGCGCAGTTTCTGGAGGCGGTGTGGCAGCGCGAGGCGCTCTCCGAGACTGGCTTTGAGCAGGGTGTCGCCCTGCCCCACGGCAAGTCGCCGGTGGTGACGGCCCCGGCGTTTGCCGTGGCGCGGCTGACGCAGCCGGTGGCCGACTGGCCAACGATGGATGGCGAAAACCGGGTGGATCTGGTGTTCCTGCTGGCGGTGCCGCAGGGGGACAGCGACGGCCATATCCGTTTGCTGTCGGCGCTGAGTCTGGCGCTGATGGAGGAGGATCGCGTGCAGGCGCTGAAAACCGCCACCAGCCCGCAGGCATTCCTCACGCTGCTCGACAGCGCCAGCGCCGACGCCACGCCAGTGAGCGCGCCCAGCCGTACGCTGGTCGCCATCACCTCCTGTCCGGCCGGTATCGCCCACACCTATATGGCTGCCGAGGCGCTGGAGCGGGCGGGCGCGGCGCGCGGCATCCAGATCCATTGTGAAAAACAGGGCGCGAGTGGCACCGAAGGGGAATTGACGGCGGCGCAGATTCGTGACGCCGAGGGGGTGATCTTTGCCGCCACCCTGCCGCCCAAGGGACGGGGGCGCTTCCACGGCAAGCCCTACGTCTCGGTGCCGGTCTCCGCGCCGTTGAAGGATGCCGACGGCGTGATTGACCGCCTGTTGCAGCAGCCCGATGGCGTAGTAACCGAGGCGCACGCGACGGAGCCACCGCCGCGCAGCGGCCTCACCCTCTCCGGCCGCCTCTACCAAGGCGTCTCCAGCGGCATCTCCTATATGATCCCGGTGATTGTCGCCGCCGGGCTGATGATGGGCATCGGCCAGTTGCTCGCCAGCGCCTGCGGCATCACGGACATTGCCAACGCGCAGTATGCCACCGCCGATCGGTGGACGGTGACGATGGCCCACTGGCTGTCGCTGTATGGCGCGATGATCATGAAGTTTATGTACCCGGTGTTCGCCGCCTACATGGCGTGGAGTCTGGCCGACCGGCCGGGCCTGATGCCGGGCTTTGTCGGCGGGGCCTTCGCTGGCGGGCTGCACTTCACCTTCTGGTCGGTGCCCGGCGGCGTGCCCTCCGGCTTTCTGGGCGCATTGATCCTTGGCATGGCGGCCGGGCTGATCGCCGACACCCTCAACCGGCGCATCCACCTGCACCGGCATTTGCAGGCGATGAAGCCGATGCTGATTGTGCCCGGCCTGACGGTCATCGCCCTGTTCCTGCTCAACTTCTACTTTGTCGATCCGGTGTTTGGCGGCCTTAACCGGGCGTTGCAGGCGTTCATTACCGCGCACGGCAACTCCAGCGCCCTGACGCTCGCCGTGATCATCGCCTCCCTCACCGCCTTCGATTTAGGAGGCCCGGTAAACAAATCCGCCGGGGCGATCGCCATTGGGCTGGCGGCTGACCACATCTTCCCGCTGACGCCACGGGTGCTGGCGATTGTCATCCCACCGATCGGCATCGGCCTCGCCACCCTGATCGACCGCTTTCTGGTGCACCGCCGGGTGTTCGACGAGAGCCTGCGGGTCACCGGCACCACCTCGCTGATCCTCGGCTTCCTCGCCATTGGCGAGGGGGCGATCCCCTTTATGCTGAAAAACCCGCTGATCACCATCTCCCTCAACATGCTGGGCGCGGTGCTCGGCGCGGTGATCGCCATCCTGCTTGGCTCGGTGCAGTGGTATCCGCTGCCCGCCATCTGGGGCTGGCCACTGGTGCAGAACCTGCCCGCCTACCTGTGCGGCATGGTGACCGGGATTGCGTTCATCGCCATCAGCAATGTCTTTCTGCGTTTCTATCTGATTAAGCGCGGCCTGTTGACCGTCAATGACCAGGAGGGGTCATGAAGCACACGCACGTTTATGTTGTCCCGCACTGCCACTGGGACGCCGAGTGGTACTTTACCTGCGAGGACTCCCACATCCTGCTGGTGGAGAATCTCGACTACCTTCTCGACCTGCTGGAGCAGCGCGAGGATTTCCCCAGCTACACCTTCGATGGGCTGGCGATTGTGCTGGAGGAGTACCTGCGGGTACGGCCAGAGAACGCCGGGCGGCTGGCGGCGCTGATCGGCCAGCGCCGGCTGTTGGTCGGCCCCTGGTACACCCAGTGCGACTCGCTGCTGATCCGCACCGAGTCTTTGATCCGCAACCTGCAATATGGCATCCGCACCGCCGAGCGCTTCGGCCACAGTATGGACATCGGCTACCTGCCGGACATCTTCGGCCAGCACGCCTGGCTGCCTGCCATCTTCACCGACCTTGGCATCCACTACTGCGTGCTGCAACGCGGCGTCTATACCGAGCAGCTCAAAGGCGATCTTAACTTCTGGTGGCAGTCGCCCAACGGCAAGCGTATCGCCACCCACTACCTCTACTATGGCTACGGCCCCGGCAAGTTCCTGGCGGCGGATGACACCTACCTCAACCAGCGCCTGCTGCCGATTTTGACCTCGTTGCGCGCCATGAACCGCAGCACTGACACGCTGCTGCTGCCCGCGGGCGGCGATCAGGTGCTGGCAAATGCCCGCTTCCCGCAGATTGTCGAGGAGCTTAACGCCCTTGGCCTGCCGTGGCGTTTCACCCTTACCGACTATGAGCACTATATGCGTGACGTCTGGGCCGACGCGCCCTTTAGCCACACGCTGGAGGGTGAGCTGTACGCCTGCCAGAAGTCGCGCATCCACCGCACCTGCCACTCCACGCGCTATGACATTAAGCGCCAGAACTGGCAGACCGAGCACCTGCTGCTGGATCAGCTGGAGCCGCTGGCGGCGATGGCGTCGTTGATGGGCATCCACTACCCCGCGCCGCTGCTGGATGAGATGTGGAAAACGCTGTTCGCCGCCCATGCGCACAACGGCATTGAGGCGACCAACGCCGATGCCGTCAACCTCAATATCCGCCAGCGGCTGGTGAGCGTGGAGCGCTCCGCCCTCAGTCTGCTCAACCTGTTGAAGAAGAAGATTGCCCGCCGCGTCGATCAGGAGAACGCGTTGCTGGTGTTCAACGGCGATCCGACCCCGCAGGAGAAGCTGGTGCGCGCCGTGCTCTTCACCCGCCAGCCCAACTTCGCCCTGCGCCGGGCGGGCGCGCTGCTCGACAGCACGCTGCTCAGCCAGCAGCAAATGCCCGGCGGCCAGCGCGTGGTGGTGACCGCCGCTGGCGAGAAGCTGGAGCCGCTGGAGGATTACTACCGCAGCGAGGTGCTGTTCCGCACCACCCTGCCGGGGCTGTGCTGGCACACCCTGAGTGTCGATGAGCAGGGTGCTGCCCCGGCGCTGCGCCCCGCGCCGCAGCCGGTGATAGAGAATGGCTGCTATCGCGTCACCTTCGAGCAAGAGGGGCTGACGCTGGAGAACCTGCGCAACGGTTGCCGCCTGCGCCACCCCATCACCTTTGTCGAGTGCGGTGATGACGGCGACGAGTTTGACTTCGCGCCGCTCGAGTCCGAGATCCCCGACGCCTGCCAGCGCTTTAGCCTCATCCGTTGCGAGACCGGGCCATTGGCCGCGCGCATGACGCTGGCGACCACGTTGCAACTGCCAGCGGACATGGCGAGCCGCAAGGCGGGCCAGCGCAACCTGACGATGGTGGTGCACACCACGCTGGAGCTGCGTCAGGGCGAGCCGTGGCTGCGCGTGCAGCACCAGCTGACCAACGCCGCCACCGACCACCGGTTGCGGGTGCACCTCGCCACGCCCGTCCGCTCGCCGCGCTTCTCCTTCGCCGATCAGGGCTACAGCCTGCTGCGCCGCGACACCCACAGCCCGTGGCTCGCCAATTGGCGCGAGCAAGGTTTTGTCGAGAAGCCGATGCCAATTTTCACGCTGGAGAACATCGTGCTGGTGCAGAATGACGACCACAACTTTGGCGTGCTGACGCAGGGCATCAAGGAGTATGAGGTGTTGCCGGATGAGCAGGTGCTGGCGCTGACGCTCTATCGCAGCGTCGGGCTGCTGGGCAAGGATGACACCCCCTGGCGGCCGGGGCGCGCCTCTGGCATCAACAACAAAGTGGTGGAGACGCCCGACGCCCAGCTATTGCAGCCGCTGGTGTTCGACTATGCGCTGCTGCTCGACACCCTGCCGGATGAGGCCGCGGCCTTCGCCGCCATCCGTGACTACCGCGAGCCGGTGATGAGCTACCACGTGCAGGATCTCAACACCTTCGAGGAGCGGCTGGAGCGCTTCACCCTGCCGCTGCCTGCGCAGACGATGCCAGCGGATCTGTCGCTGTTCAGCCTGACCAACCCGCGCATCTTCCTCAGCATGTGTCGGCCCGGCGTGGAGGCCGGGGAGTTGGTGATCCGGCTGTTCAACCCCGGCCGCCGCCCGGAGCGGGCCACGCTGGAGATGGCGCGCCCCTGCCAGATGCTGCGTCTGTCGCTGCGTGAGGATGATCCGCAGCCGCTGGCCGAGGAGGCGCTGATCCCGCCGGGCGACTACCTGACGCTGCTGCTGCGTTTCGCGCCCTAGCGGCGCGGCCCCGGCCAGCAACTCAAGGCCGGGTCAGGGCAGGAAGCGCCGCCACTGTGCTGCCACCCGTCCCGGCCGGGAGATGAACTGTAGCCGCGCCGGATCGTCGCGGAACTGCTGGTAGAGCGGCGCATCGGTGAGGCCGAACTCGTGGTAGCGGCGCGGCGTGATCACCTGCAACTGCCCTGGCGCATAGTGCGGGTTGCGCTGCCAGACAATGTGCGTGCCCTGTACCAGCGGATACCACGCCAACCCGTGGCGCGCGCAGAGCGCGCCATGATCCGCGCGCCTCTCCCGGTCACAACAGGTGGCGAAAGCCAGCGGCGCGTCTGGCGTGGCGGACAGGATGGCGTGCGCCCAGCCCGGCGGCACCAGCACCTTCTCCCCCGGCCCGGCCTGCACCGCGAAGCAGCGTCCGGCATCCTCCGCCACATACTCCTGCATGTAGACCATCGCCCGCCCCTGCCAGATCTCAATCAGCTCCGGCGGCGACCAGCCGCTGTGCTGGCTGATAGGGTGCACATGCCCCTGGCTGTGCACCGGCTCCGCGCCGAGGGTGCCCGCCGCGCAGGCCACCACGCAGAAGCGCAGCATCCGCCGCTCCAGCTCCGCCCGATCATCCAGCCGCGCCACGTCCGTTGCCGTGGCGTACACCTGTGCCGGGCCGTCGCAACCCGGATCGCGCAGCAGCGACCGCATCTGCGCCAGCGTGCGGATCTCCGGCATCGGCCCAATCACCTCCTCGCCATAGCTGAAACCCAGCGGATCGTGCCGGATGGCCATCTCCAACCCATACCTCGTCTCCATCTCTCCCCCTGTCTGGTTATTGTGATCCCGGCAGGGTAGCCGATGGGTTTGGTGGCGCTGGCGGCAGGTGTTGGATTCTGCTGGCCCAGTCACAAGCCAGCGCTGTCAGGGTGCCAATGGCGCCGAAAAAACCATAAATAATGCAAATATCTGCATATTCATGCATTAATCGGAGAGGGGAAAAAGGGAGGTAGTCAGGCGCGGGGCGAAAAAAGGGGCAACCGTTCATTGCCCCGTAATCCAAGACTTATGATTGAAATAACCACATCACGATGGTTGGGAAAGCTTATAAATCGTGTAGCGAGAGCACGTCCCGCATGTCGTACAGTCCGGTCGGTTGGGTTGCCAGCCACTGGGCGGCACGCACCGCGCCGCTGGCGAAGGTCATGCGGCTGGAGGCCTTGTGGGTGATCTCCACGCGCTCGCCGATGTCCGCGAACATCGCGGTGTGCTCACCGATGATGTCGCCAGCGCGCACGGTGGCAAAGCCGATGGTGCCGGGTACGCGTTCCCCGGTGTACCCTTCACGTGAATAGACCGCACACTCTTTTAAATCCTTCTCCAGCGCGCCAGCAATCGCCTCGCCCATCGCCAACGCAGTGCCTGACGGCGCATCGACTTTGTGGCGGTGGTGCGCCTCAATGATCTCAATGTCGGTATAATTCCCCATCACTTTCGCCGCCTTCTCCAGCAGCTTAAGCATGACGTTAACGCCGACGCTAAAGTTCGCGGCGAAGACGATGGCAATCTCCTGCGCGGCATCCTGAATAGCCTGTTTACCCGCATCATCAAAACCGGTGGTGCCGATCACCATCCCTTTACCGTACTGGCGGCAAAACGCCAGGTGCGCCAGCGTGCCTTCCGGGCGGGTGAAGTCGATGAAGACATCGAAATCCCCTTTTACCGCCTCAAGGTCACTCTGCACGGTCACGCCGGTTTTTCCGGCGCCCGCTAACTCCCCGGCATCGCATCCCAGCAAGGAGGAGCCTTCGCGCTCCAGCGCCGCACCGAGCTGTACGCCATCCATGCCAAGCGTGGCCTGGATCAACTGACGCCCCATGCGCCCTCCGGCTCCCGCGATGGCAACGCGGATTTGTCCATCATGCATAGCTATTCTCTTTTGTTAATTTTAGGTAAATCGTTTTCAGAGTAACCAGCACATCGTCGTGCCGCCAGCCGAAAACGTCGATAATTAGAATTTAATGATAAACAGGCGGAGATATCAGTAAAAGGCATGACTCTCAGCAAAAGCCACATGACTCCCTGACCACCAGCGCCGGCGGCAGGATAATGCGTTTCGGCGGTTCGTCATTGCCCTGAATCCGGCTGTACAACAGCTCCCCCGCCTTGCGGCCGATCTCTTTCGCCGCCACGGACACCGTGGTGAGCGCGGGTTGCACCAGCGCCGCTTCGGTGATGTCATCAAACCCCACCAGCGCAAAATCCCGTCCCGGTTCGCGCCCCATCTTGCGTAGCGCCTGCATGACGCCAAGCGCCACGATATCTTGGTAACAGACGGCGGCGGTAATTTGCGGGTAACGCAGAAGCAGGGACTCCGCCACGTTTTCGCCGTCAATTTGGCTGGCCTGCGTCGCCACGATCCACGCCGGGTTCGGCGATATGCCCTGCTCCAGCAACGTACTGGTGAACCCACCGATGCGCTGTGCCCGGCTGCCGGAAGTGGGGCTGCCGCCAATAAACGCGATGTGTTTATGCCCCATGTTGACGAGGTGGGTGGTCGCCATCTGCGTACCGAGAAAGTTATCGGTGCCGACAAAATCAAAATCAGGATCGCTCAGGGGACGCACCACCATGATGGCGGGAATGTTGCGCCGTTTCAGCGCCTCGAAAAAGGAGGCTGGCGTCTCGCGCGCCGCGCAGAGCACCATGCCGCAGGCATTGTTGCGCATCAACGAATCGACAAATTTTTGCTGCCGCTCTCCTGACTCTTCGCTATTGGCCAGAAACAGCAGCAGGTCATGCCGCTCCATCTCATGGCTTAGCCCTGCCGTCATCTCGCCGTAAAAAGGGTTGGTGATATCGTGCAGCAGCAAGCCAACCTGGTTACTCCTGCGGTTACGCAGGTTGGCGGCGGTTTGGTTGTACACATAGCCCGCATCATCCAGCGCTTTGAGCACCCGGTCGCGTGTAGCCTGAGAAATTCGCCCCCGGTTGCGCAGTACCATTGAAACGGTTGCCGTGGAGACGCCCGCGCGTTCAGCGACCTGCGCCAACGTGACTGTTGCCATGATCTCTCCTGATCTCCTGTCCAAGGTTAATCGAATAACCTACGTTTTGCTTTTTTACCTGTGATTCCCATCACGCCAGTGTGCTTTTGACCCTGCTGAATCCCGAATGTGGCGGGTTAATCGCGTTAACCACACTAGGAAAATAAGGTTAATCGATTAATCTTTAATAAGCCAACACGGAGAAAGAAAATGTCTACCACCTACAATAAATTCCCTGAGGTTAACGTTCAGGGCTATGACCATCACGCCTGGCAGGGTTGGGCGTCGATCCAGGCTGAGCTTAACACCAGAATCTCTACCGCCGCCAAAACCGTCCTGATCGTGGATTGCTATCCGGGCGTGCGGCTTGACGAACTGGAGCACCAGCTCGTCACGACACTCGACACCGCGCGGGTGCTGAATATTGAATCCGCCCGCCGCGATGAGCAGGCCCTGCATGAACTGCTGGCGCGCAACCTGACCGACGATCGCGTATTCGGCGTGCTCTCCTGCCATCAGCTGGAGGAGTTTTTTGATCGCGACAAGCTCAGCCAGATCCGGCAACAGATTGATGCCGTCACCGAGGGTCTGGTGGTGGTGTATGGCTCCGGCGCGGCGCTGGCGCACCCCGGTGACGTACTGGTGTATGCCGATCTCCCACGCTGGGAGATCCAACAGCGTATGCGCCATGACGGGCTGGGTAACTGGGGGGCGGAGAACCCGCAGGAAGACATTCTTCGGCGTTACAAACGCGCGTTCTTTATTGAGTGGCGGGTGTTCGACCGGCACAAAACCCCGTTACTCAAACGCGCCGATTATTTGCTGGATACCACGCTAGAGAATCATCCGGCGATGGTCAGCGGCGACGCGCTGCGCGCTGGCCTGCAACAAACCACCGAACAACCGTTTCGCGTTGCCCCGCTCTTTGACCCCGGCGTCTGGGGTGGACAGTGGATGAAACAACGATTTGATCTCGATCCCTCAGCCGCCAATTACGCGTGGTGTTTTGATTGCGTGCCCGAGGAAAACAGCCTGTTACTGCGTTTTGGCAATGTGCGGATCGAGATCCCCTCTCAGGATTTGGTACTGACCTGTCCACGCGCCCTGCTGGGCGAGAAAGTGCACGCGCGCTTTGGCGCGGAGTTCCCGATTCGTTTTGACCTCCTCGATACCATTGGCGGCCAGAACTTGAGTTTCCAGGTTCATCCGGTCACCGAGTACATACAGCAGCAGTTTGGTATGCACTACACCCAGGATGAGAGCTATTACATTCTGGACGCCGAGCCGGATGCCGTGGTCTACCTCGGCACCAAAACCGGCATCGCGCCGCAGGCGATGCTCGACGATCTGAGGGCGGCGGGCCGTGGCGAGAAAGCGTTTGATGATGAGCGATTCGTCAATCAGATCCCTGCCCGTAAACACGATCACTTCCTGATCCCGGCCGGCACCGTGCACTGTTCCGGCGCGGGCACGCTGGTGCTGGAGATCAGCGCCACGCCCTATATCTTCACCTTCAAACTGTGGGATTGGGGACGCTTAGGGTTGGATGGCCTGCCGCGCCCCGTCCATCTGGATCACGGCCAGCAGGTCATTGACTGGCAGCGTGATACCCAGTGGGTGCACGACAATCTGGTCAACCATATTGAGCCGATCGCCGAAGGGGAAGCGTGGCGGGAGGAGAGAACCGGGCTGCACGAACGCGAGTTCATTGAAACGCGTCGCCACTGGTTTACCGGGCCGGTCACGCACCACACCCGCGGCGGCGTGAACGTCCTGAATCTGGTGGAAGGTGCGCAAGCGGTGGTTGACAGCCCGAGCGGCGCGTTTGCCCCGTTTGTCGTCAATTACGCAGAGACTTTCATCATCCCAGCCGCGGTTGGCGAGTATCGCATTTCACCCTTTGGCAAGGGCATCGGCCAGCAGCTCGCCACCATCAAAGCCTGGGTAAGGGGATAAGCGCATGATCAACGTCATTGTTGCCACCCACGGCCCGCTGGCAGAAGCGCTTGTTGCCAGCGGGCGTATGGTTTACGGCGAGTTGCCGCACGTTTACCCGGTTACGCTGCGTGAAGACGCGGGTATCGAAGGGTTTAAGGAGGCGTTCGCCCAAACGCTCGCCGATGCCGGGAAAAATGCCGACGGCGTGCTGGTGCTGTGCGACATGCAGAGCGGTACGCCGTGGAACGTCGCTTGCCACCATGCATTCTCGCCACAAACGCGCCCTCCCGTCGCCGTGGTGGCGGGCGTCAATTTCCCGATGCTGCTGCAAAGCGAAGAGATCTGCCATTTGACGGATGTCCACGCCGCAGCCGTTGAACTGTTGGCCTTGACGGTGCCGACCCTGATTAAAGCCGCCCCGGTTCTCTCCGTTCAATCCGACGATTTTTAAAGGAAACCACTATGAGTCTCTCTTTTGTACGTATCGATGACCGCGTGATCCACGGGCAGCTCGTGACACGTTGGGCCAAAGAGCTGCCCTGTGATGGGATCGTCGCGATAGATGATGCCGTCGCGGCCGATCCCCTGCTCTCTTCGGTGATGAAAGGGGCGGTGCAGGACACCAAGGTCTGGCTGTTTGATACGGCCACCGCGATTGAAAAACTGCCCAAAGTCATTGCCAGCGAGAAGCGCTATTTCGTCATTGGCAAATCGCCTGTCACGCTGAAACGCCTCGAAGAGGCGGGCATCAGCCTGAAAAATGCCAACGGCAAGATCAACGTTGGCCCGATGAGCGCCCGCGCCGATACCACCACCATCGGCCCCAACCAGTCGGTGAATGGCGATGAAATTGCCGCCTTTGACTGGCTGACGCAACGTGGGCATCTGGTTGAGTTTCGTCTGGTGCCGGATGCCAGTTACTACAGCTGGCAGGACGCACGCCAGAAGCTGAAATAAGGAGCGCACCATGATTATCGAAGCTACGTTGATTGGCATACTTTGCTATCTCGGCGCGCTTAGCTGCCCCTGGCTGCTGGGACTGACGGGCGGCTGGTATCTGATCACCCGCCCGCTGGTGTCCGGGATGTTGGTCGGGATTATCCTCGGCGACATTCAAACCGGCATCATGATTGGCGTTGCGGTGCAGGCGGTCTATATCGCGATGGTGACGCCCGGCGGCTCCATGCCGGCTGACCTTAACTTTGTCGCTTACCCGGCGATTGCCTTGGGGATCCTGTCGGGACAAGGGCCAGAGGTGGCGGTCGCGCTGGCGGCGACCATCGGCATTGCCGGAACCATCTTATTTAATGCGATGATGGTTCTGAACTCCTTCTGGAACCACCGCGCCGACGTGGCGCTGGAGCGGGGCGACGAACGCGGGATCTACCTGAACAGCGCCATCTGGCCGCAGGCGACGAACTTCGTCCTACGTTTTGTGCCGACCTTTATTGCGGTCTACTTTGGCGCGCAGTACATCAGCGGCTTTATGGACAGCTTGCCGAAGGTGGTTCTGTCGACGATGAACGTGCTGGGCGGCATTCTACCCGCCGTCGGGATCGCGATTCTGCTTAAACAGATCATCAAAAACTACACCATGTTGATCTATTTTCTGGTCGGTTTTGTCTGCATCGTCTTTTTGAAACTCAATATGGTCGCGCTGGTGATTGTCGGTTCGCTGTTGGCGTTGATCCATTACAACTACAAACCAGAACCGCCGCAGGCTGCGAAGGCAACGTCGGTTGTCGATGATGAGGATGAATTCTGATGGAAGCGCGCACACTGACCCGTAAAGATCTTCGCCGCTGCTGGCGTGCATGGATGATGCATAACTTGTCATCCATGAGCTTTGAACGTCTGGAATCTTTTGGCTTTTGCCTGAGTATGCTGCCGGTGGCGAAAAAACTCTATCCCGACGCCGCGCAGCGTACTGAAATGCTGCGCCGTCACGCCTCGTTCTATAATACCGAACCGCAGATGGGCGCCATCGTGAATGGCATGGCGCTGGGGCTGGAGGAGAAGAAAGCGAACGGTGAGCCGATCGATGGGGAGACGATCAATACCCTGAAGGTTGGCCTGATGGGGCCGATTGCCGGGATCGGCGACTCGATGATCCCCGGCATGTTGATCCCTATCCTGCTCAGCATCGGTATGGCTTTGGCGGCTGGCGGTAACATTCTGGGGCCGCTGTTTTATACCGTCGCCTGGCTGGCCATCATTATTCCCGGCTCGTGGTTCCTGTTCCTGAAGGGCTACAAAATGGGCTCCGGCTCGGTGGAGATGCTGGTGAGCAGCAAATCTACCCGCCTGCGTGAAGCGTTGTCACTGCTGGGCGTGTTTGTGATGGGGGGCGTCGCGGCAAGCTACGTGAAGCTCGGCAGCGGACTGGAATTTATCACCAACGATGGGGTGAATATCCATGTCCAGCAGATGTTGGACGGTATCTTCCCACAGTTACTGCCGCTGATCGTGGTACTCGGCACCTGGTATCTGATGGCGAAGCGCGGCGTGTCGCCGGTAAAAGCCATGATTCTGCTGTTGGTGCTGGCTGCCCTCGGCGTCGCCACGGGCCTGTTTGCGGGGTAATACCTCAACGGCAATCTCTGTACCGGGGCGATGCCCCGGTTTTTTATGGATGGAAGTTCTGCCACAGCGCCGGGTGTTTATCCGGGCGTGAGATAAATTGAAAGCGTGCCGGGTCTTCAATGAATTGCTGATAGACGGGCGCCGGGGTGACCGAAAATTCCGTATAGTGTCGGGGTGTGACGGCCTGTAACCGCCCCGCTTTGTAACGCGGATTATGCTGCCAGATAATCTGGTTCCCCTGAAGTAACGGATACCATGCCAGCCCTTTGTGCGCCCGTACCGCCTCGTACTCGAAGCCATATTCACGATCGCACCATGCCCCAAAGGTCAAGGGCACCGCCGGGTCGGCGGAGATGGTCGCATGTCCCCAACCGGGCGGCACCAACACTTTTTCACCGGGCCGGGCAATCACCGCAAAACAACGTCCGGGGTCATCCTCCACATACTCCTGCATATAGATTATCGCTCTCCCCTGCCAGATTTCGTACAACTCCGGCGGAGACCAGCCGCTGTGCTGGCTGATGCGATGGATATGCCCCTGACTACGCACCGGCTCCTCCCCCAGCCGCCCCGCGGCATAGGTCACCACGCCAAACAGCAGCATCCGCTTTTCCAGCTCTTCGCGATCCTGCATCCGGGCCACATCCATCGCAATGGCATACACCTCTTCCGGCCCGTCACAGTGCGGATCGCGCAGTGAGGCGCGGATGTGGTCGAGCCGACGAATCTCCGGCATCGGCCCGGTAACGTCATCCCCATAGCTAAAGCCAAGCGGCTGGTGGTGAACCTTCATGTCCAGTCCGTAACCGGGCGCTGAGTCAGCCATTCTGTACCTCCTTCGCCTGCACCCTCTGGTTCTGCTCAAAGACCCGGATGTTGAAGCCGCGGGCCAGCGCCGCATAGTCGTGGCCCGCGATCGCTGGCCATACGGCAAGCGCGGACAACACCTCCTCTCCGGTATTGATTAACCGATGGGCGGTAAAGCCAGGAATAATATGCACCGAACCGGCGAAGACCTTTTCCAGCCGCGCCTCGCCCTGCTCCGTTTGCAGCAGCAACAACCCGCTGCCACGCAGGCCAAAATAGACCTCCCCCTGTTCGCGGCGCGCATGGAAATGCCCGCGGGTCATGAAGTACTCGCAGCCGACCCGGCCAGGGTAAAGGTGGGTGACGCCCGTGTAGAGTTCGCCTTCCGCAGGCGTGGTAGCCAGCATCTCAACGTCATACACGACCCGCTCGCCAGCCAACTGCTGGCGGGCCTCTTCGTCGTCAAAAACGTCAGTAAGATCCTGAATGCGGGTTGATTTACGCAATAACGGGCCACCGGCTAATGCGCCGCTAGCCCACGCCACCTGGGGTGGCTGGATAAAAGAGAGAGTCATATGTGCCTCCGGCCCAAGGAGAACAGCCATCTCAGGTTAGCAGATTAATCGATTAACCCACCAATCCGATCACTATAGTGCGGGTTGGGTCACAACCTTAAGGCATCCGCGCTCCGCCCCTCTCGCCGGACAAATGGTTGAATAGTGAGGAATTTATGATATAGGCTTGTGAACATCGGCTAGATTTATCTGCCAGATGTTGAAAATAAGCGGCATCAATGGCTTCTGGCCGGAACGTGCAGGATTTTTCATATCCGGCCTGCGCCAGAGGGCGCTGAGGGCTAAGCTAAGAGGGCCGCGGCGTTGCTGCCGCACCCGATGAATGAAAGGGAGGACGACACGATTCATGGCCGCATTTTTACGTTCTGAGATTACCCCGGTCAGTGACTACCGGGCCGAGCTGGGGGAGACCCCGGTATGGTGCGACCGCAGCCAGTCGCTGCTGTGGGTCGACATTAACTGCCAGCGCCTGCTGCGCCACTGGCCGGATCGCCAGGAGACGGCGGTGCGCGAGTTGCCGGGCGTCACCAGCGGCGTGCTGCTGACCGAGCGCGAGGAGTGCTTCCTGCTGGTGTCGCAGCTGGGCATCGCGCTGTATGACTACGCCAGCGGCGAAATCACCTCGCTCTGCGACTACCCCGAAGATATCGGCCGCACCCGCCCGAATGAGGCCGCCATCGCCCCGGACGGCTCGCTGTGGTTCGGCACCATGGATTTGACGGAGGGGAGCGCCATCGGCAGTTGGTATCGCTATGCCGCGGGCGACGCCCAGCCGGAGCGGATGATGGAGAATCTCACCATCCCCAATACGCTGGTCTGGCATGAGCAGCGCGTCTGGTTCGCTGACAGCGACGCCAAGCGCTTCTACTCCGGCCACGGCAAACGCATCAACCCGCGCGCGCTAAGCTGCTACTCCAGTGGCGACCTGACGCCGGATGGCTCCACCCTCACCACTCGCGGCCAGCTGGTCAACGCCTGCTTCGGCCACCACTGCCTCTGCCTCTACCAGCTGCGCGGCGACGAGTTGCTGAAGGAGCAGGAGATTCGCCTGCCGGTGACCCAGCCGAGTTGCTGCACCTTCGGCGGCCCGGAGATGAAGACGCTGTTTATCACCTCGGCGCGCAAGGGGCTGGAGCAACCGCACGATCTGGAGGGGGCGCTGCTGCGCGTGGAGACCAGTGAAACCGGCGTGCCGCAGAACCGCTTCGCGATCTGATCGCCCGCTCGCTGCCATAAAAAAGGGCCTGCATTAGCAGGCCCTCTTATTACGTGGCAGGGATCAATCGATCTGTTTGACCTCGACCCGCAACTCTTTCGGCACTTCGAACACAATGTTCTCTTCACGGCCGCTCAGCTCGATGGCGATGCCACCGCCCAGCGCCTGAACGCGGGCGATCACCTCTTGCACCAGCACATCCGGCGCGGATGCCCCAGCCGTGACGCCGATGCTCGACGCCCCGTTCAACCAGGCTTCCTGGATGTCTGCGGCGGAATCGACCAGATAGGCCTGCTTACCCATCCGCTGTGCCAGCTCCGCCAGACGGTTGGAGTTGGAGGAGTTGCGTGACCCCACCACCAGCACCACGTCCGCGCCGCCCGCCAGGGTGCGCACCGCTTCCTGCCGGTTGGTGGTGGCGTAGCAGATGTCATCCTTGCGCGGGCCGACAATATTCGGGAAGCGCTCACGCAGGGCGTCGATCACGTCCGAGGTGTCATCCACCGACAGCGTGGTCTGCGTCATGAAGCAGAGATTGTTCTCATCCTTCACCTGCAACTTAAAGACATCCTCTGGCGACTCCACCAGATACATGCCGCCCTTCGGGTTGCTGTACTGGCCCATGGTGCCCTCCACTTCCGGGTGGCCAGCGTGCCCAATCAGGATCGCCTCCGTCCCTTTGCGGCTGGCACGCGCCACTTCCATATGCACCTTGGTCACCAACGGGCAGGTGGCGTCAAAGACCGTCAGGTCACGGCTGCGCGCTTCCGCCCGCACCGCCTGCGACACGCCGTGCGCCGAGAAGATCAGGATCGAGCCATCCGGCACTTCCGCGATCTGCTCAATGAACACCGCGCCACGTTCGCGCAGGCTGTCCACCACGTAGCGGTTATGCACCACTTCATGGCGCACGTAGATCGGCGCGCCGTAGATCTCCAGCGCGCGCTCGACAATGCTGATGGCGCGATCAACGCCTGCGCAGAAGCCGCGCGGGTTAGCCAGCAGGATTTGCATCGTTGCCCTCCAGTTGCGGGTCGATCTCCAGCACTTCGAGATCAAAGCTGATGTGCTGCCCGGCCAGCGGATGGTTGAAGTCCACGGTAATCGACTCCTCCGCCACCTCGCGCACCACGCCCGGCATCTCGCTGCCGTCCATCGCGGTGAACATCATGATGGTGCCCACTTCCGGCACGCCGGTCTCGATAAAGTCGCGGCGTGAGAAGAACTGGATCAGATCCGGGCTTTTCTGTCCGAAGGCAGAATCAGGTGACAGGGTGAACGCCCGCTTCTCGCCGACGTGCAGGCCCAGCAGGTGGGCCTCCAGGTCGCCAGAGAGGCTGCCGTCGCCCAGCCGGAACAGCGCCGGCTTGCCGTTGCCACGGGTGGACTCCGCCACTGAGCCATCTTCCAGCGTCAGGGTAAAGTGCACCAGTACGGCGCTGTCAGGTTGTACGCTCTCTGCCATCATTTACCCCTTGTTTCCGGCCGTAGCCTTGTCTTTGTCGGCCGGGGAGATGAACCCCTCCAGCACCACCAGCGCCGCGCCGACGCAGATGGCAGTATCAGCGATGTTAAAGGTCGCAAAGTGCCAGTCGCCGACGTAGAAGTCGATGAAATCGACCACGAAGCCGTGCCACATGCGATCAAACAGGTTGCCCAGCGCGCCGCCGATGATCAGGGCGTAGGCGCTGTTGGCGATCCGCTTCTGCGCGCTGCTGCGGAACATCATCACCAGCAGCGACAGTGCGATGGCGATGGCGATGCCAGCAAACATCCAGCGCTGCCAGCCGCCGCGATCCGCCAGGAAACTGAACGCCGCGCCATAGTTACGCGCGTAGTGCAGGTTCAGGGACGGGAACAGCGGCTGGGTCTCCCCCAACATAAAGTGGGAGAGGATCCACTGCTTGCTGCCGAGATCGACAATTAGCACCACAATCGCCAGCCACAGCCAGCGCAGTCCGGTTGAAAGTAACGGTTTACGCATCAGGCGAACTTACGCTCTTCGCCGTTGCCGGCCACGTTGGTATAGCAACGGCCGCAGATCTCGGCGTGCTCCGGGTTGTGGCCCACATCGGTGGTGTAGTGCCAGCAGCGCGGGCACTTCTCGCCAGCGGCTTTCGCCAGACCCACTTTCAGCCCTTTCAGCTGCTCGCTTGGCTGGGCGTCTGCCGGGGCGTCTGCCAGCGGGGCCACGGTGGCCGCCGAGGTCAGCAGCACAAAGCGCAGTTCCGCATCCAGGCTCTCCAGCTGGCTCGCCAGCGTCTCGTCCGCATAGAGCGTGACGGCCGCTTCCAGCGAGCCGCCGATGCGCTTGTCAGCGCGCGCCTGCTCGAGCACCTTGTTCACTTCGCCACGCACTTTCAGCAGCGAGGCCCAGAACTCATCGTTCATCGGCTCGGCCGCGTCCAGCCCGAACAGGCCGTCGAACCACTCCTCGGTGAAGACGAATGGCACACGTTGGCCCGGCAGGTAGCCCCAGATCTCATCCGCGGTGAAGGACATGATCGGTGCCATCCAGCGCACCAGCGCCTCGGCGATGAAGTAGAGCGCGCTCTGGCAGCTGCGGCGCGCCACGCCGTCCGCTTTCGCGGTGTACTGGCGATCCTTGATGATGTCGAGATAGAAGGAGCCCATCTCGATGGAGCAGAACTGCATCAGGCGCTGCACCACTTCGTGGAAGTCGTAGCGGGCGTAAGCCTGCTCGATATCCTGCTGCGCCGCCAGCGCCCGGCCCACGGCCCAGCGATCCAGCACTACCATCTCCTCCGGCTTGACCATGTCGGTCGCCGGGTTGAAGCCGTTCAGGTTCGCCAGCAGGAAGCGGGCGGTGTTACGGATGCGGCGATAGGCGTCTGCGGAGCGCTTCAGGATCTCGTCGGAGACCGCGATCTCGCCGGTATAGTCGGTGGACGCCACCCACAGGCGCAGGATGTCGCCACCCAGCTTGTTCATCACGTCCTGCGGGCTGACGGTGTTGCCGATGGACTTGGACATTTTGCGACCCTGCCCGTCCACGGTGAAGCCGTGGGTCAGCACCTCTTTATAAGGCGCCTTGCCCTTCATCGCCGTGGAGATCATCAGCGAGGACATGAACCAGCCGCGATGCTGGTCGGAGCCTTCCAGATACATGTCGGCGCTGTGGCCTTCGAACTCTGGGCGGGCATCCACTACCGAGAAGCTGGTGGAGCCGGAGTCAAACCAGACGTCCAGCGTATCCGGCACCTTCACGTAGTCCGCCGCCTCGTCACCCAGCAGCTCGGCCGGATCGAGATCCCACCATGCCTGAATGCCGTGCTGCTCAACACGCTGCGCCACCGCTTCCATCAGCTCGACGCTGCGCGGGTGCAGGACTTCAGTCTCTTTGTGGACGAACAGTGCCATCGGCACGCCCCAGGTACGCTGGCGGGAGATGCACCAGTCCGGGCGGTTGGCGACCATGGTCTCGATGCGCGCCTGACCCCAATCCGGGATCCACTTCACGCCCTTGATCTCGCTCAGCGACTGCTGGCGCAGGCCCTTCTGGTCCATGCTGATGAACCATTGCGGGGTAGCGCGGAAGATGATCGGCGTTTTATGGCGCCAGCAGCACGGGTAGCTGTGCACCAGCTTCTCAACGTGCAGCAGGGCGCCCTTCTCGCGCAGCAGCTCCACGATGACGTCATTCGCCTTGAAGACAAACAGGCCATCCAGCGTCGGGTAGGTGCCCGGCAGGTAGCAGCCGTTCGGGCCAACCGGGTTCGCCACCTCAAGGCCATATTTTTGGCCGATGACATAGTCATCCGGGCCGTGGCCGGGGGCGGTGTGCACCGCGCCAGTACCGGCGTCCAGCGTTACGTGGTCGCCCAGGATGGCCGGCACGTCGAACGCCAGGAACGGGTGCTGGAAGCGCAGCAGCTCCAGATCCGCGCCGCGGCACTCGCCCAGCACGTTCCAGCTGGCGACACCGATGCGCTTCATGACGCTCTCCACCAGATCGGCGGCCAGAATCAGGCACTGGCCCTCAATCTGCACCAGCTGGTAGGCGATCTCCGGGTTAAGGGAGATGGCGCGGTTGGCTGGCATGGTCCACGGAGTGGTGGTCCAGATCACCAGCGACACCGGGCCAGTAAAGTCGGTCACGCCAAATTTGGCCGCCACGGCGGCGGCGTCGGTGGCGTTGAAGGCCACGTCAATCGACGGCGAGGTTTTGTCGTAGTACTCCACTTCCGCTTCGGCCAGCGAGGAGCCGCAGTCGGTGCACCAGTGCACCGGCTTCGCGCCCTTGTGCAGGTGGCCGTTGGCGATGATCTTGCCCAGCGCGCGGATGATGTTGGCTTCGGTGTCGAAGTTCATGGTCAGGTAGGGGTGATCCCAGTCACCCAGCACGCCCAGACGGATGAAGTCCGCCTTCTGCCCTTCCACCTGCTCGGCGGCATAGGTACGGCACGCCTGACGGAACTCCGCCGCGCTGACCTTCTCGCCCGGCTTGCCAATCAGTTGCTCAACCTTCAGCTCAATCGGCAGGCCGTGGCAGTCCCAGCCCGGCACGTACGGCGAGTCATAACCGGCCATTCCTTTCGACTTGATAATAATGTCTTTGAGAATTTTGTTAACCGAGTGACCAATATGAATGCTGCCGTTCGCATACGGAGGGCCGTCATGCAGGATAAAGGTTTTTTTGCCCTTTTTGGCAGCACGAATAATCCCGTACAGATCCTGCTCATACCAATGTTTCAGCATGCCAGGCTCGCGCTTGGCGAGGTCGCCGCGCATCGGGAACCCTGTTTCCGGCAAATTCAGGGTATTTTTGTAGTCACTCATCAGATTCTCGGTTCCGTTTTCGGCAAGAGAGGTTAAACCGGTGCCTTCAGCCCGAAATAGTTCCGGGTAGTCACCACATCATTCGCGATCTGCTGCTTTAATGCATCAAGAGAAGCAAACCGCTGTTCATCGCGCACTTTGGCGCGCAGCACCACATCTATATGGCGCCCATATAAGTCCATTGCAACGTCCAGCAGGTGAACTTCCAGCTGCTGGCGTACTCCCGCCACGGTCGGGCGGGTTCCGATATTGGCGACGCCGGGCACCGGCGCTGGCCCAAGGCCAAGCACCTCGACCGCATAGACGCCGTTGACGGGTGCCACCAGCCGCTTCAGCGGCAGGTTGGCGGTGGGGAAGCCGATGGTTCGACCCAGCGCGTCACCATGCACCACCCGGCCAGAGATGCTGTAGGGGTGGCCAAGCAGGCGCTCCGCCAGCGCCAGGTCATCCTGCTTCAGCGCGGTGCGGATGGCGGTACTGCTGATGCGCATACCGTCGTCACAGAAGGTGTCGGTGTTACATACGGTAAAGCCATACTCGGCACCCGCCTTCTGTAGCAGCGCAAAATCGCCCTGCCGGCCCGCGCCAAAGCGGAAGTCATCACCGACCATCAGGAACTTAACACCCAGTTTTTCGATCAGCAACTCAGCGACAAACGACTGGGCGGTATTGGCGGCAAAACGGGGATCAAACTTGACGCAGAGCAGGTAATCCACCCCCGCTTCCGCCAGGTATTTGGCCTTGTCGCGCAGGCGGGTCAACCGGGCGGGGGCCTTGTCGGCCGCAAACAGCTCCAGCGGCTGCGGCTCAAAAATCATCACCATCACGGGCAAGCCCAGACGTTGCCCCTGTTGTTTCAACTGCTCCAGCAACGCCCGGTGGCCACGGTGCACGCCGTCAAAGTTACCAATAGTGAGCACACAACCGTGGTGGCGCGCCCGAAGATTGTAAATGCCGCGAATTAGCTCCATAGCTGGCTCAAGACAGTGGAAATCGGCGGATTATACCTTGTACAGCGTTTAAGGTTAACCGGCGATTGGGGGTTTAGTGTGATGTCCTACCATACCGGAGTTATCGCCGCGGTAAAATCCCTTTGCGCGCTGGCCCCACGCCATGTGGCGGGATCGGCTGAATCGAAACAAATGGTTAGCTTTCTTTACTCTGCCCCGGTCAGGCCAGTGGTGAATTTTCATGTTAAAGACTGTATTCCGAGCGGCGAAGCTGTTAAAATCCTGCGCCATCACAACGTAACAAGTGCCGCTCGTACAAACGGCGCTTATTTGCACAAATCCATTGACAAAAGAAGGCTGAACGGGCATATTCCTCGGCCTTTGAATTGTCCTCAATAGAACATTTTGGGAGTTGGACCTTGGCTAATATCAAATCAGCTAAGAAACGCGCCGTACAATCTGAAAAGCGCCGCAAGCATAACGCTAGCCGTCGCTCCATGATGCGTACCTTCATCAAGAAGGTATACGCGGCTATCGCAGCTAACGACAAAGAAGCTGCACAAAAAGCATTTAACGAAATGCAACCGATCGTGGACCGTCAGGCCTCTAAAGGTCTGGTTCACAAAAACAAAGCTGCGCGTCATAAGTCAAACCTGGCTGCGCAAATCAACGCAATGCAATAATCGCATTACGCTGTGTGCTTTGTTAAAAAAACCGGCTTAGGCCGGTTTTTTTACGTCTGGTGTTTACCTCTGGCTCTCCCCTCCCCCGCTGAACAGCGCTGAGAAGTCGCTGTGGCAGATGCGCTGCACCGCCGGGTGCTGGATCATCCGCTCGGCAAAGATCACGTAGTACTCCTCCTGCACCTGCTCCAACTGGCCAATCTTCTGCACCTGCATGGCACCGCCCATCTCGGCCGCATCCATCGCCGGGGCAACAAAAATGGCGTTGTTGCGCTGGCCGAAGGCGCTCATCAACGCTGCGTCATCAAACTCGCCGAGGATCTCCGGCTGGATGCCCTGCGCGCCAAACCAGCTGAGCAGCTTGCGCCCCAGCATGGAGCGCCGACCGGGGATCAGCAGCCGCCGCTCGCTCAGGCAGGCCGGGAAAGGCGCAGTTGGCAGCGGCTGGCAGCAGTAGAAACCGACCGGGCACTCGCCCAGTTTCAGGGAGAACAGTCCCGCCTGTTGGCTGGAGTCCACTGGGCAGTCAGAGAGGATCATGTCCAGCTTGTGCTGGCTAAGCTGCTCCAGCAGCAGCTCATGGGTCGATTCAAAACAGCGCAGGTGAATGGGCGTCTCCACCGTTGCCACCGTCTCCAGCACCCGGCTCACCAGCCGCTTGCTCAGCGCATCTGCCACGCCGACATCAAACAGCAGGCTCGACTCCTTGCGGTAGTTGACGATATCCAGCATCTCCTGGCTAAGCATGAACATGCGATCCGCGTAGCGGAACACCAGTTGCCCCAGTTCCGAGGGCACCAGCCCGCGCCCCTGACGTTTGAACAGTTTGCCGCCGAGCCGCTCCTCCAGCGCCTTGATCTGGCCGGTGATGGTCTGCGGCGTCAGGAACAGCGCCTCCGCCGCGCCTGCCACGGAGCCAGCTTTGCAGATGTGCCAGAAGTAGTAGAGATGGTTGAAATTGAGATGGGACATACGCATGGTTTACCCCCGGTGGCGGCAAGTGGGGCCTGCCGCATCATGCTGGGGGCGGCGCAGGAGACGCCGCCCCACTCCGTCAGGCCGGGCGTTTGGCCGGCAACACCCGGCTCAGCACCAGGTAACCAAAGAACGCCGCCAGCAGCGATCCGCTCAGGATGCCAATTTTGGCGTAGGTCATCAGGTGCGGATCGTCATGGCCGAAGGCCAGCCCGGCGATGAAGATCGACATGGTAAAGCCGATGCCGCACAGCACCGAGACCGCGCTGATATGCTTGAACGTAATGTCATCCGGCAGGCTGGCGATGCGCATTTTTACGGCCAGCCAGCAGATCAGGGTAATGCCCACCGGCTTACCGATAAACAGCCCGGCGATGATGCCCAGCGGCAGGTCGGTGAACAGGCCAGCCAATGTCACGCTGCCAAACACAATGCCAGCGTTGGCAAAGGCGAACAGCGGCAGGATCACGCGTGACACCCAAGGGTGCAACTGGTGCTCCAGCTGGCGCAGCGGCGATACCTTCTGACCGCGGTTCAACGGGATCAGGAACCCGGTGATCACGCCCGCCAGAGTGGCATGGATCCCTGATTGCAGGATGCACACCCACAGCACCACGCCCAGCAGCAGGTAGATCGAACGGGCATTGACGCCGCGCCAGTTCAGCAGTGCCATCACGGCGATCACCCCACCGGCGGCGGCCAGCGCGATCAGCGAGAGATCGGCGGTGTAGAACAACGCAATAATCACGATCGCACCCAGATCGTCGATGATCGCCAGCGCCAGCAGGAACGCCTTCAGACTGACCGGTACGCGGCTGCCAAGCAGCGCCATCACCCCAACGGCAAAGGCGATGTCCGTGGCGGCCGGGATCGCCCAGCCGACGCGGGTGATTTCATCACCGGCGTTGAACAGCAGATAGATCAGCGACGGGGCGATCATGCCGCCGAGTGCCGCAATCACCGGGAACAGCGCCTTGTTAATGCCCGCCAGTGAGCCTTCCAGCAGTTCGCGCTTGACCTCCATCCCCACCAGCAGGAAGAAGATTGCCATCAGGCCGTCATTAATCCACCACTCCGCCGAGCGGGTAAAGTCAAACCCACCGGCCTGCAAGGGCAGGGAGAATTCAACCAGCGCGTGATAGACGGGTTCCAGCGAAGAGTTTGCCATGACCAATGCCGCGGCGGCGGCCACGATCAGCACAATGCCGCCGGAGGCTTCCATATTGAAAAATTGCCTGATGATGTTATGCACGAAAGTCGTCCTTAAAAATTCTCTGTAGTGGATGCGGGCCTAAAGAGTACGCAATCCCATACATCGTTAAAAGCAGCTTTTAGATTATGATTGATTCGGCTTTACCGAAGTGTAAACAGGATCAATTCTGTCTGGAAAAAGCGGAAAGACAGGCATAAAAAAAACCAGATGGCCGGGGCCATCTGGTTTCAGGGGAGTGACGCCTGCCGCGTTTTAGCGGGTCAGGTCATCAAAGAACTTTTTCACGCCGTCAAAGAAGGACTTGGAGCGCGGGCTGTTGTTCTCACCCGATGGGCCGCCCAGACTATCTTCCAGCTCACGCAGCAGTTGCTTCTGGCGCTCGCTCAGATTGACCGGAGTCTCCACCACCACGCGGCACAGCAGGTCGCCCTGACTGCCGCCACGTACCGATTTCACGCCCTTGCCGCGCATACGGAACAGCTTGCCGGTCTGGGTCTCGGTCGGGACTTTCAGCTTCACGCGGCCATCGAGGGTCGGCACTTCAATCTCGCCACCCAGTGCAGCCATCGCAAAGTTGATCGGCACTTCGCAATAGAGGTTGTTGCCTTCACGCTCAAAGATCGGGTGGGCTTTCACCTGTACCTGAACGTACAGGTCGCCTGCCGGTGCGCCATGCTCACCCGCTTCACCCTCACCCGCCAGACGGATGCGGTCGCCGGTATCCACGCCAGCCGGGATCTTCACCGACAGGGTTTTAGACTTCTCAACGCGGCCGTGGCCGTGGCAGGTGTTGCACGGATCTTTGATGATCTGGCCGCGACCCTGACAGTGCGGACACGCCTGCTGCACGGTGAAGAAGCCCTGACGCATCTGCACCTGGCCCGCGCCGTGGCAGGTTGGACAGGTGACCGGCGAACTGCCCGGTTTCGCGCCGCTGCCGTGGCAGATTTCGCACTCTTCCAGCGTCGGGATACGGATCTCTTTGGTGACGCCGCGTACCGCCTCTTCCAGCGTCAGCTCCATGTTATAGCGCAGGTCGGAGCCACGGCTGGCACGCTGGCGACGGCCGCCGCCAAAGATGTCGCCGAAGACATCGCCGAAGATGTCGCTGAAGTCCGCGCCACCGCCGCCAAAGCCGCCGCCACCGCCCATACCGCCCTGCTCGAAGGCCGCATGGCCGTACTGATCGTAGGCCGCGCGTTTCTGCTCGTCCGTCAGGATCTCGTAGGCTTCTTTGATCTCTTTAAATTTGGCTTCCGACTCTTTGTCGCCCTGATTGCGGTCAGGGTGATATTTCATTGCCAGGCGTTTATAGGCCTTTTTGATCTCGCGCTCTTCCGCTGTTTTGGAAACGCCCAAAATCTCGTAATAGTCTCTTTTCGCCATTGTTTTTTTCCTGCCCTCAACATGCGTGCACGGGCGTAAGGTTTCCCCGACGCCCGTGCCTGGTTGGCAGCGGCGGCGAGGGAAATGGGTTCCGCCGACGCCGCCGCTGTGCCCGCTTAAGGGCGATTATTTTTTGTCTTTAACTTCTTCGAACTCAGCATCAACCACGTCGTCATCTTTCTTCGCGCCGTCGGTTGCCTGGCCTTCCGCTGCGCCAGCCTGGGCTTGCGCCATCTCAACCAGCTTGCCGGAAACCTGTGCCAGCGCCTGCATTTTCGCTTCGATGTCGGCTTTGTCTTCGCCTTTCAGCGCCGCTTCCAGATCTTTCAGCGCAGATTCGATCGGCGCTTTGTCGTCAGCGGAGAGCTTGTCACCGGCTTCATCCAGCTGCTTGCGGGTGCTGTGCAGCAGGTGGTCACCCTGGTTGCGGGTCTGAACCAGCTCTTCGAACTTACGGTCAGACTCGGCGTTGGCTTCCGCCTCACGCACCATTTTCTGCACTTCTTCATCGCTCAGGCCAGAAGAGGCTTTGATGGTGATCTTCTGCTCGCGGCCGCTGTTTTTGTCTTTCGCGGAGACGTGCAGGATACCATCGGCGTCGATGTCGAAGGTCACTTCGATCTGCGGCATACCGCGCGGTGCCGGCTGGATGCCGTCCAGGTTGAACTGGCCGAGGGACTTGTTGTCCGCCGAACGCTTACGCTCACCCTGCAGCACATGGATGGTCACGGCGGCTTGGTTGTCTTCCGCGGTGGAGAACACCTGGCTGTGCTTGGTCGGGATGGTGGTGTTCTTGCTGATCAGCGAGGTCATCACGCCACCCATGGTTTCGATACCCAGGGAGAGCGGGGTGACGTCCAGCAGCAGGACGTCTTTCACGTCACCTGCCAGCACGCCGCCCTGAACCGCTGCACCGATCGCTACCGCTTCGTCCGGGTTCACGTCTTTACGCGGCTCTTTGCCGAAGAACTCAGCCACTTTCTTCTGTACCATCGGCATACGGGTCTGACCGCCTACCAGGATCACGTCATTGATCTCGGAGACAGAGAGGCCAGCGTCCTGCAGTGCCACTTTCAGCGGCTCGATGGAGCGGGCAACCAGATCTTCTACCAGCGACTCCAGCTTAGCGCGGGTCACTTTGATGTTCATGTGTTTCGGACCGGTGGCGTCTGCGGTGATGTACGGCAGGTTCACGTCGGTCTGCTGGGCAGAGGAAAGCTCGATCTTCGCCTTCTCAGCGGCCTCTTTCAGGCGCTGCATTGCCAGCGGGTCGTTGCGCAGGTCAATGCCCTGCTCTTTCTTGAACTCGTCCACCAGATAGTTGATCAGGCGGCTGTCGAAGTCTTCACCACCCAGGTGGGTGTCACCGTTGGTAGCCAGTACTTCGAAGGTTTTTTCGCCGTCAACTTCATCGATCTCGATGATGGAGATATCGAAGGTACCGCCACCCAGGTCATAGACCGCGATGGTGCGGTTGCCGATGCCTTTGTCCATGCCGTAAGCCAGCGCAGCGGCGGTCGGTTCGTTGATGATACGTTTCACTTCCAGACCCGCGATGCGGCCGGCGTCTTTGGTCGCCTGACGCTGTGCATCGTTGAAGTAGGCCGGAACGGTGATGACAGCTTCGGTTACCGGCTCACCCAGGTAATCTTCTGCGGTCTTCTTCATCTTTTTCAGCACTTCCGCAGAGATCTGCGGCGGGGCGATTTTCTGGCCTTTTACGTCGATCCAGGCGTCACCGTTGTCGGCGCTGATGATTTGGTACGGCATGATGCCTTTGTCGCGCTGGACTTCTTCGTCCTGGAAGCGACGGCCAATCAGGCGCTTAATGGCAAACAGGGTGTTTTGCGGGTTAGTGACAGCCTGACGTTTAGCCGGTTGGCCCACCAGGGTTTCACCATCCTGCGCGTAAGCAATGATGGAAGGCGTGGTGCGATCGCCTTCGCTGTTTTCCAGCACACGAGCCTGGGTGCCATCCATGATTGCCACACAAGAGTTGGTTGTACCCAGGTCGATACCAATGATTTTGCCCATCTAAACGTCTCCACTAAATATTCATATTCGATCAGGTTGCTAATGGATATGCGGGCGATTTTTTCGTTTTCAACGCCCGATATGTCCGGCTTGCCCGCGATTAGCAACTGCGGTTGCAAATAAGATGGGGCCAAGCGCGACGGCATCAAGGGGGTAGTATGAAAAAAAGTGTGTTTTCTTCCCCGTTGGATCAAAGTCTGACCATCTGCCGCTGATTATGATGGCGCGCCCCATTACTCAGGGGGAAATGGGGAGGGGTTCTCCCCTTTTCAATTCAGCTACCGATCATTTTGATGCAGGGACTTTATGCACGAGAAACACTACGCCAACCCCGGCCCGCTTGGGCTGATGGGCTTTGGCATGACCACCATTCTGCTTAACCTCCATAATGCCGGCTTCTGCCCGCTGACCGCCGTGGTGCTCAGCATGGGGCTGTGCTTCGGCGGGATGGCGCAGGTGCTGGCCGGCCTGATGGAATTCAAGAAGGGCAACACCTTCGGCATGACCGCCTTTACCGCCTATGGTGCCTTCTGGCTCAGTCTGGTGGGCATTCTGCTGCTGCCGCGCCTTGGGCTGGCAGAGGCGGCGGATGGCGCGACCTTCGCCAGCTATCTGGCGCTGTGGGGCCTGTTCACGCTGTTTATGTTTATCGGCACGCTGCGCGCCAACCGGGCATTGCAGGCAGTGTTCGGCACGCTGTCGCTGCTGTTTGTGCTGCTGGCCGCTGGCAATCTGACCGGCAACGCGGCGCTGCTGAAACTGGCGGGCATCGAGGGGATTGTCTGTGGCCTGATCGCCATCTATCTGGCGATGGCGGAGGTGCTGAACGAACAGTTCGGCCGCACCCTGCTGCCGATTGGCGCCCGCGCCTGACCGCCATAAAAAAAGCCCTGCTCAGCAGGGCTTTTTCACATCAGGGGTTGGCCATGCCACGCTGCAGCGGTGCCCCGCTCGCCTCCCCATCCAGATCGCGGCTCAAATAGAGTCCCACGCCCATTCCCAGCACGGCCAGCGCCAATACGTAGTAGGCCGGAGCCATCGGCGTGACCGCCATCAGCAGCGTGACGCAAATGGGCGTCAGCCCGCCAAACAGCGCATAGGCAACGTTATAAGAGAACGAGAGGCCGGTGAAACGCACCTCCGCCGGGAAGGCGCGCACCATGACGTAGGGCACCGCGCCCACCACGCCGACGCCAAGCCCTGCCAGCCCGTAGGTGGCGAACAGCCAGCCCGTGCCGCTGGCCGCCAGGTGGTAGAAAGTCCAGGAGCAGATCCCCAATAGCAAGCTGCCGCCGATCAGCGCCTTGCTGGCCCCGAAGCGATCCGCCAGGCTGCCAGCGATGATGCAGCCGAAGATCAGCGCCACCGTTGCCAGACAGTTGGCCTGAAGGGTGAGCGCGGCCGGCAGGCCAAACTGCTTCTGTAGCCAGGTTGGCGTCATCAGGATCACCACCACGATGCAGGCGGAGAGCAGCCAGGTGAGCAGCATACTCACCACCAATGCCCGCCGGTGCTGGCGCAGCACCGCCTTCAGCGGCAACTCCTGCGCCAGCGCCTTGCGCTGCTGCATCTCGGTGAACACCGGCGTCTCATGCAGCCAGCGGCGCAGGTACATCGCGCCGAGGCCAAACAGCCCGCCGAGGAAGAACGGGATGCGCCAGCCCACGGCCGCCAGCGTCTGTGGCGTCATGAGCGTGTTCAGCAGGGTAGCCACGAACGAACCGAGCAGAATGCCGACCGTCAGCCCGGCAGTCAGGGTACCGCAGGCAAAACCGATGCGCCGACGCGGCACATGCTCCGCGACAAACACCCAGGCTCCCGGCACTTCACCGCCAATCGCCGCTCCCTGCAACAGCCGCATCAACAGCAGCAACAGCGGCGCGGCCACGCCGATGCTGGCGTAGGTTGGCAGCATCCCCATCGCCAGCGTCGGCAACGCCATCAGCAGGATGCTAAGGCTGAACATCTTTTTGCGGCCCACGATGTCACCGAAATGCGCCATCACGATGCCGCCTAACGGCCGCGCCAGATAGCCTGCGGCGAAGATGCCGAAGGTCTGCACCAGCCGCAGCCACTCCGGCATCTGGGCCGGGAAGAACAGCTCGCCAATCACCGCGGCAAAATAGACGAAGATGATGAAGTCGTAAAACTCCAGCGCGCCGCCCAAGGCGGCCAAGGTCAGGGTATGGAAATCGCGCCGGTTAAGGCGGCGGGCAGGCTCAGGGATCATCAGTCACCACGCGTCAATAAAGTTGCCGATAGTTGTAAAGTTAACATTACTATATCGGCAATTTATCTACACACCAGCGTCAGCGCGGCTTATGGCGGAAAAAGTCCAACTTCAGCTTTTTGTTTCGCGAATCGCGCTTTTCGGGCGAAAAGCCACTGCGACGTCGGGGTGAGTCTCAATGTAGGGGCCATCCAGCAGCTGGATGCAGTAAGGCACGCTGGCGAAGATACCGTGTACAATTACCTTTCCACTCTCATCCTTCAGCCCTTCCAGCGTCTCTTTAATCGACTTCGGCTGGCCGGGCAGGTTGATGATCAACGCCTGCTTACGGATCACCCCCACCTGACGGGAGAGGATGGCGGTCGGCACAAAGTTGAGGCTGATCTGGCGCATCTGCTCGCCAAAGCCGGGCATCTCGCGATCAGCCACTGCCAGCGTGGCGTCCGGGGTCACGTCGCGGCGCGCCGGGCCGGTGCCGCCGGTGGTCAGCACCAGATGGCAACCGCTCTCATCCACCAGCTCGCACAGTGACTGCTCAATCAGCAGTTGCTCGTCCGGGATCAGGCGCGTCTCAATCTCAAACGGGGTCGCCAGCGCCGACGCCAGCCACTCCTGCAATGCCGGGATGCCCTTGTCCTGATAGATGCCGCTGGAAGCGCGGTCAGACACCGAGACCAGACCAATGCGTAATGTGTTCATCTTTTACCTTATGGCGTGCGCCAGTAAACCTGTTTCGCCCAGTATACGAATTCTGCCGCCGTGCCGCGCATAAAAAAGGCGGCCCAAGGCCGCCTTTCGCTGGTTAATGCGCCAGATCAGAGCAGATCGGCGATCATCTTCTCCAGTTTGCCCTGGTCAACGGCAAACTTGCGGATGCCGTCGGTCAGCTTCTCAACCGCCATCGGGTCGCTGTTATGCTCCCAGTAGAACTCGGATTCGGTCAGCGGCTGCGGGCGTGGTTTCACTTCACCGTTGAAGGAGAGTTTGCGCTCTACCCCGCCTTCGCTCTCGGCCAGCTCTTTCAGCAGCGCCGGGGCGATGGTCAGGCGATCGCAGCCTGCCAGTTCGATGATCTCACCCACGTTACGGAAGCTGGCGCCCATCACCACGGTCTCGTAGCCGTGCTCTTTATAGTACTGGTAGATTTCGGTCACGGAGATCACACCCGGATCTTCATGGGATTCGAACTCTTTCTTGTCGCCATTGGCCTTGTACCAGTCGAGGATACGGCCAACGAACGGCGAGATCAGATAAGCGCCCGCTTCGGCACAGGCACGCGCCTGCGCGAAGGAGAACAGCAGCGTCAGGTTACAGTTGATGCCTTCGCGCTCCAGTTGCTCAGCGGCGCGGATGCCCTGCCAGGTAGAGGCCAGCTTGATCAGGATGCGATCGTTGCTGATGCCGGCATCGTTGTAGAGCTTCATCAGGCGCTTGGCCTTGGCGACGCTCGCTTCGGTGTCATAGGAGAGGCGCGCGTCCACTTCGGTGGAGATGCGGCCAGGGATCAGCTTCAGGATCTCCAGACCAATGTTCACCGCCAGCTTGTCAGAGGCGTCCAGGATCTGCTGGTCGCGGTCGCCGCTCTGGTCACGCGCCCAGGCAATGGCTTCATCAATCAGTTTGCGGTATTCCGGGATTTGGGCGGCGTTCAGGATCAGGGAGGGGTTGGTGGTGGCATCTTGCGGCTGGTACAACTTCATGGCCGCGATGTCGCCGGTATCGGCAACCACGGTGGTCAACTGGCGTAGGGCAGTAAGTTTGTTCGTCATAATGGCATTTCTCATAGGTGGGTATTGATGAAGGCCAGACGGCCTTGCCGTAGCCTGATAATAACATGCAAAGGGGGGCGCGCAAGACGCGCGTCAGGGAAAAGCGCACGCCCCGGCCGGGCGGGAAAAGCCGGAAAAATCGCGCGGGAATTCAACCAGATCACGACGCGACAATCGGGCTGTCTGGATGCATAATTTGTGTGCTACAGTCGCGCCCATTGCCAGCGTTCCTGCGTCGCAACGCCGGGTGGCGCGCCATCAGGGCATGGCTCAACGAGGCCCTCAATGACTGAACTGATTGTCTTTTTCAATACCATCCTGTGGGATTCCATCCTGTTCTACCTGCTGATTGGCGCGGGGCTTTACTTCACCTGGCGCACCCGCGGGATGCAGTTGCGCTGCCTGAGCGGCATGGTCGGTGCCCTGCGGCTGAGCCGCGTCCGCCAACCCGGCGGCCTCATCTCCTGGCAGGCGCTCTGCCTGACGCTCGGCGCGCGCATCGGGCCGGGTAACCTGACCGGCGTTGCCATCGCGCTGGAGAATGGCGGGCCGGGCGCCATCTTCTGGATGTGGGTGATGACCTGGATCGGGATGATGACCACGCTGGCGGAGAGCACGCTGGCGCAGCTCTATAAAAGCCGCGATGGGCAGGGGCGCTTTCGCGGTGGCCCCGCCTACTATATGGCGCGCGGGCTGGGGATGCGCTGGCTCGGCGTGCTGTTCGCCCTGCTGCTGATCGCCACCTTCGGCCTGACCCTCAATACCTTGCAGGCCAACGCGCTGGCGGAGGCCAACCGGCTGGCGCTGCACTGCCCGCCGCTGGGGCTGGCGGCCGCCCTGCTGCTGCTGGCCGGCGGCGTGATGCTCGGCGGCCTGTCGCGCATTGCCCGCACATTGGCACTGCTGGTGCCGCTGATGCTGCTGCTCTACCTTGGGCTGGCGGGCTGGACGATCCTGAGCCATGCCGCTGAGCTGCCGCGCATTGCGTTGGCTATTTTCCGTGGCGCATTCGGTCTGGAGGAGGCGATGTCTGGCGCGGTCGGGTATGGCATCTCTCAGGCGATGAGCCAGGGGCTACAACAGGGGCTACAGACCAATGAGGCGGGCATTGGCTCCGTGCCAAACGCCGCAGCCAGCGCCGCGCCGCAACCGGCCCACCCGGTGTCACAGGGCTATGTGCAGATGCTGGGGGCGGTGCTGGATACCGTGGTGATTGGCAGTGCCACCGCGCTGGTGTTGCTGCTCGCGGGGCTGCCCGCCGTGACGGCGGATGCCCCCTCCCTCGCCCGGCAGGCGATGGCGGCCTGCGTCGAGCTTTGGGGCGGCGCGCCGATGATGGCGGTGATCGCGCTCTTCACCCTGACCGCGTTGCTCGGCAACTATGTCTATGCCGAGAACAACCTGCTATTCCTCACCCGTAACCGCACCGGCGGCCTGCCCTGGCTACGCGGCCTGACGCTGGCCTGCGCCGGGCTGGGGCTGTTCTGGCAGGCCCCCTGGCTCAGCCCACTGACCGGCAGCCTGCTGGCGGTGATGTCACTGGCCAACCTGACGGCGCTGCTGCTGCTCTCCGGCGTGACGGTGATGCTGGTCAAGGACTACCAGCGCCAGCAGCGCATTGGGCTGCTGCCGGTATTCCACCCGGCGCACCACCCCAGCCTGCGCGGGCAACTGGTGCCGGGGGTGTGGGAGCCGCCGGCGTGACGCGCCCTATCAGACCCATCGCCCCTTTTTCGGCTGGGATTTGGTAAAGTAGCGGCAATGCACAGAATGGGAACGCGCCATGTTAACGATTATCTCTCCTGCCAAAACCCTGGATTACGAAAGCCCGCTGGCGACCCAGCGCCACACCCAACCGACGCTGCTTGACCACAGCCAGCAACTGATTGAGCGCTGCCGCACGCTGACGCCCGCACAGATCGCCAGCCTGATGGGTATCAGTGACAAGCTGGCCGATCTCAATGTGGGCCGCTTCCAGAACTGGACGCCCGCCTTCACGCCGGACAATGCGCGTCAGGCACTGCTGGCCTTCAAGGGTGATGTCTACACCGGCCTTCAGGCACACACCTTCAGCGAGCAGGATTTTGACCACGCCCAGCAGCATCTGCGGATGCTCTCCGGCCTGTATGGCCTGCTGCGGCCGCTCGATCTGATGCAGCCCTACCGGCTAGAGATGGGCACCAAACTGGATAACCCGCGCGGCAAGGATCTCTATGCCTTCTGGGGCACCATTATCACTGAGGCGCTGAATGAGGCGCTGGCGGCGCAAGGGGATGAGGTGCTGGTTAACCTGGCGTCGGATGAGTACTTCAAGGCGGTAAAAACCAAGGCGCTGAAAGCGCAGATGGTGAAGCCGGTGTTCCTTGATGAGAAAAATGGCGTGTATAAGGTGATCAGTTTCTACGCCAAAAAAGCGCGTGGCCTGATGAGCCGCTTTATTATTACCGAGCGCCTCTCGCAGCCGGAGCAGCTTAAGGCGTTTGACTGGGAGGGCTACCGCTTTGACGCCGCCCGCTCACAGGGCAATGAGCTGGTCTTTATCCGGTCAGAGCAGTAAAAAAATGCCGGGCAAGCGCCCGGCATGGTTAATTTCCTCGCAATCAATAGGTGCCCTGCACCACCCACGGGCGGCCGGAACCGGTGCCCTGCGCACTGCCGGGTTCGTCGCCCATCGTCCACCAGGCGGCCTTGTAGTTGGTGCCTTTCCAACTGACGGTTTCGCCACCGTTGTACACTTTCCCTGCTTCCCACAACGCATAAGGCGCCTTGCCTGAAGGTTCCGGCGTTGGGGTTGGCGTCGGCGTTGGGGTCGGCGTCGGGGTCGGCGTTGGGGTTGGCGTTGGCGTCGGGGTCGGCGTCGGGGTTGGCACCTCCTCCTGTTCCTGCGACGCGGAGATCACCGTCAGCACATAGTTCTGCTGGGTGGAGGATTGGTCATGGCTGTCCTTCACGATCAGTGAGAAGGTAAAGCTCGCCTTTTCCACCACTTCTGGCACGGTGAACTCCAGCACGGCCGCACGCTTGTCTGCCACGGCAATCGCCGCCGGCACGGTCCACTGGTAGCTGATGGCGTCATCGTCCGGGTCTTTCGAACCGGCCCCGCTCAGCCGTACCCGTGAGCCACCGACCACCTGCAACTCGATAGCGGCCACTGGCGCGCGGTTGGCGGCGCTGCTCTCCTCCTCTTCCGCTGGCTCGTCCGGCACGGAGCCGCTGACGTTCACCCCCTCAAAGTAGAACGGGGACATATCGATCACTTTATTGACGATCGGGCAACCCAGCCCTTCGCGGGCCGCATTGACCAGCACGCCGTTGTCCTGGTCGATGGTCCAGGTGAAGAGCGCACCCAGCCCTTTTGAGGCCACATACTCACCCTTCGCTTTCACCGAGCGCGGGGTTTCACAGGACATAAACAGCTTGATTTTTTTGTTATAGAGGTAATCAGCGTCGGCTACCTGATCGGTATAGACATCAAAGCCGTTGCGGCCACGCTGGTTCTCCAGGTCGATATAGTTGTAGACCAGGTCATACCATTCGGTGGTGCCGCTCTCAAAACTCCCAACGGTGGTTTTGCCTGCATCCGGTTTGTAGCTCCCCTTCAGCGGCGAGAAGCTGTCAATCTGCGCGTTCTGGGCGTTACGGGTATAGGCCGCGTAACCGACGTTGATGCGGTCACTCGGGAAGCCCTCGGCGATCAGATAGTCAACGATGGTGTCGACACCCAATGCACCGGGTTCCTGCGCATGGAGGTTGGTGTGGTGGGCCAGCGTCTCTGCCCACGGCGTGCCGAAGAAGTCATAGGTCATGACGTTGATGGAGTAGAGACCCGCATTCAGCAGCGCCTTGACGTTGGAGTGGCCGAGCACGCTCACCACCGCCGAACTGGCGATACTGATTTTGACGTCGGCGCGGTTGATGGCGGTCAGCTCCTTCTTCAGTTCGGCGATCAGCAGCGCGTAGTTCGGGCCATCCTCTGGGCCATGCGGGTTGTTGTTACCGATATTGTTGGGGTACTCCCAGTCAATATCCACTTCACTGAACATCGGGAAGCGTTTGAAGATGCCGGCGACGCTCTTGGAGAAGACGCTGCGTCCGTTGGCGGTTTTCGACATATTGTGGAAACCGTTACTCAGCGTCCAGCCGCCGATGCTCAGGGAGAGCGCCAGGTTATGGCCCTGTGCCTTGGCTTTCTTTTGCAGATCGCGCAGGCCGCCAATCACCCCTTTGGTGTTGGCTTGGGTCAGGGTGGAATTCGACAGTTCAACCCAACCCGGATTATCCAGCCCGCAGTTGGTGGAGGAGGCGAAATCGCCCCACGGGTCCAGGAAGGTGGCTTCATGCTCTTTTTTATTGAGTTGGCTGGCGGCATTCTCAATTGTCTGTTTCTTTTCACCCTGGTCGCCAACAATACCAACAAAACCTAAAATAATTTTGTCATAAGCCGTCGGGGAGACATTTGCTAAATCATAACTCCGCCCGCGCGTTTCCGGCGTACCTACCGCACCCTGTAAACGGCCATCGTACTGTGACCAGTCGGTGTAATAGCCAAACACTTTGGGCTTATTAGCGGTATTATATTTGTTGTAAACGGGTTTAGTTACTCGCGCAGAGGTGGTGCTGTATTTGACCGTTTCCGTTGCCGGATCAAAACCATCCGCCTGATAGGATTGCGTGGTCATTGGATCGTCTTTCACAAGTTTACTTGTTGCCATTTTATTTACCTTATGTGGTGTTGGGATTAATCGCGCAGCATTGCGCTGCCGGAATCAATCTTTGCGTTATCTCCCCGCAAACACAAATCACACCCCATCACATTTATTTTGATGCGAATCACTCATTCCGATAATAAAGCAGCGCCGAAGTGTTGTTTTAAAAAAAAGCCTCTCCACTCATTGCCCCGTTAAATTTTCTCATCATCATTTAGCTGCCGAAAGCAACCGAAACATTAGTTTTCTTACTCTTAGATTGACATATTGATTTACCACATCGTTGTTAATTATTTCAAGATTTGACATCCAAAAAATATAATTTGAGTAAAACTCAAAAGGGTTTTGAGTTAAGCTAAAAAAACCCCGGTTTTATTGAGCCGGTTCGCAAAATAAAATAAACGACAAAGTTTTATCTCTCTCGGAACTAGATTATTGCCCAAACGGAATTACGCTTTTAAAAGTCCACCCGTTCCTGTAATGAACTCAACTCATAAGAGAGCTTAATATGATGAGCAATTACCTGTTAAATAAGATGTGCATCTTCAATGAAAATGCTAAAGAGCTGAAATTAGTGGACAGTGATGTCATTATTAAGCTCACGTCAATGCGTGCCCGTTGCCTGAGCTATATCATTGAACATGCCGATGAAGATGTTATTGAGAAATCATCGCTGTCACAGGCGCTCTGGGGCAAACGCAGCCAATTTGCCAGCGACGCCAGTCTGACCCAAACCCTCTATCTGATTCGCAAGGATCTCAAGACGCTGGGCCTGGATGACTTCTTTATTACTGTCCCGCGTTCCGGCATCCGGGTAAATGATACCGTGCAGATTGAGAAAATAGAGAAAGCGCCAGAGATGGTCTATCCGCGCAAGGGGCTTTATTTAACCGGTGGCGCGCTGATTCTGTTCTTGCTGGCTATCGGTACGCTGTTCTTCCTTTATTAGCGACTAATGAACAAGGGGTATCCTCATGTTTACGAATCCTGTGATTAACAACATCCTCGAAAAAGAGGGGGCATATGTCAATCATGCCGATGATTTGGGTGGCGAAACCTGCTGGGGAATTACCGAGAAGGTGGCCCGTAAGCATGGCTATGTAGGTGAAATGAAAAATCTTTCCAAAGAGGAGGCCTACCGTATCCTGGAGGATGACTACTGGCGTGCGCCGGGGTTTGACAAGGTGCATGATCTGGCGCCTATCCTCGCGCTGGAGCTGTGCGATACCGGCACCAATATTGGGACGGGAATCTCCATACGTTGGCTACAGCGTTGGTTGAATGCGTACAATAATCAACAGAAGTATTATCCAGATATTATAGTGGACGGGATAATTGGGAGCAAAACGTTATCTTCACTGGAAAATTTTTTAAAAAAAAGGCAGCCACACGGTGAGAATGTATTAATACGTTCATTAAATTGTTCACAAGGACACTACTATCTGGAACTGGCTGAAAAGCGGGTGCAGAATGAGTCATTTATTTATGGGTGGATGGCTCATCGAGTGACGATGATATGATACAAAAAAGGAGAACTCGCGTTCTCCTTTTTTGCCTTCGTCAATATGCTTTATTTAGTGAGCAATGTGCGCCCCTGGACGATACTGCTTATCCGTTCGCCCAGGGCAGTCAACAGCGTTCCTGAAAATACGCCGCCGAGGCCCGCCACCATAATAACCATATGGGGGCTTAACCCACGCTCAATCCCCAGCACGCTGAGAATAAAACCGGTAAAGCAGGAGATACATACCTGCATAATACAGTTACTGATGCGATTCTTTTTTGGCAGCTTGCCGGGCTGCAATAAAATCCGGATTACCCCGCCCCAGGTTGCCATCACGATGATGGTCAGGAACAGTTCGAACTCCATAAAGGCAAAATTTTCCACGGTTGTTACGGTCATGGTAGAACCCTCATACAAGAAGAATAAAAACGTTAACTTTCGACTGAGGCCTATGGTAGTGAGCCGCCCCTGGCCTTGCAAATCACGACATCTCTTTTTTGTTGCGTGAGCCTTGCCACAAAATAGATCTCTTTTATTGTTATTACGTGAGACGCGCTATTTATCACATCATCTTTTCTTTGATGATATTTACACAGAGGGATAAAAGAGGATGATAAAGGGCGGGTAAAATTAGCTTTTAATACTTTTGAATTGAGAGATCAACGCGGCAATGGAAGAACGATAAGCTGAATTAATATAATAGTTGGCGTAAACATTAACCGGATAGGGTTCCAGTTCAGGCGGCAACGTGAGCCAGGCCAACTTTCGCCTCTCTTTATCTATCAGGAAAGTGGCAATGCTTTCAGGCAAAATGGCAATCATGTCGCTTTTTTCAATCGCATTGATGATGCCGTTAAAACTGTTGGAACGATAAGTAACCTTGCGCTTTCCCCGGAACTCATGGTTAATATGCATTAAGCTGCCTAACAACGTCGTATCCATGTCCGACACTTCGCCATTTAATCCGGCATGTGGCAGTGAGTAATAGTTTGCCAAGGTCATTGCTCCGCCGGACGCCAATAAATGGTCTGCCCGGCAGACGGCAACGAATTTTTGCAGGCTCCCTATTTTTTCGGTGATGACTGACTCATGCATCAACGGGAAGAAAGTCATTGCCAGCTCACACTTATTTTGCAAGAGGCTGTCCGTTAATTCGAACTCATCCTGGTTGGTCAGCGTATAAAAAACGATGCTATTTATCTCTAAATAGCCTTGCTCAACAAGCTGAGAAATATAAAATGACTCAATAAAATCAGATCCAGATATTCTCAAAAACTCTAAATGGCTCTCCTCCTTTTGATACAAATCTATTATATTATCTACGATATCAATTGCTTGTCTGAATGAACGATTAATTTCCAAGGCGGAAGGTGTCGGTTTAAGTCCGGTGCCGGTACGAATGAACAGCTCCTGACCAAAATGGCGTTGCAGCCGGCTGAGTGAAAGGCTGACGGCGGAAGTGGAGAGGTTCAAACGTTTTGCTGCTTTAGACGCGCTCCCTGCGGCAATGACCTCATCCATAATTCGGATGAGGTTGTAGTCGAATAAGGGGGTACGCCTTTCTTTCATTGCTGCCTCTTGAGAGTTTTAGGCACGGTATCACTTTAGATATCGCTTCATACTTCTCGGGGTAAAATAACTTAGCCTAACTCACCTAAAAAGATTTAAAACTGAGAAGTTTGCTACAGGTGAAATGGTTGGGGAATCTATATGTATAAAAAAAGGCCATTATAAAATGGCCTTTATCTGAAAACGGGACTGTCGAATTTTAGGCAGGAATATTCAGTAAAAATTCTCTTATTTTCAGGTAGTCAGCTGGCAGGGAATGTGACAATAATGCCTGTTCGGCGCGAGCGGCCAATGCTTCTGGCAAATCAATCGCCCGGCCAAGGATCTCTTCCACGCTCTCTTTGAATTTCGCCGGATGGGCAGTTCCCAGGAACAGACCAAATTCACCCGGCTGCAACTGGTCACGTAATAAGCGATAGGCAATGGCCGCGTGCGGCTCTGACAGGTAGCCCTTCTCATCCAGCTCGCGCATGGTGTCGCGGGTGACCTCGTCGTTGACCGCGCCGTAGCCCAACTCCTTCAATTGCCAGGTTTTACGGCGGAACAGCTCCTCCACGCGCGGCCAGTTGTTCGGCTGGCTGACATCCATCGCGTTCGCCAGCGTGGCGACCGTGGTTTGCGGCTGCCATGCGCCCTGTTGCAGGAAACGCGGCACCGTGTCGTTGGCGTTGGTGGCGGCGATGAAGCGTTTCACCGGCAGGCCGAGCGACTTGGCCAGCAGCCCGGCGGTGAGGTCGCCGAAGTTGCCACTCGGCACCGAGACCACCAGCTGGTTGCGCGCCTCTTGCGGCAGTTGCGCCACCGCTTCGAAGTAGTAGCAGATCTGCGCCAGCAGGCGGCTGATGTTGATGGAGTTGGCAGAGTTCAGCCCCAGCCGCTGTTTCAGCTCCTCATCGTCAAAGGCCTGCTTGACCAGCGCCTGACAGGCGTCAAAGTCACCGTCAACCGCCACGGTGTGGATGTTGCCGCCCAGGGTGCAGAACAGCTTCTCCTGCAACGGGCTGATCTTGCCCTCTGGGTAGAGGATCACCACCCGCACGTTCTCCATGCCGTAGAAGGCGTGGGCCACCGCCGCGCCGGTGTCACCGGAGGTGGCGGTCAGGATGGTCACCGGCTGGTTGCCGGAGAATTCTGCCAGCATCTGCGCCATAAAGCGGCCGCCGAAATCCTTGAACGCCAGCGTCGGGCCGTGGAACAGCTCCAGCGCTGCGACATCCGGTTCCACCTGCGCCAGCGGCGCTGGGAAGGTAAAGGCGGCGGCCACGCGCTCGCGCAGTACCTCGGTCGGGATCTCTTCGCCAATATAGGCGGAGAGGATGCGGGTGCTGCGGGTCACAAAGTCCTGCTCCAGCAGGCGATCAATCTCGGTCAGTTCGAACTCCGGCAGTTCCAGCGGGAAGAACAACCCCTGCTGTTTGCCCAGCCCCTGCTTCACCGCCTGGGCGAAACTGACTTGTTCGTTGTGATCCTTCAGGTTGTAGAGTTTCATGGCTTATCCTAATTGTCGTGCGCCGGCAGTATCCAGACGGCATATATGAACAAAACCTTCATCATTTTGCAGGTAGTGCTGCTCTAACCATGCGGCCATGCGCTGCGCGGTTGCCGCGTCATCACAGACGGCAAACAGCGTCGGGCCGGAGCCGGAGATGCCGCAGGCCAGCGCGCCAATCTCGCCAGCCGCCTTGCGCGCCTCGGCAAAGCCCGGCAGCAGGCGGGTGCGGTAGGGTTCAGCGATCACATCCTGCATCAGTTTGGCGGCCAGCAGTGGCTGGCGGGTGTGGCAAGCGTGGATGAAGCCCGCCAGGTAGCGGCCGTGGCTGATGCAGTCCTGGCGGCGGTACTGGGCAGGCAGGATGGCGCGCGCCTCGGCGGTGGAGACCTTGATGCCGGGATAGGCCATCACCCAGAACCAGTCATCGAAGCAGGGCACCGGCTGGCTGATGGTGTCCTCCACCTCCAGCATCAATTGCAGCCCGCCCAGGTAGCAGGGGGCGACATTGTCGTAGTGCACGCTGCCGGAGATGCGCCCCTCCAGCTCCCCCATCAGGGAGAGCAGGCGGTTCTGGTCGAGCGGGCGGTCACAGAACTCGTTCATCGCCATCAGGCCAGCGACCACCGAGCAGGCGCTGGAACCCAGCCCGGAGCCGATGGGCATATTCTTCTCGAGCGTCATCGCCACCGGCACTTCGCGGCCAATCTCCTGGCAGAAGCGCTGCCAGCACTGGTAGACGATGTTCTCTTGCGGGTCGGTCGGCAGCTTGCTGACGAAACGCCCCTCATTACGCAGACTGAATGTGGCAGCCGCCTCAACGCTGACGCAGTCGCCCAGCAGGGTGCCGTCAACCGGCGACACGGCGGCGCCCAGGACATCAAAGCCCACGCTGACATTGCCGATTGACGCCGGTGCATACACCTTAACCATATTAAACCCCCAACTTCCATGACAGTGTGCGTAAAAGATCTGCAAAGACGCCGGCGGCGGTCACATCGTTCCCGGCACCGTAGCCGCGCAGCACCAGTGGCAGCGGCTGGTAGTAACGGCTGTAGAAGGCCAGCGCGTTCTCCCCATTCTTCACTTTATACAGAGGATCGTTGCCATCAACGGCCGCGATCTTCACCTTGCAACGCCCCTCCTCAATGGCACCGACATAGCGCAACACCTTGCCGGCATCACGCGCCTGCGCCACCCGGCGGGCAAACTCTTCATCCAGTTCCGGCAGGCGCTGGAGGAACGCCGCGACCTCGCCGCTGGCGTCAAAGTGTGCCGGCAGCACCGGCTCCACCTCAATCTGGTTCAGCTCCAGCGCGTAGCCCGCCTCACGCGCCAGAATCAGCAGCTTGCGTGCCACGTCCATGCCTGACAGGTCGTCACGCGGATCTGGCTCGGTGTAGCCCATCTCCTTCGCCTGTAGGGTGGCGGCGGAGAGCGACATCCCCTCATCCAGCTTGCCAAAGATAAAGGAGAGCGAGCCGGAGAGGATGCCGGAGAAGCGGGTCAGCTCATCGCCCGCGTTCAGCAGGTTCTGCAAGTTCTCAATCACCGGCAGGCCCGCGCCGACGTTGGTGTCATAGAGAAACTTGCGGCGTGAACCCTGCGCCGCCTTGCGCAGCTGGTGGTAGTAGTTCATCGACGAGGTGTTGGCCTTTTTGTTCGGCGTCACCACGTGGAAGCCATCCGCCAGGAAATCGGCATACTGGTCAGCGACCACCTGGCTGGAGGTGCAGTCGACAATCACCGGGTTGAGCAGGTGGTACTCCTTCACCAGCCGGATCAGGCGGCCAAGGTTGAATGGCTCACGCGCCGCGCCCAGCTCGTCGCGCCAGCTCTCAAGCGAGATGCCGTGCACGTTGGTCAGCATGGCACGCGAGTTGGCGATGCCGCACACCCGCAGGTCGATGTGCTTCTGCTTGAGCCACGTTTGCTGGCGGGCGATCTGCTCGATCAGCGCACCGCCGACCCCGCCGACGCCGATGACAAACACCTCAATCACCTGATCGGTGTTGAACAGCATCTGGTGGCTGACGCGCACGCCGGTGGTGGCGTCATCGTTGTTGACCACCACCGAGATGGAGCGCTCGGAGGAGCCTTGGGCGATCGCCACGATATTGATGTTGGCGCGCGCCAGCGCCGAGAAGAATTTGGCGGAGATGCCGCGCAGGGTGCGCATACCGTCGCCGACCACCGAGATCACCGCCAGCCGCTCCATCACGTCCAGCGGCTCCAGCAGGCCATCCTTCAGCTCGAGGTAGAACTCATCCTCCAGCGCCTTGCGGGTGCGCGCCATGTCGCTCTGCGGCACGCAGAAGCTGATGCTGTATTCAGAGGAGGATTGGGTGATCAGCACCACGGAGATACCGGCGCGCGACATCACGGCAAACACCCGCGCCGCCATGCCAACCATGCCCTTCATGCCCGGCCCGGAGACGTTGAACATCGCCATGTTATTGAGGTTGGTGATGCCCTTGACCGGGTTGGCCTCGTCGCGGCTCTCCAGCCCAATCAGCGTGCCCGGTGCCTGCGGGTTGCCGGTATTCTTGATCAGGCAGGGGATCTGGAACTGGGCGATCGGCGCGATGGTGCGCGGGTGCAGCACTTTCGCGCCAAAATAGGAGAGCTCCATCGCCTCTTGGTAGGACATCGATTTCAGCAGGCGCGCGTCCGGCACGGTGCGCGGATCGCAGGTGTAGACGCCATCCACGTCAGTCCAGATTTCGCAGCAGTCGGCGCGCAGGCAGGCGGCCAGCACGGCGGCAGAGTAGTCGGAGCCGTTGCGCCCCAGTACCACCAGCTCGCCCTTCTCATTGCCAGCGGTGAAGCCCGCCATCAGGATGATGTGGTCAGCCGGGATCTCGGCGGCGGCGATGCGCAGGGTGGATTCGGTAATGTCCACTGTGGACTCCAGGAAGTGCCCCTGTGCCAGCAGTTTCTCCACCGGGTTGATGACGGTGACCGGATAGCCCTTGGCAGTGAACAACGCCGCCATGATGGCGATCGAGAGTTTCTCGCCCAGACAGATGATGCCAGCGTTGACGCTGTCCGGGCACTGGCCCAGCAGCGCGATGCCGTGCAGCTTCTGCTTGAGCTGGCCCAGCTCCTGCTCAACAAACGCCTTCACCCCCACGAGATCAAAGCCCGGCTGCGCCTGCGCCAGCCCCTCGAGCAGCTCGGAGAAGATCCGCTCGGCGTCACTGATATTCGGCAGGATGTCCTGACCGGCGACGGTTTTTTCGATCATCGCCACCAGATGGTTGGTGATCTTCGCCGGTGCGGAGAGCACGGTCGCCACCTGTCCCTGACGTGCATTGCTTTCCATAATATCGGCCACGCGCATGAAGCGTTCCGCATTGGCTACCGAGGTCCCGCCAAATTTCAGCACTCGCATTTCTGGTTTCTCCTGAATTGATGCCGAAAAAAAAGCCCGCACTGTGAGGTGCGGGCTTTTTTCTTGTGTTTCCTGTACGCGTCAGCCCGCCCCGTTACCTGTGGTAGCGGTGGTGGTAATAATTGTGGTGTTCAGGCTGATGAGTCGCATGGAGTCTGTCTGTCAAATTTATCTGTCCCCCTATTAGCTAAAGCAATCGCCCCTTCAAGTCAATTTATTTCTAAAAAGGCGGTGCAGAAGGCCAAGGGAGTTCAAAAACAGTTCCCGCTATGAAAGCCGGACGTGCCAACCGGATTGCCAGCCCTCCGGGAGCCGTGCAGAGGATTCCGCTACGGATGGCCCTTCAGGCAGTGGAATCCCCAGCGGTTATGGCGTTAATTTTTTTTCGATGTCGTGCAGCAGGCGGTGCAGCATGGCGGTGTCACGCTGCGACACACTGCCCAGCCGCTGCGCCAGCCACTCCACCATTTTGCGGTCGTCTTCACAGCCGAGGCGCGGCAGCAGCTGGGTGACCCGCTCACGCAGCGCAGCAAGCTGGCCCGGTGCCGCCTCAGGCATCACGCTCTGCGCCAGTTGGTTGAGCGCCGAAAGCTGGTAGCAGTAGACCATCACTGCCTGCCCGAGGTTGAGCGAGGGGTAATCCGCCTGCATCGGCACGCCGGTCAGCAGGTCGGCCAGCGCCAGCTCCTCATTGGTCAGCCCGGAGTCCTCGCGGCCAAACACCAGCGCAGCATGGTGGATCCACTGCTGTTTCTCCTCCAGCTGCCCCTGCAACTCCTGCGGCGTGCAGAAGTAGTGATAGTGGGAGCGGTTGCGGGCGGTGGTGGCGATGGTCAGATCGATGTCAGCCAGCGCTTCCTCAAGGGTTTGAAAATGGAGCGCATTTTCCAGGATCTCTGTCGAGCCATGCGCCACCCTAGCCGCTTCCGGCTGGCGGTGCGCCTGGCTGTCAACAATACGCAGGGAGCCAAAGCCCATGGTTTTCATTGCACGGGCAGCCGCGCCGACATTTTCCGGGCGGGCGGGAGAAACTAAAATAATATGAAACTGCATGGTGTACCTGAAAGAAAAAAAGGGAATACAGGCTCTACTTTACCTTGTCATTTCATTCAGGGAAAGGCGTTCAATTTTACAGTGTATTAACATAAAAGCCGTTTGCGATTATCATTAAAGGGTGACTTAAATAAGCTTTTCTCAGTTCATGCCTGCTGAAGATATTACATTGGTTTATTTGTTGTGCCGAAATATTTATAAATCAACTGGATGACTTCCGTTTTTTTATGCATAAATTATATTGGTTTACGCGAAAAAACGGACGCACAAGGGCGACAATAGGCACAAAAATGTGACTTGCTGCGGCATTCTGGGAAGTGTTTATCACTAATCTGTTAACGTGCTACAATTGAACTTGATATATGTCAACAAAGCGTAGTTTTGTTGGGTGGTAAATTCGATACACACTGTTATATTGCTGTTAATGGGGTTAGGATATGCGCCTCTTTTGGTCCCCTTGGCGCTGTTAGCGTATCTTCCCCAACCAGGCTAGCGATGTTGTTGACGTTGATGGAAAGTGCATCAAGAACGAGTTTACGTACTTTAGTCGGGTAGCAGGTGAGTTGACGGTAACCCCCGCCTACAGCTCCATGAGAACAAAGACTTCTGTACTCCTATTTTCTATTTGTTGGCAATTTTAGGTAGCAACCATGCAGACCCCGCAAATCCTAATCGTCGAAGACGAGCTAGTAACGCGTAATACGCTGAAGACCATTTTTGAAGCCGAAGGCTATATGGTCTATGAAGCCAATGACGGTGCGGAGATGCACCAGATCCTGTCCGAAAATGACATCAACCTGGTTATCATGGATATTAACCTGCCCGGCAAAAATGGCCTGCTGCTGGCCCGCGAGCTGCGTGAACAAGCCAGCGTCGCGTTGATGTTCCTGACCGGCCGTGATAACGAAGTGGATAAGATCCTCGGTCTGGAGATTGGTGCCGATGACTACATCACCAAGCCGTTCAACCCGCGTGAGCTGACCATCCGCGCCCGCAACCTGCTCTCCCGCACCATGAACCTGGCGAGCACCGGTGAAGAGCGCCGCCTGGTGGAGAGCTACCGCTTCAACGGTTGGGAGCTGGACATCAACAGCCGTTCGCTGATCAGCCCACAGGGCGAGCAGTACAAACTGCCGCGTAGCGAGTTCCGCGCCATGCTGCACTTCTGCGAGAATCCCGGCAAGATCCAGACGCGTGGCGAACTGCTGAAGAAGATGACCGGCCGTGAGCTGAAGCCGCACGACCGCACGGTGGACGTCACCATCCGCCGCATCCGCAAGCATTTCGAATCGACGCCGGACACGCCAGAGATTATCGCCACCATCCACGGCGAAGGTTACCGTTTCTGCGGCGATCTGGAAGAGTAAGAGCGCCCGATGGTCATAAAAAGCCGGCCTATGTGCCGGCTTTTTTATGCCTTAGCGGCCGCCCCACGGGATGATCGGCACCGCGCTCAGGGCGTTTTTCGGCGAGCCGTCCACCACTTTGTCGGAGTAGGTCAGGTAGATCAGCGCATTGCGCTTCTCATCATAGAAGCGTACCACCTGCAACTTCTTGAAGATCAGCGAGGTGCGCTTCTGGAATACCACCACGCCCTTCTCCTTGCCCTGCTTCACTTTGTCGCTGAGCGTGATAGGCCCCACCTGCTGGCAGGAGATGGCCGCGTCGGAGGTGTCCTCCGCCAGACCCAGCCCGCCCTTGATGCCGCCGGTCTTCGCCCGGCTGATATAGCAGGTGACATTCTGCACGTCCGGGTCATCGAAGGCTTCCACCACAATTTTGTGGTCAGGGCCAAACAGTTTGAAGACCGTATCCACTTCACCCACCTGCTCTGCCTGTGCAGTACCTACCGCGCCAAGCAGCAGTGCGGCGCCCAGGATCCAACTCGTTTTCATTCATTTACTCCCTTTCATACTGTGTGATGGCCATGCCGTCATTCATACAAATTAAACGAGATCACAAAAACGACTGATTCATGGCTTTTATGTCCAGCAATAGCACGCGAGGACAAAAAAATCTCCAGAAGTTTTAGGCCGAAAAAATTGCTATTATGCGGCGTCATATTCTTAGCGCCAATCTTAGTTCAACGAGGACGATCTATGGATCAAGCCGGAATTATTCGCGATCTGCTTAGCTGGTTGGAGACCCACCTGGACCAGCCGTTATCACTCGACAACGTGGCAGCCAAGGCCGGTTACTCCAAATGGCACCTGCAACGGATGTTTAAGGATGTCACCGGGAACGCGATCGGCGCTTACATCCGTGCCCGGCGCCTCTCCAAGGCCGCCGTGGCCTTGCGTTTGACCAGCCGTCCGATTCTCGACATCGCCCTACAGTACCGGTTTGACTCCCAGCAAACCTTCACGCGCGCCTTCAAGAAGCAGTTTGCCCAGACGCCGGCGCTCTATCGCCGGGCGGAAGATTGGCACTCCTACGGCATCTGCCCGCCGATTCGGCTGGATAACCTCGCCCTGCCGCAGCCGGAGTTTGTCTCCCTGCCGGAGCAGCATTTGGTTGGGCTGACGCAGAGCTACACCTGCACGCTGGAGCAGCTCTCCACCTTCCGCTCCCAGTTGCGCTCGCAGTTCTGGGGACAGTATCTGGGGCAGGTCGCCCAGCTGCCGCCGGTGCTGTATGGCTTGCACCATGCGCGCGCCAGTCTGGAGAAGGATGACGAGCAGGAGGTGTTCTACACCACCGCGCTGCAACCGGAGCATGTGCCGGAGAGCGTGCAGGAGGGCCACCCGGTGACGCTTCAGGGCGGCGAGTATGCGCTCTTCCGTTACGACGGGCCAATCAGCGGCTTCCAGGACTTTATCCTGATGCTCTACGGCACCTGCCTGCCGCTGCTGAAGCTGACCCGCCGCAAGGGCTACGACATCGAGCGCTTCTACCCGAAGGGCGATCGCACTGTCCGCCCAATCAAAGAGATGGCCTGCGACTACCTGATCCCGATCCGCCGCTAGCGCTGCAACTCATCCAGCGCGGGCAGATCCAGATGTGAAACATCGCCCGCGCTCTCCACGATCCAACCGGGAGCCAGCCACGGGCTTTGCTGGTAATCCACCCGCGACAGCGAGCAGTTGCGCAGCCGCAGTCGGCGCTCCGCATAGGGCGGCAGGCCGATGATGGTGCTTAACAGGCAACCCAGCGCGATGCCGTGGCTGACCACCAGCGGCACGCTGCCAGCCGGCAGGGTGCGCAGGTGATTAAGCGCCGCCTGCATCCGCTCGCCCAGCTCCGCCATGCTCTCCCCTTCCGGGATGCGGCCATCTGGCGTGCCATCCACCATCTGCTTGCGCCACTGCTCCTCTTCCGCCGTCAGGCTGTCGATGGCGCGCTCCTCCAGCACCCCCATATGCAGCTCGCGCAGGCGCGGCTCCACCACCACCGGGCAGCCACAGGCGTCGGCAATAATCTCGGCGGTGCGTCGGGTGCGCCCCAAATCGCTGGTGATAACGTGGGTAATGCCCAGGTGGCGTGCACGCTGCGCCACCTGCCTTGCCTGCTGCTCACCCTTGGCGGTCAGGGCGCTGTCTGACTGGCCCTGAATGCGGCGGGCGGCGTTCCATTCGGTTTCGCCGTGGCGAACAAGATATACCTGTAGCATGAGTGTTTTCCGTTATACTGCCTGAAATTAACAAAAGGACGCTGAATCCCTATGTATCACGTGGTCGCTGCAACAACCAATCCTGCAAAAATTGACGCAATCAAACTGGCATTTGAAGACATTTTTGGCCCGGAGAGCGTACGCATCGAAGGCATTGAGGTGGAGAGCGGCGTGCCAGCCCAGCCGATGGGCAGCGACGAAACGCGCAGCGGCGCCCGTAACCGGGTGACCAACGCCCGCCAACTACGCCCGGAGGCGGACTTCTGGGTCGGGGTGGAGGCCGGGATTGAGGATGACATGACCTTCGCCTGGATGGTGATCGAGGACATGCACCAGCGCGGTGAGTCGCGTTCCGCCAGCCTGATGTTGCCGGAGGTGATCCTGCGGGAGATTCGTCTGGGTCACGAACTGGGGGAGGAGATGGCGAAACTCAGCGGCATCGCTGATGTGAAACGCAAGGGCGGCGCCATCGGCATTTTTACCGCCGGGGTACTGACCCGCACCCGCGTCTACCATCAGGCGCTGGTACTGGCGCTGGCGCCCTTCCACAACGAGGTCTATCAGGCACGCGCCCACACCCACTGATTAGCGCGGCGTCTCCAGCAGCTGCTCAGTCAGCCATGCCTTCAGCTCCGGCGTGGCACTTTTCAGGCTGTTGGAGCCACGGGTGATGGTCGCGATGCCCACCCCCAGTTCGCCTTTCAGCTCACGCTGGCTCAGTTCGCCACGCATCAGCTCCTCGATAATCCGCAGCCGGGTGCCAAGCGCGGTGCGCTCATCGGGCGTCAGGAACAGCTGCAACAGTTGCGGGTGCCGACCTTCGGCAAACGCCTGTTGCAGCAGCGCGACAAAGCGCAGCCAGTCTTCATTGCCTTGTTGGGAAAGAGCCGGATCGTTAAGGGATAAGTGCGCCATAATCGCTGCCATACTATGTAACTAGTACAGCAGCATACCATAACCGCACCAAAATCAATAACGCCGTTGCCACTCCGCGTCAGTCAGCAGTTTTGCCGGGCGATGCATGAAATGGCGATAGAACGCGTCGTATGACAACACATTTTTAACATAACCGCGCGTTTCAGAGAAAGGAATACTTTCAACAAAGGCGATGGCATCTACCCGCCCGCCGCTGTTCTCCAGCCAGGTAGTGACGCGCCCCGGCCCGGCGTTGTAGGCGGCACTGGAGAGGATGCGATTGCGGCCAAACATCTGGTAGACATACTCCAGATAGCTGGTGCCGATCAGGATATTGGTCTGCGGATCAAGCAACTGGCTGCTGTTGTAGTAGCCGGGAATGTTGCCCATCTTCACCGTGTGCTCGGCGGTGCGCGGCATCACCTGCATCAGCCCGGCAGCGCCGACCGGCGACTGGGCCTTCGGGTTCCAGGCGCTCTCCTGACGGGCAATCGCCATTGCGTAGCTCGGGGTGATCCCCTTCCCTTCCGTCTGGGTGCGGAACTCCTGCGCCCAAGCCATCGGGAAGCGCTCCTGCAAATTGTCCCACAGCTTGCCGGTGATGGTTGCCTGCACGCTCAGATCCGCCCAGTTCTGCTCATAGGCGTAGCGCGCCAATTGCCCCTGCTCGGTCTTGTTGCGGCTCGCCACCAGATAGCTCCACTCGGTGCGCGCCAAATTATCCATGCCCCAGTACATCAGCTCACGCACGCGGGCGATGCCCGGCAGCGCCGCGGTGTCACTGTCTGGTTGGGCGGAAGGCTCCACCCGTACCGGATACGGCACATTCAGCTTTTGCGCCGCCGCCATCGGGTAGAAGCCGCGCGTCTGCATCAGCGAGCGCAGAATTGCCTCACCCTCGCTGCGGCGGCCCTGATCGATCAGCCCTGAGGCGCGCCAGTAGCGCCACTCCTCCTTCTGCTGCGCCTCCTCCGGCAGCCGTGCCAGCCACACCGACACCCCCTGCCGGTCGCCCGCGCCCAGCGCCATCCGCACCCGGCGCTCCAGCAAAGCGGTGGAGTGGCCGCGCAGGATCACGCTGTCGCGCCACTTGGCCTGCTCATAGGTGGCATCACTGCCCATCAGCCGCCAGGCGATCGACTCCTCCAGCGCCAGCCGCTCGCTGTCGCTCATCTTTTGCAGCCGCACCAGCACCGGCAGCATGGAGCGGGCGTTCTCCGGGTCTTCCCGCGCCACCCGCTCAAAGGCCAGCGTCACCGCCTGACGGGTGAAGTCGGTGGGGCCGACGGTGCGGGCAAAACTCTCGATGGTGTCCGGGTTGTTTTGCAGCGCCATCAGCGCGTTCGCCATGGTCTGGTAATCCTCCGGCAACTGTTTCGCCAGGAAGTTGACCAGATTGCTGTTGCCCTCTTTCATCGCCAGCCCGATACGCGCCAGCAGCGTAATGGGTGACAGGTTGCCGTCCTGCTGCCAGACGGTGAACAGCTTGTCGCAGGTGGTGGGCAGTGAGTGGCCGGTCAGCCAGATCTCTTTTGCGCCGTCCCAAGCCACCTGCTGCTGGCCGGTTGCCCAGCGGGCGTAGTAGTAGTTGCAGCGCGCCGCCACCGGTTTGGGCGGCTGCGGGCTGAAGGCCAGCAGGCCGCGCCAGTCCTGCCGCCGCGCCAGCTCATTGACGAAGCGCGAGGGCAGTGAGCGCGCCGGCGGCAGCGTCGGGTGCGCCTTGATAAAGGCCGACACCTGCATGGAGGTGGCGGTGCCGAGATCCTGCGTCAGCTGGCGGTACTCGAGATAGGGATAGAGCGGGTAGTCGCGCAGCGTCGGCATCAGCTGGGCGACCGTGTCTATCTGGTTGCTGTCCCACGCCTGCTTAATCTGCTGGTAACGCTGGCGCTGCGCCTCGAGGGAGTCGGCATGGGCGCTGCCCGCGCACAGCGCCAGCCAGACGCCCGCTGCCAGAAATCGCCATTTGTCCACCTTGACCATACTTGGGTTTATCCTCGCTGTGTGTCCGGAAACGGGCGGCCACCGCCACCCGGTATTGAATGTGAGCCATGTCTGGCGCGGGCATCTCCCCCGCCGTAATTAACAGTCACGCTAATCGATTCAAGGGAAGAATTGAAGGTCACGCGCGTTAACACCACAACATTTACACGTGGCGGCAGACAGGGTTATCGGCCATGAAGTGTAAAAGCAGAGGGCCATCAACGGGATAAAAACCGCCTCTCTCCTTAATGCAGATCAATCCCTGCCGCCCTCCAGACGGTGGTGAAAGTGTAGCGCGCTTTTGCGCACGCCGCGGAGAGCGCCCTGCGAAGCGGTGGCTGGCGTACAGGGCGTCTCAATTTGCCGCCGTGGTGTCTCGATTTACCGCGGCAATATTTACAGCCTGCCGCCGCGCTGCCGATACTCACTTCTCCAGCAGGGCGCCCGCCCGCTGATGCCCACTCCACGCATAAGGGAAGGATATGTCTGCGATTATTGTTGACCAGTGCCACTTCACCCGGCTGGCGCTACTGACCACGCTGCTTGAGATGAGCCAGCCCAGCCAGGATGTGCTGGCGGTGAAAACCCTGGCCGACCTGCATGACAATATGGCGCTGGTGCAGCCGCAGGTGGTGTTTATCAACGAGGCCTGTTTCTGCCGCCAGCCGGAGAGCGCCACGCGGCTGCGCCAGATGATCGCCGCCGCGCCGCAGGTGCAGTTCGTGATCTTCATTGATCGCGAGCCGCTGCACTACCGCGAGTTCGTCGCGATTGGCCCGAACATCGTGCTGCTGCCGAAGACCGCCCGCCCGCACACGTTGCGCCCCTTTTTGGCGCTGGCCTGCCCAGAGCACGCCGTTGCCCCGCCAGCCGCCCCCCTCTCCCTCAGCGCCTCAGAGCACCGGGTGTTGGCGATGTGGATGGCGGGCCAGCCGACACCGGCCATCTCGGCGCGGTTAAATATCCACCGCAAAACCGTGTCGCTCTACAAGGGCAACATCAAGCGCAAGGTCGGCAGCCAGAGCAAGCAGGTGATCCACCACGTCGCCCGGCTGGTGGAGCAGCTGACCAACGGCATCCCGATCCAGCCGCGCTGACGCGGTGTGCGCCGGGCAGCATAACCGGCGCTTTTAGCTGCGGAGCACGGCCGCCGTCGCTATACTGTGTGGTCAATGCGTTCGGCTGTCATCGTGCCCGGAAACGGGCTACACTCCGCAGCCAAACTCCAACACACGGATCTGAAAAGAGGCTCAATCCAACGTGGCTCAATACGTCTATACCATGCATCGCGTCGGAAAAGTGGTTCCGCCGAAGCGTCATATTCTGAAGAACATCTCCCTCAGCTTCTTCCCAGGTGCCAAAATCGGCGTGCTGGGCCTGAACGGCGCGGGTAAATCGACCTTGCTGCGCATCATGGCGGGCATCGACAAAGACATCGAAGGCGAAGCGCGCCCGCAGCCCGGCATCAAAATCGGCTACCTGCCGCAGGAGCCGCAGCTCAACATGGAGCAGACCGTCCGCGAATCCATCGAGGAAGCGGTCGCGGAAGTGAAGAGCGCGCTGGCCCGTCTGGATGAGGTCTACGCGGCCTATGCCGACCCGGAAGCCGATTTCGACAAGCTGGCCAAGGTACAGGGCGAACTGGAAGCGATCATCCAGTCCCACGATGGCCACAACCTCGACAACCAGCTGGAGCGTGCCGCCGATGCGCTGCGCCTGCCGGCCTGGGATGCGAAAATCAGCAACCTCTCCGGGGGTGAGCGTCGCCGCGTCGCGATCTGCCGCCTGCTGCTGGAGAAGCCGGACATGCTGCTGCTCGACGAACCAACCAACCACCTGGACGCTGAGTCCGTGGCCTGGCTGGAGCGCTTCCTGCACGACTACGAAGGCACCGTGGTGGCGATCACCCACGACCGTTACTTCCTCGACAACGTTGCGGGTTGGATCCTGGAGCTGGACCGCGGCGAGGGCATTCCGTGGGAGGGCAACTACTCCTCCTGGCTGGAGCAGAAAGACCAGCGTCTGGCGCAGGAAGCCTCTGCCGAAGCCGCGCGCCGCAAATCCATCGAGAAAGAGCTGGAGTGGGTGCGTCAGGGTGCCAAGGGCCGCCAGTCGAAAGGCAAGGCGCGTCTGGCCCGCTTCGAGGAGCTTAACAACGTTGAGTACCAGAAGCGCAACGAAACCAGCGAGCTGTTCATTCCGCCTGGCCCACGTCTGGGCGACAAGGTGCTGGAAGTGGAGCACCTGAGCAAATCCTACGGCGACCGCGTGCTGATCGACGATCTGAGCTTCGCGCTGCCGAAGGGTGCGATTGTCGGCATCATCGGCCCGAACGGCGCCGGTAAATCGACGCTGTTCCGTATGCTCTCCGGCAAGGAGCAACCGGACTCCGGTGACATCTCCCTTGGTGAGACAGTGCGTCTGGCGTCGGTAGACCAGTTCCGCGACAGCATGGATGGCAAGAAAACCGTCTGGGAAGAGGTCTCCAACGGTCAGGACATCATGCGCATCGGCAACTTTGAGATGCCAAGCCGCGCCTACGTTGGCCGCTTCAACTTTAAGGGTGTGGATCAGGGCAAACGTGTCGGCGAACTGTCCGGCGGTGAGCGTGGCCGTCTGCACCTGGCGAAGCTGTTGCAGGTCGGCGGCAACATGCTGCTGCTCGATGAGCCAACCAACGACCTGGACATCGAAACCCTGCGCGCACTGGAGAACGCCCTGTTAGAGTTCCCTGGCTGTGCGATGGTCATCTCCCACGACCGTTGGTTCCTTGACCGTATCGCCACCCACATCATCGACTATCAGGATGAGGGCAAGGTGGAGTTCTTCGAAGGTAACTTTACCGAATACGAAGAGTACAAGAAGCGTACCCTCGGCGCTGAGGCGCTGGAGCCGCACCGCATCAAGTACAAGAAGATCGCGAAGTAATGCGTTGAGATGGCCCGCCCAAGCGGGCCATTTTTTTGCCTACTGGCGGATGCCGAGCAACTGCTGGATCAACTCAATGCAGCGCAGGAAGCGCTGGTCGTAGTCTGATGACTCCACATGCACGAACTCCACGCGGTTTTTGTGCAGCATCTCCACCAGCAACTGCTGGAAACTCTGCCGGTCGCCGCTGCTCCCGAGGCTGCGCAAGCCATCAGCCACCCAAGGCGTGTTGTTCTCCAGCAAAATCACCAGATCGAAGCGGTACTCATCAATCATCGCCTGCACAAACGGGTGCTCGCGCCCCTCATACTTTTTGCAGAACGCCTGCGTGGTGACGAAATCGGTGTCGATAATCGCCACTTTGTTGGCGTACTTCACCGCAAAGTCGATGTACTGCGCCTGCCCAAGGGCGATCTTGTCATAGTCGGAGTATTGCAGCGCCATCTCATCACCGCCGAGGTGGGAGAAGACGTAATCGCGGCCATACTCCCAAGCGCTGGTGGTGTTGAAGATGTTGGCCAGCTTGTTGACCAGCGTCGATTTGCCGCTCGACTCGCCGCCGAGGATGGCCACGGTGCGCACAAAGAAGGGTTTGACCTCGGTGGGGATGTACTCCCAGTAGCGGAACGGATCCTGACGAATCAGCGTGCCGCTGATGTTCATGAAGGATCGCTGCGGGTCAATCAGCACCGTGTGGATGCCGAGGTGCTCGCGGTACTGCGGCGCGTCCTGCTCTTCGCTGGTGTAGATCACCGCCGGATCAATGCCCTTCTCCGCCATAAACGCCTTGATGTTATGGCTCCAGACGTCCCAGCCGTGCGGGTAGGGTTCCACCCCCTCTTCATTGAAAGCGTGGATGCGGATGTTCTTCTGGTACTTGAAGGTTTGCAGCAGCCAGCGCAGGCGGTCACTGACCGTCGGCTGCTGGGACATCGAGCTGTTCTCAAACAGCTCGCGATCGCGCGGCTCGTCATAGCCCATCACGATGTGCAGCTCATCCACCTGGCTGCACGCGCGCTGGATCAGGTAGATGTGGCCGGTATGCAGGGGGTAAAATTTACCAAACACCACGCCAATGCGCGACTCGCGGCGCGGGTAGTCCAGCCCCAGAAAGCGGTGCAGCGCCTGCAACTTCTGGGCGCTGGGGCTTTTTATTTTGTCATTAAGGAGTTGGCTTAAATAGCCTTTGGTCATTCCACTGGCGTCCGCCACCTGCTGTAGCGTGCAGCCTTTCTGCTTAATCGCCGCCTTCAGGTAATCAAACTGCGACATCGCCGATCCTCTTGTTCAGGGCAGTAAACCACCCTATCACAACTCACGGCGACAGATCGCTTATTACAGGTCGTCGAGGATCGCCAGCGCGTCAGCCAGCTTCTTCACGCCGAACACCTGCATGTTGGGCGGCAACTTTTTCGGCATGTTGGCGTGCGGCACAATCGCGCGCTTGAAGCCGTGCTTGGCCGCCTCAGAGACGCGCTCCTGGCCGCTCGGCACCGGGCGGATCTCACCGGACAGCCCCACCTCGCCGAACACCACCAGATCCTGCGGCAGCGGGCGGTCACGCAGGCTGGAAACCAACGCCAGCAGCAGCGAGAGGTCGGCGCTGGTCTCCGTCACCTTCACGCCGCCTACCACGTTGACGAACACATCCTGATCGGCCATCTGCAACCCGCCGTGGCGGTGCAGCACCGCCAGCAGGATCGCCAGCCGGTTCTGCTCCAGCCCCACCGCCACGCGGCGTGGGTTGGACATCATGGAGTGATCGACCAGCGCCTGGATCTCCACCAGCAGCGGCCGGGTGCCCTCCCAGACCACCACCACCGCGCTGCCAGACATGACCTCGTCACCGCGGCTGAGGAAGATGGCGGAGGGGTTGCTCACCTCGCGCAACCCCTGCTCGGTCATCGCGAACACGCCCAGCTCATTCACCGCGCCGAAGCGGTTCTTGTGGCTGCGCAGGGTACGGAAGCGGGAGTCGGCATCGCCATCCAGCAACACCGAACAGTCGATGCAGTGCTCCAGCACCTTCGGGCCAGCCAGCGAGCCATCCTTGGTGACGTGGCCGACCATGATGATCGCCACGCCGCGCGTCTTGGCGAAGCGCGTCAGGTAGGCGGCGGTTTCACGCACCTGCGCCACGCTGCCCGGCGAGGATTGGATCTCCGCCATGTGCATCACCTGGATGGAGTCGATCACCATCAGCTTCGGCTGCTCCTGCTCGGCGATCAGGCAGATCTGCTCGATGCTGGTTTCGGAGAGCATGTTGAGGTTGGCGGTCGGCAGGCCGAGGCGGTGGGCGCGCATCGCCACCTGCTGGAGCGACTCCTCGCCGGTGACGTAGAGCGTCTTCATGTTTTCGGAAAGCTTGCAGAGGGTCTGCAACAGCAGGGTACTCTTGCCAGCGCCGGGGCTGCCGCCAATCAGGATGGCGCTGCCGGGCACCACGCCGCCGCCCAGCACCCGGTCAAACTCCTTGAAGCCGGTGCTGAAGCGCGGCAACTCCTCCAGGCTGATCTCAGAGAGTTTCTGCACCTTGCTGACACCGGCATCGCCCGCGTAGCCGCTGAAGCGCTCGGTACGTGCTGACGACGGGGAGGCGGCCACGCGCACTTCGGTAATGGTATTCCAGGCCTGACAAGCGCTGCACTGCCCCTGCCAGCGCGGATAATCCGCCCCACACTCATTACAGACAAACGCACGTTTCGGAGCTTTAGCCACAGCCTACCTCATGTTTCTGACGCCGGGGCGTCGTGGGAACCGGGCGCGCCGCGCACGCCGTGAAGTCCCCTATTCTACCCCAACAACTGGATGGATAACCAGCCCTTAGATGCCGTCGCGGAAGCTGCCGCTCAATACGCAGAGCACGCCGGTCAGGTCGGCGTGGCGGATGCAGACCTTCGCCTGCGCGTAGACCTTCGGCTTGGCGTGGTAGGCCAGCCCCAGCCCGGCGGCCTGGATCATCAGCAGGTCGTTGGCGCCGTCGCCAATCGCCACCGTCTGGGAGGCCGGGATCTCCAGCTTCTCCGCCAGAGATTGCAGGATGTCGGCCTTGTACTGGGCATCAACAATCGGCCCCAGCACTTCGCCGGTCAGCTTGCCGTCGCGCAGCTCCAGTTCGTTGGCGGCAATCGCCACCAAATTGAGGCGCTCACGCAGGTACTCGGCAAAGTAGGTAAAGCCGCCAGAGGCGATGGCCACATGCCAGCCAAAGCCGTGCAGGCGGCTGACCAGCTCGGTCAGGCCCGGCATCAGCGGCAACTGGTCGCGCACCGTCTTCAGGATATTGGCGTCCGCGCCCTTGAGCGTGCCGACGCGCTGGCGCAGGCTGGCGCTGAAGTCCAGCTCGCCGCGCATCGCCCGCTCGGTCACTTCCGCCACCTGCTCGCCGACGCCCGCCAGTTTGGCGATCTCGTCGATGCACTCAATCTCAATCGCGGTGGAGTCCATGTCCATCACCAGCAGGCCCGGCATACGCAGGTCGGGCAGCTTGCCGAGCGGCGCGACATCCAGCCCACGGCGATCCGCCAGCTCGGCGACCGCCGGTGTCAGGGTGCCAGCGAGGCGTGCCACGCAGCAGTCACCGATGCGCCAGGCGCTCACGATCACCAGCGCGTTGCCCAGCTCGCGCTGGAAGTGGGTCAGGGTCTGCTTGTCCAGCCCTCTGCCATAGAGCAACCAGCCGGTCTGGCCCGCGCGGTAGTCAAGCGGCATCACTTCATCGCCGCTTAAAGAGAGGGGAAGCCCCGGCCATTGATCGATCTCCGCCGGAAGATCGCAATAGGTCAGACTGGTCGACATCGTTAACTCCTGTAGGGGTGCAGAGGGGTCATGGTAAACTTGGCTCGCCGGCAGGCCCGGCATGGATTTAACCGATAACGCGGCGTGCAAATGGCCTCAGGGGCATGGCGCGTGGCCTCGTTAAACGCGCCTCAAGCTATCCTATCGCCCTTGCTTCTGGCAACATGAAACTGATCAAATCCTCTGAAGGACACGGCATGGCCCGAGCCACATTCACATTCCGCCTGCACCGTACCGTCATCGTGCTGATCTGCCTGGCGCTGCTGGTCGGGTTGATGCAGGGTGCCTCCTACTTCAGCCTGAGCCACCAGATGGCGCGCTCAGAGCAGGTGGAGGAGCTGGCGCAAACATTGGCGCGGCAGGTCGCCTACTCATTAACGCCGCTGATGGACAGCGATAATGAAAACGTCGATAGCGACAAGATCACCGCGCTACTGGCACGCCTGACGGATGACAACAGCCGCATCCTGGACGCAGGCGTCTACCAGATGGATGGCACGCTGGTGGCGCACGCTGGCGAGACAGTGCCGGTGCGCGACCGGCTGGCGCTGGATGGCAAGCGCGCCGGCAGCTACTTCAACCACCAGATTGTCGAGCCGATTGGCGATCGCGCCGATCCCGAGGGGTTCCTGCGCATCACGCTGGATACCCACGTGCTGGCGACCGAGTCCAAGCAGGTGGACAATACCACCAATTTGCTGCGGCTGATGATGCTGCTGGCGCTGGCGGTCGGCATCATTTTGGCGCGCACCCTGTTGCAGCACCGCCGCAGCCGCTGGCAGCAATCCCCCTTCCTGCTCACCGCCGCCCGGCCGGTGAAGGAGGAGCCAGAGGATCCGCCCGGCAAATCCTGAGCATAAAAAAACCGCGCCTCAGCGCGGTTTTTTTTCAGCCAGTGGCCGTTACTCCTGGTCGCCCAGCAGCACGGACTCCAGCGCGATCTCGATCATCTCGTTGAAGGTGGTCTGGCGCTCGTCAGCAGTGGTCTGCTCGTGGGTGCGGATATGGTCGGAGACGGTGCAGATTGCCAGCGCTTTCGCGCCGAACTCTGCCGCCACGCCATAGATGCCCGCCGCTTCCATCTCCACGCCGAGGATGCCGTACTTCTCCATCACGTCGAACATCTGCGGATCTGGGGTGTAGAACAGGTCAGCGGAGAAGATGTTGCCGACGCGTGCCGGGATGCCCTTGGCCTTCGCCGCGTCCACTGCATGGCGCACCATGTCGAAGTCAGCGATGGCGGCATAGTCGTGATCTTTAAAGCGCAGGCGGTTCACCTTGGAGTCGGTGCAAGCGCCCATGCCGATCACCACGTCACGCAGTTTCACGTCGCTGCGCACCGCGCCGCAGGAGCCGACACGGATGATCTTCTTCACGCCGAACTCAGTGATCAGCTCTTTGGCGTAGATGGAGCAGGAGGGGATGCCCATGCCGTGGCCCATGACGGAGATTTTGCGGCCCTTGTAGGTGCCGGTGTAGCCCAGCATACCGCGCACTTCGTTGACCAGACGCACGTCTTCCAGGAAGGTTTCCGCGATGTACTTGGCACGCAGCGGATCGCCCGGCATCAGTACCACGTCTGCAAAATCACCCATTTCAGCATTGATATGCGGCGTAGCCATATTCAGTTCCTTATTTCACAAATTCTGACGTTAATCATAAAAACCGCGCCGCCCGGAGGCGGCGCGCAGATCAGGTTACAGCATGGACTTGCCGTATTCCATCGGCGACATGCCGAAGTAGCTGGCAACGGTCTGGCCGATGTCAGCGAAGGTGTCGCGCTTGCCGAGGAAGCCCGGCTTGATTTTCGGGCCGTAGATCAACACCGGGATGTGCTCACGGGTGTGATCGGTGCCGGTCCAGGTCGGGTCGCAGCCGTGGTCGGCGGTCAGGATCAGCATGTCATCCGGGCCAACCAGCGCCATCAGCTCCGGCAGGCGGCGGTCGAACAGCTCCAGCGCCGCGGCATAGCCGGGCACGTCACGGCGGTGGCCGTAGGCGGAGTCGAAGTCCACAAAGTTGGTAAAGACGATGGTGTTGTCACCCGCCGCCGCCATCTCTTTGACAGTGGCGTCAAACAGCGCGTCCAGCCCGGTGGCCTTCACTTTTTTGGTGATGCCGACCTGCGCGTAGATGTCCGCGATCTTGCCGATGGAGACCACCTCGCCCTGCTTCTCGTCCACCATCTTTTTCAGGATGGTCGGTGCCGGCGGCTCCACTGCCAGATCGTGGCGGTTGCCGGTGCGCTCAAACTCGCCAGCCTTGTTGCCGACGAACGGGCGGGCAATCACGCGGCCAATGTTGTAGCCGCCCTCGGTCAGCTCCTCGCGCGCGATTTCGCACAGCTCATAGAGCCGCTCCAGCCCGAAGGTCTCTTCGTGGCAGGCAATCTGGAACACCGAGTCCGCCGAGGTGTAGAAGATCGGCTTGCCGGTTTTCATGTGCTCTTCGCCCAGCTGGTCAAGGATCACCGTGCCGGAGGAGTGGCAGTTGCCGAGGTAGCCCGGCAGGTTGGCGCGATCCACCAGCTTGTCTAACAACTCTTGCGGGAAGCTGTTTTCGGTGTCGGTGAAGTAGCCCCAGTCAAACAGCACCGGCACGCCAGCAATCTCCCAGTGGCCGGACGGGGTGTCCTTGCCGGAGGAGAGTTCGCTGGCGAAGGCGTAGGCGCCGATGATGTCAGCGTTGGCGTCCAGCCCCGGCGGGAAGGTGCCGGTGGAAGCTTCCGCCGCCTTGCCCAGCCCCAGTCGGCTCATGTTCGGCATGTGCAGCGGCCCCTTGCGGCCCACGTCAGCCTCGCCGCGCGCGCAGGCTTCGGCAATGTGTCCCAGCGTGTCAGCACCTTTGTCGCCAAACCGTTCAGCGTCTGCGCTATGGCCGATACCGAAAGAGTCCAACACCATGATAAACGTACGTTTCATTCTGTTCTCCTGCGTGTGTTCACGCGTTTGTGCGGCGGGCTGCCAGCCGGGCCACAGGGCTACGCGAAAGGGTGACCGTTATGCCCGGATGCGTTGGTAGATGACCGGCGTCGCCTCCGGCGGTTGCTCGCCGAGCGTGATGGCGGCGCGTACTGCCTCCGCCGCCTGCCACCATGACTCCTCGCTGTTGGCGTGGATCATTGCCAGCGGCTGTTGGGTGTCCACCCGCTCGCCCAGCCGGGCCACCGAGGTCAGGCCGACGCTGTAGTCGATGCTGTCCGACGCCCGCCGGCGGCCACCGCCGAGGGTCACCACGGCCATGCCCAGCGCGCGGGTGTCCACGGCGCGGATATAGCCCTTCTCCGTCGCATAGACCGGTTTGCTCAGCGTCGCCGCTGGCAGATAACGATCGTAGTGCTCAATAAAATCGGTGGGGCCGCGTTGGGCGGCCACCATCCGGCCAAAGATCTCTGCCGCCGCGCCGTTGTCCAGCACGGTTTGCAGTTTGGTGCGGGCCTCGGCGTCATCCTTCGCCAAGCCGCCCGACAGCAGCATCTCCACGCAGAGGGCCATCGTGACCTCAAACAGGCGTGGGTTGCGGTATTCGCCGGTCAGGAAGCGCACGGCTTCGCGCACTTCGACCGCGTTGCCAGCGCTGGAAGCCAGCACCTGGTTCATGTCCGTCAGCAGCGCCGTGGTGTTGCAGCCCGCGCCATTGGCGACGCCGACAATCGCCTGCGCCAGCGACTCGGACTGTTCGTAGGTCGGCATGAATGCGCCGGAGCCTACCTTCACGTCCATCACCAGCGCGTCCAGCCCCTCGGCCAGCTTTTTCGCCAGAATCGAGGCAGTGATCAGCGGGATGGAGTCCACGGTGGCGGTGATGTCACGCGTGGCGTAGAAACGCTTGTCCGCCGGTGCCAGCGAACTGGTCTGGCCGATGATCGCCACCCCCACCTGCTGGATGATGGTACGGAAGCGGGCATCATCCGGGAAGATGTCGAAGCCGGGAATTGCCTCCAGCTTGTCCAGCGTGCCGCCGGTGTGGCCAAGGCCGCGCCCGGAGATCATCGGCACGTAGCCGCCGCACGCCGCCACCATCGGCCCCAGCATTAGCGACGTCACGTCGCCGACGCCGCCGGTGGAGTGCTTGTCCACCACCGGGCCATTCAGCCCCAGACTCTGCCAGTTCAGCACCGCGCCCGAGTCGCGCATCGCCATCGTCAGCGCCACGCGCTCCGGCATGGTCATGTCATGGAAATAGATGGTCATCGCCAGCGCGGCGATCTGACCCTCTGAAACCTGGTTGTCGCGAATGCCATTGATGAAGAAGCGGATTTCCTCTTCCGTCAGCGGCTGGCCGTCACGTTTTTTTCGAATAATTTCTTGTGCCAGAAACAAGGTGTCCCCCTTGCGTCACATGAGTGAAGGCCGCGCCGGAAAACCGGCGCGGCAGGCCCATCAGTAGCCGCCGTTCGCGTTGCCGCTGGCGTGGCCCAACGTGGTCAGCAAGCTGGCCAGCAGGCTGGAGGCACCGAAGCGGAAGTGGCGCGCGTCGGCCCACTGGTCGCCCATGATGCGCCCGGCAATCGCCAGATAGTGCGCCGCGTCTTCCGCGGTGCGCACGCCACCGGCCGGTTTGAAGCCGACCTGCTCACCGACGCCCAGATCGTGAATCACCTGGATCATCAGCTCGGCGCTCTCTGGCGTGGCGTTGACCGGCACCTTGCCGGTGGAGGTCTTGATGAAGTCTGCGCCCGCCTTGATGGCGATCTCGGACGCCTTGCGGATCAGCGCCGCCTGCTTCAGCTCACCGGTTTCGATGATCACTTTCAGCAGCACGTTAGCTGACGCACAGGCCTCTTTGCAGGCTTTCACCAGCTCAAAGCCCACCTGCTCGTTACCGGCGATCAGCGCCCGGTAGGGGAAGACCACGTCCACCTCATCCGCGCCATAGGCGATGGCCGCGCGGGTCTCCGCCAGCGCGATCTCCACGTCATCATTGCCATGCGGGAAGTTGGTCACGGTAGCGATGCGGATCTCAGGGGTGCCCTGCTCACGCAGCGCCTTGCGGGCCACCGGGATAAAGCGTGGGTAGATGCAGATGGCCGCGGTGTTGCCAGCCGGGCTTTTCGCCTGACGGCAGAGCGCAATCACCTTCTCATCGGTGTCGTCTTCGTTCAGGGTGGTTAAATCCATGAGGCTCAGCGCACGCTGCGCTGCGGCGGTTAAATCGGTCATATGACTCTCCAACAGTTATCGTTGCTGACAACCACGATCAGGTCTGAGGGCAACGCACTCTACAGGTTGGCGAGCGGACTTGGTTCCGTGAAGAGCAGGCGGGCACGCAGGCGCATACCACCGTTGAGATCCTTCTCACCGCACTAGCCGGCGCCGGCCAGCGTTGGCTATTGAAACACGCATAAGGGGACGCTTATGTGTTCTGTTTCACAAAATCTGAAAGCCAATTGTAACGCGTTTAGATTACATGTGACAGACATCACATGTTAATCGTTTCAAGCTCAGAAAATGACCGCAATTATGAGTGTACACCAGGCTACCTGGCCCGGTGTGCCGTCCCGGCCCGCAGGCCGCGCCGGCAGGGATTCGCAAGGCAGGATGTTATAATAGTCACAACGGGAAGAGAATGGGATTTCCGCGCCAGCGGTGAAAAGTTTTGTCAACCGGTATACAAACGCCGTGGCCGGGCAGCAAAAATGTTATTTTTATTACATTGCTTTTTCAGACTGGTCAGCCAGCAGTGGCAGGTTAAAGATGCGGCGGGTATTGGCGTTCAGGGCGGCGGCAATCTCTTCGGCCGGTTCACTGCGTAGCTGGCAGAGCACCTCAAAGGTCAGCGCCGCGCGCTCCGGCCGGTTGGGTTGGCCTTGGTAACCGGCCAGCGGCATGTCGGGGGCGTCGGTCTCCAGCAGCAGCGAGGAGAGCGGCAACGCGGCGAAGGTGCGCCGGGTCTTCTGCGCCCGCTCATAGGTGATGGTGCCGCCGACGCCAATCGCGTAGCCCAGCTTGATGAAGGCTTCCGCCTGTGACTGGCTGCCGGCAAAGCCATGCACCACGCCAGTGGCTGGCAACTTGTGCTGGCGCAGCATCGCCGCCAGCGGGTCATGGGTGCGGCGCGAGTGCAGGATCACCGGCAGGTTCGCCTGCTTCGCCAGATGGAACTGCGCCGCCAGCAGCGCCTTCTGCCGCTCAAAGCGCGGGTTCTCCATATAAAGATCTAACCCAATCTCCCCCACCGCCACGCACTTGGGGTCGGGCTGCCGCAGGCGATCGGCCAGTGCCGCCAGCGCCGCGTCATCATGCCGGTCGATGAACAGCGGGTGCAGCCCGAGGGCGGCAAAGAGCGCCGGATGGCTGGCGGCCAGCTCACTGACGAGGGCAAAGCGATCGGCGCTGATGGCTGGCACAATGATCTGCCGCACGCCGTGCGCCGCCGCCTGCGCGATGCTCTGTTGCGCGTCATGCACAAAGGGCGGGAAATCAAAGTGGCAATGGGTATCAATAAAGTAACGTGGAAGGGTCATCCGGCCTGCTCCTGATCATCGGGTTCCTCATTTTGCGCCACTGGCGGCGCATCGGCCAGCAGTCCGCTGACCGCATCGCTCACGGCGGCCACCAGTGGCGTATCGGTGACCAGCGGCGTATTGGCCGGTTCGCCCGCGGGCAGCGGTGGCGTGCCCGCGAGCACGGCGTCCGGCACCTTGGTGAGCGGCAGGATGTCTGGCACCTGATCGTCCTGCGGCAACAGCCAGTGGGCGACGGTGGCGAGGAAGTAGCGCGCGCAGCGCCGTCCGAGGTGATAGTCGCGGTTCAGCGCTGGCAGGCGGCTGCCGAGCGCCCGGCTGGCCAGCGGTTTCGGCGGGAAGATCTCAAAGATGCGCAGGTTGTCCGGCGGCTGTTCGATGAATTGCTGGATGCGGCGATAGCTCTGCTCATGGTGCTGCATCATGTGGATCAGCTGTTGCAGGCTGCTTTCGCTCAGCCACTGCTCCATCCGTTTCATCCACTGCGGCGTGTAGAACATCTGCGACGGCACCGTGCGGATGACGATGATGGTATCCGCGCCGCGCCGCCACGCCTCCTCCACCGGGATGGCCGCGCTGATGCCGCCATCCTGGTAGCTCACCCCCTCCAGCTCCACCCCCTGCCGGTAGAAGCCAGGGATGGCGCTGGAGGCCTTGAGCACCGACAGCCAGTTCTCCGGCGTCGGCGCAAAGTAGACCGGCGAGTAGTCATCGCTGCGGCAGGCGCACATCAGGAATTCGCGGTCATTGCCGAGGTAGTCGGAAGCCTGCTCCAGCGCTAGCGGCATCTGTTGGTGGGTTGCCTCCACCAGCCAGTCGAGATCGATCAGGTGGCCGCCGCGCACAAAGCGCAAGGGGTTGAAGAACTGGGGAGCGGTGGTGTAGCAGGAGATTACGCGCCGGGCATAGCCGGGCTGGCGGCAGACAAAGGCGGAGAGGTTTTGCGCACCGGCAGAGGTGCCGATCAACAGGTCGAAGGGATCGAAGTGGGCGCGCTGGAACTCATCCAGCACGCCGGCCGTGAAGATTCCACGTTGTCCGCCCCCTTCACACACCAGCGCGATTTTGCCTGGCCGGTAGGGTTTGTAGGCCAGGGACTCAATGTTCCCCAGCGTGATGGGTATCCTGTATCCCAACCTTCACCTCATTACCCGGCTATTCCGCACCGGGGAGGATAACCGGCGGGCCTCCTGGCCGTCACCCCTTAATGCCCTGCTGGCTGGGGTGGGTGGCGTCCTGCCAATGAGCCACTGGCGTACGCCCCGTTAGCCAGCCACACGTTTCCATCGTGTGGCGGCCAACGAGGCGGCCAGCGGGTGCGTCAGCCCGCTAAGAGCGGCGGCGACCGGTAAACAGACTGATCAGGAACAGGATGATGCCGACGACGAAGACAATTTTCGCAGCCCATGCCGCGGTACCTGCCAGTCCACCAAAGCCCAGCGCCGCAGCGATCAGCGCGATGACTAAAAAGATAATGCCCCATCGAAACATAAATCTCTCCTTACCTTATTGAAATTCGAGACACCGTTGTACAGCCTGGATCTCACCGACTGACGATGAAACCTATGTTAAAAAGATAGCGTAAAATCAGGAAATTGCCTGACCCGCCCCCTCTTTAGGACTGACACGGTCGTTTTTTCTTGTGGTTTTGGTTAGTTACCGGCCGCCCCGACGGGGCGGCCCTGACCTCGGGTCATCGGGGCCGGTTGGCCCCGGATGTTATGGCTTGATGGTCAGGTCGTTTTTAACGGATTTCACCCCGTCAACGGCCTTGGCGATGCCTTCAGCACGCTCGGACTGCGCCTGATTCTCCACAGTACCGCTCAGCTGTACCACACCTTCGGTGGTGATCACTTTCACGTTACGGGAAGGCACATTGTCGTCAGCCAGCAGTTTGGCCTTCACTTCGGTGGTGGTGGCAGCGTCGCCCGCATAGGCTTTGGCGGTCTGCTCTTTGCTGTCACGTACGTGCAGCTTGTCGCTGACGGAGGTGACACCCTCCACTTTCTTGGTCACGGCCACGGCTTTGTCCGCTTCCGCCTGGCTGGCCACGAAGCCGCTCAGGGTTACGACGCCGTTGGTGGTGTCAACCGAGATGTCGGTGCTTTTGATCGCCTCGTCATCCACCAGCGCGCTTTTCACCTTGGCAGTGACCGCGCTGTCACCCATGTAGTTGCTGACTTTGTTTACCGAGCTATCGATTTTATCGCCAGCGGAGGTTGCGGCGCTGTCCGCTTTGCTTGTCATGGTTTCCGCCAGTGCATTACCGCCCACCAGCGCAGAACTCAACACTACGGCCATCATTGAATAGGCAAATTTAGACTTTTTCATCGATTTATTCCTTTATGTTGTGATCCCCAACCATCGGGACCCGTCGGCCATATCCGGCGTTGCCACCAAGCTGACCGACCATTTCACGTTCTTATGCACGTCAAAAAGCGTTGCGTCGTGTGCGTCTTAAAGTCAAAACCGTCCTTTGTCTGGCAAAACTGCATCCTTGCCCGCCCCTTCCGTGGCGCTGCCCGGCTTCCCGCCGTTGTTCCCTTCAGCAACCGCTTCATTCAGAACTAAACGCCACTCAGTGACGTAAATCCCAGATAAGCCGCTGCGAGTAACTCCTGTATCAGTGCTTTATCGCGCTGTTTCGCAAGCACAACTTAAATATAGTCGATAAATAACGAGGTTGAAGGAAATTTGCGGAAATGGCGGGAAATGCAGACTAGTCCGAGGAATCAGGATGAAAAAAGCAGCAAAACAGGAGAATATTGCGGCAAAAAGCGGCAATTCTCCTGCTTTGGATAGGGGAAATGGGAAAGTAACAACATGCTACAGACGAAAAAAAACGGCATCGCTGCCGTTTTTTTCATCGCGTGGATTAATGCTCGCGGGTTTTGCGGAAGGTCACTTCCGGGAAACGCTCTTGCGTCAGGTTGAGGTTCACCATGGTCGGGGCAATGTAGGTGAGGTTGTCACCGCCATCCAGCGCCAGGTTGAGTTCGCACTTGCGCTTGAACTCCTCAAATTTCTTCACGTCCGTGGACTCTACCCAGCGGGCGGTGGAGACGTTGACCGACTCGTAGATCGCCTCAACGTTGTACTCGCTCTTCAGGCGTGCCACCACTACGTCAAACTGGAGCACCCCGACCGCGCCGACAATCAGGTCGTTGTTGGCGATGGGACGGAACACCTGCACCGCGCCCTCTTCGGAGAGCTGCACCAGCCCCTTCAGCAACTGCTTCTGCTTCAGCGGGTCGCGCAGGCGGATGCGGCGGAACAGTTCTGGCGCAAAGTTCGGGATGCCGGTGAACTTCATATCCTCACCCTGGGTGAAGGTGTCGCCGATCTGGATGGTGCCGTGGTTGTGCAGGCCGAGGATGTCGCCGGGATAGGCCTCTTCCACGTGTGAGCGGTCGCCCGCCATGAAGGTCAGCGCGTCAGAGATTACCACGTCTTTGCCGGTGCGCACCTGGCGCATCTTCATGCCCTTCTCGTAGCGGCCAGAGACCACGCGCATGAAGGCCACGCGGTCACGGTGTTTCGGGTCCATGTTCGCCTGGATCTTGAACACGAAGCCGGTGAACTTCTCCTCTTCCGCCGTCACTTCGCGCACGTCAGTTTTGCGCGGCATCGGTGCTGGCGCCCACTCCACCAGTCCATCCAGCATGTGATCCACGCCGAAGTTACCCAGTGCGGTGCCGAAGAAGACCGGCGTCAGCTCACCATTAAGGAAGGCCTCACGCTCAAACTCATGGGACGCGCCCTGCACCAGCTCCAGTTCATCACGCAGCTGGGCCGCCAGATCTTCGCCGACCGCGGCGTCCAGCTCCGGGTTATCCAGCCCTTTGACGATGCGCACTTCCTGAATGGTATGGCCCTTACCGGTCTGGTAGAGGTAAGTCTCATTCTTATAGAGGTGGTACACGCCCTTGAACAGCTTGCCGCAGCCAATCGGCCAGGTGATAGGCGAACAGGCAATTTTCAGCTCGCGCTCCACCTCATCCATCACCTCCATCGGGTCACGGATATCGCGGTCAAGTTTGTTCATGAAGGTCAGGATCGGCGTGTCACGCAGGCGGGTGACTTCCATCAGCTTGCGGGTACGATCCTCAACGCCTTTTGCGGCGTCGATCACCATCAGGCAGCAGTCCACCGCCGTCAGGGTACGGTAGGTATCCTCGGAGAAGTCCTCGTGCCCGGGGGTATCCAGCAGGTTGACCAGCGCATCGCGATAGGGGAACTGCATCACCGAGGTGGTGATAGAGATCCCACGCTGTTTTTCCATCTCCATCCAGTCAGATTTGGCGTGCTGGTTCGAGCCGCGGCCCTTCACGGTGCCGGCGGTCTGGATCGCCTGTCCGAACAGCAACACCTTTTCGGTGATGGTGGTTTTACCCGCATCGGGGTGGGAGATAATGGCGAAGGTACGGCGCTTGGCCACTTCGCGGGCGTATTCACTTGGAGACATTTTCACGTTTCTATCGTTGTACCGCCCTGCGACCATCAGATCGCGCCGCGAACGGCACCGGGCAAAGCGGAAAGGAGTAATAATGGGGCGCTATTTTCTATGATTTAACCCGCAGAGACAATCAATGTTGAAATATTGTTCATGGGGGCTGGCTTGGCGGCCTTTACAGCGGCAGCGCCATGATCACCGCGTCTTCGCGGCCGGTGGCGGTGGGGTAGTAGTTGCGGCGCAGTGACACTTCATTGAAGCCAAGATCCTCATACAGCGCGAGGGCAGGCTGGTTGGAGGCGCGCACCTCCAGCCAGAGGGTCATGATGTCGCGCGTCTCCAGCTCGGCGATCAGCCCGGTGAGCAGGGTGCGCCCCAGCCCACGGCGTTGGAAGGCGGGATCGATGGCGATGTTGAACAGCGTCGCCTCATCCAGCACCACTTGGGTGATGGCAAAACCGGCCATCTGCCCGTCGGCCATGATCTTCAAATTCAGGTAACGATCGCCTTGGTTGCTGGCGAAGGTGGCGTCACTCCACGGAAAGGCGTGGCTGGCGCGTTCAATCTGCATGGCGCGCGGATGGTCGTCCGGCGTCAGGATGGAGATGCTGTTCATGTTCACAAATCTGCTGCCAAAGGGCGCGTTTCGCGCCGGCGTCCTGGGATAGCGCCGGCAGGGCCGGGCTGGAGAGCTGTACCCCCTCAAGGGCCAGCGGTGTGCTGACGCCAAGGCGCCAACTGGTGCAGCGGGTGCCTTCCGGCAGCATCGCCGCCTGATCGGGCGTCAGGCTGTAGACCTGATGGGCATCCAGCTCCAGCGCCCGCAGCAGGTCACGCACCAGCGGGTGATCGGCGGGCGGCGGGCTTTCCGCCACCAGAAGCAGCCGGGTTCCGTCCGGCAGGTGGACGGCGATTTCACCCTGCAAGACCGCCGGGCGGCGCAGGGTCCACTGCGTGATGCCCAGTTGTTGTAACAGTATGTCGCGTCGCGTTGCCATGCCAAATCCTGCCAAGCACCCAAATGTGCCGCGCTATGCTAGCAAACCCATCGAACATGCGCCAACAAACCTCTATAATCCCCGGTCATCTTCCAAAGGAGCCACAACCTGATGTCTGCATTAACCCCTGCCAGTGAAGTCATACTGCGCCACACTGATGAATTTGCCGGACGCCGCGTGCTGTTTGCCGGCGACCTCCAAGACAGCCTGCCCGCCCAGTTCGACGCGGCGGAGGTGCGTGTCCATACCAACCAATATCATCACGGACAGATGCTCAGTAAAGCGCTGGGGGATAACGTGCAGTATGGCCTGCTGGCAGAGGCGGAGTTCGTCAGCCAGAGCGAGGTGCTGATCTACTACTGGCCGAAGAGCAAGCAGGAGGCGCAGTTCCAGCTCGCGAACCTGCTGTCGCTGCTGCCGGTCGGCACCGAGGTGTTTGTGGTGGGCGAGAACCGCGCCGGCGTGCGCAGCGCCGAGGGGATGCTGGAGGACAACAGCCCGTTGCAGAAGATCGACAGCGCGCGCCGCTGCGGCCTCTACCACGGCCGTCTGGAGCAGCAACCGGCCTTCGACGCCGACGACTGGTGGGAGTCCTACGTGATTGCCGATGTGACGGTGAAGACCCTGCCGGGCGTCTTCAGCCGTGACGCGCTCGATCCGGGCAGCATGTTGCTGCTGGGCACCTTCAGCGAGGATATCAAAGGCACGGTGCTGGACATCGGCTGTGGCGCAGGCGTGGTGGGTGCGGTACTTGGCACCCACTTCCCGAAGGTGAAGCTGACGCTGAGCGACGTCAACGCCGCCGCGCTGGAGGCGAGCCGCGCCACGCTGGCCGCCAATGGCCTGGAGGGCAACGTGATCGCCAGCAACGTCTACTCCGACATCCGCGGGCGCTTCGATATGATCGTCTCCAACCCGCCGTTCCATGAGGGGCTGCAAACCAGCCTGCACGCGGCCGAGATGCTGATCCGCGGCGCGGCCAGCCACCTGCACATCGGCGGCAAACTGCGCATCGTCGCCAACGCCTTCCTGCCGTACGCCGACATCCTCGACGCCACTTTCGGCAGCCATGAAGTGCTGGCCCAGACCGGCCGCTTCAAGGTCTATCAGGCCGAACTGGGCCGCCCGCCGCGCGCGCCGAAGAAAAAATCTAGACGTTAAGCATCGGCATCACATGCGCCTCATAGCGATCCCCCGCGATCGCCTGAGGCGCAAACAGGGCCGCGATCGCCGCCTGTTCACCCGGATCGAGGGTGATCTCCACGGCGGCGATATTCTCCTCCAGATAGCGGCGGCGCTTGGTGCCGGGAATCGGCACGATGTGCGATCCCTGTGCCAGTACCCACGCCAGCGCCAGCTGGCCAGCCGTCACCCCCTTCCCTGCCGCCAGTGCGCGGATCCCCTCCACCAGCTGCAAGTTTTTGGCGAAGTTCTCCGGGCTAAAGCGCGGATTGCCCCGGCGGAAATCATCCGCGGCCAGATCCTCTGGCGCGGCGATCTTGCCGGTCAGGAAGCCGCGCCCGAGCGGGCTGTAGGGCACAAAGCCCACGCCCAGCCGTTCACAGGCGGGTAAAATCTCCTGCTCTACCTCCCGTGACCAGAGCGAGTACTCGGTCTGCAAAGCGGTGATAGGGTGCACGGCGCACGCCCGCGCCAGCGTGGCGGCGGAGGCCTCGCTTAGCCCGAGGTAGCGGATCTTGCCCTCGCGCACCAGATCGGCCAACGTGCCCACCACCTCTTCAATTGGCACCGACGGATCGACGCGGTGCTGGTAGTAGAGATCAATATGATCCACCTGCAACCGCTTCAGGCTGCCCTCCAGCGAGGCACGAATATATTCCGGCCGACTGTCCACACCACGGCGCGACGGCGCGCTGGCATCGCGCAAAATGCCAAACTTGGTGGCGAGGAACACCTGCTCGCGCTTGCCCTTGATGGCGCGGCCAATCAGCTGCTCATTGGTGTGCGGCCCATAGATGTCAGCGGTATCCAGCATCGTCACCCCCAGCTCCAGCGCGCGGTGCAGCGTGGCGACCGCCTCGTCGGCATCCGCGCCGGTGGAGTAGAAGTCGCTCATTCCCATGCAGCCTAGCCCAATGGCGGAGACCACTGGCCCATTTTTTCCCAATTGGCGTGTTTGCATTGTCTTGTTCCTTACGGTGGTTTACCTGATGCGCTCAGTGTGGTTGTTTAGGCGAACGGGATAAATCACGCGGTTTGCACAGCACTGTTCATAAATCGCCAACAATGGGGGCACTGATGGATCAGGTTCAGGCGATGCGGGTCTTCACCCGGATTGTGGAGTTGCAGAGTTTCAGCCGGGCGGCGGAGGATCTTGGCCTGCCACGCGCCACCGTCAGCAACGTATTGAAGCGTCTGGAGTTGCGGCTCGGCGTGCGGTTGCTGGTGCGCACCACCCGACGGCTGCACGTTTCGCAGGAGGGAGAGATCTACTACCAGCGCTGCCTGCAACTGCTGGACGCGCTGGCGGAGGCGGACGCGCTGTTCGCCCACCAGCGCCACCAGCCAGCGGGCAAGGTGCGCCTCGACATGCCGCACTCGCTGGCGCGTGAAGTGGTGATCCCAGCGCTGCCGCAGTTTCAGGCGCGTTACCCGCACATTGAGGTGCTGCTGAGCGCCAATGACGCCGCCATCGACCTGCTCGACCACGGCGTGGATTGCGTGCTGCGCGCCTGGCCCTCGGAGGCGGAGAATCTGGTGGTGCGCAGCCGCGTAGCCTTGCCGCAGGTCACCTGCGCCTCCCCCGGCTATCTGGCGACACACGGCACGCCCACGTCGCCGGAAGCGCTTGAGGGTCACCGCATGGTGGGCTACTTTTTCCGGCATAGCCAGCAACAGGAGCGGCTGGAATTCTGCTTACCCGGCGGCACGCAGGCCATCACCCTGCCGCATACACTGGCGGTCAGCGGCGCGGATGCCTATCTGGCGGCCGGGTGCAGTGGCTTTGGGTTGGTGCAGGCGGCGCGCTACTCGGTGCAGGCGGAGCTGGCGCGGGGCGCACTGGTGGAGGTGCTGGCAGAGACCCCGCCGCCGCCGATGCCAATCTACCTGATGTACCCGCCAGGACGCTTCGTCGCGCCACGGGTGCGGGTCATGTTGGAGTGGCTGGCCGCGCTATTGCAGCAGGCAACGGCACCATAATGGCGATAAAAAAAGCAAATTTTACATTTTATGTCTACTTTTGCAGCAGTCGTGTCATCTCTTCGAAATAGTTATTGACGCCGCAGCGAAAATCTCTAGAATTCGCCTCCGTGGTTACGCTACTCCTCAGTAGTGTGATTGGTACGCGAAGGTGGCGGAATTGGTAGACGCGCTAGCTTCAGGTGTTAGTGTCCTTACGGACGTGAGGGTTCAAGTCCCTCTCTTCGCACCAAATAACCACATGATTTATATCGCAGGACTTAATGCGAAGGTGGCGGAATTGGTAGACGCGCTAGCTTCAGGTGTTAGTGTTCTTACGGACGTGAGGGTTCAAGTCCCTCTCTTCGCACCAATCCGGTGATATAAATTGCAGCAGAATCATCTGTGCGAAGGTGGCGGAATTGGTAGACGCGCTAGCTTCAGGTGTTAGTGTCCTTACGGACGTGAGGGTTCAAGTCCCTCTCTTCGCACCACGTGATTCGCTTCTCTTTTCTTCCCCTGCTTCTCCTCTCCTGCTCCAATACGTTTTCCTATTTTTCCCTTACTCTCATTATTATCCCAGCATATTGAAGTTCAGCGTCATCGCAACCAGACTGCCGAGCAATGCCACGCAGGACGGCACCAGAATATAGTGGCGCAGATGGCGGTTGAACAGCATACCCAGCGTCACCAGCATCGCTACCACGATCACCAGCCGCAGCGTCTCCAGGCTGATATCCATCATCGCCAACAGTGGCAGCAGCGCACAGGGCAGTAGCACTCCCCAGCCGCCAGACAATTTCCGGCCCATGCACCACACCGCCCCCCACAGCCCGCACACCGTAATCATCGCCGCCACCATCCTAATTCCCTTACTGATTGAGTGATAATGAGAATTAATATCATATAGCATCAGTGGCGGATTTTCACCCTTTTCTGAGAATTCTTGTACAAAGATGACAGTCTGGTACAAAAGTGGTAATTTTGAATTCTTAGCATTACCTAAATAATTAAAAACCTTATTGTCACACCGGTTACTAATAACCGGCCGTCGGCATTGGGATAAATAGCACCATTATTTTAATAAAATTTTCAGATTGATAGCTTTTTAAACCAGAGTGAAAACGATATGAATTTGCGTTCCTATGACGAGCTTGTCAAAAGTAAGCATCGGCTCTCCCTCTTACTCTTTTTATTCCTGAGTTGTACATCGTCCCTGTTCAGCTTGCTGAGCACCGTCAATAATAAAATGTTTCTCTCCGTGCCGTTGGCAGGCATCACGCTGCTGAGCCTGGGCGGCCTGATATTCACGCTGCTCAATCGCCTGCGGCTGGATAATATTTTGAATATCTATGCATTTTTATTGGGCCTGCTTTGGGCCTGGCATATCACATTGAAATATCAAGCAATTGGTGGAGATGACAAAAATTTTCTGCTGATAAGTTTGTTTAGCCTATTTTTTATTAGCGCTATCGCCTTTTCAGCCAACTTTACTGCCTTTCTGCTGCATGTATTGCCCGCTGGCATAATGATTGTTTATTTCGATCAACTACATAATCTATTGAGAATTGTTTTCATTATTGCCCTGCCAATGACTGGATTGGCGCTGCACCATATCCTGCAAAAACGTAGTGATGCCTTTACCCGCCGCTTGGTGGACAATCTCTATATTGAACGGGAAAAATTCAGCGATCTCAGTATGATCGATCCGCTCACCAGCCTCTATAACCGGCGTGGGCTGGAAAATAAGTGGGCTTCGACGCAGCCGCCAGCGGCCAACCAGCAACACTTCGTGCTGCTAATGGATATCGACCACTTCAAGGCCTACAACGACAACTACGGGCATACGATGGGCGATCAGGCGCTGGTGCGGGTGGCCGCCGCCATCCGGGATACCGTGCGCTCGCGGGACATCGTGGTGCGTTACGGTGGCGAGGAGTTTCTGGTGCTGCTGACCCACGTTGAGCGCGCCTATGCGATCAAAGTGGCGCAACGCATCCAAGAGCAGGTGCTGGCGCTGGAGATCCCGCACCTGTTCAATGAGAACGTCTCTACCCAGGTCACGCTCAGCACCGGCATTTCGCCTCTGGAGGCGTTGGACTGGATGGGCGCGGTTGACCGGGCTGACCATGCGCTCTATCGCGCCAAGCACAACGGCCGCAACACCATTGAGTATAAGGATGCCCCGCTGCCCGAGCCGTCGCAAACGGCCTCACTGGCCTGACGGCTCCACCGCACGGGTGGTGCCGCGCGCCACCAGCGTCACGGGCAGGGTGAGGCTGGCGGCCTCGCCCGCCAGCCCGGCCAGCAACGTCTCCACCGCCCGCTCCCCCAGCAGCCGAAAATCTTGCCGCACCGTGGTCAGGGGCGGGAAGAAGAAGGCGCTATCTGCCGTATCGTCATACCCCACCACCGACACCTGTTGCGGCACCGCCCGCCCGGCCTCGTGCAGGGCGCGCATCGCCCCCAGCGCCATCTGGTCATTGGCCACCAGCAGGGCGCTGAATGGCGTGCCCTCTGCCAGAAGTGCCCGCGTCTGTTGGTAGCCGTCGGCGGCGCTCCAGTCACCGTGGCGCTCGGCCACCGGCAGCAAACCGGCCTCCGCCAGCACCTGCCGCCAGCCCTGCAAACGCAACTGGGCGGAGATGGAACCGGCCTCCCCCGCCAGCAGCGCAATGGCACGGTGCCCCTCCCTTAGCAAATGCTCCGTGGCCAGCCGCGCCCCCTGCGCCGGGTCGAACAGCACATGCGGCGCGGCAGTGGCCGGATCGGTATCGAGGAACACCAGCGGCCACCCCTCAGACTTCTGCGCCAGCGCTGCCGCTGCCGCGCCCGCCAGCGGGGCATTCACCAGCACCCCGTCCACCCGCTGGGCGCGCAACTCCTGGAGCGCCGCCCGGCACGCCGGTTCGCCGCTGCCGCGCACCATCGCCATCACCAGCCCATAGCCCGCCTCCCCGGCGCGTTGCTCAATGGCGGCGGCAATCTGCGACGGTGCATGTAGCGCCAGTGAACTGGTCGCCAGCCCCAGCACCCGCGAACGTTTGCCCGCCAGCTGCTGTGCCACCCGGTTCGGCACATAGTTGAGCGCCGCCATGGTGGCCTCCACCTTCTGGCGGGTGCGCACGGAGACATTGGGCGACTGGTTGATGACGCGGGAGACGGTTTGGTAGGAGACGCCAGCCGCGCGGGCGACGTCATCCAAGGTGACGGTAGGGCGTTTCATCGGCATTCCGGCAGCGGTTAACGGAGTGCCAGCTTAGCAAATGGCATCCGGCCCCGCCACGGCAGGCGGGGCCGGGCGGTCAGCGCAGTTCGTCAATCACGGCCGCGCCCTGCCGCAGGAACACGGGGATCGCCTCGATCGGCGCGTCCGCTTCCACCCAGTTGCCGCCCGGATAGGTTTCGCCATGCAGATCCTGCCAGCTGGCACCTGCTGGCAACCAGACACGGCGCTGGCGCACGCCCTCTTCCAAAATCGGAGCCACCAGAATGTCTGGCCCGAACATATATTGATCCTCCACCTGCCAGCTCTCCGCCTCCTGGGGGAAGTCAAAGAACAGCGGGCGCATGATCGGGTCATTGTGCTGATGGGCCACGTCCATCTGCCGCCCGATGTAGGGGCGCAGCTTCTCACGCAACTGTAGTCCGGCGGTCATGATCGCCAGATTCTGCTCGCCGTAGCTCCACACCTCATTGGGCGCACCGCTGTTGCACTGCTGCGCGCCATCCGCGCCGTAGGCTTTTTCGGGCGCAACATGCGGCTCGCGGTAGCCGTGCAGCCGCATCACCGGGCAGAAGATCCCCCACTGGAACCAGCGCAGCAGCAGCTCCTGGAAGGCCGGGTCTTCCACATGGCCGCCCTGGAAGCCCCCGATATCCGTCGTCCACCACGGAATGCCAGCCATGCCCATGTTCAGCCCGGCGGCAAGCTGGTTGCGCAGCGAGACAAAGGAGGAGTGGACATCGCCCGACCACGCCAGCACGCCGTAGCGCTGGCTGCCAGCCCATGAGCAGCGCACCAGATTGATCACCTCCCGTTCGCCCTGCTCTTGCAGGCCGTCGTAGAAGGCTTGGGCAAAGTCGCGCGGATAGATGTTGCCTACCTCCAGCACCGTCCCACGGTGGTAGCGGTAGTTGTCGAAGTCATAGGCGCGGAACTCCGGTTCCGCCTCATCCAGCCAGAAGTGGCGAATGCCCGCGTCGTAATAGTTCTGTTTCACCTTGCCCCAGACGTACTGCCGCGCGCCGGGGTGGGTGGCGTCAAAGAAGGTGGTGTTGCCGAGGAAGTCGAGGGTCAGCGAGACACCGCGATCGCTGTTGACCAGATAGCCCTGCGCCTTCATCTCCTTGTAGTTGTCGGTGGTGGCATCGATGGTCGGCCAGACGGAGACCATCAGCTCGATGCCCATCCCCTTCAGCTCCTCCACCATGCCCTTCGGATCGGGCCAGTACTCCTCATCAAAGCGGAAGGTGCCCTGTTTCGGCCAGTGGAAGAAGTCGATGACGATCACCGAGATGGGCAAATTGCGGCGCTTGTACTCGCGCGCCACCGAGAGCAACTCCTCCTGGCTGCGGTAGCGTAACTTGCACTGCCAGAAGCCGGTGGCGAACGCTGGCATCGGCGGCGCGGTGCCAGTAGCGCGGCCATACTGGCGGGTGATCTCCGCCGGCGAGTCACCGACGGTCAGCCAGTAGTCCATCTGCCCGGTCACCTCGGCGCGCCACTCGGTCAGGTTCTTCGCGAAGCTCACCTGCCCCACGGCCGGGTTGTTCCACAGCAGGCCATAGCCGAGGCTGGAGACCATAAACGGCACGCTGGCCTGCGAGTTGCGCTGCGCCAGCTCCAGCACGCACCCCTTCAGGTCGAGGCAGGGTTGCTGGTACTGCCCCATGCCGTAGATGCGCTCATCGTTGCGCGCCTCAAAGCGCACCGTCAGTTGGTGCTTGCCGCCGGGAATCGGCCGGAAGGCGCGGGCGTCCAGCTTCAATGCGCTGATGTACTTGTCCTTGCCCTTCTCCACCGTGCCGATGCCAACGCTGGAGCGCTGCCGCCAGAACTCCTCCAGCACCAGCTCATCGCGCTGGTTGAAGAACGAGAGCCGCCCCTTGTCATTCAGCACCGCCTTGGCCTTCCCGTTGCGCAGGATCAGCTGGTCATCCTGCCGCTCAATGGTGACGCCCTCCGCCGCTGGCCGCGGCAGCAGCGCCCACGGCTCCTCCGCCAGCGTGGGCTGGCAGGTGGCGCGCACGCGCAGGCTGTTTGGCCCCCACGGCTCCACCACCAGCATCTGGTTGTCATAGCGCCACAGGATACGGTTCTCTTGCGCCTCTAACTGACTCATCTTCGCTCCTTAGATTAGTTGTCGGCCTGCATCACCACTTTATGCAGGTTGATGTCACTCATGGTGGCGTCGTTCAGCCGGTACCAACGCAGCGCGATGACGCTGACAAAAGACAGGACGCCGGGCACCAGGCTGAACAGCGCGATAATGCAGAACATCGCCTGTGACGACTGCTCGGCGGCCTGCGGCACATAGCCGCTCAGCCCCAGCGTCCAGCCGACGATGGCCCCACTGATGGCCATGCCCATCTTCAGCACCGCCAGCAGGGTGGAGAAGATGGCGCCATCCATGCGCTTGCCCTGCTTCCATTCGCCATAGTCGGCGACATCCGCCATCATCACCCACATCAGGGTGGTGGTGATTTGGTAGAAGGTGGAGACGAGGAACATCATGCCTACCAACAGCATCAGCGATTTCGGCATAAAGAAGATCGCCACGCTGAGCACGCCCGCCGCCACCGCCGCCCCGGCAAATACGGTGATCTTGCTGCGTCCGCGTGTCAGCACTTTTGACAGGGCACTGCCTGCGCCTTTCCCTACGATGTGCGCGCCCAGCAGCCAGGAGAAGAGCGCTGCGTCCCCTAAATAGTAGGTCACGTAGTACATCAACGCCCCCAGCCGGATGACGCCAAAGGCAATATTGGTCAGTACCAGCACCGCCACCACCCGCCACTGGTCGTTGTGCCACAGGTCGCGCAGGTCGCTCATGAAGTGGGCGTGGGAGGGGGTGGCGCGGATGCGCTCACGGGTGGTGAGGAAGCAGACCAAAAACATCAGCGTCGCCGCTGCGGCCATGATCGCCATTGCCCAGCGGTAGCCAGCCAGCTTGTCCGCACCGCCGATGTACTCCGCCAGCGGCAGCATAAAGAAGGTGGAGAGCGCGCCGCCGAGGGTCGCCAGGAAGAAGCGGTAGGATTGCAGCGAGATGCGCTGCTCATTGTCGGCGGTGATCACCGCGCCCATCGAGCAGTAGGGGATGTTGATCGCCGTGTACATCAGCATCATGAAGCAGTAACTGACAGTGGCGAAGACCATTTTCGCCTCCAGCGACAGCCCGGCTGGCACCGCGTAGGTGAGCATACAACTGACACCAAACGGCACCGCCAGCCACAGCAGGTAGGGGCGGAACTTGCCCCAGCGCGAGGAGGTGCGATCCGCCAGCAGCCCCATTATCGGGTCAATCACCGCGTCGCCGACGCGCGCCAGCAGGAACATGGTGCCGATGAACACCGCCGGCAGGCCGACCACATCGGTGTAGTAGAAGGTAAGGAAGATGATGACGTTATCCAGGCCGATATGGCTGGCCATGTCACCGAGGCCGTAGCCGACCTTTTCTTTGACGGAGAGTTTCTGGCTCATCTCTGCTCCACAGGTTCGCGATCAGGGGGTTCACGGCGTGGCAGCACACCGTGGCGATAGGGAGGTTATAAGCCAGTGCGCGGGGCAGGACGATTCTCAGATTTTCTTTAGCTATTACGTTAACTGGTTTCTGTGATACCGGTAACACCGGCGATGAAAGCTATGGCCGGGTTGCCCCGGCCATAGGGATCAGGCGTTGGCCAGCGCCTCGAACACCCGCTCCACCGCTACCGCGCCGGGGTCTTTGATGCCATCCAGGCTGTTGCTGCTCAGGTAGGCCGAGCGGCCAGCGTTGGCCTTCTGCATGGCGGCGGTGGCCTCCGCCCCCTCTTTCGCCGCCTGCGCCGCAGCGGCCAGGTCGCCGCCCTGCTCCAGCGCCTCCAGCGCTGGCTGCAACGCATCAATCAGCGTGCGATCGCCCTTGTCCGCGCCGCCGTAGTGCTTCATCTGCTGCAAGCCCGCCAGCAGCGCCGACGCCAGATCCCCACCCTCCTGGATCTGCTTGCCGGCGGCGGTAAAGAAGATCGACATCAGCACGCCGCTCGATCCGCCCATCACCACCGCCAGTCGATCGCCCACCAGCGCGAACAGATCCGCCAGATCGTCCTGCGGCAGCTTGCCCTGCTGGTTCAGATCGAAGATCGCCTTCGCACCCGAGGCAAAGGTGGAGCCGGTATCGCCGTCGCCCACCTGCGCATCCAGCTTGTTGAGCGCGTCCTCCAGGTCGATCAGCGTCTGGGTGACGGTCGCCACCACCTGCCCCACCTGCGCGTTCTCCGAGGGCGTCACTTCCACCCGCTGGCTCACCTTCTCCGCGGGCTGGCTTGGCGCCGCCTCCAGCTTCACCAGCGGCTGCCAGCCAGCGCACTCCACCTCGGCCTTCAACGCCTGCTCCAGCGTCTCATCCAGCGCGATCGCCGACAGCGAGAAGCCCTTCATGTCGAGCGCGCTCACCAGGTGCGCCGGGCCGATCAGGTACTCCACCGCCGGGGCGATGGCGGAGCCCGCCACCTCCTTGGTGATCTGCGCCATCTCCAGCGGCGACGTGCCACCGAGGTTGTTCACCAGCAGCGCCAGCCGCGCCTGCGCATCGACCGCGCCCTGCAACTTCTCCACCAGCGTGGCGACGATCTCGCGGCTGTTCTGGGTCTCCAGCGTACTGACGCCCGGCTCGCCGTGGATGCCCAGCCCCAGCTCCACCGTACCGGGGGCGATGCGGTCGGCCTCATCGCCCTTTTCGCCCGGCAGGTGGCAGCCAGCCATGGCCACGCCAATGGTGGCGGTGGCGTTGATGGCGCGCTGCGCCAGCGCCTTGACCTCCGCCAGCGACTGCCCTTGCTCCGCCGCCCAGCCCGCGACCTTGTGCACCAGCGCCGTCCCAGCGATGCCGCGCGGCTGCTTGTTGTCGGGCAGTGAGATGTCATCGCCCACCATCACCAGATCAACCTGGTAGCCGAGGCTTTTGGCGCGCTCCGCCGCCAGCCCGAAGTTCAGGCGGTCGCCGGTGTAGTTCTTGACGATCAGCAGGCAGCCCGCTTCACCGGTCACCGCCACGATGGCGTTCAGCACCGCATCGACGCTCGGCGAGGCGAACACATCGCCGCACACCGCCGCGGTCAGCATCCCCTTGCCAACGAAGCCAACGTGCGCCGGCTCGTGGCCCGATCCACCGCCGGAGACCAGCGCCACCTTCTGCTTGTCCCACCCCTTGCGCACCACGATGCGGATCGCCGGATCCACCTCCAGCCGCGCCAGATTTTTGTGGGGGGATGCCAAAATCACACCCTCGATGGCATCGTTTACCAGGTTCTTACGGTCGTTCATAAAAAACGTAGACATACCTTTCAGTCCCTTATTGGTGAGCAAGAAATGAAGTATAACCACTCCCGACCATAGCACAGGGCGCGCCGGAATGGCGTGAGGCCTGCCGCCACGCCTGCGCCAACAGGAAAATTGCCGCGTTCCGCTGTCGGCATGGCGATTTTGTCCAATACTTAAGGGGAGCGCGCCTGACTGGCGCGAAATCCATGGGGCTGTGGCGACAGCGCCCGGCAATGAAAGGAGTGACAATGCGAAAACTACTGGTACTTACCGCCCTGCTGGCGGCCAGCTCATTTACCCACCTGGCGCAGGCCGCCGATGGCCACACGGATATGTATATCAACGGCCTGTGTGAAGAGATTAAGGCCGATGGCGGCAAGGGCGACGACGATCACTACCTCGACCAGCTCAAAGTGCGCTCCGGGGCAGGCGTCTCCTCCTCCGCGATGAACAAACCAGAGTTCAACGACGACGAAGCGGAAAAAGTAGTCGACGCCTTTATGGATCTCGACGACGACATGCGCCAGTCCGCCGTCAACGACCCCGCCAAATGCCGCGCCATGATCCTGTCGCAGTATAATAACCAGGGCTAAGCGCCCACCTGCCCCATGCCAGGCCGGTGTGGGGCAGTCGCGGCATTCCCTACCCCTTCACGCACACCACCTGCCGTAATGTGTGGACGATCTCCACCAGCGAGGATTGGGCGGCCATCACGGCGTCGATGTCTTTGTAGGCCATCGGGATCTCGTCGATAACGTCGCTGTCTTTGCGGCACTCGACGTGGGCGGTGGCGCGGATCTGGTCTTGTACGGTGAAGCGTTTTTTGGCGGCGGCGCGGCTCATGGTGCGGCCTGCGCCGTGGCTACAGGAGCAGAAGCTCTCTTCATTGCCCAGCCCGCGCACGATAAAGCTCTTTGCGCCCATTGAACCGGGGATGATGCCCATCTCGCCCTTCCTTGCCGAGACCGCGCCCTTGCGGGTGACCAGCACCTGCTCGCCGAAGTGCCGCTCCTGCTGCACATAGTTGTGGTGACAGTTGACCGCCTCCTGCTGGGTGAGGAAGGGTTTCGGCACCGTCTGCGAGAGCGCCGCCAGCACCCTGGACATCATCACTTCGCGGTTGTGGCGCGCAAAATCCTGTGCCCACCCCACCGCTTCCAGGTAGTCATCGTAGTGGCGGCTCCCCTCCTGAAAATAGGCCAGATCGCGATCCGGCAAGTTGGCGAGGTGGCGCTGCATATCCTTCTGCGCCAGCGCGATGAACAGCGTGCCGATGGCGTTGCCGACGCCGCGCGATCCGCTGTGCAGCATCACCCAGACGCGCTGCTGCTCATCCAGACAGATCTCGATGAAGTGGTTGCCGGTGCCGAGCGTGCCGAGGTGCTGGTGGTTGTTGGTTTTTAGTAGCTGCGGGTACTTGTCGGTGAGGCGCTTGAAGCGGGTTGCCAGCGCCGCCCAGTGGGCGTCCACCTCCTGCGGCGTGCGATCCCATGACCCCTGATCGCGCTTGCCACGGCCCACGGTGCGCCCGTGCGGCACGGCGCGCTCGATGGCGCTACGCAGGCCGCTGAGGTTATCCGGCAGGTCGCTGGCCATCAGCGAGGTGCGCACCGCGATCATGCCACAGCCAATGTCCACGCCCACCGCCGCCGGGATGATCGCGCCGCGCGTCGGGATCACGCTGCCGATGGTCGATCCCTTCCCCAAATGCACATCCGGCATCACCGCCAGGTGCTTGAAGATAAACGGCATCTTGGCGGTGTTCATCAACTGGTCGCGCGCCTCTGCCTCCACCGGCACGCCGTGGGTCCACATTTTGATCGGCGCGGCGTGGGCGGCGCTTAGCAGCTGGTAGTCAGGCATGGGTACTCTCCCGGTCGATGGCGATGCCTTAAGTTTAGCTGCCCGCACCCGGCGCGGCTATCGATCCCCTGACCAGCAGCTCTGCGCCGAACTGTGCCACCGGCCCCGGCTCTTCGCCGCGAATGTGGGCGATCAGGCGGCGCGCCGCCTCACGGCCCATCTCATAGACCGGCTGCGCCACCACCGTCAGCGGCGGGCTGACAATCTCCGTCCACGGGAAGTTGTCGTACATCACGAACGAGAGATCCTGCGGGATGCGCAGGCCGCGCTGGCCCAGCTCGCGCAGCAGCATCATGGCGATCACGCTGTCGGAGGCGATCAGTGCGGTCGGCGGCGCGCGCTCCTGCCACAGCTCTTCCACGATGCGCGCGATGGCGGCCTCATCCAGTGCGTTGGCCTTGATCAGCGACGGATCAAAGGGCAAGCCCGCGCTGGCAAAGGCGCGGGCCATGCCGCCGAGGCGTTGGGCGACGGGCGTCAGCCCTAGATCGTCCGGGTAACGCCACCCCTCGTCGCAGCGCATACTGGTGACATAGGCGACGCGCCGGTGACCGGCGGCGATCAACTGGCGGGTCGCCTCCTCTGCCGGGGCAGTGAAGTCAGCGCAGATCGCCTCCGCTGCCAGCCCGGCCACCGCGCGGTCAAACAGCACCAGCGCGCGGCCATTGGCCACGATCTGTGCCAGATGGGCATTATGCTGCATCGCGGAGCTGCTGGGCGCGATGATGATGCCATCCACGCGCTTCTCCAGCATCACCTGCACCGCCTGTCGCTCCTCCGCCAGTTGCTCATCGCTGTTGCTGAGCAGCAGGTGGTAGCCCGCCTGCCGTGCCACGTCCGCCATGCCGCGCAGCGCCAGCCCGAAGTGCGGGTTCTCAATGTCGCCGACAATCACGCCGATGGTGTTGGAGCGCCCGGTGTTCATGCTGCGCGCCAGTTCGTTGGTGCGATAGCCAAGGGCAGCGGCCGCGTGGTTGACCCGCGTCTGCACCTCTTCGCTCACTGCGCCATAACCGCCCAGCGCACGGGCCGCCTGGGCCTTGGAGACATTGGCGGCGCGGGCGACGTCGGCCACGGTTGGTGCCTTAATACGGGGCATTGGGTTGGTCATAATAAAGTCTTATCACAAGTTGTTAACATGAGCATTGACGCTGGAAAAAGGCTGTGCTTATTATCAAGGCAACTGCTTGAGACCGGTCTCACATCCATCGTTCCGGCCAATCAGTCACCGTGGTTGAGACCGGTCTCATACTAACACAACGCCGCCGGTTCAACAGTCTCTGATGTTTACACCTGACAAAACGGATGAGCTATGAAATCGCACCTTCACCTGCACAAATCGTCTCTGAACGCACTGGCCGTGGCGCTGATCGCTTCGGCTCCCCTCTGGTCAGCGGGCGCGGTTGCCGCCGAGGCCAACCCCTATGGGCTGATCGAGCCGGGCCACCTGCGGGTCGCCAGCCTGGGTGACGCTAAACCTTACACCTTCACTGACAAGAGCGGTAACTTTACCGGCTTTGATGTGGAGTTCTTCAAGGATGTCGCGCGCCGCATGGGCATCCAGCAGGTCGACTTCATCGGCCAGGACTTCACCGCCATCTTGCCGGCGGTCGCCAACGGCCAGTATGACGCTGGCGTGGCGGCCATCGGCATCACCCCGGCGCGCGCCAACACCGTGGACTTCTCCACCGGCTATCTGGTCGGTTTCCTGACCGTGCTGACGCGCAGCGACTCCGGCGTGAAGAACGTGGAGACACTGGCCGGCAAGCGGCTGGGCGTGGTGCAGGGCACCCTTCAGGAGGCCTATGCGATCAAGCATTTCACCCAGACCGACGTGGTGCGTTTCCCGGACAACAACGCGGCGGTCTCGGCGCTGAACAACGGCACGCTGGACGCGATGTTCCTCGATAACGAGGCCGCCAAAAGCTATGCCGAGCGCTTCAAGCTGGCAACCGCCGCCGACATCCCCTCCTTTGATGCGCCAGCCGGTGTGGCGATCGCCAAGGGCAAGCCGGAGTTCAAGGCGGCGCTGGACAAAGCGATCAAAGCTTCGATGCAGGATGGCACCTGGAAACAGCTCTATGAGAAGTGGTTCCCCGGCTCGCCGCTGCCGAAGCAGTATTTGCCCCAGTAATCCCGTGGACGCCTGGCGTTCAGAGTGCCAACAGGTGAGGGGCGCGCCCCGTCACCCGCTATCTGTGAGACACGGCTATGGATCTGTTAACTGTACTTTCGCGCACCTTCTTTGACTTCCCGTCGATGCTGGAGGTGCTGCCGCAACTGCTCAGCACCGGGCTGGTGAACACGGTGATCATCTCGGTGGCGGCAACGATTCTCGGCACGCTGTTCGGCCTGATTTTAGCGCTGATGGGCATCTCCCCGTCGCGCTGGCTGCGCATCCCGGCGCGCCTCTATACCGATCTGTTCCGCGGGCTGCCCTCGATCCTGACCATCCTGCTGATTGGCCAAGGGCTGGCCCGCTTCAGTTACCAGATCTTCGGCCCGACCCCCTACCCGCTCGGCATCTTCGCCCTCAGCCTGATCGCCAGCGCGTATATGGGCGAGATCTTCCGCTCCGGCATCCAGAGCGTGGAGAAGGGGCAGATGGAGGCGTGCCGCGCGCTCGGCATGAGCTATGGCCGCGCCATGCGGCTGGTGATCATCCCGCAGGGGATCCGCCGCGTGCTGCCAGCGATCGTCAACCAGTTCATCGCCATCATCAAGGACTCGTCGTTGGTCTACCTGCTGGGCCTGATGACCGGCCAGCGCGAGCTGTTCCGCGTCGGGCAGGATGCGGCGGTGCTGACCGGCAACCTCTCGCCGCTGCTGCTGGCGGGGCTGTTCTACCTGGTGATCACCGTGCCGCTGACCCACGCGGTCAACTATATCGACACCCGCTACCGCACCGGCCGCCGCCGTATGACCGCGCCACGCAGCGGCCTAAAAGAGGTGGCCGAGGTGCAACCCCAGACCGCGCCGTCCCCGGTGACCGGCGGCCAGATCAACCCCCTGATCACGGAGCGAGGACAATGATGAGCCAACCCACCCCAGCCGCCGCGGGCGACGCCCTCGCCTACCACGGTGCCAGCCTCGAGCTGCGCGACCTGACGCTGGCCTACGGGCCGGTGGAGGTGCTGCGCAAGGTGTCGCTGCACGTGCCGCCCGGCACCACCACCTGCATCATCGGCCCCTCCGGCTCCGGCAAGTCGACGCTGCTGCGCGGCATCAACCGGCTGCACGAGCCGCTCTCCGGCGACGTGCTGCTGGCCGGGCGCTCGGTGCTGCGTGATAAACCCGACGCGCTGCGGCTGCGCATCGGCATGGTGTTTCAGCACTTCAACCTGTTCCCTGACCATAGCGCGCTGGAGAACGTGGCGCTGGCCCCCTGGCGGGTGAAGGGGCTGCCGCGTGCACAGGCCGAGGCGATCGCCCGCCAGCGGCTGGAGGAGGTGGGCCTCGGCCCGCGTGCCGACCACCGGCCGCGCGATCTCTCTGGCGGCCAGCAGCAGCGCGTCGCCATTGCCCGCGCGCTGGCGATGGACCCGGAGGTGATGCTGTTTGATGAGGCGACCTCGGCGCTCGATCCCGAGCTGGTGAAAGGCGTGCTGGCGCTGATGGCGGATCTCTGCCGGCGCGGCATGACGATGGTGGTGGTCACCCACGAGATGGGTTTCGCCCGCCGGGTGGCTGACCAGGTGGTATTCATGGATGAGGGCGAGATCGTCGAGTACGGTTCGCCGGACGCGATCTTTGACCGTCCGCAGTCGCCGCGTCTGCAACGTTTCCTTTCGGAGGTTTTATCTTGACGCATCAGTTGGTTACTTCAGAACGCATCCGCACCGCGCTGGTGGGGTTCGGCATCTCGGGCCAGGTGTTCCACGCGCCGCTGTTGGCGGCTGACCCGCACTTCAGTCTGGCGGCGATCGTCACCAGCCGCGAGGATCGCATCCTCGCCGCGCAACAGCGCTACCCGCAGGCGCAGATCCTCGCCGACTGGCAGGATCTGCTGCGCCGGATCGACAGCGGCGAGCTGACGATCGATCTGATCGTGCTCGGCACCCCACCGGCGCTGCATGCGCAACAGGCGCAGGAGGCCAGCGCCCGCGGCATCCATCTGGTGGTGGACAAGCCGTTCGCCGCCAACGCCCGTCAGGCGGCGCAGATGATCGCTGGCGCGGAGGCCAGCCGCACGCTGCTGACGGTGTTCCATAACCGCCGCTGGGATGGCGACTTCCTGACCCTCCAGCGCCTGCTGGCGGAGGAGGCGCTGGGGCGCGTGCGCAGTTTTGAGTCACGCTTTGAGTGGTGGCGGCCAGAGGGCTTCGGCAACTGGCGCGACCGCGTGACGCTGGCCGAGGGCGGCGGGCTGCTGCTGGATCTTGGCAGCCACCTGATCGATCAGGCGATCCAGCTCTTCGGCCCGGTGCGTACCGCCACCGCGGAGCTGGCGCGCCACAGCCCAGCCACCCTCTCTGACAGCGACGAAGACGCCTTTGTCTCGCTGCTGCATGAGAGCGGCGTGCGCTCGCGCCTGTGGATGAACGGGCAGGCGGCACGGCCCGCGCCCCGCTTCCACCTGCTCGGCAGCCGGGCGGCCTACACCAGTTGGGGGCTGGATAACCAGGAGCCGGATCTGGCGGGGGGCATCACGCCCGATGACGCCGCCTACGGCATCACCCCCGAGGCCCGCTGGGGCACCCTCGGGCAGGGCACCGATGAGCAGCGGGTTACACCCGTGCGTGGCGACTACCCGGCCTTCTACCGGCAACTGGCATTGGCGCTGCGTGAGGGCGCGCCCCCGCCGGTCGATGCCTACGGAGCGCTGGCAGTACTGCGCGTGATTGACGATCTCCATGCGCGCTTTGCGGTGCGCAGCGCCTGAGCGGCGCTCCCTTTTCCCTATTGCAAGGATCAGAACGATGTCTGTGAACTCAACTAAAACGGTGGTGGTACTGGGCGGTGGCGTGCTGGGGGTCTCTTCGGCGCTGGAGCTGGCGAAGCGGGGCGCGCGCGTAACGCTGGTGACCGAGGCAGCGCTCTGCTCCGGCGCTTCTGGCCGCTCGCTCTCCTGGCTCAACTCGGCGGGCGAGCGCACCCTGCCCTACCATGCGCTGCGCATGGCGGGCATCGATCGCTACCGCACGCTGTTCGCCCGCAACCCGGCCTGCGACTGGCTGCGCTTTGACGGCGGCCTGTTCTGGGCCGCTGATGACGCCGCTGGCACCCGCGCCCGCCACGCCTACGAGCGCGCCCACGGCTATGACTCGCACCTGGTGGAAGCCGCCAGCGTGCCTGCCGTTGACCCACAGGTGAACGCCAACGCACTGGCGGAAGTGGCGATTGCCAACCCCGGCGAGGGCTGGGTCAGCCTGCCGCACCTGATCGCCTTCTTGGCGCAGCAGTTCCGCGCGCTGGGCGGCGAAGTCATTGAGCATGCTGGCAAAGCGACGGTACTGACCGAGCAGCAGCGCGCCTGCGGCATCCGCAGCGAGCTGCGCGGCGAGTTCCGTGCCGACGCAGTGCTGGTAGCCTGCGGCCCCTGGACGCCCGAGGTGGTCGCGCCACTCGGCGTCACCATTCCCAACGGCTCGCCGGTCTCGATGCTGGTGGTCAGCCAACCCACCGCCCACGGCCTGAAAGTGGTGATGAACACCCCCCGCGCCGCAGTACGCCCCAACCCCGGCAGCACGCTGGCGGTGGATCACGACTGGTATGAGGAAGAGCTCAAACAGCAACCCGACGGCAGCTACACCATCGCCGAAAGCGTAATAGAGACCCTGATGCACGAAGCAGGCGCACTGCTAACAGACAGCACACCTCTCAAGGCCGACAACTGGAAGATTGGCCCCAAACCGATCCCCGGCGACGGCAACCCCGTACTCGGCGAACTTGAAAAAGTACCCGGCTGCTTCGTCGCCTTCACCCACTCCGGCGCAACGCTGGCCCTAATCGTCGGCGAACTGCTGGCCGATGAAATCGTCAGCGGCGAAAAACACCCCATGCTCGCTACTTTTCGCGCGGAGCGCTTTGGTTGAAATTGGCAGTGGTGATTTTTATTTAGGGAAGTGGGAGTAATTTTTTGAGTGAGTGCCGGCTGTGAGGGGGGCCGGCTTTACTGGTCAAGGGAGAAATACTTAATTAATGTATTTTGGATAAATTATACAGCCGTAAAAACCATTTTTTCGTGGAATATTATTCTTATGATTTATGGCTAATTTTTATTTATTGATTTTTGTAGATAATATGGATGCTATCAAAAAACAGGTTTATCATTTCGTCATCCCAAAATGGCTTGAGAATCGATAGGCTAAATTATCTATGAAAAAAGGCATTATGCTTACTCAAGGAGATAAAACGACCTGTGGCGGAAAAATAATAATGGGTTCTGCACATGGTGAGGCTTTTGGTAAGTCTTTGGCACAAGAGGGTGACCCTGTGACATGTGGGAAAGATGGGAAAATTTATAAAATTGTTGGGGGGATCTCTTTTATCACTTCAGGCGACAGCTTAAAACGCCTTGCAGGGTCGCTTGATAGCTATAGCTCTTGCCCATGCAAAGCTAAGTTTTTGCCCTCACATGCTTATCCTGTTTACGAGCAGGAAGCGCTGCCTAAAGCAATTCAACGTCATCATGTGACAGCTGTTGCTACACCTACACCATCAATGGCAAAGCCGTCAGCAAACCTCTCACAACCTGCGCGCACATTGAAAGCAAACTCTCACTTTTCTGGTATTTCATTACCCACAGATAACACGTTATCAGATGGTGTCTATCTCTGGACTGAGACTATGGGAGCAGGACACGCCTTTGTTTCAGTACACGAGAATACTCATATCTCTCTTTATACCTATGGCCGCTATGGAAGAACAGGCCCTGGGAATTTAACCGGCGACGGTATTCTTAATTTTTTACAAGATGAAGATGCCAGGAGTTACTATAGGATCGAACTGTATCGAATGGGTGCTCGTGCGTTCCATATCACTGACGCAAATGTAGTAATGGCAAGAAAGTTCTTTGAAGATCTCTGGAATAACGGCACACCCGCAATACCTACTCTAAAAATGCCGGATACAACCAGAAGACAAGGTCACACTATTGATGAGTATGATGTCACAGGAAGTAACTGCACTACCCATTCAGTCGAAGGGATCAAGTTTGCTGGTTCTAAGGTGTTTGAAAGCGGCTATACATCTATGACAACGCAGCTCCCTATCGACGCTGAGGAAGATTTCACCGTTCCTGTCTCTCTCCAGAGGTATCTGGTAGCGAAGAGTGCTGAGCTTTCATCAATGTTAGTCGTCGAAGTGACCGATGCCTTTAAAGCAATGTATATGAATAAAGACGATCTGCATTACTTACAGGATTCTCGCGGTGGCAGGCTTCAGCAAGTTGCCGCAGAAAGTGCAGCTTTGGGAGATTCTTTGTCCCCCTATTCTGGCGGTACAATTGGCGGCGTATTAGGAGGATCATATGAGATTGACGAGTAGAACCAAGACGTTTCTTCGATGGAGCGGAATTTTTATTGTCTCTCTATGTTACTTTCTAGGGCTATTCATTGCTTCGCAATCATTTGCAGTTTTCTTGGAAAGCCAGAGTCTGTTGCTATCTAATCCAATTTCTATGAATACCTATAACCAAGCGATGGATTCATTGATACAAGCTACAGACAGGGTATTTGATGCCGCTATTTATGGATTCGCAATTTGTGTTCCTTTTATTCTTTTTATTTTTAAGAAGATAAGATGAACCTTAGGGCTATAAATTTTTGCTTTATTCATGCTAAAAAAGTGAATTATTACCTTTTAATGTTAAGGCAAAGATCAAATTTAAGTAAGCCATTAGTAAGCTAAGTATCTATAAGAACCGTAAAACACAGTGCTGGCTGAAAGTAAAATTTAATTCAAATCACTTTAAAAGCTGGCATACTCACCATAACGGTTGAACCTTATTGCGTGGTTAGCCAGCAAAAAATCATTGATTACTAAAAAAGTGATTAATATCTTCGCATAATCCCTTCTCTAGCACTAAGTTATTAATCAGTTATAATCGGCATCAAGGTATTTATTTATCATATCTATTACTCATTAACTTAGGTGAAAGTAAACTTCCAACTTATTCACCTGAATACCTCTTTCCTATGCCAGCCCACAAACTGCTCGCTTGGATAATTTTCTTTAACCGGTGGCAACGCAATCGCCTTTCCCGCAAAATCCCAGAACAACCGCTGTACCACCCCACCACCATTCACCGCGTCGGAAACCATCACACGCATATTTTCATCCAAGCCAATCGAACCGCGATCAAACGCTTTATGATGGATCGCACACAATGCCAAGCCGTTAGGCACTTCACAGGGGCCATTATGTTGCTTCCATCTAATATGGGCAGCTTCTAAAGCAATAGGCGCATTGTCGTGACGCATGTTGAAGCCACAGATCGCACACTGATAATTGTAAGCACGCAGCACCATCTGGCGGAACTTCGGATCGCGCTGACGAAGGGAGGTGCGAATATCAAAACCCATTTCATCAGCAATATTCTCCTGAATACTCGTTGGAAAATGTGCCTCCAGAAGCTGCTGCGCCAATGTATCAATTAACTTATGATTTTTTGCCACCAATGCAAAATTGTCGGCATCAAATCCACCCGCGACATTATATTTGGTAAGTTCACGTCGAGGCGGCTGGCGGCTACCGTTAGTTGAGCACATCTCCGCGTTTTGTAGTTCCCAGAAGCCATCACCCTTCAGACGCCAGAACGGCATGTCCGGGCGCTGGTCACGGCGCTGCGGCCCATAACGTTCCAGGAGATCCAATAAGGGCTCATAGATTTCAGAACCATAGTTAAACAGGCGATCATGCCCCTGCCGATAGTGTGAGAGGACGTGCAGCAGCAATAATGGCTTATGTGGCGCACGCTGTTCGCCTTTGCGCCAGATAGTAATATTTGCTATTGCCTGCTTTAGGGTTTTGTCAGAGGTCATTACGTTGAATAATCCATGAGCACATATTTGTGATAATGCTCGCAATTATCTGTATGTTCAAGGCATTATGTTACCACATGAGGTATCGCATTTTGAGCCATGCTGAGAGTGCTTAACACCTTCTAGTAGCTCATGATCTCACGTAATCGTCCGACTTGTTTCTGATTAGCGGGCAAAACTCAGCTCGCTTGAACGAATGAAAATAACAAGGTGGGTCCGACGGCTAGTAGCGTTAACAGCCTGCCAGAGTAATGACCAATACTTAGAATAATTTGGGAATACTTCAAGATTTAGAGCCGTATGATGCTGTGTTTTCGCTATAGCAACTGTGCTGATGATCTCTTATCCGGAGCTGTAGTCGACTAAGCCGCTCTGTACGGTAGAACGCATAATCTTTGTAGTTCATTGCTGTAAACAAGCCGCCACTAAGTTGAGCGGAGCCGATACATCATTGAGCCGACAGGTATCTGCACAAGCAAGTTGATATAAGTTAATTTGCGATGAGAGAAGCAGAAAGGACTGTATAGAGCACGAACTCCAGACACAAAAAAAGCCACCCTGGGGTGGCTTGATTGCATCTAGATGGTGCCGAAGGCCGGACTCAAAAATAAAACATAACCCCATGTTTTATTTAGACTATTTCTTAAAATTGAAAAAAAACGACCCCCAAACTGACCCCGCGGGCATATAGCTCATGATAATGAATTATTTTTAAGTTACAGCTGGCATAAAGCCAGCCATATACTAGTTTTTTATCACCTCAATTTTACTAGTTTTTATTGCATGCTCTAAAACTTCACTTTCACCACGTATCGCTTCACCGATAATATTAACAATTTTTTTAGCCCGCGTTACGGATACATATAGTCTATTATGAGCGATGTAATTTTGAAACATTTTAGTAGCAGTTGAGTTTGCTTTGGCTACATCAGGAATTCTTCCTTTATCTACCCCCACCAAGACAACAGCTTCGAACTCAAGTCCGCCGACAAAATCTGCCATTGTTAGAATATATAAACTACTTTTTTCTGCCTGACTAACAGTCGATAAATCACCGCGCTTTGTTATTTCAACGAATCTTTTTTTATTTTCATTAGCAAATGATATACCTTCTGAATAAGTAAATCTGTCGAAATATATTATAGCGACTTGATGTTTCTTTGCTTTCAAGTTTTCTTTAATACTATCCGCCAAATCGAAAGCTTTTTGATACATGTTAGTTTGGCCATCTACTAAATAATATTTTGGTATAACTTCCTCTAATTCATCACCATACACATAAGGTGACTCTGAAATTGGATTATCAAAATTAGTAAAAATATTTGCTCCATGTGAAGTTATTGAAAATGCCAAATCAGTAATAGAGGGGGAAGATCTGAATACAGCACTTAAGACGACCTCTTCTGTAGGGTTTTTTATACCTACAGAATTGTTAAATTCATTATCATTCCACGCAATATCCCCTAATGCTTGTGATAAATCTATAGCATAAGATATCGGTGATAAATTACTCTCTTTCGTTAAATAGTGTACTAAGGAAAGTTCATTCATATTGAACAAATGGACCTCATCAATAAATATGGCATCATAGCCCTCGGTTTTTCTTCTTCTGCGCCATATTGGAGAATCTAGTTTTGATAATGCAGAAATAGCAATATCGTCAACATCAAATAATGAAAGATTATTTAGAATATTAGAATATTTTTTATAAATGTTAAAGACAAAACTCCTATCATTTAATGTAGTTATTGGCAAGCCATATGAGGGCCTCCCAGAATCCTTATAGATATCAAAATCTTCATCTGAACGTCCCTTAATTACCACGCTAATCTCATGCCTAAGCATTTCAGCAATATGGAAATCATCTTCTTTAACGAAAAATTGATAAAGCTTTGGGCTGAGAAACCCTTTGCAAGATTCGAGGCTTTCTTTTTCCACTGAAACTAGCTCAACCAAATGTAGTAGTTGTACATTTTTTGACTCGAAAGTATCTTCGTCTAACAATTCAGTTTCATGGATATCTTGTTTTAAAAAACTAGTACAAACATCTTGCAAAGTCTTTATTTCTACTAAATCCAAAAGATTTTTACTATAATTTTCTATACTCCCTATCAACACTTCAAAAAAATATCTAACATTATTGATCATTTCTGTACTTGGCGCGATAAAAAGGAATTTGGCTTTTTTATCATTATAGGTAATCTCATTTAACCAATACAGCATTTTCATAACCATACAGATGGTTTTACCAGAGCCAGCAGGCCCCTCAATCCTAGCAGGTTCGTTATATACAGTTTTAATAAAGGTAAGCTGTTTTGACGATAGTTTTTTAAATGGATCCGTAAAACCTAAAATACTTGAGGTATCGATTCTTTCTGTCGTCAAATCAGTTGCAAGAAAGGCTGGTTGATGTTGAACTATTTTTTCCGTTTTTTTACTAATGTATGTATCAAATGAAAAAAGAAGATCTATAGATTTGTTGAAATTTGTTGTTGGATATTCTTCTCTAATACCATCGCCACCTGTTGTACCAAAACGATACGCCAAAAGATGTTTCCCCGGATATCTTCTTGAAAGTCTTTTTTCACTTGGCTGACGCTCTAAGGTTATTCGGTATGGAGAAGCAGAATTCATAGGGAAAGGAAATATAATTGCTTTACTTGAACCAGGCGGAAAGTACTCGTTATTATTAAACCCTAAATTTGCCCAATACTTTACGCAAAACCTTAGTGTCTTTTGTATAGCCGTGATAGCTAATGCTTCATTTACGCTATTAAAATCCATCCAATCCAAGTCAATTGTTAATGTATTTTTTTCAGATGAGAATTTCTCTTGCGGCGAAATGATAACATAACCTGATTTAGACTCTAAAAATAAAAGCCCTAACTCTTCTGTAAGAATTTTATCAGCCCAACCAGTAAATAACTTCGTCAGGTTTTGCGAAAGCATGAAATCAGAACTTTGTAATTCTCTGTTAGAAATAATAATCTTTGTAGCTTCTTCGGTCAATCCAATAAAATTAGCGCTTTTCATATACGTCCTTAATGATTAGGCGAGTATCTTCATGTATATCATCAGTTCCGATACGACTGTAGAACTGTGAAAATCTTTGCAGAATATGCTCAATATATGGTGACGAAACCACATTGAAAAAAGATGACTCTTGACCCTCCTTAATTTTCATATTTTTATATAGCGTGTTTTTGTCTCTTTTGTACTTTTGAAAATGAAGCGTTTTACTTATATTTTTCAATGCTTGTAAAGGTAAACTAATCGGCTCACCTAAATCAATCACGAATCCTTCCGAATTATCCCCTAATAACCCTTCTACAAAATAGACATTAGATTTTGCATGACTTAATAAGGAATCCAAGTATTTTTTATTATTCTCTTTGAGGATTTTAATTTCCGCATGAACATTTTTTTTGTCTATAAAGCAAAAATACTGCTTTATAGCTTCTTGTGTTTTGGAATCTATTTTCTTTGACTCCAAGTATTTTTTTATTTCATTCGCACCAAATATTTTATATTTTTCTATATCGATATTATACTTTTTAAGCAGTACATCAAATTGGTTACTTATTGAATTTATTGAACTTTTATAAATTTCTTCATCGCCGTATAAAGTCATCCAATCATTCAATTTATAAACTGGTAAACAGACAATTTTACTGATTTTTTCATGCTCAAGATCACATCGGGCAGTTATAATTATTCCATAACATTGGTTTCCTGAGGAGCTTTCTAAACATGAGAAAATGCTCCCTTGAGTAAAAGATCCATTAATACAGTCAATTACCACTTTCCGCATGGTCTCACCCACCTTTTATAAGACAAGAAAGACTAATGTAATAAGGCGCCAGCATCTAAAACAAGATAAACCTCATTCTAATGTGATCAACATAATATTTAATTTTCTTCTTTGAGTCTGGAGGGTTCGCGCGCAATGCTACCCCCGCCTCGCCTGCCCGCTTTATGCATCGTTTTTTATGCAGCTGCATGTACCGGGCGAAGCCGCGCCGGGCATGGGCTGACGGGGTGTTTGGTGCGCTGCATTCTGCATGCAAATCCATGCACGTTATGCATGCGTTGCTCTTTACAAACCGGGCTGGCCAGAAAAAGGGCGTTGAAAGGACGAAAAGCGGAGATAGAAAAGCCGCTGGTTTCAGCGGCCGTTGTTGGTCAGTGGAGGGTGCGGAAGGCTGAGCCGTAGCGCCCGATTGTCTGGCGTTCTTTCACCAGCTCCGGCGTGACTGCGGGAAGCGGTTCGGGCTGCGGCGGCGCGGTGATGACTTTCGTAATGCTCTCACTGGTTTTGAACGTGCAGGAGCAGTCGAGGCTGGTGCACTGGTGATAGCGCTCCTTCACCTGCTCCGACATATAGCGGCTCGATTTGGCGTGCGCCGGGCTTTTGCAGTACGGGCAGTGCATCATTTCTTTTTACCTTCCCTTATCCACGGACGGTGTACGTGGATGGCATCCCACGCCCTGTTGCGCTTAATCGGATTGGCATAAAGCACCATATCCACGCCAGTGAGCGCCGGACGCCACAGGCCGATATTCTCCAGCACCGGCGCTTCGGTCAGCACCTTCTCCGGCAGCGCGGCCGCCGCGCGGGTCAGCGCGTTACCAATCAGCTCCGCCACGACCTGCATATCGCTGCGCTCGTCGTCGCCGCGTGGACTGACCTTCTCACGCTGGAGCCGCAGGCGGATGGCCCACAACAGCGAAGGGCTGACGTTGCGCAGCGCCGACTGCCAGGTCGCGTCGGCAAACTCGTTGAAGGCCAGCTGGTGCGCATAGACGTATTCCTTACCCGTTACACAGGCGTTAAGCATGAAAACCTGTTTATCCAGCTCCAGCTCGGCAATCAGCCCGGTAAACTCTTCCGCCAGCTCCCGGCTGGCAATGCGCTGACTGTGCTCCGCCTTCAGCTCGTTGGTCAGGTTGCCGCGCAGGTTGCGAAAGCGGGTGCGCCAGTTCGTTTCGGCTTCCTTTCCCGCCTCAATAGCCGCCTCACGCTCTTTCTCGCAGCGGGTAATGTCGGCGCAGGTGTTGTTGTACTGTCTCATCTTCTCAAGATGCGCGGTGCGGGCTGCTTCAAAGCTTTTCAGGGTAGTGCTCTTTTCCGGGGTGCTCATAGCTTTTCTCTCTCTGTAAAGGATGTCGCTATTCTGCTATTCACCACCAGACAAATCATTTCATTGCTGCCCGCCTGTAGCTGAGCAAACACGACTGTATTCTGACCGCACAACCCCTTTGAGCTTTTAGTTTTATATAAAACTGTTCACTACTCTTCACTCTTGGAAAAAAGATAATAAATACATTAAGTAAAGGGGTGAACACTTGAGAATGAACTGTTCACCGAGTGTTCACCACTGTTCACCCGCTTTTAAGCCGGTCTTTTTCTGGCGAGCATTTTTTCAAAGTTTTTAGCTATTAATGCATCTGAGTTTCCGGTCAGTTTTTTATAAATGGCATTCTCTGGCATTCTTTGGCATACGGTGGCAAACAGTGTGCAACAGAACGCGATTTTGCTCATTTACCATCGGACGGCGGCTTGTTTACACGGGCAAAAATATTCTCACAATAGGGGGTTACCAGCACAACGCGACCGGAACCGGCCAGCGCCGCCCGGATACAAAATGAGGTAACACCATGCTTTCCACCGCTTCACCGTCCGCCCCGGCCACGCCGACTGTTAACGACCTTCAGTATCCCCGCGACCGCTTTATGCGCCTGCCGGAGGTTATCAGCACCTGCGGCCTGTCCCGCTCCACTATTTACGACCTGATTTGCCGCGAGCAGTTTCCCTCGCAGATTTCCCTCGGCGGCAAGAACGTCGCCTGGCTGGCGTCGGAGATTGACGACTGGATGCAGGCCCGCATCGCGCAGCGTGCCGGAGGTGCGGCATGATTAAGCTTAACTTCGGCACCCGCAGCTATCCGCTGAGCCAGGAAGAGGCCGTGTACGTGGCCGAAAGCCTGCTTTCCGCCGTCGGCGGCAAAAAATCCACGCTGCCCGCATTCAACAGCGGCCGCCACGGCCATATTTCAGTGCTCACCGAAAAACCGAAATCTGCGAAGGGAAGCAAGGGGGAGAAAAGCGAGAACTTCCGATCAAATCCGCCGCAACCCGATCACGTCCTGACCGATTGCTGAGGAAAAAGGCCCGATGTTTAAAAAAAGGCTTTTTTCTGGCGAGCCGCCGGTGTACTGTTTTCCCGCTGCCGCAAAATCGGCAGCCGGGCGTAGGAACCCGAGTTACTCAATGGCGACACAACACGCGCCATGCGTGTTTTTTTACGTCGTAGCCTCAGTGCGCCAATTTTTAGCGCAGCGGTTTTTGTGCCGTTGTGCCTCTAAGACAATGGTGGCTCAGGCGGGGCAGCCTTCGGGCTGGCCGGTATTCATTGAGGCCGGTATTCCTACCCCCGTCTGGGCTGCCACCCCCGAGTGTAGGAACTCTGGTGGTAGCGTTAACCGCTACTCAATGGAGTCTGCCACTATGGCCGCAACCCTCATTTCTGCACGCATGCAGTTCACCTTTTTATTTGCCGCCGTGCGCCGCGCCGATACCGCCGCCCGTCCCTGCATGCTGCGCACCACTGCCGAAACCGAAACTGCTGCCCGCCGCCTGCTGGCCCGCGATTACGTGCTGTTCTTTGCCGGTCGCCTGCCGTTCTGCGAGGTGGCCGCATGAATACTCTGTCCGCCCGACTCAATAACCACGACAGCTACCCCATTCCCCACGCCGATTTTCTCCGCCTTCAGCATGCCCACAGCGTCGGCGTGACCGTGCTCGACATGCTGAACGTGATTGAATGCTCCGGTAACCGCCACAGCGGCCCGGACGGCGACGCGCTGGCGTCCGTGGTGGCGCTGCTTACCGACCAGTTGGGAAAAGTAGTCAGCACATGCGAATCCGTCATGCTTAACGATATGGAGGTCTCCCGTGACAACTAACAATCAGTCCTGCCTGCCTATTGAGGTGCGCACCGCCGTTTACCGCCGCGCTGTGGCCCAGGGTTACCTGACCGCCTGCGAGTGCTACGGCCTCGACGTGTCCGCCTCGCTGGACGAGGTGCAGATGACCATCGCGCTGGAGCTGGAAGGCTACTACGTGCGGAAGTACGGCCCGGAAAACGGTATGGACATGGCCTGCACCATGCTCAGCGAAATGGTGCAGCCCGACGTGCTGGTCGCCGCGCCGCAGCTGACGCGCATGGGGGAAACCATGATGGATGAACTGCTGTGCGGCCGCCTGGCCGCCTCAAAAGCCACGCTGCACTAAGGAGGCCGCATGAAACATATCGTCACCGACACCGTGCGCGCCGCCGCCGGTCACTGGCCGCAGCTCTTACCCGCGCTGGGTATCAGCATCAACGCCGCCGGGCAGCACTCGCCGTGCCCGGTCTGCGGCGGCAAAGACCGCTTTCGCTTTGACAATCAGGCCGGGCGCGGCACGTGGGTCTGCAACCAGTGTGGCGCGGGCGACGGGCTGGCGCTGGTTGAAAAGGCGCTGGACGTGAACACAAAGGAGGCCGCCTGCCGGGTGGCCGGGCTGATTGGCACGCTGCCCGTCATGCTTCCGGCAGTTACGTCAGAAAAAACCAATGAAGAAAAGGCACAGGCCCGCCTTAAGGCCGCACAGGAAACCACCCGGCTTGTTGCCGGTGCGAAAGCGCAGGCCGGTAACGCCTACCTGAGCGGCAAGGGGCTGGCTGAAATGCCCGTTCTGACGCTGACCACGTCCAGACGTATCAGCGACACCACTTACCAGCCCGGCGACCTGCTTGTGCCGCTGACGGATTTTTCCGGCGCTACTGTCAACGCCCAGCTGATTAACGCGGACGGCACCAAACGTACCCTTGCGGGCGGCCAGGTGAAGGAAGCATTCCACCGCCTGGGCGAACCCGGCGACACGCTCTGGCTGACCGAAGGCTATGCCACTGGCCTGACCGTGCACCGGCTTACCGGCCAGGCGGTTTACGTGGCCTTAAGCGCCAACAACCTGCCCGCACTGGCGGAGCGCCTGCACGCGGAATACCCGGAGGCAATGATACTGATTGCCGCCGATAACGACGAGAACGGCACTGGCCAGCTGCGTGCCGAAGCGGCGGCAAAGCGCTGTAACGGAAAGCCCGCACTGCCGCCCGTCACCGGCGACTGGAACGACGTCTTTCAGACTGAAGGGGAAATGACCACTCAGGCGATGCTGACCGCGTTCACGCAGCCGAAAACGCTCAGCCCGTTTGAGTCGGTGAGCGAGGCCGACCTGAAGGCCATGAGCGCCAGCCAGAAGGCCGAGCTGCTGGCCGCGCACTATCTCAACACGCTGGCCGTGCCGGTCGTCGGTGAAGACCTCTGCCGCTATGAGGGCGGCGCGTGGCAGGTGCTGCCGTACCGGGTACTGAGCCGGGAAATCGCCGCGCTGTTTCAGAAGGTGCGCGCGCCGTTTTCGGCAACCGGCATTGGCGGCATCGTGGACACGCTCAAGCTGATGGTGCCGCAGATGGGCGCCCCGGCCCGGCGGCTGATTGGTTTTCGCAATGGCGTATTCGATACCGCAACCGGCACCTTTGGCCCGCATAAAAAAGAGCACTGGCTCAGAACCATCAACAGCGTGAACTACACCACGCCAAAGGCGGGCGAGAATCTGGCGGACGACGCCCCGAACTTCTGGCAGTGGCTGACGCGGGCGGCCGGACGTAATGAAACTAAGCAGGAGCGTATCCTCGCGGCGTTATTTATGGTGCTAGCAAACCGCTACGACTGGCAGCTTTTCCTCGAAGTCACCGGCCCCGGCGGCAGCGGGAAAAGCGTGATGGCGTCGATTGCCCGTCTGCTGGCAGGCGAGGACAACACCACGGCCGCCACCATCGACACGCTGGAGTCGTCACGGGAACGTGCCTCGGTCGTGGGCTACTCCTTAATTATTCTGCCGGACCAGGAGAAATGGAGCGGCGACGGCGCGGGCATCAAGGCGATTACCGGCGGCGACGCCGTGGCGATTGACCCGAAGTACCGCGACGCCTATTCAACCCACATCCCGGCGGTAATACTGGCGGTGAACAACAACCCGATGCGCTTTAGCGACCGCAGCGGCGGCGTATCCCGTCGCCGGGTTATCTTGCCGTTCCCGGACGTGATACCGGCAAACGAACGCGACCCGCAGCTGCTGGAAAAGATTGCCGGTGAGCTGGCAGTTATCGTGCGCCACCTGATGCAGCGCTTCGCCCGCCCGGACGATGCCCGCGAGCTGTTACAGGCGCAGCAGTCGTCAGAGGAAGCGCTGGAAATCAAGCGCAGCGCCGACCCGCTGGTCGACTTCTGCGGCTACCTGTCGCCACTGAGCACGCCTACCGGGCTGTTTATCGGCAACGCGAATATCCGGCCGATGAACCCCAGACGCTACCTGTACCACGCCTATCTGTCGTTTATGGAGGCCAGAGGGCATCAGCACCCCATGAGCCTGACGGCGTTCGGCCAGGCGGTGCCACAGACGCTGAAGGAGTATGAGATTGAGCTGCTGAAGCGTAAGACGAAGAACGGCATCCAGACCAGCCTGGAGCTGAGCGAAGACTGCGAGGCTGACTGGCTGCCACGCTGTGATGGCTAAGCCAGACAACAGACATCAAACCGGCTCCGGCCGGTTTTTTTATGCCTGAAGGTGAACAGTGTTCACCTCGGATGAACAGTGGTGAAGACTCCTTATGCAAGTGATCACCCCTCAATATGCTGAAAATAAAGAACAAAAATAAAAGGTGAACAGGGTGAACACTGTTCCGTAAAATCTTTTTTTCTGGATTAACGTTTGCCGAACTCATACGGAGTCAGATGATATTCATTATTGCTGTCTAAATAATCAGCCCACCACTGCACCATAAGCCGCCGCTCTTCAAGGTGCTCTGCCTTATGAATATAAGCCGCGCGAACCCCATTACGTTCCTGATGGCTCATTTGCCTCTCAACAGCGTCACGCGACCAAAGACCAGATTCAACCAATGCACTACATGCCATCGCTCTGAACCCATGGCCGCATATCTCTGTTTTTGTGTCGTAGCCCATTCGGCGAAGAGCATGGTTAATGGTGTTTTCGCTCATTGGCTTTGTCGGATGATGATCGCCCGGAAACACTAAAGCTCTATTTCCACTCAGCTCCTGAATATCTTGCAGTACAGCCAAAGCCTGTCTTGATAGCGGCACCAGATGGACGGTGCGCATTTTCGAACCACGATGGGAGTGTTTGACTCCTTCAATCGCTTCACGCTCTGCGGGGATAGTCCAAAGCTCTTTCTTAAAGTCGATTTCGTTCCATCGTGCAAACCGCAGTTCACTGGAACGGATAAAGACGTACAGGCTGAGCTTGAGAGCTAAACGGGTAAGCAGGCGGCCTTTATGTATTTCAATACGCTGAAGAAAATCAGGTAAATGTTCTAAAGGTAGAGCCGGTCTGTGAATGGCCTTTCTTGTTATGATTGCCCCCGCGAGATCCTGAGCGGGATTTCGGTCAACAATGCCAATCTGAACCGCATAACGCATAATACCCGTGATCCTTTGTTGCAAGCGGGAAGCCACATCCAAGCGGCCGCTTTGCTCTACCTCTTTCAGGGGCAACAGCAGGTCGCGGGTTGTTAAATCAGCAATATTTTGCTTACCAATTGCAGGGAAGATATTGCGTTCAAGGTCGCGCCATACTCGCTCAGCATGGCCGACAGACCAGCGTTTATTGTTGGCATGCCAGTCATAAGCCACTTTTTCAAACGTGTTGAGTGCTGCCTCTTCCTGTTGCCTCACCTCTTCTTTTTTTGCATTAGGGCTGACACCTTCCGCTATCAGAAGGCGTATCTCATCACGTTTCTCACGCGCTTTTGCCAAGGAGAGAAGAGGATAAGCGCCTAACGCTGTTCTGCTCTCTTTCCCTTCAAAACGATACTTGAGATACCAGCGTTTAGAACCGGTTGGTTTGATAAGAAGATACAATCCGTGGCCGTCAGTAAGTTTGTACTCTTTCTCACGAGGCTTTGCGGTACGGGCCGCGACATCAGTTAAAGGCATAATTTGGGGGTCAAAAGTTTATCGAAGCGAAGTGACCCCCATTCTGACCCCCAAACTTACCGGATGTCAATGGATGACCTCGGACGTATACGGACAGAATAAAAACTCTTACCCTTGATTTTAAAGGTTTTTTGGACTTCCTCGGACGAGGATGGGCAGGATATTGGTGCCGAAGGCCGGACTCGAACCGGCACGTATCTCTACGGTTGATTTTGAATCAACTGCGTCTACCGATTTCGCCACTTCGGCACTGAAGTAGTATGCGGAAAACGGGTGCATTATACCTTCCCCCGGAGCGCGTGCAACTGTTATCCCCTTTTCCATTTGTTAAGTGTCGAAAAAATCAGCGCTTCATGCCCTGCGGGGCGGTGGAGTCGTGTACCCGCGGGTTTGGGAAAGGTAAGAGAGGCTCACACTTTTTTGGCGGGGGGCACATTTTTCGCCTGTCAGGCGCGGCGGTTGGCTTTATGATGTCTGCCACCTGAATCTTGCCTCTCATGGAAACCAGATTGGCCAAACGACTCCCTTCCCTGCTGCTTGGGCTGGTGGCGGCTGCCCTGCCGCTCAGCGCTTTTGCTCAGGCGCAGTTGTCCTCCCAAGTGGTGGATAATTTTGCTGAACACATCTTCTATAACAGCGGCGCGCAAGGCATGGCGCTGGTGGTGATCGACAATAACCAGCAGGTGTTCCGCAGCTTCGGTGATACGCGGCCGGGCGATAATGTGCGGCCGCAGCCGGATACCCTGATCCGCATCGCCTCCCTTACCAAGCTGATGACCGGTGAGGTGATGGTGAAACTGGCCGATGAGGGCAAGGTGCGGCTGGTCGACCCGCTGAAGAAGTATGCGCCGCGCGGCGCGCGGGTGCCGGCTTACAATGCGCGTCAGCCTATTACCCTGCTCAACCTCGCCACGCACACCAGCGGCCTGCCGCGTGAGCAGCCGGGTGGCAAGGCCGGGCGGGCGGTGTTTACCTGGCCGACCGAGGCCAACCGCTGGCAGTACCTGAAATCCGCCAAGGTCACTACGCCGCCGGGGGTACATGCCGCCTACTCTAACCTCGGCTATGACCTGCTGGCCGATGCGCTCTCCAATGCCGCTGGCAAGCCCTATGCCTCGCTGCTGCGCGAGAAGGTCACTGGCCCGCTCGGCATGGTCAATACCACCTTCACGCCGACGGCGGCACAGTGCGCCCGGCTGATGGTCGGCAAGGGGAGCAGCCCTTGCACCAACACGCTGGCGGCGGCGGGCAGTGGCGGCGTCTACTCCACGCCGGAGGATATGCAGCGCTGGATGCAGCAGTTCCTGGAGAGCAATGGCCGTGCGCCGGCCCTTACTGCCACCCGCGACCAGACCATGTACTTCCGGCGTAGTGAGCTGGTCTCGCTGAAGGGGATGGATGTGCCGGGTCAGGCGGATGCCCTCGGGCTGGGCTGGGTGACGATGGCGGCGCGCGATGGCCGACCGACCATTATCCAGAAAACCGGAGGCGGTGGCGGGTTCATTACCTATATGGCGATGGTGCCGAAGAGAAACGTGGGGGTGTTCGTGGTGGTGACGCGTACCGAGCTGACGCGCTTTACCAATATGAGTGATGGCGTTAACGATCTGGTGACGGCGCTGGTCAATAACCAGTATGACTAACCCTCCCGCCTGACCGCTCCCTTCACGTTAAAGATGCCGGGCAGCCCTCGCCTGCCCGGCCCTTCCGATTACCCTTGTGCGCGGCGTTGGCTCAGGGCGTAGAAAAACACCACGGCAAAACAGGCCATCGGCAGCAGGTAGGCGATGGCGGTGTGGTAGTGGTCGGCCAGCGCGCCCATGAAGTAGGGCATGATCGCCCCACCGACGATCGCCATGATCATGAAGGAGCTGGCGCGCTTGGTGTGCGCCCCCATGTTCTTCACGCCGAGGGCAAAGATGGTCGGGAACATGATCGACATAAAGAAGAACACCGCCACCAGCGCCACCACCGACAGGTTATCGATGCTCAACACCACCAGCCCGCACAGCGCGATGTTCACCAGCGCATAGAGCATCAGCAGCGTGGTGGCCGCCACCCGCCCCATCAGCCAGGTGCTGAAGAAGCGCCCGACCATAAAGCAGATCATTGCCACCGAGAGCAGGTAAGAGGCGCTCTGGTTGGAGACGTTATCCCAGTGCTCGGTGGCGTAGTTGATGAAAAACGCCCCGACGCCCACTTGCGCTGCCACGTAGAAGAACTGCGCCACCACGCCGCCGACGAAGTGGCGGTGCTGCCACAACCCGCGTTGCACCTGCCCCGGCGCGTCGCCGCTCTCACGGATGTCCGGCAGGCGGGTGCGGCTGAACAGGAAGGCGATCAGCAGCACCAGCAGCGCGATGCCGACGTAGGTCACCTTCACCGACTCCAGCCCACTGCCCTGTTGGGTGGCGGAGAAGAAGAGCGTGCCGCCAATCATCGGGCCGATAAACTGGCCCAGCCCGTTGAAGGACTGCGCCAGGTTGAGCCGCCGCTCCGCCCCCGCCGGGTCGCCGAGCACGGTAGCGTAAGGGTTGGCGGCGGTCTCCAGACAACCGAGGCCGCTGGCGATCACAAACAGCGCCAGCAGGAACAGCGCGAAGCTGTTGGCCGCGGCGGCTGGCACAAACAGCAGCGCGCCGAGGGCGTAGAGGCACAGCCCCACCAGAATCCCCGCCTTGTAGCCGCGCCGATCCATAAACAGCCCGGCGGGCAGCGCCACCAAAAAGTAGGCGCCAAAGTAGGCCGCCTGCAACAGGCCGGACTGCGCCTTGGTGACGTGCAACGTCTCCTGAAAGTGCTTGTTGAGCACATCGAGCAGGCCGTAGGAGAGGCCCCACATAAAGAACAGGCTGGTGACCAGCATCAGCGCCCAGCGGCTGGCCGAGGCCATCTGGCTGACGCTGCCCGGCACCGGGGTCGCACTTTTATTGACGAGCATGTTAACTCCTTGATCCAAAGGTGGATAACGCATCGATGGCGCACACGCGCCGGGCTACTGCGCCGCGGGTTGATCCGCAAGGGAAAACAGGCGTTCCATCGTCACCCATTTGTCACCCGGTGGCGTCCACGGGGTGGGAAGCTGGTAGCGCCACATCAGCGCCTCCCAGCGCTGGATATGCGGGTTCTGTTCACTGGCCGCCGCAAAGGCCGCCGGGTCGAACGCGTCGGCCACCTCCATCACCATAAACAGCCGGGTGCCGAGCTGGTAAATCTCCATCTCCAGAATGCCGTGCCCACGCAGGTGCGCCGCCACCTCCGGCCAGATGCGGCGGTGGTGCGCCTGATACTCGGCAATCAGCGCTGGCGAATCGACCAGATCCAGCGCCTGACAGAGGCGGCGGCTCATGTGATCGCCCGGTCAAGGTGGGTGTAGCCGCCATCCACGCAGAGCCACTGGCCGGTGGTGTGCGAGGCGCGGGAGGAGAGCGTGAACACCACGGTGTCGGCGATCTCCTGCGGGGTGGTCATGCGACGGCCAAGCGGAATGCGCGCGGTGATGCTCTCCCGTTTGGCCTCCGGGGAGTCAAAGGAGGCGATCCAGCGCTCATACTGCGGCGTCATCACCTCCGCCGGGATCACCGCGTTGACGCGAATGCCATCCGCCAGCAGCGAGGTGGCCCACTCACGCGTCAGCGCCAGCACGCCCCCCTTGGCGGCGGTGTAGCCACTGGTGCCGCCCTGCCCGGTCAGCGCCGTCTTGGAGCTGATGTTGATGATGCTGCCCCGGCTGGCGCGCAGCGCGTCCAGACAGAGGTGCGCCATCAGGTAGTAGTGGATCAGGTTCTTCTCCAGCGAGCTGATGAACGCCTCGCGGCCCGCCTCCAGACTGACGCCATCGTTGACACCGGCGTTGTTCACCAGCCCGTCGAGGCGGCCGAAGCGCGACAGCGTCTCGCGCACCGCCCGGCGGCAGTCCGCCTCCAGACAGAGATCGGCGAGGATGGCGCACGCCTCCGGCTGGTGGCGGTGCAGCCCGGCCATGAAGGTGGCCTCGGGCGGCACGTTGGTGACGATCACCGGGATCGCCCCCTCCTCCGCCAGCGTCTGGGAGATGGCCGCGCCGATGCCGGAACCGCCGCCGGTGACGATCACGACCTTATCGGTCAGGTTGAGGTGCATAGTCAGGCTCCTGTAGGGCGTAGAGGCGGCAGGCATTGCCGCCCCAGATGGCGGCGCGTTCCGGCTCGCTCAGCCCGGCCAGCGCCTGTTCACAGAGTCCCGCCACCGCGTCATACTCCGCGGCCAGCAGGCAGACCGGCCAGTCGGAGCCGAACAGCAGCCGCTGCGGGCCGAACGCCTCCAGCGCGGCGTCGAAAAAGGGCCGGAGCTGTTCTGGCGTCCACTGCCCGCCGGGTGCCTCCGTGACCAGCCCGGAGAGCTTGCAGGCGACGTGCGGCAGCGCGGCCAGCGGCGCTATCTGCCGCGCCCAGTGCGCCGCGCCGCGTGCGATGTCAGGCTTGCCGAGGTGATCGAGCACCAGCCAGTGGCGATCATGGCGCGCCGCAAAGGCCGCTGCCGCCGCCAGATGGCGGTGGGTCACCAGCAGTTCATAGAGGTAGCCGCGCGACTGGATCAGGCGCATCCCCTCCGTCAGCGCCGGCTGGCTCAGCCAAGCGGCCGGGTTAGCCTCATCCTGCACCAAGTGGCGGAACCCGCGCAGCGCGCGGCGCGCCTGTAACGGCTCCAGCAGGTCAGCCAGCTGGGGCGAGGCGAGCGGCAGCCAGCCGACCACGCCGCGCACCTGCGGGTGTGCCTCCGCCAGCGCCAGCAGGAACAGCGTCTCCTCAAGGCTCTGGCGTGCCTGTACCGCGATGCAGCCTTCAAGGCGCTGTGCCGCCAGCCGCGGCAGCAGGTCATCGGGCAGGAAGTCGCGCCGCAATGCTGGCATGGCGTCGCTGATCCACGGGAACGCCTGTGGCCGGTAGCGCCAGAAGTGCTGGTGGGCATCAATGCGCGGTGTCATCACGCCCCCGGAAACGGTACTGTTCCAGCGAGGCGGGGTGCATCTCAATCGAGAAGCCCGGCGCGCGCGGCGGCATGTAGGCCGCGCCCCGGATCTCGCACGGATGCAGGAAGTGCTCATGCAAATGATCGACATACTCAATCACCCGTCCCTCGTGGGTGCCAGCGATGCAGAGGTAGTCAATCATCGACAGGTGCTGTACGTACTCGCACAGCCCGACGCCGCCAGCGTGCGGGCAGACCGGCAATTGGTACTTGGCGGCCATCAGCATCACCGCCAGCACCTCGTTCACGCCACCCATACGGCAGGCGTCAATCTGCACTACGTCAATCGCACCGCGCATGATGAACTGTTTGAACATGATGCGGTTCTGGCACATCTCGCCGGTGGCAACTTTCACTGGCGCGACCTGCTCACGGATCTTGCGGTGGCCCTCGATGTCATCCGGGCTGGTCGGCTCCTCAATGAACCACGGCTGGGCAAAGGCCAGCTGCTTCACCCAGTCGATCGCCTCGTCCACCTCCCACACTTGGTTGGCGTCAATCATCAGCTGGCGCTGCGGGCCAATCACCTCGCGGGCGATGCGCACGCGGCGGATGTCATCCTCCAGGTCACGGCCCACCTTCAGCTTGAGGAAGGAGAAGCCGTTGTCCACCGCCTGTTGGCAGAGGCGGCGCAGCTTCTCATCCGGGTAACCGAGCCAGCCGGCAGAGGTGGTGTAGCAGGGGTAGCCCTCGGCCAGCAGCGTCTCGCGGCGCTGCGCCTTGCCCTCGGCGCGTTCGGTGAGCAGCGCCAGCGCCTGCTCCGGGGTGATGCAGTCGGTGATGTAGCGGAAGTCGATGCAGCGCACCAGCTCCTCCGGCGTCATCTCCGCCACCAGTTGCCACAGCGGCTTGCCACAGGACTTCGCCCACGCGTCCCACACCGCGTTGATCACTGCGCCGGTCGCCAGGTGGATCGCGCCCTTGTCCGGGCCAATCCAGCGCAACTGGCTGTCGCTGGTGAAGCGCCGCCAGAAGGCGCCCATGTCAGCGGCGATCGTCTCCAGACTCTGCCCGACGATCTGGTGCGCCAGCGCGCGGATGGCGGCGCAGCAGATCTCATTGCCGCGCCCGATGGTGAAGGTGAGGCCGTGGCCGCTCAGCGCCGGGTCGTCGGTCTCCAAAATCACATAGGCGGCGGAGTAGTCCGGGTCGGGGTTCATGGCGTCGGAGCCGTCCAGCGCCAGCGAGGTGGGAAAGCGAATGTCTTCGACACGCAGGGCGGTAAAGGTGGTCATGGTTACCTCGCGGTTAAGGTCTAATGGTCAGGCCACTGGCGGTATAAAAACGGCCCGAAGGTCAGGCCACTCTGGTGAAATGTTGTTGCTCTGCCCGGCCTGCGGTTTGTTAAGATGGAAGGTAGAGTTGAACAAAACATCATCACACGTGGTTCATTTTTTACATGGCTATAACAATTCCTCAAGGGCGACAGGGGGGAATTGCTGGCTGAATCGCTTAACCGATCTAGGGGGGAAGGAGACCATGCCGATAACCAGACTGGAAAACCCACGGCTTTACAGGCAGATAGCAGACCAGTTGCGCGGCCTGATCGAAAAGGGAGAATTTCCGCCCGGCAGCCGGCTGCCCTCGGAGCGCGATCTGGCTGCCCAGTTGCAGGTGAGCCGCACCTCGGTGCGTGAGGCGCTGATTGCGCTGGAGGTGATTGGGCTGGTGGATGTGAAGGTGGGCAACGGCGTGATTGTGCGCCACCCGCCGCAGGCCGCCTCTATGGAGCCAGTGATGGCACAGGCCGGGCGCGGCCAGTGGGCGGAGCTGGATGAGGAGCTGGGCATTACCCTCGACTTGAATGCCGAACTGCCGCCCTTCTCGCTGCTGCAAACCCGGCGGCTGATTGAGCCGGAGACCGCCGCGCTGGCTGCCCGCTACGCCACACCGGAGGAGCGCGCCGCCATCCGTGAGGCCTACCAGCGCAACGTGGCAGACAACCGCGCCGGCTCCAGCACCCATCCCGGCGACCGGCTATTCCACATTCGCATCGCGCAGGCCAGCGGCAACCCGGCCTACGCCTTCATCATCGGCCACCTACTCGGCCACCGCTACGGCAGCATGTTCCGGGTGTTGCAGCGCCACTACACGCCACAGGATATGCCGCACCGCTCAGAGCAGGAGCACCGCGCCATCCTTGAGGCGATTGAGGCCGGGGATGCCGCCGCCGCCCGCAAGGCGATGAAAGCGCACCTGGACGCGGTGATCGCGGTCTTCGCCCGCCAGGGATAACGGCCAAAAAAAAGCCCCGTCGTGACGGGGCTTTAGTGGGGCAAGCTGGGGTTTTAACGCCGTTTCAGCAGCAGGAACAGGCTGATGAGCAAAAACACCAGACTTGGCAGCAGCGCGCCAAGGATCGGCGGGATGCTGTAAACCAAGCTGAGCGGGCCAAAAATCTGATCCAGCACGTAGAACAGGAAGCCGAAGCAGATACCGGTCACCATCCGCACCCCCATCGGCACGCTGCGCAGCGGCCCGAAGATGAAGGAGAGCGCCATCAGCATCATCACTGCCACCGAGAGCGGCGAGAAGATCTTGCTCCACATATTGAGCTGGTAACGGTTGGACTCCTGCCCGCTCTGCGTCAGGTACTTGATGTAGTTGCGCAGGCCGCTGATGGAGAGCGCATCCGGGTCCAGTGCCACCACGCCTAGCTTGTCTGGCGTCAGATTGGTCTTCCAGACGCCGTTGAGCGTCTGGTGGCCGGTGATGAACTTGCCGCCCAGCCCTGACTCATCCACCTGTGACAGCTTCCACTCGCGCGCCTCACTGTCGAAGGCCGCGGTAGCGGCGTAACGCACCGACAGCAGGTGGTTCTCTTTGTCAAAGTGGTAGATGTTGACGCCCGACAGCTCATTGTCGCCATTCAGCCGCTCAATGAAGATGAAGTCGTTGCCATCCTTCGCCCACAGGCCGCTCTGGGTAGAGAGCAGCGAGCCGCCATACATCATCTGCGCGCGGTAGTTACGCGCCATCTGCTCGCCCTGCGGCGCGACCCACTCGCCAATCGCCATCGTCAGCAACACCAGCGGGATGGCGGTTTTCATCACCGAGGCCGCAATCTGCATCCGCGTGAAGCCAGAAGCCTGCATCACCACCAGCTCGCTGCGGGTTGCCAGCGTGCCCAGCCCCAGCAGCGCGCCGAGCAGCGCCGCCATCGGGAAGAAGATCTCGATATCCTTCGGCACGCTCAGCAGGGTGTAGAAGCCAGCACCCGTCGCCGAGTAGCCGCCCTGCCCCACTTTACGCAGCTGGTCCACGAACTTGATGATGCCGGAGAGCGACACCAGCATGAACAGCGTCATCATGATGGTGTTGAAGATGGTCTTGCCAATATAGCGATCCAGTACGCCAAACATCATGCCGCTCCTTTAAACCGGGCGCGCAGGCGGCGCATCGGCACCGTGTCCCACGCGTTCAGCCCCAGCGCCAGCGCCAGATAGAGGGCGTTGGTCGCCCACATCCACACCAGCGGGTCCAGCTTGCCTTTCGCGCCGTTGGAGCGCAGCGAGCTCTGCAACAGGAAAAAGATCAGGTAGAGCAGCATCGCTGGCAACATGCTCAGCACGCGGCCCTGACGCGGGTTCACCACGCTAAGCGGCACCACCATCAGCGCCATCAGCAGCACGGAGACCACCAGCGTCAGCCGCCAGTGCAGCTCGGCACGGGCGTCCGGGGTGGTCGCCTGCCACAGCTGCGTCATGCTCATCTGCTCCGCCTCGGTGCTGTTGTCCACGCTCACCGCCTGATGGCCAATCACCGCCAGATAGTTATTGAAGTCCGTGACGCGGAAGTCGCGCAGCATCGCGGTGCCCTCATAGCGGGTACCTTGGTTGAGCGTCACCGTCTGGGAGCCATCCTCGCGCTGCTCCATATGGCCACGATCCGCCACCACCACCGACGGGCGCTGGTTGCCGTTTGGCCGCAGCTGCGCCAGAAAGACGTCATGGAACTCCTTGCCCTTGACGCTGCCGACAAACAGCACCGCGTTGCCATCCTGTGAGGACTGGAACTGCCCCTCCACCAGCGCCGCCATGCTGGGGTTGGCTTTCGCCTCCGCCAGCACTTCGTCCTGATGCTTGGATGACCACGGGCCAAGCCAGAAGGCGTTGCCTGCCGCCAGAATGGCAGTAATGAACGCCAGCAGCAGCGCCGCCACCACCAGCACTTTTTTGCCCAGGCCGCAGGCATGCATCACGGTGATTTCACTTTCGGTATAGAGCTTGCCGAGTGTCATCAGCAACCCGAGGAACAGGCTGAGCGGCAGGATCAGTTGCGCCATTTCAGGCACACCCAGCCCCATCAATGAGAGGACCAGATTTGTTGGGATATCGCCATCGACGGCTGCGCCCAGCACCCTGACCAACTTCTGACAGAAGAAGATCAGCAGCAGGATAAACAGAATCGCAACCTGGCTCTTGAAGGTTTCCCGTACCAGATATCTAATGATGATCACGCTTAATACGCCTGTGAAAACTTGTCTTTTTGCAGGAAAATCGCTAGTTTCTTCGCTAATCCGCCATTTATTCTCATCATATGGCAACCTTCACAGCTAAAATAGCATTAAAACATCTTGTGTTAGGGTGCCCTATAGGAACACGCCTATAGCCGCCAAAAACAGAATAAATTACGCCGTTCAGGTTAACATACGCAGTTAACACAATGACGAGAGTTTGTTACGGAGAGCCTCATTCTAGCCCGTAGCTCCCGTCCTTGTCTTTAAGATTCAGGAGAGTGCATGGAGTTCAGTGTAAAAAGCGGTAGCCCGGAAAAGCAGCGCAGTGCCTGTATTGTAGTCGGGGTTTTTGAACCTCGCCGCCTGTCGCCCATCGCCGAGCAACTCGACAAAATCAGCGATGGCTACATCAGTGCCCTGCTGCGCCGCGGCGAGCTGGAGGGCAAGGTGGGCCAGACGTTATTGCTCCACCATGTGCCCAATATTCTCTCCGAGCGCATCCTGCTGATTGGGTGCGGCAAAGAGCGCGAGCTGGATGAGCGCCAATACAAACAGGTGATCCAGAAGACCATTAACACCCTCAACGACACCGGGTCGATGGAGGCGGTCTGCTTCCTGACCGAGCTGCACGTCAAGGGCCGCAACACCTACTGGAAAGTGCGTCAGGCGGTAGAAACGGCGAAAGAGTCGCTCTATACCTTCGACCAGCTCAAAAGCAACAAAGTTGAGCCGCGCCGCCCGCTGCGCAAAATGGTGTTCAACGTGCCGACCCGCCGTGAGCTGACCAGCGGCGAGCGCGCCATCCAGCACGGGCTGGCCGTGGCCGCTGGCGTGAAGGCCGCCAAAGATCTCGGCAACATGCCGCCGAACATCTGCAACGCCGCCTACCTCGCCTCGCAGGCGCGCCAGCTGGCGGATGCCTTCAGCACCAACATCACCACCCGCGTCATCGGCGAGCAGCAGATGAAAGAGCTGGGGATGAACGCCTATCTGGCGGTGGGCCAAGGCTCGCAGAACGAGTCGCTGATGTCCGTCATGGAATATAAGGGCAACCCGAACCCGGATGCTAAGCCCATCGTGCTGGTTGGCAAGGGCCTGACCTTCGACTCCGGCGGCATCTCCATCAAACCAGCCGACAGCATGGACGAGATGAAGTACGACATGTGCGGCGCGGCGGCGGTCTACGGCGTGATGCGCGTAGTGGCCGAGCTGAACCTGCCGCTGAACGTGGTGGGCGTGCTGGCGGGCTGTGAGAACATGCCGGGCGGGCGCGCCTTCCGCCCCGGTGACATCCTCACCACCATGTCCGGCCAGACGGTGGAGGTGCTCAACACCGACGCCGAGGGCCGTCTGGTGCTGTGTGACGCCCTGACCTACGTCGAGCGCTTCGACCCGGAGCTGGTGATTGACGTGGCAACCCTGACCGGGGCCTGCGTGGTGGCGCTGGGCCACCAGATCACCGGGCTGATGTCCAACCACAACCCGCTGGCGCACGAGCTGATCAGCGCCGCCGATCTGGCGGGCGACCGCGCCTGGCGCCTGCCGCTGCATGAGGAGTACCAGGAGCTGCTGGACTCCAACTTCGCGGACATGGCGAACATCGGCGGCCGCGCCGGTGGCGCCATCACCGCGGGCTGCTTCCTGTCGCGCTTCACCCGCAAATATTCGTGGGCGCACCTGGACATCGCTGGCACCGGCTGGCGTTCCGGCAAGGCCAAGGGCGCCACCGGCCGCCCGGTGGCGCTGCTGACCCAGTTCCTGCTTAACCGCGCTGGCATGAACGGCGACGAGTAACCGCCCTGCCGCCGGGCCTCGCCCGGCGGCATCGCCCCACCCGCCGCCCGCCCCACCCGACCAATGGCAACGCAATGAAAAACGCAACCTTCTATCTTTTGGAGAGTGAGACCGCCGAGGATGGCATGACGGCCCATGAGGCGCTGGCCTGCGATCTGGCCGCCGAGCGCTGGCGCGCCGGTAAACGGGTGCTGATCGCCTGTGAAGACCAGCAACAGGCGCAGCGGCTGGACGATGCCCTGTGGCAGCGCCAGCCGGAGGCTTTTGTGCCGCACAATCTGGCGGGCGAAGGGCCGCGCTACGGCGCGCCGGTGGAGATCTGCTGGCCGGGCAAACGCGGCAATGCGCCGCGCGATCTGCTGATCAGCCTGCTGCCGCAGTTCGCAGATTTTGCCACCGCTTTCCATGAAGTGATAGACTTCGTTCCTTATCCCGAATCCCTGAAACAGTTGGCGCGCGACCGCTATAAAGCCTATCGCAGCGTCGGCTTCCATTTGACCACGGCCCAGCCGCCAACTCACTGACATACAAGCGAAATGGAAAAGACATATAACCCGCAAGACATCGAGCAACCGCTCTACGAGCATTGGGAGCAGCAGGGCTACTTCAAGCCGAACGGCGACAGCAGCCAGGAGAGCTACTGCATCATGATCCCGCCGCCGAACGTCACCGGCAGCTTGCACATGGGTCACGCCTTCCAGCAAACCATCATGGACACCATGATCCGCTACCAGCGTATGCAGGGGAAAAACACCCTGTGGCAGGCAGGCACCGACCATGCCGGTATCGCCACGCAGATGGTGGTTGAGCGCAAGATCGCTGCGGAAGAGGGTAAAACCCGCCATGACTATGGCCGTGACGCCTTCATTGACAAGATCTGGCAGTGGAAAGGCGAGTCCGGCGGCACCATCACCCGCCAGATGCGCCGTCTGGGCGACTCCGTGGATTGGGAGCGCGAGCGCTTCACCATGGATGAGAGCCTCTCCGAGGCAGTGAAAGAGGTGTTCGTGCGCCTCTATCAGGAAGACCTGATTTACCGTGGCAAGCGTCTGGTGAACTGGGATCCGAAACTGCGCACTGCCATCTCTGATCTGGAAGTGGAGAACCGCGAGTCGAAAGGCTCCATGTGGCATATCCGCTACCCGCTGGCCGACGGCGTGAAGACCGCCGAGGGCCTCGACTATCTGGTAGTCGCCACCACCCGCCCGGAGACCCTGCTGGGTGACACCGGCGTGGCGGTCAACCCGGAAGATCCGCGCTACAAGGATTTGATCGGCAAAGAGATCATCCTGCCGCTGGTCGGCCGCCGCATCCCGATCGTGGGTGACGAGCACGCCGACATGGAGAAAGGCACCGGCTGCGTGAAGATCACCCCGGCGCACGACTTCAACGACTATGAAGTGGGCAAGCGCCACGGCCTGCCGATGATCAACATCCTGACCTTCGATGGCGACATCCGCCAGGTGGCCGAGGTGTTTGACACCAATGGCCGCGAGAGCACCGCCTGCGACAACGCCATCCCGGCGGCGTTCCAGAACCTCGAGCGCTTCGCTGCCCGCAAGGCAGTGGTCGCGGCCATCGAGGAGCTGGGCCTGCTGGAGGAGATCAAGCCGCACGACCTGACGGTGCCTTACGGCGACCGCGGCGGCGTGGTGATCGAGCCGATGCTGACCGACCAGTGGTACGTGCGTGCAGACATACTGGCGAAACCGGCAGTTGAAGCGGTTGAGAACGGCGACATCCAGTTCGTGCCGAAACAGTACGAGAACATGTACTTCAGCTGGATGCGTGACATTCAGGACTGGTGCATCTCCCGTCAGCTGTGGTGGGGCCACCGCATCCCGGCGTGGTATGACGAGGCGGGCAACGTCTACGTCGGCCGCACCGAAGAGGAAGTGCGCCGCGAAAACAGCCTGGATGCCGCCGTCGCGCTGCGTCAGGATGAAGACGTGCTGGACACCTGGTTCTCCTCCGCGCTGTGGACGTTCTCCACCCTCGGCTGGCCGAACCAGACCCCAGACCTGAAAGCCTTCCACCCCACCAGCGTGGTGGTGAGTGGCTTCGACATCATCTTCTTCTGGATCGCGCGCATGATCATGATGACCATGCACTTCGTGAAGGATGAGGATGGCAAGCCGCAGGTGCCGTTCCACACCGTCTACATGACCGGCCTGATCCGCGATGAAGAGGGCCAGAAGATGTCCAAGTCCAAGGGCAACGTGATTGACCCGCTGGACATGATCGACGGCATCTCGCTGGAAGACCTGCTGGAGAAGCGCACCGGCAACATGATGCAGCCGCAGCTGGCGGAGAAGATCCGCAAGCGCACCGAGAAGCAGTTCCCGAACGGCATTGAGCCGCACGGCACCGACGCCCTGCGCTTCACGCTGGCGGCACTGGCTTCCACCGGCCGCGACATCAACTGGGACATGAAGCGCCTTGAGGGTTACCGCAACTTCTGTAACAAGCTGTGGAACGCCAGCCGCTTCGTGCTGATGAACACCGAGGATCAGGATTGTGGCCTGAACGGCGGCGAGCTGCGCCTGTCGCTGGCGGATCGCTGGATCCTGGCGGAGTTCAACCAGACGGTGAAAGCCTACCGCGAGGCGCTGGACAGCTACCGCTTCGATCTGGCCGCTGGCGTGCTGTATGAGTTCACCTGGAACCAGTTCTGTGACTGGTATCTGGAGCTGACCAAGCCAGTGATGAACGGCGGCAGCGAAGCCGAGCTGCGTGGCACCCGCCACACGCTGGTCACCGTGCTGGAGTCGCTGCTGCGTCTGGCACACCCGATCATTCCATTCATCACCGAGACCATCTGGCAGCGTGTGAAGGGGCTGAAGGGCATCACTGCTGACACCATCATGCTGCAACCCTTCCCGGCGTATGACGCCGAGCAGGTGGATGCGCAGGCGCTGGCCGATCTGGAGTGGATCAAGCAGGCGATCATCGCCGTGCGTAACATCCGCGCCGAGATGAACATCGCGCCGAGCAAGCCGCTGGACGTGCTGCTGCGTGGGGCGGATGCCGCTACCCAGCGCCGGGTGAATGAGAACCTGAGCTTCATCAAGTCGCTGGCCCGTCTGGAGAGCATCACCCTGCTGGCCGATGGCGAGAAAGGCCCGGTCTCCGTCACCAAACTGGTCGAAGGCGCGGAGCTGCTGATCCCGATGGCCGGTCTGGTGGACAAAGCCGCCGAGCTGGATCGTCTGGCGAAGGAAGTGGCGAAGCTGGATGCGGAAGTGAGCCGCATTGAGGCCAAGCTCTCCAACGAAGGCTTTGTGGCGCGCGCGCCGGAAGCCGTGGTCGCCAAGGAGCGCGAGCGCCTTGACGCCTGCGCACAGGCGAAAACCAAGCTGCTGGAGCAGCAGGTGACCATCGCCGCGCTCTAAGCCTGACCGCCGTCAGTGAAAAGCCAGCCTTCGGGCTGGCTTTTTTATTTTGCATTTCCGATGGTTTGCGTAATAGTAACCGGATCCACCGGCAGCCCCGCCGGCCCCTTTTTTTCCTTTTCGAGTAGAGTGCCATGACCATTGCAACGCCTTCCCGTGTCGTCGTCCGCCCGCTGACAGAACAGGACAACGCCGCCATCGCCCGCGTCATCCGCACGGTCTCCACGGAGTTTGGCCTCACCGCCGACAAGGGCTACGCCGTGGCTGACCCGACGCTGGATGACCTCCATGCCGTCTACCGCCAGCCGCGCAGCGTCTACTGGGTGGTGGAGGCGGATGGCGAGATCGCCGGCGGCGGCGGGCTGGCCCCGCTGGCAGGCGCGGAGCCGGGGCTGTGCGAGTTGCAGAAGATGTACTTTATGCCGGTGCTGCGCGGCCAGGGGCTGGCGAAACGGCTGGTGCTGGATGCGCTGGCGTTCGCCCGCACCCAGGGTTTCACCCACTGCTATCTGGAAACCACCGCCTGCCTCAATCAGGCCATCGCGCTCTATGAACGCCTCGGCTTTGAGCACATCGATGGCCCGCTCGGGCCACCGGCCACGGCGACTGTGAAGTCACCATGCTGAAAGCGCTGTAGGGCCGCCGGATGTTCAGCTACCAGGAAGTGTCCCGCCTGAATGAGCTGGAGCTGTTGGTCTACCACTATGTGCTCAAGCACCGCCAGCAGGTGATCTACATGACCATCCGCGAGCTGGCGGAGGAGGTGGGCGTCTCAACCACCACCATCCTGCGCTTCTGCAAAAAGATGGGCTACGCCGGTTATTCGGAGTTCCGCGTGCGTTACAAGCTGTTCCTGCAACAGGAGCAGGCGGCGGTACCGGCCTTTGGCATCAGCGAGCTGATTCACTATTTCCGCAGCATCGATAATGTGGAATTTGACCAGCAACTGAATGCCGCCGCCGCCATGATTGCCGAGAATGAGCGTATTATTTTTGTCGGTGCTGGCACCTCTGGCACCCTCGGGAAATATGGCGCGCGCTTCTTTTCCAACCTCGGGAAATTCAGCACCCACATCGACGATCCCTATTATCCGGTCAACAGCGACATGTACCGCAAGGCGGTGGCGATTATTCTCTCCGTCTCGGGCGAAACCCACGAAATGCTGCGCATTGCCAGCCAGTTCCGCCTGCACCAGTGCCGGATCATCAGCATTACCAATGGCGATAGCTCCTCGCTGGCACAATTGGCCGACATGAATATTGCCTACCATATGCCCTCGGTGCTGTTGCCGGGCCACCACAATATTACCACCCAGATCCCGGTGATCTATATTCTGGAAACCCTCGGCAAAAAAGTCGCGCAGGTGGCACCGCTGCCTTAAAAAACAACCTGTTATCGGGGCGTGACATATTACCCGGCGCGTGCCTTGTTATATCGTGACTTTATTTTTTGTTTTTGCCAGACTCGGATTTATTTCCAGATGGAGCGGTTCACAATGGCAAAGCAGGGTTTACCAGATGATTTCCTGTGGGGCGGCGCAGTGGCGGCGCACCAGGTTGAGGGTGGCTGGGATCAGGGCGGCAAGGGCATCAGCATTGCCGACGTGCTCTCCGGCGGCGCGCATGGCGTGGACCGGGTGATCACCGACGGCATCCAGGAGGGATACCGCTACCCGAACCATGAGGCGGTCGATTTCTACCACCGCTACAAAGAGGACGTGGCGCTGTTTGCCGAGATGGGCTTCAAGTGCTTCCGTACCTCCATCGCCTGGACGCGCATCTTCCCGCGCGGCGACGAGCTGGAACCCAACGAGGCGGGCTTGCAGTTCTACGATGACCTGTTCGACGAGCTGCTGAAATATGGCATCGAGCCGGTGATCACCCTCTCCCACTTTGAGATGCCGTGGCATCTGGTGAAGGAGTATGGCGGCTGGAAAAACCGCAAGCTGGTGGAGTTCTTTGTGCGTTTCAGCGAAGTGGTGATGACCCGCTACCAGCACAAAGTGAAGTACTGGATGACCTTCAACGAGATCAACAACCAGCGTGACTGGCGCTACCCGCTGTTCGGTTACTGCTGCTCCGGCGTGGTCTTCACCGAGGAGCCAAACCCGGAAGAGACGATGTATCAGGTGCTGCACCACCAGTTCGTCGCCAGCGCCAAAGTCGTCAAACTCGGCCACCAGATCAACCCGGCCTTCAGCATCGGCTGTATGCTGGCCTGCGTGCCGATCTACCCCTACTCCTGCCACCCGGATGACATGATCTACTCGGTGGAGGCGATGCGCTCACGTTTCCTGTTCACTGACGTGCAGGTGCGCGGCTACTACCCGGCCTACATCCTGAAGGAGTGGGCGCGCCGTGGCTTCACCATCCAGATGGAAGAGGGCGACGCGCAGATCCTGCGCGAGGGCTGCACCGACTACATCGGCCTGAGCTACTACATGAGCAACGCCGTATCGGCCCACACCCTCGGCGACACCGATGACATCGTCAGCTTCCCCGGCAGCCTGCCGAACCCGCACGTCAAGGCCTCCGACTGGGGCTGGCAGATTGATCCGGTGGGCCTGCGCTATTCGCTGAACGTGCTCTATGAGCGCTACCAGAAGCCGCTGTTTATCGTTGAGAACGGCTTTGGTGCCATCGACAAACCGGGCGACGACGGCCAGATTCAGGATGACTACCGCATCGCCTATCTGAAGTCGCACATCGAGCAGATGAAAAAAGCGGTGATTGAGGATGGCGTGGAGCTGATGGGCTACACCCCGTGGGGCTGCATCGACTGCGTCTCCTTCACCACCGGCCAGTACAGCAAGCGCTACGGCTTTATCCACGTCGACAAATATGATGACGGCAGCGGCACCCTGGCGCGCTCGCGCAAGGCCAGCTTCGGCTGGTATCAGCAGGTGATCGCCAGCAACGGCGAGACGCTGTAAATCGCAGGCAAGAAAAAAGGCGCCACCGGGGCGCCTTTTTTTATCGCGGGGAATCAGTGGCGTTTGCCGTCATCTTCCTCGTCGATGAAGTCCTCATCGTCATCATACTCGTCGCCTTCGCCGTCCGGGTCTTCAAAGTAGGTGCCCCAGCCGTCGTAGTTGACGTTGCAACGCTCTGCCAGCGCCACCAGCTGCTCGACCTGTGCGTCGATGATCTCGGCGTTCAGCGCCACTTCGCTGATCACGTCGCAGCACATCAGGCGGGTGCCATCCTCAACTTCCAGCTCCTCGGCGTCGGTCACTTCATAACCCAGCTTGAAGGCTTCAACGGCGGCCTGCTCCAGCACCTCGAACTTCTCCGCAGAGAGGTGGTGCTCAATGGTGTAGAGCGCATCGGGATCGCTGCCATCATCCAGCAGTTCTTCGATGATCAGACGGGTTTCTTCACGCTGTTCGTCCAGCAATTCGCGGTTTGCCATGCCTAAGTCCTCAGTCAGTGGGCGTGTCTGCTCGCATTCTCCCACAGCGCCGCCCCCGCCTCCACCACAAACGTGAAAGATTTGTTTGCCGGGGTTGTAATTGCATATTCATACATATAGAGTGAATTTTAATTCATATTAATCTGATGATCAGCATGGAGATCCACGCGATGAGTTCACTCTATAAACGTCACTTCCTCCGGTTACTTGATTTCACCCCGGCCGAGCTGGAGAGCCTGCTGGCGCTGGCGGCACGGCTGAAAGCCGAGAAAAAACAGGGCACCGAAACGCCCCACCTGCGTGGCAAGAACATTGCGCTCATCTTCGAAAAAGACTCGACCCGTACCCGATGCTCTTTCGAAGTTGCCGCATTTGACCAGGGCGCGCGCGTCACCTATCTCGGCCCCAGCGGCAGCCAGATTGGCCACAAGGAGTCGATCAAGGACACCGCGCGCGTGCTGGGGCGGATGTATGACGGCATCCAGTACCGCGGCCACGGGCAGGCGATTGTCGATACGCTGGCGCAGTATGCTGGCGTGCCGGTCTGGAATGGCCTGACCGATGAGTTCCACCCGACGCAACTGCTGGCCGACCTGCTGACCATCCGCGAGCACCTGCCGGGCCGCCCGTTGCAGGGGGTGAAGCTGGCCTATCTGGGCGACGCGCGCAACAACATGGGCAACTCGCTGCTGGAGGCGGCGGCGCTGGCTGGGCTGGATCTGCGGCTGGTGGCCCCAAGCGCCTGCTGGCCGGAGGCGGCGCTGGTGGCCGAGTGCAAGGCGCTAGCGCAGGCGCGCGGCGGTGACATCACCCTGACCGAGGATCGCGCCGCGGGCGTCGCGCAGGCCGATTTCCTCTACACCGATGTCTGGGTGTCGATGGGCGAGCCGAAAGAGGTGTGGCAGGAGCGCATCGCGCTGCTGCGTGACTATCAGGTCAACAGCGCGCTGGTGCAGGCCACCGGTAACCCGCAGGTGAAGTTCCTGCACTGCCTGCCCGCGTTCCATGATGACCAGACCACCCTCGGCAAGCAGATGGCCGAACAGTATGGCCTGCATGGCGGCATGGAAGTGACGGATGAGGTATTTGAGTCGCCGCACAGCGTAGTGTTCGATCAGGCCGAGAACCGCCTGCACACCATCAAGGCGGTGATGGTCGCCACCCTCAGTGCCGAGGCGTAATTTCCCCTTAGGCGGCGTGGGGTTAGCCCCCATGCCGCCTGCCGCGCAGTCACATTGGCTTGCACTTTTCCGCTGCTTTTTCCGCCGTTCCGCTTAATTCTCGACTACCCTTTTCCAGACAGCAGCCGAAGAGGGAGAGGTCATGAGCGCCAACAAACTGGAATTTGCGCAACGGTTAGAAAAACTGCTCGGCAACATCTATCCGCGTGAACACATTGCGCACCTGTTGAGGCAGATCTTCCGGCTGGTTGCCAAGTGGCAGTATGGCAAGCACGCCAATCCGCACTGGGTGGATGGCAACAGCATCTACCTGATCACCTACGGGGACAGCATCCACCACGGCGACGAGAAGCCGCTGGCGACGCTCAACCAGTTTGCCCGCAAATATTTCGACGGGCTGGTGACGGACATCCATATCCTGCCGATGTACCCCTACAGCTCGGACGACGGTTTCAGCGTGATTGACTACCGCCGCATCGACGAGCGGCTGGGCGGCTGGGGCGACCTGAAGGCGCTGTCGCAGAACTTCAACCTGATGTTTGACTGCGTGATCAACCACGTCTCACGCTCCAGCGAGTGGGTGCACGGCTACATGCATGGCGACCCGCACTTCGACAACTACCTGATCGCCGCCAACCCGGCGCTCGACTACAGCCGGGTGGTACGCCCGCGCTCCTCGCGCCTGCTGACACCGATGACCAAGGCCAATGGCGAGCTGGTCTACCTCTGGACTACCTTCAGCGACGACCAGATCGATATCAACTTCCACAACCCCCAGGTGTTGCTGGAGAGCATCGATATCCTGCTGCAATACGCCGCCAGCGGCGGGCAGTCGATCCGTCTGGACGCCATCGGCTACATCTGGAAGGAGCCGGGCACCCGCTGCATCCACCTGCCGCAGGCGCACAACATCATCAAGGTGTGGCGCACGGTGCTCGACTACGTGATCCCCGGCACCCGGCTGATCACCGAAACCAACGTGCCGCACCATGAGAACATCAGCTACTTCGGCCACGGCGACGAGGCCCACATGGTCTACCAGTTCCCGCTGCCGCCGCTGACGCTGCACGCCTTCATGCGTCAGGACACCACGGTGCTGACCAAGTGGGCACACGGCCTGAGCGCCGAGGCGCGCTACCCGGAGACCACCTACTTCAACTTCCTCGCCAGCCATGACGGCATTGGCCTGCGCCCGACCGAGACCTTCCTCGACGATAGCGAGCGGCAATTTATGGCGGCGGAAGTGATTCGCAAGGAGGGGCGTGTTTCGCACAAGGACAACGGCGACGGCACCTTCTCCCCCTATGAGCTGAACATCAACTACCTCAGCGCCCTGACCGAGAAGCAGGACAACAACGCGCTGAAGGCGAAAAAATTCATCGCCGCGCAGTCGCTGCTGCTGTCGTTTGTCGGCGTGCCGGCGCTCTACTACCACAGCCTGCTTGGCAGCGAGAATGACGTCGAGGGGATGCACCAAGCGGGGATCAACCGCCGCATCAACCGGCAGAAGCTGGAGGCGGACAAGGTGGAGCAGGAGCTGGCGAACCCGGAGAGCCTGCGTGCGCTGGTCTACAACGGCCTGCGTAAGCTGATTGAGCTGCGCCGCGCCCACCCGGCCTTCGCCCCGGCTTCTGGCCAGCGGGTGCTGGATCTTGGCACTGCGCTGTTCGGGCTGGAGCGCTACGACCCGAAAAACGAGGATCGCATCAGCTGCGTGATCAACGTGACTGACCACAAGGTGGAGCTGGAACTGGATGAGGTGGGGCAGGAGCTGATCACAGACACGCCGTTCAACGGCAAGATGACGCTGACGCCCTGGCAGGTGGTCTGGATCCGCCACTGATGCGGCGGCGCGCCGCCGCACCTGCCACTAGAGCGCGCTGACGCGCATTTTCACCACCGCCTTGCGCACCGGGGCCGGTTCGCCCACCGCGCAGAGCGGCTTGTGCACCTCGCCGGGGTAGAAGACCACGAAGTCACCGGCCTGTAACACCAGATGCTTCTCCTGCTCGCCGTGAGGCAGGAAAGCGATGTCCTTCTCCGCCAGCCAGTCGGTCTCCGGCTGGCGCGCTGGCAGGGTGCTGAATGCCATCCCCTCCTGCCCGCGCAACACGATCTGGATGTCCAGATACTGGGCGTGGTACTCGGCGCGGCGCGCGTTGGCCGGGGCGGTCATCTCCTCGGAGACCAGCACAAACACATCCTCGCCGCACACCGTGTGCTTGCCGAGCGGGGTCTGCTCCGTGATCTGCTGTTTGACATAATCGATGGCCGCGCAGAGCGGCGCGGGCAAGTAGGGCAGTTGCGCCAACGCATAGATGTTTCCGGTAATCATGGTATCCCCTGGTTAAAATGAAAAGGCGTTTCATTATAACCCAGGGTGCGGCGGGCATTGGGATCGGGCTAACGTTTTCAGCCGATGGCCAGATGGCCGGATGTCGCCGGACAAACGGTTGCGTTGTGGCAAAAGTGAGAACTTTCATCTTGCAGAGTCACACGGCGTGCGTATAATGCGCCCCAATTTGCCGGGAGAGATCATGAGAAACGCCGCGTTTTCTGTTGCCGCACATCGCCAGAATGCCCTGCCCCAACCGGGGCGCGCCGCCGTTTTTCCTCCCGTTGCCCCGATCGTAGAACGCCCCTCATTGAGGGGCTTTTTTTTGCCTGCGATCCGGCGGCAGAACCCCATGCCCCACCAACCGGCATCCCTGCGGGGAGACACAGGAGAGCGACAATGGCCAATCCGCTATACCAAAAACATATCATCTCGATTAACGACCTGAGCCGTGAGGAGCTGGAGCTGGTGCTCGACACCGCCGCCGCGCTGAAAGCCCGCCCGCAGCCGGAGCTGCTGAAGCACCGGGTGATCGCCAGCTGCTTCTTTGAGGCCTCTACCCGCACCCGCCTGTCGTTTGAAACCTCGATGCACCGGCTGGGTGCGTCGGTGGTGGGGTTCGCCGATGGCAGCAACACCTCGCTGGGCAAGAAGGGCGAGACGCTGGCGGACACCATCTCGGTGATTGGCACCTACGTTGACGCAATTGTGATGCGCCACCCGCAGGAGGGCGCGGCGCGCCTCGCCACCGAGTTCTCCGGCGGCGTGCCGGTGCTCAACGCCGGTGACGGCGCGAACCAGCACCCTACCCAGACGCTGCTCGACCTCTTCACGATCCGCGAGACGCAGGGGCGGCTGGAGAACATCAGCATCGCGATGGTCGGCGACCTGAAGTATGGCCGCACCGTGCACTCCCTGACGCAGGCGCTGGCGAAGTTCAGCGGCAACCGCTTCTACTTCATCGCGCCGGACGCACTGGCGATGCCGGAGTACATCCTCACCATGCTGGAGGAGCGCGGCATCACCTACAGCCTGCACACCAGCATTGACGAGGTGGTGCCGGAGCTGGACATCCTCTACATGACCCGCGTGCAGAAGGAGCGCCTCGACCCCTCCGAGTACGCCAACGTCAAGGCGCAGTTCGTGCTGCGCGCCGCTGATTTGGCCGCCGCGCGCGATAACCTGAAGGTGCTGCACCCGCTGCCGCGCATCGACGAGATCACCACTGACGTTGATAAGACCCCCTACGCCTGGTACTTCCAGCAGGCTGGCAACGGCATCTTCGCCCGCCAGGCGCTGCTGGCGCTGGTACTGACCCCTGAACTTCCCGCTGACCTGACCGCCTGAAGGAGCCGACCCCATGACCCACGACACTAAACTCCAGGTTGAAGCCATCAAGTGTGGCACGGTGATTGACCACATCCCGGCGCAGGTTGGTTTCAAGCTGCTGTCGCTGTTCAAGCTGACCGAGACCGAGCAGCGCATCACCATCGGCCTCAACCTGCCCTCCAACGCGCTGGGGCGCAAGGATATCATCAAGATTGAGAACACCTTCCTGACCGAGCAGCAGGTGAACCAGCTGGCGGTCTACGCGCCGAATGCCACCGTCAACCGCATCGACGACTACGAGGTGGTGGGCAAGATCATGCCGAGCCTGCCGGAGCAGATCCACGGCGTGCTGCGCTGCCCGAACGGCAACTGCATCAGCCGACGCGAGCCGGTGGCCTCCAGCTTCGCGGTACGCGCGCGCGGCGCGGAAGTGTTGTTGAAGTGCAAGTATTGCGAGAAGGAGTTTGGCCGCCAGGTGGTGCTGAACAACGACTGAGGCGGGCGCCGGTTGTGCAGTGCGCCACCGGCTCCCTATAATGCCCTGAACCTTCCCTTACCCAATAGGAGATATCATGTCCCGTACCATCAGCACTGAGCTTGCCCCCGCCGCCATCGGCCCCTATGTCCAGGGCGTGGATCTCGGCAGTATGATCATCACCTCCGGCCAGATCCCGGTCTGCCCGAAAACCGGCGCCGTCGCCGATGACGTGGCCGCGCAGGCGCGCCAGTCGCTGGAGAATGTCAAGGCGATCGTGGAACAGGCTGGCCTGAAGGTGGCAGACATCGTCAAGACCACGGTGTTCGTGAAAGACCTGAATGACTTTGCCACCGTCAACGCCGCCTATGAGGCGTTCTTCAATGAGCATGACGCCCCGTTCCCGGCGCGCTCCTGCGTGGAAGTGGCCCGCCTGCCGAAAGACGTGAAAATCGAGATTGAGGCGATCGCGGTTCGCCGCTGATGCCTGCGCGTGCCGCGCCCGCGGCACGCTTCCCCTCCCCCGCGCGTTTTTCCCGCCCCCGTCCATACTTACCCCGTTGCCCCGGCGCAACGCATACCCCGCCCCTGACGCACTGAAACGGTGCCCACGACGGGTCACGGCCGCGCATTTTCCTGCTTTCCGCCCCTTGGCACGCTTTATGCGTGGGATAACGTATCCCTATGGCCTGTGTTGTCAGTGAGGTGAGAATGATAACGATCGACCTGTCCGCTTCACCGTTTTTTGATGAGATGCTGCTGGCGGAAGGCCGCCACCGCAGCCATTACGACGCCTACTGGCAGTGGCTACAGCGGGCTGACCAACAGGCGGTGCAGCGCAAGCGGGAGGAGGCGGCGCTGCTGTTCCACCGGGTGGGCATCACCTTCAACGTCTACGGCGAGGATGATGGCGCGGAGCGCCTGATCCCGTTCGACAGCGTGCCGCGCATCATCCCGGCAGCGGAGTGGCAGAAGCTGGATCGCGGCATCCGCCAGCGGGTGCAGGCGCTCAACGCCTTCCTGCATGACATCTACCACGACCAGAAGATCCTCAAGGCAGGCATCGTGCCCGCCGAGCACATCCTCGCCAATGACCAGTACCAGCCCTGTATGCAGGGGGTGAAGCTGCACCGCGACATCTACGCCCACATTGCGGGCATCGACATGGTGCGCAACGGCGACGGCGAGTACTACGTGCTGGAGGACAACCTGCGCACCCCCTCCGGCGTCTCCTACATGATGGAGAACCGCAAGATGATGATGCGCCTCTACCCGGAGCTGTTCGCCGAGCAGCGCATCGCGCCGGTGGAGCGCTACCCCTCGCACCTGCTGCAAACCCTGCGCGAGAGCTCGCCGGTCAATGACCCGACGGTGGTGGTGCTGACGCCCGGCCGCTTCAACAGCGCCTACTTTGAGCACAGCTTTTTGGCGCAGCAGATGGGCGTGGAGCTGGTGGAGAGCATCGACCTGTTCGTCAAGGATGGCGCGGTGTTTATGCGCACCACTGCTGGCCCCTGCAAGGTGGATGTGATCTATCGCCGCATTGATGACGCCTTCCTCGACCCGCTGGCGTTCCGCGCCGACTCGATGCTCGGCGTGCCGGGGCTGCTGTCGGTCTACCGCGCGGGCGGCGTGGTGCTGGCGAATGCCATCGGCACCGGCGTGGCCGATGACAAATCGGTCTACCCCTTCGTGCCGGAGATGATCCGCTACTACCTGGCGGAGGAGCCGATCCTCAACAACGTGCCGACCTGGCAGTGCCGCCAGCCAGCGGATCTCGCCTATGTGCTCGACCGGCTCGACCAGATGGTGGTGAAGGAGGTGCACGGGGCAGGCGGCTACGGCATGTTGATTGGCCCGGCCGCCAGCAAGCAGGAGATCGCCAACTTCCGCGACCGGCTGCTGGCGCGGCCAGAGAACTACATCGCGCAGGAGACGCTGGCGCTCTCCACCTGCCCGACCTTCGTTGAACAGGGGCTGGCCCCGCGCCACATCGACCTGCGCCCCTTCGCCCTGACCGGCGCGGAGATCCGGCTGGTGCCGGGCGGCCTGACGCGGGTGGCGCTGGCCGCTGGCTCGCTGGTGGTGAACTCGTCACAGGGTGGCGGCACCAAGGACACCTGGGTACTGGAGGATGACGCATGTTAAGCCGTACAGCCAGTGAACTCTATTGGATGGCGCGCTATCTGGAGCGCGCGGAGAACACCGCGCGCATCCTCGACGTCACCAACAAACTCTCCCTGATGCCGCTGCGCGCCGACCACCGCACCGACCTCCAGGTGCCGCTCAACATCAGCGGCACGCAGGCGCTGTTTGACGCCAACTACCCGCAGCTCAGCATGGCGAACCTGCTCGACTTCTTCGCCCTCAGCAACCTCAACCACAGCAGCATCTTTAGCTGTATGCAGATGGCGTGGAACAACGCCCACGCAGTGCGCGGCAGCCTCTCCTCTGAGGTGTGGGAGGCGATCAACGCCTCCTGGATTGAGATGAAGCTGATCCGCCGCAAGGGGGTGGCCGCCGTCGGCGCGGACGCCTTTTTCGACTGGGTGAAGGAGCGCTCGCACCTGTTCCGTGGCGCGACCTTCGGCACCCTGCTGCGCAATGACGCGCTGCACTTCATCCGCCTTGGCACGCTGCTGGAGCGCGCCGACAGCACCGCGCGGCTGCTCAGCGCCAAAGAGCGGCTGCTGCATGACAATGACCCGGTGCGCGAGTACTACCGCATGGAGACCCTGCTGCGCGCGGTCAGCGCCCGCGAGGCCTACCACAGCCTCTACAAGCAGCAGTACACCCGCGAGGCGATCGCCGAACTGCTGATCCTGCGCGATGAGTTGCCGCGCTCGCTGCTGGCCTGCGTCAGCGACATGATGGCGCAACTGGCGCAGATTGATGGCCCACAGGGCAACCCGGCGCGGCGGCAGATCCATGCGCTGCACGCCGAACTGCAATTCAGCACGCTGGAGGATGTGCTGGCACCGGGGCTGGATGGCTGGCTGACGCAGTTCCTCTCCCAGCTCAGCGGCATCGCCGACAGCATCCACCTCACCTACCTGGAGGCACAATGAGACTGAACGTCAACCACCAGACCCACTACACCTACGCCCAGCAGGTGCGGCGCAGCACCCAGTACCTGCGGCTGACGCCGCGCGACTCCAGCCACCAGCACATCCTCGCCTGGCAGCTCAACCTGCCAGCGGAGGCGGTGGAGACCACTGACGCCTACGGCAACGTGCTGCACGTGCTGACGCTCGACCACCCGCATCAGGCGATCACCATTCAGGCGCAGGGCATCGTGGAGATTGAAGACAACGTGGAGGATGACGATCAGGGGCCGCTGTCGCCGCTGGTGTTCCTGCGCCACAGCCCGCTGACCCAGCCGGACACCGCGATCCGGGCATTCGCCAGCCGTTTCCACGCCGCCCACGGCAGCCACGGCGCGCTGTGCGACATGATGGGCGAGCTGCTGGAGCGGATGCCCTACACCCCCGGCGCCACCAGCGTCAGTGACAGCGCCAGTCAGGCGTTTCAGGGCGGGCACGGCGTCTGCCAAGACCATACCCACGTCTTTCTGGCCTGCTGCCGCAGCCTGAACATTCCGGCGCGTTACGTCAGCGGCTATCTATACTCACAGGACACCGCGCACGTGGCGACCCACGCCTGGGCCGAGGCGTGGCTGGAGGGCCACTGGCAAAGCTTTGACGTGACCAACAACACCTGCCGGCCCAACCAGCACCTGAAACTGGCGATTGGCGTCGACTATCTGGACGCCTGCCCGGTGCGCGGCATCCGCCTCGGCGGCGGCTCGGAGGAGATGCACGCCGTGGCGGCCGTCCAGTCGCTGGATGGCGGGCAGTCCCAATCCCAATCCTGAAAGGGCATGATATGACCTATTGCGTGGCCATGCGGCTGGCGGCCGGACTGGCGTTTGTCTCCGATTCGCGCACCAACGCGGGGTGGATCACATCTCCACCTTCCGCAAACTGCACGTATTCCACCAGCCCGGCGAGCGCCTGCTGGTGCTCCAGAGCGCTGGCAATCTGGCGACCACCCAGAGCATCATCAGCCTGTTGCAGCGGCGCTGCCTCGACCCGGAGCAGCGCAACATGATGAACGTCCATTCGCTGTATGACGCCGCCACCATGCTGGGCGAGACGGTGCGGGAGGTGATCGCGCGTGACAGCGCCAGCCAGCAGGATGGCACCACCGACTTCACCTGCAACCTGCTGCTCGGCGGCCAGATCCACGGCGAGGAGCCGCGGCTGTTCCACATCTATCCGCAGGGCAACTTCATTGAGGCGACGCATGACACCCCCTACTTCCAGGTGGGCGAGAGCAAATATGGCAAACCGATCATTGACCGGGTGCTGACCTACGACACCCCGCTGGAGCAGGCAATGCAGTGCGCGCTGATCTCGATGGACTCCACGCTGCGCAGCAACCTCTCGGTAGGGTTGCCGCTCGACGCGTTGCTCTACCCGAATGACAGCTTCAGCCTGTCGCAGCAGTACCGCATCACCGAGCAGCACCCCTACTTCGAGGCGATCCGCAAGGGGTGGAGCGAGGGGCTGATGAACACCTTCACCCAACTGCCGCCACTGGCGCTCGAGCCGGGGGTGGGCGCTAGCCGTCACGACTTCTGCAACGCCTTCTCGGTTTCAAAGGGATCGATGCCGCGCTGTTGCAGGCGGTAGAAGCGGAGGATGGTGTAGCCGTTGACCAGCAGGAAGCTGCCCTCAATCAGCGAACCGCCGATGGAGCCGAGCCAGATGTTGTGCGCCACCCAGCAGCAGGTGGAGCACCACATTACGCAGCGTGTGGTCAGGCCCGAGGTGCGGAACAGTGCCCAGGTACTGATGGTGGTGCCGCAGATCGGCAACAGCTCCATCAGGTGATGGGCGTTGGTCAGGCCGAGCACCAGCGTGATAAGGATAAAGAGCCACATCACCCCGAGGTGGCGGGTGCGCAGCGCCACCAAGGTGCGGGTAGCGCTCAGCCAGGCGCTGAAGGCGGCGGAGTGGCCGCCCATCAGGAACAGGTGCGCGCCAATCATGGCGCTGTAAATGGCCAGCTGCTGCTTGAAGCGGCGATCGTTGCGGTTAAAGAACATGGTGATGCCCACCAGAAAGGCCACCACCCCCACACCCTGCGCGAACCAGTAAAACGTCATACACCCTGCCTTGCCACTACGACCAAAAGAAAACGGCGCCCCGCAAGGGAGCGCCGGTTTTGAAACGCTGTTCTTATTTTAAACAGCCCTGCCCGGTGTGACAAACCGATCGCGCCGCTGGCAGGGGCAGATCGTGCGATCTAGAGCGTGACGCCGCTTTTGAAGATCGCCAGCTCGCGGAAGTCGTTCTTCTCGTTGCAGGTCTGCCGGCCCTCGGCGATCGCCACGATCAGATCGATGAAATCCTCCAGCAAACGATCCATCGGCATACCGTGGATCAGCCGCCCGGCGTCGAAGTCGATCCAGTGCGGCTTCTTCGCTGCCAGCTCGCTGTTGGTCGCCAGCTTCACCGTCGGCACAAAGCCGCCGTAGGGGGTGCCGCGGCCAGTGCTGAACAACACCATGTGGCAGCCCGCGCCAGCCAGCGCGCTGGTGGCAACCGCGTCGTTGCCCGGCGCGCTCAGCAGGTTCAGCCCCGGCGTTTTCAGTCGTTCGCCATACTTCAGCACGTCCGCCACCTGGCTCTGCCCGGCCTTCTGGGTACAGCCCAGCGACTTCTCCTCCAGCGTGGTGATGCCGCCCGCCTTGTTGCCCGGCGAGGGGTTCTCGTAGATCGGCTGGTTGTGGGCGATGAAGTAGCGCTTGAAGTCGTTGACCATGCTGACGGTCTTGCTGAAGGTCTCCTCGTCGCGGCAGCGGCTCATCAGGATGCGCTCCGCGCCGAACATCTCCGGCACTTCGGTCAGCACCGAGGTGCCGCCGTTGGCGATCACGTAGTCCGAGAAGCGCCCCAGCAGCGGGTTGGCGGTGATGCCGGAGAGGCCATCCGAGCCGCCGCACTCCAGCCCAAACTTCAGCTCGCTCAGCCGCCCCTCGACGCGCGTGTCGTCGCGCATCACCTGGTACAGGTCGCGCAACTGCTCCAGCCCGGCCTCCACCTCATCATCCTGCTGCTGACAGACCATAAAGCGCACGCGTGACGCGTCGATCTCGCCCAGCGTGCTGCGGAACACATCGACCTGATTGTTCTCACAGCCCAGCCCAATCACCAGCACCGCGCCAGCGTTGGGATGGCGCACCATGTTTTGCAGCATGGTGCGGGTGTTCTCATGATCCTGCCCGAGCTGCGAGCAGCCGAGGGTGTGGCCGAACAGGTGCACGCCGTCGATCCCCTCCGCGTCGTGCGTCTCTTTCAGGAAGCGGGTCTGGATCTGGCGGGCGATGCCGTTGACGCAGCCCACGGTCGGGATGATCCACAGCTCGTTGCGGATCCCTACCGCGCCATTGGCGCGACGGTAGAGCTTCACCGGCCGATCCGCTGGCTGCGGCGGCAGCGCGGCAAACTCCGGCTGGTACTGGTACTCATCCAGATCGCTGAGGTTGGTTTTGGCATTCTGCGAGTGAATATGCTCACCGGCGGCGATCGCCACCAGCGCATGGCCAATCGGCAGGCCGTACTTGATGATGTGCTCGCCAGCGTCAATCGGGCGCAGGGCGAACTTATGCCCACGCGCCACCGGCTGCGGCAGGGCCAGCGGCTGGTCATCCAGCGACACCTGCTCACCGGCCTCCAGATCGCGCAGGGCGACGGCGACATTGTCTAGGGCGTGTATTTTTATTGTGCTTTGCATAGTGGTCATTTCCCGGCCGACGCCAGACAGAGAGAGGGGCGGAGCGATCCGCCCACAGGATCAGTTCAGTTCAATGGCAAAGTAGCGCTTCGCGTTATCGAAGCAGATCTCCTGCACCATGTTGCCCAGCAGTTGGATATCAGCCGGTGCCTCGCCATCCGCCACCCAGCGCCCCATCATCTGGCAGAGCACGCGGCGGAAGTACTCATGGCGCGTGTAGGAGAGGAAGCTGCGGCTGTCGGTCAGCATCCCGACAAAGCGGCTGAGCAGGCCGAGGTTGGCAAGCTGCGTCATTTGGCGCTGCATCCCATCCTTCTGGTCGTTGAACCACCAGCCGGAGCCAAACTGCATCCGGCCCGGCTCGCCCTCGCCCTGGAAGTTGCCGACCATGGTGCCAATCACCTCGTTGTCACGCGGGTTGAGGCAGTAGAGGATGGTCTTCGGCAGGTTGCCCGCCTCGGCCTGCGCGTCCAGCAGCCGGGAGAGCGGCTCCGCCAGCGGCTGGTCGTTGATGGAGTCAAAGCCAGTGTCCGGCCCCAGCGTGCGCAGCATCCGGGTGTTGTTGTTGCGCAGCGCGCCGATGTGGTACTGCTGCACCCAGCCGCGGCGCTGGTACTCGCCCGCAAGGAACAGCAGCACGGCGGTCTTGAACTGCGCCAGCTCCTGCGGGTTGGGCAGTGTGCCATCCAGACGGCGCGCCAGAATGCCATCCAGCGTCGCCTCGTCGGCGCGGGCGAACAGCACCACGTCCAGCGCGTGGTCTGACACCTTGCAGCCGTGGGCGGCGAAGTGCTCCAGCCGCACTTTCAGGGCATCACAGAGCTGGCTAAAGCGTGAGATGTCCGTGTCCGCCGCCGCGCCAAGGCGCGTCAGGTAGTCGGTGAAGCCGGGCGCGTCGATGTTGAACGCCTTGTCTGGCCGCCAGCTCGGCAACACCTTGATGTCAAAGCTGCCGTCGTCGGCAATCGCCTTGTGGTGCTCCAGCGTGTCGATCGGGTCATCGGTGGTGCCGACCATCTTGACCTTCATCTGCTGCATGATGCCGCGCGCGCTGAATTCCGGTTGCGCCAGCAGCGCGTTGCCCTGCTGCCAGATCCCCTCCGCCGTCTCCCCGTTCAACAGGGTGCCGGTGATGCCGAACGGGCGGCGCAGCTCCAGGTGCGTCCAGTGGTAGAGCGGGTTGCCGATGGTGTGCGGCACGGTCTGTGCCCACGCGAGGAACTTCTCCCAGTCGGAGGCGTCGCCGGTACAGAAGCGCTCGGCCACGCCGTTGGTGCGCATCGCCCGCCACTTGTAGTGGTCGCCCTTCAGCCAGATGTCGTACAGGTTCTTGAACTGATAGTCCTGAGCGATCTGTTCCGGCGGCAAGTGGCAGTGGTAGTCAAAGATCGGCTGGTCCTTGGCATAGTCGTGGTAGAGCCGACGGGCAAATTCAGTATCGAGCAGAAAATCTTCAGTCAAAAATGACGACATAATCAGTTCCTCACCTTACGTTCCACACGGGATCCGTCTCACGGACAAAGTTATCACACCAATTTCAGAGGGCGTCCAGCGCTTTTTTAGCTTATGCCTCTGCCATGCCGCCCAGTGTAAAAGGCATAACCGCTGTAAAATCAGAGGCCGATCACAAAAAACCACACCGAAAGCGTTTCTTTCGTGAGTCTGCTAATGCTTAGCCGGCGTAAAAATGCGAATTGTGATGTCACTCAACTTTTAAATCTGTATGACAAGTTAAGGTGCTTGCGTTTTAGGCAACGACCCGCGCCGCTTACCTGCCACGGTGGCACGGGTCGTTCTCCTTTCCGGTGCGATGCAGGCGGTACGTACCGGCCGGGGGCCACTGGCCCTCTCAACACAATAATACGAAGCGCCAGCGGCCACGGTCGCTGTGTCCGGGGCCGCGGTCGCGGCACCCATCGCCTAACAGAGACTGGGAGTGTGTTATATGCGTAAGATCAAAGGGCTGCGCTGGTACATGATCGCACTGGTGACCATCGGCACCGTGCTCGGTTACCTGACGCGCAATGCCATCGCCGTTGCCGCACCAACCCTGGAGGACACGCTGCACATCACCACGCAGCAGTACTCCTACATCGTGGCGGCCTACTCCGCCTGCTATACCGTCATGCAGCCGGTGGCCGGCTATATTCTGGATATCCTCGGCACCAAGGTCGGCTACGCCATGTTCGCTGTGCTGTGGGCGGTGTTCTGCATGTGCACCGCGCTGGCGAATAGCTGGGGCGGACTGGCGCTGGCGCGCGGCGCGGTCGGCATGGCTGAGGCGGCAATGATCCCGGCCGGCCTAAAGGCCAGCAGCGAGTGGTTCCCGGCCAAGGAGCGCTCGATTGCCGTCGGCTACTTCAACGTCGGCTCCTCCATCGGCGCGATGATCGCCCCGCCGCTGGTGGTGTGGGCGATTGTCGCCCACAGCTGGGAGATGGCATTTATCATCACCGGCGTGCTGAGCCTGATCTGGGCAATCTGCTGGCTCATCTTCTATAAGCATCCGAAAGACCAGAAAAAGCTGAGCGCGGAGGAGCGTACCTACATCCTCGATGGGCAGGAGGCGCACCACCAGACCACCAACGGCAAGAAGATGAGCGCCTGGCAAATCGTGCAAAACCGCCAGTTCTGGGCATCGCGCTGCCGCGCTTTTTGGCCGAACCGGCATGGGGCACCTTCAACGCCTGGATCCCGCTGTTTATGTTCAAGGCCTACGGCTTCAACCTGAAAGAGATCGCCATGTTCGCCTGGCTGCCGATGCTGTTCGCCGATCTCGGCTGCATCGTTGGCGGCTACCTGCCGCCGCTGTTCCAGCGGGTGTTTGGCGTTAACCTGATCGTCTCGCGCAAAATGGTGGTGACGATGGGCGCGGTGCTGATGATTGGCCCCGGCACCATTGGCCTGTTCACCAGCCCCTACGCGGCGATCGCGCTGCTGTGCGTCGGCGGCTTCGCCCATCAGGCGCTCTCCGGCTCGCTGATCACCCTCTCCTCGGATGTGTTTGGCCGCAACGAGGTGGCGACGGCCAACGGCCTGACTGGCATGGCAGCATGGACAGCCAGTACCCTGTTTGCGCTGGTGGTGGGCGCGCTGGCCGACACCCTCGGCTTCAGCCCGCTGTTCGCCGCGCTGGCGGTGTTTGACCTGCTGGGCGCGGTGCTGATCTGGACAGTGCTGCAAAACCGCCCGGCCCAGCCGCCCGCGCCGGTCAGCGAGCTGCCGGTCACTGCCAAGGCGTGATGATGCTTCCCTACCCGGCCAAGGCCGGGTTTTTTGCACTTTTATGACCGCAGGTCATAGGCTGGGCCAAGCCGCTGGGCTATAGTAAAGTGGTATAACAAGTTACCGCGCCGGAACGCCTGATAACCTGTGGTACTATCACGCACCGAAACCTACTCCACTCCTGACCCAAGAGCACTGCCATGGAAATCACCGAATCGCGTCGGCTTTATCAACAACTGGCCGCAGAGTTTAAACAGCGCATCGAGTCCGGCCTCTACCCGGTGGGCGATAAGCTGCCGGCGGAGCGCTATATCGCCGAGGAGATGAATGTCAGCCGCACCGTGGTGCGCGAGGCGATCATCATGCTGGAGGTGGAGGGGTATGTGGAGGTGCGCAAAGGCTCCGGCATCCATGTGGTCTCCAACCAGCAGCGCCATCTGGTGACGCCAAGCAGCGACCTGGAGTTCGCCAGCGTCGGCCCGTTTGAGCTGTTGCAGGCGCGCCAATTGATTGAGAGCAACATCGCCGAGTTCGCCGCCACCCAGGTGACCAAGCAGGACATCGTACGGCTGATGGAGATTCAGGAGCACGCCCGCCAGGAGGATCGTTTCCGCGATTCGCAGTGGGATTTGAAATTCCATGTGCAGGTGGCGCTCGCCACCCAGAATGGCGCGATGGCGACCATCGTCGAGAAGATGTGGAGCCAGCGCGTGCAGAACCCCTACTGGCTGAAGCTGCATGAGCACATCGATGACAAGTCGATCGAGAGCTGGTGCGAGGATCATGACCAGATCCTGAAGGCACTGGTGCGCAAAGATCCGCACGGGGCCAAGCTGGCGATGTGGCAGCACCTGGAGAACACCAAGCAGATGCTGTTCCACGCCACCACCGATGACTTTGAGTTCAACGTTGACCGCTACCTGTTTACCGAAAATCCGGTGGTGCACCTTGAGAGCCACCTCGGCCTGCCGAAATAACCTCCCCTGAAAACCGGCCACTGGCCGGTTTTTTTGCCAGTTATGTCAAGATGTGTAAATCCGCCCCGCCTTTTCGATCGGTTAATACAATGGAATGTAAACCTGTCCGATCAATCCTCATTACCGCTGTCTCGCTCTGACGGTTTTTGTTACAGTTAGACCACTTTTTTTACCCGATTTTGCTGTTGATGAGGCCGATAACGGTAAGTTGCAGAATAATCTCGGGAAACATCGCCCTGTGGCTGGCTCCCCGCTTCCCCCATATTGAGCTGGCCATCAATGCAGGACAGGATGTGCTGCGCCTCCCGGGCTGACAGTAATAAATAGAGTTTCCGGAACCAACGCATGGATATCATCAAAGAGCTGCTGCATGCCCTCTGGCACCAAAATTTTGAGTTACTTGCCGATCCGACCCTGGTATGGGCAATCTACATTTTGCTGTTTTTGATCCTTTTTCTGGAGAATGGCCTGTTGCCCGCGGCTTTCCTGCCGGGCGACAGCCTGCTGATTCTGGTGGGGGTGCTGATCGCCAAAGGCACCATGGACTTCCCGCTGACGCTACTGGTGCTCACCTCCGCCGCCAGTCTGGGCTGCTGGCTGAGCTACATCCAGGGGCGCTGGCTTGGCAACACCCGGCTGGTGCAGAGCTGGCTGGCGCACCTGCCCGCCCACTACCACCAGCGGGCGCACAACCTGTTCCACCGCCACGGCCTCTCCGCACTGCTGGTGGGCCGCTTTTTGGCCTTTGTCCGCACCCTGTTGCCGACCATCGCCGGCCTCTCTGGCCTCAGCAACAGCCGTTTCCAGTTCTTCAACTGGGTGAGCGGCTTCCTGTGGGTGGTGATCCTCACCACGCTCGGCTTTATCCTTGGCCGGACGCCGCTGTTTTTACAATATGAAGATCAATTGATGTTCTGCCTGATGATGCTGCCGCTAGTGCTGCTGGTGCTGGGCCTGATTGGCTCGCTGGTGGTGCTGTGGCGCAAAAAGCAGGGCAGTGCGGATAAAGGAAATCCCCTATGAAACGCTTTCTCCCCTCTTCCGCCCTGCGCTGGCGGTGGCTGGCTGGCCTGATGCTGGCCTTTGCCGTGCTGGGGCTGCTGGCGCTGCCGCGCGGTGCCAGCCAGGAGAGCGCCCTGACCATTCGCCCCGAGCGGCGCGGCCAGACGCTGCCGGACGGCTTCTTCGTCTACCAGACCCTTGACCAGCGCGGCATTCGCATCAAGAGCATCACGCCGGAGAATGACACGCTGATCATCCGCCTCGCCTCGCCGCAACAGCAGCAGCAGGCGCGTGAGGCGCTGTCGTTGATTTTGCCGCAGGGCTACACGGTCGGGCTGCGCGCCGTGGCCGCCGAGCAGGCCTGGGTCAAAAAGCTGGCCCTCGATCACTTGCGGATCGGCTAGCTTCCCCCCTCCCATTACGCGCCGCCCGGCGCGTTTTTTTTGCCCGCCTGCACAAAACTTTTCCGAAAAAGCCTGTTTTTTTGGGGGGATGCGAATTTCAGGTCTATGCTTACCAGTGTGGCGGTAAACCCTGTATCCGCCCCCGGCGGCAACGTGCCGCTACCCTGAGAAGGAAACCGGATCATGACGTTTCGCACTTCACTGGCTCTGCTCCTTACCCTGCCGCTGCTGGCGGGCAGTTGCGCCGCGGCGATCAACGAGACCTGCGACAGCAAGGCACAGGCGATCGAGCAGCAGCTGGCGCAGGCGCGCCAGCAGGGGCAAACCGAGCGCGTCTCCGGCCTGATGAAGGCGCTGACGCAGGTGAAAGCCAACTGCACCGCCCAGACGCTGGAGGCGGACAAACAGCGCAAGGTGCGTGAGTACGAGCAGGAAGTGGCGGAACGGCAACAAGATTTAAGGGAAGCACAGGCCAGCGGCGATAAGGACAAGATCGCCGTGCGCCAGAAAAAACTGGAAGAGGCGATCGCTGAGCTGCGCGCCGCCGGGGAGTAGCCGGAGGGACCTGAGCCCCCTTTCGTCCCCTCTTCAACGCCGCGGCGGCCTGTCTGTCAGGCCCTGTGGATTGGCGCGCCCACGGCCATCTCTATGTTCATACCGTCCTGTAAACGAAGGAGTTACCGATGGCAAAAGATTACACCACGGAAAATTTACGTGCCGAACTCAAGTCGCTGGCAGACACCCTGGAAGATGTGCTGCGCTCCTCCTCCGAGAAGCCACTGGCGGAGTGGGATCGTCTACGCAGCAAGGCGGAAGGTGCGCTGAAGGATACCCGCGTGCGCCTGAGCGACACCGGTGACCGTCTGGCCCACCAGACCAAAGAGATTGCCAGCCAGGCTGATACCTACGTCCACAAGAACCCGTGGAAAGGCATTGGCATCGGCGCCGCCGTCGGCGTGATTGTCGGCGTCCTGATTTCGCGTCGATAACTATGGCGGATTATCAGAAACCTGAATCCCAGGGCCCCGCGAAAGGGGTCCTGGATGTTGCGCACCGTGTCACCACCACCCTGGTCGGCCTGATCGAAACCCGGGTGAAGCTGGCGGTGGTAGAGCTGGAGGAGGAGAAATCCAATCTGGTTCAACTGCTGCTGATGACCGGTATCTCCCTGATCCTACTGGTCTTCGGGCTGGTGAGCCTGCTGGTGCTGATCTTCTGGGCGATTGACCCGGACTATCGCCAGACCGCGCTCTGGATCGCCACGGCGGCACTGCTGGTACTGGGCGGTGGTTTGGCCATCTGGACGCTGGTAAAAGCCAAGCGCTCCACCCTGCTGGGGGCCACCCGGCGGCAGTTGCAGATTGACCGCGCCATGCTGGAGAAGAAGATCCCATGAGCCGTCCCCAACTGGAACGCGAACGTGAGAAGCAGCGCCTGCTGGCGCTGATCCAGCAGCAGCGCATGGATCTCACCGTCGGCTGCGAACAGTGGCTGGAGGTGACCGCGCCCTATGACCGCGGCTGGATCAAGCTGATGGGCATGAAGAAGTACCTCGCCATTGGTTCGAGCCTGATGGCGGTCTACACGGTACGCCACCCCAACAAAGTGGTGCGGCTGGTGCGCCGTGGCCTTGGCATCTGGGGCACCGTCAAGCTGGTTCGCAATACCCTCTCCCCACGGTAGCCCGGCGCTACCGTTTTTTTCCCTGCCAACACTTGTTCAATTTTTTTGAGTTTTTACGGCAATTTTATCAGCTTACTTCTTTTTCCTGACTCCCCTACACTCCTCTCCATCGACCACACACACCGCCACACAGCGCGCCATTCGCGGGCTGGGGCAAAAAAAATCGGCTGGCCGCCAGGGCGAACCAGCAAAATGACTGAGGATAAGATGATGAAGAAATTAGAAGATACTGGCCTGCTGGTTGCACGCATCCTGATGCCGATCCTGTTCATTACCGCTGGCTACGGCAAAATCGGTGCCTACGGCGCGACCCAGCAATATATGGAGAGCATGGGCGTGCCCGGTTTCATGCTGCCGCTTACCATCCTGCTGGAGTTCGGCGGCGGCCTGGCCATCCTGTTTGGCTTCCTGACCCGTACCACGGCCTTCATCACCGCCATCTTTACCGTGCTGACGGCGCTGCTGTTCCACAGCAACTTCGCCGATGAGATGAACCAGATGATGTTCATGAAGAACCTCTCCATCGCCGGCGGTTTCCTGGTGCTGAGCGTGGTCGGTGCCGGTGGCTTCAGTCTGGATGCGCTGCTGAAAAAACGCGGCCTGTTTTCCGGCTCGGTAAGCCGCGCGTAATTCACTACACTTACCCTATCAGGGGGCGGGCGCAGTCAGCACCCGCCCCTCTTTTTTTAGCCACGTAAGGAGATACCCATGGGACAGCTCGTTGACGGCGTCTGGCAGGACACCTGGTATGACACCAAATCGACCGGCGGCCACTTCAAGCGCTCCGCCTCGCAATTCCGCAACTGGGTGACGCCGGATGGCGAGCCGGGTGAGCATGGCCGCGGCGGCTTCCGCGCCGAGCCGGATCGCTACCACCTCTACGTCTCGCTGGCCTGCCCGTGGGCGCACCGCACCCTGCTGATGCGCAAGCTGAAGGGGCTGGAGACGCTGATCCCAGTTTCCGTGGTGCACCCGCTGATGCTGGAGAATGGCTGGACTTTCGGCGATGACTTCCCCGCCGCCACCGGTGACGATCTCTACCAGTTCAACTACCTCTACGAGCTATACCTGAAGGCGCAGCCTGACTACACCGGCCGCGTGACGGTGCCGGTTTTGTGGGACAAGCAGCAGCAGACCATCGTCAGCAATGAGTCCGCCGACATCATCCGCATGTTCAACAGCGCCTTTGACGCGGTGGGCGCGCGCGCCGGTGACTACTACCCAGTGGCGCTGCGCAATGAGATCGACGATCTCAACGCCTGGATCTATGACAAGGTGAACAATGGCGTCTACAAGTCCGGCTTTGCCACCAGCCAGGAGGCCTATGACACCGAGGTCGCGGGCGTGTTTGAGGCGCTGGAGCGGCTGGAGCAGATCCTCAGCTTCAAGCGCTACCTGACCGGCAACCAGTTGACCGAGGCCGATCTGCGCCTGTGGACGACGCTGGTGCGCTTCGACCCGGTCTACGTCACCCACTTCAAGTGTGACCGCCACCGCCTGAGCGACTTCCCGAACCTGCATGGTTTCCTGCGTGATATCTACCAGCTGCCGGGCATTGAGGAGACGGTCAACCTCGACCACATCCGCCACCACTACTACCGCAGCCACAAGACCATCAACCCGAGCGGCATCATCTCCATCGGGCCGCAGGGCGATCTACTGGCCGAGCACGGGCGCGACCAGCGCTTCGGCAGCGAGGAGCATGAAGAGGAAGAGAACCTGTAGCCAGCCGGGGCGGCTGGCCAGCGGGGATTATTGCAGGTGGCTGAACAGCTTGGGGATTTCGCGCAGCATCCAGGCTTTCGCCTCACCCATGCTGTCACGCCGCCAGGCCATGATGATGTCGGTCTCGCGGTTGTACTCGGCGCTCACCACCCGCAGCCGGCCGGCAGCGATATCCTGCTCAACCATCGGGTAGGGCATGGTGGCGACGCCAAGGCCATCAATCAGTGCCTGACGCTTTTCGCCAATGGTGGAGACCGTCAGGCGCTGCTGTTTGTCCAGCAGCTGCACCGTCAGCACCGGCCGCTCGCGGGCGGTGTCCGCCACCGCAATGCCGCGGTACTTGACGCGGGTGATCTCTGACAGCGGCTCCGGCTCCTGATGGATCGGGTGGTCGGGCGCCGCGACGTAGACGCTCATCAGCGTATAGAGCTTGCGGCTGTTGATCTCGGATGAGGAGCGGAAGTGCATGTCCGGCGCGATAACGATGTCGGCGCGCCCCTGCTCCAGCCGCTCCCACGCCCCGGCCAGCACTTCGGTCAGCAGCGACACCTGGGTATTGGCCTTCTGCGCCAGCCGCTCCACCAGCGGGAAGAGTTGGGTAGCGGGCGAGAGCGCCTCGCACACCACCGTCAGGTGCGTCTCCCAGCCGCGCGCCAGCGCCTCGGCATCGGTGGTCAGTTTGTCCGCCGCCTCCAGCAGCACCCGGCCGCGCTCCAGCAGCATCCGCCCGACATTGGTGAATTTGGTGCGGTGGCCTGAGCGGTCAAACAGCACCACGTCCAGCTCCTCCTCCAACTTCTGCATGGTATAGCTCAACGCCGACGGCACGCGCCCCAGCTCATCAGCGGCGGCGGCGAAACTGCCGCGGCGGTCTATTGCATCCATTACTCTCAACGCTTCTAGCGTCAACGCCCGGTCTTTGGCCATGGTGGTTCTCTGTCAGGATTTTTGAATATACCCACCAGATTAACTGGCTAACAATCCGCCGTCCAGACGCTTACCATTTAGCTATCGAATAACGCGAGCCAAACGTCATGATTACTTGCAGAACAGCCAAACAGTGCGGGAAAGCGGACTTTGGCTGGCTCAAAGCCCGCTACACCTTCTCTTTCGGCCACTATTTTGATCCCTCGCTGATGGGCTATGCCTCGCTGCGCGTCCTGAATCAGGAGGTGCTGGCACCCGGCGCGGGCCTGCAACCACGCGGCTACCCACGGGTGGATGTGCTGAATGTTATCTTGCAGGGCGAGGCGGAGTACCGCGACAGCCTCGGCAACTGTCTGCGCGCCAAGGCTGGCGAGGTGCTGCTGCTGTCGGCCCAGCCGGGCATCACCTACAGCGAGCAGAATCCCGGTACCCGGCCGCTGACGCGGATGCAGCTCTGGCTGGACGCTTGCCCGGCGCGCGTCAATGACGCGGCGCAACAGCTGACGCTGCGTCATCGCCCCTGCCAGTTGTTGGCGTCGCCGGATGGCGCGCAGGGCAGCCTGCAACTGCGCCAGCAGGCGTGGGTGCACCACATTGACCTGGCGGCCGGTGAGCGCCACACCCTGCGCCTGCATGGCCCACGCGCCTACTTGCAGTCGATCCACGGCGAGGTGCAGGCCATTGGCCATGATGGGCAGGCGCGACAGCGGCTGGCCTGCGGCGACGGGGCCTTTATCTGTGAGGAGCCAGAGCTGACGATTGTGGCAGACAGTCCGCTGCGCGCGCTGCTGATTGATCTGGCGGAATAACCGGTTTTGCCGGCTGCGACCACGGCAGCGGGCGATTGCACGACCCTACACACAGCAACACCAAAAAAGGGCGCCTGAGCCGTGCCTGATAAGCAAAAAGCCCGGATCAGTTTCCTGATCCGGGCTTTTCTATATGGAGTGGAGTTGACCGGTAAGCCGGGTTCTGTCGTGGACAGTCATTCGTCTAGGCCAGCAATCGCTCACTGGCTCAAGCAGCCTACCCGGGTTCAGTACGGGCCGTACCATGCGAACCCCTATTTGGCCTTGCTCCGGGTGGAGTTTACCGTGCCACGGTCTGTTGCCAGCCGCGCGGTGCGCTCTTACCGCACCCTTTCACCCTTACCTGATCCCGCTTGCGCAGGCCATCGGCGGTTTGCTCTCTGTTGCACTTGTCGTAGGCTTACGCCTCCCAGGCGTTACCTGGCACCCTGCCCTATGGAGCCCGGACTTTCCTCCCCTCCACCTGTCTCCTCCGAAAAGGACGGCAGTGAAGCGGCGACTGTCTGGTCAACTCCGGCGCGCATATTAGGCGGTTTCGTCCTGAATGTCACCCTCTTGTTGCGCCAACGCATGGCGATAGAGGGAATTTTTCTTCACGCCGTGGATCTCGGCCGCCAGCGCCGCGGCTTTTTTCAGCGGCAGCTCCTTCTGCAACAGCGCCAGCGTGCGCAGTGCCTCGGCTGGCAGCGCCTCCTCATCGGCCTTGTGGCCCTCGACGATCAGCACCATCTCGCCCTTGCGGCGGTTCTCATCCGCCTGCACCCACGCCAGCAGCTCCGCCACCGGCGCGCCGTGGATCGACTCCCAGGTCTTGGTGATCTCACGCGCCAGCACCACATAGCGATCCGCGCCCAGCACCGTGACCATGTCGGTCAGGCTGTCAATCAGGCGGTGGGTGGACTCATAGAAGATCAGCGTGCGTGGCTCCTCCACCAGCGCCTGAAGCGCGTCTTTGCGCCCCTTGGTCTTGGCGGGCAGGAAGCCCTCGTAGCAGAAGCGGTCAGAGGGCAGGCCAGCGGCGGAGAGCGCGGCAATCGCCGCACAGGCACCCGGCAGCGGCACCACGCGGATGCCAGCCTCGCGGCAGCGGCGCACCAGATGGTAGCCGGGGTCGTTGATCAGCGGCGTGCCAGCGTCGGAGACCAGCGCAATGCTCTGGCCCTCCTGCAATTTCGCCAGCAACAATTCAGCCTTCTGCTGCTCATTGTGGTCATGAAGTGCGAAGAGCCGCGCATTTATTGCAAAATGTTGTAACAGCAGGCCCGTATGGCGCGTATCCTCGGCAGCCACCAGATCCACCCCCTGAAGCACGGCCAGGGCGCGCTGGGTAATGTCACCCAGATTGCCGATCGGGGTGGGCACCACATAAAGCGTTGAGGCAGAAATCACTGCCTGATCGTGTTGATTCATTGTTTAGTCCGGAATGCCGATTTAATATTGAGCATCTTGAAAAAACATCACTGGATACAGCATGCTTTTCTCTCATGTCGTTCGTCCCCGCAAAGGGCGCTTTGTGCCTGTTCTGTTGGCAGCCCTGATCGCGGCGGGCTGTCAAATGCAGGCGCCCCAAACCACCCCACCCGTCAATATCCAGGACGCGGCCACCGCCAGTTCTGACTACTACCTGCAACAGATGCAGCAAAGCAGCGATGATAACAAGGCTGACTGGCAATTACTTGCCATTCGTGCCCTGCTGAATGAGAAGAAGCTCCCGCAGGCGGCGGCCCAGCTCGGCAGCCTGCCCGCCTCCCTCAGTGATGTGCAACGTCAGGAGCAGCAACTGCTGACCGGCGAACTGCAACTGGCGCAGGGCGATGCGGCCACCGCGGCCACCACGCTCGGTACCCTCAATCCCAAGGGCCTGTCGGCCAACCAGCAGGCGCGCTACTATCAGGCGCTGATTGGCGCCAACCGCAACCAGCCGGGCCTGCCGCTGATCCGCGCCTATATCGCGCAGGAGCCGCTGCTGACCGGTCAGGCGCATCAGGACAACATCGACCAGACCTGGATGGCGCTGGTGCAACTGCCGCCGCAGGCGTTCAACTCGCTGGTAATCAACGCCGACGAGAACGTGTTGCAGGGCTGGCTGGATCTGTTGCGCCTCTATCAGGACAACAAGCAAGACCCGGATCTGCTGAAGGCCGGTATCCGCGACTGGCAGACCCGCTACCCACAAAACCCGGCGGCCAAGACGTTGCCAACGCTGCTGAATCAGGTATTGAACTTCCAGCAAGCCTCTACCGCACGCATCGCGCTGCTGCTGCCCCTCAGTGGGCAGGCGCAGGTGTTTGGCGATGCCATCCAGCAGGGCTTTATGGCAGCGCAGAATGGCCTACAGGCGACACCGGCCGCCGCACCGGCCCCGGCGGCTACCGAGGCGGCCCCTGCCGCCCCGGCTGACCCAAATGCGGTGGTCAGCCCCTCCGCGCCACCGGCTGAAACCGCCGCGCCAGTAGAAAGCGCACCCGCGCCTGCCCCGGCACCGGTCGCCGCCCCTGCGGCCTCAGTGAAGGTGTATGACACCAACGGCCAGTCGCTGCCAGCCCTGCTGGCACAGGCGCAGCAGGATGGCGCGACGCTGGTGGTCGGCCCGCTGCTCAAGAGCAATGTCGAGCAGCTCGCTACCGCCCAGACCCCGCTGAACATTCTGGCGCTCAACCAGCCGGAGACGGTGACCAACCTGCCCAACCTCTGCTACTTCGCGCTCTCGCCAGAGGATGAGGCACGCGACGCGGCGCGCCATATCTGGTCACAGCACAAACAGATGCCGCTGATTCTGGCACCGCGCGGCACGCTGGGCGATCGCATCGCCAAAGCCTTTGCCGACGAGTGGCAGAAACAGGGCGGCCAGACCGTGCTGCAACAGGGCTTCGGCTCCAGCGCCGAACTGAAACAGGCTATCAATGGCGGCGCGGGCATCCGCCTGACCGGCACCCCGGTAGCCACCGCGCCAGCGCAGCCTGCCCCGAGCGAGCAAGGCGTGACCATCGGCGGCATCACCATCCCGGCCCCGCCGACCGATGCGCAGATCGCTGGCGCGGCCGCGCCGTCCGGCAACGTGGACGCGGTTTACATCATCGCCACGCAGGATGAGATGACGCTGATCAAGCCGATGATTGACATGTCACGCGGCTCACGCAGCGGCGTCGCCCTCTATGCCAGCTCACGCAGCTATCAGGCTGGGGCTGGCCCGGACTACCGTCTGGAGATGGAGGGGCTGGAGTTCAGCGACATCCCGCTGCTGGCGGGCAGCAACCCACAACTGATGCAGCAGGCCAGCGCGCAGTTCAAGAGCGACTACTCGCTGGTGCGCCTCTATGCCATGGGCATGGACGCCTGGTCGCTGGCTAACCACTTCGCTGAGATGCGCGGCATCCCTGGCTTCCAGCTGGCGGGGACGACCGGCGGCCTGAGCGCCAACAGTGACTGCGTCATCCATCGCCAGCTGCCGTGGTTGCAGTACCGCCGCGGCTCGCTGGTGCCGGCGGGCTGACCCCGCCTGCCACGCGATTCACCCATCGCATTGTGACCGGGGCCGCTAACGTGCTATTGATAGCGGCTCCGGCAATTGCCAGGAGGCCCGATGAGTGCCACGGAGAGCCGGAAGACCGGTACCCAGTATGAGCAGCAGGCGCGCCGCCACCTTGAGCGGGCTGGCCTGCGTTTTGAGGCCGCCAACGTCACCGTGCGCGGCGGGGAACTGGATCTCATCATGCGTGACCATGCCACCTGGGTGTTTGTGGAGGTGCGCTACCGGCGCAACGCGGCCTTTGGCGACGCAGCCGACAGCATCACCCGGCAGAAGCGCCAGCGGTTGTTGTATGCTGCCCGCGTCTGGCTGGCGGGGCGGCAGGCCAGTTTCGATACCGCGCCCTGCCGCTTTGACGTCGTGGCCATCACCGGTGAACACCTGGCGTGGCTGCCCAATGCCTTCACGGCGGAATAACACCATAACCGGCGATCCCAGCCGGATACTTACTGATTGGATTAACTGACGTGCTGGAAAGAATCAAAGCCTGCTTTACCGAAAGCATCCAAACCCAGATCGCGGCGGCCGAAGCGCTGCCCGACGCCATCTCCCGCGCCGCCATGACGCTGGTGCAATCGCTGCTGAACGGCAATAAGATCCTCTGCTGCGGCAACGGCACCTCCGCCGCCAATGCCCAGCACTTTGCCGCCAGCCTGATTAACCGGTATGAGACGGAGCGCCCCAGCCTGCCAGCCCTCGCCCTGAGCGCCGACAACATTGTCCTGACCGCCATCACCAATGACCGGCTGCATGATGAGGTCTACGCCAAGCAGGTACGGGCGCTCGGCCAGACCGGCGACGTGCTGCTGGCCATCTCGACCCGTGGCAACAGCCGCGACATCGTTAAGGCGGTGGAGGCGGCAGTGACCCGTGACATGACCATCGTCGCCCTGACCGGCTATGACGGCGGTGAGGTGGCGGGCCTGCTCGGCCAGCAGGATGTGGAGATCCGCATCCCCTCCCACCGCAGCGCACGCATTCAGGAGATGCATATGCTCACCGTGAATTGCCTGTGCGATCTGATAGACAACACCCTGTTTCCCCACCAGGACGATTAAGGAGCATCCATGAAGGTTCGTTTACTGGCAACGCTGTGCGCTGCCCTGCTGCTGCAAGGCTGCGTTGGCGCGGTCGTGGTTGGCAGTGCGGCTGTCGCCACCAAGACCGCCACTGACCCCCGTACCGTGGGTACGCAAGTGGATGACGAGACGCTGGAAGCGCGTGTCGGGAATGCGCTGGCGAAAGACCAGCAACTGAAGAAAGAGGCGCGCATCGTCGCCACGGCATACCAAGGCAAGGTGCTGCTCACCGGCCAGGCCCCGACCACCGATCTGGCGGCGCGCGCCAAGCAGATCACCATGGGCGTGGATGGGGCGCAGGAGGTCTACAACGAGATCCGCCAAGGGACGCCAGTCAGCCTTGGCACCGCCTCTGCCGACACCTGGATCACCACCAAAGTGCGTTCGCAGCTGCTGACCAGCGACTCGGTGAAATCCTCCAACGTCAAGGTGACCACCGAGAACGGCGAGGTGTTCCTGCTGGGTCTGGTCACGTCGCAAGAGGGGCAGTCCGCGGCCCAGATTGCCAGCCAGGTCAGCGGCGTCAAGCACGTCACTACCGCCTTCACCTACGTCAAGTAATCCCCCCGTGGGCGCGCCGCGCCCACGCTTTCCCCGTTACAAATTATGCTGCCGCAGGAAACCTTCACCGCCCATCTGGCGCATCTGGCGTAAAATCCACTGCTGGCGCTGCCGCACATAGGCGGAGGGGGCGCTTACCTTGAACTGGTGCGGGTTGGGCAGTACCGCCGCCAACAACGCCGCCTCGGAGGCCGTCAGTTGGCTCGCCGGTTTGTGGAAGTAGGTGCGGGCGGCCTGCTCAACGCCAAACACGCCATCACCCAGCTCAATGATGTTGAGATAGACCGTCAGGATGCGCCGCTTGGTCCAGATAAGCTCAATGCCGCCCGTCAGGCCCGCCTCCAGCCCTTTGCGCAGCCAACTGCGCCCATCCCACAGCAACAGGTTCTTGGCGGTCTGCTGCGACAGGGTGGACGCGCCGCGCAGACTGCTGCCGCGACGGGCGTTATGGTCAAGCGCCGACTGGATCGCGGCCACGTCAAAGCCCCAGTGCTCCGGGAACTTCTGGTCTTCCGCCGCCATCACTGCCAGCGCCATCATCGGGGCAATCTCTTCCATCGGCACCCAATCTGAGTGGGCGACATAGTCTGTGTTGCCGGAGAACCACGCGCTGAGCTGGCGCTCAACCATTACGGCAGAAAATGGAACCGGTAGAAAAGAAAACACTACAATCAGGCCCAGCCACAGTGCGATCAGGGAAAAAATTGCCCGCCGGACAAGTGCTAACCAGGATAATCTCTGCTTTTTATGGTCTCGCGGCCACATAATCACACACCTAAAATACGTGTTAATAGCTTATGAATTCCATGTGAAACATTTTCAACATCCTGGTCGCCCAGAAAACCGGGCGTGGAAATGACTCCCTGCTCCTCATCCACCACGATGTCATCTGCCGGACATATCACTGCTTCTCCACCCAATTCATCAATCAGTTCGGCGTGGTCGGGATCGTTCCCCAAGGTAATGCGTACTGGCGATCCGATCAGTAGGGGTGCCCATAAGGCGCTTTTCCCTATAAAGGCAATTGTTTTATGTTGCTTATGTATTTTTTGCAACTGGTCAGCAACACTATCAATTTCTTGGGTAGAATTTGCGCTATTTAATCGCCCATTCTTGTAAACCGGTACACTGTTAGCTGACAAAATAATAATCCCATCCAGCTCAAATTGATCAAATTTAGCCGGGTCATTTAGGGGGTCGGAGGTCAGTCCAGTTACGGTTTTTCCCACGGAAAGCGCACTATTTTCTTCAACCAAAAAATCCCCTTTATTAACAATGGCTTCATTTAAAATAAACAAGAGGAAATCGGCTTTCTCCGGCGCTATTTTCAGGGCATTCAGGGTAATTATTGCTTCAGACTTTTCATTTTCATCGAGAAAATGCGTTCCACAGAACAGCACGCCAATCCTTTTCATCTCGCGCCTCCGAAATTTCTTAAAACAACTGCTTGAAGTTTTGTATGAATAAAGACTAATCTACATCACAGATTTTAATGATTCCTTTAACAACTGCTCAGCCTTTTGCTATTGTTAGGAAGCAGTAAAAATTTGTTGTGAAAGATTACCAAGACCTGCGATAACGCAACCCCTCTGACAATAATCGCGTGGGTTACCGATTTCCCTGGTGTTGGCGCAGTATTCGCGCACCCCGGCCTAGGCTGGGGTCATTTTTTTTATGACCCCTATCGCCGCCCGTTACTCCTTCTCGGCTTCCGTCACCCAGTCACGCAGCACCTGCACATCGTGCATCCACTCCTGTTTCAGCTCATCGACCCAGTCCTGCACGTTGTCCCACCAGGCAGGCAGCGAAGGCGTCTGGATCTGCTGCGCCAATTGCTGCAAGTGCTTCAGCCCCACGGAGCCAGCCGCACCCTTGATCTTGTGCGCCTCCTCGGCGATCCCCTTCTGGTCGCGGGCGGTCATGTTGGAATCCAGCACCGCCAGATAGCCCGGCATCATCTGTTCGAACATCTCCAGACTCTGGTGAATCAGCTGTGGGCCGACCAGATCCATGTACTGCTCCAGCATCGGTAGGTCGAGCAATGATTCGTTGGTTTGCATACTCTTTGGCTCCATCTTCTTGCCCGCATGACGGGGCGGGTGATCCCAGAATTGTTTGATCATTGCCGTCAACGCTGGCACAGAGAGCGGCTTGCTCAGCACGTCATCCATCCCGGCGTCGAGGTACTCCCTTTTGTCCTTGAGCACGTTGGCGGTCAGCGCCACCAGCGGCGGCAGCGCGTGGTCAACGTACTGCTCACGCAGGGTGCGCGCGATGTCCAGCCCGGTCATGTCTGGCAGCTGGATGTCCAGTAGCACCAGATCGAACTCGTCTGGCCGGAACATCGCCAGCGCATCGTGGCCATTCATCGCCACCTCCACGCTGTTGCCGAGTTTCTCCAGCACCGAGCGCGCCACCACCACGTTTAGCTCAATGTCCTCCACCAGCAGCACATGCAGCGCTGGCAGCGGCAGCTCATCGCGCTCTTTCTGGGCGGCTGGCTCCTCCTCCACCGCCGGCGCGGCGATGGTCAGGCTGAAGCAGGAGCCCTGCCCCGGCTGGCTACGCACGGTGATGTCGCCGCCCATGCTCTGCGCCAGCCGCTTCGAGACTGCCAGCCCAATGCCGGTGCCGGTGGCCGGTTTGCCGCCGTGCTGGTCTTTCACCTGATAGTACATGGCGAAGATCTTGTCCTGCTCATCCTGCGGGATGCCCATGCCGGAGTCCTCCACCTCAAAGCGCAGGCGCGACTGCCCCTCGTGCCAGACCCGCACCACGATCTGCCCCTGCTGGGTGAACTTCACCGCGTTGCCGATCAGGTTCCACAGGATCTGACGCAGGCGCGTGCCGTCGGTGACCACCTTCTGCGGCAGCGGCAGGTGCGGCTCCATGACGAACTTCAGCCCCTTGGGCTGCACCAGCAGGCCGGAGAGGTTCTCCAGATCGGCCAGGAAGCCAGTGAAGTCCACCGGTTGGTTGTCCAACTGCACTTTGCGGCGTTCGATTTTGTCCATCTCGATGATGTCGTTGAAAATGTTGCCGAGGGTGATGGCGCTGACATGAATGGTCTTCAGGTAGTTGCGCTGCTCCTCGTTCATCTCGGTATCCAACAGGATACGGCTGAGGCCGACAATGCCGTTGAGCGGCGTACGCAGCTCATGGCTGATGGTGGAGATAAAGGTGGTCTTCTCGCGGCTGGCGTTCTCCAGCGCGTCCTGATAGCGCTTGCGCTCGGTAATGTCGCGGCCAAAGCCCATCAGGCCGTGGCGCTTGCCGATGCGGTCATAGAACGGCACCTTGCGCAGCTCAAAGCACGCCTTGCGCCCATCCGGGTAGACCAGCCACTGCTCATAGGTGAGCGAGACGTTGTGGCGGAATACCTTCTCGTCAGTCTCCACCACCTTAGCGGCGATGTCCGGCGTATAGACGTCATAGGGCGTCAGGCCAATCAACTGCTTCTCGCTGCGGCCGGTCAACAGCTCCATCGCCCGGTTACAGCCAGAGAACTCTTTATCCTCATTACGGTAGTAGACCAGATCGGGCGAGGCGTCGAGGAAGGAGCGCAATAGCGCCGACTGCTGGCTCAGCTCGATCTGCGCCTGCTCACGGTGCGCCATCTCCAGTTTCAGCTTGTCCACCACCGCCAGACGCGCCTCCTCCGCCTTGATACGGACGGCGATCTCCTGATTAAGCTGGGCGATGTTCTCCTGCAACTGGTTGTTCAGCTCCAGGTCGCGGTGGCGCATCTCCTCCAGCTTGTCCACCAGCCGCGAGAGCCGCTGGCGCGACTCCTCCAGCTGCTCCACCACCACCGAGAGGAAGTAGACCGCCCACGGCGTGATCAGCAGGCCGAAGAAGATGGAGCGCACCACGTCGATGCTCTCCACCTGGCCGCGCAGCAGCATGGTGACGGCCATCTGGACGATCATCGCCAGCACCACCAGCGCGGATGCCAATAGCAGGGAAAAACGGATCAGGCCCAGTTTCACCATCAGATCCACGTAATACTGGGCCAGCGCCCTGATTTGCTTCATAGCCACTCCAGTCAAACAACATGGCGTAAATCATACCGCAAATCAGCGGCGGCAGGGCGGCAGCGACCGCGGGGAATGCTCAGGCTGGGAGGCAGTACGCAGATTCCCTGCCAGCCAGCGCCGAGCCTTGCCCACCCTCGCGGCGCAGGTAGCGATCCAGCTCCACCAGCGCGCTCCAACGGTTTTCGCACCACAGCGGCGCACAGAGCGTCGGGCGGCGCGCGCTGGCCGACAGGCGGTGGAAGATCACCTCTGGCGGCGTGTGGCGCACCATCTCGCCAGCGGTGGTGACATACTCCGCCAGCGTCAGGGGTGGCAGCCGCCCGGCCTGCCACGCGCGCTCCAGCCGGCTGCCGGTGACGATGTGCAACGGATGCAGCTTCAGCCCCTCCACCCCGGCCTCCACCACGCGCAGCAGGCTCTGTTGCGCCATCGCTTCTGTCTCGCCCGGCAGGCCGACAATCAGGTGACAGCAGACCGGGATGCCCCATGCGCGGGCGCGCTGCACCGTTTCGCGGTAGCAGGCGAAGTCATGGCCGCGGTTGATACGCCGCAGCGTGGCGTCATGGGCGCTCTGCAACCCCAGCTCCAGCCACACCTCATAGCCCCGGTCACGGTAGCCAGCCAGCAGGTGCAGCACCGCCTCCGGCACGCAGTCGGGCCGGGTGCCGACGCACAGCCCGACAATGCTGGCCTGTTGCAGCGCCTGCTCATACTGGTCGCGCAGCCGTGCGATCTCGCCGTAGGTGCTGGTGTAGGCCTGAAAATAGGCGAGGTGGAGGCGCGCGCGGTTGACGTTGGCGGCCTGCGTGGCCAGCTGTGCGGCGATGCTCTGGTGGCGGGCGGCCTCATCGGCAAAGGAGGCGACGTTGCAGAAGGTGCAGCCCCCGCGCCCTAATGTGCCGTCGCGGTTTGGGCAGGTGAAGCCGCCGTGCAGCGTGAGTTTATGCACTTTTTCGCCGAAGCGCTGTTGCAAGTGGGGGCCGAACATATTGACTAATTGTGACAGCTGCATGATCGTGTGGTTATCTCAGAAAAAAGCCAATAGCCTAGCGCGCAATGGCTTTTTGCATGATGACCGTGATCAACCCCCGCCCCGCTGCTGTTTCCCCAGAATAAAAATTCAGGATAAATGAGAATTAATTCACCTTTTGGCTGATGAATTATTCTTATCGGCCTGCCCGGATCATGAGGAAAAATGACAGCATAAAAAACAGACACAAACTACATTCAACAGAACTTTAACAGAATATAATCCTGACAATGTGTTGCGCCCTAGCATGGTGCAGAGATTTGTGGCTTGCACTATAGTGAGTCAGCTCACATTCCACCTCCTGTCGCCACTCCTTTCCCACCCATAAAAAATGTCATTTTTTATTTAAAAAACATTAACTTAACCATTAAAAATCACAAAAACGCATATCTTAAAACCATATTTGACCTACCTGTGCTTTCTCGATAAGTTGGAAGTCCGCTGGAAGCATTCTCGACGAGCCAAGACTCGTCATACTTATGCAGTTATTACAGACTCCCTCATTAAACAAGTCATCACCCACTTGTGAGCACCGTCACAAGAGGCCATCGACGGAGGACGTCAGGCCGGGTTCCACCTGCCAAATTATGCAGGCAACCCCCTGACCGCCGGAGAATCGCTTCTTGCCGTAGGGTGGAAGAGTCACGCAGAGCCTGGGGAGGTTGCTGATATGTTGTACGATAAGTCCCTCGAGAGGGATAACTGTGGTTTCGGCCTGATCGCCCACATAGAAGGCGAACCTAGCCACAAGGTGGTGCGTACCGCCATTCACGCACTGGCCCGTATGCAACACCGTGGTGCAATTCTTGCCGACGGCAAAACCGGCGACGGCTGTGGCCTGCTGTTGCAGAAGCCCGACCGCTTCTACCGCATGGTTGCCGAAGAGCGCGGCTGGCGTCTGGCCAAGAACTACGCCGTGGGCATGATGTTCCTCAGCAAAAATGAGGATGACGCCCGCGAGAGCCGCCGCATTGTCGAAGAAGAGTTGCAGAACGAAACGCTGTCGATCGTCGGCTGGCGTGACGTTCCGACCAACCCGGATGTCCTCGGTGAGATCGCCCTCTCCTCCCTGCCGCGCATTGAGCAGATTTTCGTGAACGCCCCGGCTGGCTGGCGTCCGCGTGACATGGAGCGCCGCCTCTATATGGCGCGCCGCCGTATTGAGAAGCGCATCCAGGACAATGAGTTCTACGTCTGTAGCCTGTCGAACCTGGTGACCATCTACAAGGGTCTTTGTATGCCGGCTGACCTGCCGCGCTTCTACCTCGACCTGGCTGACCTGCGTCTGGAATCGGCCATCTGCCTGTTCCACCAGCGCTTCTCCACCAACACCGTGCCGCGCTGGCCGCTGGCACAGCCGTTCCGCTATTTGGCGCACAACGGCGAGATCAACACCATTGCCGGTAACCGCCAGTGGGCGCGCGCCCGTGCCTACAAATTCAAGACCCCGCTGATCCCGGATTTGCAGGATGCCGCGCCGTTCGTCAACGAAACCGGCTCCGACTCCAGCTCCCTCGACAACATGCTCGAGCTGTTTTTGAGCGGCGGGATGGACTTGGTGCGCGCCATGCGCCTGCTGGTGCCGCCAGCCTGGCAGCAGAACCCGGACATGGACAGCGACCTGCGCGCCTTCTTTGACTTCAACTCGATGCACATGGAGCCGTGGGACGGCCCGGCTGGCATCGTGATGTCCGATGGCCGCTACGCCGCCTGTAACCTCGACCGCAACGGCCTGCGCCCGGCGCGTTATGTGATCACCAAAGACAAGCTGATCACCTGCGCCTCTGAAGTGGGCATCTGGGACTACCAGCCGGATGAGGTGGTGGAGAAGGGGCGCGTCGGCCCCGGCGAACTGATGGTGATTGACACCCGCAGCGGCCGCATCCTGCACTCCGCCGAAACTGACAATGACCTGAAGAGCCGCCACCCCTACAAAGAGTGGATGGAGAAGAACGTCCGCCGTCTGGTGCCGTTCGAAGACCTGCCGGAAGATCAGGTGGGCCGCCGTGAGCTGGATGACACCCTGCTGGAGACTTACCAAAAGCAGTTCGGCTACAGCAATGAGGAGCTGGATCAGGTGATCCGCGTGCTGGGCGAGAATGGCCAGGAGGCGGTCGGTTCGATGGGTGATGATACCCCGTTCGCCGTGCTCTCCAGCCGCCCGCGCGTGATCTATGACTACTTCCGCCAGCAGTTCGCGCAGGTGACCAACCCGCCGATCGATCCGCTGCGCGAGGCCCATGTGATGTCGCTGGCGACCAGCATTGGCCGCGAGATGAACGTCTTCTTCGAGGCCGAGGGGCAGTCCCACCGCCTGAGCTTCAAGTCGCCGATTTTGCTCTACTCCGACTTCAAGCAGCTGACGACGCTGGAGGGCGAACACTACCGCGCCGAGACGCTGGATCTGACCTACGATCCGGCCGAGCACTCGCTGGAGGAGATGATCCACCGCCTGTGCGAACAGGCCGAGCACAAGGTGCGTGACGGCGCGGTGCTGCTGGTGCTCTCTGACCGCGCCATCGCCCCGAACCGCCTGCCGGTGCCGGCGCCGATGGCGGTCGGCGCCATCCAGACCCGTCTGGTGGAGAAGAACCTGCGCTGCGACGCCAACCTGATTGTTGAGACCGCCAGCGCGCGTGACCCGCACCACTTTGCGGTGCTGCTGGGCTTCGGCGCAACGGCCATCTACCCCTATCTGGCCTACGAGACGCTGGCGAAGCTGGTGGACTCCCGTGCCATTGACAAGAATTACCGCGAGGTGATGCTCAACTACCGCAACGGCATCAACAAGGGCCTCTACAAGATCATGTCCAAAATGGGCATCTCGACCGTGGCTTCCTACCGTTGCGCCAAGCTGTTTGAGGCCGTTGGCCTGCACCGCGAGCTGAGCAGCCTCTGCTTCCAGGGCGTGGTGAGCCGCATCGGCGGTGCCAACTTCGGCGATTTCGAGCAGGATCTGCAAAACCTCGCCAAGCGCGCATGGCTGAAGCGCAAACCGCTGGATCAGGGCGGCCTGCTGAAATTCGTCTACGGCGGCGAGTACCACATGTACAACCCGGACGTGGTGGCGACGCTGCAAGCCGCGGTGCACAGCGGCGACTATAACGACTACCAGCAGTATGCCAAGCTGGTGAACGAGCGCCCGGTCTCCACGCTGCGCGATCTGCTGAAGATCACGCCGAACGGCCAGCCGATCCCCGTCGATCAGGTGGAGCCAGCGGAGAACCTCTACAAGCGCTTCGATACCGCGGCGATGTCCATCGGCGCGCTCAGCCCGGAGGCGCATGAGTCGCTGGCGGAGGCGATGAACGGCCTCGGCGGCTTCTCCAACTCCGGCGAGGGTGGCGAAGATCCGGCGCGCTACGGCACCAACAAAGTGTCGCGCATCAAGCAGGTGGCCTCTGGCCGCTTCGGCGTGACGCCAGCCTATCTGGTCAACGCCGACGTGATCCAGGTGAAGGTAGCGCAAGGCGCGAAACCGGGTGAAGGCGGCCAGTTGCCGGGCGATAAGGTGACGCCGTACATCGCCAAGCTGCGCTACTCGGTGCCGGGCGTGACGCTGATCTCCCCGCCGCCGCACCATGACATCTACTCGATCGAGGATCTGGCCCAGCTGATCTTCGACCTGAAACAGGTCAACCCGAAGGCGTTGATCTCGGTGAAACTGGTCTCCGAGCCGGGCGTCGGCACCATCGCGGTGGGCGTGGCGAAAGCCTATGCCGACCTGATCACCATCGCTGGCTATGACGGCGGCACCGGTGCCAGCCCGCTCAGTTCGGTGAAGTATGCTGGCTGCCCGTGGGAGCTGGGGCTGGTGGAGACCCAGCAGGCGCTGGTGGCCAACGGCCTGCGCCACAAGATCCGCTTGCAGGTGGATGGTGGCCTGAAGACCGGCGTCGACATCATCAAGGCCGCGATTCTGGGTGCGGAGAGCTTTGGCTTCGGCACCGGCCCGATGGTGGCGCTGGGGTGCAAATACCTGCGTATCTGCCACCTCAACAACTGCGCGACCGGTGTGGCAACGCAGGATGAGAAGCTGCGCCGCGACCACTACCACGGCCTGCCAGAGCGCGTGACCCACTACTTCCGCTTCATCGCGCAGGAGACTCGCCAGATCATGGCGGAGCTGGGCGTCAGCAACCTGGTTGACCTGATTGGCCGTACCGATCTGCTGACCGCGCTGGAGGGCTTCACCGCCAAGCAGAACAAGCTGGATCTCGCCGCGCTGCTGCAAACCGCCCAGCCGCACCCCGGCAAGGCGCGCTACTGCACCGAGGGCAGCAACCCGCCGTTCGACAAGGGCGTGCTGAACAAGGCGCTGCTGGAGCAAGCCGCGCCGCACGTGGAGAAGCGCCAGAGCAAGACGTTCTACTTTGACATCCGTAACACCGACCGATCGGTGGGCGCGCTGCTCTCCGGTGCCATCGCCGAGAAACATGGCGATCAGGGCATGGCCTCCGACCCAATCACCGCGCACTTCTCCGGCACCGCTGGCCAGAGCTTCGGTGTCTGGAACGCCGGTGGCCTGGATCTGATGCTGACTGGCGACGCCAACGACTACGTTGGCAAGGGCATGGCGGGTGGCCGCATCGCGGTACGCCCACCGGTAGGCTCCGCCTTCCGCAGCCATGAGGCCAGCATCATCGGCAACACCTGCCTGTATGGCGCGACCGGCGGCAAGCTGTTCGCCGCAGGCCGGGCGGGCGAGCGTTTCGCAGTGCGTAACTCCGGTGCCATCACCGTGGTGGAAGGCATCGGCGACAACGGCTGTGAGTACATGACCGGCGGCATCGTCTGCGTGCTGGGCAAAACCGGCGTCAACTTTGGCGCGGGCATGACCGGCGGCTTCGCCTACGTGCTGGACGAAGATGGCGAGTTCCGCAAACGCGTCAACCCGGAGCTGGTGGAAGTGCTGGAAGTTGACCAACTGGCGATCCACGAGGAGCACCTGCGCGGCCTGATTACCGAGCACGTGCAGCTGACCGGCTCCAGCCGTGGTGAAGAGATGCTGGCCAACTGGCCGGTGTGGGCCACCAAGTTCGCCCTGGTGAAACCGAAGTCCAGTGATGTCAAAGCATTGTTGGGTCACCGCAGTCGTTCCGCAGCCGAGCTGCGGGTCCAAGCGCAGTAAGAGGTTTTCGATGAGTCAAAACGTTTATCAATTTATCGATTTGCAGCGTGTCGATCCGCCCAAGAAAGCGCTGAAGATCCGGAAAATTGAGTTTGTAGAAATTTATGAGCCGTTCTCCGACAGCCAGGCGCAGGCGCAGGCAGACCGCTGCCTCTCCTGCGGCAACCCCTACTGCGAGTGGAAGTGCCCGGTCCATAACTATATTCCGAACTGGCTGAAGCTGGCGAACGAAGGCCGCATCATGGAGGCGGCCGACCTCGCCCACCAGACTAACAGCCTGCCTGAGGTGTGCGGGCGCGTCTGTCCGCAGGATCGCCTGTGTGAAGGCTTCTGCACCCTGAACGGCGAGTTCGGCGCGGTCACCATCGGCAACATCGAGCGCTATATCAATGATAAGGCGATTGAGATGGGCTGGCGGCCCGATATGTCCCACGTCAAGCCGACCGGCAAGCGTGTGGCGATCATCGGTGCCGGGCCGGCCGGTCTGGCCTGTGCCGACGTGCTGGCGCGCAACGGCGTGAAAGCGGTGGTCTATGACCGTCACCCGGAGATTGGCGGCCTGCTGACCTTCGGCATCCCGGCCTTCAAGCTGGAGAAGTCGGTGATGACCACCCGCCGCGAAATCTTCACCGGCATGGGCATTGAGTTCCAGCTCAATACCGAAGTCGGCAAGGATGTCACGGTTGAGGCGCTGCTGGCAGAGTATGACGCGGTGTTCCTCGCGGTCGGCACCTACCAGTCGATGCGCGGTGGCTTGGAGAATGAGGACGCGGCTGGCGTGTATGACGCCCTGCCGTTCCTGATCGCCAACACCAAGCAGCTGATGGGCTATGAGGCCACCACTGAGGAGCCTTACATCAGCATGGAGGGCAAACGCGTGGTGGTGCTGGGCGGTGGCGATACGGCGATGGACTGCGTACGCACCTCCATCCGTCAGGGCGCGTCCCACGTTACCTGTGCCTACCGCCGTGACGAAGAGAACATGCCAGGCTCCCGCCGCGAGGTGAAAAACGCGCGTGAAGAGGGCGTGGAGTTCAAGTTCAACGTCCAGCCGCTGAGCGTGGTACTGGATGCGCAGGGCCGCGTGAGCGGCGTGAAGATGGTGCGCACCGAACTGGGCGCGCCGGATGCCGCTGGCCGCCGCCGTGCCGAACTGGTGCCCGGCTCCGAGTTCGTGATGAACGCGGACGCGGTGGTGATGGCGTTTGGTTTCCGTCCGCACAAAATGGAGTGGCTGGCCGCCCATGACGTGGAGCTGGACAATCAGGGCCGCATCATCGCGCCGGAAGGGGTGGAGAACGCCTTCCAGACCAGCAACCCGAAAATCTTCGCCGGTGGTGACGCGGTGCGCGGCTCCGACCTGGTGGTGACGGCGATTGCCGAGGGGCGCAAAGCCGCCGACGGCATCATGAACTATCTGGAAGTGTAAAACCGCCTGCGGTCAAACGAGGGGAGCCAGTGGCTCCCCTCTTTTTTTGCGCCCATAAAAAAAGCCCCGCCGGAGCGGGGCTTTCTGTGCGACGCGGTTATTTCACCACGCGCAGGGCCGGGCGGCCACCGCGTGGCGGCTGCGGCGGCTCATCGTCGGAAGGATCGCTCTCATCCGGGCGATCGCCATCGATAACGGACATCGTTGGCTCAGGCGTGGCGCTCTCCTCGGCGGAGGTCTCAAACATCCCCTCCTCATCCTCGTAGGCGGGTTCTGGCTCAAACATGGTGCCAGCGCCATTTTCACGGGCATAGATCGCGAGGACGGCGGCGATAGGCACATTCACCTGACGCGGCACGCCGCCAAAGCGGGCATTGAACCGGACATCGTCCGTGCCCAGCTCCAGATTCCCTACCGCGCGCGGGGCGATGTTCAGCACGATTTGGCCATCGCGGGCGAACTCCATCGGCACCATAACACCTGGGCGCGTGACATCCACCACCAGATGCGGGGTCAGCTGGTTGTCGAGCAACCAGTCATAGAACGCCCGCAGCAGGTAAGGACGACGCGGAGACATGTGCGACATCTCCATCTGAATCAACTCCGGGTATGCAAACGCATTTCGCGTTCAGCTTCGGTGAGTGAAGCCAGGAAGGCATCACGCTCAAAGACGCGGGTCATGTACCCTTTCAGCTCTTTGGAGCCGGCGCCAGTCAGCTCAATGCCCAGTTGCGGCAGACGCCACAGCAGCGGTGCCAGGTAGCAATCCACCAGACTGAACTCCTCGCTCATAAAGAACGGGGTCTGACCAAAGATCGGGGCAATCGCCAGCAGCTCTTCACGCAGCTGTTTACGGGCGGCGTCAGCTTCCTGGCCGCTGCTCTGTTCGATTTTGTCTTTCAGCGAATACCAGTTTTTCTCGATGCGCAGCATCATCAGGCGGCTCTCACCGCGCGCCACCGGGTAGACCGGCATCAATGGCGGATGTGGGAAGCGCTCATCGAGGTACTCCATAATGATTCGGGATTCATACAGCGTCAGCTCACGATCAACCAGCGTCGGGACGGATTGATAAGGATTGAGGTCAATAAGATCCTGCGGCAGATTTCCCATATCCACCTGCTCGATCTCGACACTGACACCCTTTTCCGCCAGTACGATACGTACTTGATGGCTGAAGATGTCGGTCGGGCCAGAGAACAGCGTCATTACCGAACGTTTGTTGGCAGCGACAGCCATGTAAACCTCCAAGTTTATCTAGAAAACAGTGCGAATAGCCAACATCAGGCTGCTATCCTGAATCATGTTATCGCCAGCCAGCAACCTCGCAGAAGCCCGGAGGTCAGGCGATCTCCAGGACGACCGAACCCACCAAACTGCGCGGCGCTCAGGCGCAAAAGTGTTGTTAGTTTACCAGATTTTGCCCCTCTTGTGGCGGCGCAACGGTGAAATCCGCGCGATTTGTCTGTCAGAGGGTGGGATAAGGCGGGAAAGTGTGGATTTCAGGCATAAAAAAACCCGGTGAGACACCGGGTTTTTGACGCTGTTCCTGCTGCAAGTGCAGCCAGAAATTAACGCTTGGAGAACTGCGGACGACGACGTGCTTTACGCAGGCCGACTTTCTTACGTTCAACCTGACGAGCGTCACGGGTAACGAAGCCAGCTTTACGCAGCTCGGAACGCAGAGACTCGTCATACTCCATCAGCGCACGGGTGATACCGTGACGGATGGCACCAGCTTGACCGGAGATACCACCACCTTTAACGGTGATGTACAGGTCCAGTTTCTCAACCATGTCGACCAGTTCCAGCGGCTGACGAACTACCATGCGGGCAGTTTCGCGACCGAAGTACTGTTCCAGGCTACGCTGGTTAATTACGATGTTACCGTTGCCCGGCTTGATGAAGACGCGAGCGGCGGAGCTTTTGCGGCGACCAGTGCCGTAGTATTGATTTTCAGCCATTGCCTATAATCCCGATTAAATGTCAAGAACTTGCGGTTGCTGTGCCGCATGATTGTGCTCGTTACCCGCGTAAACTTTCAGTTTACGGTACATAGCACGACCCAGCGGGCCCTTCGGCAGCATGCCTTTAACCGCGATCTCAATCACACGCTCAGGATGGCGAGTAATCATCTCTTCAAAGGTCGCTTGTTTGATACCACCGATGTGGCCGGTGTGATGGTAATAGATCTTGTCGTTACGCTTGTTACCGGTTACGGCAACTTTCTCAGCGTTCAGAACGATGATGTAATCACCGGTATCAACGTGCGGAGTGTATTCCGCTTTATGCTTGCCACGCAGACGGCGAGCCAGTTCAGTGGCCAGGCGACCCAAGGTCTTGCCGCTTGCATCAACTACGAACCAGTCACGCTGTACTGTTTCCGGTTTAGCTGTAAAAGTTTTCATTAAAAGCTTACCCAATTTAAGTTACACGTTGGCGAACACCCAAACGCTTAATTAACAGTGTTGGAGGTTCACACGGCCATCAAGTCCAGCAAACCTACCCCTTCGAATAGCCTATGCCGGCACTAATAAAGTTTCGGGAAAAAAACTTTGTTGTAACGTGGGGTCGCAAGATTATAGAGAAGTCACCCACAAAGATCGACTGCTTTTTTATCACAAATGCATAATATCTGCCCGCCGCTACGCGGGTTATGGCAGGTGTGGCAAACGCAGGTACTCTTCGCTCTGCATCTCCTGCAAACGCGACAGGCAGCGCTGGTACTCAAACTTCAGGCGCTCCCCCTGGTAGATCTGGTGCATCCCGGTCTCGGCGGAGATCACCAGCTTCACGTGGCGCTCATAAAACTCATCGACCATCGCCAAAAAGCGGCGCGCGGCGCTCTCGTTTTTGCTGTCCATCACCCGCACATTGTGCACCAGCACCGTATGGTAGAGCGTGGAGAGCGCGATGTAGTCAATCTGGCTGCGCGCCTCCTCACACAGGGTGTGGAAGTCAAAGGCCGCCACCCCCTCGGCCACCGCCAGCGCGGGCAGCGGCCGGTGGTTCACCTCCAGCACCGGGTTGCGTTCGCCGGGCTTGCCCGCCAGCCGGGTGAACATCCCCTCCAGCCGGTCAGCGGCGGCGGCGTCCGCCGGCGAGAGCCACAGGTTGGCCTGCGTCAGGGTGCGCAGGCGGTAGTCGATGCCAGCGTCAACGTTGAGCACGTCGCAGTACTCTTTGATCAGATCGATGGCCGGCAGGAAGCGCTGGCGTTGCAGGCCGTTGCGGTAGAGCTGGTCTGGCGGAATGTTGGAGGTGGCGACCAGCGTAATGCCGCGCGCGAACAGCGCCTGAAGCAGCGTCGCCAGCAGCATGGCGTCGGTGATGTCAGAGACGAAAAATTCGTCGAAGCAGAGCACGTCCGCCTCCGCCTTGAAGCGGTCGGCCACCGTCTCCAGCGGGTTCTCCTGCCCCTGCAACTGGGTCAGCTGCTCATGCACCCGCAGCATAAAGCGGTGGAAGTGCAGCCGCATTTTGCGGTCACCCGGCAGGCTGTGGAAGAACATGTCCATCAGCCAGGTTTTGCCGCGCCCCACGCCGCCCCACATATACAGCCCCTGCACCGGGCGCGTCGGCGCCGGCTTTTTGCCCATCAGCCGCGCGAACAGGCCGCCGGAGGCGCGGGCAGGCGCGGGTTTTTGCGCCACCAGCGCATGGTGGATGGCGTCAAGCTGGGTCACGGTCTGGCGCTGGACGTCATCCGGTTGGTAGTCACCGGCGGCCAGCGCCTGCTCATAGCGTGCTAGGGGGGATGTGGGTTGCATGTTTTTCGACGTTCCATGAGAAAAAAATTATCGGGTTTTCGCGACGCATCTGGACGTTTTCGCCCCGAGTTCGCCGCCGTTGCCTGCCGTGCTGGCCGTGAAAAACGCGCTGTTTCCGCGCTTCAGACCCGTCAGGATTCCACTGGGACAAGGTTAACGGTTATAGTGGGTATTATTAAGTGAAAAAGCCCTACTGGACAACGAGAGTAACATAGGAGTCATTATGACCTGGGAGTATGCACTTATTGGTTTGGTCGTCGGCCTGATTATCGGCGCCCTCGCCATGCGTTTTGGCAACCGTAAACTGCGCCAGCAGCAGGTGTTGCAGCACGAGCTGGAGAAGAGCAAGGCAGAGCTGGATGAGTACCGCCAGGAGCTGGTCAGCCACTTCGCCCGCAGTGCCGAACTGCTGGACAACATGGCCACTGACTATCGCCAGCTTTACCAACACATGGCGAAAAGTTCGAACAACCTGCTGCCGGACATGCCGACGCAGGACAACCCGTTCAACTACCGCCTGACCGAGGCGGAAGCCGACAACGATCAGGCGCCGGTCGAGATGCCGCGCGACTACTCCGACAGCGCCTCCGGTCTGCTGCGTGGCGACACTTCCCGCCGCAAATGATGCCTGTCCGCCGGCGGCCCCCTGCCGCCGGCGCTTGCCTTCCCGTCATGGCCACGCCCCGTGCGTCATGGCACATGAAAAAAACGCGTCTCTTACTGTTTATTGATATTTAATGAAATGACACGCGCGTCTGACCGGGTACGCTGCCCTCATTACCTGGAATGACCGGTTACTCATTTTTTGCCGCAGGTTGCGGGAGAGCTGCCAATGAAGATGACTTCACTATCACTGAGTGCGTTAACCCTCTGTCTCGGCCTGGCCCTACAGCCTGCGATGGCCTCCGGCCTGCCAGCGGCGGTGGCGGGCGAGGCGCTGCCCAGCCTGGCACCCATGCTGGAGCGGGTGCTGCCAGCCGTGGTCAGCGTGCATGTCTACGGCACCCAGACCGAGCGCCAGCGCCTGCCGGAAGAGTACAAATACTTCTTCGGGCCGAACGGGCCTGCCGAAGAGGAGAGCGCCACCCCCTTTGAGGGCCTTGGCTCCGGCGTGATTATCGATGCCGACAAGGGCTATGTGCTGACCAACAACCACGTGGTGAGCAATGCCGACAAGATCCAGGTACAGCTCAACGATGGCCGCGAGTATGAGGCCAAGCTGCTGGGCCGGGATGAGCAGAGCGACATCGCGCTGTTGCAGTTGCAGGCGGCCAAGGATCTGACGGCGATCCGCGTGGCTGACTCTGACCAGCTGCGGGTGGGCGACTTCGCCGTGGCGGTTGGCAACCCGTTTGGCCTCGGCCAGACCGCCACCTCCGGCATTATCTCCGCCCTTGGCCGCACCGGCCTGAATCTGGAGGGGCTGGAGAACTTCATCCAGACCGACGCCTCCATCAACCGCGGCAACTCCGGCGGCGCGCTGCTCAACCTCAACGGCGAGCTGATCGGCATCAACACCGCCATTCTGGCACCGGGCGGCGGCAGTATCGGCATCGGCTTCGCCATCCCCAGCAACATGGCGCAGAACCTCAGCAAGCAGCTGATTGAGTTTGGCGAGGTGCGGCGCGGTATGCTCGGCATCAAGGGCAGCGAGATGAACGCCGACATGGCGAAAGCCTTCAAAATGGACACCCAACGCGGCGCGTTCGTCAATGAGGTGCTGGCCGACTCCGCCGCCGCCCGCGCGGGCATCAAGGCCGGTGACGTGCTGGTGTCGCTCAACGGCCGACAGATTGAGAGCTTTGCCGAGCTGCGCGCCAAGGTCGGCACCGCCGGGCCGGGCAAGACGGTGAAGATTGGCCTGCTGCGCGCTGGCAAGCTGATGGAGGTGGACGTCACCCTCCAGACCAGTACCGAGGCCACTGCCGCCCAGACGCTCTCCCCGGCATTGCAGGGGGCGACGATGAGTGATGGCGCCACCGACGCTGGCGAGACGGGCGTGAAGCTGGTGAGCGTGGAACCCGGCTCGCCGGCCGCCGCGCTGGGGCTGCAAAAGGGTGACGTCATTATCGGCGTCAACCGCGAGCGCATCGCCTCACTGGCGGACTTGCGCAAGGTGCTGGCAGGCAAGCCGCAAATCGTGGCACTGCACGTGGTGCGCGGCGATGACAATATCTACTTGTTGTTGCGTTGATTTAACCGAAAAGTGGGCGTGGCACGCTGCCGCGCCCGGCACTTCGTGCTATTCTCCCCCCCATTCCATTTCCAGATATTCTGAGCCTGATGCTTGCTAAGTTATTGCGTTCAATTCTCTTTGGCCTGATTGTCGCTGGCATCCTGCTATTCGCCCTGCCAGCGCTGCGGCTGCCCAGTGCGGATTTCCTGCTGCCGTCGCACTTCAGCGGCGGCGATGAGCAGCCGGTCAGCTATAACCAGGCGGTGCGCCATGCCGCGCCAGCGGTGGTGAACGTCTATAACCGCAGTATGGGGGCCTCCTCGCACAACGAGCTGGAGATCCGTACCCTCGGGTCGGGCGTCATCATGAATGACAAAGGGTACATCCTGACCAACAAGCACGTGATCAACGACGCCGAGCAGATCATCGTGGCATTGCAGGATGGCCGGGTGTTCGAGGCGCTGCTGGTTGGCTCCGACAGCCTGACCGATCTGGCGGTGCTGAAGATTGACGCCACCGCCCTGCCGGTGATTCCGATCAATACCCAGCGCATCCCGCGCGTCGGCGACGTGGTGATGGCGATCGGCAACCCCTACAACCTTGGCCAGACCATCACCCAAGGCATCATCAGCGCCACCGGCCGCATCGGCCTTAGCCCCTCCGGGCGGCAGAACTTCTTGCAGACCGACGCCTCCATCAACCGTGGCAACTCCGGCGGCGCGCTGGTAAACACGCTCGGCGAACTGGTGGGCATCAACACCCTCTCCTTTGACAAGAGCAACGACGGCGAAACGCCGGAGGGCATTGGTTTCGCCATCCCGACCGCGCTGGCGACCAAGGTGATGCAGAAGCTGATCCGCGATGGCCGCGTCATCCGTGGCTTCATCGGCATTGGCGGGCGCGAGATCAGCCCGATGCACACGCCAAACAGCGGCCTCGATCGCATCCAAGGGATTGTGGTCAATGAGGTGACGCCAGATGGCCCGGCGGCGAAGGCAGGGATGCAGGTCAACGACGTGATTGTCAGCGTCAACCACAAGCCAGCCCTCTCGGCGCTGGAGACGATGGATCAGGTGGCGGAGATTCGCCCCGGCTCGGTGATTCCGGTCGAGATCATGCGCAATGGCAACAAGATGACGCTTCAGGTCACGATTCAGGAGTACCCCGCCCACTAAGCGGGGACGAAAAAAAAGCCGGCGCAATGCCGGCTTTTTTTATGGCGCAGGACGGTTATTCGCCGTGGATGCGCTCGATGTTGGCACCCAGCGCGCGCAGTTTGTCTTCGATGCGCTCGTAGCCACGGTCGATGTGGTAGATGCGGTCAACGATGGTGGTGCCTTCGGCGATGCAGCCGGCCAGCACCAGACTGGCGGAGGCGCGCAGATCGGTCGCCATCACCTGCGCCCCGGAGAGTTCCGCCACGCCGTGGCAGATCACGGTGTTGCTCTCAATCTCGGCGTGCGCGCCCATGCGGATCAGCTCCGGCACGTGCATGAAACGGTTTTCGAAGATGGTTTCGGTGATCACGCCCGTGCCCTCCGCCACCAAGTTCAGCAGGCTGAACTGCGCCTGCATGTCAGTCGGGAAACCGGGGTGTGGCGCGGTACGGATGTTGACGCCTTTCGGGCGCTGGCCATGCATGTCCAGACTGATCCAATCCTCGCCCACCTCGATGTCCGCGCCCGCTTCGCGCAGCTTCGCCAGCACCGCGTCCAGGGTGTCCGGACGGGTCGCGCGGCACACCACTTTGCCACCGGAGATCGCTGCCGCCACCAGGAAGGTGCCGGTCTCAATGCGGTCAGGCAGCACGCGGTAGACCCCCCGCCGAGGCGCTCTACGCCCTGGATGGTGATCTTGTCGGTGCCCGCGCCGCTGATTTTCGCGCCCAGGGTATTCAGGAAGTGGGCGGTGTCCACAATCTCCGGCTCGCGCGCGGCGTTCTCGATGATGGTGGTGCCCTCCGCCAGCGTGGCGGCGCTCATGATGGTGACGGTCGCGCCAACGCTGACCTTGTCCATCACGATGTGCGCGCCCTTCAGGCGGCCGTCAACGGAGGCTTTGACGTAGCCCTCTTCCAGTTTGATCTCCGCGCCCAGTTGCTCCAGGCCGGTGATGTGCAGGTCAACCGGACGCGCACCGATGGCGCAGCCGCCCGGCAGCGACACCTGGCCGCGGCCAAAGCGCGCCACCAGCGGGCCGAGCGCCCAGATCGAGGCGCGCATGGTCTTCACCAGATCATAAGGGGCGGTGAATTCGTTGACCGCGCTGGCATCGACAAACACCGAGCCATTGCGCTCAATTTTGGTGCCGAGCTGGCTCAGCAGCTTCAGGGTGGTGTCGATATCTTTCAGGTGGGGAACGTTTTGGATCTCAACCGGCTCTTCCGCCAGCAGGGCGGCGAACAGGATTGGCAAGGCCGCGTTTTTCGCCCCGGAGATGGTCACTTCACCACTCAGGCGGGTACGGCCCTGCACACGAAATTTATCCATTATGACTGCTCTCAATGATTAACTTGATAAGGATGAGCACAGGGCGGCCACGCCGCCCCCGGCATCAAAGGCCGCTTAGCTTGCGGTCGCGCTGCCACTCTTCCGGCGTGAAAGCCTTGATGGAGAGGGCGTGGATGCGGTTGTCCGCGATGTACTCCATCAGCGGCGCATAGACGGTCTGCTGCTTCTTCACGCGGCTCATGCCAGCGAACTGCTCACTCACCGCAATCACCTGGAAGTGGCTACCTTCGCCAGTCACGTGGGCTTCCTGCAAGGCCAGCGCCTGCATCAGAACGTCTTTAATTTCTTGGGTATCCATAGGAGTCTATTCTGTCTAAATGGGGATAATATCAGCCGACTATCTTAGTGTAATCCGGCCGACTCTTAAACAAAGAAAAAGCCCCGAAGAGGCTTTCTTGCGGGGGCTTTGGTCGTCAATTGCGGCAAAAAGCACGCTAACGCGCTGAGGCGGCGGCGCTGACGGGGATGATCTCATCCAGGTTATAGAGCGTAATCAACGTCTCCAGCCGATCGGTCATGCCCTCCAGCGTCAGCGCCGCGCCACGCGCGCGCGCCTCGGCCCGCAGGTGCACCAGCAGCGCCAAACCGGGCGAGTCCACCCGGCCGACCTGCGACAGGTCGAGGGCGGTGTGCTGCGCCAGCAGGCTCTCACGCTGCTGCCAGAGCGGCAGCAGCGTATCGCGGTCAAGATCGCCGGTCAGTACCAGCGTCTGCCCGCGTGAGGCCCAGTTCAGGGTTGAGCCGGCCATTATTGCTGGTCGAGGGTGATGGGCTGGGCCGCCGCGCTCTTCAGGCGGGCGGTCAGGCCGTCGACGCCCTGCTGGCGCAGGATGTCAGCCCACTCATTCTGCTTGGTGGTGATCATGCTGACGCCTTCGGCGATCATGTCATACGCCTGCCAGTTGCCGGTCTTGCTGTTCTTGCGCCACTGGAAGTCCAGACGCACCGGCGGGCGGCCGCCGTTGTCCAGGATGGTGACGCGGATGGCGATGATGTCGGCGTTGCCCAGCGGCTGCTCCGGCGCAATCTGGTAGGTCTGGCCGTGGTAGAGCGCCAGCGCCTGACCGTAAGCCTGCGCCAGATAGTCCTCGAAGGCGGCGAAGTAGGCTTCACGCTGCGCCGGGGTGGCGGATTTGTAGTAGCGGCCCAGCACCAGCGCACCGGCGTACTTCACCTGCACGTAGGGCAGCAGCTCCTGACGCACCACGTCGCGCAGGTAGTTCGGGTTCTGCCTGATTTTCGGCTGTTCATTCTTCAGGCGGGTGAAGGTCTTCTCCGCCGCCTCATCCATGACACGGTAAGGGTTGGTCATATCCACCGCGTTGGCCAGCGGAGCGACCACCAGCAGCGCGACCATCAATAAACGTTTAAACATTCAGGGTTTCCTCTTAATTGCTGGGTGCAGCAGGTGTTGCGGCAGGCGCAGCCTGCGCGCCCGGTTTGGCGGCGTCATCGGAGCCGCCGCTCTTGTACAGGAACTGGCCGATCAAATCCTCCAGTACCATTGCCGATTTGGTGTCCTGGATGGTGCCGCCCTCTTTCAGCATAGCAGTCCCCATCTCCGGGTCTTCAAAGCCGACATTCAGCGCCAGATACTGCTCCCCCAGCAGGCCGGAGGTGCGGATCGCCAGTGAGCTGGTGTCCGGGATCTGGTTGTACTGCTCGTCGATGTCCATTGCCACGCGCGGCGAGTAGTTGTTGTCCAGGGAGATATCCGCCACCCGGCCAATCACCACGCCGCCGATGCGCACCGGCGAGCTGGCTTTCAGGCCGCCGATGTTGTCGAAGGTCGCGTAGATGCGGTAGGTGGGGTGCGGCCGCATTGAGGTGATGTTCGCCACCTTCAGGGCCAGAAACAGGATGGCGCCCAGCGCGATCAGCAGGAACGCCCCAACCCAGATTTCACTCTTTTTCGTTTGCATTATTTAGTTCCCAAACATCAGTGCCGTCAGCACAAAATCCAATCCCAGCACCGCCAATGAGGAGTGCACCACGGTACGGGTCGTCGCCCGGCTAATCCCCTGCGAAGTGGGGACGGCGTCATAGCCATTGAACAGCGCAATCCAGGTCACGGTGACCGCAAAGACCGCGCTCTTCAGCAGGCAGTTGACCAGATCCTGCCGCCAGTCGACGGCATTCTGCATCGCCGACCAGAAGAAGCCGCTGTCGATGCCCTTCCAGTCCACGCCCACCAGCGAGCCGCCCCAGATGCCGACCGCGACGAAGATCGCCGTCAGCAGCGGCATACTGATCATGCCAGCCCAGAAGCGTGGTGCCACCACCCGGCGTAGCGGGTCGATCGCCATCATCTCCATGCTGGAGAGCTGCTCGGTGGCCTTCATCAGGCCAATCTCGGCGGTAAGCGCCGAGCCAGCGCGGCCGGCGAACAGCAGCGCGGTCACCACCGGCCCCAGTTCACGCAGCAGCGAGAGCGCCACCATCATCCCCAGACTGGTTTCGGCGCTGTAGGTGGTGAGGATCAGGTAGCCCTGCAACCCCAGCACCATGCCGATAAACAGCCCGGAGACCACGATAATCAGCAGCGACATCACGCCGACGCTGTAAAGCTGCTTCACCAGCAGTGCCCCATGCTTGCGCGGGTGCGGGCGGCCCATCAGGGCGCCGAACATCATCAGCCCGGCACGGCCAAATGCGCGGCACAGTGAGATCCCACGGCGTCCGAGTGACGCCAGTGCAGTTGTTAACATCAGTCTATTGGCTCCCTTATCCTAGCAGCTCGGTCTGGTAATCACCGGCCGGGAAACGGAATGGCACCGGGCCGTCGGCGATGCCGTCGAGGAACTGGCGCACGCGCGGATCGGCATTGGCCTGCAACGCCGCGGGCGTCCCTTCGGCGATCACATGCTGCTCCGCCACGATATAGGCGTAATCCGCGATGCTCAGCACCTCCGGCACATCGTGGGAGACCACGATGCAGGTCACGCCGAGCGCATGGTTCAGCTCGTCGATCAGTTTCACCAGCACGCCCATGGTGATGGGGTCTTGCCCGACGAACGGCTCATCAAACATGATCAGCGTCGGGTCGAGGGCGATGGCACGCGCCAGCGCCGCACGCCGCGCCATGCCGCCGGATAGCTCCGAGGGCATCAGCTTGGCCGCGCCGCGCAGGCCCACCGCCTCCAGCTTCATCATCACCGTGGTGTGCAGCAGCGGCTCGGGCAGGTGGCTATGCTCCCGCAGCGGGAACGCGACATTCTCATAGACATTCAGATCGGTAAACAGCGCGCCGGACTGGAACAGCATGCTCATCTTTTTGCGCGTGGCGTAGAGCTTGCGGCGCGAGAGGGTGGGAATGTTTTCACCATCAAACCAGATCTCGCCCTCATCGGGGGCGAGCTGCCCGCCGATCAGGCGCAATAGCGTGGTTTTACCGATACCGGAGGGGCCCATGATGGCGGTGACCTTGCCACGCGGCACCGTCATATTGATTTTCTCGAAGATGGGGCGATCGCCGCGCATAAAACTGATGCCTTTGATCTCCACCAGATTCGATGCCTTCTGGTTCATTCTTGCTATCCCTTATAGGGTATTGGGAAAACGATACCCCTGATGTTAAAGCAAAGGCGACCGGACGCCGGTTATTTACAAAACCTTACGGCGCTGGCCGCTAAACTTGCCATACGTTTTACTTTTACGTTCCGCAGGGTCAAAATTAGCGGATAAATCTGGGCGTTAACGCTGGCGCGGGTTCGCCGTCGATTAGAGTCAGTTTATCATTGTTTCAGGTAATCATTTTTGACCTTCTGATTCACCGACGAACAGGGGATTATACCGAATAAAGGACTCCGCATGCTGCTTGCGACCATACTATTGATCGTTGGTTTACTTCTACTTTCTTACGCGGCCGACCGTCTGGTGTATGGCGCGGCGGTGCTCTCCCGCTCGATGGGGGTGCCGCCGCTGGTGACCGGCATGACCATTGTCGGCATCGGCATCTCGCTGCCGGAGCTGGTGGTCTCCACCACTGCCGCGATTGGCGGGCAGCGCGATTTGGCGATAGGCAACGCCATTGGCTCCAACATCATCAACATCCTGCTGATCCTGGGCGGCGCGGCACTGATCCACCCGCTGCGGGTGCAGTCTGACATTGTGCGCCGCGAGCTGCCGCTGCTGTTGCTGATCACCGCGCTGTGCGGCGTGCTGCTCTCAGACCTGCAACTCTCGCGGCTGGACGGGGTGATCCTGCTGTTGAGCGCCGCCCTGTTCTGCCTGCTGATGCTGAAGATCGCCCGGCTGGCGCAGCGCGAGGGCAGTGACCCGCTCACCACCGAGCAGCTGGCGGAGCTGCCGCAGGACAGCAGCAACACCGTGGCGGTGCTCTGGCTGCTGCTGGCGGTGGTGATGATGCCGCTGGCCGCTGGCATGATTGTGGACAACGCGACCGTGATCGCGCGCTATTTTGGTGTCAGCGAGCTGGTGATTGGCCTGACGGTGATTGCCGTCGGCACCAGCCTGCCGGAGCTGGCCACCTTTGTCGCAGGCGCGCTGAAGGGGGAGGATGACATTGCTTTAGGAAATATCATAGGCGCCAACATCTTCAACCTCTGTATAGTGCTCGGCATTCCCGCACTGATCGCCCCCGGCCCCTTCGCGCCGGAGGCGTTCCGCCGCGACTACTGGGTGATGCTGGCGGTCAGCGGCGTGCTGGCCGGCCTCTGCCTGCTGCGTCGGCACCGCATCGGCCGCCGGGCGGGCGCGCTGCTACTGTGCGGCTTTATGGCTTATCTTGCGTGGCTGCTGCTCTTCCCGGCTGGCCCCGCCTTGTAAAACAGTCAGGACACCAACATGGCGAACTTTGAACTCCAGCCCGGCTTCGACTTCCAGCAGGCCGGCAAAACCGTACTGCAGATCGAGCGGGAGGGGCTGGCCCAGCTCGATCAATATATCAATGACGACTTTACCCGCGCCTGTGAACGGATCTTCTCCTGTAGTGGCAAGGTGGTGGTGATGGGGATGGGCAAGTCCGGCCACATTGGCCGCAAGATGGCGGCGACCTTCGCCAGCACCGGCACGCCGGCCTTCTTCGTCCACCCGGCGGAGGCGAGCCACGGCGATCTGGGCATGGTCAGCCGGCATGACGTGGTGATCGCCCTCTCCAACTCCGGCGAGTCCAGCGAGATTCTGGCGCTGGTGCCGGTGCTCAAGCGCCTGCACGTGCCGCTCATCTGCCTGACCGGCAACCCGGAGAGCGCCATGGGCCGCGCGGCGGACATCCACATCTGCGTACAGGTGCCGCAGGAGGCGTGCCCGCTCGGGCTGGCACCCACCTCCAGCACCACCGCCGCACTGGTGATGGGCGACGCGATGGCGGTGGCGCTGCTGGAGGCGCGCGGCTTCACCGCCGAGGATTTCGCCCTCTCCCACCCCGGCGGCGCACTGGGCCGCAAGCTGCTGCTGCGCGTCAGTGATATCATGCACAGTGGCAATGAGATCCCCCACGTCAGCCGTGACGCCACGCTGCGCGACGCGCTGCTGGAGATCACGCGCAAAAACCTCGGCATGACCGTGATCTGTGATGACTTGATGAAGATCGAGGGCATCTTCACCGATGGCGACCTGCGCCGCATTATTGATATGGGCATCGACTTCAACCGGGCGCGCATCGAAGAGGTGATGACGCCCGGCGGCCTGCGGGTGCGCCCCGGCACCCTGGCGGTGGAGGCCCTGAATACCATGCAATCCCGGCACATTACCGCCCTGATGGTTGCCGATGGCGACCAGTTGCTCGGTGTGGTACATATGCATGACATGCTGCGCGCTGGCGTAGTTTAATGAAGGAAAGGCTCAATGAGTGATAACGCAGCAACTGTGAATACCTGTTACGGCCCGGTCAGCGCCGAGGTGCTGGCCCGCGCGCGGCAGATTCGCCTGCTGATCTGTGATGTGGATGGCGTCATGTCCGACGGCCTGGTCTATATGGGCAATCAGGGCGAGGAGCTGAAAGCGTTCAACGTGCGCGACGGCTACGGCATCCGCTGCCTGCTCACCTCTGACGTGGAGGTGGCCATCATTACCGGCCGCTCCGCCAAGCTGCTGGAGGATCGCGCCGCGACCCTCGGCATCCGCTACCTTTACCAAGGGCAGTCCAACAAGCTGATTGCCTTCCGCGAGCTGCTCACCACGCTGGCGCTGCGCCCGGAGCAGGTGGCCTACGTCGGCGATGACCTGATTGACTGGCCGGTGATGGCCGAGTGCGGCCTGGCGGTGGCGGTGGCGGATGCCCACCCGATGCTGACGCCGCGCGCCCACTACACCACCCGCATCAGCGGGGGCAAGGGCGCGGTGCGCGAGGTGTGTGACCTGATCCTGCTGGCGCAAGGGAAGCTGGAGGACGCCGTCGGGCTTTCAATATGAGCAGAGCAAAGTTTCTGATTACCCTGCTGCTGGCGCTGGCCGCGCTGGTACTGATTGGCTGGAACCTGGCCGATGAGGATGAGGCGGCACCGACGGCGGCCATCAACACCCAGGACCCGACCTACCAGAGCCAGCACACCGTTACCGTGGTCTACGACCCGACCGGCAAGCTGAACTACAAGCTGGTGGCCGATGACGTCAAATATTACACGGCGGAGGAGCTGAGCTGGTTCACCAACCCGGTGATGACGCTCTATGACGCCAATACCGTCCCGACCTGGTCGGTGCGCGCCGATCGCGCCAAGCTGACCAAGGATCGGATGCTCTATCTCTATGGGCATGTTGAGGTCAACAGCCTGACCGCGACCTCGCAGTTACAGCGGATCAAAACGGACAACGCCCAGGTCAACCTGGTGAGCCAGGATGTCACCTCGGATGATGAAGTGACCCTCTACGGAGCCGCTTTCACCTCCAAGGGCATGAAAATGCGCGGCAATTTGCGGACCAAAACAGCACAGCTGATCGAAAAGGTAAACACCTACTATGAAATCCAGACTTCAAACCCCGCTCCGTAACCTGCTGGTTGCCAGTTCGCTTCTGGCTGTGAGCGTGCCGGCCCTGGCGCTGAAAGATGACACCAGCCAGCCGATCCACATCGACTCCGCCCAGCAGGCGCTGGACATGGAGGGCAACACCGTGACCTTCACCGGCAACGTGGTGGCGAAACAGGGCAGCATCGAGATCAAGGCCGACAAGGTGGTGGTGATCCGCCCGCAGGGGCAGCAGGGCAAGGAGGTGATTGAGGCCTTCGGCAACCCGGCGACCTTCTACCAGTTGCAGGACAACGGCAAGCCGGTGAAGGGCCACTCGCAGAAGATGCGTTATGAGCTGGGAAATGACTATGTCATCCTGACCGGCAACGCCTATCTGGAGCAGCTCGACAGCAATGTGAAGGGCGACCGCATCACCTATCTGGTGCAAAAACAGCAGATGGAAGCTTTCAGTAACGAAGGCAAACGTGTTACCACTGTGTTAATCCCGACCCAATTGCAGGACAAAGGCACCCCGTCCAGCGGACAGAAGAAGAGTAACTGATCACTTATGGCTACCCTAATTGCAGAAAACCTCGCCAAGGCGTACAAAAACCGTAGAGTGGTGGAGGACGTCAGCCTGAAGGTGCACTCCGGCGAGATCGTCGGCCTGCTCGGCCCGAACGGCGCGGGCAAGACCACCACCTTCTACATGGTGGTGGGGATTGTGCCACGTGACGCTGGCCGCATCGTGATTGATGACGAGGACATCAGCCTGCTGCCGCTGCACGCGCGCGCGCGCCGCGGCATCGGCTACCTGCCGCAGGAGGCCTCGATCTTCCGCCGGCTCAGCGTCTATGACAACCTGATGGCGGTGTTGCAGATTCGTGAAGACCTCACCAGCGAACAGCGCCGTGACCGCGCCGAAGAGCTGATGGAGGAGTTCCACATCACCCACCTGCGTGACAGCCTTGGGCAGGCGCTGTCAGGCGGTGAGCGCCGCCGGGTGGAGATCGCCCGCGCGCTGGCGGCCAACCCGAAGTTTATCCTTCTGGATGAACCCTTTGCGGGGGTGGACCCCATCTCCGTAATTGACATAAAAAAAATCATTGAGCACCTGCGCGACAGCGGGCTCGGCGTGTTGATTACTGACCACAACGTGCGCGAGACCCTCGACGTCTGCGAACGCGCCTATATCGTCAGCCAGGGGCGACTGATCGCCCACGGCTCCCCAAGCGATATTCTGGCCGATGAGCAGGTGAAACGCGTCTATCTGGGTGAAGAGTTCCGTCTCTGATCCACTTTTGCGTTGTTACCAGTAAGGGAAACCAGATCATCCTATGAAGCAAGGTTTGCAACTCAGGCTTAGCCAGCAACTGGCCATGACTCCCCAGCTCCAACAGGCGATCCGCTTGTTGCAGCTCTCAACGCTAGAACTGCAGCAGGAGATTCAACAGGCATTAGAGAGCAACCCCCTGCTGGAGCAGAGCGATATCCACGAGGAGATTGACGCCAAGGAGACCACCGACAGCGAGGCGCTGGACACCCGTGAGGCGCTGGAGCAGAAGGATATGCCGGAAGAGCTGCCGCTCGATGCCACCTGGGACGAGATCTACACCGCTGGCACCCCTTCTGGCACCGGCACCGACTACAGCGATGACGAGCTGCCGGTCTATCAGGGCGAGACCACCCAGACCCTTCAGGACTACCTGATGTGGCAGGTGGATCTCACCCCCTTCTCCGACACCGATACCGCCATCGCCACCTCGATTGTCGATGCGGTGGATGACACCGGCTACCTGACGGTAACGCTCGAGGAGATCCTGGAGAGCATGGGTGACGAGAATGTCACCCTCGAGGAGGTGGAGGCGGTGCTGAAACGCGTGCAGCGCTTCGACCCGATTGGCGTGGCGGCGCGTGACCTGCGCGACTGCCTGCTGATCCAGCTTTCGCAGTTTATCCCTGACACCCCCTATCTGGCCGAGGCGCGGCTGATTGTCAGCGAACACCTGGATCTGCTGGGCAACCACGATTTCCGGACGCTGATGCGCTCGACCCGGCTAAAAGAAGATACACTTAAGGGGGCGATGCTGCTGATCCAGTCGCTGGATCCGCGCCCCGGCCAGTCCATCAACACCGGCGAATCTGAGTATGTGATCCCCGATGTGCTGGTGCGCAAGCACCAAGGGCAATGGGCGGTCGAGCTGAATGCTGACAGCATCCCCCGGCTCAAAATCAACCAGCAATATGCGGCGCTGGGCGGCACGGCCCGCAACGACAGCGATGGCCAGTTCATCCGCAGCAACCTCCAGGAGGCCAAATGGCTGATCAAGAGCCTGGAGAGCCGCAATGAGACGCTGCTCAAGGTGACGCGCTGTATCGTAGCGCAGCAACAGGCCTTTTTCGAGCATGGCGAGGAGTACATGAAACCGATGGTGCTGGCGGACATTGCCCAGGCCGTGGACATGCATGAATCCACCATCTCGCGCGTCACCACGCAGAAGTTCCTGCACAGCCCGCGCGGTATTTTTGAGCTGAAGTACTTCTTCTCAAGCCACGTCAGCACGGACAGCGGCGGGGAGGCCTCCTCGACTGCCATCCGGGCGTTGGTGAAGAAGCTGATTGCGGCGGAAAATCCCGCCAAACCTCTGAGCGACAGCAAGCTGGCGACCCTGCTCTCCGATCAAGGGATCATGGTTGCCCGCCGCACAGTCGCAAAATACCGAGAGTCTTTGTCCATCCCGCCGTCGAACCAACGCAAACAACTGGTTTGACCTAAACAGAGAAGGAAGACATTATGCAGCTCAACATCACCGGCCACCACGTTGAAGTCACTGATGCCCTGCGCGATTTCGTCAGTACAAAATTTGCCAAGCTTGAGCAATTTTTCGACCGAATCAACCAGGTTCATGTGATACTCAGCATGGAGCGAGTGCAGAAGGTGGCGGAAGCCACCGTGCACGTCAATGGAGGCGAGTTGCACGCCACCTCGGAACATGAAGATATGTATGCGGCCATCGACGGCCTGATTGATAAGCTGTCACGGCAGCTCAATAAACATAAAGACAAGTTGAAACAACACTAAGACTCACTGTAGCCAATCGCGCTACATCACCTGACCATCGGCCCTTCACCCTGCGGTGACGGGCCGATAAGCCATCAGGCGTGACCCAAGCGCTTAAGTGAAAGATGAGATGATAAACGACTCAATCATGCAATTAAGCTCTGTGCTCAGCGCAGAGTGCACCAAAAGCGGCGTCCACTGCTCCAGCAAGAAACGCGCCCTCGAGATCATCAGCGAACTGGCGGCGAAACAGCTGAACCTGCCGTCGCAGGCGGTGTTCGATGCCGTCCTGACCCGGGAGCGCATGGGCAGTACCGGCATCGGCAATGGCATCGCCATCCCGCACGGCAAGCTGGAAGAGGACACGCTGCGCGCGGTGGGCGTTTTCATCCGCCTGGATCAGCCGATCGCCTTCGACGCCATCGACAACCAGCCGGTTGACCTGCTGTTCGCCCTGCTGGTGCCTGCCGACCAGTGCAAGACCCACCTCCATACGCTGTCGCAAGTGGCGAAGCGTCTGGCGGATAAGAGCGTCTGCCGTCGGCTGCGCGCCGCGCAGAGCGATGAAGAGCTGTACCAGATCATTACCGAGTAGCCTGCTGCCGGTAACACAACGCCAAGAGTGAATTGCCAGGGGGAGTGACACATGGTGCTGATGATAGTCAGCGGCCGTTCCGGTTCAGGTAAATCCGTTGCCTTGCGTGCGCTGGAAGATATGGGGTTTTATTGCGTCGACAACCTGCCGGTGGTGCTGCTGCCGCAGTTGGCGCACGCGCTGGCGGAGCGCAACACCTCGGCGGCAGTGAGCATCGACGTGCGCAACATGCCGGAGACCCCGGAGCTGTTTGAGCACGCGATGGCCCAGCTGCCGGAGAGCTTCTCGCCGCAGCTGCTGTTCCTTGACGCCGATCGCAACACGCTGATCCGCCGCTACAGCGACACGCGCCGCCTGCACCCGCTCTCCAGCCGCAACCTCTCGCTGGAGAGTGCGATTGACGAGGAGAGCGAGCTGCTGGAGCCGCTGCGTTCCCGCGCTGACCTGCTGATCGACACCTCCGAGATGTCGGTGCATGAGCTGGCGGAGATGCTGCGCACCCGCCTGTTGGGCAAGCGCGAGCGTGAGCTGACGATGGTATTCGAGTCGTTTGGCTTCAAGCACGGCATCCCGATTGACGCCGACTATGTGTTTGACGTCCGCTTCCTGCCCAACCCGCACTGGGACCCCAAACTGCGGCCGATGACCGGTTTGGATCGCCCGGTGGCGGCCTTCCTCGATCGCCATACGGAAGTGCATAACTTTATCTACCAGACCCGCAGCTACCTGGAGCAGTGGTTGCCGATGCTGGAGACCAACAACCGCAGCTACCTGACGGTCGCCATCGGCTGCACCGGCGGCAAGCATCGCTCGGTCTATGTGGCGGAGCAGCTGGCCGACTACTTCCGTTCGCGCGGGAAGAATGTGCAGTCCCGCCACCGCACCCTGGAAAAGCGCAAATCATGACGGTCAAACAGACGGTGGAGATCAAGAACCGGCTCGGGATGCACGCCCGGCCGGCGATGAAGTTGTTTGAGCTGGTGCAGAGCTTCGACGCCGAGGTGCTACTGCGCAACGACGCGGGCGTGGAGGCGGAGGCCAGCAGCGTGATTGCGCTGCTGATGCTGGACTCGCCAAAGGGCCAGCACATTGAGATCGAGGCCAGCGGCCCCGACGAGGTTAACGCGCTCAATGCGGTGATTGAGCTGATCAACTCCGGCTTTGACGAAGAGTAAGCGCTAGCTCCGGCTCAGGCAGTCAATGGCGATCGCCTTGAAGCTGGGGAAGTCCCGGCTGCCGAGCAGGCGGCTGACCGAGCGCTCACGCACGAAGGTCACGAACAGATCGTAGATGGCGATCGCCTCCTCATAATCCGCCTTGCTGATCGCCAGCAGAAATATCACCTGCGCTCGCTCCCCCTCCCCCCAATCGATGCCCGGTGGGCAGATCACCGTCACTACCACCGTGCGGTGGGCTTGCAGCCCCAGCGAGTGCGGCAGCGCGATGCCGTCGCCCAGTAGCGTGGAGACAATCGCCTCGCGCTCCACCACCGAGTCATGGAATGCTGGCTCGACCACCCCCTCACGCGCCAGCTGGTCGCAGACCCGGCGGAACAGCGCCGCCTGGCTCAGCGTCTCCTCCAGCAGCAGGAAGTGCTGCGCGTCAAAGAACTTCTCCAGCATGTAGGGGCGGGTGCGATCCACCAGCACCAGCTTGCCGAGTTGCTCCAGCTGGTACTCCGTCGGGAAGGGCGACATTACCACCACCGGCTTGCCGCGCTCCGCCAGCCGGGCGTTGGAGATGATGAAATCCTCCCCACCTCGTCCAGCATCTCATACTCGCGCAGGGAGATGACGCGGGTGATCACCAGTTGCGGGTATTTGCGGCTGACCTGCGCCTGAATCATGCGGATGGTGGAGTTGCCGGTGTCGCACACCAGCAGCACCTGCGGGTGGCGCTGGTAACCGATGTTGTAGTGCCGCTCCAGCCCGACGCCGATGTGCAGCACCAAAAAGCCGATCTCATTCTCGCTCAGGCTGTAGGGGGTGTACTTCACCCAGCTGGAGATGGCCGCCAGCGTCACGTCGTAGGCCATCGGGTAGTGCTGCTTGATGTTGGCCAGCAGCGGGTTGGGAATGGCTATTTGGTATTTGATGCGGGTGATCATCGCCTTGATGTGGGTCAGCAGATCCAGCCGTAGCTGCGCGTCGCCCTGAAGGTCATAGTTGTAGTAGGCGCTGATGTAGCAGAGCAGATAGTTGACCAACCCCTCCTCGTCGTCGGCGTTAATCTCCGTCGGTGCCACCTCCTGGCTGCGCCGGGCGGCGATGTTGACACGCAGGTAAGCCTCCTCGGCCGGGGCCAGCTCCTTGCCCGTCCACTGGCGCAGGTCAGCCGCCAGCCCGCTGGAGACCTGCCGCACGCACGCTTCCCCCTCATCTGCCGTGAAGTCAGCGAGCGGGTAGCCCTCGGCGATGCGCCGCAGCGCCACCGCGCCATACAGCGTCAGGTACTCTTCCCCCTCATCCGTCAGGCGAATACCGGCCTGCGCCAGCCGGTAGTGCAGGGCATCGGCCAGCGCTGGCATCTGCGCCAGCGCCAGCGCCTCCGGCGTCAGCAGCGGGTGCGCGTCATTCTCGCCGCGCAGCCGGAACAGCAGGTCGGTCAGGCAGGCGCGGATCGCCGTCTCTGGCCCGAACAGCTTCATGCCGTAGCGCGGCTTGGTTTCGATGTGCAGGGAGTAGCGGCCGAGGTGCTCGCGCACCTCGGCCATGTCATTTTGCAGCGTGCCCCGGCTGACGAACCACTCATCCGCCACATCCTCCAGCTTCAGCGAGAAGGCGGAGGTGAGGAAGCGCACCAGCAGCGCCTGCACCCGCTCGGCGGCGGTGCGCGGCAGTTGCCGCACCGGTCGGCTGGGCTGGCGCAGCGAGGCGAAGCGGGCGGCGTCATGCACCTGCAACTGGTAGCCGCTCCCGCGCGTGTGCACCAACTGCGCGCCATACTTGCCGAGGATCTCGTTAAGCGCGGTGATGTCGGTGCGCACCGTGCGGGTCGAGACGTCGAGACGTTTTGCCAGCTCGTCCTGCGGCAGGATCTCATCCTGCAAGGCATCAAACAGATGGGACAGACGTTGATAGGGAAAACGCACCATAATCCTTCCATTGTTACGGGTCAGCCACAGGCGCGCCGCGCCGGGAAAACCAGAGTGTGCCATGCGCGCTGGCGGGCGGCTAGCCCACCAGCGCCCGCATCTGCGCCAGCAGCCCCGCCACCTGCGCGGGCCGCGTGTCGCCGCTGTCGCTGTCGATGATGGCGCTGTAGACGTGTGGGATCACCTTGCTGACGCCCGCCTCCAGCGCGATTGCCACGATCGGCGTGAAGTTCTCCATGTCGATGCCGCCGGTTGGCTCCAGCCAGAAATCCTGCGCCGCACAGGCGCGCGCCACTGCCACATACTCCTCCCGGCAAGCCAGCCCCTGCATCGGGAAGTACTTCACCGAGCTGCCGCCCATCTCTTTCAGCATGGCGATGGCGCTCTCCACCGGCACTATCGCGTCACTCTGGCGGCTGCTCAGCGGCCCAGTGGAGATCTTCACCCAGCCCACGCGGCCGGTGGGCGACACCAGCCCGTTGACCACCGTCTCCCCCTGCCCGAGCAGCGCCCGGCTGGTGGCGACGCCGCTGAAGACCTGATTGACGTGCTGCGGGTGCAGCGCGGCGGCGATCTGGCTGACCATCGCGGACTGGCGCGGATCGCCCGCCCCCAGCCCGATGGAGAGGGCGTTGTCGATGCGCGCCGCATAATCGCGCATCTCTTCGATGGCGCTGCGGGCGTCGGGGTAATTTTTGGAGAGCACGCCGACCAGCACATGCCCCTCCGCCGCCTCATACACCGCCTGGGCGTTCTCTTTGCTGCCAGCCAGCACGTTCAGGCAGACGCGGCCATGCAGGTAGTTCGGGGTCAGGCGGCTCATGGGCGGGCCTCCCGCAGGGTGGCGATGGCATCGGCGATGCGCGCAAGCTGCGCTGGGGTGACGCTGCGCACGTCCACCTCCACCTTGCCCTCATTGGCGCGGTAGCCCCGGAAATAGATCGCGACCTCCCCCTCGCGCAAGCGCTGCACAATCTCGGCGGTGCGCACGCCAAGCGCCGCCTCGTCAAAGGCGATCTCGGTGCGGGCGATGTCCCGCCCGGCGGCGTCCCACACCACGCGCGCGTGGATGCCGGGCAAGCCGTTGAGCCGGTCGATGAAGGGCGTCATCTTCTCCACCATCTGCTGGCCGCTGACCGGCGTGCGCTGCACATAGCACTCAATCGCCTGCGCCAGCCCGAGAATTCCCTCCTTGCCAATTTTCATTGCCCGGCCAATCCCCTCCGACTGGCGGCGTACCCAGCCAACATAGGGCGCACGGCCTATCACCAGCCCACTGGATGGCCCCTCCAGCGCCTTCGCGCCGCTGTAGATCACCAGATCCGCGCCCATCTGGTAATAGCAGGTGAGATCCTCCTCCGCCGCTGCGTCCACAATCAGCGGCAACTGGTGGTGATGCGCGACCTCCGCCGCCTCTGCCACCGTCAACATACTTTTCTGCACCGTGTGATGGGATTTGACGTAGAGCAGCGCCGCGGTGCGCGGGGTGATGGCCGCCGCCAGCTGCGCCGCCGAGCACTCATTGGCGTAGCCCGCCTCCACCACCCGGCCACCGCCGAGCGCCACCATAGTGCCGACCGGCGCGCCGTAGTTCACGTTGTGCCCCTTCGGCAGCACAATCTCACACGGACGGTCGTGGGCGGCGCTGTGCAGGTTGACCAGCAGGTGCTCGCTCTCCTGCACAATCACCGCCGCCACCGACTGGGCGATGCCCGCCGAGGCGCAGGAGACCACCACCGCCTCCTCCACCCCCAGCAGCCCGGCGATGTAGGCACCGCTTTTCAGCACCAGATCTTTCATCTCAAAGTAGTGGCTCAGGCCCTCATTGACCGCCACCACCACCTCCGGCCCCGGCGTAGAGACGCCCAGCATGGTCATGCGCCCGGAGGCATTGATCACCGGTTTCAGGTGGTACTTCTCATACAGCGAAGGGTGTTTGTCAGCAGACATACTCGGCACTCCATGTGTCAGTGGGATAGAGCACGCCCGCCACCACGGCCGCCAGCGGCGACAGGTGCTGTGAAGCGTGCACGGACGCCCCGTCGGCGTCCAGATAGTGCTGCGGCGCGTCAGTCAGGGTGAACAGCGTTAAATCCGCCTCCGCCCCCACTGCCAACCGGCCACGGCCCGCCAGCCGCAGCGCGTCGGCGGCCTGATGGGTGACGCAGGCGATCACCTGTGGCAGGGTCATGCCGATCGCCAGGAATTTTGACATCACCGCCGCCAGGCTGTACACCGGCCCCTGCAGGCGGTTACGGCAGTAGATATCTGAGCTGATGGTGTCGGGCAGCAGGCCAAGGGCGATGGCCTGCCGTGCCACTTCAAAGCTGAAGCTGGCACTGCCGTGGCCGACGTCCAGCCGCACGCCGCGCGCCAGCGCCTGCGTGACGGCGGCGCGCACCTCGCCCTGCGGCGTGAGGATGCGATTCGGCTTGCCGTTGAAACAGTGGGTGATGATGTCGCCCGCGCCCAGCAGGTCAGCGATCTCTTCGAGCCGCGGCGGATCGTTGCCGATGTGCACCATCAGCGGCAGATCGCCATTGTCCCGCTGGATCGCCTTGGCGATCCGCAGCGGATGCAGGCCGTTATCGCCCACCACGCTGCCGCTCATCCGCGCCTTCAGGCCGACGATGAACCCTGCGTGGTCAGCGATGGCGCGCCGCGCCGCGTCGGCGTCAATCTGCGCCAGATCCGCCAGCTCATGCTGGGTGCGAATGCCGGTACGGGCGATATTGAGCAGCGCCAGCACCCGCGTCTGTGCGCCGGAGGCCAATTGGCGGAAATCCGCCACGTCATCCGCGCCGCTGCTGCCAGCGTCCACCACCGTGGTCACCCCACCGGCGATGCCCACGCGATCCGGCTCGTCATGGTAGAGCGGCGAGGCGGCGTAGCAGTGCACATGGCTGTCGATCCAGCCGGCGCTCAGCCACGCCTCGCCCCTTAAATCCAGCTGGGTGGTGGCGGCCAGCGTCGCGGGCAGCGCGCCAATCGCCGCGATGCGCCCCCCGCTGACCGCCACGTCCACCACGCCCCCCTCCGCCAGCCGCGCGCGGCGGATGATCAGCTCCATCGCCTGTTGCGCGCCCATCACAGCGTCACCGGGAACAGCGCGCCAAGGATCATCGCGCCGAGGATCGCCCCGCCGGTGATCGGCTTGCGCCACAGGTAGAACAGCAGCGCGCCGCCCAGCGATCCGAGGCCAATCGGGATGGAGGCGGTTATCGCTGACAGGATAATCAGCGGGCCGAGGAAGCGGCCGGAGGCGTTGCCCGCGCCCATCATCACATCCGCGCCGTAGGTGACGTTGCCTTGGTTGACGGTGAACTTGCGCGCCAGAATGATCAGATAGCCAATCGCCATGCCAGCCACCAGCCCGGTGAGCAGCGAGGCGGCAAAGTTCTCCACCGGGAAGACGATGCCCGCGCCGAGCAGCAGCGCCGGGATGCCCAGCCCGACGCCGGTCTGCACCGCCCCGCCGATGTCGAGGATGCCGACCAGCGAGCCTTCAATGATGCGCGCGAACAGGAAGCTGGCGCCGAAGGCCGCCACCGCGCCATAGACGCCGGTGTCCATACCGGCGCGCAGCATCGAGACAAAGGCCACCTCGTTGAACGCGCCGATGCCGTAGAGGTAGTACATGTGGGTGCCAGCAAAGACGCCAGCGGAGAGCAGCCCGACAAAGATTGGGAATGACCAGTCGGCATACCAGAAGCCGGCCTGCTGATCGGTGTCGGTTTTTTCACTGATAATCGTCGCCATATCACTTCCCGCTTAAGGTGTTGTGGATGCTGTCGAGCCAGCCCGGCACGCCGAGGGTGAAGGATTGCAGCAGCTTCATGTCAAAGCCGCGGAAGAAGCCGCTCAGCACAAACAGCAGGACAATCGCCGCCATCATGATGCGGGTGACGCGCGTCCAGCCGCCCTCGTCCACCCCTTTGCCAATCAGGATGCCGAGCACCAGCCCCGGCACGGCGTTGCCCATGATCAGCTGCGCCAGCCCGCCAAATACCGTGCCCCAGAAACCGGCGCGGCGACCGGCGTCAATCGCCGCCAGCCAGAAGATCACCGGCATCACGGTGTTGACCAGAATATTGGCCGCTGGCACCAGCACCTTCACCGCCGTCACTTGCAGCGCCGCTGGCACCGCCGAGGCGGTGGTGTTCAGGAACGCCACCACCACCATGCCAATCAGCCCGCAGGCCAGCGCCATGCGACGCGGGTTGTGCAGGGTGTCGGCCAGCGTGCGGTTCTTCATCATCAGCGCCGCCGCGCCCCAGTTGGGGATGATGCGGTGGTCAACGTCCTGCGTGAAGGCACCCGCTGCCACCGAGGAGGCCCAGGCGTTGAAGAAGAAACCGAGGCCAAAGGAGAAGTGGGAGGCCGGGTCGCCCTCGCAGGCGTTCAGCTCGCCGAGGGTGCGGAACGCCCCCATGCCCTGCGTGGCTGGCGCATGGAACATACGTGCCGCGCCCGCGCCGACGCCGACGCCGACCAGCCCGCCGATAATCAGGGATTTCATCAGAATAATGAGAAACATCAGGGTATCCTTTTCTGTCGCTCAGGCTTGCCGCTGGCTATTGGGCGGTGAACGCCACCTGCCCCATGTCAAAGGCAGTGACCTTCACCACGATCTCCAGCGAGACGCTGTAGTGCCGCCGCTCGCGCGGGAAAAAGAGAAACAGGAACCGCTCGCGCACGCACCGCTCCTCCGCTTTCACCACCCGCACATCCTGTGGCTCGATGCGCAGCAGCAGGTGGGGGGAATTTTTCATCACCTCTGCCTGCACCTGGCCCAGCGCCGCCGAGAACGCTTGGGATTTGCTCTCTCCCTTGCCGTTGACCTGCACGGTGGCGGTGAACTCCTGCTTCATGGCGTCTGGCCGAATTTCTTGCGCCACGCCTCCACCAGCCTTTCGCCCAGCTCCTCTTTGTCCATAAAGCCGAAGCCCAGCACTTGGTAGCCCTCATTGATGGCGGTGACGCCCTCCTCGACGGAGCGCATCCCGTGGCGGGCGCGGTAGCCATATTTATTTTGGGCGGTGATCGCCCCGGCCCCGCCGCTGCCGCAGAAGGAGATGCCAAAGGTGGCCCCCTCCGCCTTCATCACGTCACCCAGCCGCATATCCGCCGCCATGCCGGGCACCACCACCGCGCGGCCGCCTGCCGCTTCCACGCCCTGCGCCACTTTCTGCCCTTTGCCCAGCCGATCGCCAATCACTACGGTAATGCCCATGCCTGTCCCTCTCTGTCATCAGTTAGTGGTCTGGTTCTCTTTCGCGACTTCAAAATGCACGGAGAGCAGGTAAGCCTCCTCAATCGGCAGGTTGCCGAAACTGGCGACCACCTGCTCGGCCAGCTGCATGGAGTGCGGCGAGATCTCATCGAACAGCTCCCGATCCACCTCCGGCAGCGGCTCGCCCGTGCGGGAGCGCATCACCATCGCGCGGATATGGGACGCCAGCATCTGCTGCTGCACCGCGTTCGGGACGATCGCCGCCCCGCACAACAGGGCGTGGATCTGCGCCAGCACCTGCTCAACCTGCCTGTTTGCCGCGTCGTCCTCTGTCTCTGGCGCGCTTGCGTTATTCACTGTGACCTCTCTCCCTGCCGCCCTGCGATAACCCCACCCTACGCGCCGGGCGGCGGCCTGTGTAGCCACTCTTTTTCCAGTTCAAACTGGAAAAGCACTGCCGGGGAGGGATCGGATTCGCAAAACGGCGGAAATAAAAACGGGCGCCAAAAGGCGCCCGTTGGGGGAAAGCGTGGGACGAGGCTTACTGGCCAGCGATGCGCATCTCCGGCAACAGCACCGAGCCGCACTGAATGTTGCTGCGGGTTTCGATGTCACTGCCGACGCTGACGATGTTGCGCAGCATATCTTTCAGGTTACCGGCGATGGTGATCTCGCTCACCGGGTACTGGATCTCGCCATTCTCCACCCAGAAACCGGCCGCGCCGCGTGAGTAGTCGCCAGTGATGCCACTGACGCCCTGCCCCATCAGCTCGGTGACCACCAGCCCGGTGCCCAGCTGTTTCAGCATCGCGGCGAAGTCATGCCCCTGACCGGCGATGCGCCAGTTGTGGATGCCGCCAGCGTGGCCAGTGCTCTTCAGCCCCAGCTTGCGCGCCGAGTAGTTGGTCATCAGCCAGGTTTGCAGCACGCCATCCTTAACGATGTCACGGCGCTGGGTGCGTACCCCCTCGCTGTCGAACGGGGTGGAGGCCAGCCCCTTCAGCAGGTGCGGGTGCTCCTCAATGGTCAGCCACTCCGGCAGGATCTGCTGGCCGAGACTGTCGAGCAGGAAGCTCGATTTGCGGTAGATGCTGCCGCCGCTGATGGCACCGACCAAGTGGCCGAACAGGCCGGTGGCGACCTCCGAGGCGAACAGCACCGGGGCCTTCATCGTTGCCAGCTTGCGCGGCGACAGGCGCGACAGGGTGCGGCGGGCGCACTCGGCCCCGACCCACTCCGGGCTTTGCAGGTCGTCAATCGCCCGGCCAATGGTGTAGGCGTAGTCACGCTCCATGTCGCCCTCATGCTCGGCGATTACGCAGCTCGACATGGAGTGGCGGCTGGAGCAGTAGCTCTGCAACATGCCGTGGCTGTTGCCGAACACCTTGATACCGACGTGGCTGTTGAAGCTGCCACCCTCACTGTTGGTGATGCGCTTGTCCGCCGCCAGTGCCGCCTGCTCGGCGCGCGCCGCCAGCTCAATGGCGCGCTCGGCGTCCAGCTCGGTCGGATGGAACAGGTCAAGATCCGGCGCGTCATAGGCCAGCAGCTCCGGGTCAGCGGCACCGGCATAGGGATCGGGTGAGGTGTAGCGGGCGATGTCCAGCGCCGCCTGCACGGTGCGGCCGATGGCCTCCGGGCTGAGGTCGGTGGAGGAGGCGCTCCCCTTGCGGTTCTGCCAGTAGACCGTGATGCCCAACGCGCCGTCGCTGTTGAACTCCACGTTCTCCACGTCGCCAAACCGGGTGCTGACGCTGATCCCGGTGGATTTGCTGACGGCGACCTCGGCCTGATCGGCCCCGGCCTGCGCCAGTTCCAGCGCACGGGCCACCGCCTGCTCCAGCATCTTACGCTGCTCTGCAACTTGAGTGACTACTTTCATTTATTTGCCATAATTAATGAGATAATCGTTGGGAAACCGGGCGAGGCGCCGGGGTTTCGCGTCCACTTTGCGGCGTTTTACACCGGATACATAGACTTGAGTCTAACAGAGATTGGCGCAAAATGATGGCAGCCGCAGCAGCCGGCCCAATCTTTCGCGGCACGCGGGCCGGGCCAGCGCACTGGCAGGCGGCTAAATCGGGCTGTCGCTGGCGATCCACGCCGACAACCTGATAGGATTAGCCTCTTTTTTTGGAGTCCCCATGAACAAATCACACGAAGACTGGCTCGACGACGTCCCTGAGAATGAAAACGACGAAGACGAAGAGATTATTTGGGTCAGCAAAAGCGAAATCAAACGCGACGCCGAGGCGCTGAAAGATCTGGGCGCGGAGCTGGTCGATCTGGGCAAAAACGCCCTGGACAAGATCCCGCTGGATGAGGATCTGCGTGCTGCGATCGAACTGGCACAGCGCATCAAGAAAGAGGGCCGCCGCCGCCAGTTACAGCTGATTGGCAAAATGCTGCGTGCGCGTGACCCGGAGCCGATCCAGACCGCGCTCGACAAGCTGAAAAACCGCCACAACCAGCAGGTGTCGCTGTTCCATAAACTGGAAGCATTGCGTGACCGTCTGGTGGAAGAGGGTGATGACGCGGTGCCGGACGTGCTGGCGCTCTACCCGGATGCGGATCGCCAGCAACTGCGCGCGCTGGTGCGCAACGCCCAGAAAGAGAAGGCCGCCAACAAGCCACCGAAGGCGTTCCGCCAGATCTTCCAGTACCTGCGCGAACTGGCTGAGACACAGGATTAAGGGCTGGCCGGGCCGCCTGCCCGGCCCCACCCTTTATTGGCGGATGTTGAAGCGCAACCCGCCCTCCAGCTCCTCCTCCGCCTCCTCAAACAGCAGCACCAGCGCGCCGAAGCGTCGCTTCTTGCGCGGGTTCAGGTTCACAAACTCAATCTCCACCGGCAGCCCCAGGCGGCCTGTCACCACATCCCACAGCGCGTCCAGATTCGCCCCAAAGTCCTCGTCCAGCGCAAACTCGCGCGCAAATTCGCCATAAAACCGGGGCAGATCCGGAATCTGATTAAAGTCGAACACCACTTTTCCCATGCCTTGCTCCATCCGGATAAAATTTTTGCCTGATCCCCTGCTGTCACCGGGTGGCGGGCCGCGATCGGCACGGCCCGCGGTTGCCCTTTACAGGTTGCCCAGATGCAGTGTCTTGACGATCTGGTACTCCTCCAGCCCCAGCACCGAGCCTTCGCGCCCCATGCCGGACTCCTTCACGCCGCCGAACGGCGCGACCTCGGTGGAGACTGAGCACTCATTGATGCCGATCATGCCGCTCTCAATCGCCTGCGAGACGCGGAATACCCGTTGCAGGTTCTGGGTGTAGAAGTAGGCCGCCAGCCCAAACGGCGTGTCGTTGGCGCGGCGGATCACCTCCTCCTCGGTCTGGAAGCGCATACAGGCCGCCAGCGGGCCGAAGGTCTCCTCCTGCGTGGCCTGCATCTCTTCAGTCACCTCCGCCAGCACCGTCGGCTGGAAGAAGTTGCCGCCGAGCGCGTGGCGCTCACCGCCGGTGACCACCCGCGCGCCCTTCGCCAGCGCGTCCTTGATGTGCTGCTCCACCTTATCGACGCCCTTCGGCTCAATCAGCGGGCCGACCACCACGCCCTCCTCCATGCCGTTGCCGACCTTCAGCTTCTGCACCTCCTCGCCAAGGCGGGTGACAAAGCGGTCGTAGATACCGTCCTGAATATAGAAGCGGTTGGTGGCGACGCACACCTGCCCGCTGTTGCGGAACTTGTTGGCAATCGCGCCCTGCACCGCCAGCTCCAGATCGGCGTCATCAAAGACGATGTAGGGCGCGTTGCCGCCCAGCTCCATTGAAACTTTTTTCAGCGTGTCGGCGGCGTTGCGCACCAGCGTTTTGCCCACCTCGGTGGAGCCGGTGAAGGAGATTTTGCGCACCACCGGGCTGGCCATGATGGCCTCGCTGATGGCGGAGGTGTCGCCAGCCACGCCGTTCAACACCCCTTTCGGCACCCCGGCGCGGTCAGCCAGCGCCAGCAGGGCAAACGCCGACAGCGGCGTATTGTTGGCGGGCTTGATCAGGCCGGTGCAGCCCGCGGCCAGCGCCGGGCCAAGTTTGCGCGTCAGCATCGCCAGCGGGAAGTTCCACGGGGTGATGGCCGCCACCACGCCAATCGGCTCACGGGTCGCCAGAATGCGTGACCCCGCTTTCGCGCCGGGAATGATCTCGCCGTTGGCGCGCTTGGCCTCCTCGGCAAACCACTGGATAAAGCTGGCAGCGTAGTCCACCTCGCCCAGCGCCTCTTTCAGCGGCTTGCCCTGCTCCGCCACCATCAGCTCGCCCAGATACTGTTTGTTCTCGTTGATCAGCTGATACCAGCGGTAGAGGATCTCCGAGCGCGCTTTGGCGGGTTGGCTGCGCCAGCCCGGCAGCGCCGCTTCGGCGGCGCGGATGGCGGCTTCGGTCTCCGCCTGCCCGGCTTTCGCCACCTGCGCCACCACCGCGCCAGTGGCCGGGTTCAGCACATCAAAGGTTTCGTTGGCCCGGTGCCATTCACCCGCCACAAAGTAGCCGGTCTTAAATAAGTCGTTATTTGTCAGGCGTTCATCGCTTGTCATGGTTATCTCCTGATCGCTGCGCGGCATCAGCGCCGCATACTTATCATTCAAGGAGTAAGTATAGCGGCTTATCATGTCACCGATGCGCAGGGCCAGTACGTCAGGCCATCCGGGGGCGGGCGGCGTGCGCGGGAGAAGGAGGGAAACAGAGTGAGGCAGGACGCCAGACACAAAAAAGCCAGACCGGAGTCTGGCTTTCTAATCAGGCGCTGAGCAGCGCGTTCTGGTACTTGTGCAGCATGTCCGCCAGCCGTTGCACCGGCTCGGTGACGTTGCGCGGCGCTTCATACAGCACCAGCTTCTGCTGGTACTCATTCAGCTCCTTCAGCATCCGGTTGTAGTAGTAGCGGCGTTTGGCATCGCTCTTGGCCGTCACCACATGGTCGGCGGTGTTGCGGATACGCTTGTGGAACGCCGAGAGATCCTCATTGACCGGGATCTCCACCTGCCGCATCCGCTGGTGGGCAATGATCAGCGTCAGCGCCAGCCGGTATTTGGCGATGTCATTCGGGAACATCACCAGCAACTGGTTGAGCTGCTGGTAGAGTGCCGGCAAATGGTTCTCACGGCGGCGCGCCACCTGAGTGGTCAGTGCCGAGACGGCGCTGCTCACCAGCCGGTTGAGCAGCGTGCGCCCGGTGCGCTCCTTGGATTTGTCGCGGATCAGCAGGATCACCAGCAGCGCGACGCCCGCGCCAATGAACTGGCCGGTGGCGCTGTCGAGGAAGCTGGTCACGTTGAACTCCATCGGGTTGCTCAGCACCAGAATGTTGATGCTGCCCGCCAACAGGCCAAGGGTGCCGAGCCGCCGCTTCTGCACCTCGATGCCGCAGATAAAGGTCAGCACGCCAAGGCAGAGGCAGAGCAGCACCACGCTCTGCTGGGTGGCGGGCAGGAGCAACATGAAGTAGAGCGAGCCGACCGGGATCGCCACCATCATCCCCAGCACGAAGTCCATCGCCATCATGCGCGGGTTGGGTGTGCGCATCGCCAGCGCCGTCACCACGGCGATGATCACCATAAAGCCGCTGCCGGAAGTCCAGCCCGTCCACAGCCAGAGCAGGCAGCCGAAGGCGGTGGCGGAGAAGGTGCGCAGGCCGTTGATCAGCGCATGGTAACGCTCGGCGGAGGAGGGTTTGACCACCACCACCTCATCATGCAGCACGTTCTCCTCGATGCTACTGATGCTGCTGTTGGTGCGTACCCCTTTCGCCAGCATCAAATAGCGCGAGGCCGCGCCGACCCAACTGGTCACGGTCACCGGCGCGGTGGCGTCGTTGGTCAGCAGGTGGCGCAGCATCTTCATGCGTTTGTGCACCTCCACCATGCTCTCCGCTGGCTCATCGAACAGCTGGCGCATCGACTCGGAGATCTCCTCCGGGTGGTTCATCAGGATGAAGTAACTTTCGCAGGCTTGGGTGATCATGGTCAGCGACAGGGTATGCATCGCCCGCAGCCGCCGGTTGGCGCGCGTCCAGCGGGAGGACTCCATCATCAGGTGCCCACGCATCCCGTTCAGCGCGTTGGTGCTTTTCACCAGATCGCCCCACGCCTTGTCCACCGTCTCGCGCTCGGTGGAGCGCAGGCAGAGCTGCATCAGGCGGTACTGGTCTACCAGCAGCTTCTCCACCAGCCGGTCGATGTCATTTTTGATCGAGCGCGGCGAGAAGAGCAGATCGGCGATCACCGCACTGACGATGCCCAGCACAATCTCGCTACAGCGCTCCACGGCAAACTGCGGCGTTTGCAGCGGCGTGTTGGCGGAGGTGACGACGATAATCAGCGCGGTGTAGCCCGCCAGCCCAAGGGCGTAGGAGTTCTCCACCCGCACCAGCGATGACCACCAGGTGCAGAAGCCCGCCCAGATGCAGCAGAGCAGCAGCATCACCACCGGCGCGCGCACGGTGGTGGTGATGATCACCAGCGCCGCCAGACAGCCGATGAAGGTGCCGATGATACGCAGCCAACCCCGGTGGCGGATGGCCCCGGAGAACGGCTCGCCACCGGCGACGAAGGCTGGCCCGGCGACCACGATGGCGGCGGTCATCGCTGACCAGCGCGGCGTGACCAGCTCAAGGTGGAACCCCAGAATCAGGGCAAACAGAATGGCGAAGGTCAGTTTGAACGCGAACCGCATACGCGGGAACGGGAATTCAATGTTAAGGCTTCTCATCGCCTCCCCTTAGCCGAACTCACGCAGGCGGTGCAGGAACTGCACGAAGGGCGAAGCCTGTTGCAGGTTGCGATCGTTCGGGCCGGTCAGCACCACGGTGGCGGTGGTGCCAGCCGGGTAAGGGTGGCTCTGGTCGATGTCATCCAGACGGATCTTCACCGGCACGCGCTGTGCCAGCCGCACCCACTCCAGATTGCTGTCGATGGTCGCCAGCCCCTTGCTGTCCACGGTGCTGCTGCTGTTGGTCACGCCCGCGGCAACGCTGTCCACGGTGCCGTGCATGATGCGGTTGCTGCCGAGCGGGGTGATCTCCGCGCGGTCGCCCACCCTCACCTGCGGCAGTTTGGTCTCTTCCATATAGGCGAGGATGTAGAAGGTGTTCTTCTTCACCAGCGCCACGGCGGTGGAGCCGCGGGTGATGAATTCGCCGCCATGCACGCGCAGGTTGGTCACCCAGCCGTCAGCCGGGGCGCGCACATCGGTACGGGCCAGATCCAGCCGCGCCGAGTCGCGCGTCGCCTCGGCTTTTGCCAGCTGGTGCAGGGTGGTTTGCAGCGAGTTGTTCGCCTGATCGATCTCCTCCTGCGACATCGCCTGCACGCCTAGGCGCACGCGGCGGCCCGCCTCGCGTTTTTTCTCGGCGGCCAGCGCCTGATAGTAGGCCACGTCCGCCTCGGCCTCATCGAGCGCCTGCTGGTAGCGCGGCTTATCGATGGTGAAGAGGATCTGGCCCGCTTTCACCAGCTGGTTATCCACCACTGGCACGGCGGTGATCAGCCCGCTGACGTCCGGCGCCAGCCCGACCACATCGGCGGTGAACTTGGCGTCACGGGTCCAGGGGGATTCGGTGTAGAACACCCAGGCGCGGAAAATCGCGATGGCCGCCAGGATGACCAGGAGCAGAGTGATCGCAACACGGATTATTTTTATGGATAGGGTTTTCACGGAACGGCCTCAGACAAAAAGACAAGAGATCAGATAGAACAAGCAGCAGTACAGCGCGGTGTTGAACAGCGCTGGATGCCAAACAAAATCATAGATCCCGGTGGGTTGCAGCAGTCGTCGCAGGAGGAAGAAGAGGGCCAGCGCGACGATGATCTCGAAGAATACCGGGGGGAACGATAATCCGAAAATTACCATTACCGGAAGCAAACTCATCATTTATTCCTTATTGTTTACTCTACCGGGCTAATGCCTCACCATAACTGCGCACGCGCTTCAGATATTTTAGGCAATATCCGGCTCCCGCCACCGAAAAAAGGTCGGAAACCGAGAATGAAAAGTAAACTGGAGCAACGCGGAGGTGTCGCAGGAAGAACTGATTGACTAAAGATTCGCCTGACGAGAGGCACTTCACCTGTGCCACTATGTTAGCCTGCTTATTAAAGCCTTATCTACCTTATGTGATCTAAATCACTTTTAAGCCAGAGTGAATAATGGAAAGACTGAAACGGATGTCCGTGTTCGCCAAAGTGGTGGAGTGCGGCTCCTTCACGGCCGCGGCGCGGCAGCTGGAAATGAGCGTCTCCTCCATCAGCCAGACCGTCTCCAAACTGGAGAATGAGCTACAGGTGAAGCTGCTGAACCGCAGCACCCGCAGCATCGGCCTGACCGAGGCGGGCAAGATCTACTACCAAGGTTGCCGACGCATGTTGCAGGACGTGTTGGAGGTGCATGAGCAGCTCTACGCCTTCAATAACACCCCGACCGGCACGCTGCGCATCGGCAGCTCCTCCACCATGGCGCAAAATGTGCTGGCGAACATGACCGCCGACATGATGCGCGAGTACCCCGGCCTGACGGTCAATCTGGTGACCGGCATCCCCGCGCCAGACCTGATCGCCGATGGGCTGGACGTGGTGATCCGCGTCGGCGCGTTGCAGGACTCCAGCCTCTTCTCGCGCCGCCTCGGCTCGATGCCGATGGTGGTGTGCGCCGCCCGCAGCTACCTCAGCCAGCACGGCTCGCCGGAGAAGCCAGCGGACATCGTCAACTTCTCTTGGCTGGAGTACAGCGTGCGCCCAGACAGCGAGTTCGAGCTGATCGCGCCAGAGGGCATCACCACCCGCCTTAGCCCGCAGGGGCGTTTCGTCACCAATGATTCGCAGACCATGATCCGCTGGCTGAAGGCCGGTGCTGGCATCGCCTACGTGCCGCTGATGTGGATCATCGATGAGATTAACGCCGGGGAGGTGGAGATTCTGTTTGCCCGCTACCACTCCGATCCGCGGCCGGTCTACGCCCTCTATACCGAAAAGGACAAGCTGCCGCTGAAGGTGCAGGTGTGCATTAACTATCTGACAGAGTACTTCAACCACGTCGGTACGCTGTTCCAGCAGTACCGCGAGCAGCGGCCAAGCGAGGAGTGAGGCCCTGCCCGGATGGGCAGGGCCAGGGGATCAGGCGGTGCCGCCCACGGTGAGGGCATCCAGCTTCAGGGTCGGCTGGCCAACGCCGACCGGCAGGCTCTGCCCCTCTTTGCCACAGACGCCCACGCCGCGATCCAGCGCCAGGTCATTGCCGACCATCGAGATCTGCTGCATCGCCTCAATGCCCGAGCCGATCAGGGTCGCGCCCTTCACCGGCTTGGTGATGCGCCCCTTCTCAATCAGGTAGGCCTCGGAGGTCGAGAAGACGAACTTGCCGGAGGTGATATCCACCTGCCCGCCGCCAAAGTTTGGCGCATAGAGGCCGAACTCGACGCTGCTGATGATCTCTTCCGGCGTGGAGCGGCCAGCCAGCATGTAGGTGTTGGTCATACGCGGCATCGGCAGGTGGGCATAGGACTCACGGCGGCCGTTGCCGGTCGGCGCGACACCCATCAGGCGGGCGTTCAGTTTGTCCTGCATGTAGCCCTTCAGCACGCCATTCTCAATCAGCACGTTATACTGGCCGGGCACGCCCTCATCATCCACCGCCAGTGAGCCGCGCAGGCCCGGCAGGGTGCCGTCATCCACCACGGTGCACAGCTCGGAGGCCACCAGCTCGCCCACCTGTCCGCTGAAGACCGAGGTGCCACGGCGGTTGAAGTCGCCCTCCAGACCGTGGCCTACCGCTTCGTGCAGCAGCACGCCCGGCCAGCCCGCGCCCAGCACCACCGGCATCGCGCCAGCCGGTGCCGCCACGGCGGAGAGGTTCACCAGCGCCATGCGCACTGCCTCGCGCGCCCAAGCGTCGGCGCGCACTTCGCCATCCACGCTCTCCAGGAAGAAGTCATAGCCGAAACGGCCGCCGCCGCCGCTGGAACCGCGCTCGCGCTTGCCATCCTCCTCCACCAGCACGCTGACGGAGAGGCGCACCAGCGGGCGCACATCCGCCGCCAGCGTGCCGTCGGTGGCGGCGACCAGCACCGTCTCATAGACGCCGGTCAGGCTGGCGCTCACCTCCTGCACGCGGCGGTCAGCGGCGCGCGCTGCCTTGTCTACGCGGTGCAGCAGGGCAATTTTCTCTTCACGCGGCAGGCTTTGCAGCGGGTCAAACAGCGGGTAGAGCGCCTTGTGGCGCACTTCGCCCAGCGTATGCACCGTGCCGTTGCCCTGCTCCCGCACGATGTTGCGCGCTGCCTGCGCGCTGAGGTTCAGCGCGTTCAGCGTCAGCTGGTCGGCATAGGCAAAGCCGGTCTTCTCGCCGCTGACGGCGCGCACGCCGACGCCCTGATCAATGTTGTAGGAGCCATCTTTGATGATGCTGTCTTCAATCACCCAGGCTTCATGGTAGCTGGACTGGAAATAGAGATCGGCATAGTCCAGGCGGCGCTCAGCCAGTTGGCCCAATACCGCCGAGAGGTCTTGGTGAGTAAGGTTGTTCGCAGTAAGTAACTGCTCACTAGCATAGGCCAGGCTCATAGTCTCTTCACTCTTGTTTTAGGGAGATCCGGCGCGGCGCGCCGGCATCTGGACGGTTGCGCCCGGCTACTCATCAGCCTTGACCGCTTTCGGCTGGCGCAACACTTCATTAATTTTGGGTTGATCCACGTTACCACTGATGTGGTAACGAATCAGGGAGATTTTGTTCCACAGCGGCGCCAGCACCTTGCTGGCGGCAAATACCGCGGCCCCAATCACCGGGTTGACCACAAAGGCAGTCGCGACGCCGACGGTGGCAGAGATCTCCGGCGCGATGACCGCCTCCATCTCAATCTGCCGCCGCACCAGATCCACCTGCCCATTCATGGCGATGTCTGCCGCCAGACCATCCACCAGCAGGTCATCGGTATGCAGCACGCCATCCTTGATCCAGATGGTGGCCTTGGCGGAGTCAAAATAGAACCCCTTGCCGAAGGTGTCGCTGAAGTCGAGCTGCAATTTGCGCAGCAGGGCGTCGAAACTCACCAGCCGCAGCAACTGGCCAGCGCGGCCACCGCCGAGGTCAGCGATTTCACCCTTGCCAAACTGGGTGTTGAGCGTGCCGTTGAGCGTGGCCACCGCTGGCTGCCAGGGCGCGCCCTGCCAGTGCAGGTCGAAGGCGACATCGAACGGCGCTTCCTTCACTGGCGTGGAGAGGCCGAACCAGCTGGCGGCGTCATCCACCCGTGCGCCGTTCAGCTTGCTCTTCAGGCTGGTGCGCTCGCTCTGCGCGCCCTGCTGCCACTGCCCATCCACCGTCAGGCGCAGCTTGCCGGTGTCCACCAGCCCGTGGCTCAGCACCAGCGTATCGCCACCCGGCGTCAGGTCGCCCTCCACCCGGCCGACGTTCTGGCCGTAGAACCAGCAGGATTGGCAGCGCAGCCGCAGCGCTGGCCAGTCGCGGAAAGAGATACGGTTACGGCTGAAGGGATTGGTTGCCGTGCCGCCCGCCGATGCACCGGCCTCAGTAAATTGAGGATTATAATAAAGATAGCGGATGTCAGCCTGCCAGGGCGCATTTTCGGCGATTTTCAGCGTGCCGTCCGCCTCTTTGGCCTTCGCCCGCAGCAGCATCCCGCCCAGTTGCTGCTCACTCTCCACCGACACCTCATGCCAGCGCTGGCCGCCCGCCGCCAGCTCCGGCGTGGTGAGCGACACCTGTTTCGGGAAGGTAAAGCGCGGCAGGGAGGTGCCGCCCTTGCCGGACGCCTGTTGCGGCGAGATGAGCGCCAGCCAGCTTTCGCCATCCAGCGGCGGCAGGTCAAGGTGCAGGCGGCTCTCCGGCGGCAGCGGCGGGATCTGGTTACCCGCGCGCCATGCCGCGCGGTCGAGGGTGATGCCCTGACCCAGCATCCAGCGGCTGTTGAAGGCGTTTTTCTCGCCAACGCGTCCGCCCATCACAAAGCCGTTGAGGCCGCCTTTGGCGGTCAGGTTGAGCGCCAATGGCGTACCGGCCTCTTTCGCCAACGGCGCAGGTAAGTGACTGCTCACTTCTTTCAGGTTCGCCGTCGCCTCTACGTCGTAATGCGCCTGCCCCCGGTGCGGCAGGGTAATGCCCACCTGGCTTTTCCAGGCGGCGTGGCCGCCCAGCGCCTCTGCCGCGGCCTCCGGCAGGCCGGGCAGTTTGGCTGGCAGCCAGTCGCCCGCCAGATTGACGCCAATCTTCATGCTCTCCGGCTGCTCTTGGGTGGAGAAGTCCACCTGCAACGGCTGGCCGAACCAGACGCCGTTCATCGGCTGGCTCTGGAGGTTGCCGTTGTCATAGTGGAAGGTGCCGCTCAGGTCAGCGATGGTGGTGTTCAGCGGCTTGATCAGCAGGCTGTTGCGCGCCAGCGCCACTTCGCCACTCGCGCGCACTTGCTGGCCATCCAAGGGGATGTCGAGGTGCAGCCGCCCGTTGACCTCGCCGCCAATCTGCAACTGATCGAGCGCCGCGCCCAGCGAGCCTTTTAGCGGCGTCTGGTTGAAGTAGTTGCCCACTTCCCTGCCCTCGCCGCGAATGTCGGCGTCAATCAGCAGTTTGCGCTTCAGGTAGTCCGGGATGGCGGCGGCCACATTGTTGCCAGCGACCTGCCCCAGCATGGTGTGCGGCGCTTTCATAAACAGACCATCGTTGACGAAGTTGAGGTCAATCGCCAGATCCTGCAACGCTGGCCAGCCGGGCTGGAACTGGAAGGTCGAGTGGCGCAGCGGCACATAGACCTGGAACTGGCCCTGATTGCGCTTGTAGGGGAACTGGCCGGGGTCGCCAGCGTAGACCAGCGTGGCGTTCTCCACCTGCCCGCCCTGAATCGCGCCGCTCAGGTAGTTAACCAGCCCCTTGCCCATCAGCGGCTCCGGGAAGTAGCGCCAGGCGTCGGCGGCATCATACAGCCGGATGCCGGAGAGAATTTTCAGCCACGGCTCGCCCTTCGCGGGCTGCGCGTAGTGGAAGTCACCGGTGGCCCACAGCGAGCGCGCCTGCACGTTCAGCCCGGTGCCAGCCAGCTCGAGGCCGTTGCTGTCACTGCGCCAGCTCAGGCTGCCGCGGGCGCGCTGCACCTCCAGCGGCGCGCGGAACATCTCGCCATAGGGCAGCACGCTGTCATTGAGATCGAGATCCAGCCGCCCCTGCGGCACACTGCCGGAGAGCGTGCCAGCGAAGTGGTTGACGCCCGGCACCAGTTTCCAGTGCTGCCAGCTGACATCATGCCAGCGCGCCTGAAAGCGCGTCTGGTCTGGCTGCTTCAGCGGAATATCCAGCGCCAGCGCGTCAATGTGGCCGCTGGGTTTCAGGTCATTCCAGCGCGCCAGCAGGTTGGGCGAGAGGAATGCCAGCGCTGGCAGCAGCGGCCCCAGCCGCTCAATGCGCACGTCGCGGGTACGCAGGCGCAGCTCCTCACCCTGCGGCGGGCCGAGGAAGTCATGGTTTTCCGGCAGCCACAGCGCCGACACCCCGCCCTCCGGCCACGGCTGACCGTCGGTTTGCAGCCGTACCTGCGGCACGGTGAACAGCCAGCCGCGCCCGTGGCGCGTCGCCTGCAACGCCAGTTCGCCAACGTTAAGCTGGTGCGGCTGGCCGTCGATGTTCCAGCGCGCCTCACCCTGCTTCACCCGCAGGTCACCGCTGGCAATCTCGCCGTTCTGCACCTCCAGCCAGGCGGCCATGCTGATGTTGCCGGTTTGCAGGCCGGTGTTCTTGCGCAGCCAGCGGCTCAGCCACGGCTTGAGGTCAATGCCATCCGCCTGAAGGTAAAGTTTGCCGCGATCCAGCCGCCCTTCGCTGTCGCGCAGATCCATGCGCAACTGCACCACGCCATGCTGGCCGGTGAAGGTGGAGAGGCTGATCTGCCCTTCGGCGCGGTGGCGGTCGGCGCGGTTGAGCCAGGTAAGTTGCGGGACGTCAAATACCGCGCGCGGCCCGGAGGGGGTGAGGAAGGAGATGCGGCTGTTGCGCAGGTCGAAGTGATCCACCTGCTGGAGGAACAGGGTGCTGAGGGTGTCAGGCTCAATGGCGTTGCCCTGACGGTCACGGCCGCCCAGCGTGCTGTCGAAATCAAGCTTCAGGCCGTAGAGGGTGAGGTCACGGAACTGCCAGCGGCCATGCAGCAGCGACTGCCAGACATCCAGCGCCAGCGTGGCGCGATCCAGCTGCCAGGAGGCGTCCGGCAGGCGCGCGCTCAGCCCCTGCACCTCCAGCGTCGGGCCGAAGGTCTCCCAGCGGCCGGAGAGCGCGGCAATCTTGACCGGCACCCCGCTTACCGCCTCGATCTTCTCCAGCAGCTGTGGCCGGAAGGTGTCAAGCTTAGGCAGGATCAACCGTAGGCCACTGATCGACAACGCCACCGTCACAACGACCGTGGCGCAGGTGGTTAACAGTATTCCCGGCACTCGCCTCACGTGTATCTCCTTGTTACCCCGCACCTGCGGCGGGATAGACATCAATTCAGTTTTACAGCCACGTGCGACGCAGAGGCAACAAAGGGGGCGGCCGCAGCCGCCGGGGGGCAGGTCACATCATGACCACATCAAATTGTTCCTGATTATAGAGCGGTTCGATCTGCACCTTCACCTGTTTGCCGACGAAGATCTCCACCTCGGCCAGCGCGTGGGACTCTTCGCCCTTCAGCGCCTCGCCCACCGCCGGAGAGGCGTAGACCAGGAAGCGGTCAGCGTCATAGGCGTGGTGCACCCGCACGATTTCACGCAGGATCTCATAGCAGACGGTCTCCACGGTTTTCAGCGTGCCACGGCCGTGGCAGGTCGGGCACTCGCCGCACAGCACGTGCTCCACGCTCTCCCGCGTGCGCTTGCGGGTCATCTCCACCAGCCCCAGCTGCGAGAAGCCGTTGACGCTGGTCTTCACCCGGTCTTTGCTCAGCGCCTGCTCCAGCGAGTGCAGCACCCGCCGGCGGTGATCCTCATTATTCATGTCAATGAAGTCGATGATAATGATGCCGCCGAGGTTGCGCAGCCGCAGTTGGCGGGCGATCGCCTGCGTCGCCTCCACGTTGGTGTTGAAGATGGTCTCATCCAGATTGCGGTGACCGACAAACGCCCCGGTGTTGATGTCGATGGTGGTCATCGCCTCGGTCTGGTCGATGATCAGGTAGCCGCCCGACTTCAGCTCCACCTTGCGCTCCAGCGCCCGCTGGATCTCGTTCTCCACGTCGTAGAGATCGAAGATCGGCTGCTTGCCGGTGTAGTGCTCCAGCTTGCTGGTCAGCTCCGGCATGTACTCGGCGGTGAACTCCATCAGCAGATCGTAGGTCAGGCGTGAGTCCACGCGGATGCGATCCAGCGCCGCACCGGCAAAGTCACGCAGGATGCGTTGCGCCAGCGCCACCTCGCCGTAGAGTTTGCACTTGGTGATGTTGCGTTTTTTGCGCTCGGTGACCTTAGTCCACAAGCGCTTGAGGAAGGCGGCATCCTGCTTTAGCTCCTCCTCGCCGACGCCCTCGGCGGCAGTGCGAATGATGAAGCCGCCCTGATCGTCGCAGTAGGCGGCAACAATCTTCTTCAGCCGGTTGCGCTCCGCCTCGCTCTCAATGCGCTGGGAGACGCCGACGTGCGCCGCGCCCGGCATGAAGACCAGATAGCGGGATGGCAGGGTGATGTCAGTGGTGAGGCGCGCGCCCTTGGTGCCGAGCGGATCTTTCACCACCTGCACCATCAGGTCTTGCCCCTGACGCACCAGCTCGGCGATGTCACGCACATGGAAATTTTTCCGCTCATCGCCCGCCACGCACTCGGTGTGCGGCATGATGTCGGAGGCGTGCAGGAAGGCCGCCTTGTCGAGGCCGATGTCCACGAAGGCCGCCTGCATTCCCGGCAGGACGCGGCTGACGCGCCCCTTATAGATGTTGCCAGCGATGCCGCGCTTGGCCTCGCGCTCAATATGAATCTCTTGCAGCGTCCCGCCGTCGATATAGGCGACGCGGGTTTCGGATGGCGTAATGTTTACCAGCAATTCAGCGGTCATGGTCTCTCCTTACCTTGCGGACTGCCATAAACTGGCCGTACAGCTCCTGTGTCTCCACCAGCGGCAGGCCCACCACCGCCGGATAACTGCCGCGAATCTCGCGGACAAAGCAACCGCCTTTTCCTTGGATGCCATAGGCGCCCGCCTTGTCCATCGGCTCGCCGCTGGCAATGTAACGCTGGATCTCCTCATCGGTGACCACCCGGAAGGTGACCTCCGTGACCACCAGCGCACAGAGCAGATCCTCGCGGTCGGCGAAGGCCACCGCGGTCATCACCTGGTGCCGCTTGCCGGAGAGCGCATGCAGCATCTGCGCGGCATGGGCGGCATCCCGCGGCTTCTCCAGCACCTGGTTATCCAATACCACGATAGTATCAGAACCGAGCACCGGCAAATCCTGCGGTGCGACAGCCACGCCAGCGCGTGCTTTATCCTGCGCCAGCCGACGCACGTAGCCCTCGGGCGTTTCGTAGGGGTGGCGCACCTCCTCCACCTCCGCGCTCAGGCGCTCGAAAGGGATCTCCAGCAGGGAAAGCAGTTCATACCGCCGCGGTGAGGCGGAGGCCAGATAGAGTGAAGTCATGTCGCTCCTTATTGCACGGCAAATTTGCGGCGGATCTTACGCATCAACAGGAACAGCCACGGCCACAATATGCCGTCTACCACACTACTCCAGAATCCTTCCGGCCGGAATGAGACGTTTATCACCAAAAATTCCGCCCAGAACACCATCACGTGCATCGCCAGCGACAGCAGCATCACAATCAGCGCCTGTTGCCAGAGCGCCATATTGCGGAACAGTTGGAACTTGAACGCCACCAGATAGGCGATGATGCCCAGCGCCAGCGCCCGCACCCCGAGGGTGGAGCCAAGGATCAGGTCAATCACCAGCCCAAGGATAAAGCCCGTGCCGACGTTGACCCGGTGCGGCAGCGCCATCACCCAGTAGATCAAAATCAGCGTCAGCCATGAGGGCCGGAACATGTAGATCTGCTCCGGCCACGGCATGATTTGCAGCAGCATGGCGACAAAGAACGAGATCCAGATGATCCAGCGCCCGTGGCTGCGGTAACGGTTCATGGCCGTGCCCCCGTGGACGGCGCGGTGCCCGTGGCGGGCTGCGCGGCAGCCGGGGCTGGCGGCCCGGCTACCTCACCGGGACGCGGCAACACCTGCGGCATCATCTGCGTCAGGCGCTCATTGGCGACACGGTGCACCTCCTCCGGGGAGAGTGGCAGGTCGCCATTGCGATCTGAGCCCCAGAGCAGCAGCAGGTAGCGCAGGCGTTGCAGGCCAGCGGTGGGCCGTGCCTGAATCACCGTGTAGGCGCGCTGGTTATCGACCTTCACCGAAGAGACCACCGCCACCGGGTAACCCTCAGGGAAGCGGCCGCCAAGGCCGGAGGTGACCAGCACGTCGCCGACGCGGATGTCGGTGTTGCTCGGCAGGTGCTCCAGTTGCAGGTCATCGGCGCAGCCGCTGCCAGCGGCAATCACGCGAATGTCATTACGCAGCACCTGGATTGGCAGCGCGTGCGAGGCGTCGCAGATCAGCAGCACGCGGCTGGTGAACTTGGCAACGGCCACCACCTGCCCCACCACGCCCTTGTCGCTGATCACCGGCTGGCCCTCGTAGACGCCGTTGTCCGCGCCCTTGTCGATCACCACCTGGTCGCTGTAGGGGTCGGTGCCGGTCGAAATCACCTGCGTCACCATCTTCTGCTCATCCTGACGCAGCGGCGAGCCAAGCAGCTCGCGCAGGCGGGCGTTCTCCTGCTTGAACTGGCCGAGCAGCAGCAGGTCGCTGTTTTTCAGCAGCAACTCCTGACGCAGCGCACGGTTCTCCAGCTCCAGTTGCTGGCGGGTAGCCAGGGTATCGGAGACGCTGTCCAGCAGTTTACGCGGGCCATTGGAGAGGAAGTAGAAGGGGCTGACGGCCGTATCCATATAGGTACGGATCTTCATGAAAGTACCGAGGCGGCTGTCGGCAATGATCAGGGCGATCGCCGCGACAATCGCCAGAAAGAGACGTAATTGCAGGGAAGGCCCCCTGCTAAAAATCGGCTTCATAAATTATGCGGGTTCCTCGACAACAGAAGGGGTTAGCCACACGGCGTGAAAGCCGTTCACGCACAGGAATACAGGGTAATCGGGCAGGTCGGCGCGCCCTGGCGGGCGCGCCTCATTCACTGCACGGCTGTTCGTGTCGCATTGCCCTTCCCGGGGCTGATGACTGCGCGGATTACTCTTCGCTGAACAGATCGCCGCCGTGCATGTCGATCATTTCCAATGCCTTGCCGCCGCCGCGCGCCACGCAGGTCAGTGGATCTTCCGCCACCACCACTGGGATGCCGGTCTCTTCCATCAGCAGGCGATCGAGGTTACGCAGCAGTGCGCCACCGCCGGTCAGCACCATGCCGCGCTCGGAGATGTCAGAGGCCAGCTCTGGCGGACACTGCTCCAGCGCCACCATCACCGCGCTGACGATGCCGGTCAGCGGCTCTTGCAGGGCTTCCAGGATCTCATTGGAGTTCAGGGTAAAGCCGCGTGGCACGCCCTCAGCCAGATTACGGCCGCGCACTTCAATCTCACGCACTTCGTCGCCCGGATAGGCGGAACCGATCTCGTGTTTGATGCGCTCTGCGGTGGCTTCGCCAATCAGTGAGCCATAGTTGCGGCGCACGTAGTTAATGATAGCTTCGTCAAAACGGTCGCCGCCAATGCGCACGGAAGAGGAGTAGACCACGCCGTTGAGCGAGATCACCGCCACTTCAGTGGTACCGCCGCCGATATCCACCACCATCGAACCGGTGGCTTCGGAGACTGGCAGGCCCGCGCCGATGGCGGCTGCCATCGGTTCTTCAATCAGGAACACCTCACGCGCGCCCGCGCCCTGCGCGGATTCACGGATGGCGCGGCGCTCAACCTGGGTGGCGCCCACTGGCACACACACCAGCACACGCGGGCTTGGGCGCATAAAGCTGTTGCTATGGACCTGTTTGATGAAGTGCTGAAGCATTTTTTCAGTCACAAAGAAGTCAGCAATCACGCCATCTTTCATCGGGCGGATGGCCGCGATGTTACCGGGAGTACGCCCCAGCATCTGTTTGGCATCGTGACCGACGGCGGCCACGCTTTTCGGGGAACCGGCACGATCCTGGCGAATGGCCACGACCGAAGGTTCGTTCAGTACAATGCCTTGCCCTTTAACATAAATCAGGGTATTGGCCGTACCCAGGTCGATGGACAAGTCATTGGAAAACATGCCACGGAATTTCTTAAACATAACGAAAGGATAATCCTGCAAGCTGGGGGCGGAAAATAAAATCCGCCTACTTTACCAACCACGCGAAGCAGCGACAAGGCGCATAAAGATTCTGCTCCGGTGAAAAAATAGTCTGCGATGTTGACAATTTATCAGCCATAAAACAAGGACTCTGCCGTTTTTTTGGCACCGCTCGTCGCGCATCCTGCCCGGCAAGCCATAAAGGCGGTCACACCACACAGTAAAAATCACAATTCCCGCCATAGGCAGCGTTGGTAGGTACTCACCAACGCCCCTCTCCTCGGGCTGGCTCATTCTACGTCAATTCGTTCCATTCGATCAGCGTAATGCTACCAGTTGAACGAATATTTTTTGTTGCTTCTTTCGACAAGCTCTGGCCGCGCGAAATAATCGCCCTGCCCGCCGTGGATCCCCTTGTCGAGCAGCGTTTGCCACTCCTCCACCGTCCTGACGCCCGCGGCAAACAGCCGCACCTGGGTGCCGGCGCAGGCATCCGCCAGACTCTGCACAAACAGTTGGTTCTCCACCCGCCGATCGATGCTGCGCACCAGCCCAGGGTGGAGCTTCACCAGCTCAATCGGCAGGGTCTTGATGTAGGCGGTGCTGACCACCGTCAGGCCCGCCTGCGCCACCGCGATCCGGCAGCCCAGCCCACGCAGCAGGCGCAGCACCGGACGCAACCGGTCGATGTGTTGACAGAGATCCGCCTCCGCAAGTTCAATCAATATGCGCTGGCGCTGGCTTTTTTCACATTGCAGCAGGGTGTCACGCAGCCACTGCCGGAAGGCGCGCTGCAACAGGGCGTCCACCGTCAACGGGCAGGCCAGCGTCTCCTCCGGCCACTCCGCCAGCAGCGGCAGGATCTGGCCAAGGGTGTGGCGGTCATAGCTTTGGGCCAGCCCAAACAGCATGGCATAGGGGAGGAACTCCGCCGCCAGCAGCTCCTGCTCGCCATCAAAGATGCGCCGCAAAATCTCGATGTGGTGGCGCTGGCCGTCACGCGCCAGCGCCGGTTTGTAGTAGAGGCGCAGGCCATCGCGCGCCAGCACGCTCTCCAGCAGCGTGCGCCACTTGACGCTGCCGCGGCCGCGCTCCGGCACCCGGTCATCATGCACGATCCAGCCATTGCTGCCCTGTAGCGAGGCGAGCCGCGCCGCCTGCCCGGCGTTGTCCATCACCTCTTCCGCCGACTGGCCGAAGCGGTAGACGCTGATGCCAATATAGAGCAGCGCGTCGCGATCGATGGCCGGGTGGGTCGGCAGCACGCCCACCGCGTTTGCCAGCTGTGCCGCCATCACCTCTCCCTCCTTCAGCGTGCTGTGCGGCAAGAGCACCGCGAAATCACTGCGGAAGTAGCGCGCCAGCAGCGCCGAGGGGAAGCGCATCACGAAGGTGGAGAGCAGGTTGACCACCGCGTTCAGCAGATCCTGCGCCTGCGGTTGGCCATGCACGTCACGTAGGGTGTCGAAATCGGGCAGGCGGATCACCATCACCACGCCGTGCGCCCCCTCATCCTCCAGCTGGGTGGTGAGCTGGTTATCAAAGAAGATGCGGTTATTGAGGCCGGTGGAGGCATCCTGCGCCGCGAAGGCGCGGATCAGGGTGTCCACCCGGCTGCGCGCCTCCTGGGCATCGCGCAGTTCACGCAGCAGGCGGTCGAGCGCGCCACTTACCACCGGCGGCCACTCCTGCATGTTGCCCTGCATCACACTGTCGCGCTCGCCGCGCAGGATCTGCCGCGCCCGCGTCTCCAGCAGCTCATAGCCGCGGATCTGTCGGCTCAGCCAGCGGTAACTGACCAGCAGCACGCCTATCATGGCGATGATCGCCAGACTCACCGGCAGCGACGTTTGCAGCGAGTGGGTGAAGTTGGCGAAGGGATCGGGATAGGTCATTTGCAGGGTGGAACCGGGGTGCTGCATCAGCGGCACCTTCGCTACCCGCCAGGCATAGTTGGCCGGTGGGTGACGGCGGTCGGGCGGCAGTGCCAGGTGGTAGTAGACGTGGCCGCCGTTGATCACGCTTACCTCGCTCACCCCGACGGTACGCATCGCCAGCGGCAGCCAGTTGGGCACTGAGCCGGGCGGCTGGGTCAACAGCCCCTGATCAAAGGTGGTGGCAAACGACTGGAGATGCGACTGCATACGCTGCTGGCTGAGGGTGAAAAAACTAAACGCGCTTCCCAGCAGCATCAGCAACATTGCCAAGGCCACCAACAGCGTAATGAAAGCGGAAAGTTTGGTTGTGAATCGCATCCCTGAGCCTTGCGTACCGTGGTTAAGTGGAAGGGCAGTCCCCCTGCGGGCCGCTACTATAAAATAAAACAGGTTCCGGAACGTATGAAAAGAGACCGTTTGCGAGGCCTCTCCCAAAGTGGGGCGGTACGCTTTTTTGTCCTGCCTCATGCTGCCCGGCAGATAAAGCGTTTATATTCATAAAGAGACAACTTATTTGGCTAAAAATTCATCTTTATTATGAGAGGTGGTATGAAAGCGCTTTTGCTTGAGCAGCAAGGAACCCCAGCCCGCGTGCAGGAGATTGACGCCGCACGCCTGCCTGAGGGCGACGTCACGGTGCAGGTGGCATGGTCTGGCCTGAACTATAAGGATGCGTTGGCCATCACCGGCAAAGGCAAGATTGTGCGCAACTTCCCGATGGTGCCGGGGATCGACTTCGCTGGCACGGTGCGGGAGAGCCGCGACAGCCGTTTCCGCGCGGGCCAGCAGGTGGTGCTGACCGGCTGGGGCGTGGGCGAGAACCATTGGGGCGGGCTGGCCGAGCAGGCACGGGTGAAAGCGGATTGGTTGGTGGCGCTGCCGCCGACGCTGGAGGCGCGCCAGAGCATGATCATCGGCACCGCCGGCCTGACCGCCATGCTCTGCGTGATGGCGCTTGAGGAGGGCGGCGTCACGCCGGAGAGCGGCGAGGTGCTGGTTACCGGGGCCAGCGGCGGCGTCGGCAGCACGGCGGTGGCGCTGCTGGCGCAGCTCGGCTATCAAGTGACGGCGGTCAGCGGCCGTACCAGCACCCACGACTACCTGCGCGAACTGGGGGCCAGCCACATCCTGCCGCGTGAGACATTCTTTGAGGCGGCCCGCCCGCTGGAGAGCCAGCGCTGGGCTGGCGCGATTGACACCGTGGGCGACCGCCTGCTGGCCAGCGTGCTGGCGCAGATGAACTATAACGGCGTGGTCGCCGCCTGCGGTCTGGCGGGCGGCTACCTGCTGCCCACTACCGTCATGCCCTTCATCTTGCGCAATGTGCGCTTGCAGGGCATTGACTCGGTGCGCGCGCCGTTGCACCGTCGCCAAACCGCTTGGGAGCGGTTGGCCAGCATCCTGCCAGCGCGCTTCTACCAGCAGGCCGCCACCGAGATCGATCTGGAAGCCGTGCCGGAGGCGGCGACGGCGCTGATGGAGAACCGCATCACCGGCCGTACGCTGGTGCGAATCGGCGGCTAAAGGGTCACATCAGGCACAAAGTTGTAACAAATGCGCGGACACCGCTCGCGGAAACCCCCCAAAAGGCGATAATTTAGAGGTTATCGCCTTTCGCTGGAGATTCAGATGAGTAAGTCACGCAAGTTGACCGAAGCCGACGTCACGCCGGAACAGGTCTTTATGATGGGTCGCCGCCGGGTGATGCAGGCACTGGGCATCTCTGCCGCCACGCTGGCCCTGCCCTCCGCCGCCCGCGCCGATCTGCTCTCCTGGCTGAAGGGCAGCGAGCCAGCCAAGGCACCGGCCGGCAAGCCCCTCACCTTTACCAAGCCGCCCGCCTACCAGCCGGACTGGCCGCTGACGCCAGAGGACAAGGTCACCGGCTACAACAACTTCTATGAGTTTGGCCTCGACAAGGCTGATCCGGCCGCCAATGCGGGCACGCTGCCCACCGCTGATTGGAAGATCCGCATCGAGGGCGAGGTGGCGAAACCCATGACCCTCGGCATGGATGACCTGCTCAAGCGCTTCCCGCTCGAGCAGCGCATCTACCGTATGCGCTGCGTTGAGGCATGGTCGATGGTGGTGCCGTGGGTCGGCTTCGAGCTGGGCAAGCTGATCAAGCTGGCGGAGCCGACCAGCAACGCGCGCTACGTCGCCTTCCAGACGCTCTATGACCCGGAGCACATGCCCGGCCAGCGCGATCGCTTTGTCGGCGGCGGCCTCGACTACCCCTACGTCGAGGGGCTGCGGCTGGATGAGGCGATGCACCCGCTGGCGCTGATGACGGTCGGCGTCTACGGCAAGGAGCTGCCGCCGCAGAACGGCGCGCCGATCCGGCTGATTACGCCGTGGAAGTATGGCTTCAAGGGCATCAAGTCGATTGTCACCCTGCGCCTGACCAAGGAGCAGCCGCCCACCACCTGGAACCTCTCCGCCCCCAATGAGTATGGCTTTTACGCCAACGTCAACCCGCACGTTGACCACCCGCGCTGGTCGCAGGCCACCGAGCGCGTGATTGGTTCGGGCGGCATTCTGGACGTGAAGCGCCAGCCCACCCTGCTGTTCAATGGCTACGGCGATCAGGTGGCCTCGCTCTACCGCGGCATGGATTTGAGGGAGAATTTCTAAGTGAAGCGACTGAGCCTGAAACAGGTCACCGGCCTGAAGGTGCTGCTCCACCTCGCCGCGTTCCTGCCGCTGGTGTGGCTGGTCTGGTCGGTGAGTCAGGGCGGGTTTAGCGCCGATCCGGCGAAAGATATCCAGCACTTTACCGGCCGGATGGCGCTGAAGCTGCTGCTGGCGACCCTGTTGGTTGCGCCGCTGGCACGCTATGGCAAGCAGCCGCTGCTGATCCGCACCCGCCGCCTGCTGGGGCTGTGGTGCTTTGCCTGGGCCAGCTTGCATCTGCTGAGCTACACCTTTTTGGAGCTGGGGATCAACAACCTGCGCCTGCTGGCCTCTGAGCTGGTATCGCGCCCCTACCTGACGCTTGGCGTGATAAGCTGGCTGACGCTGCTGGCGCTGGCCGTCACCTCGACGATGGGATCGCAGCGCCGACTCGGAAAAAATTGGCAGCGGCTGCACAACGCCATCTATTTGGTGGCAATCCTTGCGCCGATCCACTATCTCTGGTCGGTGAAGACCGTGTCGCCCCAACCGGTGATTTATGCGCTGATTGCGGCGATCCTGCTGGCATTCCGCTATAAAAAGGTGCGCCAGTGGTGGCGATAAGTGCCCGGCGCGCACCCGTTTTCTGTGGGTTCGTCACACTTTACTAACGATAAAGGGTTGATTATCTTCGCTGATAAGACCAGTATTTAGCTGCGATTTGCCACGATATCATTATAATGCCCAGCTTTGGCGGCCTGAAGGCACCCGGATGACCGCGAAAAGGGTGACAAAATGATGACATCGGGTTATTTTCTACAATACAGGTTAAATTGACGGAGATAGGTACACGATGGCAGACAACTTCCACATCTTGCTTCTGAACGGCCCCAACCTGAACCTGCTGGGTTCACGTGAGCCGGAGAAGTATGGGCACACCACGTTGCCGGAAATTGTCAGTCGTTTGGAGAGCCAGGCCGATGAACTGGGCATGACGCTGAGTCACCTGCAATCCAATGCGGAACATGCCCTGATTGATCGCATCCATCAGGCCCGCGGCAACACGGATTTCATCCTGATTAACCCGGCGGCCTTCACGCACACCAGCGTGGCGCTGCGCGATGCCCTGTTGGCGGTGGCGATCCCGTTTATCGAGATCCACCTCTCCAACGTTCATGCGCGCGAGCCGTTCCGCCACCACTCCTATCTTTCTGATATTGCTGTCGGCGTCATTTGTGGTTTAGGGGCTGATGGTTATACCTTTGCATTACAGGCAGCGGCACGCCGCTTGTCAAAATCCAATTAAATCAAGCAAAAAGAGTACGGAATCACACTCATGGATATTCGTAAAATCAAGAAACTGATCGAACTGGTTGAAGAGTCCGGCATCGCTGAACTGGAAATTTCTGAAGGTGAAGAATCAGTTCGTATCAGTCGTGCCCCGGCCGCGCAGAACTTCCCGATGATGCAACAGGCTTACGCCATGCCGATGCCGCAACCGGCCCCGGCTGCTGTTGCACCGGCTGCCGTTGCCCCGGCAGACGCCGCACCGGCCGCGCCAGCTGCCATCAGCGGCCACATCGTGCGCTCGCCGATGGTTGGCACCTTCTACCGCACGCCTAGCCCGGACGCCAAGCCGTTCGTGGAAGTGGGCCAGAAAGTCAACGCGGGCGATACCCTGTGTATCGTTGAAGCCATGAAGATGATGAACCAGATCGAAGCTGACAAATCCGGCGTGGTGAAAGCCATCCTGCTCGAAAGCGGCCAACCGGTTGAATTTGACGAGCCGCTGGTCGTCATCGAATAACGAGGCGTCCCATGGTAGATAAAATTGTCATCGCCAACCGTGGTGAGATCGCCCTGCGCATTCTGCGTGCCTGCAAAGAGCTGGGCATCAAGACCGTAGCGGTACACTCCACCGCGGATCGCGACCTGAAACACGTTTTGCTGGCAGACGAAACCGTCTGCATCGGCCCTGCGCCGTCCGTAAAAAGCTATCTGAACATCCCGGCTATCATCGCGGCCGCTGAGATCACCGGCGCGGTGGCTATCCACCCAGGTTACGGCTTCCTCTCCGAGAACGCCGACTTTGCCGAGCAGGTTGAGCGCTCCGGCTTTATCTTCATCGGCCCGCGCGCCGAGACCATCCGCCTGATGGGCGACAAGGTTTCCGCCATCAACGCGATGAAGAAAGCTGGCGTTCCGTGCGTACCTGGCTCCGACGGCCCGCTGGGCGATGACATGGAGAAGAACCGCGCGTTCGCGAAACGCATCGGTTATCCGGTCATCATCAAAGCCTCCGGCGGCGGCGGCGGTCGTGGTATGCGCGTGGTGCGCAGCGACAAAGACCTCGAGCAGTCCATCTCCATGACCCGTGCGGAAGCCAAAGCGGCTTTCAACAACGACATGGTGTACATGGAGAAGTACCTGGAGAACCCGCGCCACATCGAGATCCAGGTGTTGGCGGACGGTCAGGGCAACGCCATCTATCTGGCCGAGCGTGACTGCTCCATGCAGCGTCGCCACCAGAAAGTGGTTGAAGAGGCGCCAGCGCCGGGCATCACCAGCGAAATGCGCCGTTACATCGGCGACCGCTGCGCGAAAGCCTGTATCGACATCAACTACCGCGGCGCGGGCACCTTCGAGTTCCTGTATGAGAACGGCGAGTTCTATTTCATCGAAATGAACACCCGTATCCAGGTGGAGCACCCGGTGACCGAGATGATCACTGGCGTTGACCTGATCAAAGAGCAGCTGCGCATCGCAGCCGGCCAACCGCTCTCCATCACGCAGGACGAAGTGCGCATCCAGGGCCATGCGGTCGAGTGCCGTATCAACGCCGAGGATCCGAACACCTTCCTGCCAAGCCCTGGCAAGATCACCCGTTTCCACGCGCCGGGCGGTTTTGGCGTGCGTTGGGAGTCCCATATCTACGCGGGCTACACTGTGCCCCCGTACTATGACTCCATGATTGGCAAGCTGATCACCTACGGTGAGAACCGTGACGTGGCAATTGCCCGTATGCGCAATGCGCTGGCGGAGCTGATCATCGACGGCATCAAAACCAACGTTGATCTCCAGCAGCGCATTATGGCTGACGAAAACTTCCAGCATGGTGGCACCAACATCCACTATCTGGAGAAGAAACTCGGCCTGCAGGAGAAGTAATTCCTCGCTGCCTGAAAACGCCCACCCTGTGGGCGTTTTTTTATGCCCGCTGCCCACCGCCCTCCCCGCCACACAGAATTGTTCTGGTCAAACCGCTTCACTGCCGTAAAATCGCGACTCTGTTTTCCTGCCAACCTGATGAGGAAGAGGATGGATACGCGATTTATACAGGCGCATCGGGAAGCGCGCTGGGCGTTCGGCCTGTCGCTGGCCTATCTGCTGGCCTGGCTGCTGGCGGCCTACCTGCCAAGCGATGCCCAGGGCGTGACCGGGCTGCCGCACTGGTTTGAACTGGCCTGCCTGCTGGTGCCGCTGGGGTTTGTCCTGCTCTGCTGGCTGATGGTGCGGGTGGTGTTCCGCGACATCCCGCTTGAGGATCATGACCATGCAAACTGATGTGTTGCTGCCGCTGCTCGGCTACCTGCTGCTGGTGTTTGGCCTATCGGTCTATGCCTACCGCCGCCGCCAGAAGGGCAACTTCCTGAATGAGTACTTCATCGGCAACCGCTCGATGGGCGGCTTTGTGCTGGCGATGACCCTGACCGCCACCTACATCAGCGCCAGCTCCTTTATCGGCGGCCCCGGCGCGGCCTATAAATATGGCCTCGGCTGGGTGCTGCTGGCGATGATCCAGCTACCGGCGGTGTGGCTGTCGCTGGGGGTGCTCGGCAAGAAGTTCGCCATTTTGGCGCGGCGCTACAACGCCGTCACGCTCAACGACATGCTCTACGCCCGCTACCAGAGCCGGCTGCTGGTATGGCTGGCGAGCTTCAGCCTGCTGGTGGCCTTTCTGGGCGCGATGACGGTGCAGTTCATCGGCGGCGCGCGGCTGCTGGAGACGGCGGCTGGCATCCCCTATGACACCGGCCTGCTGATCTTTGGCGTCAGCATCGCGCTCTACACCGCCTTCGGCGGCTTCCGCGCCAGCGTATTGAATGACGCGATGCAGGGGCTGGTGATGCTGCTTGGCACCGTGCTGCTGCTGCTGGGGGTGATCCACGCCGCCGGTGGCCTGCATGCGGCGGTCACTACGCTTCAGCAGATTGACCCGAAACTGGTTTCACCGCGCGGCGGGGAGGATATCCTGAGCCTGCCATTCATGGCCTCGTTCTGGATTCTGGTCTGTTTCGGCGTGATTGGCCTGCCGCACACCGCCGTGCGCTGCATCTCCTACCGTGACAGCAAGGCAGTGCACCGTGGCATCGTGCTGGGCACCCTCGTGATGGCGGTGCTGATGCTGGGGATGCATCTGGCCGGGGCGCTGGGCCGGGCGGTGCTGCCCGATTTGAAGATCCCTGATCAAGTGATCCCGACGCTGATGATCGCCGTGCTGCCGCCCTTCGCCGCCGGGATCTTTCTGGCCGCGCCGATGGCGGCGATCATGTCGACCATCAATGCGCAGCTGCTGCAATCCTCCGCGACGATCGTGAAGGATCTCTACCTCTATGCCCGCCCGGCGGCGCTGGCGAATGAGCGCCGCCTGACGCGCCTCACCAGCCTGGCGACGCTGGTGCTGGGGCTGCTGGTGCTGCTGGCGGCCTGGCGCCCGCCGGAGATGATCATCTGGCTCAACCTGCTGGCGTTTGGCGGGCTGGAGGCGGTGTTCCTCTGGCCGCTGGTGCTCGGCCTCTACTGGCAGCGGGCCAACGCCACGGGTGCGCTAAGCTCAATGATAACCGGGGCCGCCAGCTACACGCTGCTGGCCAGCATTGACCTGCATATCGCCGGCCTGCACCCCATTGTTCCTTCGCTGCTGCTCAGCCTGCTAGCGTTTTATATCGGTAACCGGTTCGGAGAGGCGCCCGCGCGCCCGCATCCCGCTACCGGGCCACAACCTTAGAAGAGATTTGCCATGCCTTGGATTCAACTGAAAATCAACACCCGCGGCAGTGACGCGGAGAGCCTGGGCGACGCCCTGATCGAGAGCGGCGCGGTGTCCGTCACCTTCCAGGACACCCACGACACGCCGGTGTTCGAGCCGCTGCCGGGCGAGACCCGCCTGTGGGGCGACACCGACGTCATCGGCCTGTATGACGCCGAAACGGACATGAAAGAGGTGGTCGCGATCCTCTCCGGCTCACCGCTGCTGGGCGAGGGCTTCGCCCACCGCATCGAGCAGCTCGAGGACAAGGATTGGGAGCGTGAGTGGATGGATAACTTCCACCCGATGCGCTTCGGTGAGCGCCTGTGGATCTGCCCGAGCTGGCGCGACGTGCCAGACCCGGAGGCGGTGAACGTGATGCTCGATCCGGGGCTGGCGTTCGGTACTGGCACCCACCCGACCACCGCGCTCTGCCTCCAGTGGCTCGACGGGCTGGATCTGGCTGGCAAGACGGTGATCGACTTCGGCTGTGGCTCCGGCATTCTGGCGATCGCTGCCCTGAAGCTGGGCGCGGCGCGCGCCATCGGCATCGACATCGATCCGCAGGCGATCCAGGCCAGCCGCGACAACGCACAGCGCAACGGCGTCTCGGAGCGTCTGGAGCTGTTCCTGCCGCAAGACCAGCCAGCAGACCTGAGCGCTGACGTGGTGGTGGCGAACATCCTCGCTGGCCCGCTGCGTGAGCTGGCCCCGCTGATTGGCTGCCTGCCGAAGCAGGGCGGCCACCTCGGCCTCTCCGGCGTGCTGGCAACGCAGGCGGAGAGCGTCTCCGAAGCCTACCGCGACCTGTTCACGCTGGATCCGGTGGCGGAGCGCGAGGAGTGGTGTCGCATCACGGGCACCCGCCGTTAACAGTTGATTAATAGCGTTTTAATCTTTCGTTTGCACAAAGAGTAAACCGCACGTTTGGCCACCTCCGGGTGGCCAAAATGCCATTTTTTGCCTCCTCTCTTACCCCCCGCAGGCGTACCCTGCGCCGCACACCTCCCGGCCCTGCCGGACTCCCATTTTCTATACCTTCCAAGAGAAAGAGATGAAACATGCACTGTTTTTGGCCGCCTCGTTGCTGGCCACCCTGCCCGCCGTCGCGGCGGATCACACGGCATCCAGCGCTCCGCACTGGGGTTATGAGGGCGAGGGCGCACCCGCGCACTGGGGCACCCTCTCCCAGGACTTTAGCCTGTGTGAGTACGGCAAAAACCAGTCACCCATCGACATCCATGACGCGCTCAAGGCGCACCCCCGCCCGCTGAAAGTGAGCTACCCGAAAGCCCCTGAGAGCATGGTCAACAATGGCCATACGCTGCAAATCTCCGTCCCCGAAGGGAACAAAGTGACGCTGGATGGCGAGGCGTTCCGCCTGCAACAGTTCCACTTCCACGCGCCAAGTGAAAACACCCTCAACGGTGAATCCTTCCCGATGGAGATGCATCTGGTGCACAAGGATGCCGATGGCGAAATGGCCGTGGTGGCGGTGATGTTCAAGCTCGGCAAGGCTAACCCGGTGCTGGAAGCCCTGTGGCAGCAGATGCCGCAGCAGGTTGACCAGCCGGTGGCCCTGACCAAGGCGCTCGATCTCAACGGCCTGCTGCCCCACTCCCTGACCCACTATCGCTTCTCCGGCTCGCTGACCACCCCGCCCTGCTCCGAGGGGGTACGCTGGCTGGTGCTGAAGCAGCCACAGACCCTCTCCGAGGCGCAGCTTGAGAAATTCAAACAGTTGATGCACCACAACAATAACCGTCCGGTGCAGCCGCTGCATGGCCGGGTGGTGGTGGAGTAAGCGGGCGTTTTTTTGGGTTTACGCAGTGGGCGAGGTCATCAGACCACATTTTTTGTTGCGACGGCGGCGTCACGGATCGGTCACATTTCAACCAGTGCGTGAAGCAATCTCCTGGTTCGGCCGACCAAGCCGCCTAGAATAGCGACTGATTTCGCTCATTTTGACGATAAAATGCTGCATAATCGGGATTATTTTTGTGGCTATTATTTAGCCTTCAATTTATAACTTGTTGTTTATATTCTATAAATTTTCTAAAAAAGTGACGGCCATCACCTTTTTAGCCAAATCCAGGCGGAATTGTTCAAAGTTTGGCCTTTCATATCGTCTGAAAAATGCGTAATATACGCGCCCTTGCGGACACAGTATGGTCAAATTTTTGTCTATGCGCATTGGACACCACCAACTCACTAATTGCCTGATTGCCGCCCCCATGGCCGGTGTAACTGACCGCCCGTTTCGCGCGCTTTGTCACGCGATGGGTGCGGGGATGACGGTTTCTGAAATGCTCTCTTCCAATCCGGAAGTGTGGCGGACAGATAAATCGCGTTTGCGCATGGTACACGACGATGAACCCGGGATTCGTACCGTGCAGATTGCCGGCAGCGAACCGGAGGATATGGCGGCGGCCGCCAGAATCAACGTGGCAAATGGTGCCCAAATCATCGATATCAATATGGGTTGCCCGGCCAAGAAAGTGAACCGCAAACTGGCAGGCTCTGCACTCTTGCAGTACCCCGATCTGGTCAAACGGATCCTTCACACCGTGGTTAACGCGGTCGATGTGCCAGTTACGCTGAAAATTCGCACTGGTTGGGCGCCGGACCACCGTAACTGTGTAGAAATTGCCCAATTGGCTGAAGATTGTGGTATTCAGGCCCTGACCATTCATGGCCGGACCCGCGCCTGCCTGTTTAATGGCGACGCAGAGTACGACAGCATTCGGACAGTTAAGCAGACTGTCTCCATTCCGGTTATCGCGAATGGCGACATTACTGACCCGCATAAAGCCAGGGCTGTGCTCGACTATACGGGGGCAGATGCCCTGATGATAGGCCGCGCGGCCCAGGGGAGACCCTGGATCTTCCGGGAAATCCAGCATTATCTGGACACTGGGGAGCTGCTTCCACCGATGCCGCTTGGCGAGGTGAGGCGCTTGATGATCGAGCATGTACGGGAATTGCACGGCTTTTATGGGCCCGGCAAGGGATTCCGCATCGCTCGTAAGCACGTATCCTGGTATCTCCAGGAGAACGCCCCGAATGACCAGTTTCGGCGCTCATTCAACGCTATAGAGGAAGCCAGCGAACAGCTGGAGGCGTTGGAAGCATATTTCGAAAATCTTAGCGTAAAAAAAGAGCTGACAGAACTATGTTCGAACAACGCGTGAATTCTGACGTACTGACCGTTTCTACCGTTAACTCCCAGGATCAGGTGACTCAAAAGCCCCTGCGTGATTCGGTTAAACAAGCACTGAAGAACTATTTCGCTCAACTGAATGGTCAGGACGTGAATGACCTGTATGAGCTGGTATTGGCTGAAGTTGAACAGCCCCTGTTGGACATGGTGATGCAATACACCCGTGGCAACCAGACCCGTGCAGCCCTGATGATGGGCATCAACCGCGGCACCCTGCGCAAAAAATTGAAAAAATATGGCATGAACTGATCCCTGATCGGTTAATTGCCTGATTTAGAAGGCGTCACTCGGCATGGAGTGACGCCTTTTTTATTGCCTCTTTTTTCGCCAGTCACATTTGCTCACCGATTGCCCGAAAAGCACGCTTTTTCTTCATTTTCGCCCCGTTATCTTTACCAAACGCCATGATATACTCCGCCGCAAAAGTCGCCTCGCTCGCTAAACACCTTCCACGTCGGTTTACCTCGCGATCTCCGCTTTTGTGTAAAGATTGTGTCACTTCGAGCCTATTTTCAAACGATTGCTGACCTCCAGTGTCTACACCCACGTACCGCTAACGAGTCACCTCTTTATGCGTTACGCCCCCTTTCCAATGCATAATGAGTTGTGACATGAAAAACCCGCAAAAATTTTCCCGCGCCCTGCTGCACCCACGTTACTGGACGACCTGGTTTGGGCTGGGCGTGCTGTTCCTGCTGGTGCAACTTCCCTACCCGCTGTTGCACCGTCTGGGCATCTGGATGGGCCGCACCTCGATGCGCTTTTTGAAGCGCCGCGTCTCCATCACCCGCCGCAACCTGCAACTCTGCTTCCCAGAGATGTGCCCGGAGCTGCTGGAGCGCAAAGTAGTCAGCAACTTTGAGTCACTCGGCATGGGGCTGATTGAGACTGGCATGGCATGGTTCTGGTCCGATCGCCGCGTCAAACGCTGGTTCAACGTCAACGGCCTGCACAACCTGAAGAGCGCACAGCAAGACCAGCGCGGCGTGCTAGTGATTGGCATCCACTTTATGTCACTGGAGTTGGGCGGCCGGGCGATGGGCCTCTGCCAGCCGATGATGGCGATGTACCGCCCGCACAATAACAAGGCGATGGAAGTGGCGCAGACCTGGGGCCGTATGCGCTCTAACAAGGCGATGCTGGATCGCAAAGACCTGCGCGGCATGGTGCACGCCCTCAAGCGCGGCGAAGCGGTATGGTTCGCGCCGGATCAGGACTACGGCCCGCGTGGCAGCGTGTTTGCGCCGCTGTTCGCCGTTGATCAGGCCGCCACCACCAGCGGCACCTTTATGCTGGCGCGTCTAGCGAAGCCAGCGCTGGTGCCGGTGGTGCTGGTGCGCCGCGAGGATGGGCGCGGCTATGAGCTGCTGATCCAGCCAGCGTTGCAGGACTACCCGATGGATGACGAGCTGGCCGCCGCTGCCTACATGAACCGCATTGTGGAGCGCGAAATCATGCGCGCGCCGGAGCAGTACATGTGGCTGCATCGCCGCTTCAAAACCCGCCCGGCGGGCACGCCTTCGCTCTACTGACGTGATTTTCCTCTCCCGGCCGCCCGGCCGGGAGATAATTCCGCCCCGTTATCACATGCTTAATCCACAACTTTTAGCGCCTTTCGCTATAATTTTCCTTCTGATGCAGATAATCACCTGCAAAATCATCTCCGCCCCACGCCTTTCCACCCGGTTCCATTTATAAAATTATTTATTCAATTGCTTGATAAAACTCACATTTATCCATGTTGATGTGACCCGCCCCACAAAACGCATCTTTTTGCGCCATTAAGCGCCACAAACCTCCCCATTGCACCCTTTTGGTGCTATAGATTTGCTCAGGTGAATGAATGTTTTCACCTCATCCATCACCATCATTGATTTATAAGCACTTTCAAAGTTGGCATTCCCTTTGCTAATTCCCTTGCGGGGTCTCTCCCGCGAACAAAGAGGGTGCACCAGGGTGTGCCAATAACGAAAACTCACCGACACTGCCTCACAGGACGCTTTATGAAAAAAATGATGCTTTCCACACTCATTGCCGCTGCCTCCCTCTTTGCGGCAGCCAACACGGCGCAGGCGGGCGCCACGCTGGACGCCGTGCAGAAAAAGGGCTTCATTCAATGCGGCATCAGTGACGGCCTGCCGGGCTTCTCCTACGCCGACGCCAGCGGCAAGTTCTCCGGGCTGGATGTCGATCTCTGCCGTGGCGTGGCCGCGGCGGTGTTCGGCGACGCCAATAAGGTGAAGTACACCCCGCTCACCGCGAAAGAGCGTTTCACCGCGCTGCAATCCGGTGAGGTGGACATCCTGTCGCGCAACACCACCTGGACCTCCTCCCGCGACGGCGGCATGGGCATGATCTTCGCTGGCGTCAACTACTATGACGGCATCGGCTTCCTGACCCACCAGAAGGCCGGGCTGAAGAGCGCCAAGGAGCTGGATGGCGCCACCGTCTGCATCCAGGCGGGCACCGACACCGAACTGAACGTGGCGGACTTCTTCAAGGCCAATAACATGCAGTTCACACCGGTCACCTTTGACCGCTCCGACGAGAGTGCCAAGGCGCTGGACTCCGGCCGCTGCGACACCCTGGCTTCGGATCAGTCACAGCTCTACGCCCTGCGCATCAAGCTCGGCAAGCCGGATGAGTTCATCGTGCTGCCAGAGGTGATCTCGAAAGAGCCGCTCGGGCCGGTGGTGCGCCGTGGTGATGAGGATTGGCTGGCGATCGTGCGCTGGACGCTGTTCGCGATGCTGAACGCCGAGGAGATGGGCGTCACCTCCGCCAACGTTGACCAGATGGCCGCCAACCCGAAAACCCCGGACATGGCGCACCTGCTGGGCAAAGAGGGCAGCTATGGCAAGGATTTGAAACTGCCGAACGACTGGGCGGTGAAGATCGTCAAGCAGGTCGGCAACTATGGCGAAGTGTTTGAGCGCAACGTCGGGATGGGCAGCGAGCTGAAGATCAAGCGCGGCCTGAACGCCCTATGGAACCAGGGCGGCATCCAGTACGCACCGGCGGTACGTTAATCTTGTTGCCCCGGCGGCTTGCCGGGGCGCAGCGTCAGCTTTTGCTCTGAGGTTCCTGTTATGTCGCAACGCCCAACCGGAAAAGGCGGCTTCTCGCTGACCAACCCAGCGGTTCGCGCCTGGATCTACCAACTCATCGCGGTGGCCTTGCTGCTCGCCTGTGGCGGCTATCTTCTGCACAATACGCTGGTCAACCTCTCCACCCGAGGCATCACCTCCGGGTTCGCTTTCCTGAACAACAGCGCTGGCTTCGGCGTGATCCAGCACCTGATTGACTACGAACAAGGCGACACCTATGGCCGCCTGTTCATTGTCGGCCTGCTGAACACCCTGCTGGTGTCAGTGCTCTGCATCCTGTTCGCCTCCATCCTCGGCTTTGTCGTCGGGCTGGGGCGGCTGTCCGACAACTGGCTGATCCGCAAGCTCTCCACGGTCTACGTCGAGATCTTCCGCAATATCCCGCCGCTGTTGCAGATCTTCTTCTGGTACTTCGCGGTGCTGCGCAACCTGCCCGGCCCACGCCAGAGTCTGGATGCCTTCGGCGTCATCTTTATGAGCAACCGCGGCCTCTACCTCCCCTCGCCGTCGGCGGGTGAAGGGATGGCGGCGGCGCTGGTGGCGCTGCTGCTGGCGGTGGCGGCGATTGCCGCACTGGCGCGCTACAACCACTTCCGCCAGGTGCACACTGGCCGGGTGTGGCGCATCTGGCCGTGGGCGCTGCTACTGCTGCTGGGCCTGCCACTGGCTGCCCACCTGCTGTTTGGCGCGGCGCTGCACTGGGAGCTGCCGGTGCTGCGCGGCTTCAACTTCCGCGGCGGCATGGTGCTGATCCCGGAACTGGCGGCGCTGACGGTGGCGCTGTCGGTCTACACCTCGGCCTTTATCGCCGAGGTGATCCGCTCCGGCATCCAGTCGGTGCCAAGCGGCCAGCATGAGGCGGCGCGCTCCCTCGGGCTGCCCAACCCCGTGACGCTGCGCCAGGTGGTGCTGCCGCAGGCGCTGCGGGTGATCATCCCGCCGCTCACCAGCCAGTACCTCAATGTGGTGAAGAACTCCTCGCTGGCGGCGGCCATCGGCTACCCGGACATGGTGTCGCTGTTTGCCGGTACGGTGCTCAACCAGACCGGGCAGGCGATTGAAACCATCGCCATGACCATGTCGGTCTACCTGATTATCAGCCTGCTGATCTCGTTGCTGATGAACCTCTACAACCGGCGCATTGCGCTGGTCGAGCGCTAGGAGCTGCCATGACCATGACCCTTCCCCCCTCCTCCCACAGCGCCGCGCCGCCCTCCGGCCCGGTCGGCCGCATGGTGCTGTGGGCGCGCCGCAACCTGTTCTCCAGCCTGTTCAACAGCCTGCTGACGCTGCTCTGCCTCTACCTGCTGTGGCTGGTGCTGCCGCCGCTGCTGAACTGGGCGATCTTTCAGGCCAACTGGATTGGCGACAGCCGCGCCGACTGCACGCGTGAGGGGGCCTGCTGGGTCTTCATCCACGCGCGCTTCGGCCAGTTCATGTATGGCCTCTACCCGGCTGACCAGCGCTGGCGCATCAACGTCGCGTTGCTGATCGGCTTGGTCACCATTGGGCTGATGTTCTGGCGCGGGATGCCACGCCGTGGGCGCTACATCGCCTGCTGGGCGGTGGTCTACCCGCTGCTGGTCTGGGCGCTGCTGTATGGCGGCTTTTTCGGCCTGCCGCGCGTCGAGACGCGCCAGTGGGGCGGCCTGACGCTGACGCTGATCATCGCCTCGGTAGGCATCGCTGGCGCGCTGCCGCTCGGCATCCTGCTGGCGCTGGGACGCCGCTCGCGGCTGCCGATCGTGCGCGTGCTCTCCATCTGCTTCATTGAGTTTTGGCGCGGCGTGCCGCTGATCACCGTGCTGTTTATGTCCTCGGTGATGCTGCCGCTGTTCCTGCCGGAGGGCACCAGCATCGACAAACTGCTGCGCGCGCTGGTCGGCGTGATCCTGTTCCAGTCCGCCTATGTGGCAGAGGTGGTGCGCGGCGGCCTTCAGGCGCTGCCGAAGGGGCAGTATGAGGCGGCCGAGTCACTGGCGCTGGGCTACTGGAAAACCCAGGGGCTGGTGATCCTGCCGCAGGCGCTGAAGATGGTGATCCCCGGCTTGGTGAATACCATCATTGCCCTGTTCAAGGACACCAGTCTGGTGATCATCATCGGCCTGTTTGATCTGTTCAGTAGCGTGCAGCAGGCAACCGTTGACCCGGCCTGGCTCGGGATGTCCACCGAGGGCTATGTCTTCGCCGCGCTGGTCTATTGGATTTTCTGTTTCAGCATGTCGCGCTACAGCCAGCATCTGGAGAGGCGCTTTCACACCGGACGTTCCAACCACTGAGGTAAACCATGAGCGACCATCAGGTTAATGACGATAAACAGATGATGATTACGCTGGAAGCGGTCAACAAGTGGTACGGACAGTTCCACGTGCTTAAGGACATCAATTTGCGGGTGCGGCAGGGCGAGCGCATCGTGCTGTGCGGCCCCTCCGGCTCCGGCAAGTCCACTACCATTCGCTGCATCAACCACCTTGAGGAGCACCAGCAGGGGCGTATCGTGGTGGATGGCATCGAGTTGAATGACGATCTGCGCAACATTGAGAAGGTGCGTACCGAGGTGGGCATGGTGTTCCAACACTTCAACCTCTTCCCGCACCTGACGGTGTTGCAGAACTGCACCCTCGCGCCGACCTGGGTGCGCAAGATGCCGAAAAAAGAGGCGGAGGAGTTGGCGATGCACTACCTGAAGCGGGTGCGCATCGCGGAACATGCGCACAAATATCCCGGCCAGATCTCCGGCGGCCAGCAGCAGCGGGTGGCGATCGCCCGCTCGCTCTGCATGAAGCCCAAGATCATGCTGTTTGATGAGCCGACCTCGGCGCTGGATCCGGAGATGGTGAAGGAGGTGCTGGATACCATGATTGGGCTGGCGCAGGATGGCATGACCATGCTGTGCGTCACCCATGAGATGGGCTTCGCCCGCACCGTTGCCGACCGGGTGATCTTTATGGATCGCGGTGAGATCGTCGAGCAGGCGCCGCCGCAAGAGTTCTTCTCCAACCCCACCTCACCGCGCACCCGCGAGTTTCTGGCGCAGGTGATCCACTGATGGCGGGCCGGGCCACCCACGGCCCGGCCAACCCTCATGCCGTTTCGCGCAACTGGCGCACCAGCGCCATCTCCCGCTCATTGAACGGCGCGCCCTCGGGCGTCAGCACATCGTGGAACCACAGCGCCGGATCGGGCGTGACATCCGGCCACGGCAGCCAGGTCTGCGTCTTGCCCTGCACCAGCCCCCAGTGGTAGCAGCCCACCTGCTGCGCCTTGAACAGCGGCAACTGCTCCTCCATCACCCCGCCAACGTGGCGCGCCAGCCACTCGGTGCAGAGCACCGGTCGGCCGAAGGCCATCAGCTTGGTCATCACCGCCAACTGCCCCGGCGTGTCAACGTAGGCGTGGTAGCTGATGATGTCCGACAGGTGCAGCGCGGCGACGTCAATCGGGTGGTTGAACGCCCGGTGGCAGGCATCACGATCGACGTGCCAGGCGGCGACGGTCAACGGCTGGCTCGGCAGTTCGTGCCGCGCCCAGCCAAAGATCTGCACCATCAGCGACAGCGCGTAGATCTCCAACCGGGTGTCGTAGAGCGCGCAGTGGTGGGCATCGCTGAAGATCCCGCCGTTGCCCGGCTCGTTGTAGAGATCCCACGCCTGCACGCGCGCATCGTCCCGGAAGTGGCGCACCACGTCGCGCACGTAGGCCTCAATGTCCAGCCAGCTATCGGGGTCGAGCACCTTCGCCCGGCCGGGGCTACCGGCTGCCTGGCTGTTGTGCACGCCGGGGCGCGGCGGTTTCTGCGGCCCGACGAACGGCTCGTCGCCTGAGAAGGCGCAGTCGTCCAGCAGGGTCAGCATCACCCGGATGCCGTGGCTGTCGGCCAGCTGCAGGAAGCGGTCGATGCGCGCCAGCAGGCCGTCGCGGTCATGCTGCCAGACGGTGAACGGCAGGTTGGTGCGCAGCTGGTTGTAGCCGTAGCGCGCCGCCCAGCCCAGCTCCTGTTCGATAGTCACCTCATCAAAGGTATCGGCCTGCCACATCTCCAGCCAGTTTACCGCCGTGCGGGGCAGGTAGTTGAATCCGCAGCCCCAGCCTTGCCGGCGGTGCCACTCTTGCGCTTGTTCAGCGGACCATTGCCTGTACATAACAATCCTTATTCCACACGGGAACAGTTAACTTGACCTACTACGCGGCGCGTTGCCTCGCCGCCCCACACTTCATCGTACTCGTAGCCCGTCAGCTGCTTGATCACCAGCCGGGTCGGCGCATCGCAGTCCTCTGCCTTGCCGCCCAGTTTGCGGCGGGCAATCTCCTTCAACAGCACCTTGTGCGTTTCACGCGTCAGCTTGAAGGGATAGGTGACGTAGAAACTGATGGCCAGCAGCACCGCGGTGCCCAGCGTCATCAGGGTAACGATGGCGTAGAGCGCACTTTCAGGCTGTATGCCGTTGCCCTTCACAAAACCCGCCTCCTCCAGCACCATGCCGATAATCAGGATGGCGATCGCTACCGTGCTCTTGCGCGTCAGCACCATCACGCCAGCGAAAATGCCTTCGCGACGCTGTTGTGTGACCATCTCATCAATATCAGGAATAAAACTGTAAATATTCCACGGAATATAGATTAAGCCGGCACGCGCCACCCCGTTTAAAATAAACAGCCCGAAAAAGACCATATCGGGAACCGGGGTTTTGGTGTAATAGACAATAAACAGGAAGGCCAATACAAAGAATATGGAGCTATACGCCAGCCGCAGCGCCGATGAGGGGGTAAGATTTAATTTGTTAAGTAGCATCATAAAAGCATAAGTGCCAGGGATGGCGGCAAATGCGCCGACGCTTGACCATGCAGAAACAGCGGCGGCATCCTTACCCAAACAGTATATCACATAGTAGGTAAACACCGCGCCAAATACATCCATCGCGGTAAAGGAGGCGATGTAAATAATAATGTGCAGTCGGAAGGCGCGAATGCGGAACGAAGAGATCAGATCCAGTATCAAATATTTCAGATGGTTGAACAGGCCGCTGCTGCGTTGCACTTCCGCCTTGAACTTATGCTCGGGTTGCACGTCCTTCGCCTCCCAGGTGCAGCGCCAGGTGGTGAAGACCGCGAGGCAGAACACGCAGGAGAAGATCAGCCCGGTGAGGGTGTAGGTGAAGGGGTTATCCTTGCCGGTGAACTGCATGATCAGGCCCGGTACGGAGACCGCCAGAAAGCCGCCCAGCTGGGAAAAGATCATGCGCACGCCCGCCAGCCGGCTGCGCTCCTCGTAGCGGTTGGTCATCTCGGCGGCGAGGGTTTCCCACGGCACCAGCACCATCGCCGACAGCAACTCAATCGAGAGATAGGTGCCGAGGTAATACCAGTAGTTCATGTCCGTCAGCCACAGCAGCGCATAGAGAAACATCAGCGGGCTGCTCAGCAATAAAAAGAAGCGACGGCGGCCAAATTTCCGGCCCAGCCAGGTGTTACCAAAATTATCGGTGATGTAACCCATAATCGGGCTTAATATTGCGTCGATCACGCGGGCGATGGCAAATATTGAACTTGCCTCCAAAACCGTCAGCCCGCAATAGGTGGTGTAGAAGAATAACAGCCAGGTGCCGATAATGGCGAAAGCCCCGCCGCCAAACAGGTCAGTCACGCCGTAGCCCATCGCCACGCCATAACCGACCCTGCGCTCAGTAGGTTTAATCATAATAATATTCCAGTGTGTAAGGTCGCTGATTGCCAGATCTATTTGGCTATTTTTATTTATTGCCGGAATCCATAATGATGATTATTTACGTCAGGATAATAATCAGTGATAAATCTCAATCCATTGCCGGGTCAGGGATGAGTGATAAATGGCCTCCACCAGGGTGAGTGACTGTTTGGCTTCGCGAATCGGGGTGTAATCGGCCCCCACCGGCGAAAGGATGGCGCGGTAAAAACGGCGGATCGCCTCGCGGTGACCGGCTCCCCAGTAGCGTTTCCCGCTGTCTGGCGGCGCGTCGCTGACCAACGCGGTGCGCCTGCCGTCCTCAATCTGCCACAGGGTGTTGTCGCTCAGCTGGAGCACCCCATGCTCGCACTGGATTTCCAGCAGCAGCGGCGCGTCGGTGGTGTAACCGTTGCTGGCGTAGAACAGGCCGCGCGCGCCGTTACGGAACGCTAGCGTCGCCATCGCGCTGTCCTCCGCCTCGGTGGCCGCCGCCAGGATCCCGCTGTCCACCACCCCCTTCACCCGCGCCACCCCACCGGCGAACCACTGCATCAGGTCGAGGGTATGGATCGCCTGATTGATCAGCAGGCTGCCGCCCTCGGTGGCGAAGCGCCCGCGCCACGGGCTGTCGGTGTAGTAGGCCCCGGCGCGTGACCAGGTGAGCACCGCCCGCATACTGAGCATCGCCCCCAGCCGGTTCTCCGCCAGCGCCTGCCGGATGGTCAGGCTGGTGGGGTTGCAGCGGTTCTGGTAGCAGACCGCCAGCAGCCCCGGCGCGTGGGCGGCGGCCTCCTCAATCTCTGCCACCTCCTGCCCATTCATGCCGATTGGCTTTTCGCAGAACACATGCTTGCCAGCCGCCAGCGCCTCCAGCACCATGCGCTTGTGCAGGTGGTGCGGGGTGCAGATGTGCACCACGTCAATCGCCTCGTCCCACAGCGCGTCACGGTAGTCATGGAAGAAGTGGCAGCCCTGCGCCATCGCCTGCCGTCGGCCACGCTCGCCGTCACAGTCCGCCAGCGCGTGCAGCCGCGCCTCCGGGATCTGTTGTAGGGCGTCAACGTGGCAGTGGTGGATGGCGCCGCAGCCGAGGATGACGGCATTGAGTCTCTCCATCTGCTCCTCCCTAGCGCGTCGCATTGGCCAGCATCTGCGCTTTCACGCACAACTCCGCCGCCTTGAAGGCGTGGGCCTGGGTCATGGCGTTCTCCGTACGGTGCAGGCAGTCACGGATCAGCTCGCCAAAGTAGGGAAAGCCAACCTGCCCCGCCACCGGGTAGCGGAATTCGCCCTCGCCATTCACCAGATAGACCACGTCCTGCTCGCCGCGCGTCAGGTCGATATATTTGCGGATCTCGATGTAGCCCTCGGTGCCGAGCAACGTGAGCCGCCCATCGCCCCAGGTCGGCAGGCCATCCGGGGTGAACCAGTCACAGCGGAAGTAGCCGCTCGCGCCATTTTCGCCGCGCAGCATCGCGTCGCCGAAATCCTCAAAGTAGGGGTGCTCAGGGTGGGAGACGTTGCGCGTCTGGGCGGCGATCACGGTGGCGTCGTGGTTGCCGGTGTAGAACAGGAACTGCTCGATCTGGTGGCTGCCGATGTCGCACAGGATGCCGCCAAAGTAGCGCCGGTCGTAGAACCACGCCGGTCGCCCCTGCCCCTCGCGATGCGGCCCGGTGCCAAGCGTCTGCACCACCTGGCCGATGGCCCCGCGTCGCACTAGCTGGCCAGCGAACACCGCGCTCTCGACGTGCAGCCGCTCGCTGTAGTAGACCGCGTATTTGCGCCCGGTTTTCGCCACCATCGCCTGCGCGTCGGCCAGCTGCTCCAGCGTGGTGAGCGGGGCCTTGTCGGTGAAGTAGTCTTTGCCCGCCGCCATCACCTTCAGCCCCAGCGTGCAGCGCACCGAAGGCATCGCCGCGCCCGCCACCAGCCGTACCTCCTCATCCGCCAGCAGCGCCTCCAGACTGCCAGCCACCCGCACCTGCGGGTAGCGGTGGATAAACGCCGCCACCTTCTCAGGATCCGGGTCGTAGACCCATTTCAGCGTCGCGCCCGCCTCCAGCAGGCCGTTGCACATGCCGTAGATGTGGCCGTGGTCGAGCGCGGCGGCGGCAAACACAAATTCGCCCGCCTTGACCACCGGCTGCGGTTTGCCGGCTGGCGCATAGTTCATGCCGTCATTGTTGTTCATGGCGATACTCCTTTGTCCAAATCTTTTCCCAGGGGAATGGCACCCACCTCGCTGAAGTTGGCGACCGAGGCGGATTTCTCATAAAAGCGCGGCGCCAGAGCGCTGATGCCGCCGGTGCGGTAGAAGGGGTCGTGGCGGCTGATGGGCAGCATCACCACGGTGCGGGTAATGGCCGATTTGTAGATGGCGGTGATCAGCGCCAGCGCGCGCTTGCCCTGCTCGCCATCCACCAGCGGCGGCGTGCCTTGCTCAATCGCCGTCAGCAGGTTCTCAATCTGCCCGGTGTGCAGCGTCCAGGTGAGCGGCGGGGTCTGGCGGGCCAGCGTCTCCAGTTGCGCCTCGCGCGGGCGATCCGGCTCCGGCAGCGGGAAGCCATTGTCGCCGCTGACGCTGGCGCAGACCGACCACGGCGCGGAGAGGCGCGCCCGTTCGCCTTGGATGACGATTTTCTGCTCCTCGCCGTGGTGCACCACCGAGGCGGTCAGCTGCGCCAGCGCGCCGTCGGGGTAGTGGAAGATGGCGGCGCTCAGATCCTCGACCTCCGCATTGTCATGGGCGACGTTGCCCATCATCGCCACCACCTCCTGCGGCTGGCCCAGCATCCACTGGAGCGCGTCGATGTGGTGCACCGCATGGTTGAGCGTGCAGCCGCCGCCCTCCTTCTCCCAGGTGCCGCGCCACCACAGGTCGTAGTAGCAGTGGCCGCGCCACCAGAGCGAATCGACCTGCGCGTGGCAGACCCGGCCAGCCAGCCCACTCTCCAGCGCCGCCTTCAGCCGCCAGAGGGCGTCGGTGAAGCGGTTCTGCGCCACCACCGACAGCACCTTGCCGCTGGCCTGCTGGGCGGCGATCATCGCGTCGCACTCCTCCAGCGAGGCGGCCATCGGTTTTTCACACAGCACATGCTTGCCCGCGTGCAGCGCGTCGATGGCGATCTCGGCGTGGACGTAGGGCGGCGTACAGACATCCACCAGATCGACCCGGATACCGGCGGCGAGCATCTCGGCATGGCTGCTGAAGACCTGTGCCTGCGCCAGCCCGTAGCGCTGCTGCTTCTCCTGCGCCTTCTCCGGGTAGATGTCCACCAGCGCCACGATGGTGCAGCGCTGCGGGAACGCCAGATAGGCGCGGATATGGTGGTGGGCAATGTTGCCGGTACCCACGATGGCGACGTATAACATGCGGCCCCCTGCTACCAGCTACCGCGCGCGTCCAGCGTGCGGCTGGCGGCGGGCTTGTCAACGGAGGCATCGATGCGCTGCTGCAACAGCCGCAGGTAGAGCTGCTCATCCAGCGGCAGCGTCACCCAGTCATCGGTCCAGGTGGAGAGGTGCATGGCATTGGAGAGCGTCAGGCCGTGGATGCCCTGCAACCCCGGCGCGATCAGCGGCTCGCCGCGCAGCACCGCGGCGCAGAAGTTGGCGGTGATCACCTGATGGTCGCTGCACTCCGGCGCAACCGGGATCGTGACCTCCCAGCACTCCGGCTCGCCGAAGCCCTGCTGCCAGCGGGCATTGAATTCGGTTTCTGACTCGCGCAGCCGCCAGTAACGTAGCTGCCCCTCCTCAACCACCACCTTGCCGCGATCGCCGACAATCTCCAGCCGATTGGTGCCGGGCGTCTCCGCCACGGTGGTGATGAAGACGCCGGTAGCGCCGTTGGCGTACTCGGCGTAAGCGGTCACCTCATCCTCCACCTCAATCTGCCGGTGCTTGCCGAACTGGCAGAAGGCACGCAGCCGCACCGGCATTCCCACCAGCCACTGCCAGAGGTCGAGCTGGTGCGGGTCTTGGTTGAGCAGCACACCGCCGCCCTCGCCGCGCCAGGTGGCGCGCCAGCCGCCGGAGTTGTAGTAGCTCTGCGAGCGATACCAGTTGGTGATGATCCAGGTGGAGCGGCGCAAGGTGCCCAGCTCGCCCGAGGCGATCAGATCCTTCACTTTCTGGTAGAGCGGGTTGGGCCGCTGGTTGTACATGATGCCGAACACCACGTCGCTGGCGCGGGCGCAGGCGTTCATCTCCTGCACCTGCGCGGTGTAAACGCCGGCGGGCTTTTCGCACAGGGTGTGGAGGCCGTGGCGCATTGCCATCATCGACAGGCCGGGGTGCGCATAGTGCGGCGTGGCGACAATCACCGCGTCAATCAGCCCGCTGGTGATCATCGCCTCCGCATCGTCAAACAGCGGGATGGCGTCGCCGACCAGCTGGCGGATCGCCGGGTGTTTGGCAAGATCGTTATCGCAGACGGCGGCCAGCCGGGCCTCGCTGACCGCTCCGGCCAGCAGGTAGCGGGCGTGGACGGTGCCGATATTGCCGACGCCAATGATGCCGAAGCGAACCTTCTTCATCTCTTCCATAACTCACCTTGATTCCACGTAATGGGGGGATAGCGGCAACATAAGAAAGCGGGCCAGCGAGGACAAACGGAATTTGTGAGAATGCTCGCAGGGTGGAACGGCGGCCCGGTCGGTGGCGTAAATTGGCTTTTAAAATCAGCGAACTGTGGCTGAAAATAGTTGCAGATCTTTATTGCGAGCGAGGTCACACCATGCCGGGCAAGCTGAAAATGGACCAAATTGCCGCCCAGACCGGTTACTCCGTCAGCACCGTGTCACGCGTGCTGGCGGGCAAGTCTTACACCAGCGAACGGGCGCGCGCGGCCATTGTTAACTGCGCGCGCAAGTTGGGGGTATTGGAGGAGTTGGCGAGCGGGCGGCTGCTGATTGATGGGATCGCGGTGTTCGCGCCGGGGCGCACCTTCAACGCCCGCGGCGACATCTTCTACCTTGAGGTGACACGCGGCATCGCCGAGGCGCTGGCCGCGCATAACGTCCACCTCAGCTACTGCGGGCTGGAGGAGCAGCACGCGGACATTGAGCTGTTCCTTGAGAAGGCCGGTAACAAGCGCATCAATGCGGTGATCATCATTGGCACCGACGATGACGCCATCTTCAAGGTGGCGGCCGCGCTCAACAAACCCTGCGTGCTGATCAACACCCATGACCGCGAAATGACGCTGGACGCCGTTGCCCCCGACCACGGCGCGATTGGTTTCAACGCGGCGCGGCATCTGCTGGAGCGCGGCCACCGGCGTCTTCTGACGCTCACCTGCCTGCGCCGCCGCACGCTCTACACCCGGCTGAATGGCATTCAGGCGGCCTACCGCGCTTTCCACCTGCCCTTCGACCCCCAGCAGGATCTGATTGTGACCGAGGGCTTCTCGGCGGATGAAGCGGAACAGGCGCTGGAGGCGTGGCTGGCCGCCCACCCGCCGGCCCACTGGCCGGAGGCCATTTTCCCCGGCTGCATGACGATGGCCTCCGGCGTGCTGCGGGTGCTGGCGCGGCACGGCCTGCGGGTGCCGGAGGATGTCTCGCTGATTACCACCGACTTCTCCTGGCATCTGGAGAACCTGCCGGACGCGCCGCTCACCGGCATGGTGGTGCCCTGCCGCGAACTGGGCGTCGAGGCGGTGCACCTGTTGCAGCATCGCCTTCACCGGCCACAGGCACCGGTGTTCAACCTGCTGTTGCAGGGCAAATTGCTGGAGGCGGGCACGGTCAGGTATGCGACACGCCATGCGGCGCGGATGGTACTGGGGAAATAGCGAACAGGCGGGAAAACAGCGGGAAAAGGGCGCGCCCAGAACGGGCGCGCCAGTGGGTCAGGTCTCTTTCTCGACTAGCAGGGCTTCCAGCAGGTCAAGGTCATGCAGCAGCTTTTGCAGCGTCTCATTGCTGATGCGCTGGGTGGCGCGCAGATGGTACAGCTCCGCGCGCTCAGCCCGCAGGGCGTTGAGGCGGAAGCGGCGCTCCAGGTTCTCCACCAGCAGCATGTTCTCCAGATTGTCCTTGTCATAGGTGCGGCGGCGCAGGTTGCCGATCACCCTGGCGCTCACCTCGCGCACCGTCTGCTCATCGATGTTCTCTTCGGTGTCGGCGGCGATGCGCTCCTCCATCTTGTGCAGGCTCTCAATCGCCACTTCCGCCGCGACCGAGCGCGCCATCCGCTCCTCCTCCCTGTAGACCGACTTGTCGGCCACCTTGACGCCACGCAGCAGGAACGGCAGCGCGATCACCCCGGCAATCAGCGAGAACAGGATCACCCCGACCGCCAAAAACACCAGCTGGTAGCGCGACGGGAAGGCGGAGCCATCCGGCAGGAACAGCGGGATGGAGAGCACACCGGCCAGCGTGATCGCCCCGCGCACCCCGGCGAAGGAGGCGACCCACAGCTCGCGGGTGGTGTAGCTGCCGAACATCAGCGGGCGCTTGGCCAGCAGGCGGTTGCTCAGCTTTTTCATCGACCAGAGCCACAGGAAGCGCAGCATCAGCAGCGCGAAGTAGATCAGCGCCACGTCGGCAAACAGCTGCCAGTTTGGCACGGTCGGGTCATTCTCCAGCATCAGCAGCGAAGTCTCGAGGATGCCCGGCAGTTGCAGGCCGAGCATCAGGAACACCATGCCGTTGAAGACGAACTCCAGCATCGACCAGACGCCGTTGGCGCGCAGGCGCATCGCCAGCGGCGCGTTGCGGATAATGCCGGACTGGCTGATGGTCATGCCCGCCGCCACCGCCGCCAAAATGCCCGAGACGCCAATGTGCTCCGCCACCAGATAGGAGGCGAACGGCAGCAGCAGCAGGAATACGGTCTGGGTTGCCGGGTCATCGCCGCTCCAGCGGCTCATCACGCGCAGCGACTTGCTGTAGAGCCAGGTGACGGCAACGCCCGCCAGCAGGCCGCCAATCGCCACCTTCAGGAACTCCACCGTTGCCCCGGAAACGGTGAACACCATAGTGCCCATCGCCACCGCAATGGCAAACTTCAGCGACACCAGACCGGAGGCGTCATTCATCAGCGCCTCGCCCTCCAGCACGCCCATGATCGATTTCGGGATGCGCCCCTTGCCGACGATGCCGGAGAGCGCCACCGCATCGGTCGGCGACAGCACCGCCGCCAGCGCGAAGGCCGCCACCAGCGGCACATTCGGCACCACCAGATGGATCAGGTAGCCGATGCCGACCACCGTCAGCAGCACCAGCATCAGCGCCAGTCCCAGCACCTCGCGGCCGTGGTGCAGGAACTCACGCATCGGCGTCTTCCAGCCATCGGCGAACAGCAGCGGCGGGATAAACAGCACCAAAAACAGTTCCGGGTCAAAGTCGATGTGCAGCCCGAAGTTGGGCCACGCCAGCATCGCGCCAACGGCGATCTGCATCAGGGGAAGGGGGATCTGGAAGGGCAACATCCGGGTGACGACCCCGGAGAGTGACACCACCAGGATCAGGATGAGGATTGTAAAAAAGATTTCCATGCGTTCCTTGGGCTCTTGTCGTTATAACATCAACCGGCCCCACGGGCCGGCACAGGCAAGCGGTGATAGTAGATCAGATTGGAAAAGGTGTTAAACCCGCGTGTGCGCAATGCCGGGATGTGGCGCGGCAAGGAAAATTTGCCGCATAAAAAAGGGGAGCCGTGGCTCCCCTGGATGATTGTGCGGGATCAGATGGCCCAGCCACCGGCATAAAACACCACCAGCGCCACGGCGATCACCACGGTGCCGACGTTCAGCTTGCGCCACTCGCCGCTCACCACCCGGCCAATCACCAGCGAGCCGAAGCCCAGCATGATGCCGGTGACGATGTTGCAGGTCAGCACGATAAACACCGCGCACAGCAGGCCCGCCATCGCGTCCACGAAGTCGTTGAAGTCGAGCTTGGTGACGTTGCTCAGCATCAACAGGCCGACGTACATCAGCGCCGGTGCGGTGGCGTAGCCCGGCACCAGATAGGAGAGCGGCGAGAGGAACAGCATCAGCAGGAACAGCAGGCCGACCACCGTCGCGGTCAGGCCGGTCTTGCCGCCCGCCGCCGTGCCCGCCGCCGATTCAATGTAGACCGCCGCTGGCGAGACACCCACCAGCCCGGCGAAGATGCTGCTCACGGAGTCGGAGGTCAGCGCCTTGCCGCCGTTGATGATCTGGCCGTCGCTGTCCAGCAGGTTGGCCTGCCCGGCCACCGCGCGGATGGTGCCGGTGGCGTCAAATACTGCGGTCATCACCAGCGCCAGCACGCTCGGCAGCACTACCGGTTGCAGCGCGCCCAGAATATCCAGGCTGAAGATGGTGGAGTGGCCGCTGGCGTCGGTCAGCGACGGCATGGCGAACAGCCCCGAATACTTCACCGACGGATCGAAGATCAGCCCAACGATCGACAGCGCCACAATCACCAGCAGGATACCGCCCGGCACCCGGCGCTTCTCAAGGCCAATGGTGGCCGCCAGCCCCACCAGCGTCATCAGCACCGGGAAGGAGGTGAAGTCGCCCAGCGCCACCGGCAGGCCGGGGGCCGGGTTCTTCACTACCAGACCGACGCCGTTGGCGGCGATCAGCAGCAGGAACAGGCCGATGCCGATGCCGGTGCCGTGCGCCACGCCCATCGGCAGGTTACGCAGGATCCAGGCACGGATGCCGGTGGCGGAGATCAGGGTGAACAGCACGCCCATCAGGAACACCGCGCCCAGCGCCACCGGAATGCTGATCTGCTGGCCGAGCACCAGACTGAAGGCGGTGAAGGCGGTCAGCGAGATGGCACAACCGATCGCCATCGGCAGGTTGGCCCACAGCCCCATCAGCAGCGAGCCAACGCCCGCCACCAGACAGGTGCCGACGAACACCGCCGCCGGCGGGAAACCGGCCTTGCCGAGCATTCCCGGCACGACGATCACGGAGTAGACCATCGCCAAAAAGGTGGTCAGCCCGGCGACAATCTCCTGCCGCACGCTGCTGCCGCGCGCACTGATTTTGAAAAATGCATCCAGCGAGCCTGTTGGCTGCACGGAGCCACCCGTCCGGGTGTGATTGCTAGACATATGATGTCCTCTGAATGTGGTCTGGGAGTGTCGGCGCAGGGTGGTTTAGCGCAGTCGTTTCCGTTTCGTGGCATCCCTGACGCCGCGTTTCCTGAAAAAGAGAGGCAGAAAACAAGGCAAACGTTTAACTCTGAACCCGCATGACGTTATTAAAATAGGAGGTAAATAAAAGGCAAACGATTATCCAGCCAGCCAGCGGGCTTTTTCAACTCCATATCATGACAAAATCTGCCTGATTGCGCATTTAAGCAGCATTCACGCACCCCCTGATGCGTTACCAGCCTGACGTGCCGGAAAAAGCGGCGAAGCCGGAGGGAAACGCTCTGTTTTTGTTGCGCAACAGCAGGCAAGCAAAACGCCGTTTCACTATTTTTGTGATGCGTCTCACAAAAATATTGATCTGGTGAATCGTTATGCATATGCTTTTTGTATGACGCGCACAAAAAATGCGCTCCCACCCTTTCCACTGGAGGCAACGATGAAATCGATGACCCTACCTTCGCGTCAGGACGCCACGTCCGCGCAAGGCAACACGCCACGTCCGACCCTGCGCCGCCAGACCTTGCGTCTGTGCAACCGCCTGTTGCAGTCGCTGGGGCGACACTTCACCCACGCTCCCGCACGCCCCTACTGAGCACCCGCCAGTTCGTATGGCCCGCCCTGTGCCAGCGCACGCTGGTAGGCGGGCCGCGCCTGCGCCCGTTTCAGCCAGTCAGCCAGCGCTGGCGCGCCCTCCAGCCCGCTCCGCGAATTCAGCGCCTCCAGCGGGAAACTCATCTGGATATCCGCCGCGCTGAACTCACGTCCGGCGAACCACGGGTTCTCCTGCAACGCCTTTTCTAAATAGTCGCGGTGGACGGCAATCTGCTTGTCGAGCCAGGCTTTCTGCATCCCCTTGCCAATCGCGCCAGCCACTGGCCGCACCAGCAGCGGCACCGGCGGCTTGCCGAGTCGGCTGAAGATCAGTTTCATCAGCAGCAGCGGCATCAGTGAGCCTTCGGCGTAGTGCAGCCAGTAGCGGTAGTGCTGGCGGGCAAAGTGGTCGGTAGGCTTGAGCAGCCCCTGCGCATCGTAGGTCTCCTGCAAATATTCGATGATGGCGCCCGACTCCGCCAGCGTCAGGTCGTCGTCGGTCAGCACCGGTGACTTGCCGAGCGGGTGCACGCGCCTGAGCGCCTCGGGGGCCAGCATGGTGTGCGGGTCACGCTGGTAACGCTCAATCTGGTAGGGCACCTCCAACTCCTCCAGCATCCAGAGAATGCGCTGGGAACGGGAGTTGTTCAGGTGGTGGAGGGTGATCATGCGGGCGCTCCTGAGTCATTAACCACAGTAATGATTAACTATAGCTGATTCCCCCGGCTGGCCGGCCCGCACCCTTGAAATTGCCGCCTTTTTTCTGCCGCACGCCCCATTTTCCACCGGCCTTTCCCCACGGCTGGCGGGCGATGGCGTGTCTGGCGGCGGCCGGGCTTGGCATCGTCACTCACAAAGCCAAATAAACCGACTAATATCATCTAAACTTTGCCTGTTAATGATAAAGATTTTTTTCTTTTTAAAACTTTCACCCCGCTTAGGAGTGTGGCGCACGCGCCGGTTTAACCATCTGGGAAAAGCCGCTAGAATCGTTAAATAAGCCTTAAATAACACATAATTAATGCTAAACATATTAAGGCGCGCCCTCCGGCCTGCCGCATGACTGTTAAGCCAACATAATCGTTAAGGGCTTTTTACGGCGATCGTCCTGCCGCTTCAACGGTGCCATAACCGGACGCATTGCCATCAATTCAGGTTCTCTCGGAGAGCACGTTATGCTTGCCAGCAGTTACAACGATGTATTGGTGATGTTCTCTTTCATCGTTGCCATCCTTGCCTCATATACCGCGCTGGACATGGCCGGTCGTGTGGCCACCACTGACAAGCCCGCGGCCCACTGGTGGCTTGGCGGCGGCGCGATTGCGATGGGGATCGGCATCTGGTCGATGCACTTCATCGGCATGTTGGCCTTCAGCCTGCCGGTCGCCATCAGTTACGATCCCACCATCACCGGCCTGTCGATGCTGATTGCCATCGCCTCCTCGGTCTTCGCCCTCTGGCTGGTCACCGATCTGCACCTGCCCATCTCCCGCCTGCTGGTTGGCTCGGTGATCATGGGGGTCGGCATCGCCGGGATGCACTACACCGGCATGGCGGCGATGAACGTAATGCCCGGCATGTCCTATCACTTCGGCTGGGTGGCGCTCTCCATCGTGATTGCGGTGCTCGCCTCCGCTGGCGCGCTCTGGATGTCCTTCCGGCTGCGCACCCAGACCTCTAACGTCAAGCTGCTGCGCGCGCTGGCTGCCATCATCATGGGCATCGCCATCGTCGGGATGCACTACACCGGCATGGCGGCTGCCAACTTCTCCATGACGCCGGAGATGATGGGCCACATGCACCGCCACGGCGGCGTAAACACCAACTGGCTGGCAGTGCTGGTGATTGTGGTCACCCTGGCGGTGCTGGCCATTACGCTGGTGGTGTCGGTGCTGGACGCCCGCCTTCAGGCGCGTACCGCGGTGCTGGCGCAGTCGCTGGAGCAGGCCAACCGCGAGCTGACCCAGCTGGCGCTGCATGACAACCTGACCAAACTGCCGAACCGCCTGCTGCTGGAGGATCGCATCCAGCAGGCGCTGCAAAAGGCGGAGCATGAGGATACCCAGTTCGCGGTGCTGTTCATGGATCTGGATGGCTTCAAGGCGGTGAATGATGCCTACGGCCACCACATCGGCGACCAGCTACTGATCGCCGTCACCGAGCGCATCCGCGACCGGCTCGGCACCCAGGACACGCTGGCGCGGCTGGGTGGCGATGAGTTTGTGGTGCTGGTGGAGATCAGCGACCCGGCCGATGCCGCGACGCTGGCGGCGCAGCTGGTGATGCTGATTGAGAAGCCGTTCCACGTCTCACGCTATGAGTTGCTGGTCTCCATCAGCATCGGCATCGCCGTCTACCCGAGCGACGGCACCACCGAGCGCGAACTGATGCTCAACGCCGACGCGGCGATGTACCACACCAAAAACTCTGGCCGCAACGGCCACAGCTTCTTCCAGAAGTCGATGAACACCAATGCGCAGGAGCAGCTGCAACTGATGCACGATCTGCGGCTGGCGATTGAGCATGACGAACTGCGCCTGCAATACCAGCCCAAGTTCACCGCGCCGGATGGCCCGGTGTGCGGCTTTGAGGCGCTGGTGCGCTGGGAGCGCCCGGAGACCGGGATGCTCAGCCCGGCGGTGTTCCTGCCGCTGGCGGAGAAGACCGGCCTGATCCTGCCGATTGGCGAGTGGGTGCTGAACGAGGCGTGCCGCCAGCTGAGCGAGTGGCACCGCCAGGGACACGAAGAGTGGAGCATCGCCGTCAACCTGTCAGCGTTGCAGTTTGAGCAGCCGGATCTGGTGGAGAAGGTGATCAGCATCATCAAGCGCCACAACATCCCGCCAAGCAAGCTGACGCTGGAGGTGACGGAGACCACCGCGATGCGCAACCCGGATGCCAGCGTGGCGATCCTCGACCAGCTGACCGAGCTGGGGGTGAAGGCGTCGATTGATGACTTCGGCACCGGCTACTCCAGCCTGCTCTACCTGAAACGGCTGCCAGCCAGCGAACTCAAGATTGACCGGGCGTTCATCAACGAACTGACCATCGACAATGAGGATGCCAGCATCGTCTCGGCGATCATCGCGCTGGGGCAGACCCTCAACCTGAAGGTGGTGGCCGAAGGCGTGGAGACGCCGGAGCAGCAGGCGTTCCTCAGCCAGCTCGGCTGCGACGCCCTGCAAGGCTTCCTGCTTGGCCGCCCAATGACGCCCGCCCAGATCGCCGAGCGCATCAGCAGCGACTGGCCCGGCCGCGTCATCCCAGCCACCGAGATAGCCGCCCGCGAAGCGGACGCCGCGTCCCAATAATCCCCTGCGCCTGTCGGCTCCCGGCAGGCGCACCCTTTTCCCCGCCGATACCCCCCGTTCGCCGCCATTGCCCGCATGTTCACTGCCTTTTGCCCCACCCTGCCCGGCCGTGGGCGGAGGATGGTCTATAGTGAAAGAAGTCCCGCATCCGCACTGAGGAGCCAGCATGACCGATGACAGCAACTTCCCGTTTGAGAACCGCGGCCCCGCGACCGCCACCGGCCACGGCCTGCCCGCCGAAGGCGCTTACCTGCCGCCCTCGGAGATTGACAGCGGCAAGGCCGAGGGGGGAAGCGTAACCTTTATCAACTGGAAGGGGGAGGCGGACACGCCGGAGCCTTCGCCGCCCGCCTGGCTGCCGCCGGAGCAGCGCGTCGGCATTGCGGTGGTCGGGCTGGGGCGGCTGACGCTCAACCAGATCCTGCCCGCGCTGCACCGCTGCAAGAATGCCCGGCCGGTGGCGCTGGTCTCCGGCAAGCCCGACAAGGCGCGTGTCGTGGCGGCGCAGTATGGCATCCGTGAGGAGGCGATCTACAGCTACGACGAGATGCACAAACTGGCTGACAACCCGGAGATTGAGGCGGTCTACATCGTGACGCCCAACGGCTTGCACCGCGACCACGTGCTGGCGGCGGCGCGCGCTGGCAAGCATGTGCTGTGCGAGAAGCCGATGGCCAACACCTCGCAGGAGGCACAGGAGATGGTGGAAGCCTGCCAGCAGGCTGGCGTGAAGCTGATGATCGCCTACCGCTGCCAGTTCGACGCCTACAACAAAGAAGCGGCGCGGCAGGTGCAGTCCGGCGAGCTGGGCCGCCCGCGGCTGATTGAGGCGACCAACGTGCAGTCGATGGGGCCGGATGACCAGTGGCGCTTCAAGGCGGCGCTGGCTGGCGGCGGCGCGCTGCCGGACATCGGCCTCTACTGCCTGAATGGCGTGCGCATGATGCTGGCGGAGAACCCGATTGAGGTGTACGCGCAGGCCATCAACCCGACCGGCGACCCGCGCTATGAGGAGGTGGAGGAGACCATCACCTTCCAGATGCGCTTCCCGTCGGGCGTGGTGGCACAGTGCTCGTCCAGCTATGGCGCGCACGAGGGCAAGGAGATGACCATCCGGCTGGAGAAGGGTTGGGTGAAGCTGGAGAACGCCTACGCCTACAGCGGCCAGCGCCTGAAAGTGTCGCAACTGAAGGGCGAGGCGGTGTCACAGCAGGAGTTGAAGCTGAGCGCCGGGCCGCAGTTTGCGCTGGAGATTGAACACTTCGCCGACTGCGTGCGCAACGACCGCGCGCCGCGCACGCCCGGCGAGGAGGGGTTGCAGGACCAGATCTTTATCGAAGCCCTCTACCGCTCCGCCCAGGAGGGCCGCCCGGTGACGCTGGAGCGGCGCGATGTGCATGTTACGGCGGCGCAGTCGCCACAGGAGGCATCATGAGTAGAGTACGCGCACCCTGGCTGGCGGGCTTGCTGCTCGCCCCGTTGATGGCGCTGGCCGCCCCGCCGCCGCCGAGCGGCAACGCGGTGCATGGCGAGCACGGCGGGGCCGCCACCGACGCCCAGCAGGAGTATCAGGCTGGCATGGCCACCATGCATGACAACATGGCGAAAGCCTTCACCTCCAGCGACCCGGACACCGCGTTTATCCAGGGGATGATTGCCCACCATGAGGGGGCGATCGCGATGGCGCGCACCCAGCTGAAGTATGGCCGCAACGCCGAGGCGCGCAAAATGGCCGAAGCGGTGATCAAGGCGCAGCAGGTCGAGATTGTCCAGATGCGCCAGTGGCTCGACAAACAGGCGTCACAAGGGCGCTGACCGCCGGGCGCGCCGGCCCGCTGGCGCGCCCCTCCCCTATTTGCCGGACTGTGCTGGCGCGCCGCCCGGTAGCGTCAGGCCGCCCTTGATCAGGCTGTCACGCAGCACGTTGAAGGCTGGCAGCATCGCGCTCTCCTCCACGCAGGCAAAGCCAAGCAGCAGCCCGCGCCGTGACTGGCGGCACATGAAGTACTGCGACAGGGGCCGTACCTTCACCCCGCGCCGCAGCGCATGGGCAGCAATCTTCACGTCATCGCACCCCTTCGGCAGCACCAGCACCAGATGCAGCCCGGCATCGTGGTCATACTCATGCAAAAACTCCGGCCCCAGATAGCGCTGGATCAGCGACACCAGATAGGCGCGACGGCGGCCATAGAGCAGCCGCATCCGGCGGATGTGGGCGGTGTAGTGCCCTTCGCGCATGAACTGCGCCAGCGCGGTCTGGATCAGGAAGTGGCCGCCACGGTATAGCTCGGCGCTCGCCAGCTTCATCGCCGAGGCGAGCGGTTTCGGCAACACCATGTAGCCGATGCGCAACGCCGGGTAGAGCGTCTTGCTGAAGGTGCCGAGGTAGATCACCGGCGCATCTGGCTCCAGCCCCTGCAACGCCGGGTAGGGCTGGCCGCTGAAGCGGAACTCGCTGTCGTAGTCATCCTCAATGATCCAGCTCCCCTGCTCCCGCGCCAGCGCCAGCAACTGCTGGCGGCGCGGCAGGCTCATCACCGCGCCGAGCGGGTACTGGTGCGACGGCGTGACAAAGATCAGCTTCGGCGGCGCGCCCTCCGGCGCGGGCGGCACCAGCCCCTGTCCATCGACCGGCACCGGCTGCAACTCCGCGCCATTGATGCGCAAGATATTGCGCGCGCCCCAGTAGCCCGGCTCCTCGAACCAGACGCGATCGCCGGGATCGCACAGCATCTTGGCGATCAGGTCGATCCCCTGATGGGTGCCCTCGGTGATCAGGATCTGATCCACATCGCACTGCACCGATCGCGTGACGCGCAGGTACTCCACCAGCGCCTGTTGCAGCTCATAGCTGCCGCCCTGATGGCTGTAGGTGAGGTGGTGGTGCAGCGGATCGCGGTTGATCTTGCGCTGGATGGAGCTGAACAGCGCGTGCGGGAACTCGCGCACGTCCGGCACGCCCGGCACAAAGGCCCCCCACTGGTGCGGCGAGGCGTTGGCGTAGCCCATCAGGGTGCCGCCGCGCTTCGACAGCCGCGCCTCCTTGGCATAGCGCTCGATATGGTAGCTCTGGCCCGCGACCGCCGTCAGGTAGCTGTCGGGCAGGATCTCCGCCACCGCCGTGCCGCTGCCGGTCTTGGCCTGCAAGTAGCCCTCCGCCTGCAACTGCTCATAGGCGTAGAGCACGGTATTGCGCGACACCTCCAGCTCCCGCGCCAGATCGCGCGTCGCTGGCAGGCGGCTGCCGGGCGGGATGCTGCCATCAGCAATCGCCGTGCGCAGGCACTGGCAGACGCGCAGCCGCAGCTGCCCGCCGGTGGTCTGCTGCAAACGCTGTAAAAGCAGATCTGCGTGTAAAGAACGCAATTGGCTCCCTCCGTTTTCCTAAAGTGGCTCTCGCCTGATGTTAATAGAGACTGTTAATAATTAACAATATTGACGGCCGTTATTTACACGGCATAGCCTGTACCTGGAGAACACCATGAAACATCAGCAACTTAACCAACGCAAAAATGCCGCCACCCCGCGTGGCGTGGGCGTTATGTGTAACTGGTTTGTGAACCGCGCCGAGAACGCCACCCTGTGGGACGAAGAGGGCAACAGCTGGATCGATTTCGCCGCGGGCATTGCCGTGCTGAACACCGGCCACCGCCACCCGAAGATCGTGGCCGCCGTAGAGAAGCAGCTTCAGGCCTTCACCCACACCGCCTATCAGGTGGTGCCCTACGAGAGCTACGTCGCGCTGGCTGAACGCATCAACGATCTGGCGCCGATTGAGGGGCCAGCCAAGACCACTTTCTTCACCACCGGTGCCGAGGCGGTGGAGAACGCGGTGAAGATTGCCCGCGCCCACACCGGCCGCTCTGGCGTCATCACCTTCACCGCCGCCTTCCACGGCCGCACCCTGATGACGATGGCAATGACCGGCAAAGTGGCCCCCTACAAACGTGACTTCGGCCCGATGCCCGCCTCCGTGTTCCACGCCCGCTACCCGAGCGAGCAGCACGGCGTCAGCGTTGACGAGGCGATGGCGAGCATCGATCAGCTCTTTAGCTGTGACATCGCGCCGGAGCAGGTGGCCGCGATTGTGCTGGAACCGATTCAGGGTGAAGGCGGCTTCCGCCCTGCCCCGACCGAGTTCATGACCCGCCTGCGCGCCCTGTGCGACCAGCACGGCATCCTGATGATCGCCGACGAGGTGCAGAGCGGCTTCGCCCGCACCGGCAAGCTGTTCGCCATGGAGCACCATCCGCAGGTGAAGGCAGATTTGATCACCATGGCGAAGAGTCTGGCGGGCGGCCTGCCGCTCTCCGGCGTCTGTGGCCGTGCCGAGGTGATGGACGCCCCGGCCCCCGGCGGACTGGGCGGCACCTACGCCGGTCACCCGCTGGCGATCGCCTCCGCCCATGCAGTGCTGGATGTGATTCAGGAGGAGAAGCTGTGTGAGCGTGCCGAACACCTCGGCCAGCACCTGCGTGAGGTGCTGCACCTTGCCAAGGCGCGCAACCCGGCGATCGCGGACATCCGTGGCGTGGGGTCGATGATTGCAGTGGAGTTCTGCGATCCGCAGAGCGGCGCACCGGAGAAGGCGCTGTGTGCCGCCATCCAGCAACGCGCGATGGAAGCCGGTCTGCTGCTGCTTACCTGCGGCCAGCACGGCAACGTCATCCGCTTCCTCTACCCGCTGACCATCCCGGACGCCCAGTTCCAGCAGGCGATGGAGATCCTCAGCCACGTACTGACCGCTGAGTGAGGGCCGCCATGAACACCCTTTCCCCCCTGCTCGACCACCCGCTGGTGCGCCAGCCGGAAGCGGGCCAACCAGCCCCGGCTGGCTTTATTGAAGTGACCGACCCGTCGCGCGGGGAGGTGCTGGCGTGGGTCAAACAGCTCGACGCCGCTGACGTTGAGGAGGCGATCCAGCGGGCGCAGCGCGCCCAGCAGAGCTGGAAGCAGCAGACCGCCCAGACGCGCGCCGACATCCTGCTCAACTGGTATCAGGCGATTCTGGCCGAGCGCGAGGCGCTGGCCAACATCCTGACCGCCGAACAGGGCAAGCCGCTGGCCGAGGCGCGCGGCGAGATTGGCTACGCCGCCTCCTTTATCCGCTGGTTCGCCGAAGAGGCGCGCCGCGTGGAGGGCGACGTGCTCACCCCGCCGCAGGCACACCAGCGCTTGCTGGTGCTGAAGCAGCCGGTGGGCGTCTGTGCCGCCATCACGCCGTGGAACTTCCCGGCGGCGATGATCACCCGCAAGGCCGCGCCAGCACTGGCCGCGGGCTGCGCGATGATCGTCAAGCCCGCCGAGCAGACGCCGCTGACCGCCTTCGCGCTGGAGAATCTGGCGCGCCGCGCCGGGCTGCCGGATGACCTGCTGATCCATGTGCTCGGCGACGCGGTGGCGGTCGGCAAGACCCTGTGCGCCAGCCCGGTGATCCGCAAGCTGAGCTTCACCGGCTCGACCGAGGTAGGCCGCCTGCTGATGGCGCAGTGCGCGCCGACGGTGAAGAAGCTGTCGCTGGAGCTGGGCGGCAACGCGCCCTTCCTGGTGTTCGATGACGCCGATCCGGCGGCGGCGGTGCAGGGCATCATGGCCAGCAAGTTCCGTAACAGCGGCCAGACCTGCGTCTGCGCCAACCGCATCTACGTGCAGCGCGGCATCTACCCGGAGATCGTGCGCCACCTGACCACCGCCGTCGCGCAGTTGAAGGTCGGCGATGGCCGTGACGCCGAGAGCAGCCAGGGGCCGCTGATTGATGAGGCGGCGGTCGCCAAGGTGCAGCTGCACATTGATGACGCCTGCCAGCAGGGTGCCGAAGTGGTAAGCGGCGGCCAGCCGCACGCGCTGGGCGGCACCTTCTTCCAGCCGACCATCCTGACCGGCGTCACGCCGTCGATGCGTGTCGCCCATGAGGAGACCTTCGGCCCGCTGGCGGCGCTGATCCCGTTCGATACCGAGGAGGAGGCGATCCGCTACGCCAACGACAGCGAGTTCGGGCTGGCCGCCTACTTCTACACCCGTGACGCCAGCCGCCAGTGGCGCGTCAGCGAGGCGCTGGAGAGCGGCATGGTCGGCGTCAACACCGGTGCCATCTCCAACGAGGTCGCGCCCTTCGGCGGCGTGAAGCAGTCCGGGCTGGGGCGTGAAGGCTCGCGCTACGGGCTGGATGAGTACCTCGAGATGAAGTACCTCTGCTTTGACATCAGCCAGTAAGGCTGGGGCCGGGGCCACGCGCCCCGGCCACTCTGGCCGCCGCCCCGGCGGGCTATCACCCATTCACCATCACGACATTTTCCTGTTTGCGCCACCGGCACCAACAGGAAAGTAAGGGACATCTATGAGTAAGACAGCCACAGCCAGTGACCTGAACACCAACTTACGCGCCCGGCATATCACCATGCTTTCCATCGGCGGCGTCATCGGCGCCGGGTTGTTCGTCGGCTCCGGCAGCGCCGTCGCCCTCGCCGGCCCGGCCTCCATCATCTCCTATGCCATCGCCGGTCTGCTGGTGGTGCTGATCATGCGGATGCTCGGCGAGATGGCCGCCGCCTCGCCAGACAGCGGCTCCTTCTCCACCTACGCCGACCGCGCCATTGGCAAGTGGGCTGGCTACACCATCGGCTGGCTCTACTGGTGGTTCTGGGTACTGGTGATCCCGCTGGAGGCGAACGTCGCCGCCACCATCCTGCACGGCTGGTTTGAGAGCGTGCCGGTGTGGACTTTCTCCCTGTTCATCACCCTCGCCCTGACCGGCAGCAACCTGTTGAACGTCAAGAACTACGGCGAGTTTGAGTTCTGGCTGGCGCTGACCAAGGTGATCGCCATCCTGGCCTTCATCGTGATTGGCTGCATGGCGCTGACCGGCGTGATCCCCTCCGCCGAGAACGCGGGCCTCTCGCTGATGTGGAGTCAGGGCGGCTTTATGCCGCACGGCATTGGCTCCGTCCTCGCCGCGGTGCTGATCACCATGTTCTCCTTTATGGGCACCGAGATTGTCACCATCGCCGCCGCCGAGACCTCCTCCCCGGCAGAGCACGTGGTGCGCGCCACCCGGTCGGTGATTGGCCGCATTTCGGTCTTCTACCTCGGGTCGATCTTCATGGTGATCACGCTGGTGCCGTGGAACAGCCACGGGCTGACCACCCTCGGCTCCTACCAGACGGTGCTGGAGTCGCTGCACATCCCTTACGCCAAGCTGATCATGGACTGCGTGATCCTGCTGGCGGTGACCAGCTGCCTCAACTCGGCGCTCTACACCGCCTCACGGATGCTCTTCTCCCTGAGCAAGCGCGGCGACGCCCCGGCGCTGGCGCGCAAGACCAACCGGGTGAAGACCCCCTACGTGGCCGTGATGCTCTCCACCATCGCCGCCTTCCTGACGGTGATTGCCAACTACTACGCGCCGAAGAACGTGTTTGACTTCCTGATCGCCAGCACCGGCAGCGTGGCACTGCTGGTCTATCTGGTGATTGCCATCTCGCAGCTGCGGATGCGTACCAAGATGCGTCACGACCAGATGCCGATCCGCATGTGGGGCTACCCCTGGATCACGCTGGCAGTGATCGCCTTCATCGTGGTGATGCTGGCCTGTATGCTGTTTATGCCCGACCAGCGCGGCCAGGTGCTCGCCACCCTGATCCTCGCCGCCGCCGTGGTGCTCAGCTCCTTCTGGGTGCACCGCAAAAAACGCGACCAGCGCGCCCCCGCCGGGCAACTGGAGAAGAGTGTGGGGTAAGGCCTACAATATAAAAAAGCCCCGACAGGGGCTTTTTTATTGGCGGGATGTTCTGCGGACAATGGCAGGATGCGGGAGAAGAGAGAACGTGACTGTTTAAGACGATTAAAAACAACAAAGCCCCTTTCGGGGCTTTGTAAGTACTGCGCGGGACAAACGCTTAGAACGGAATATCGTCGTCGAAGTCCATCGGCGGTTCGTTATTCATCGGGGCGTTGTTCTGCTGCGGGGCCGGGCGGGACTGCTGGCCGCCGCTGAACTGGTTGTTGTTGCCCTGCGGCTGCTGCGGTTGGCCCCAGCCGCCGTTGTTGCCGGCGTTCTGGTTGTTGTTGCCCATCGGCGCGCCTGCGCCTGCACCGCCGCCCTGACGGCCGCCCAGCATCTGCATGGTGCCGCCAACGTTTACAACCACTTCGGTGGTGTAACGATCCTGGCCAGACTGATCCGCCCATTTACGGGTCTGCAGGGCACCTTCAATGTACACCTGAGAGCCTTTGCGCAGGTACTCGCCCGCCACTTCCGCCAGTTTGCCGAACAGAACCACACGGTGCCATTCGGTCTTCTCTTTCTGCTCGCCGGTGGCTTTGTCACGCCAGGATTCTGATGTCGCCAGAGTGAAGTTCGCCACAGCGCCACCATTGGGCATGTAACGTACTTCCGGATCCTGGCCCAGATTCCCGACAAGAATCACTTTGTTTACGCCTCTGCTGGCCATGTCGACTCTCCTGCCTGATGAGTTAATTTTCTGAAGATACTAAACCGTTCATTTTAGCACGCTACCCCGCGCGATCATACCTGCGAAGTGCGCCCCAGAATTGTTCACAGTATACCCAATCTTGCGGCGGAATACTGGATATCCATTCAGGTTTTTTTGTGTCATAATTAAACGTTTCGTACTTTCTGTGTCCTGCTTTCTTCCGTTGCGCAAGCGACAATGCGCCGGATACCCGTGACAGGCATAGTGAGAGATCGTGTTTAATCCGGGAAATATGAATGGATAAGATCGAAGTTCGGGGCGCACGCACCCATAATCTCAAGAATATCAACCTGATCATCCCGCGCGACAAACTGATCGTTGTCACCGGCCTGTCTGGTTCGGGCAAATCCTCACTGGCTTTTGACACCCTGTATGCCGAAGGCCAGCGCCGCTACGTGGAGTCGCTGTCGGCCTACGCCCGCCAGTTCCTGTCATTGATGGAGAAGCCGGACGTCGACCACATTGAAGGGCTGTCGCCGGCGATCTCCATCGAGCAGAAGTCGACCTCACACAACCCGCGATCCACGGTGGGCACCATCACCGAGATCCATGACTACCTGCGCCTGCTGTTCGCTCGCGTGGGCGAGCCGCGCTGCCCGCAGCATGACGTGCCGCTGGCGGCGCAGACCGTCAGCCAGATGGTGGACAACGTCATCAGCCAGCCGGAGGGCCGCCGCCTGATGCTGCTGGCACCGGTGGTGAAAGACCGCAAGGGCGAGCACACCAAGACGCTGGAGAACCTGGCGGCGCAGGGCTATATCCGCGCCCGCATCGACGGCGAGGTGTGCGATCTCTCCGATCCGCCGAAGCTGGAGTTGCAGAAGAAGCACACCATCGAGGTGGTAGTGGATCGCTTCAAGGTGCGCGACGATCTGGCGCAGCGTCTGGCCGAGTCCTTTGAGACCGCGTTGGAGCTATCCGGCGGCACCGCCGTGGTGGCGGACATGGATGACACCAATGCCGAGGAGCTGCTCTTCTCTGCCAACTTCGCCTGCCCGATCTGCGGCTACAGTATGCGCGAGCTGGAGCCGCGCCTGTTCTCGTTCAACAACCCGGCGGGTGCCTGCCCGACCTGTGATGGCCTTGGCGTGCAGCAGTTCTTCGACCCAGACCGCGTGGTGCAGAACCCGGAGCTGTCGCTGGCCGGTGGCGCGATCCGTGGCTGGGATCGCCGCAACTTCTACTACTTCCAGATGCTGCGCTCGCTGGCGGAGCACTATAAGTTCGACGTGGAAGCGCCGTTCGACTCGCTGAGCGCCAACGTGCAAAAGGCGATCCTGCAAGGCTCCGGCCGCGAGACCATTGAGTTCAAGTACATCAACGATCGGGGCGACACCTCCGTGCGCCGCCACCCGTTCGAGGGCGTGCTGAACAACATGGAGCGCCGCTACAAAGAGACCGAATCCACCGCGGTGCGTGAGGATCTGGCGAAATATATCAGCAACCGCCCCTGCACCACCTGCCACGGCACCCGCCTGCGGGAAGAAGCGCGCCACGTCTACGTGGAGAACACCACCCTGCCGGAGATCTCGGACTTCAGCATCGGCCACGCCATGACCTTCTTCCAGAACATGAAGCTCAGCGGCCAGCGCGCCAAGATCGCCGAGAAAGTACTGAAAGAGATCGGCGACCGCCTGAAGTTTTTGGTCAACGTCGGCCTGAACTACCTGTCGCTGTCGCGCTCGGCGGAGACCCTCTCCGGCGGCGAGGCACAGCGTATCCGTCTGGCGAGCCAGATCGGCGCCGGGCTGGTGGGCGTGATGTACGTGCTGGATGAGCCTTCCATCGGCCTGCACCAGCGCGATAACGAACGCCTGCTGGAGACGCTGATCCACCTGCGCGACCTCGGCAACACGGTGATCGTGGTGGAGCATGACGAAGACGCCATCCGCGCCGCCGACCACATCATCGACATCGGCCCCGGCGCGGGCGTGCATGGCGGCCAGGTGGTGGCCGAGGGCACTGCCAGCGACATCATGGCGAAACCGGAGTCGCTGACCGGCCAGTTCCTCAGCGGCGAGCGTGAGATCGCGGTGCCAGAGCAGCGCGTGCCGGCCGATCCCTCCCGCGTGCTGAAGCTGGTGGGCGCCAAGGGCAACAACCTGAAGGATGTCACCCTGACGCTGCCGGTGGGGCTGTTCACCTGCATCACCGGCGTCTCTGGCTCAGGCAAGTCAACGCTGATCAACGACACGCTGTTCCCGATTGCGCAACGCCAGCTCAACGGCGCGACCATCATCGAGCCAGCGCCGTTCCGCGAGGTGCAGGGTCTGGAGCACTTCGACAAGGTGATCGACATCGACCAAAGCCCGATCGGCCGTACGCCGCGCTCCAACCCGGCGACCTACACCGGCATCTTCACGCCGGTGCGTGAGCTGTTCGCTGGGGTGCCGGAGTCGCGCAGCCGTGGCTATACGCCGGGCCGCTTCAGCTTCAACGTCCGTGGCGGCCGCTGCGAGGCGTGTCAGGGCGATGGCGTGATCAAGGTGGAGATGCACTTCCTGCCGGACATCTATGTGCCGTGCGACCAGTGCAAGGGCAAGCGCTATAACCGCGAGACGCTGGAGATCCGCTACAAGGGCAAGAGCATCCATGAGGTGCTGGAGATGACCATCGAGGAGGCACGTGACTTCTTCGACGCCGTGCCAGCGCTGGCGCGCAAGCTCCAGACGCTGATCGACGTGGGCCTCTCCTACATCCGCCTTGGCCAGTCGGCGACCACCCTCTCCGGCGGTGAGGCGCAGCGCGTCAAGCTGGCGCGCGAGCTGTCAAAACGTGGCACCGGCCAGACGCTCTACATTCTGGATGAGCCGACCACCGGCCTGCACTTCGCGGACATCGCGCAACTGCTGGCGGTACTGCACCAGCTACGCGATCAGGGCAACACCATCGTGGTGATTGAGCATAACCTGGACGTGATCAAGACCGCGGACTGGATCGTCGATCTGGGGCCAGAGGGCGGCAGCGGCGGCGGCGAGATTTTGGTTTCCGGCACGCCGGAGACGGTCTCGGAGTGCGAAGCCTCGCACACCGCGCGCTTCCTGAAGCCGATCCTTGCCAGCCATGTGGCGAAACGGCAGAAGAAGTCTGCCTGACAGACGTTAGCCATCAAGGCCACACCACGGTGTGGCCTTTTTTTGCCTAGACGCCCAGATCCTGCCGCACCTCTTCCGGCAGCGCGGTGACCACCAGTTGGTAGGAGCTATCGATCAGGTGGTAGAAGTGGGAATCCGGCAGGTCGCCGTCGAGGAAAATGGTGTTCCAGTGCGCCTTGTTCATGTGCTCCGCTGGCACAATCTCCGGGTGCTTGTTGCGCAACTCCTCGGCCAGCTCCGGGCTGGTCTTCAGCGTGATCGCCGGGCGCTCCTGCAAGGGGCTTACCATCGCGAACATCATCTCGCCGACCTTTACCTGATTGGCGTTCCATTGGTTATCCACGCTCTGCTCCGCGCCCGGCTTGGACATGCAGTAGTCGAGCAGCTCTGAACTGGTCATTTGGGTTCCCCTTGTAAGGTGGCGACGATGCGCCGCTGGCCGCCGTGATTGCGATGCTCACCCAGCCAGATGCCCTGCCAGGTGCCGAGCACCAGTTTCCCATGCCGCACCGGCAGCATCAGTGATGCGCCCAGCAGCGACGATTTAATATGGGCCGGCATGTCATCCGGCCCCTCATAATCATGTTCGTAATTGGCGTTCTCCGGCACCTGCCGCAAGAAGTGCCGCTCCATGTCGCCGCGCACCGTTGGGTCACAGTTCTCATTCAGCGTCAGTGAGGCGGAGGTGTGCAACAGCAGCAGGTGCAGCAGGCCGGTCTCCAGCCGTGCCAGCCCCTCCAGCTTGCCGACCACCTCGTCAGTCACCAGATGGAACCCACGCGGTTTGGCGCTCAGGGTCAGGGTATGTTGATGCCACATCATTTGCTCCATGCCATGTACTCTTCTATCCAGTGTGCATCAATCGGCTGAAAGATAAAGGCGGAGAGGGGAATTTCCTGCGGGCGTGACGGGCGGAGGGAGGGAAAAACGGCAGGCCGGACGGCCTGCCGAGGGGGCTTACTGCACGGCGGCGAAGGCTTCCGCCACGCGCTGCACGTTGCCGTGGTTCAGGCCAGCCATGCAGACGCGGCCGCTGGCAATCAGGTAGACGCCGAACTCGTCACGCAGGCGGTCAACCTGCGCTTCGCTAAAGCCGGTGTAGCTGAACATGCCGCGCTGCTCCAGCAGGTAGTCGAAGTTGCGCGCGGGCAGCGCCACCTTCAGTTTGGCGACCAGCGTTTTGCGCATCTCCAGAATGCGGGTGCGCATCTCTTCCACTTCCGCCAGCCACAGGGCGTTCAGCTCTGCGTCGTTCAGCACCTTGCCCACCACCTGCGCGCCAAAGTTCGGCGGGCTGGAGTAGTTGCGGCGCACGGTGGCCTTCAGCTGGCCGAGCACGCGGCCTGCGGCGTCGGCGTTCTCGCACACCACCGAGAGGCCGCCGACGCGCTCGCCATACAGCGAGAAGATCTTGGAGAAGGAGTTGCTGACCAGACACGGCAGGCCAGCCTGCGCCATCGCGCGGATCGCGTAGGCATCCTCTTCCATGCCCGCGCCAAAGCCCTGATAGGCGATGTCGAGGAACGGGATCAGCTCACGCGCCTTCGCCACCTCAATCACCTGATCCCACTCTGCCGGGGTCAGGTCAGAGCCGGTCGGGTTGTGGCAGCAGGGGTGCAGCAGCACGATGCTTTTTGGCGGCAGCTGTTGCAGGCTCTCCAGCATCGCGGGCACGTTCACGCCCAGGCTGTCGGCGTCAAAGTAGGGATAGGTGTGCACGTTGAAGCCCGCGCCCGCGAAGATCGCGATGTGGTTCTCCCAGGTCGGGTTGCTCACCCACACCTCAGATTCCGGGAAGTAGCGCTTGAGGAAGTCCGCGCCCACTTTCAGCGCGCCTGAGCCGCCGACGGTCTGGATGGTGGCGATGCGCCCCTCGGCCAGTGCCGGGTGCGCCGCACCGAACAGCAGGTGCTGGATGGCGCTGCGGTAGGCGGTCAGGCCCTCCATCGGCAGGTAAACTGACGCACCGTGCGGCGTGTCACTCAGCTGACGCTCGGCGCGTTCAACGGCCTGCATCTGCGGGATGATGCCCTGCTCGTTGTAATAAAGCCCGATGCTCAGGTTAACCTTCTGCTCCCTCGGATCCTGTTTGAAGCTCTCCATCAGCGAGAGAATGGGGTCACCTGCATAGGCATCAACATTTTGGAACACGGTGCTGCACTCCTTGGATTGTCTTGTCATGAATAGGGTCTCGGGCGCTTATACGCTGTAGCGGCCGGGCCGGTGGTTCAGGGCGATGATCAGGTTCAGCAGGGTAGCACCCGCAATCGAGACCACCAGCATCGGCAGGCTCACCACCAACAGCGAGGCCAGCACGATCGCCACGTCAACGCCCATCTGCAATTTCCCGGCGCGGATACCATATTTGTCCTGCAGGAAAAGCGCCAGAATATTTACGCCGCCGAGGCTGGCTTTGTGGCGGAACAGGACGATAAAGCCCAGCCCCATGATCACGTTGCCAAACAGCGTGGCGTAGAAGGGCTGCAACTGGTCGAAGTGGATAAACAGCGGGTGAAGGTCAGAGAACAGCGACACCAGCCCCACCGCGCAGAAGGTTTTCAGCGTGAATTGCCAGCCCATGCGCCGGATCGCCAGCCAGTAGAACGGCAGGTTAATCAGGAAGAAGGCGGTGCCGAAAGAGACATGGGTCAGGTAGTGCAGCAGGAACGCCATGCCAGCGGTGCCGCCGGTCAGCGCGCCGACCTGGCGCAACAGGATGACGCCGAAGGAGACCATCAGGGTGCCAATCAGCATCGCCAGCACATCTTCCAGTGCGGAGTGTGCGAGTTTAGGGGGTTGAATCACGTTGTCCATTGGGGGTCACTTTGTCAGGGAAGCGCAGCCGGGCTGCGGGCTATAGCTAATCAGCAAAAAGCGCGCCATTTCAGGTGCTTTGGTTGCTGACAGACGCTTTTTTCGCCCGTCCGGTGGCCCGCTCCGCCCTGCCCTTCGGTAACATTTTGTTTGTGCGGGACATTTATGTTCACACTTTTTGCATTTTTTTCCGCTTCTGTGCGCAACCCACGCAGTGAACTCCCCCATCACGCGCAGTCTGCGCATTAATTGCCGCGAAGATGCACTTTTTTTGCACATTGATAGCACCAAAAAAGTGCATTGCACCCTAACGTGGCAGGGTCAGCAGGCCATTCTCTTTCAGGCGGTTCAGCACCACCGAGGTTTTGATGTGGGCCACGCTCTTGTGGTTGGAGAGGATCTTGCTGATCAGGTCGCTGAGGGCGGCCAGATCGGCCACCGCCACCTTCAGCAGATAGTCGGCGTCGCCGGTGGTTTTGTAGGCGTCGATGATGGCGTCCACCTCCGCCAGCATGGCGTGGAAGCTCTCCACATACTCCGGCACATGGCTGATGAGGCGCACCTCAATCAGGCCGATCATTCCCAGCCCGACCGCTTCCGGCGCGAGGCGCGCATGGTAGCCGAGGATCAGCTGCGCCTGCTCCAGACTGATGCGGCGGCGCGAGCACTGGGACGCGGACAACCCCACCAGTTCGCTTAGCTCCTGATTGGTCAGACGCCCATTACTCTGCAACAGGGTCAACATCTTCAAATCGTAATCATCAATATTGTACATAAATACCAACCTGCGCACTTATCGCTTCTTTTTATGGTTGCCCCACAGACTACCTGTTTTTTCACGCCCGGCGAGCGGTGCGGGAAAAAATGGCCGATCGCGCTGGCTATCCCCTGCCTTGCTGGCATAACCCCAGCCGCCACGCCGCTTTGCTGACCGATAATCGCGCCCCGCCCACCGTGCGCCAAAAAAAAGCCTTTCCGCGGGAGGGCACGGAAAGGCAGTGGAGGTACATTCGTTTCCCTTTTCAGCAAGGGATATCGTTATTCACCACCACAGACATAGGCGGTTTGGGTGGTGTCAGGATAGGAGCTCTGTTGCCCCTGTGTCAGGCTGACCGCGAAGTAGTGGTTAAGCTGCGCCACATCGACTTCGTTGGTCCAGTAGCTGGTCGAGGTGTCCCAGTCGTAGGCACTCATGTTGCCCCACAGGCCGACCAGACTGCTCATGTTGCCCAGCGTTGGCAGGCCGCCACTCCCCGTACAGGCGCCCTCGGCGGTCGGGTGATCGCCCGAGCTGCTGGAGCCAGCGGTATTGAACCAGCTGACGAAGTTCCAGCTCTCAGTGACCACCTGCTGGGTCAGCGCGTCGGTGATGGTTACGCTGACGCTGCCCTTGCCGGGGTTGCTGTCGAAGGTCACGGTGCCATCGTTCTGTACCGTGACCGCCGGGTTGCTGCTGTTCCAAACGAGCGTGCCAGAACCGCCGGTGACGGTGATGTGGAAGCGCGCCCCCGGCCAGGCGATCGCCGGGCCTTGTGAGAAGGTTTTGCCGTTGGCGTTGCCACCATCAGCATCGACCGCCTCACGCGATACCACGCTGACCGGCACGGTGAAGCTGACATTGGCGGCGGCGGTTTTGCTGGTCTCCTGATCCAGCGTCGCGGTCAGGGTGACCGTCGGCAGGGCCGCGGCGCTACGCACCGTGGCGCTGCCGTTGCCAGCGGCATCCAGGGTGATTGGGCTACCGGTGAACTCCACCGCCGGGTCGCTGGCGGTCAGGGTCACGCTGCCGACAATCGGGTTGTTGAAGGCGTCATGCACGTTCACCGTGACGGCGTTGTCGGTGTCGGTGGCGTAGATGCCGTTGTTGGACGGGGTCAACGTCACCTGTGCCGTGGCGAGATCCGGCACGAACTGGTAGGGGCCGCCGCTGCCGGTGATGCCGTTGTCCAGTCGCACCGCCACGGTATTGGCTGTCCCGGCCTGCTGGCTGGTGAGGTTAAAGGTCACCTGCCCGTTGGCGTCGGTGGTGCCGCCCGGTACCGAGAGCTGGCCAAAGTCGGTGGTGTAGGTCACCGGCTGGTTGGCGATCGGGTTGCCATTGGCGTCACGTACCGTGCCGGTGATGACAATCGGCGTGGTGCCGTTGGCCGGGACGGTGGTGGTATTCGCCTCTACCGTGATGGTGGCGGTCGAGAGGTCAGCGGTGAAGGTGACAACACCCGCATTCACTGGATTCCCATTCGCCGGTGTCCCGACGACCCTGGCCTGCCCGGCCACCACGCTGGTCAGGCCAACGTTGGCTTTACCCGCGGCGTCCGTGGTGGCGCTGGAGGCCGCCAGCGTGCCCAGATCGGTGGTGAAGGCCACAGACAGGTTGGGCACTGGGTTAAGGAAGGCATCCTGAACGGTCGCCGTGTAGGTTACGACATCGCCGCCGTTGGCCAGCGCCGTCAATTTATCTGACTCAAGGAGGCTGATGTACGCCGTGCTGGCATCGGCAATAAACGCCGCCGCCGGCGCGGCCACCGCCGCCCCACCGTTTACGCTGCCCGTCACGGCCACCGGCCCGGCTTGGGTGCCGACCAGCGGCAGGGTGATCTGCCCGGCATCATTGGTCGGTGCGCTCGCCCCGTTACGGAAGATGCCGCGATCGGTGACCAGTGTCACGGTCTGCCCCACCAGCGGGTTGCCGCTGGCGTCAGTGACGGTCGCCGTGTAGTTGAGCGGATCGGTGCCGTTCGCCAGTGCCTCCGGTTTATCGACCGTCAGCGCGCTGATGCGTGCGGTGGCGGCGTCAGCCACGAAGGTTACCAGCGGCGCGTCAGAGGCGGTGCCACCGGCCAGTTGCGCGTTCACCTGCGCTGGCCCGGCCTGGGTGCTGCCGAGGGTGATGGTGGCCTGTCCGTTGCTGCCGGTGGCACTCTGTGCGCCGGAGAGCGTGCCGAGGGTGGTGGCCCAGTTGACCGGCACCTGCGCCAGCGGGTTGTTGTTGGCGTCCGTGACGGTGGCGGTGTAGGTCGCCAGATCGGTGCCGTTTGCCACCGCCTGCGTCTTATCGACCGTCACGCCACTGATGCGGGCGGTGCTGGCGTCAGCGGTGAAGTTCACCACGCTGGCGTTGATGCTGGCCCCATTGCTCAGCGAGGCGCTGACCGTCGCTGGCCCAGCCTGAAGGCTGGTCAGCGCGCTGCTCACCTGCCCGTTGGCATCAGTGACAGCGGTGGTGGTCGCCAGCGTACCGAGGGTGGTGGCGAGCGTCACGGTCTGGCCGGGCACCGGGTTATTGTTGATGTCACGCACCGTCGCCACGTAGGTGATGGTGTCTGTGCCGTTGGCGACGGCGCTGGTTTTGTCCGGCGTCAGCGCGGCCACGGTGACGGTGGCCGGGTCGCCGGTGAAGACGACCTCCTCCGCCGTACGCGGCGTGCCGCTGCCGATGCGCGCATCCACCACCGCCGTACCCGCCTGAAGGCTGGTCAGGGTGATGGTGGTGGTGCCGTCCAGCCCGGTGGCGCTGGTGGCCGCCGCCAGGTTGCCGAAGTTGGTGCCCCAGTTGACCAGCTGGTTAGCGACCGGGTTGCCGTTGCCATCGGTGACGGTGGCAGTGTAGGTCGCCTGATCGGTGCCGTTCGCCAGTACCAGCCGTTTGTCCACGGTCAGCGCCGTGACGGTGGCGCTGGCGGCATCCGCACTGAAGGTGACCGGTGTGGCGCGGGTCGCCGGTTGGTTGGCGATCACGCCAGAGACCGTCGCCACGCCGCGCAAGGTACTGGTGAGGGTAGTGAGGTAGTGGCCCTGCGCATCGGTCACGCCCTGCGGCGCGGCCAGTGTGCCCAGATCGCTGCTCAGCGTTACCGCCAGCCCGCCAAGCGGGTTGTTGTTGGCATCCACCACCAGCGTGTCATAGGTGACCGCGTCAGTGCCGTTGGCGACCGCCGCGATCCTGTCTGGCGTCAGCGAGGCGATGCGCGCGGTGGCGGGATCGCCGCTGAAGGTCAGCGGGTTGCTGGTGATCGCCGCGCCATTGCCGAGGGTGGCGGTCACCTGCCCTACGCCCGACGTGCCGCTGGTGAGCGTGATGCTGCTGTTGCCGTTGAGATCGGTGACGCTGCTGGTGGCGGACATCGCGCCCAGCGTGGTGGCCCAGTTGATGCTCTGCGCCGGGATCGGGTTGTTGTTGGCATCCACCACCGTGACGGTCACGGTGATCGCATCACTGCCGTTGGCCAGCGCCTGCGTCTTGTCAGTGGCGATCTGGCTAAAGCGTGCGGTGGCCGCATCCGGCACGAACAGCACCGGCGGGGCCTGCACCGGCTCTGGCGCATTCGGCACATTGCTGAGGCTCACCTGCGCAATCTCTTGCGCCACGCCCGCTTCGGTACTGGTCAGCGTGACGGTGGCGATCCCCTGATCGTTGGTGACGCTGGAGGGCACCGAGTCCTCACCGAGCGAGGTCAGCCAGCGTACCACGGCACCTTTCACCGGCTGGCCGTTGTCATCCACCACCAGTGCGGTGTAGACCACCGGATCGACGCCGTTGGCGATGGCGCGGTTTTTGTCCACTGTCAGGCTGGCGATGTGGGCGTTGCGCACCAGCAGGTTCTCATTGACGGTCACTGGCGTCAGCCCAATGTCGCCGACCGACGGGGTGATCACCACGCTGCCGGGGTTGTTACCGGCGGTGAGCAGCACCTGATAGACGCCAGCGGCGCTCTCATTGAGGGTGCCGAGGCGCGCCGCCACGGCGGGTTGGGTGCTGCTATCGCTCAGGGTCTCCGCCAGCGTCATTTTCAGCGCGTCGCCGAGGCCGGATACCGGGTTGCCGTCGGTGTCGAATACCCGCACCTCAATCAGCGAGGTGCTCTGGGCATCGGCGAAGATGTCGGTCGGGGTGGCGGTGGTGGTAGATTTCACGCTGTCGATGGCCGCGCCGCTGACGGTGATTACCGAGCTGGCGGTGTTGGAGCGGTTGCCGTTGCGGTCGGTGGCGATGCCGGAGATCGGATAGCTGTTCGGGCTGCCGTCATAGCGGAACGGTGGCATCTTCACCTGATAGCGGCCATTGCCGGTATCGATGATGGTGCCGCCAGCCGCTGCCAGTTCGCTCTGCTGCCAGTCAATGCGAGAGAGCGCGTATTTGGATTGCAGGGTGTAGTTGATGTCATAGAGTTCGCCGCTGCGGCCGCTGATCTGCGCTGGCAGGCCGAGGGAGATCAGGATCTTTTTGCGGAACTCCATCACGATGTCATTGTTGCGCTCCACCAGATCGAGCCGGCTACCGGCCAGGCTGCGTTTCAGGGCGACGTTCTCTGACGAGATCTGCTCATCCCACGGCACGCCGAAGGTGTAGTTGAACATCAGGCTGTAGCGAGTTTCATCCACCCCGCCCTTGCCGTCGCGGTAGTCCACGCCGAGGCTGACCAGCGGCACCGGCGTATAGCTGGCGCCGAGGGTGATGGCGTGCGGGTTGCGCTGGCGGTTTTCGGTGCCAAACAGCGCCACGCTGTTGCCGTAGTACTGCTCATAGGCCAGCTTGCCGCCCACCTGCGGGTAGGCTGGCAGGTAGCCCTGCGCGGTGACGTCCCAGCCGTTGGCCGGGCGCTCCTCGTAATCCTCCAACTGTTTGGAGTCTACCCAGTTGGTAAGGCGCATGTAGACGTTGGCAGAGAGTTTCAGGTAGTCGCGCCACGCCTCGCCGCCCAGACCAAGCCGGGCGTTGTTGTTGGTCACCTCCTGGTCATAGAACAGGTTGTAGCCAAACATCCAGCCGAAGTCGGTGAAGTGGCGCTGGCCGATGCCGAGGTTGGCGATCACCCGGTCATCGGTGTCACGCACGCCGAACTGGGTGAAGAAGATGCGGGAGCGGCTCTGCCAGATTGGCGTCAGCATATCCAGCGAACTGGTGTCGAGGTCACTGCCATCGCCCACCGCAAAATTGGCGCGCACGGTGCCAAACTGGCTGAGCCACCCCTCAACGCTGGAGGTGGCGACCTGTGCCAGTTGGTTCTGGGCGAAGCGCCCGGCGGCGTCGCCGTCACTGTAGCGGCTGCCAGTGGCCTGCCCGAAGGCTTTCGCCTGCTGGGCGACGTTGCGCAGATCCCACCCCTCCTCCTTGCCGAGCGGCGTGCTGCCGAGCACCGGCAGCGCCTGATCGCGCTCGCTCATCGGCACCAGCAGGATGTCACCGGCCCCCAGCCGCAGCATGGCGGCGCGGTCAGGCTGGCGATACTTGTTCAGATCCCACAGCGCATCGAGGCTTATCTGTTTGCGTTGGGCGATCAGGCGGGCATTTTCGCCGGGCTGTAGGGTGTACATGCTGGCCCGGCTGAGGGTCTGCTCCTCCAGCCGGATCTCTGGCTGGTGCGGCGATGCCGCCCACGCCTGTAACGGCAGCAGCATCAGCAGTAACTGAAGGACTATTTGCAGCCATGCGGTCACCCGCAAGGCACAGCGGTGCGCACGCACCGCCTCAAGGAGAGAGACGCCAGAGGAGAGTTTCATTGTAATATCCCACACCTGTTAACAGAAGAAAATAAAAAGCCCCGGTGGATGTTCCAGCAAAACACACAGGGAAATAAGCGGGTGTTCTATTTCACCCCTTCCAGAAAACAGACAGCAGCACGGGAGAATACAGGCAGGGCCACTCCCTTTAAAAAGAAAATGAAATGCCAGCAACATCTGCCAATAAACCTATAGCCTTTAATTCACGCTGTCAAACCACGGTATTTATTTCCGCGCTAATCTATTTCGTGCTTGATAGCCCTCCATAAAATCGTTTATTTACAACGCAATAAACTATATAAAGCCAGACGATAACCCTGATTTATCCGCGTAAATCACCCAAGGAAAAATTACCTTTGCTAATCTGGCAGAGAGCGGTGGGAATAGTGGGCAAGGCAGGATAACAATAAAAAACGGCAGGCCGTCACACTTTTATTTTAACTTTTGTTGTCGCGATTATTCGCTATAAATCCAAAATACCTTTTCGCGCAATTAATCCCCTACGTTATCCTCCACGGAAATTAATGGCGCAATTGGTGGCGATAAATATTAACTGGCTCATCTCTCTGGATTAATTTGGCGGGAGTGGGCGTGGGAGCCATCAATGGGCGCGGAATGGTAAGCGTAGGGGGAATTAACCCGCAGGCGGGCGACATAGCGGGGCGGCAGGCACCGCCCCGGCCCACGTTTATTCGTCAGCGTACTCCATCGCGACCCTGGCGGTCAGCTTGGTGATCAGCTCATAGGCGCTGACGCCGGTGGCGGCGGATACCCGCTCCACCGGCAGCTCCGGCCCCCACAGCACCGCGTCGTCACCCACCCGATCGGTGGCGTCCGGGCCAAGATCGACGGAGATCATGTCCATTGACACCCGCCCGACGATCGGCACTTCGCGGCCATTGATCCAGACCGGGGTGCCGGTCGGCGCGCTGCGCGGGTAGCCGTCGCCGTAGCCGATGGCGATGACGCCAAGGCGGGTGTCGCGCTCGCTCTGCCAGACGCCGTTGTAGCCGACCGGCTCGCCTGCCGCGTGCTCGCGCACCGCAATCAGGCTGGCGCGCAGGCTCATCACCGGCTGGAAACCAAAGTGGGCGGCATGGGGCTGCGCCAGCGGCGACACGCCATACAGCACGATGCCGGGCCGCACCCAGTGGCGGTGGGCATCGGCCCACAACAGCAGCCCGCCGGAGGCGGCGATCGACTGCTCGCCCGGCTTGCCCTGCGCAAAGCGGTCGAAGCAGGCGAGCTGGTCGAGGGTGGTACGCTTCTCCGGCTCATCGGCGCTGCTGAAGTGGCTCATGATGTTCACCGGCTGGCTGACGTTCGGGCAGGCGCAGAGCCGACGGTAGAACGCCTCGGCCTGCGCCGGGCGCACGCCGAGGCGGTGCATTCCGGTGTCGAGCTTCATCCACACCTTCACCGGCCGCGGCAGGGTCGCCTGCTCCAGTGCCTGCAACTGTTCCTCGCTGTGCACCGCCGTCTCAATGCTGCTCGCCACCAGCAGCGGCAGGTCGGAGGCGCTGAAAAAGCCCTCCAGCAGCAGGATCGGCTTGACGATGCCGCCCGCCCGCAGCGCCAGCGCCTCGCTGAGGCGCGCCACGCCGTAGCAGTCGGCATCTTGCAGCGTGTGGGCGCTCTCCAGCAGGCCATGCCCGTAGGCGTTGGCCTTTACCACCGCCACCAGGTGGCTCTGGGGTGCCAGCCGACGCACCTGTTGCAGGTTATGCCGCAGTGCGCGGCGGTCAATGACCGCGGTGGCCGCTTTCATGGTTCGTCCTTAATGAAGAGGGAAACTTATTCGTCGTCGTATTGCGGGCCGGCATAGTTGTCAAAGCGTGACCACTGGCCGTTAAAGGTGAGGCGCACCGAGCCAATCGGCCCATTACGCTGCTTGCCGATGATGATTTCGGCGATGCCCTTCAGGTCGCTGTTCTCGTGATAGACCTCATCACGGTAGATGAACATGATCAGGTCGGCGTCCTGCTCGATGGAGCCGGACTCACGCAGGTCGGAGTTGACCGGGCGCTTGTCGGCACGCTGCTCCAGGGAGCGGTTGAGCTGCGACAGCGCCACCACTGGCACCTGCAACTCTTTCGCCAACGCCTTCAGCGAGCGGGAGATCTCGGCGATCTCCAGCGTACGGTTGTCGGAGAGCGACGGCACACGCATCAGCTGGAGGTAGTCGATCATGATCAGGCTGAGGCCACCGTGCTCGCGGAAGATGCGGCGCGCGCGTGAACGCACTTCGGTTGGCGTCAGGCCGGAGGAGTCATCGATATACATGTTGCGCTTCTCCAGCAGGATGCCCATGGTGCTGGAGATGCGCGCCCAATCCTCGTCATCAAGCTGGCCGGTACGGATTCGGGTCTGGTCAACGCGCGACAGCGACGCCAGCATACGCATCATGATCTGCTCGCCGGGCATCTCCAGGCTGAAGATCAGCACTGGCTTGTCCTGCAACATGGCGGCGTTTTCGCACAGGTTCATGGCGAAAGTGGTTTTACCCATCGACGGACGCGCCGCCACGATAATCAGGTCAGACTTTTGCAGGCCGGCGGTCTTCTTGTTCAGATCCTGATAGCCGGTGTCCACGCCGGTCACGCCGTCGTGCGGGGTCTGGTAGAGCGACTCAATGCGCGATACCGTGGCCTCGAGGATCTGGTCGATGCTCTTTGGCCCCTCATCCTTGTTGGCGCGGTTCTCGGCGATCTGGAACACGCGGGACTCGGCCAGATCGAGCAGATCCTCGCTGCTGCGCCCCTGCGGGTCATAGCCGGCGTCGGCGATCTCATTGGCCACCGAGATCATCTCACGCACCACCGCGCGCTCGCGCACGATATCGGCGTAGGCGGAGATGTTGGCGGCGCTCGGGGTGTTTTTCGACAGCTCCGCCAGATAGGCGAAACCGCCCACCGACTCCAGCTCGCCGCGCTGCTCCAGCGACTCCGACAGGGTGATCAGGTCAATCGGCTTGCCCATCTCCAGCAGGCGCTGCATCTCGGTGAAGATCAGCCGGTGCGGGCGGCTGAAGAAGTCATTCGCCGCCACACGTTCAGAGACGTTGTCCCAACGTTCGTTGTCCAGCATCAACCCGCCCAACACGGACTGCTCCGCTTCCAAGGAGTGCGGCGGGAGCTTCAGCCCTTCCATCTGGCGATCTCGGGTGTCGGTGGGTTTGCTGAGGGGTTTTTTTGCTGACATGGGTAGATTTTTTTCCTGGGCTAAAGGGGTTCCTGCGGGTGAAACGTCGCTGGGATGCGCCCTAGAGTATACTGAATTCTCCGGGCGCTTTCTTCACTATCCCAATGCCCGAATCAGAAAAGCCGGGGGTGGATTGGCCCTGCCGATTGGCGTAGCGTGGAGCAAACCCCTAAGGAGAGCAACGACATGGCCAAACGCATTCAGTTTTCCGCCACCGGTGGCCCGGAGGTGCTGGAGTATGTGGATTTCACCCCCGCCGCGCCGGGCGAGCACGAGATCCAGGTTGAGAACCGCGCCATCGGCATCAACTACATCGACACTTACGTGCGCAGCGGCCTCTACCCGCCCGCCAGCCTGCCCTCCGGGCTGGGCACCGAGGCGGCGGGCGTGGTGACGCGCGTCGGCAGCGGCGTCAGCCACCTGAAGCCGGGCGATCGCGTGGTCTATGCCCAGTCCGGGCTGGGGGCCTATAGCGAGGTGCACAATGTGCCAGCCGCCAAGGCCGCGCCACTGCCCATCGGCATCAGCTTCGAGCAGGCGGCCGCCTCCTTCCTGAAGGGGCTGACGGTCTACTATTTGCTGCGCAAGACCCATGAGATCCAGCCGGGCGAGGTGTTCCTGTTCCACGCCGCTGCCGGTGGCGTCGGGCTGATCGCCTGCCAGTGGGCCAGAGCGCTCAACGCAAAATTGATCGGCACCGTGGGCAGTGACGAGAAGGCAGAGCGCGCGCAACAGGCCGGTGCCTGGGCGACCATCAACTACCGGCGTGAGGGGATCGCCGCGCGCGTCGCGGAGCTGACCGGCGGCAAAAAGGTGGGCGTGGTGTATGACTCGGTGGGCAAGGAGACCTGGATCGACTCCCTCGACAGCCTGCGTCCGCGCGGGTTGATGGTCAGCTTTGGCAACGCCTCCGGCCCGGTGACCGGCGTCGATTTGGGCATCCTTAACCAGAAGGGATCGCTGTTCGTGACCCGTCCCTCGCTCAACGCCTACGTGGCCAGCCATGCGGAGCTGGTGGAGGCGAGCCAGGAGCTGTTTGCGCTGATCGCCAGCGGCGTGATTCAGGTGGAGGTGCCGGAGAGCCAGCGCTTCCCGCTCTCGGAGGCGAAGCGCGCCCATGAGGTGTTGCAGTCGCGCAATACCCAAGGCTCCAGCCTGCTGATCCCCGGCCTATAAAAGCAAAGAGGGCTTCCGAAGAAGCCCTCTCATGCCCTCGCGCAACGCTGAACGTCTACGCGATTCTCTTCCTTACTGCGACACACTGTAATTGTAGGGGTACAGCGGATGCGCCCGACGGATGGTGTCACTTCAGCGACTATTATCTATCGCATCAGGCAGGATGAAAATGGGGTCGCCAGCGGGTCGGCAACCAGAAGCTGCGGACATCCTAACAGCCCGCCTTGTTAAAAAATATGCATAATTTCCTATTTCGCCGACTAATCTGCCAGGTTGTGATCCTCGCCGCATAACCTGCCCGGCCCGCGGGTTTGGCTTGCACGATTTTGTTAGCCGGCTGGCGCAATAATCGCCTGAATTTTGGCACCTTTTTGCCGCTTCTTACGACAACGCGTAACCGTTTCGCTTAATAACGGCGCAGTTTGGGCTTTTGCACCGTGCGATAAATCCACACCACCAGCACCGCCAACAGCAGCCAAGGCAACAATTTTATAACAAGCGTAAACAGCCCGCCGACCATCATGAACAGCGTGGCGACCAACAGGGCCGCGACAATGCCAATCAGTGAAATGCCGGTCAGCATCAGCATGGCGAAGAAGCCAATAACAAAAAAGAGTTCAATCATGGCAAGGCTCCTGAAGAGAAAGTTCTGGCAGGAGTATTACAAGAAGCGTGCCACTTTTCTTTGACGCTAAGTGGCTGATCTGGCATACGCCCCGCCGCCGGGTGCAGCGGGACGTCGTGGAAAACACCAACAGTTGGTGAAATTTACCGGGGGGCGAGCACGCACTGGAGCGCGCGCTCCACTACTTCGACATCCGCGCCCGCTTTGTGGGCGTTCTCACTCAGGTAACGACGCCATTGGCGCGCGCCCGGAATGCCCTGGAACAGGCCGAGGATGTGGCGGGTGATGTGGCCGAGATAGGTGCCGTTCGCCAGCTCTTTCTCAATGTAGGGGTAGAGCGCGCGCACCACCTCGACCCCGCTGCGGGCGGTTTCCTGGCTGCCGAACAGCTCGCTGTCCACCTGCGCCAAAATGCCGGGGTTCTGGTACGCCTCACGCCCCATCATCACGCCATCCAGATGTTGCAGGTGCGCTTTCGCCTCTTCCAGCGTCTTCACGCCGCCATTGATGGCAAGAGTCAGGTGCGGGAAGTCGCGCTTGAGCTGGTAGACGCGCGGGTAGTCGAGCGGCGGGATCTCGCGGTTCTCTTTCGGGCTGAGGCCAGAGAGCCACGCCTTGCGCGCATGGATGGTGAACATCTCGCACTCGCCACGGCCAGAGACGGTGTCGATGAAGTCACACAGGAAGGCGTAGCTGTCCTGATCGTCAATGCCGATGCGGGTCTTTACCGTCACCGGGATCGAGACCACGTCGCGCATCGCCTTGATGCAGTCCGCCACCAGCGCGGCCTGCCCCATCAGGCAGGCACCGAACATGCCATTCTGCACGCGGTCAGAGGGGCAGCCGACGTTCAGGTTGATCTCGTCATAGCCGCGCTGCTCTGCCAGTTTGGCGCAGTGCGCCAGCGCCGCCGGATCGCTGCCACCCAGTTGCAGCGCCACCGGGTGCTCCTCTTCGCTATAGGCCAGATAGTCGCCCTTGCCGTGGATGATCGCGCCGGTGGTCACCATCTCGGTGTAGAGCAGCGTCTGGCGGCTCAGCAGGCGGTGGAAGTAGCGGCAGTGGCGATCGGTCCAGTCGAGCATTGGCGCGACAGAGAAGGTATGCGGCGGACGGGTCGGCGCCACGCCGGGCGCGGTGGCCGGGGCAGAGAGTGAAGTCGTCATAGCAGGATCGGGCGGTTCCGGGGAATTGATAAAAGATAGCCTGTTAGCAACAGGCGCGGCACGGCGGCGCAGTGCCGCAGGCAAACCCCTATTGTACAGCGATCCGGCAATTTTAACAGGCCACCGCGCGCACGCGCCGCCACCATCTGCTGGCAGATTCGTCGATTTGCGCTAAACGTGGTAAAATCCCTCTCTCTTTTGCGCCGGGAATATTGCCATGACCACCACCCTTCAGGACACCCTCCTTGCTCAGGCTGAGCGTTTGTGCCAACAGCGCAACGTGCGCCTGACACCGCAGCGGCTGGAAGTGCTCCGCCTGATGGCGTTGCAGCCCGGTGCCATCAGCGCCTATGACCTGCTGGATCTGCTGCGCCAGTCCGAGCCACAGGCCAAGCCACCGACGGTCTACCGCGCCCTCGACTTCCTGCTGGAGCAGGGGTTCATCCACCGCGTGGAGTCCGCCAACAGCTACGTGCTCTGCCACCACTTCGAGGAGCCGACCCACGCTTCGGCACTGTTCATCTGCGACCGCTGCGGCCAGGTGACCGAGCAGACGACCCAAGGCATCGAGGAGATCCTGGCGAAACTGGCCCAAGAGACGGGCTTTGCCATGCGCCATAGCGTGGTGGAGGCCCACGGTCTCTGTACGCCATGCCGTGAAGTGGAGAGCTGTGAGGATAAGCACGCTTGCGGACACGACCATAGCATCGTGGTGAAGAAGCGTTAATCGGGTGGGGAAATAAGAAAGGGCACATCCTTGTGCCGCATCATCCGTATCTTCGCTTATCGGGTAGGAGCAGCTGAAGAGCCCTGGATTCTTAATGCTGGCTTACCTGGGGTGAGTGGCATCACCCATGAGGCCGGTAAGCCGGAACCTCTCAAATGGCCGGGGTTACCATTTGTATTTGTTGCTGTCTTCCCAGGTTTTCACCTCTTTCTCGGCTGCGTCTTTCTCGTAGCCGTAGCGCTCCTGGATTTTGCCGACAAGCTGTTCGCGTTTGCCTTCGATGGTGGTCATATCATCATCGGTCAGCTTGCCCCATTGCTCTTTAATTTTGCCTTTGAACTGTTTCCAGTTACCGCCTGCTTGATCGTTATTCATCATAATCTCCTTACCTGACCTTGGTTCAGATGAGGCTGATGGAGGCATCTCCATAGCCGGTGTGATCATTGAGGCAGGGACGGAGCCTGCGGGGCATGAAAACGACATCCTCTCTATCATGCCCGGCTCCGGGGCTACCGCTCGGGTAGCGCCATCAGCGCCTGCCGTATGAATAATTGTAGTAGGTCATGCGGAATTTGCCCGCTTTTGTAGTCAGATTAACCTGAAAAACGGGCACGGCCGGGCGCAGGGGCGCATAAAAAGAGCGGGAAAACAGGCGGTAACGCGAAGTGATAATAACTCTTAGCAGATGTAACAGCGAATGTCCGCCTGCTAGCCCCGACGGCGCATCAGGCGCCTGCCGGGAACCAGCTATCCTGTTGCCAGTGGCGGCGCCAGATCCAGCCCAGCGCCAGACCACGCAGGGCCAGGAACACCGTCAGCGCCAGCCACAGCGCATGGTTGCCCAGCCAGGGCAGCGTCAGCAGAGTCAGGCCATAGCCCGCGGCGGCCACCGCCATGCTGTTACGCATCTCACGGCCACGCGTCGCCCCGACAAACATGCCATCCAACAGGTAGCACCAGACGCCCACCAGCGGCAGCAGTACCTGCCAGCCCAGATAGTGCTGCGCCAGCGCATGTAGCGCCGGTAGCGAGGTGAGCGCCGCGACAATCTGCGTCCCAAACAGCGCATAGAGCGCCGCGAACGCCAGCGCCACCAGCCCGGCCTGCCGGCAGGCGGCCTGCCACACCGCCTGCAACTGCCCGCGGTTGCGCGCGCCATACGCCTCACCTGAGTGCGCCTCCACCGCGTAGGCAAAGCCATCCAGCGCATAGGCGGTAAAGGTCAGCAGGTTCATCAGCAAAGCGTTGACCGCCACCGTCTCACTGCCCAGCCGCGCGCCCAGAATGGTCAGCGAGGCGAAACAGAGTTGCAGCAGCAGCGAGCGCAACATGATGTCGCGGTTGAGCGCCAGCAGCCGCCGCAGATCGCCGCGCCAGCCCTGTGCCAGCATGGCCCGGCTGATGCCACGCCGCCGCATGACGCGCGCCGCCAGCCACAGCCCGAGCAGCAGGGTGGCGTACTCCGACAGGACGGTTGCCCACGCCGCGCCCTGCACGCCCCAGTGCAGCCCCATCACCAGCCACAGGTCGAGCACAATGTTCAGCAGGTTGCCTATCACCAGCAGCAGCACCGGTGCGCGCACGTGCTGCACCCCCAGCAGCCAGCCGAGGATCACCAGATTCGCCAGTGAGGCTGGCGCGCTGAGCCAACGGATCTCGAGGAACAGCCGCGCCTGCTCCAGCACCGCGGCATGGCCGCCCACCAGCCCCAGCGCCAGTTCAATCAGCGGGTGGCGGAACAGCAAAATCAGCAGGCCCGCGGCAACCGACAGCAGCAGCGGCTGCATAAAGGCCCGCGCCAGCCGCGCCGGATCGCGGGCGCCGAACGCCTGCGCCGTCATGCCGGTGGTACTCATGCGCAGGAACAGCAGCAGCATAAACAGGAAGCTAGTCGCCATCGCGCCAACCGCGACGCCGCCGAGGTAGTCCGGGCTGTCGAGGTGGCCGATGACGGCGGTGTCTACCAGCCCCAGCAGCGGGACGGTGACGTTGGAGAAGATCATCGGCAGCGCCAAACGCCAGAGCTGGCGGTCGGTCTCACCGAACCGTAGGGCGGCAATCAGTGGCATCAGTTCGCTCACGGGCAGGGAGAAGAAACGACAACGCCCCACGAGGGGGCGTTATCAGGAGTTCAGGACTGTATCCGGCTGGCGCAGCCGCTTCCTGCACTGCGCCCTATGCCGTTAGCTCCAGTCGCCGTTGCGAATGACGCCGACGGCCAGCCCTTCAATAGAGAAGGTCTGCTCGCGCAGGTCAACCACGATCGGGGTGAACTCTTTGTTTTCCGGTAGCAGGTGCACAATGTTGCCCTGCTTTTTCAGGCGCTTGACGGTAACTTCATCATCAATGCGCGCCACCACCACCTGGCCGTTGCGCGCATCCTGGGTCTTGTGCACCGCCAGCAGGTCGCCATCCAGAATGCCGATGTCTTTCATCGACATGCCGCTGACGCGCAGCAGGAAGTCGGCGCTCGGCTTGAACATCGCCGGGTCAACCTGGTAGTGGCTCTCAATGTGCTGCTGTGCCAGCAGCGGTTCGCCGGCGGCGACGCGGCCAATCAGCGGCAGGCCGTTCTCCTCTTCCATCAGCAGGCGGATGCCGCGTGAGGCGCCGGAGACAATCTCAATCACACCCTTGCGCGCCAGCGCCTTCAGGTGCTCTTCTGCCGCGTTAGGCGAGCGGAAACCCAGGCGCTGCGCAATCTCGGCACGCGTCGGCGGCATGCCGGTCTGGGAAATGTGGTCGCGAATGAGGTCATAGACCTCTTGCTGTCTGGTGGTAAGTGCTTTCATCCCGCCCCCTGGTTGTTTATACAGTCTTGCTGGGAGTATATACAGCTACGGCGCAGTTGAAAACCTGACAGGCGAAAAATCCCCGGTTCCGGTGCATTTTGCACTGTTTACCGTGCGCTTTTGCGTAAATCTTCGCAAGTTATGACAAATGGGGCAGCAGCACCATTGCCCAGACGAAAAGTGTCAGTATGATAGCCAACGCAACGGCCGCCGAGCCAAGATCCTTGGCGCGGCCCGAGAGCGGATGCAACTCCGGCCCGATTCTGTCGACAATGGCCTCGATCGCGCTGTTGATAATCTCAATGATCATCACCAGCACGATGGCCCCGACCATCAGGATGCGCTCAACGGTGGTCACATCCAGCCAGAACGCCAGGATGATGGCCGGGATGGCCAGCATGGCCTCTTGTCGGAATGCAGCCTCATTTTTCCAGGCTGCCAGCAGTCCTTTTACCGAATAACCGGCCGCTTTATAGATACGGACCAACCCGGTTGTTTGATTTGCCATACGCTCTGCACCTTAAGATGAATTAACAATATTTTAGCGGCTATTCATCCGCTCGGGACGAAAGATATCAAACCGGCTTTCTGATATCCTTGCGGCGCATCGCTTATATGAGGCTTTACATTTTTATGTCAGGTTGGCGCAAACTTTACTACTCCCTTTTGAACTTACCGCTCAAATTGCTGGTAAGAAGCAAGGTGATACCTGCCGATCCGGTGACGGAACTCCGCCTGGATCCGACCCGGCCGGTACTTTACGTTTTACCCTATGATTCGAAGGCAGACCTTCTGACCCTGCGGCAGCAGTGCCTGGCGCAGAACCTGCCCGATCCATTAATTCCGCTGGAGATTGATGGCCACCACCTGCCGAGCCATGTGTTCATCGGCCAGGGGCCACGCTTCTTCCGCTATTACACCCCGCAGGAGGAGTCGGTCAAGCTGTTCCACGACTACCTCGATCTGCACCGCAATAACCCGCAGCTCGACATCCAGATGCTGCCGGTCTCGGTGATGTTCGGCCGCTCGCCGGGCCGCGAGGGGGATGGCCAGATGATGCCGCACCTGCGGCTGCTCAACGGCATCCAGAAGTTTTTCGCCGTGGTGTGGCTGGGGCGCGACAGCTTTGTGCGCTTCTCCAATACCGTCTCGCTGCGCTACATGGCGACCGAGCACGGCACCGACAAAACCATCGCGCAGAAGCTGGCGCGCGTCGCGCGGATGCACTTCGCCCGCCAGCGGCTGGCCGCCGTTGGCCCGCGCCTGCCCGCCCGTCAGGATCTGTTCAACAAGCTGCTGGCCTCCAAGGCGATTGAGAAGGCAGTGGAAGATGAGGCGCGCAGCAAGAAGATCTCCCATGACAAGGCGCGGCAGAACGCCATCGCCCTGATGGAGGAGATCGCCGCGGACTTCTCTTACGAGACAGTGCGCCTCTCCGACCGCATCCTGAGCTGGACGTGGAACCGCCTCTACCAAGGCATCAACGTCAGCAACGCCGATCGCGTGCGCCAGCTGGCGCAGGATGGGCAGGAGATCGTCTACGTGCCCTGCCACCGCAGCCACATGGACTACCTGCTGCTCTCCTACGTGCTCTACCATCAGGGGCTGGTGCCGCCGCACATCGCCGCTGGCATCAACCTGAACTTCTGGCCAGCCGGCCCGATTTTCCGTCGGCTGGGCGCGTTCTTCATCCGCCGCACCTTCAAGGGCAACAAGCTCTACTCCACGGTGTTCCGTGAGTATCTGGGCGAACTCTTTACGCGCGGCTATTCGGTGGAGTACTTCGTCGAGGGCGGGCGCTCACGCACTGGCCGCCTGCTGGAGCCGAAAACCGGCACGCTGGCGATGACCATTCAGGCGATGCTGCGCGGCGGTACCCGCCCGATCACCCTCGTGCCGATCTACATCGGCTATGAGCATGTGATGGAGGTGGGCACCTACGCCAAGGAGCTGCGTGGCGCGACCAAAGAGAAAGAGGGCTTCCTGCAGATGCTGCGCGGGCTGCGCAAGCTGCGCAACCTCGGCGAGGGCTATGTGAACTTCGGCGAGCCGCTGCACCTCACCAGCTACCTCAACCAGCACGTGCCGACCTGGCGTGATGCCATCGACCCGATTGAGGCGCAGCGCCCAAGCTGGCTGACGCCGACGGTGCAGGATCTGGCGGACAAGATCATGGTGCGCATCAACAATGCCGCCGCGGCCAACGCCATGAACCTCTGCTCTACCGCCCTGCTCGCCTCGCGCCAGCGCTCGTTGACCCGTGAGCAACTGCTGGAGCAGCTCGACTGCTACCTGCAACTGCTGCGCAACGTGCCCTACGCTGGCGACGTGACGGTGCCTGACCAGACGCCGGCTGGCCTGCTGGATCACGCCCTGAACATGAACAAGTTCGAGGTGGAGAAGGATAACATCGGTGACATCATCATCCTGCCACGTGAGCAGGCGGTGCTGATGACCTACTACCGCAACAACATCCACCACCTGCTGGTGCTGCCGTCGCTGATTGCCAGCATCGTGATGCACCACCGCCGCGTCAGCCACGCGGAGCTGCTGCGCCAGATTGACCTCATCTACCCGATGCTGAAGGCCGAGTTGTTCCTGCACATCACCAAAGAGGAGCTGCCGACGGTGCTGGCGACGCTGAGTGATGAGCTGGCGCGCCAGAAGCTGATTATCGACATCGACGGCGAGCTATCCATCAACCCGACCCGCATCCGTCCGCTGCAACTGCTGGCGGCTGGCGTGCGCGAGACGCTGCAACGCTACGCCATCACCTTCTCGTTGCTGAGCGCCAACCCGAGCATCAGCCGTGGCGCGCTGGAGAAGGAGAGCCGCAGCATGGCCCAGCGCCTGTCGGTGCTGCACGGCATCAACGCGCCGGAGTTCTTTGACAAGGCGGTCTTCTCGACGCTGGTCGGCACGCTGCGCGCCGAGGGCTACATCAATGATGTCGGTGATGCCATCCAGGAGCACACCCTGTCGGTCTATAATATGCTGAGCGATTTGATGACGCCGGAAGTGCGCCTGACCATCGAAAGCGTGATGACCCCAGCGGACGCACTGGGCGCGGTGGAGCCGACGCCTGTGGCTGACCCGGAGGCGAACTGATCGCCGGGTAGCGCCACGTTTCAGGCAACAAAAAGGGCACAGCTTGCTGTGCCCTTTTTTTATGGTTACGCGCCCGCGGTCAGGCTAGACGTAACTGAGGAAGATGCCGAGGAACAGCACCATGCCGACGTAGTTATTGTTCAGGAAGGCGCGGAAGCAGGGATCGCGCTCACGCTTGGCAATGGTGCGCTGCTGGCGCACAAACAGCGCTCCGGCCACCGCCAGCGACAGGTAGTAGATGCCGCCCAGCTGCGCCAGCAGACCAACGGCCACCAGCAGCGCCAGCGTCGCCAGTTGCAGCAGGCCGATGATGCGCGTGTCCCAGCTGCCGAACAGGATGGCGGTCGATTTGATGCCAATCTTTAGGTCATCATCGCGATCCACCATCGCATACTGGGTGTCGTAGGCCACCGTCCAGCAGAGGTTGGCGATGAACAGCAGCCAGCAGGTGAGCGGCAGCGTTTCGCCCACCGCGGAGAAGGCCATCGGGATCGCCCAGCCGAACGCCGCGCCCAGCACCACCTGTGGCAGGTGGGTGTAGCGCTTCATGAAGGGGTAGCTCCAGGCCAGCGCCAGCGCCACCAGCGACAGCGCGATGGTCATCAGGTTGAGCGTCAGCACCAGCCCGAAGGAGATCAGCACCAACGCCAAAAACAGCGCCTTGGCTTGCCCGGTGGTGACCTGCCCGCTCGGCAGCGGCCGCCCGGCGGTGCGCTTGACGTGGCCGTCAAACTTGCGGTCGGCGTAGTCATTCACCACGCAGCCTGCGGCGCGCATAAAGAACACGCCAAGCGCGAACACCACCACGATGTCCAATGGCGGCAGGCCGCCCGCCGCCAGCCACAGCGCCCACAGGGTCGGCCACAGCAGCAATAGCGATCCGATCGGTTTATCAATGCGCATCAGGCGGCAGTACGCGCGCCATTTGCTCTGGGTCAAACTTGCCTCCACCTATCTCTCCCCCACATCATTTGGTTGCGGCGCGCGGTAGATGGGCGCGTCCGCAAGAAAAAGCTCCGTCAGCAACAGCGGCTTGCCCGACAGGCGCAGGCGTGAACGTCTGGCCCAGCGCAGCGCTGGCATGGCAACGGTCGCAAAATGGATATAGTCACGGCTTAGCTCTGCCCCGCCAAACAGGTAGCGCCCCAGCGGCATGGTGCCGAGGTCTACCAGCGCGCGATCCGGGCCGGTCAGCGTCTCCTCCGGGATCAGCGTTCGCCCCAGCAGCCACGGCACGCCGTCGCCCAGCAGCACGATCTCGCGCAGCCAGTAGCGCGGGCTGTCAGGCAGCGCCTCCGCCTCCTCCGGCCGCAGTTCAGCACGGCGGATGAACCCCTCGTTGACCGGCTGCACCGTCACCTGGCGGCAGAACTGCTCAAAGCGGCGGGTCATCGACCCCATCTCATTCAGCCAGTCGGCAATCTGCGGCGGCACGGCGTCGTGCGGCCCGAGCCAGCGCAGGGAAGCAGGGATAGTGGGCAAATCAGGCATGGGGTTCCGTTACGGGGTCAGAGGGTGACAAGGCGCTATTGTAGCGCAGAATGGCCGGGGGGGAATGGGTGTGTTAACAACCCGCTAACGAGTTTGAGATAACTGGCGGGCATTAGGGGAGAAAGGCCGGCTACAGCGGGAAAAAAGGGTGCGCCGGGGCGCACCAATCTTCCAGCCATCACCGGCGACGTGGGGAGTTACCCCTTGCCTTTCACGCTGCCGATAAATGTTTGACGCGCGGTTTTCGAGCCGAGGCGCTCCGCTTCATCCAACAGTTTGAGGGCCTTATCAATATCGCCGGCTTGCACCGCCCGACGAATGGCCTGATTGAAGTAAGTTTCTGTGTCATCCAGCACCGGTGCAGAAGGTTTGGCCGGGGCCGGGGCCGCCGGGGCGGGCTGTGACGGGGCGGCGGCTGGGGCCGGGGCGCCGCCAATCACCGCGGCAGGCGCGGCGGCTGTCGGCTGGCCAATCATGATGTTGCCGGACTGCTGTTCGGCGCTGATTTTGATCTTCAGCGTGCCGCGATCGCTGTGGCGCGCCACCGGATCAGGGATGTCTGGTACCGCGTTGCCGACGCCAGCGGCATAGGCTTTGGCTGGGGCGATCAGCGTGGTGCTGCGCGCCAGATCCTGCCGGGTGGTGTAGACCAGCAGGTAGATCTGCCGCTGGCCCAGCGCCGGGGTTAGCTTCATGGTGCCCTCCAGCCGGTCACTGGCGATTACGCCCGGCTGGTGGTAGGGGAAGTAGCTGCTGGGGTAGAAGGCCGCCGGGCGCATCTGCTCATCCAGCACCAGTACGTTTGGCGCGTAGACGGATTTGTCCTCTACCACGCTGGTCAGGCGGATCTCCAGCGAGCCGCGATCGGCGGGCAGTGCAAAGGCCGCCACGCTGCCCTGCACGTCGCCCTCATTGAGGCGCGTGCCGCCGAGCGTCACGCTCTGGTTGGCCGGTGGCACCAGCGGCGTCCAGGGGAGGCGCTGGAGCGCGGCGCTGGAGAGACTTGGCGCGGTCGCGACGTCATGGGAGACGGCAACCGGCTCAGAAGAGGTCAGGGAGACGGCGTGTGCCGCCATCGGTGCCAGCACCCCAAAACTCAGGGCGAGGCTGAGGGAAAGCAGTGTCTTTTTCATTGTTATACCCTTTTTATCGAGCAGGAGCGCCGGCGTCAGGCAGGCAATGCACTGCGCCGGCTAATCTCAAAATCCATAACGCGGATGGCCGCCGGGTTGCCCGGCGGCGTCAGGCTTTACCACCAGATCTCCATCTGCGCGCCGAAGGTGATCTCATCATCATCCCCACGGCTGAAGGTGGTCAGGCCGGTGTCACGCGCCGCCACGCCAGCGTCGTCGTAGCCCCACTTCTCATCCCACTTGGCGTAGGTGGCGAACACGCGGATCGCCGGGCGTGACCAGATGCTGTTGCCCGCCTGCCACTGCTGGGCCAGGGTGATCTTGTACTGGCTGTTGCGGTCGCCGGTCTCCTGCGACTTGACGTTGTCGTAACCGGCCTCAAGCAGGGTGCTCATGATAGGCGTCCACTTGTACATCGGGCGGATACCCACGGTGTACCAGGTGGTGCCGTTGTTGTTGTCGCGGTCGACATCCTGATACATGGCGACGTACATCAAGTCCCACTTCTCAGCCAGGGTAATCGCGCCGTGGTCCAGCAGGCGGATCATGTGGCCGTCATTGTTCACCAGCCCACCCTGCGAGCGGCCAGCGTTCTGGTTGTTGGTGCTCATGCCATCAGTCGCGTACTGCACCACCAGTTTGTTGAAGCCATCCATGTAGCTCTGGACGTGCTCGGCGGTGAACAGGAAGCCATCTTTGCTGGCGTTGTCATCCAGTGAGTAGCCGTCACGCGCGTTGGCACGGCCATAGTCCACGCCCAGCTCCAGGGTGCCGCCGGGGTTGATTGCCAGCCCGGCCAGACGCACGTCGAACACGTCGTTGGAGGTGTCCACCTCATCGCGCTGGTCATTGATGTAGCCAATGGAGCCGCCGCTCTCGGTGTTGCGGGTTGCCGCCAGCGAGAGTTTACCGAAGCCAAGGTCAACGTCTTCCAGACCTGCGCCGGGGCCGGAGATGTCCCAGTAGTAGAAGTCGATCATGTGGACGTCATGGCGCTGGTAGAAGCGCTTACCGGCCCAGATGGTGGCGCCCGGCAGGGCATCGATCAGGTTTTTGCCCTTGATGTTGGCCTCGCGGAAGGCCGGGTCGGTCGCTTCCCAGTCATTCTGCTGGGAGACGGAGTAGGCAACGTTGGTGTCAAAGTAGAAACTCTTGTCGCCCTCTTTCCACACCTCTTGCCCCAGTTTCAGCTCGGCGTAGGTTTCACACTCGTTACCCAGACGGTATTTGCTCTGGGCGCCGGTGGCCTGGAAACACTGCTGTTCGCCGCCGCTGCCAGTCCAGCCGATGCCGGAACGGGCGTAGCCGGTGAAATCCACCGCCGCGGCCTGGGTGGACATCACGCCGGCTGCCACCGCCAGTGCCAGAGGTACAATGCGCAGAGTAGTCATCCTCAAAATCTCCTGTTATGGATTTGCCTGATGGCATGTGCGTGCTTTAAACGCCTGGCTCGTCATGCAGCCGTTGGCATGCCGAGCCATCCTCACGGAACAGATGACAGCGATGCGGCGGCAGGCCGATGGCGAATGTTGCACCTTCTTCTACCAGCACCACATCATTCTGGCGGTAGACCAGGTTCTGACGCAGGGCTGGGATTTGGATATGGATCTGGGTTTCGTTGCCGAGCTGCTCCACCACCTGCACCTCGCCCTCGAGCGTGACCTCGGACTGGTCACAGGGGAGCAGGTGCTCCGGGCGGATGCCCAGCGAGAGGTTGCTGCCGGGCTGGACGTCGCGCCCCGCCACCGGTAGCCACACCTGCTGGCGGTTGGGCAGTTCCACCTGTACCCGCTCCGTCTCGGCGGCGATCGCCTTGACCGGCAGGAAGTTCATCTTCGGCGAGCCGATGAAGCCAGCGACAAAGCGGTTGGCCGGGTAGTGGTAGAGCGCCAGCGGTTTGCCCACCTGCGCCACGCGGCCGGCGTCCAGCACCACGATTTTGTCGGCCAGCGTCATCGCCTCCACCTGATCGTGGGTGACGTAGATCATGGTGCGCTTCAGGCGCTTGTGCAGGCGGGAGATCTCAATGCGCATCTGCACCCGCAGCGCGGCGTCAAGGTTCGAGAGCGGCTCGTCGAGCAGGAAGACGTCTGGCTCCGCCACCAGCGTACGGCCGATGGCGACGCGCTGGCGCTGGCCGCCGGAGAGCGCCTTGGGTCGCCGGTCGAGCAGGTGCGCCAGCTGCAAAATCTCTGACACCTGATTGACGCGCTGGTGAATCAGCGCCTTTTTCGCGCCCGCCAGCTTCAGGCCGAACGACATGTTGTCCGCCACCGACAGGTGCGGGTAGAGGGCGTAGGACTGGAACACCATGCCAATGCCGCGCTCCGCCGGGGGCACCTCGTTCATCCGTTTCTCGCCGATCAGCAGGTCGCCGGAGGTGATCTCCTCCAGCCCGGCGATCATCCGCAGCAGGGTGGACTTGCCACAGCCGGATGGCCCGACGAATACCACAAACTCGCCGTCCTCAATCTCCAGGTTGATGTCCTTGGAGATGACGGCCTCGCCGTAAGCCTTGTGTACGTGCCGCAGCGTAACGCCCGCCATGCCGGACTCCTTTCTGCCATTAATCGGTGCGGTGAATAGTTGGAGCACAGGATGCGGCTTTGATGGCATTCGGTAATCATCCGTAACAAGGTTTTTCATGGGGGAGGAGCCGGGAGGACGGGGGCAGATCGTGGCGTGGCGAAAGTTCCCGGCGAAAAGCAAATTCGTGATCGCCCTTACAAAAATCGTCGGCTGATTTTGTGCCTGATCCCACATAACCCGCTGAAATGTTATGGCGATCACAGAAAGCCTGCGGGGGGCGTAGAGGGGGGGAGGATGAGGCCAGTTCGGGTTGTGACTGACTATGGCGACGTTGAAAGTACTCCCTATGGCCGCGCCCGCTTGCTGGCTGCCTGCGCCGCTGCCTTCAGTCACGGATAACAGGACAGGATTATGACTCGCACACATCATCGCTCTGGCGTCACCCGCTTTACCCGCACCCTGGCGCTCTCCGCCCTGGCTACCCTGGTGCTGTCCGCGCCGGCGCTGGCCAAGATTGAGGAGGGCAAGCTGGTCATCTGGATCAATGGCGACAAGGGTTACAACGGGCTGGCGGAGGTGGGCAAACGCTTCGAAAAAGACACCGGCATCCAGGTCAGCGTGGAGCACCCGGACAAGCTGGAGGAGAAGTACCCGCAGGTGGCGGCCACCGGCGACGGCCCGGACATCATCTTCTGGGCGCATGACCGCTTTGGCGGCTACGCGCAGTCTGGCCTGCTGGCGGAGATCAACCCGTCAAAAACGACGCAGGACAAGATCTTCCCCTTCACCTGGGACGCAGTGAAATTTGACGGCAAGATCATCGGCTACCCGGTGGCCGTCGAGGCGCTGTCGCTGATCTACAACAAAGATCTGGTGCCGAACCCGCCGAAGACCTGGGAGGAGATCCCGGCGCTGGACAAGCAGCTGCGCGCCAAGGGCAAGAGCGCCATCATGTGGAACCTGCAAGAGCCCTACTTCACCTGGCCCATCATCGCCGCTGACGGCGGCTACGCCTTCAAGCTGGAGAACGGCAAGTACAACGTGAAGGATGTCGGCGTGAACAATGCCGGTTCGCAGGCTGGCCTGCAATTCATCGTCGATCTGGTGAAGAACAAGCACATCAACGCCGACACTGACTTCTCCATTGCCGAGGCGGCCTTCAACAAGGGCGAGACGGCGATGACCATCAATGGCCCGTGGGCGTGGGGCAACATTGAGCAGAGCAAGATCAACTATGGCGTCACCCTGCTGCCGACCTTCAAGGGCAAGCCGTCCAAGCCGTTTGTCGGCGTGCTGACCGCTGGCATCAACGCCGCCAGCCCGAACAAGGAGCTGGCGACCGAGTTCCTGGAGAACTACCTGCTGACCGACGAGGGGCTGGCCGCAGTGAACAAGGACAAGCCGCTCGGTGCGGTGGCGCTGAAGTCCTACCAGCAGCAGCTGGAGAAAGACCCGAAGATCGCCGCCACCATGCAGAACTCGCAGAACGGCGAGATCATGCCGAACATCCCACAGATGAGCGCCTTCTGGTACGCCGAGCGCAGCGCGGTGATCAACGCCCTCTCCGGCCGCCAGAGCGTGAAACAGGCGCTGGATGACGTGCAGTCCCGCCTCACCAAGTAACGCCCTGCCCCGCCGCCCACAGAGGGCGGCGGGTGCGCGCCGCTGCCCTCTTTTTGCCCACCGCAAGGAACATCGCTATGCCGTTGACCCGTACCGATCGCGCCGACCGTAATACCACCGCCTGGTGGCAGAGCGATCCGCTGAAATGGTTGGTTATTGGCCTGTTCTCTCTGTTCACCGCCTATCTGGTGGTGCTGATGTATGCACAGGGCGAATACCTGTTCGCCATTGTCACGCTGGTGCTGTTGAGCGCCGGACTCTATATTTTCGCCAACCGCCGCGCCTACGCCTGGCGCTACGTCTACCCCGGCCTGGCGGGGATGGGGCTGTTCGTGCTCTTCCCGCTGGTCGCCACCATCGCCATCGCCTTTACCAACTACAGCAGCACCAACCAGCTCACCTTTGAACGGGCGCAGTCGGTGCTGATGCAGCGGCAGTACCAAGCTGGCGACACTTACGGCTTTGCGCTCTACCCGGCTGGCAACCAGTGGCGGTTGCAGCTCACCCGCCCGGAGAACAATGAGCAGTGGATCTCCCAGCCCTTCAGTTTCGGCACCCTGCCGTCCGCGCTGGAGATGCAGGCGCAGCAGACGCCGCCCGAGGGGGAGAAGGCCACCCTGCGCGTGATCACCCAGAACCGGCAGGCGATGACGTCGCTGGTGGCGCACCTGCCGACCGGCGGCGACCTGCGCATGAGTTCGCTGCGCCAGTTCTCCGGCACCGCCCCGCTCTACACGCTGGCGGAGGATGGCACCACCCTGACCAACAACCAGACGCAGGTCACCTATCGCCCCAACCCGGACACCGGCTTCTATCAGGCGGTGGACGCCAGCGGCCAGTGGCAGGCGGAGCGGCTCAGCCCCGGCTTTACCGTCGGTATCGGCTGGAAAAACTTCAGCCGCGTGATTGAGGATAAGGGCATCCAGCAGCCGTTCCTGTCGATCTTCCTCTGGACGGTGATCTTCTCGGTGCTGACGGTGATTTTGACCGTGGCGGTCGGCATGGTGCTGGCCTGTGTGGTGCAGTGGGAGGCGCTGCGCGGCAAGGCACTCTACCGCGTGCTGCTGATCCTGCCCTACGCGGTGCCCTCGTTTATCTCGATCCTGATCTTCAAGGGGCTGTTCAACCAGAGCTTCGGTGAGATCAACCTGATGCTCGGCGCGCTGTTTGGCGTGAAGCCAGCGTGGTTCAGCGATCCGACCACCGCCAAGGCGATGGTGCTGATCGTCAACACCTGGCTCGGTTACCCCTACATGATGATCCTCTGCATGGGGCTGCTGAAGGCGATCCCGGACGATCTCTACGAGGCCTCGGCGATGGATGGCGCGACGCCGTTCCAGAACTTCTTCCGCATCACCCTGCCGCTGCTGATCAAGCCGCTGACGCCGCTGATGATCGCCAGTTTCGCCTTCAACTTTAACAACTTCGTGCTGATCCAGCTGCTGACCAACGGCGGGCCAGACCGGCTCGGCACCACCACGCCCGCCGGCTACACCGACCTGCTGGTGAGCTTCACCTACCGCATCGCCTTTGAGGGCGGTGGCGGGCAGGACTTCGGCCTGGCGGCGGCCATTGCCACCCTGATTTTCCTGTTGGTGGGCGCGCTGGCGATCCTCAACCTGAAAGCCACCAAGATGAACTTTGATTAAGGAGAGCGCCATGGGCATGGTTAAACCAAAATCGCAGCGTGTGCGCCTGCTGGTGACCCACCTGCTACTGATCGCCTTTATCGCGATGATTATGTTCCCGCTGCTGATGGTGGTGGCGATTTCGCTGCGGCCCGGCAACTTCGCCACCGGCAGCCTGATCCCGGATCAGGTCTCCTGGGATCACTGGCGGCTGGCGCTCGGCTTTAGCGTCACCCACGCCGACGGCAGCGTGACGCCGCCGCCCTTCCCGGTACTGCTCTGGCTGTGGAACTCGGTGAAGATTGCGGTGATCACCGCCATCGGCATTGTGGCGCTCTCGACCACCTGCGCCTACGCCTTTGCGCGTATGCGCTTCCGTGGCAAGGGCAATCTGCTGCGCGGGATGCTGATCTTTCAGATGTTCCCGGCGGTGCTGTCGCTGGTGGCGCTCTACGCGCTGTTTGACCGCCTCGGCCAGTACCTGCCGTTCATTGGCCTCAACACCCACGGTGGGGTGATCTTCGCCTATCTGGGTGGGATCGCGCTGCATGTCTGGACGATCAAGGGGTACTTCGAGACGATCGATAATTCGCTGGAGGAGGCGGCGGCGCTGGATGGCGCCACGCCGTGGCAGGCGTTCCGGCTGGTGCTGCTGCCGCTGTCGGTGCCGATTCTGGCAGTGGTGTTCATTCTGTCGTTCATTGCCGCCATTACCGAGGTGCCGGTGGCCTCCCTGCTGCTGCGCGACGTGAACAGTTACACGCTGGCGGTGGGGATGCAGCAGTACCTGAACCCGCAGAACTACCTGTGGGGAGACTTTGCCGCCTCCGCCGTGCTCTCCGCGATTCCCATCACCGCCATCTTCCTGTTGGCGCAGCGCTGGCTGATTGGCGGCCTGACCGCCGGCGGGGTGAAGGGCTGACATTTTCGCTGTGGCAGTATGATTCCCTGTGTCTTGGGCGGCCTGGAGGCCGCCCTCTTTTTTTACTCGCGCTTCAGGCGGTCAGAGTTGGCGAGCCAGAGCGTCACCACCAGCACCAAAATGGCGGCGGAGTAGAGCAGCGTATCGACCGGGTTTTTGTGGTCGACGATAATCAGCCGCACAATCGCCGTGATGCCGATGTAGATGAAGTAGCGCAGCGGGAAGTGGTAGCCCGAGGCGAAGTACTTCACGATCAGGGCAATGAATTCAAAGTAGAGGAAGTAGATCACGATCCCCTCAATCAGCAGGTACGATGACGGCTCATCACCGTTCACAAACAGCACCAGCGTCAAGTGGTAGGTTTCCCGTCCCAAGAACAGCAGCAGGATCGCTCCCAGCCCCATTAAAAACAGATTCAAAATCCGCTGCATGGTTTTCGCCACCACCATGCCGCGTTGTGACGCAGCCATAAGATACTCTTTAGTAATGTAAATTGGTTGCGCAGCATACCGAAGCGCAAGGAGAGGCGGCAAGGGGAGATAAGAAGGAAAAACGGCCCGGTGGGGAGGGCCGTTGTTTGGCGGTCAGGCGTCGGCTGGCAGGCACTCTTCAGGATGGGCAAGGATAGAGACGCGTTCAGCGATCATCGCTTCATTTTGCGAAGCGCGGATACGCAGGGCCAGGTTCCAGGCATTTAACTCTTTCGCATTGTCGACCAGACCCGACTCAGCCGCTATGCGGCCACAACCCTCCAGCCAGGCCGCCACTTCAGCCCAATCCCACAGCGGTGACTGGCCTGAGAGTCGCTGGATCGGGTTGGGAAAGTCCCCCCTTCCCCGGTCGCCATCTTTCAGCATGGTAATGGCCTGACGTGACAAGTTGGAAAGCTGCGCAATATCACTCAGCCCCACCAACGTGGAGTCGACCGACTCCACGCGCGCGCCAATACCGGCCCCTTCAATGTCCCGGATGGCGGACGCGATGGCGCGCTTCAGGGAGGGGGCGTCGCGCTCGAATTCCAAATAGATGGCTTTGCCGTAATAGCTCAACAGCGCGTCATCACAGCCGGCGGCAAAGAGCGCGTCTTCGTGGCCCGCTGTCTCAAGGGTGATCCCGGAAAGGGTCAGGGTGAAATTATAGAGTGCCATGCGGACTCCTTCTCTCCTGGGGTAAATAAGGCGGCGGAAAGCACCGCCTTAATGTCAGTTAACTCGCCTTGTGCCCGGCCAAGCGCCCATTACTGTGAAGGGGGCTGGCACTTACTGACCGCACGGAGAATTTGGCGGGCAAATCGTTCAGGGTCTTTGGGCGTGCTCCAGATACTGTGCATATGCTCGGTATGGCCTGGTATGCCACAGCGGATTTTACAGAACCCATGCGCATGGCCGTTACACGGCACGACGACCCATCCATTGGCTAGCGCATACTCTATGGCGTCTTGAATGGCTTTGTGAGGATGCCTTTTCATCACTCTCCTGTCGCAGGAATAGTACATCGGGTGTGAACATCCGTCAACACTGTGCGGTTGGCGTGTTTACCCCTCTCCCTCCGGGGCGACTCCACGCCCTGGCTGCGCCACGTTATCACTCTCACGCCTTTCTGAATTTTCTATTTTTTTCTGAATCCTGATGCAGATCATGGCTCCCTCCATCATCAGATTTCCCGGGCCGCGCCCCGTTTTGCCCATAAAAAAACGGCCCTCCTGAGAGGGCCGTTTGGATTGCCGGGCCGTCAGTTGAAGAACGGCGAGCGGCTGTCGGTGATGCTGTAGAGCGAGTATTTGCGGTTGAGCATCTGGCCGCCGTCGCGGGTGAGCGGGATCCAGTTGATCTGCGCACGCGAGCGGGTCGGCTGTACTGTCAGGATATCCAGCGGCACCGAGATGTAGAAGCCCTTGGTGAACTCCCCTTCGCCATACTCGTCCGCCGAGACGTTGGTCTTGGTGGCGAAGGCCCCGACGATCACGCCGCTGTCGAAGCGTTTGGAGACGTCGAGGGTCGCGCCCTTGTCCTTCGCCAGATACTGGCCGACGCTCGCCTTGACCAGCACGCCATCCATAAAGCGCGGCTGCCAGTAGGCGGTCAGGTGGCCGGTGGCCGCCTTGTAGTTCGTGAAGCGCATCGGGCTGTCCCAGTCACGCTGCTTGACGTAGTTGGCGTCCACGCCCACCGCCCAGCTGCTGTCCAGCGGGCGGTAGAGCAGCTCGCCACCGGCACCGCCATACATCTGCTCCAGATAGCCGCCATAAATCTGGCCGTACCAGCCATCGCCGAGGCGGTTCATGTAGGTCAACTGCGCGTTGGTCAGGTAGAGGTCGTTGTTATCGACATACTCGCGGATGCGGGTACGCACGCGCGGCAGGCTGCTGTCTCCCGGCGGCCCCTTGTAGTTGAACTTGTCGTAGTTGTTGTAGAGGTTGAGGAACAGCGAGCCGGAAGCGAGGAAGTGCTCCGTCATCCACCAGTCGGCATCACCTTGCAAGCCCACTTGGTACATGTAGAAGGACTCCGGGCCGCCGAGCGACTGGTTCAGCACCGGTGACAGGCGCGCGTCGAAGTGGCTCTTCTCGGCGTAGTAGCCCTGCTCGGCGCTCTCTGGCAGGTGCGGATCGGCGCGGTGCTGCAACAGCGGCTTCTCCTGGCCGAGCGGGTAACCCTGCAACTGCTGCTTCAGGCTCTCGGCATTGGTGACCGTGCTGGAGATCGGCATGTTCATGCTGGTGTCAGTGACCGTGATGGTCTCCACACCTGCTGGCAGGTGGTTCACCAGAATGCGGTTGGCGCGGGCCACCGCCTCATCATTGTCGCGGTAGCGGTTCTGGCTGCCGGTCATGTAGAGCGTGCGATCCTTCACCTGGATATGCGGCGCGCTGTAGCCCGCGTTGTCCTGCAAGTCCGCCAGTTGGCCGCCCACGACCTGATGGTCGAGCAGCGCGTCCTGCGGCTGCGGCTGGTAGGGTTGCGGCGGCGGGTCGATGTGGCGTTGCTTCAGGTCGTTGAAGTTGGTGCGCAGGGTGACACCCGCCATCAGGGTATTGCCGCGCTCCCAGCTCAGGTTGACGTCGGCCCAGTCAAAGACGCGGTAGATCGCCCCGACGTTCACCTTCGAATCCTGTTTCAGCGTGCCCGCAAAATCGCCCTGATAGTCGTTGCCCTCATACTCCACTTTCAGGCGCAGCGGCTGCCACGGGGTCTGGTACTCGACGCCGCCAAACAGCGCCGCCGGGCCGTGGAAGAAGTTTTTGCCGTTGAACTGGCCAGCCTCGCCCTGCTGGTTGTCGCGGTAGCAGAAGCTCGCTTTCGCCTCACAGAACGGGTTTTTGATATTGCCGCTGTTGCCGAGGTAGCCCCAGCCGATGCCGAGGGTGAAGTCCAGCGGCCCCCACGCCTTGCTGGCAGCAAGGTACTCGCTGTCAAACAGGCCGGTGCCGCCGAAGTCGCGGATGCCGACCGAGGTCTCCGGCAGCCAGAAGCCCTCTTTCCACAGACGCAGCTTCAGGTCGAGGCCCTTGTCCTTGTAGGTCTGGTCGCCGCTGAAGGCCGCATCCTGGCTATATTGGCGGGTGCGCACGTCGGTATAGCGGATGGTCGCCTCCAGCCAGTCAAAGGGCTGGACTGCCAGTGAGTAGAAGCGGTACTGGTCGTTGTCACGGTAGTTGAGGCTGAACTCCCCCTCTTTCGCCATGCGTCCGGTCGGGGTCTGCAACAGGCCGACGCCGCCCAGATCCCCTTGGGATGGCCCCAGCGGCTCGGTGTAGGTGGCGGCCTGCGCGCCCGCCGCCACGGACAGCGCCAGCGCGCTGATCACAAATGGTATTTTCATCAGTCAGGGACCCGGTTGGTCAACAGTGCCAGAATCTGCTGGTTCAGATCGCGGTAGGCGCGGGGTAAGGAGGAGAAGCCGACAAACAGCGTGCTGCCGGGAGCCGGTTGCACATGGCGGTGGTTCCAATAGGCCACCGGCACCAGCTGCACCGTGCCGTCAGGCTGGATCAGCCACACCTGATTGCGGTCACGCCCGGCCAGCCTGTCGTGGCCTGCCAGGTAGTCACGCGTATCCTGCCCCGGCACAAAGGGGGTCAGGCCGCTGTGGCTGATCAGGCCAAACAGGCGAAGGGTGGTGGGGCGTGGCAGGGTGTAGAGGTGGTACTCCCCCTCCAGCCGACGGTTCCACTCCGGGCGGATGCGCACCGCGTCCGGGTCCAGCGTGACGAACTGGCGACCCGTGACGGCCAGTTGCGTCACCTGCTGGTGCAGGTTCTCCACTGCCGCCGCCAAATCGTTATCCTCGTCTGCGCGGTAGTGGGCCGCCAGCGCGCCCAAAGACGCCAGCACCTGGCGCTTGAGCGCCTGCTGTTTCAGCGTGGCCTGCGGGGTGGCAATCACCGTGCCCGGCCACCAAGTCTGCCCGGCAAGCGCCGGGTTCATCACCAGTTCACTGAGATCGTTGGCACCCTCAAGGGTGACGGTCTCAGCCCGCTGCGGGAACGACACCACCACGCGGCTCTGCGCCAGCGCAGACGCGGCCAGGCCAACGCTCAGGCTGACCCCAAGTAAGAGACGTTTTTTCATCGTATTCAGGGCTTTAAGATAGTGAGGTTAACGTGGAAATCCGGGCCGACGGACTGCTCGGCCTTCCTGACGATGCCCGTGGCGGGATCGATCCAGAACCGGTTGCGGTAGTGCTGGCCCAGCGCCGGCACCGAGACCTCCTCCTTCACGCGCAGCGTGTTGAGGGTGGTGCCAGCCAGCGTCAGCGGCTCGGCGCCGTCCAGGTGGAACACCGAGGTGACGGTGGCGCTGCGGAAGGCCTTGCCCTCCGTCCAGCTCAGGGTGCGTGTCCAGCTGTCGCCCTCTTTCAGGCGCAGTGGGTGCAGCAGAGGATCATGGCGCAGATCGGTGGTCTCCAGCAGGTTATCGGTGTAACCCACGGTCTTGACCAGACGGCCATTCTGGGTGACCAGCAGTACGCGGTCGGAGGTGAGCCACTTGACCTGATCCTCTTCGGCGAAGGCCGCGACCACAAAGATTTGTGGGCCGTCATTGATCGTCGCGTAGAGGCTGGAGTACGGCAGGTCGTTGATCGCCTGATCGTCCATCTCCACATCCGGCATCCCGACGGTGGCGAGCGCCAGCGTATCCTGGATGCTGTGTTGGGTTTGGCTACAGGCGGCCAGCAGCAGGCACAATAACAGTGAAAAATAGCGCACGTTTCTTTCCCGAATAAACAGGCCCGTAACAGGTGCCGGCACAGGCCGGCAGCCGATAAACCTCCCCCGTAGCCGGGAGAGCATATGGTTATTGGCCGGGCCGGGGCGTTCCCGGTCAGTGTCTGCGGGCCGGAGAGCCGGCATCCCCTTCCGCCAGCGCGGCAAAACCGGCGCTGATTCCTTGCGAAAAGCGGGGCGCATCCACTGAATGGCCAGAGCAAGCCGCCTGCCGATACATTCCGAAAACTAAATGGTGTCCCTATGCTTATCAAATGGTTGCTGCATGGGTGACCCAAAGGGTATTCAGGCGTGCAGGCGTGGCTGGCTGCTTATTTATAATGCAATAAACAGTTACGAAGTGTCATCATGGATGGGGTGAATGAGTCGGCCAGCGGCGTTTTCACGCGTGGATCTGGGATTTTATAAATTAACTTAACGTTATGATTTAGCGGAATTTTTATTGGGCGGCACTGGCGGGTATTTCACTTGACGCTTTTTCAACCTTCTGGAAAATCTTGCAGCCGAGTGGACAGAAAAGCGCCTTAACAGCATCTCCTGCTGACAGGATGACTTAAGTTAAGCATTTTATTCGACCAACCGGCTGTTAGCAGGGTAAATCGCCGGGTATGGCTGGTGAAATAATAAACGCCTTAGGAACTCGCTGATTTTATGCTTTTTCAGATAAAACCCACCCTATCCGGCGGAAAAGTCACGAAAAAAATGGCCCGCGGGGAGATATCCACGCGGGCCATGCCACTTTTAACGCTCAAAGCTTAATCGTTTGTTAAGTATTAGCGCCAGGATTTGAACTGGTTGATCAGCGCATTGGTAGAGCTGTCGTGGCTGCTTACCGGCTCATCGCCCTGCAACTCAGGCAGGATGCGGTTGGCCAGCTGTTTGCCCAGCTCCACGCCCCACTGGTCGAAGGTGAAGATGTTCAGGATCGCGCCCTGGGTGAAGATTTTGTGCTCATACAGCGCGATCAGCGCGCCCAGGCTCTCCGGGGTGATTTCACGCAGCAGGATGGAGTTGGTCGGGCGGTTGCCTTCGAACACCTTGAACGGCGCAACGTGTTTCACGTCGTCCGGCTGTTTGCCCTGCGCCGCGAACTCCTGCTCTACCATCTCCAGCGACTTGCCGAACGCCAGCGCCTCGGTCTGGGCGAAGAAGTTGGAGAGCAGCTTGGCGTGGTGGTCGCTCAGCGGGTTGTGGCTGATGGCCGGCGCGATGAAGTCACACGGCACCAGCTTGGTGCCCTGATGGATCAGCTGGTAGAAGGCGTGCTGGCCGTTGGTGCCCGGCTCACCCCAGATGATGGGGCCGGTCTGGTAGCTCACCGGGTTGCCGTCGCGGTCAACGTACTTGCCGTTGGACTCCATGTTGCCCTGCTGGAAGTAGGCAGCGAAGCGGTGCATGTACTGGTCATACGGCAGGATTGCTTCGGTTTCGGCCCCGAAGAAGTTGTTGTACCAGATGCCAATCAGCGCCAGCAGCACCGGCAGGTTCTGCTCCATTGGGGTGTTGGCGAAGTGTTTGTCCATCTCGTGCGCGCCGGAGAGCAGCTTCTCAAAGTTATCAAAGCCCAGTGAGAGCGCGATGGAGAGGCCGATGGCCGACCACAGGGAGTAGCGGCCGCCCACCCAGTCCCAGAATTCGAACATGTTGTCGGTGTCGATGCCGAACTCGCCGACCGCCTTGCCGTTGGTGGAGAGCGCCGCGAAGTGCTTGGCGACGTGCTGCTGGTCGCCCGCCGCCTGCAGGAACCAGTCACGCGCGCTATGGGCGTTGGTCATGGTCTCCTGGGTGGTAAAGGTCTTGGAAGCCACCAGGAACAGGGTGGTCTCCGGGTTGAGATCCTTCAGCGTCTCGGCGATGTGGGTGCCATCAACGTTGGAGACAAAGTGCATGTTGAGGTGGTTTTTGTACGGGCGCAGCGCCTCGGTCACCATGTAGGGGCCAAGGTCGGAGCCGCCGATGCCGATGTTAACCACGTCAGTGATTGCCTTGCCGGTGTAGCCCTGCCACTCGCCGCCAATCACGCGCTCGCAGAACTGCTTCATCTTCGCCAGCACCGCGTTCACGTCTGGCATCACATCCTTGCCATCCACCACAATCGGGGTGTTGCTGCGGTTGCGCAGCGCGATGTGCAGCACGGCGCGATCTTCGGTGCGGTTGATCTTCTCGCCCGCGAACATGGATTTGATTGCTGATTGCAGATCGGTTTCCGTGGCCAGCGCCTGCAGCTTTTCCAGGGTCTCCGCCGTGATGCGGTTCTTGGAGTAGTCCACCAGCATCTGGTCGTTAAACGTGCCAGAGAACGTGGAAAAGCGCTCGCTGTCCTGCGCGAACAAGTCGCTGATCTGGACATCCTTCATCTGTTCAAAATGCTGCTGCAGGGCCTGCCAGGCAGCGGTTTGGCTTGGATTGATATTTTTCATAGCAACGCTCTCGTTTGAGTTTCACGTAGTGAGATTAAAGACCGCATTGAGCCGATTGTATCTTGTAACTTCCCCGATGATATCCCTTTTCTTGCAATAGGCGACAACTGTTAATGGATATTTATTAAACAGTTACCTAGTGTGGCAGAAGAAGTGCTTTCAGCGTTAATAATTCAAAAATGAAAATCCCTCACCCCCCCGCCATTGACAGCGCAAGCAGAGTCGGTTATTCCTACTCCCCTACTCGCGCAGCCAGCGCGAGCCAGAAGAGGCGCGTCGCCCAGGTAGAGTGTCAGAGGAGCCGTAACCCGCTGAAGACACTTGAGGGGGAGCAACGCCGAGGTGCGGTGACAGGCGGCTGTCCCCGTATCGACTACAGAGGCTGAATCCTCTGGGTTGTCACCAGAATCGCCCCAGAAGGGCGATTAACAAGGTGGGGCGCTTCTGGGTGTATCGTAGCCATCTCTACGTCTGCCCCCTGTTTACTGCTCTCCCCTTGTGCCAAGGTTATGTTTTTGATTGTTGCCATCACGAATGGCCCCTGACACGAGGTCTACCATGACTCAAGCAGTACCCCCCAGCGCCGCCCAGCCGATTGTCGTTGCCAAATTTGGCGGCACCAGCGTGGCCGATTTTGATGCCATGAACCGCAGCGCCGATGTTGTGCTCTCCAACCCTGACAACCGTCTGGTGGTGCTCTCCGCGTCGGCGGGCATCACCAACCTGCTGGTCGCGCTGGCCGAGGGGTGCGACCAGCCGCAGCGCGACGCGCATCTGGCTGAGATCCGTCGTATCCAGTACGCCATCATTGACCGTCTGGCGCAGCCAGAGGTGATCCGGGAAGAGATTGACCGGATGCTGGAGAATATCGCCATGCTCTCTGAGGCGGCCGCGCTGGCCACCTCGGCGGCGCTGACCGATGAGCTGGTCAGCCACGGCGAACTGATGTCCACCCTGCTGTTCGTGGAGATCCTGCGGGAGCGCCAGGTGGCGGCGGAGTGGTTCGACGTGCGCAAAGTGATGCGCACCAATGACCGCTTTGGCCGCGCGGAGCCGGAGACCGCCACGCTGGCGTCACTGGCCGCGCAGCAACTGGCACCGCGTCTGGCACGTGCGCTAGTGATCACCCAGGGCTTTATCGGCAGTGAAGAGAAGGGGCGCACCACCACGCTGGGCCGCGGCGGCAGTGACTACACCGCCGCGCTGCTGGGCGAGGCGCTGCACGCGGTGCGCGTCGATATCTGGACGGACGTGCCGGGCATCTACACCACTGACCCGCGCGTGGTGCCGACCGCCAAGCGCATCGACAAGATCGCCTTTGAAGAGGCGGCGGAGATGGCGACCTTCGGTGCGAAGGTGCTGCACCCGGCCACCCTGCTGCCGGCGGTGCGCCGTGGCATCCCGGTGTTTGTCGGCTCCAGCAAGGCCCCGGAAGCGGGCGGCACGCTGGTGTGCGGCAGCACGGAGAACCCGCCGCTGTTCCGTGCGCTGGCGCTGCGCCGCAAGCAGACCCTGCTGACGCTGCACAGCCTGCACATGCTGCACGCGCGCGGTTTTTTGGCAGAGGTGTTCAACATCCTGCTGCGCCACAACATCTCGGTCGATCTGGTCACCACCTCTGAGGTGAGCGTCTCCCTGACCCTCGACACCACCGGCTCCACCTCCACTGGCGAGAGCCTGCTGACCACCTCGCTGCTGACCGAGCTATCTTCGCTCTGCCGGGTGGAGGTGGAAGAGAACCTGGCGCTGGTGGCCCTGATCGGCAACCAGCTCTCACGCGCCAGCGGCGTGGGCAAAGAGGTGTTTGGCGTGCTCGACCCGTTCAGCATCCGCATGATCTGCTACGGTGCCAGCAGCTATAACCTCTGCTTCCTGGTGCCGGGCGACGATGCCGAGCAGGTGGTCCAAACCCTGCACCGCAACCTATTTGAATAACTGACGGCGCGCAGGGCGAAGCCGGGCGCATGCCCGGCTTTTTTGTCTCTGCCGTCTGGCGAAAAAACACCCCACCCTGCACCATGAAAAGAAGGAATCTGCTCCATGTTAGCGAAGATTACCCGGCTGTTCCCGTTATGGGCTGTGTTGCTCTCCGTCGCGGCCTACTTTGCGCCCGCCACCTTTACGCCGATTGGCCCGCACGTCAGCACGCTATTGATGCTGATTATGTTTGGCATGGGCGTGACGCTGGAGTTCGCCGACTTCAAGCGCGTGCTGTCACGCCCGGCCCCGGTGGCCGCCGCCACTTTCCTGCACTACCTGATCATGCCGCTGGCCGCCTGGGTATTGGCGAAACTGTTCCAGATGCCGCCTGACCTGTCCGCTGGCATGGTGCTGGTCGGCAGTGTCGCCAGCGGCACCGCCTCCAACGTCATGATCTACCTGGCCAAGGGCGACGTGGCGCTCTCGGTAACCATCTCGGCAGTTTCGACGCTGGTGGGGGTGTTCGCCACCCCGCTGCTGACGCGGCTCTACGTTGATACCCACATTCAGGTGGATGTGGCGGGGATGCTGTTGAGCATCCTGCAAATCGTGGTGATCCCGATTTTCGCCGGGCTGGTGATCCACCACCTGTTCACCGGGCTGGTGAAGCGGGTGGAACCGCTGCTGCCGCTGTTCTCGATGGCCTGCATTTTGGCGATCATCAGTGCGGTGGTGGCCGGCAGCCAGGGCTTTATCGGGTCGGTTGGGCTGGTGGTGATTGTTGCGGTGATCTTGCACAACGGCATCGGGCTGCTGAGCGGCTACTGGGGCGGCAAGCTGTTTGGCTTTGACGAAACCACTTGCCGCACGTTGGCGATGGAGGTGGGAATGCAGAACTCCGGGCTGGCCGCCACGCTCGGCAAGATCTACTTCACCCCGCTGGCCGCCCTGCCCGGCGCGCTCTTCTCGGTGTGGCACAACCTCTCCGGCTCGCTGCTGGCGGGCTACTGGTCTGGCAAACCGGTCGATAAATCAGATGCTAACCCGGCCACCGCGCAGCGCGCGGACAAGGCCTGACTCCCCGGCGCTGCACTTGCAGCGCCTTTTTTTGCCTAGAGCGACGCGGCCTCGCCGCTCTCCTCATCCCGCTCATCATCCTCCAGCTCCTGCTCCAGCACGTTATAGGCCACGGCGCAAAACAGCGAGTTGAGGCGCTTCATGTCCCCCAGCAGGCCCAGATGCAGTGAACTGGTTTCGATGCTCTGCACGTTTTGCTGGTGCAGGCGATCGACGTGGGCGTGGGCGTAGCGCCGATCCAGTAGGCGAAAACGGTGTTTGGAGCGGCGCAGGCGGCGGGCGCTGGTCAGGTCGCCAGAGAGGAACACCGATAAACTGAGGCGCAAGTTGGAGAGCAGCCGCTCATGCAGCGCATCCAGCTCTGCCAGCCCGGCGGCGGAGAAGGCGCGGCGGGCGTTGTGGGATTTCACCGCCACATCGCCGGTCATGCGTTCGATGATGTCGCCCGCTTGCTCCAAATTGAGCGCCATCTCAATGATCTCCGCCCAGCGGCGGGAGTCGCTCTCGCCCAGATCCTCCTTCTGTATCTGCGCCAGATAGAGCTTGATGGCGGTGTAGAGCACGTCCACATCATCATCCAGCCGGCTCACCTCACGCTCCTGCGTCAGGTTGCCGTGCATCACCTCATGGTGGAGGATCAGCATATGCTCCACCACGTCGCCCATGCGCAGCGTCTCGCGCGCGGCATTGGCCAGCGCCAGCGAGGGGGTGTCCAGCGCGCTGGTGTCGAGGTGACGCGGTGCCAGCCGGGGATCGTCCTGCGGCGAGGCGGCCACCAGCCGCTGGCAAAGGTGCGCCATCGGCTCCGCCAGCGGCACCATCGCCAGGCAGCGGATCAGGTTGTAGAAGACGTGGAAGTAGATCACCAGCTCCTCGTCGGAGACCGGCAGGCGGTCGAAGTAGTCCGCCAGCGGGGTGACGAACGGCAGCACCACCACGCAGCCCACCAGCTTGAACAGCAGGCTGCCGAGTGCCACCCGACGCCCCTCGGCGTTCTGTTTGCTGGCGTTGATCATCGCCAGCAGGCCGCTGCCAAAGTTGGCACCAATTACCAGACAGAGCGCGACCTTCAGCGAGATGACGCCGGTGGAGGTCAGGGTGGCGGTCAGCAGCACCGCCGCCAAGCTGGAGTAACTGATGATGGCGAACAGCGCACCGGTCAGGGCATCGAGTAGCACGTCGCCGGTCAGCGAGGAGAAGAGCACCTTGACGCCCGAGGCTTGGGTGATGGGCGTGGCGGCGGTGACAATCAGCTCCAGCGCCAGCAAAATCAGCCCCAGCCCGATGGCGACCCGCCCCATCTGCCCGGCGCGCATCTGTTTGCGGCTGAGGAACATCGCCACGCCAACAAAGATCAGCAGCGGCGAGAGCCAGGAGAGATCGAATGTCAGGACACGCGCCATCAGCGCGGTGCCGACGTCCGCCCCCAGCATGATCACCAGCGCTGGCGAGAGCGCCACCAGCCCTTGCGCCACAAAAGAGGTCACCAGCAGCGCGGTGGCGTTGCTGCTCTGCACCAGCGCGGTGACGCCGATGCCAGCGGCGAAGGCCAGCGGTTTCTTTTCCACGCTGCCGCTCAATACCTGACGCAGGTTTGCACCATACACCCGCATGATGCCGGTACGGACAATATGCGTTCCCCAGACCAACAGTGACACGGCTGAAAGCAAGTGAAGAAGCGTTAACACAAATAGTCACTCCTTTAACCCCAGGCATTAACCGGCCCCGCCGCCTGCCTGGTGAGTCGGAACGGCGGGGCATCCACATCGGCGCGGCGGCGTCCTGCCCCGGCCAACGGCAAAGAGATTAAGGGAAATTAAGCATCATAGATGGCCCGCCCGCCTGCCCAGAAAGAGGCGTTGGCGGTGAGCGCCCGTTAATCAGTGACTTACCACTTAAAACTGCAAGCAAGTGGCGTGCCACACCCCCAACGGGGGCTGTAGTTAACTGTAGACCAAGATGACTTTGACCAGCCGGCAGCCCGGTGAATATGCGCCGTCCGCCGCAATTTTAGGGCGCGTGTGAGAAAAGATGAGGGAGGTGATGGCCTGCGCGGCGAACGCGCGCAGGCCAAGGGGGATCAATCGGCGTCATAGCCCAGGTTGGGTGCCAGCCAGCGCTCCACCTCGCTGGCGCTCATCCCTTTGCGCCGGGCGTAATCCTCCACCTGATCGCGCTGGATCTGCGCCACGGCAAAGTACTTGCTCTGCGGGTGGCTGAAGTACCAGCCGGAGACCGCCGCACCCGGCCACATGGCAAAGGACTCCGTCAGCTTCATGCCGGTGTGCGCCTCGACATCCAGCAACTGCCAGATCTGCCCCTTCTCGGTGTGCTCCGGGCAGGCCGGGTAGCCGGGCGCGGGGCGGATGCCCTGATAGTTCTCGCGGATCAGCTCCTCGTTGCTGAGGTTCTCATAGGGCGCGAAGCCCCAGTAGACCTTGCGCACCCGCTCATGCAGGTACTCGGCGAACGCCTCCGCCAAGCGGTCAGAGAGCGCCTTGACCATGATTTTATTGTAGTCATCATGCTGCCGCTCATAGGCCTCGGCCAGCGCATCCTCCTCCAGCCCGGCGGTGACGGCGAACGCGCCGAGGTAGTCGGGCTGGGTGCCCTTTGGCGCGACAAAATCGGCCAGACAGTAGTTGGCAAAGTCGCTCTTCTCCGTCTGCTGGCGCAGGTGGTGACTCACCAGCAGCACCTCGTCGCGGCGCTCATCGCGGTAGATTTCGATGTCATCGCCCACGCGGTTGGCCGGGAACAGCCCCACCACGCCGCGCGGCGTCAGCGCACTATTGGCTGCCAGCCTGTCGAGCATCTCGTTGGCGTCGGCGAACAGGCGCGTCGCCTCCTCGCCCACCACCTCATCTTGCAAAATGCGCGGGTACTTGCCAGCCAGCGACCAGGTCATGAAGAACGGCGTCCAGTCGATGTAGTTGCGCAGCGTGTCGATGCTGGCGCTCACCTCCTGCACGCCAAGGCGATGGGCCACCGGCGGGGTGTAATCTTCCCAATCCAGCGTCAGGGCATTCTCGCGCGCCGCCGCCAACGTCACGGGCGGGGTACGCGGCTTTTTGCGGCCATGCTGGATGCGCACCGTCTCATACTCCTTACGGGTACGGGCGACAAAGTCATCGTGCTGGGTCTCTGAGAGCAGCGCGGAGACCACGCCCACGGTGCGCGAGGCGTTCTGCACGTAGACCGTCGGGCCGCTGTAGTTCTGCTCAATTTTCACTGCGGTGTGCGCCTTCGAGGTGGTCGCGCCACCAATCAGCAGCGGCAGGGTGAAGCCCTGCCGTTCCATCTCCTTCGCCACGTTGACCATCTCATCCAGCGACGGGGTGATCAGGCCGGAGAGGCCGATGATGTCCACCTTCTCCTCAATCGCGGTCTTTAGGATCTTGTCGGTCGGCACCATCACGCCGAGGTCGATAATTTCGTAGTTGTTGCACTGCAACACCACGCCGACGATGTTTTTGCCGATGTCATGCACATCGCCCTTTACCGTCGCCAACAGGATTTTGCCAGCGCTGCTGCCCTGCTGCTTGCTGGCCTGAATATAAGGCTCAAGGTAGGCCACCGCCTGCTTCATCACGCGCGCCGATTTCACCACCTGCGGCAGGAACATTTTGCCCTCGCCAAACAGGTCACCGACCACGTTCATGCCATCCATCAGTGGGCCTTCGATGACCTCAATCGGCCGCGCTGCCGCCTGCCGCGCCTCTTCGGTGTCCTGCTCAATGAATTCGGTGATGCCCTTGACCAGCGAGTACTCCAGCCGCTTGTTGACCGGCCAGCCGCGCCACTCGGCCTGCACTTTGTCCGCTTCGCCGCCGCCCTTGTTGCCGCGATACTTCTCCGCCAGCTCCAGCAGGCGCTCGGTGCCATCCGCCCGGCGGTTGAGCACCACATCCTCCACCGCATCGCGCAACTCGGCCGGCAGGTCATCATAGATCGCCAGCTGGCCAGCGTTGACGATGCCCATGTCCATGCCATTGCGGATGGCGTGGTAGAGGAACACCGCGTGGATCGCCTCGCGCACCGGGTCGTTGCCGCGGAAGGAGAAGGAGACGTTGGAGACGCCGCCGGAGATCAGCGCGTGGGGCAGCTCCGCCTTGATGTCGGCGCAGGCCTCGATAAAGTCCACCGCGTAGTTGTTGTGCTCCTCAATGCCGGTCGCCACCGCAAAGATATTCGGGTCAAAGATGATATCTTCCGGCGGGAAGCCCACCTGCTCGGTCAGGATCTGGTAGGCGCGGCGACAAATCTCAATTTTGCGGGCGCGGGTGTCCGCCTGCCCCACCTCATCAAATGCCATCACCACCATCGCCGCGCCATAGCGCCGCACCAGTTTGGCGTGATGGACAAAGGCTTCTACCCCCTCTTTCATCGAGATGGAGTTGACGATGCCCTTGCCCTGAATGCACTTCAGCCCCTTCTCCACCACCTCCCATTTCGAGGAGTCGATCATAATCGGCACGCGTGCGATGTCCGGCTCGCCAGCGATCAGGTTGAGGAAACGCACCATCGCTGCCTCGGCGTCGAGCATCCCCTCATCCATGTTGATGTCGATGATCTGCGCGCCGCTCTCCACTTGCTGGCGTGCCACCTCCAGCGCCTCGCTGTACTTTTCCTCTTTGATCAGGCGCTTGAAGCGGGCGGAGCCCGTGACGTTGGTACGCTCACCGACGTTGACGAACAGGGTGTTGGCGTCAATGGTCAGCGGCTCCAGCCCAGAGAGGCGACAGGCCACCGGAATGGCGGGCAGCGCGCGCGGTGCCACGCCCTCCACCACGGCCGCGATGGCGGCAATGTGCGCTGGCGTGGTGCCGCAGCAGCCGCCGACGATATTCAGGAAGCCCGCGCGTGCCCACTCGCCAATCTGCGCCGCCATCTCATCTGCCCCCAGATCATACTCGCCGAAGGCGTTGGGCAGCCCGGCGTTGGGGTGCGCGGTGACATAGCACTCGGCGATGCGCGACAGCTCTTGCACATACTGGCGCAGTTCATCTGGCCCCAGTGCGCAGTTCAGGCCGAAGGAGAGGGGCCGGACGTGGCGCAGCGAGTTGTAGAAGGCCTCGGTGGTCTGGCCGGAGAGTGTGCGGCCAGAGGCGTCAGTGATGGTGCCGGAGATCATCACCGGCAGCTCAACGCCCAGCGCCTCAAACTCGCTCTCCACCGCGAAAGTGGCGGCTTTGGCGTTGAGGGTGTCAAACACCGTCTCAATCATGATCAGGTCAACGCCGCCCTCAATCAGCGCGCGCGTCGATTCGCGGTAGGCATCCACCAGCTGGTCAAAGGTGACGTTGCGATAGGCCGGGTCGTTGACGTCTGGCGAGATGGAGGCCGTGCGGTTGGTCGGGCCGAGCACCCCGGCGACGTAGCGCGGTTTCTCCGGCGTGCGGGCCGTCCACTCATCGGCGCAGATGCGCGCCAGCCGGGCCGCCTCATAGTTGATTTCAGCGGAGAGCGACGCCATCTGGTAGTCCGCCATCGCGATGGGCGTGGCGTTGAAGGTATTGGTTTCCAGGATGTCCGCGCCCGCCTCCAGATAGGCGTAGTGGATGGCGGTGATCACCTCCGGCTTGGTCAGCACCAGCAGGTCGTTATTGCCCTTCAGGTCGCTGGGCCAATCGGCAAAGCGCGCGCCACGGTAATCCTCCTCCTCCAGCCGGTAACTCTGGATCATGGTGCCCATACCGCCATCCAACACCAAAATACGCTGGTCAAGCTGCGAACGCAGCGCTTCTGCTCGATTTGTCACTGTAACCTCAACCTTACTGCCGGGGCACAGCCCGGAACCTGTAAACGACGGCGCACCTGCGGGGTGCCGAAAAATCAGACAAGCGCCATCCTAACACAAGTTTTTCACCGGCCACTGCGGCGTATATTGAGACTTTTTCAGTTAGCGTGTTAAACAGATCGGATGAGCAAAGCAGCGCCTTGCCAACCATACTGAGTAAATGAAAATAAATTCCAATTTCCTTCCCTTTTCCGCTTACAAAAGGATGCCCCATGGCTACCCCACTTCCTGTCAAACGCGGTAAAAAGCCCCGTGCCGCAGCCGCCAGCCCGGCCGCCACGGGCCAGGTGCAGTCGTTGACCCGCGGCCTGACGCTGCTGGAATTTATTGCCGCATCGCACAACAGCGTGGCGCTCACTGAACTTGCGCAACAGGCTGGCCTGCCAAACTCCACCACCCACCGTCTGCTGACCACCATGCAGCAGCAGGGGTTTGTACGGCAGGTGGGCGATCTCGGCCACTGGGCGATTGGCGCGCAGGCATTTATTGTCGGCAGCAGCTTTTTGCAGAGCCGTAACCTGCTGGCGATTGTGCACCCGGTGCTGCGCCGCCTGATGGAGGCCTCCGGCGAGACGGTGAATCTGGCGGTGTTCGACCACGCGGATTCCCAGGTGATCATCATCGATCAGGTGCAGTGCAACGCCCTGATGCGCATGTCCGCCCCGATAGGTGGCAAGCTGCCGCTGCACGCCTCGGGTGCGGGCAAGGCGCTGCTGGCGCAGTTCAGCGAGGCGAAGGTGAGTGAATTGCTGCACCGTACCGGCCTGCACAGCTATACCCACGCCACGCTGACCTCACCGGCGCACCTGAAGGAGGATCTGGCGCATACCCGCAAGCGCGGTTACTCCTTTGATGATGAGGAACATGCGCTGGGGCTGCGCTGCGTGGCTGCCTGCCTGTTTGACGAGCATCACGCGCCCTTTGCCGCCCTCTCGCTCTCCGGCCCGCTGTCGCGCATCACCGACGACCGCGTCACCGAACTGGGCGCGCTGGTGATCCAGGCCGCGAAAGAGGTAACGCTGGCCTATGGCGGCGCCCGAGGTTAGCGCCGACGGCAGCGTAACGGGGTTAACGCATTGCGCTAGCCCGTGCCCGCTTGCCGTGCAACCTGCCCAATTGCCTCCTACTGCTGGCTGAAACGCTGGCAGTGCGGATAGGCAAACACATCCTCAATATATCCCTGCCGGATGCGCTGTTGCAGGCTGCGCCAGTAGGCGGCGCTGAAGAGATCGGCGTGCAGCTCCTCAAACAGCGCGCGGTTACGGCGGTCAGCGCACAGGAAGTGGCGAAACTCCTCCGGGAAGACATCATTCGGCGCGACGCTGTACCACGGCTCGGCACCCAGCTCCTCCTCAGGGTGGCGCGGCGGCGGGATGTCACGGAAGTTCACCTCCGTCATGTAGCAGATCTCGTCATAGTCATAGAACACCACCCGCGCATGGCGCGTGACGCCAAAGTTTTTGAACAGCATGTCGCCGGGAAAGATATTGGCGGCGGCCAACTGCTTGATGGCGTTGCCATACTCTTCAATCGCCGCACGGCGCGCGGCGTCATCTGCCTGTGCCAGATAGAGGTTCAGCGGGATCATGCGCCGCTCCATATAGAGGTGTCGGATCAGCAGGCGATCGCCCAGATCCTCCAGCTTCTCCGGCACCTCTCGCCACAACTCCTCCAGCAGCGCCGGGCTGATGGCCGCCTTGGCTATCACAAAATTTTCATACTCCTGGGTATCGGCCATGCGCCCCACGCGGTCATGCTCCTTGACCAGCTGGTAGCAGTCCCGCACCCGCGCCGCGCTCATCTCCTTCTGCGGGGCGAAGCGATCCTTGATCACCTTGAACACCCGGTCAAAGGAGGGCAGCGTGAACACCAGCATCACCATCCCCTTCACGCCGGGCGCAATGATGAACTGCTCGCGATGCTGGACCATAAAGGCCAGATACTCACGGTAATACTCCGTCTTGCCATGCTTCTGGCAGCCGATGGCCATATACAGCTCTGACAGGTTTTTGCCCGGTAAGATTTCGCGCAGCCAGCCCACCAGCGCCGCTGGATGGGGCGCATAAACCATGAAATAGGCGCGGGCAAAACCAAAGACAATGCTGGCCTCATCCGGCTCCGTCAGGCAGGTATCGACAAACAGCGCCCCCTGACCGTTGTGATGGATCGGCAGCAACAGCGGCAGCACCCGATCGCCCAGACGGATCTTGCCCACCAGCCACGCCGCCTTGTTGCGGTAGAACAGCTCATTGGCGATCTCAATACGTGCGTCAGCCAGCGCCCGCCAGCCAATGCGTTTTTCCAGCACCTGCACAATGGCCGAAACATCCCGCATGAGATCCTCCCACGGCAGGCGCAGCGGCAGGGTGCCCAACAGCCCCTGAAACAGCGCGGGAAGGCCCTCACGCGGCATTAAATGACGATCCAGCGGCCGCGCCACCGTGTGGGTGCCCCCTTCAGGCTGGGAACTGAAGAGAAATAGCGTGTCCGGGGTGATCGCCCGATGGTGGAACAGCCGACAGTAGACGGAGTTGAAAAAGCTTTCGGCAATCTCATAACGCGGGTACTCCGGCAACAGCGTGGTGTAGATCGCCTTGACCCGGCCGATAAAGGCTGGCTCCTCCACCCGGCTGCCCACAATCTGATGCAGTTGCGCCACCACCAGCCCTACATGGTGGTCATAGAGATGGATGCGCTGCTTCATGGCGCGCTGTATGCCATGCCAGTCCGCCTGTTCAAAACGCTGCTGGGCACCGGCGGTGATCTCCAGAAAGCGTCCATACTGGGCATCAAACCCTTGCAGGATGGTGTGGGCGGTCAGGCTCTCGACGCTCTGCTCCATCGCTTTTTCCCTCGCGAGTGGGGAGGATTACCCTCCCCGCCGCATCAGAACTGCCGCTCTTCCGTGGAGCCGGTGAGCGCCGTAACCGAGGAGCTACCGCCCTGAATCAGGGTGGTGACCTTATCAAAGTAGCCGGTGCCCACCTCCTGCTGGTGCGAGGCAAAGGTGTAACCATGCTGGCCAGCGGCAAACTCCGGCTGCTGCACCTTTTCCACGTAGTGCCGCATCCCCTCCCCGCGCGCATAGGCATGGGCCAGGTCAAACATGTTGAACCACATGCTGTGGATACCCGCCAGCGTAATGAACTGGTAGGCATAGCCCATCTCTGCCAGCGCATCCTGGAAACGGGCGATGGTGGCGTCGTCCAGATTTTTCTGCCAGTTGAAGGAGGGCGAGCAGTTGTAGGCCAGCAGCTTGCCGGGGAAGCGAGCGTGAATGGCATCAGCAAACTGGCGCGCGGCGCGCAGATCGGGGGTCGAGGTTTCACACCAGACCAGATCGGCATAGGGCGCATAAGCCAGCCCGCGACTGATGGCCTGCTCAATGCCAGCATGGGTACGGAAGAAGCCCTCCGGCGTGCGTTCGCCATTGAGGAAGGGGTGATCGTTGGGATCGCAATCTGAGGTCAACAGGTCGGCGGCATCCGCGTCGGTACGCGCAACCAGCAAGGTGGGCACGTCCAGCACATCTGCCGCCAGACGCGCCGCCACCAGTTTTTGGATCGCTTCCTGCGTCGGCACCAGCACTTTCCCGCCCATATGGCCGCACTTCTTCACCGCCGCCAATTGGTCTTCAAAGTGCACGGCTGCCGCGCCCGCCTCAATCATGCTTTTCATCAGTTCAAAGGCATTCAGCACGCCGCCAAACCCGGCCTCAGCATCCGCCACAATCGGCAGGAAGTAGTCGATATACCCCTCATCCCCCGGCCCGATGCCGTTTGCCCACTGGATTTGGTCTGCCCGTCGGAAGCTGTGGTTGATGCGCCGGATCATCGCCGGTACGGAATCCGCCGGATAGAGCGACTGATCCGGGTACATCTGGCCGGCGGTGTTGCCGTCTGCCGCCACCTGCCAGCCGGAGAGGTAGACCGCCTCCAGCCCGGCTTTCGCCTGTTGCAGCGCCTGCCCACCGGTCAGCGCGCCCAGGCAGTTCACATAGCCTTTGCGCGCCTCACCGTGCAGCAGCCGCCATAGTTTTTCCGCGCCCAGCTGCGCCAGGCTACAGGCCGGGTTTACCGAGCCACGCAAGTTGATAACCGCTTCTGCCGCATAGGGGCGAACAATTCCCGCCCAGCGCGGGCTGCGCCACTGTTGCTCCAGCATCTCTGTCTGTTGGCTACGTGAAAGGGTCATGGCAAAGACTCCTTATATCAGGAAGGGTTACGCCAGCAGGGCGTAGCCGGGCAAGGTCAGGAAATCGACCAGCGTGTCTTGGGTGGTGATCTGCGCCATCAGGCGCGCCGCATCGGCAAATCGCCCGCTGTCGTAGCGTTGTGCGCCCAGCTCCTGCCGGATGGTCTCCAGCTCTTCAGCCAGCATCTGTCGGAACAGCGCTTCCGTTACCGGGCGTCCATCACTGAGGTGTTTTTGATGGTGAATCCACTGCCAGATAGAGGTGCGTGAAATCTCTGCCGTTGCCGCATCCTCCATCAGGCCATAGATCGGCACACAGCCATTGCCGCCGATCCACGCCTCGATGTACTGCACCGCGACGCGAATGTTGGCGCGCATTCCCGCCTCCGTGCGCTCGCCGTCACAGGGTGCCAGCAACTGGTCGGCCGTGATGGGGGCGTCCTCTTCACGCAGCACATCGAGCTGGTTCTGCCGCTCGCCCAGCGCCTGATTGAACACCTCCATCACCGTATCCGCCAGACCCGGATGGGCAATCCAAGTGCCATCATGACCGTTTGCCGCCTCGCGCATTTTGTCGGCCCGCACTTTCTCCAGCACTTCAGCATTGCGAGCCGGATCCTTACTCGGGATGAGGGCCGCCATGCCCCCCATAGCGAAGGCGCCGCGCCGATGGCAGGTTTTTATCAGCAGCCGCGAGTAAGCGTCGAGGAAGGGTTTATCCATGGTGACAGACTGGCGATCGGGCAGGACGCGCGACGGATGGTTTCGCAGTGTTTTGATATAGCTAAAGATGTAGTCCCAGCGCCCACAGTTCAGACCAACGATGTGGTCGCGCAGGTGGTAGAGGATCTCATCCATCTGGAATACAGCTGGCAAGGTCTCAATCAAGACGGTGGCTTTGATGGTTCCCCGTGACAGGCCCAGTCGATCCTCCGCAAAACTGAACACCTCTGCCCACCAAGCTGCTTCCTGCCAGGATTGGGTTTTCGGCAGATAGAAGTAGGGGCCACTGCCCTTCTCGAGCAGTGCACGGGCGTTATGGAAAACGTAGAGGGCAAAATCAAACAGGCAGCCAGCAATCGCCTCACCCTGCCACTGCACATGCTTCTCCGGCAAGTGTAGGCCGCGCACCCGGCAGACCAACACAGCGGGGTTGGGCTTCAATTGGTAGATTTTACCGCTCTCATTGGTGTAAGAGAGGGTGCCGTTGACCGCGTCACGCAGGTTGGTCTGGCCATCCATTATCTTGTCCCAACCTGGCGCCAGCGAATCTTCGAAATCTGCCATGAAGACCTTCACGTTGGCATTCAGCGCATTGATGATCATTTTGCGCTCGACGGGGCCGGTGATCTCCACCCGTCGATCGCACAGATCCGCAGGGATGCCACGAATTTTCCACTCTGTTTCGCGAATGGAAGCCGTTTCTGAAAGAAAATTGGGCAGTGCACCCTGATCGATCTGCTGCTGAACCTGTTGTCGCATCACAAGTAACTGGTTGCGGCGCGGCATAAATTTGCTCACCAGCTCGTTAAGGAACTGGATCGCGGGTTCCGTCAGGATTTTGCTGTCGCTCTCCCGGAACATGCGGGTGAAGTGCAAAGGTGAAGTCAGTGTGGGCTGGTTCATCACATCCTCCTGCTTATGCATCATGGTGTTAGTGGATAGTCGCATGTCGGGACAGCGAATCTGCTCGGGCTAAACATCAGCTACCGGGCAAAATTGATGAATATTCATCCGACCTTATTGAGCATAATCTAACCATTCCAAAATGCAAAAACCATTTCCATTTTATTTGTATTTCTTGGAAACGTCATACAAAGCAGTATGTTGAATGAGGTAATAATGCAGATGCGTTGGGAAACAGATCCCAGATTTTAAAAAGGGGAGTAGTCAGAGAGGTGGCAATGGAGGAGAGTGGCGCTGCGGCAACAAGGGGCTGCCGCAGCGAGAAAATCAGTCGAGCGTGGGGTTCATCTGGCGCAGATCAAACGGCGTGATCTGATAAACGTAGTAGTTCAGCCAGTTGGAAAACAGCAGATGACCATGACTGCGCCAGCTCGCTTTCGGCGGCAGGTCAGGGTTGTCATTGGTGAAGTAATTCACAGGCAGCACCGCCTCTACGCCCGCGGAGATATCCCGTAGGTATTCACCAGCCAGCGTGCCAGCATCATACTCTGGGTGGCCGGTAACAAACGCCATGCGCTTATCTTTAGTCGCGAACAGGTAAGCGCCCGCCTCTTCTGATTCGGCCAGAATATCCAGGTCGGTCAGTTCACGCAGCGTGTGCGCCGGGAAGTCGGCATAACGTGAATGGGGCGCCAGGAAGGTCTCATCGAAACCACGGGTCAGCAGCGCGTGTGGTTGCAGCGTCTGATGCTGGTACACGCCCGACAGCTTGGTTTCACGTGTCATTTTCGGCAAGCCATACAGCACGTTCAGTGCGGCCTGTACTGCCCAACAGACAAACAGAGTGGAAGTGACATGCTCCTTCGCCCAGTGAATGATGCGTTCAATCTGCGGCCAGTAAGCCACATCATTAAAATCGACCAGTCCTAATGGGGCGCCAGTCACAATCAGGCCATCGAAGTTTTCATTCTGCACATCTTCAAAGTTGCAGTAGAAATTATTGAGATGCTCAGCCGGCGTGTTTTTTGACTCACGGCTGTCGATGCGCAGCAACTGGATGTCGATTTGCAGCGGGGAGTTGGAAAGCAGCCGTAGAAACTGATTCTCAGTCTCGATTTTCTTCGGCATCAGATTGAGCACCAGAACCTTTAACGGACGGATCTCTTGTGTTTTTGCTCGTGAAGAGGTCATGACAAAGACATTCTCTTCACGCAAGAAATTCACGGCTGGTAACTCATCCGGAACCCGAATCGGCATAGCTTCTTTCCTCGCAACATACGTTTATACGTTTAGACTTCTAGATGCCCGAAGATAGCCAATTTAGGCCAAGTTGTCGAGCTTTCATGCGGTTTATGAAAATGTTTCACTACATTTCGCATAAGGATCTGACACGAGTAAATACGTGCTTAATAGCGCCAGTAGAGAGTAATAAACAGGCAGTTTTGATCGATCAAAGAGGATCTGAGAGAGGCCACGGCCAAGAGATAAACATGCTAAATGATGAAATAACGCGCAAATCATAAAGCAGTTGAGAGGAAAAGGCTACTTTTTGAACTCGATGGGTATCCATAAGACAAACAAAAAAGCCCCATGCTTATCGCATGAGGCTTTTCTGTTTTTTTGATGCCTGGCAGTTCCCTACTCTCGCATGGGGAGACCCCACACTACCATCGGCGCTACGGCGTTTCACTTCTGAGTTCGGCATGGGGTCAGGTGGGACCACCGCGCTCGTGCCGCCAGGCAAATTCTTTTTAAATGCCGAACATTAACCACTAAAAAACTGGTGCTGATACCCAGAGTCGAACTGGGGACCTCACCCTTACCAAGGGTGCGCTCTACCAACTGAGCCATATCAGCACGCTAAATTGGATGCCTGGCAGTTCCCTACTCTCGCATGGGGAGACCCCACACTACCATCGGCGCTACGGCGTTTCACTTCTGAGTTCGGCATGGGGTCAGGTGGGACCACCGCGCTCGTGCCGCCAGGCAAATTCTGTGCTCTGACCGCCCATCGGGCCATCAGATATCTGAACCAAGCTGAATATTGTGTCTCTGAAAACACCTTCGGTGTTGTAAGGTTAAGCCTCACGGGTCATTAGTACCGGTTAGCTCAATGCATCGCTGCACTTACACATCCGGCCTATCAACGTCTTCGTCTTAAACGTCCCTTCAGGGGACTCAAGGTCCCAGGGAAGACTCATCTTGAGGCAAGTTTCGCGCTTAGATGCTTTCAGCGCTTATCTTTTCCGCACTTAGCTACCGGGCAGTGCCATTGGCATGACAACCCGAACACCAGTGGTGCGTTCACTCCGGTCCTCTCGTACTAGGAGCAACCCCTCTCAATCTTCCAACGCCCACGGCAGATAGGGACCGAACTGTCTCACGACGTTCTAAACCCAGCTCGCGTACCACTTTAAACGGCGAACAGCCGTACCCTTGGGACCTACTTCAGCCCCAGGATGTGATGAGCCGACATCGAGGTGCCAAACACCGCCGTCGATATGAACTCTTGGGCGGTATCAGCCTGTTATCCCCGGAGTACCTTTTATCCGTTGAGCGATGGCCCTTCCATTCAGAACCACCGGATCACTAAGACCTGCTTTCGCACCTGCTCGAGCCGTCACTCTCGCAGTCAAGCTAGCTTATGCCTTTGCACTAACCTCACGATGTCCGACCGTGATTAGCTAACCTTCGTGCTCCTCCGTTACTCTTTAGGAGGAGACCGCCCCAGTCAAACTACCCACCAGACACTGTCCTCACCCCGGATAACGGGGCCGAGTTAGAACATCAAACATTAAAGGGTGGTATTTCAAGGTTGGCTCCATGCAGACTGGCGTCCACACTTCAAAGCCTCCCACCTATCCTACACATCAAGGCTCAATGTTCAGTGTCAAGCTATAGTAAAGGTTCACGGGGTCTTTCCGTCTTGCCGCGGGTACACTGCATCTTCACAGCGAGTTCAATTTCACTGAGTCTCGGGTGGAGACAGCCTGGCCATCATTACGCCATTCGTGCAGGTCGGAACTTACCCGACAAGGAATTTCGCTACCTTAGGACCGTTATAGTTACGGCCGCCGTTTACCGGGGCTTCGATCAAGAGCTTCGCGTTGCCGCTAACCCCATCAATTAACCTTCCGGCACCGGGCAGGCGTCACACCGTATACGTCCACTTTCGTGTTTGCACAGTGCTGTGTTTTTATTAAACAGTTGCAGCCAGCTGGTATCTGCGACTGGCTTCAGCTCCGGGAGCAAGTCCCTTCACCTACATGCCAGCGTGCCTTCTCCCGAAGTTACGGCACCATTTTGCCTAGTTCCTTCACCCGAGTTCTCTCAAGCGCCTGAGTATTCTCTACCTGACCACCTGTGTCGGTTTGGGGTACGATTTCGTGTTACCTGGAGCTTAGAGGCTTTTCCTGGAAGCAGGGCATCAGCTACTTCACCACCGTAGTGGCTCGTCATTGCGCCTCAGGGTTAACAAGAAAGCGGATTTACCTGCCTTCTCCCCCTACACGCTTAAACCAGGACAACCGTCGCCTGGCCAGCCTAGCCTTCTCCGTCCCCCCTTCGCAGTAACACCAAGTACAGGAATATTAACCTGTTTCCCATCGACTACGCTTTTCAGCCTCGCCTTAGGGGTCGACTCACCCTGCCCCGATTAACGTTGGACAGGAACCCTTGGTCTTCCGGCGAGCGGGCTTTTCACCCGCTTTATCGTTACTTATGTCAGCATTCGCACTTCTGATACCTCCAGCAGACCTCACAGTCCACCTTCGCAGGCTTACAGAACGCTCCCCTACCCAACAACGCCTAAGCGTCGCTGCCGCAGCTTCGGTGCATGGTTTAGCCCCGTTACATCTTCCGCGCAGGCCGACTCGACCAGTGAGCTATTACGCTTTCTTTAAATGATGGCTGCTTCTAAGCCAACATCCTGGCTGTCTGTGCCTTCCCACATCGTTTCCCACTTAACCATGACTTTGGGACCTTAGCTGGCGGTCTGGGTTGTTTCCCTCTTCACGACGGACGTTAGCACCCGCCGTGTGTCTCCCGTGATAATATTCTTCGGTATTCGCAGTTTGCATCGGGTTGGTAAGCCGGGGTGGCCCCCTAGCCGAAACAGTGCTCTACCCCCGAAGATAAATTCACGAGGCGCTACCTAAATAGCTTTCGGGGAGAACCAGCTATCTCCCGGTTTGATTGGCCTTTCACCCCCAGCCACAAGTCATCCGCTAATTTTTCAACATTAGTCGGTTCGGTCCTCCAGTTAGTGTTACCCAACCTTCAACCTGCCCATGGCTAGATCACCGGGTTTCGGGTCTATACCTTGCAACTAGACGCCCAGTTAAGACTCGGTTTCCCTACGGCTCCCCTATACGGTTAACCTTGCTACAAAATATAAGTCGCTGACCCATTATACAAAAGGTACGCAGTCACCCTGATAAATCAAGGCTCCCACTGCTTGTACGTACACGGTTTCAGGTTCTATTTCACTCCCCTCGCCGGGGTTCTTTTCGCCTTTCCCTCACGGTACTGGTTCACTATCGGTCAGTCAGGAGTATTTAGCCTTGGAGGATGGTCCCCCCATATTCAGACAGGATGTCACGTGTCCCGCCCTACTCATCGAACTCACAACTTGTGTATTTTTGTGTACGGGACTATCACCCTTTACTGTGCGACTTTCCAGACGCTTCCACTAACACACAAACTGATTCAGGTTCTGGGCTGTTCCCCGTTCGCTCGCCGCTACTGGGGAATCTCGGTTGATTTCTTTTCCTCGGGGTACTTAGATGTTTCAGTTCCCCCGGTTCGCCTCACTGCACTATGTATTCATGCAGAGATAGTGTGACGTATCACACTGGGTTTCCCCATTCGGGTATCGTCGGGTATAACGCTTCATATCAGCTTACCGACGCTTATCGCAGATTAGCACGCCCTTCATCGCCTCTGACTGCCTAGGCATCCACCGTGTACGCTTAGTCGCTTAACCTCACAACCCGAAGATGTTTCCATCAGGGTGTGATTATTTGAGAGACTCTCTTACATGCGCCATCTCTCAAGACTTCTACGGAGAGAGACAGGGCTGTAAGGTTTCAATTTTCAGCTTGTTCCAGATTGTTAAAGAGCAAATATCGTAAACCTGACTCGTAAGTCAGCTTTAAGATATCGGTTGATAATGTCTTTCACCCATCATCAGCAAGTGGCGTCCCCTAGGGGATTCGAACCCCTGTTACCGCCGTGAAAGGGCGGTGTCCTAGGCCTCTAGACGAAGGGGACACGTGGTCAGCTTCGCAGACGCTTTGCTCGTACATCTATCAGACAATCTGTGTGAGCACTGCACAGTCAAATATCTCTAGGTAAGGAGGTGATCCAACCGCAGGTTCCCCTACGGTTACCTTGTTACGACTTCACCCCAGTCATGAATCACAAAGTGGTAAGCGCCCTCCCGAAGGTTAAGCTACCTACTTCTTTTGCAACCCACTCCCATGGTGTGACGGGCGGTGTGTACAAGGCCCGGGAACGTATTCACCGTGGCATTCTGATCCACGATTACTAGCGATTCCGACTTCATGGAGTCGAGTTGCAGACTCCAATCCGGACTACGACGCACTTTATGAGGTCCGCTTGCTCTCGCGAGTTTGCTTCTCTTTGTATGCGCCATTGTAGCACGTGTGTAGCCCTACTCGTAAGGGCCATGATGACTTGACGTCATCCCCACCTTCCTCCGGTTTATCACCGGCAGTCTCCTTTGAGTTCCCGACCGAATCGCTGGCAACAAAGGATAAGGGTTGCGCTCGTTGCGGGACTTAACCCAACATTTCACAACACGAGCTGACGACAGCCATGCAGCACCTGTCTCAGAGTTCCCGAAGGCACCAAGGCATCTCTGCCAAGTTCTCTGGATGTCAAGAGTAGGTAAGGTTCTTCGCGTTGCATCGAATTAAACCACATGCTCCACCGCTTGTGCGGGCCCCCGTCAATTCATTTGAGTTTTAACCTTGCGGCCGTACTCCCCAGGCGGTCGATTTAACGCGTTAGCTCCGGAAGCCACGCCTCAAGGGCACAACCTCCAAATCGACATCGTTTACAGCGTGGACTACCAGGGTATCTAATCCTGTTTGCTCCCCACGCTTTCGCACCTGAGCGTCAGTCTTCGTCCAGGGGGCCGCCTTCGCCACCGGTATTCCTCCAGATCTCTACGCATTTCACCGCTACACCTGGAATTCTACCCCCTCTACGAGACTCTAGCTTGCCAGTTTCAAATGCAGTTCCCAAGTTAAGCTCGGGGATTTCACATCTGACTTAACAAACCGCCTGCGTGCGCTTTACGCCCAGTAATTCCGATTAACGCTTGCACCCTCCGTATTACCGCGGCTGCTGGCACGGAGTTAGCCGGTGCTTCTTCTGCGAGTAACGTCAATCGATAAGGTTATTAACCTTACCGCCTTCCTCCTCGCTGAAAGTACTTTACAACCCGAAGGCCTTCTTCATACACGCGGCATGGCTGCATCAGGGTTTCCCCCATTGTGCAATATTCCCCACTGCTGCCTCCCGTAGGAGTCTGGACCGTGTCTCAGTTCCAGTGTGGCTGGTCATCCTCTCAGACCAGCTAGGGATCGTCGCCTAGGTGAGCCATTACCCCACCTACTAGCTAATCCCATCTGGGTTCATCTGATGGCGCGAGGCCCGAAGGTCCCCCGCTTTGGTCTTGCGACGTTATGCGGTATTAGCTACCGTTTCCAGTAGTTATCCCCCTCCATCAGGCAGATCCCCAGACATTACTCACCCGTCCGCCGCTCGCCGGCAAAGTAGCAAGCTACTTTCCGCTGCCGCTCGACTTGCATGTGTTAGGCCTGCCGCCAGCGTTCAATCTGAGCCATGATCAAACTCTTCAATTAAAAGCTTGATGTGCTACACAAGGTAGCGATGCTCAAAGGTTACTGTTTGAATTTTACTTCAGTTAGTCACTCTTCAAGACTTAATATTTTGTGCATCCGAGAATGCTTGATATCGTCTTGTGAGTGCCCACACAGATTGTCTGATAAATTGTTAAAGAGCAGTGAGTTACGCGCTTTCGCTTGCTAACTCGAGGTGGCGTATATTACGCTTTCCTCTTTCAGAGTCAACATCTTTTTTCAGAAGTTTTTTCTCTTTCGCTCCGGTCGCTCTGTGAAGTGAATCACTTGCGCCGTGTCGATGGAGGCGCATTATAGGGAGTTCCGCGCAGGCCGCAATAGGTTTTTTGAAGAAAAATGCCTGTTTGCTGCATTCCACAGCAGATCGCGCCCTTATACCCTTTTTTACACAAACTTATCCACAAAGACGATCTCAGGCCAAATTTTACGGGCGCTGCGCAATCGTTTTCGCTACAATCCCTGCCGACATTAATGACGTTAAACTGGCTGCCCCCGTGGGGGCGTTATCTGAATCTTGCTCTTTATAGAGAGAGACAAGGGCAAAATTCACGTAACGCTCTTTATTGAGACTCCAAAGCCAAGGGATAAAACCACCATGCAACAACGTCGTCCTGTTCGCCGCGCACTGCTCAGTGTTTCTGACAAAGCCGGTATCGTCGAATTCGCCCAAGCTCTGTCTCAGCGTGGGGTTGAATTGCTCTCTACAGGCGGAACCGCCCGTCTGCTGGCAGACGCGGGTCTGCCGGTCACTGAAGTGTCTGACTACACCGGTTTCCCGGAAATGATGGATGGACGCGTCAAAACCCTGCACCCGAAAGTCCACGGCGGCATTTTGGGCCGTCGCGGTCAGGACGATGCGATCATGCAACAGCATGACATCTCGCCTATCGACATGGTGGTCGTTAACCTCTATCCCTTTGCCCAGACCGTGGCCCGCCCGGACTGCTCATTGGAAGATGCGGTAGAGAATATTGATATCGGCGGCCCAACCATGGTGCGCTCCGCTGCCAAGAACCATAAAGATGTCGCCATTGTGGTGAAGAGCAGCGACTACCGTGCCATCCTGCGTGAGATGGACGACAACGATAACTCCCTGACGCTGAAGACCCGCTTTGACCTGGCGATTAAGGCCTTCGAGCATACTGCCGCCTATGACAGCATGATCGCCAACTACTTCGGTACTCTGGTGCCAGCGTACCACGGTGAAACCCAAGAGCCGTCTGGCCAGTTCCCGCGTACCCTGAACCTGAACTACATCAAGAAGCAGGATATGCGCTACGGTGAGAACAGCCACCAGAAAGCCGCCTTCTATATAGAAGAAGAGATCAACGAGGCCTCCGTGGCCACGGCCGAGCAGTTGCAGGGCAAAGCGCTCTCCTATAACAACATTGCCGATACCGATGCGGCACTGGAGTGCGTGAAAGAGTTCAGCGAGCCGGCCTGTGTGATCGTCAAGCACGCCAACCCGTGTGGCGTGGCAATTGGCAGCTCCCTACTGGATGCCTATGAGCGCGCCTATAAGACTGACCCGACCTCAGCCTTCGGCGGCATCATTGCCTTTAACCGTGAGCTGGATGCTGAGACCGCCAAGGCGATCATCAGCCGCCAGTTTGTGGAGGTGATCATCGCCCCGTCAGTGAGTGAAGAGGCGCTGGCGCTGACGGCCAGCAAGCAGAATGTGCGTGTGCTGCGCTGCGGCGAGTGGAGCGGCCGCCATGCGGCGCTGGACTTCAAGCGCGTCAACGGTGGCCTGCTGGTGCAGGATCGCGATCTTGGTATGGTCGCCGCCCGTGACCTGCGCGTGGTGTCCCAGCGCCAGCCGACTGAGCAGGAGCTGCGCGACGCGCTGTTCTGCTGGAAAGTGGCGAAATTCGTGAAATCCAACGCCATCGTCTATGCGCGCGATAACGTCACTATCGGCATTGGTGCAGGCCAGATGAGCCGCGTCTACTCCGCCAAAATCGCCGGCATCAAAGCCGCGGACGAAGGGCTGGAGGTAAAAGGCTCGGTCATGGCGTCAGACGCCTTCTTCCCGTTCCGTGATGGCATTGATGCCGCTGCGGCCGTGGGCGTGACCTGCGTGATCCAGCCGGGTGGCTCTATCCGTGATGACGAAGTGATTGCCGCCGCCAATGAGCACGGCATCGCCATGCTGTTCACCGACATGCGCCATTTCCGCCACTAGTTTTTACTGCGGGTGCATGAGGCACCCGCCGCTCCGGAGTTATGTAAATGAATATCTTGATTATCGGTAACGGTGGCCGCGAACACGCGCTGGCCTGGAAAGCCTCCCAATCCCCGCTGGCGGATAAAGTCTTTGTCGCACCGGGCAATGCTGGCACCGCCCTGGAGCCGCTGCTGGTGAATGTCGATATCGCCGCCACGGACGTCAACGGCCTGCTGGAGTTCGCCAAACAGAATGAGATTGGCCTGACCATCGTTGGCCCGGAAGCGCCGCTGGTGATTGGCGTGGTAGACGCCTTCCGCGCCGCGGGCCTAAAGATCTTCGGCCCGACGCAAGCGGCTGCCCAATTGGAAGGCTCCAAGGCGTTCACCAAGGACTTCCTGGCGCGCCATGCCATTCCGACAGCGGAGTACCACAATTTTACTGACGTCGAGCTGGCGCTGGCCTATGTGCGCAGCAAGGGCGCGCCGATTGTCATCAAGGCCGACGGTCTGGCGGCGGGCAAAGGGGTGATTGTTGCTATGACGCTGGAAGAGGCGGAAGCGGCAGTGACTGACATGCTGGCAGGCAATGCCTTTGGCGACGCCGGCCACCGCATCGTGGTTGAGGAGTTCCTGGACGGCGAAGAGGCCAGCTTTATCGTGATGGTCGATGGCACCCACGTCTTGCCGATGGCCACCAGCCAGGATCACAAACGCGTTGGCGATGGCGATACCGGCCCGAACACCGGCGGCATGGGCGCTTACTCCCCTGCCCCGGTGGTCTCTGAAGAGATCCACCAGCGCATCATGGAACAGGTGATCTACCCGACCGTGCGCGGCATGGCGGCGGAAGGCAATACCTACACCGGTTTCCTCTACGCCGGCCTGATGATCTCCGCCGACGGCCAGCCGAAGGTGATTGAGTTCAACTGCCGCTTTGGCGACCCGGAGACCCAGCCGATCATGCTGCGTCTGCGTTCCGATCTGGTTGAACTGTGTCTGGCGGGCGCGGAAGGCGACCTGAGCGGCAAAAGCTCTGACTGGGACGAGCGCCCGGCGCTGGGCGTCGTGCTGGCCGCGGGCGGCTATCCGGGCAACTACCCGACAGGCGACGTGATCCACGGCCTGCCGCTGGAAGAGGTTTCAGATGGCAAGGTGTTCCACGCCGGTACCCGCTTGCAGGATGAGCAGGTGGTGACCAGCGGTGGCCGCGTGCTGTGCGTCACCGCGCTGGGCGAAACCGTGGCCGCCGCGCAGCGTCGCGCCCACCAGCTGGCCGAGAGCATCCAGTGGCAGGGCTGCTTCTGCCGCCATGACATCGGCTACCGTGCGATTGCACGGGAAAGCCAGCAGGATAAATAAAGGTACAGGTTTACAGGGGCGCTACGGCGCCCTTTTTTATGGGCGGCATTTGGCGGGATTTACAGATTGTCGGGCTTGGGTTCCCAGCGGCAGAAATCCTCATTCGCCACCAGCAGCAGTTCCGTGCCTTCCGGCGCGCTCAGCCACGCCAGCCCCAGCCGGTCATTGGACTGACTCGCCCGTTTCGCCAGCCAGACTTGTGAATAGGCACCGAATTGAGGTTTCACCGTCTCACCACTGCACAGGGTAATGACGCCCTGATTCCAGCGCCCCTGATTCAGGCTAACCTGCCCGGCGCGCAGGGTATCGCTCAGCTCACGCACGGCCTGCGCCTGATACTGGTAGCGGCCAATATCATCCGCAGAGAGCTTCTGCCGACCGCTGGCTCGCTGGCGCTGCATAAAGCTCACCTGCCCCTCACGGTCAAAGCGGATCTGGATGGTCTCCCCCTCTGGGCCAAGATGGGTCTCGCGGATCTGGTGCAGGAGATTGTCCTGATACTCGTAGCGCGTGATGACCGTCTCTTTGCCACGATAGGGGCTGTAGACATTGATAAGCGTTTGTGGATGGTTCTGAGCATCATCCTGACGCCAAAGGCGGTTGATGCCCTGATCAGCGATGTAACCGCTGGCAGTGAAGGTGGGGGGATCGTCGTGGAAACTACAGCCCGCCAGGCCGCTCGCCAGAAGGGTGGCGATCAGGCAGCGGCGGGCAAACAAAAGGGGCGTGATCGCCCCCCTGTCTATTCTTTTCACAGAAGCGCGATTATTTAACAGCGTCTTTCAGTGCCTTGCCAGAAACGAAAGCCGGTACGTTTGCAGCAGCGATTTTGATTTCTTTACCGGTTTGCGGGTTGCGGCCAGTGCGCTCGCTACGATGGTTTACTTTGAACGTCCCGAAGCCAACCAATTGTACTGCATCACCGTCTTTCAGAGACTCAGTAATCGCGTTCAGGGTTGATTCCAGTGCGGCTTTAGCCTGAGCCTTGGACAGATCAGCCTTGTCTGCGATTACATCAATCAGTTGAGTCTTATTCATAAGTTATCCTTACAGTGTGTTTATCGTTTGCAAAGCATCGAGTGCGACGGATATGCCGATGGACAGCACTCTCCTGCATACACGCACCGATAGCCACTTTTTTTACGCCCCCCAAATGTAGACCAGACAGGGTGCGGATGTGAAGCCTTAAGGCACGACAAATCAGGCGTTAAATCACGTTTTGTTGCCTTATTGCGTTAAATTTATCCCAATGTTACTGACCGCTGCTTCGCGCAGGTCAGAACGTAACCCCTTAATCAATTCCAGGTCACGCTCCTCGCAGGCAGCCAGCAAGCGGAAAATTTCCCATTGGATATCCCACTCTTCCTCGACAGCTGGCACAATTTTCAGTTCTGCGTCGGTCATCTCTTTGCCTGCCTGAGTCATCTCCAGCATGGCGACGGTTCGAATGGAAGTTTCGCTGATTGCCACGGCGTGAGAGTAAGTCTCGCCGCTAAGTCGCGAGTGGATAAGTTCCCCTAATGCGATACAGGCATCGATTGCCGGGTAAACGCCGTAAAGATCGTAATCTTCTGCCGAAGGGATCGCCTCTTCCAGCTTCTCGAGCTGGCTGTCAAAATTGACCTTGGCATCCTTTACCACCAGCGTTTCCCAAACCAGATCCAAAATGCGGCGATAGACTTGTGGATCGCCAAAACCGGTTTGCAGACAGAACATCTGATAGTTGGGGTACATGCGCTCGCACAGGCTGGCCATAAAGGTGACGTGTTGCCAGCTCTCCAGCTTTTCAAGCCGCAAGTGGATCGGGTTTTGTAACATGTTCGGTTCTCAGTAATGTTGCTGCGCGGCAGTGTACCCGAAAACTTCCAGGAACCCTATTCTTCGATTCCTAAAGCGGGCGGCAGGGCCTGCCAGCGCTGGAACGCGGGCCGGTTGGAGGCCACCGCGTCTGCCCAGCGGGTGGGTTCCGGCAGGCGGTAGCCACGCGTGCAGCGCTCCACCCATGCCAGCGCGCTGTCGAGGCCGACGCGGTGGCCGGTGGCGACAAACAGCGGGTTGCAGCGCGCCTTGCTGCGCCACACCCACGCCAGCTGTTCGCCCTTGTCCATCAAGGGCTGCTTCGCCCCGACCTCCGGCCCCAGCGGCTCGAACTTGCCGCACAGGCGGCGCTTCGCCACGCCGATGGTTGGCACGTTTACCAGCAGGCCAAAGTGACTGGCAACGCCCAGCCGGCGCGGGTGGGAGATGCCGTGGCCATCAACGAACAGCAGGTCAGGCTTCTGTTGCAACTGATCCCAGGCGGCCAGCAGGGCCGGGTACTCACGGAAGGAGAGAAAGCCCGGAATATAGGGCATGGTGGTCTTGATCCGCGCGATGCGGTACTCCACCAGCTCCAGCGAGGGGTAGCGCAGCAGGGCGATGGCGGCGCGTGTCACCTCCCCCTCCTGCTCAAACCCGACATCCGCCCCGGCGATGAACGCCGGTTGCTCAAACTCATAATCATCATGGCGGATCACTTCCGCCGCCTTGATTATCTGCTCCTGACGCAACGCCTGAGTATCAATCAAACCTGCTCCTTATTGGTGGTACTTCGCCGATTGGGCATGTACCGCATTGACGAATGCGCCGGCGTGCTCCGGCGGCACATCCAGATGGATACCGTGGCCAAGGTTAAACACATGGCCCTCCCCGTGACCAAAGCCCGCCAGGATGGTTTCGACCTCCTGTTCGATGCGGGACGGTGGCGCATAAAGCATAGACGGATCCATATTGCCTTGCAGGGCAACCTGATGCCCCACGCGACGGCGCGCATCGGCGATGTCGGTGGTCCAGTCGAGGCCCAGCGCGTCACAGCCGGTGGCGGCCATCGCCTCCAGCCACTGCCCGCCGCCTTTGGTGAACAGCGTTACTGGCACGCGGCGCCCTTCGTTCTCGCGGATCAGGCCATCGACGATCTTATGCATGTAGTGCAGGGAGAACTCTTGGTAGTCGCGGCCGGTCAGCACGCCGCCCCAGGTGTCGAATACCATCACCGACTGCGCGCCCGCCTTGATTTGGGCATTCAGGTAGAGAATGACACTGTCCGCCAGCTTGTCGAGCATCAGGTGCAGGGTCGCTGGCTCGGCGTACATCATCTTCTTCAGCTTGGTGAAGGCCTTGCTGCTGCCGCCTTCCACCATGTAGGTAGCCAGCGTCCACGGGCTGCCGGAGAAGCCAATCAGCGGCACCTCCCCCTCCAGATTGTGGCGGATGGTGCGCACCGCATTCATCACATAGCCCAGCTCCTGCTCAGGATCGGGAATCGGCAGCTTCTCTACGTCCGCGCGGCAGGTTACCGGATGGGAGAAGCGCGGGCCTTCACCGGCCTCGAAGTGCAGCCCCAGGCCCATGGCGTCCGGGATGGTCAGGATGTCGGAGAACAGGATCGCGGCATCCAGCGGGAAGCGGCGCAGCGGCTGCAATGTCACTTCACACGCCAGCTCGGCATTTTTGCACAGTGACATAAAATCACCGGCCTGTGCCCGCGTCGCCTTGTACTCCGGCAAATAACGCCCGGCCTGACGCATCATCCAGACAGGGGTAACATCGACCGGCTGACGCAGCAGCGCGCGCAGATAGCGATCGTTCTTCAACTCTTTCATGTAGGGCTCCTCATTAATCCGGCGCCATTGTACCACGCGCGCCCCGGCTTTCGCTCTCTGCACGGCACAGTGCCACGGTGTCCTCAATCAGGCGGCGGGCGATGGTGCCGGGCGGCGGCAGTTGCGGCAGCTGGTCATAGCGATACCAAGCGGCGCTGAGCAATTCGCTGGGATCAACACGGATCTCGCCGCGATCGTAATCCGCCATAAAGGCCATCATCAGCGAATTGGGGAAGGGCCAAGGCTGGGAACTGACATAGCGCAGGTTTTTCACGCAGAGGTTGCTCTCCTCCATCACTTCGCGCGCCACCGCCTGCTCCATTGTCTCGCCGACCTCGACAAAACCGGCCAGCACCGTGTGGATGCCGTTGCGGTGGCGAACGTGCTGGGCCAGCAGGATCTCTTCACCGCGGCGGATCGCCACGATCATGCAAGGGGCAATCTGGGGATAGTAGCGCTCATGGCAGTGCTGGCAGTGCACCGCCCACTCTTTTTTGCTGGGATGCATCTCATGGCCGCAGTAGCCACAGAAGCGGTGCGAACGGTAGAACTCCGCCAGCTGCACACCGCGCCCGGCCAGCTGGAACAGCTCGCGATCCTGGTCGATAAGCTGCCGCACAGAGGCCATCTCCGCTGGCCGCGGCTCGCGCACCAGCCAGATCGGCAGTCCCTGCCATTCGCCCAATTGGCGGGCGGCTTTGCCCACCAGTGAGAATTGTGTGGCCGGGCCAACCGGCAGTTCGCCCTTCGGCAGCCACAGCTTGCCCTCGTGGCTGATCACCCACCAGCCCTGATGTGATTCTGTGAGTTGAATTTCCATATTGTTATTGCATAACCTCGACTACACTGACACTCTGGGATTGTGACTTTTACATATTAGTAACGATTAAACACGTTTTCTTGCTCACGGAGTCCACCATGCTAAACCGTCTGGAAAGACTGACTCAGCGCGTTGGCGGCAGTAATGAGTTAATTGATCAATGGCTGCATGAACGTAAAGAGCTATTAGTCGCCTATTGCACGCTGGTCGGTTTAAAATCGCATAAAGAAAAGCATACGCCACTGGATGAAGAGGCGCTGAATAACTTCTGCCATCGTCTGGTGGATTACCTCTCGGCTGGCCATTTCCACATCTACGACAAAATCATCCAAGGGATTGAGGGCACGCAAAGCCCGCGCATGGTGATCACCACCCAGCTCTATCCTGCCCTGCAAGGCAATACCGAAAGCATCATGGCGCTCTACGATCGCTCGATGGAAACCACCCTGGATCACGACAACATCCTCGAATTCCATGAGGCGTTGGCCGAAATCGGCGTGGCGTTGGATGCCCGTTTCCAGTTTGAAGACCAGTTGATTGGCCTGGCGCTTGAGGCCGCCGCCCTGCCGCTGGAGCAGCCGGTCGCTAACGATCCGGCGATTGCTCGCCCAGCCTGATTTGCAGTCCCGATGACCCTACAAGGGTTGTCGTTTTTTATCCGCCTCGTATACTGAGGCTTCTTGTCGGAGTGCCTAGCGCATCATGTGGATGCCAGGCTGAGACCGTTAATTCGGGATCCGCGGAACCTGATCGGGTTAGTACCCGCGAAGGGAACAAGAGTAATTTCGTGTCCGGGGCTGCGCGCACCCTTTTTGCGCGCGCCCCCGGCCCCATTCTGTTACTCCCGCCGAAAACCACTCCAGACAAGCAACGTTCCCATACTCATACGGAAGGAATTTGCTATGTCTATCACCAAACCTGTCTCCCGCCGCCAGCAGCAACGCGCTGAGGCTCAGGCATTCATTGACGGCCTGCAGGGCGTCGCGTTCCCCAACTCTACCCGCATCTATTTGACCGGCTCACGCCCGGACATCCGGGTGCCGATGCGCGAGATCCAGCTCAGCCCGACGATGGTCGGCGGCAGCAAAGAGGCCCCGCGCTATGAGCCAAACGAGGCGGTGCCGGTCTATGACACCGCCGGCCCCTACGGCGATCCCGAGGCCACGCTGGATGTGCACGCTGGCCTGCCGAAACTGCGCGCCGGCTGGATTGCCGAACGCGAAGATACCGCGCCGCTCTCCCACGTCAGCTCCCATTTTACCCAGCAGCGACTGGCCGATGAGGGGTTGGATCACCTGCGTTTTGAGCACCTGCCGCAGCCGCAGCGCGCCAAGGTGGGCCGCCGGGTCACCCAGTTGCACTATGCCCGTCAGGGGATCATCACGCCGGAGATGGAGTTCATCGCCCTGCGCGAAAACATGGGGCGCGAGCGCATCCGCAGTGAAGTGCTGCGCCAGCAGCACCCCGGCCAGAGCTTTGGTGCCCTGCTGCCACCTGACATCACGCCCGAATTTGTGCGCCAGGAGGTGGCAGCGGGCCGGGCCATCATCCCAGCCAATATCAACCACCCAGAGTCCGAGCCGATGATCATTGGCCGCAACTTCCTGGTCAAGGTGAACGCCAATATCGGCAACTCCGCCGTGACCTCCTCCATCGAAGAGGAGGTAGAAAAGCTGGTGTGGTCAACCCGCTGGGGCGCGGACACGGTGATGGATCTCTCCACCGGCCGCTACATCCACGAAACGCGGGAGTGGATCCTGCGCAACAGCCCGGTGCCGATTGGCACGGTGCCGATCTATCAGGCGCTGGAGAAGGTCAATGGCGTGGCCGAAAACCTGACCTGGGAGATGTTCCGCGACACGCTGCTGGAGCAGGCCGAACAGGGCGTGGACTACTTCACCATCCACGCGGGCGTGCTGCTGCGCTACGTGCCGATGACCGCCAAGCGCCTGACCGGCATTGTCTCGCGCGGCGGTTCCATCATGGCGAAGTGGTGCCTCTCCCACCACCGTGAGAACTTCCTCTACCAGCACTTCCGCGAAATTTGTGAAATCTGCGCCGCCTATGACGTCTCGCTGTCGCTGGGCGATGGCCTGCGCCCCGGTTCTATTCAGGATGCCAACGACGAGGCGCAGTTTGCTGAACTGCATACGCTGGGCGAGCTGACCAAAATTGCCTGGGAGTATGACGTGCAGGTGATGATTGAAGGCCCCGGCCATGTGCCGATGCACATGATCCGCCGCAACATGACCGAGGAGCTGGAGCACTGCCATGAAGCGCCGTTCTACACCCTCGGCCCGCTGACCACCGACATTGCGCCGGGGTATGACCACTTCACCTCCGGCATCGGGGCCGCCATGATCGGCTGGTTCGGCTGCGCGATGCTCTGTTATGTCACCCCGAAAGAGCACCTCGGCCTGCCCAATAAAGAGGATGTGAAGCAGGGGCTGATCACCTACAAGATTGCCGCCCACGCCGCCGATTTAGCGAAGGGACACCCCGGCGCGCAGATCCGCGACAACGCGATGTCCAAGGCGCGCTTTGAGTTCCGCTGGGAAGACCAGTTCAATCTGGCGCTGGACCCCGCCACCGCCCGCGCCTACCACGATGAGACGCTGCCGCAGGAGTCCGGCAAGGTGGCGCACTTCTGCTCCATGTGCGGGCCGAAGTTCTGCTCAATGAAGATCTCCCAGGAGGTGCGCGACTACGCCGCCGCCCACCCGATTGAGGTACGCGATGCTGGCATGGACCAGATGTCCGCCGCCTTCCGCGCCCAAGGCAGTGAGCTTTACCAAGAAGCCGCCCTGCAACCGGAGGCCAGCAATGAGTAACCTGCCCGCCTTTCCGCCCGTACCGCACCGTCTTGGCCTCTACCCGGTGGTGGACAGCGTGGCGTGGATCGCCCGCCTGCTGGAAGCTGGCGTAAGAACCCTCCAACTGCGCATCAAGGATCTGCCGGACGCCGAGGCAGAGCCAGCGATTGTCGAGGCCATCGCCCTTGGCCAGCGGTATCAGGCTCGGCTGTTCATCAATGACTACTGGCGGCTGGCGATCAGGCATCAGGCCTATGGCGTGCATCTGGGGCAGGAGGATCTGGACAGCGCCGATCTGGCGGCGATCCGGCAGGCCGGGCTGCGCCTTGGCGTCTCTACCCATGATGAGGCGGAGCTGGCGCGCGCGATCGCCGTGCGCCCCTCCTATCTGGCGTTGGGCCACATCTTCCCGACCCAGACCAAACAGATGCCCTCTGCCCCACAAGGCGTGCGCGATTTGGCGCGGCACATTGATCGCCTACAGGGTGCCTTCCCGACGGTGGCGATTGGCGGCATCAGTATCGCGCGCGCGCCGGAGGTGCTGGCTACCGGCGTCGGCAGCATCGCGGTGGTCAGCGCCATCACACAGGCACGCGACTGGCGTCAGGCCACCGCGGAGTTACTGGCGCTCTGCGCGGAGGCGGATGATGCTCAATGACGAAGATTTCCTGCGCTACAGTCGGCAGCTGTTGCTTGAGGAGGTTGGCCCACAGGGGCAGGAGGCGCTGCGGGCCGCCACGGTACTGATTATTGGCCTCGGCGGGCTTGGCTCGCCGGCGGCGCTCTATCTGGCGGCGGCCGGTGTCGGCACGATCCTGCTGGCCGATGACGATCGGCTGGAGATCACTAACCTGCAACGGCAGATCCTCTACCGCACGGCCGATCTCAAACAGCACAAAGCCGGGCTGGCCAGCCAGCGGCTGCGCGATCTCAACCCGCAAGTTGAAGCGATCGCCCTGCCGGTGCGGATGCAGGATCAGGCGCTGGCAGACGCCGTGAAGCGCGCCGATTTGGTGCTGGATTGCAGCGACAACATGGCGACCCGCCACGCGATCAATCAGGCGTGCATCTCGGCGGGCAAGCCACTTATCAGCGGCAGCGCGGTGGGCTTCAGCGGCCAGTTGCTGGTGCTCACGCCGCCCTATCGCCACGGCTGCTATGCCTGCCTCTACCCTGACCGCGATCTGCCGGAACGCAACTGCCGCACCGCCGGGGTGCTGGGGCCAGTGGTGGGGGTGATCGGCACGCTACAGGCTCTGGAGGCGATCAAGATGCTGGCTGGGATGCCCGCCGCGCTCGCTGGCAAACTGCGGCTATTCGATGGCAAGCAGCAGAGCTGGGCGACCCTGCAACTGAGCGCCGATGCCGGTTGCACCGTCTGCGGAGGGCGTGATGGTCATCAGCATTAATGACGAGCGCCTGCCCCTCACTGCCCCCCTGACGTTGGCGGCGCTGCTCCACCAGCTTGGCCGCCACCAGCCCGGCACGGCGCTGGCCGTAAACCAGATCATTATCCCGCGCGCGCAGTGGGAGACCCACATGTTGCAGGACGGCGACGCCATTCTGCTGTTTCAGGCCATTGCAGGAGGCTGAGATGCTGACGATTGCCGATGTAACTTTTGACTCTTCCCTGTTTACCGGTACCGGCAAATTCGCCAGCGCCGATCTAATGCAAGCGGCGCTGGCCGCTTCCGGCAGCCAGTTGGTGACGATGGCGATGAAGCGCGTTGACCTGCGCGGCGGCAATGACGCCATTCTGGCCCCGCTGCGGGCGCTGGGGGTGCGGCTGCTGCCCAACACCTCCGGGGCGAAAACGGCGGAAGAGGCGATCTTTGCCGCCCAGCTGGCGCGTGAGGCGCTTGGCACTCACTGGGTAAAGCTGGAGATTCACCCTGATGTGAAATACCTGCTGCCCGACGCCGTCGAAACCCTGAAGGCGGCGGAGAAGCTGGTGAAACTGGGGTTCGTGGTGCTGCCCTATTGCAGCGCTGATCCGGTGCTGTGCAAGCGGCTGGAGGAGGTGGGCTGCGCGGCGGTAATGCCGCTCGGTGCGCCTATCGGCTCCAATCAGGGGCTGAAGACCCGCGACTTCCTCGAGATCATTATTGAGCAAGCACAGGTGCCGGTGGTGGTGGATGCGGGCATTGGTGCGCCCAGCCATGCCGCCGAGGCGATGGAGATGGGAGCCAGCGCGGTGTTGGTGAACACGGCGATCGCCGTGGCCCGCGACCCGGTTGCCATGGCCCGTGCCTTCCGGCTGGCGGTGGAGGCTGGCAAGCTGGCCCGCGAGAGCGGCAGCGCGCCGGTGCTCTCCCACGCCTCCGCCTCCAGCCCGCTGACCGCGTTCCTCAGCCAAAGCACTGAGAGGCTGCTATGAGCAACTTCAGCGATTATTGGCAACAGCTGGATTGGGACGATACCAGCCTGCGCATCCACAGCAAGACCGCGCAGGATGTGGAGCGGGCGCTGGCGGCAGACCGGATCAGCCGTGAGGATTTTATGGCGCTGATCTCACCCGCGGCGCTGGCCTACCTGGAGCCGATGGCCCAGCGCGCCCAACGCCTGACCCGCCAGCGCTTCGGCAATACGGTCGGCTTTTACGTGCCGCTCTACCTCTCCAACCTGTGTGCCAATGAGTGCACTTACTGCGGTTTTTCGATGAGCAACCGCATCAAACGCAAAACACTGGATGAGGCAGAGATTGCGCGTGAGTGCGCCGCCATCAAGGCACTGGGTTTCGACCATCTGCTGCTGGTCACCGGTGAGCATAAGAGCAAAGTGGGGATGGACTATTTCCGCCGCCACTTCCCGGCGATTCGCCAGCAGTTCAGCTCGCTGATGATTGAGGTGCAGCCGCTGGCGCAGGAGGAGTATGCCGAGCTGAAAGAGCTGGGGCTGGATGGCGTGCTGGTCTATCAGGAGACATACCATGCCGCGACCTACCAACAGCACCATCTCCGCGGCCAGAAGCAGGATTTCTTCTGGCGGCTGGATACGCCGGATCGCCTTGGCCGGGCAGGCATCGACAAGATTGGGCTGGGCGCGCTGATTGGCCTATCGAACAGTTGGCGCACCGACTGCTATATGGTGGCGGAGCACCTGCTCTATCTCCAGCGCCACTACTGGCAGAGCCGCTACTCGATCGCCTTCCCACGGCTGCGCCCCTGCACCGGCGGCATTGAGCCAGCCTCCCTGATGAGCGAGCCGCAGCTGGTGCAACTGGTGTGCGCCTTCCGCTTGCTGGCGCCGGATGTCGAGCTGACGCTGTCGACCCGCGAGTCGCCCTATTTCCGTGACAACCTGATCCCGCTGGCGATCACCAACGTTAGCGCCGGCTCGAAAACCCAGCCTGGCGGCTATGCCGACGATCACCCGGAGTTGGAGCAGTTCGCCCCGCATGATGACCGCTCGCCGAGGCGGGTGGCCGAGGCGATTGCGCGTGCGGGCTTGCAGCCGGTCTGGAAAGATTGGGACAGTTTTCTGGGAAGGGGCGCGCAGGAGTCCTGCAACGTTGCAGCACAGAAAAATACGTCTTGGAGGGCTGCCGAAGGATAAGAGACAGCCTCTTGCCGTGCCACACTGAGTGAAATATTGTCGCCTCGTTGGGTTTACTGACCAACCGGGGCGGCAACCTTCCCTGCCCATCGCCGCCCCGCTTTCCGTCAGTAGACAGTGACGTTTGCCACCTTGGTCACTTTCCCATCACGGGAAGGCATATCTGGCGTGACGCCCAGCGCAATGGCGCGGTACAGACCTGCCAGCTGCGCAAAGAGGACGTAGAGCAAGGTGGCCCAGGATTCGTGGTAGTCGGCCAGCTCTGGAGAGGCAAAATGGAAATAGAGATCCGCAGGCTTTTTGCCCTCAGGCAATACATCATGCCCGATGGCGACCACCTGAGCGCCTGCGCTGCGCTCGCCTGTCAGTTCCACCAGCATGTCATAGTCATAACGGTGGATTTCAGGGCGCGCCGCAAGGTAGCCGATCACGGTGACATCGCGGTTAATAATCAGCTTTGGCCCGTGGCGGAATTCCAGCATCGAGTGCCAGGCGGTCATCACCTGCCCGTTGCCCATCTCCAGCAGTTTCAGGCTGGTTTCACAGGCCACCGCCTTCAAGGAGAGAGAACCTATCGCCACCATCGTGTTGCGCGGCTCGGCCGCCCACTGTTCCAGGGTGTCGGCATAGTGGGTCAGGAAATAGCCCGCTCCCCGCTGCAAAACAGGCAAGACGTGTTCAGCCTCATCCCAGCACTCTGGCGCAAGCAGCAGCATTAAGTACCACAAGGGCATGGTGAACTCAGAGGTAGCGGCAAAACTGCCGTTAGAGGTGCCGTCAGGAACCGGGATAAATAGGCCCGCCGGGTGCTGTTCCGCCAGGGTTGCCAGGCGGCTGCCCGCATTATTGGTAATCGCCAGATGGCACAGCTGGGGATGCGCTGCCAGTGCCTGCTCAACAACCGTGACAGTCTCCGGCGTGTTGCCCGAGCTGCTGACGGAAACCAGACAGACATGGTCATCAATCATGCCGGGCGTCAGCACGAGATCTGTCGCCGGGATAACGTCTATCTGGCGGGGTAATACCGTGCGCAGCCAGTTAACGCTCGCCTGCGCCGCCAGTAAAGATGAACCTGCCCCAGTCATGACCACGCGGGTATGCGCCCCGCACTGCTGCCAGAAAGCCTGAATATCAGACCGCCGCGCTTTGACCTGTGCCAGCCCCTCCTGCCATAAACGGGGCTGAGCAAGGATCGCCTCGACGGTTAAGCTGGCGCCCTTTTGCTGCCAGTACGCTTGGTTATGATTTAACATGCTTATTTGCTACCTGTATGTCACTTGCGTCGCGTCGGAAAAGTGCTTTAGCATCCCGACACCGCATCACCCTATTTATCCATAGCCCTGACGGGAGAGCCATGAAACCGGTCTATGTCCTTATTCGCGATACGCTAAAACGCGAGATTCAGAATCAAAAATACCCGGTTGGTTCACTCATCCCCTCGGAACGCGAACTGGCAGAGACCTACCAGGTCACGCGGGCCACCGTCCAAAAAGCCATTGCTCATATGGAGCAGGAGGGCCTGGTCAAAAAAATCGTCGGCAAAGGCACCTTTGTCAGCCGCGCTTTTGCTCCGCCGGTTTACCTACTCAACCCGGATGGCGCAGACAGTGCGCTGGGCGTCACAAATGAGCTAAGCGGTACAGTGACCATCACCAGCCGCCTTATCTACCACGTCCAGCAAACGGCCGGCGCTTATCTGGCAAGCCAGTTTGGCGTCGCGGAAGATGAACCGCTCCACGCGATTCGCCGTGTCCGCCTGTTTGACGGCACGCCGGTGCTGATTGAAGACAGCTACATTCCACTGGCGGTGGTGGACACCATCGACGACGACGTGCTGCAAAACCATTCGCTGTATGCCTTTATCGAACAAAAGTGCCAGCAAAAGATTGGTGGTACGGACTCGCAGATCGGCGCGAGCCTGTTCGATGCAGAGATGGCCGCCCTGCTGGACATCCCGGTTAATTCACCGATGCTGTACATCAAAGAGAGCACCTGGCTTGAAGATGGCACGGTCTTTAACTATTCATGGAGCTATAACCGTGGCGACCTTTTCCGTATGCGTAGCCGTAAAGTGCTTACGCCTTAAAGAATTGAGGCAAATATTCGCGATGCGCTTCCAGTAGCTCATCCAGCACGACTTTCGCCACTTTACCTGACGGCACCAGCGGGTTAAGCGTCAGCGCCTGCAGGGCCGCGCCGTAATCGCCGGTCACGGCTGCCTCAACGGCCATCTCTTCCCACGCTTTCATCAGCGAGACCAGTCCAGACACGGTGGCTGGCAAAGGATCGTTATTCAGCGGGATGGCGCCGTAACGCCCAATGACGCAGGTGGTTTCGATAGCGACATTATCCGGCAATGAACGGATAGCGCCGTTGTTACGCACGTTAACCGTCATCAGCAGGTTTTTGTCGTTATAGATGGCGCTAATCAGCTCGCAGGCTGCTTCGGAGTAATACGCGCCGCCCCGCTGCTCCAGCTGCTTGGGCTTTTCATGAAGCTGCGGGTTTCTATAAAGTTCAAACAGTTCATGCTCGACGGCCTGTACCACCTCGCCACGCGTACCGTGCTCTGCAAATTCATGAAGCTGCTTTTCCAGCACGTCGCTGGTGGCATAGTAGTACTGATGATAGGGGCATGGGATCACGCCAAGATGCTGGATTTGTTCCTGCAACCACGGAATGTCAGGGATATTTTTGGGCTTATGGGCGCTGTCATATTTCAGGTTCTTCAGCACGTCCGGCATCACATCCTTGCCGTCCATATAGACATGCGTGCCATAGAGGAAGTGGTTAAGCCCAACCAGCTGTAGCAGAAAACGCGATCGCTCGACGCCAAGTATCTCCGCCACCATATGCTGCATGGACTGCGAAAGATTGCACAGGCCAATGCACTTTATGCTGCTGTACTTCAGCACCGCCTCGGTGACAATGCCGCTGGGGTTGGTGAAATTAACCAGCCAGGCATCCGGGCAAAGCTCTTCCATATCCCGGCAGATATCGAGGATCACCGGAATGGTGCGCAGCGCCTTAGCCAGACCACCCGCCCCATTGGTTTCCTGGCCGATTAAACCGTGAGAAAGAGGAATACGTTCATCTTTAATTCGCGCCTCTAATTGCCCGACACGCAGCTGGGTGGTCACGAAGTCCGCGCCTTTCAGCGCCTCCCGGCGATCCAGCGTCAGGTGCACCTGACAATGAATGCCCGCCGCCTCCACCATCCGTTTCGCGAGATTACCCACTACCTCCAGTTTTTCACGCCCGGCCTCGACATCCACTAACCAAATTTCGCGAATGGGCAGCTCTGCATAGCGCTGGATAAAGCCTTCGATAATTTCCGGCGTATAAGAGCTACCGCCGCCGATAGTGACAATCTTTAAACTCTTATTCATTACACACTCCTTAATTCATTCCAGGGCAAGGGCATGTTGATTCAGGGTATTTTTTGCCTGTTCATTTTCATCGCGTAAATAGTGTTTATCGAGCGTCATGACGAATGGGTAGTAAATGGTCATGGCCACCAGCAGATTAATTGCCTGAAAGAGCATTCCCTTCCAGCCGCAGATTAAGAAGCCGCTGATAAATATCGGTGTGGTCCAGGGGATTTCCAGACCAGAGGTTAAAGGCAGCCAGCCGAAGGCCATCGCGCTATAAGTCATTACACACAACACCACGGGCACGATAATAAAAGGGATAAACAGCAAGGGATTGAGCGCGATGGGCACGCCGAAGATAATAGGCTCATTGATATTAAAGAGAGCCGCGGGTGAAGCAAGTTTTGCAATTTCACGCATACGCTTGCTCTTAGCCCGGAACAGCATTACCAGCAGCATTGCCAGCGTAAAACCGGTGCCGCCGCAAATCAGAAAGACATCACGGAACTGTTGGGTAATGATATTTACCGGCGGCAGGCCCTGTTTCATCGCCTGCATATTCTCAAGCGTTAAAGAGCGCCAGATGGGGCCCATAATGGCGGTGACAATAGAGTCGCCATGCAGGCCAAAGAACCAGAAGAAGCTTATAAAAAATTCGGCCACCATCTGTGAAGGCAAGGTATTACCCAACTCCATCATAGGAGCCTGTAGCACTTTGAAGATCATCTCCTGAGCCGTACCAAATGGGGTCATTTCAAACAGCAGACGGGCCAGCCAGAAGATGACCACAATCAGGAAGGAGGGGATCAGTGAGCTAAAGCTGTTTGAGACGGCAGGCGGCACACTCTCTGGCATGGAGATAGTCAGACGCGGATGGTTGAATAAGCGATACAAGCGTACTGCGGTGACCGTTACGATCAGTGAAAGGAATAATCCTTGCGCCCCGAGCGCGAACGTAGGGATTACGTCACGCATAACCGCGCCACTCTCCTGCGGGTATTGATAAGGGGTAATCACCAGAAAACTGATAAGTGATATTAACGCACAGGAGATCTCATTCAAATTCCAGCGTTTCGCCAGACTGATACTGGTGCTGGTGACAACCAGCAGCGCCATAATCGAATAAGTCGCATCCAGAACGTAATTCAGTTGGCTAATAAACTTCTCGCCAAAATGGCGAACGATAAATTCGCCGTAACCTGGGATCGGTAAGTTGGCTATTAGCAAGAAAAACGAACCGATAATCAGGAAAGGCATAATTCGAATAAAACCATCTTTGATGGCACCTAGATAGTCATTCCCTTCAATCTTCATTGCCAGCGGCAATATTTTCCGTTCCATAAATGCAGTGAAATTATTCATATTTGGCTCACTGTGCGGATTATAGACCAAGTGGTATATACCACTTAGAGTGAGACTATGCACTTCGGGTTTTGCTGTCAACGAGCCAAACAGAGAACGGGGATGATTAAGCCTATTTTGTGATTAGCCACACAATTGAAATGGAGAGCACGCAGAAAGAGAGTGGTTTACTAAACTATTGGGCTGGATGCGGACACGGGTAAACTGCCGGGCAATTTGCAATCTTCATCAACCTTATCCATGTAACGCTTACCTCTAGCATTGCCGGAAAGCGCCCATAAAAAAACCCGCCGAAGCGGGTTTTTTATTTAGCGTTGGCGCTTGCGAACGATTATTCGTCGTCGCCGCCAAGGCCTGCGTTCAGCAGCTCAGCCAGGTTGGCTGTAGCTTCTTCCGCGCTGACCTGAGGAGCAACCTGCTCTTCATTCTGTGCGCGGCGACGCATACGGTCCTGATGATAAGCGTAACCGGTACCGGCTGGGATCAGACGGCCCACGATCACGTTCTCTTTCAGGCCGCGCAGTTCATCACGCTTACCGGCAACTGCCGCTTCGGTGAGAACACGCGTCGTTTCCTGGAACGAAGCCGCAGAGATGAAGGACTCGGTCGCCAGAGATGCCTTGGTGATACCCAGCAGGTCACGATGGTACGTTGCTGCGATCTTGCCGTCTGCTTCCAGCTGACGGTTGGCAATCTTGATGCGAGACACTTCAGCCTGTTCGCCTTCCAGGAACTCAGAGCTGCCTGCGCTGGCAATGGTGCCTTTACGCAGCATCTGACGAACGATAACTTCGATGTGCTTATCGTTAATCTTAACGCCTTGCAGACGGTAAACGTCCTGCACTTCGTTCACGATGTAACGGGTCACCGCGTGAACACCACGCAGACGCAGGATGTCGTGCGGGGACTCTGGGCCGTCAGATACGACGTCACCACGTTCTACACGTTCACCTTCGAACACGTTGAGCTGACGCCATTTCGGAATCATCTCTTCGTACGGATCGCTACCATCCAGCGGGGTGATCACCAGACGACGCTTGCCTTTGGTCTCTTTACCGAAGGAGATGATCCCGCTGATCTCAGCCAGGATTGCCGGCTCTTTCGGACGACGCGCTTCGAACAGGTCAGCAACGCGTGGCAGACCACCGGTGATGTCCTTGGTACCGCCGGATTCCTGCGGAATACGCGCCAAGGTGTCACCTGCGTTGATCTGGATACCATCTTCCAGCTGAACAATCGCTTTACCCGGCAGGAAGTACTGGGCAGGCATATCCGCGCCTGGGATCAGTACGTCGTCGCCGCTGGCGTCAACGATTTTCAGTGCCGGACGCAGGTCTTTACCGCTACCGGTACGCTCTGCGCTGTCCAGTACCACGATAGAGGACAAACCGGTCAGTTCGTCAGTCTGGCGGGTAATGGTTTGGGTATCGACCATATCGGCGAAGCGGATGAAACCACTCACTTCACTGATAACTGGCATGGTGTGCGGATCCCAGTTAGCGACGGTTTCGCCCGCGCTGACTTCCTGACCGTCACCTTTCGCCATGACCGCACCGTAAGGCACTTTGTAGCTCTCTTTCGTACGACCGAATTCGTCAATCAGCTTCAGTTCGGTGTTACGCGAGGTGATAACCAGCTTACCGTTGGAGTTGGTTACGTGCTTCGCGTTGGTCAGCTTGATGCTGCCCTTGTTCTTCACCTGAATGCTGGACTCTGCCGCCGCACGGGATGCCGCACCACCGATGTGGAAGGTACGCATCGTCAGCTGGGTACCCGGCTCACCGATGGACTGTGCTGCAATAACACCGACCGCTTCACCTTTGTTGATGATGTGGCCACGTGCCAGGTCACGACCGTAGCAGTAAGCACACACACCAAAGTCGGTTTCACAACCTACTACGGAGCGTACTTTCACGGCGTCGACGGAGTTCTCTTCCAACAGATCACACGTCTTCTCGTTCAGCAGGGTGTTACGCGGCACCAGAATGTCCGCCGTACCCGGCTTCAGTACGTCTTCTGCAGTTACACGACCCAGTACACGCTCACGCAGCGGCTCTTTCACGTCGCCACCCTCGATAACCGGAGTCATCAGGATGCCTTCGTGGGTGCCACAGTCGTCTTCGGTCACAACCAGATCCTGCGCCACGTCAACCAGACGACGGGTCAGGTAACCGGAGTTCGCAGTTTTCAGTGCGGTATCCGCCAGACCTTTACGCGCACCGTGGGTCGAGATGAAGTACTGAAGTACGTTCAGACCTTCACGGAAGTTCGCGGTGATCGGCGTTTCGATGATGGAGCCATCCGGCTTCGCCATCAGACCACGCATACCGGCCAGCTGACGAATCTGTGCCGCAGAACCACGCGCACCGGAGTCGGCCATCATGAAGATGCTGTTGAACGAAACCTGCTGCTCAACTTCGCCGTCACGGTTAACCACGTCTTCAACAGACAGGTTTTCCATCATCGCCTTCGCCACGCGCTCGTTCGCCGCGGCCCAGATATCGATGACTTTGTTGTAACGCTCGCCCGCGGTAACCAGACCAGACTGGAACTGCTCCTGGATCTCGGCCACTTCGGTTTCGGCTTCTTCGATGATCTCGGCTTTCTTCTCCGGGATAACCATGTCGTCGATACCAACGGACGCACCAGAACGTGCTGCATACGCAAAGCCGGTATACATGATCTGGTCAGCGAAGATAACGGTCGGCTTCAGGCCCAAAATGCGGTAACAGGTGTTCAGCATTTTGGAGATCGCTTTCTTGCCCAGCGGCTGGTTGACGATGGAGAACGGCAGGCCGTTCGGCACAATCATCCACAGGATCGCACGACCAATGGTGGTGTCCACCAGAGAGGTCTTGGATTCCCACTCGCCTTCCGTGTTCTTCACATCTTCAGTGATACGGACTTTTACACGTGCATGCAGGGACGCCAGGCCAGCGCGGTAGATGCGCTCAGCTTCTTTCGGCCCAGTCAGTACCATGCCTTCGCCTTTGGCGTTAACACAGTCACGCGTCATGTAGTAGAGGCCCAGTACAACGTCCTGAGACGGAACGATGATTGGCTCGCCGTTCGCAGGGGACAGGATGTTGTTGGTGGACATCATCAGCGCACGCGCTTCCAGCTGGGCTTCCAGCGTCAGCGGTACGTGAACAGCCATCTGGTCACCATCGAAGTCGGCGTTGTATGCCGCACAAACCAGCGGGTGCAGCTGGATCGCTTTACCTTCGATCAGTACCGGCTCGAACGCCTGGATACCCAGACGGTGCAGGGTCGGCGCACGGTTCAGCAGTACCGGGTGCTCACGGATCACTTCGTCCAGGATATCCCAGACTACCGCTTCTTCACGCTCAACCATCTTCTTAGCAGCTTTGATGGTGGTCGCGAGGCCACGCAGCTCCAGCTTGCCGTAGATGAACGGTTTGAACAGCTCCAGCGCCATCTTCTTCGGCAGGCCGCACTGGTGCAGACGCAGGTACGGGCCTACGGTGATAACGGAACGACCGGAGTAGTCAACACGTTTACCCAGCAGGTTCTGACGGAAACGACCTTGCTTACCTTTGATCATGTCTGCCAGGGACTTCAGCGGACGCTTGTTCGAGCCAGTGATGGCGCGACCGCGACGGCCGTTGTCCAGCAGGGCGTCTACCGCTTCTTGCAGCATACGCTTTTCGTTGCGCACGATGATGTCAGGCGCAGCCAGATCCAGCAGGCGTTTCAGACGGTTGTTACGGTTGATCACGCGACGATACAGATCGTTCAGATCGGACGTTGCGAAACGACCACCATCCAGCGGAACCAGCGGACGCAGATCCGGCGGCAGTACCGGCAGCACGGTCAGGATCATCCACTCCGGCTTGTTGCCAGACTGTACGAACGCTTCCAGCAGCTTGATACGCTTGGTCAGCTTTTTACGCTTGGTTTCAGAGTTGGTTTCGTTCAGCTCTTCACGCAGCTGCTCGCACTCTGCTTCCAGATCCATGTTTTTCAACAGGGCCTGGATAGCTTCGGCGCCCATCTTCGCGTCGAACTCATCGCCGAACTCTTCCAGCGCGTCCAGATACTGCTCTTCAGTCAGGATCTGACGACGCTCCAGGTTGGTCATGCCGCCTTCAACCACCACGTAGGACTCAAAGTAGAGTACACGTTCGATATCACGCAGCGGCATGTCCAGCAGCAGGCCGATACGGGACGGCAGCGACTTCAGGAACCAGATGTGGGCAGTCGGAGAAGCCAGCTCGATGTGACCCATACGCTCACGGCGCACTTTAGTCTGGGTAACTTCAACGCCACACTTCTCACAGATAACACCACGGTGTTTCAAACGCTTGTACTTACCGCACAGGCATTCGTAATCTTTAACCGGCCCAAAGATACGGGCGCAGAAAAGGCCGTCACGCTCAGGTTTGAACGTACGGTAGTTGATCGTTTCCGGCTTTTTAACTTCACCAAAAGACCAGGAACGGATCATGTCTGGCGATGCCAGAGCAATTTTGATCGCATCAAACTCTTCGGTTTTAGTTTGCGCTTTCAGAAACTTTAATAAGTCTTTCACGGATTGGCTCCTGTCGGAGTTAGACCTGTCAGGCGCCTGAACCGAAATTCAGGCGCCCCTGTGACGAGTGCGAACTGCACTATCGAACGGGAGGAGACTATTCGTCTTCCAGTTCGATGTTGATGCCCAGTGAGCGGATCTCTTTCAACAGTACGTTGAAGGATTCCGGCATGCCCGGTTCCATCTGATGATTGCCATCCACGATGTTCTTATACATCTTGGTACGGCCGTTGACGTCAT